>NZ_JBIOSO010000001.1:635000-1602500 GCF_051714805.1 Enterococcus sp. AZ091 | reverse complement strand
AAGGTTCTTCGCGTTGCTTCGAATTAAACCACATGCTCCACCGCTTGTGCGGGCCCCCGTCAATTCCTTTGAGTTTCAACCTTGCGGTCGTACTCCCCAGGCGGAGTGCTTAATGCGTTTGCTGCAGCACTGAAGGGCGGAAACCCTCCAACACTTAGCACTCATCGTTTACGGCGTGGACTACCAGGGTATCTAATCCTGTTCGCTCCCCACGCTTTCGAGCCTCAGCGTCAGTTACAGACCAGAGAGCCGCCTTCGCCACTGGTGTTCCTCCATATATCTACGCATTTCACCGCTACACATGGAATTCCACTCTCCTCTTCTGCACTCAAGTCTCCCAGTTTCCAATGACCCTCCCCGGTTGAGCCGGGGGCTTTCACATCAGACTTAAGAAACCGCCTGCGCTCGCTTTACGCCCAATAAATCCGGACAACGCTTGCCACCTACGTATTACCGCGGCTGCTGGCACGTAGTTAGCCGTGGCTTTCTGGTTAGATACCGTCAAGGGATGAACATTTTACTCTCATCCTTGTTCTTCTCTAACAACAGAGTTTTACGATCCGAAAACCTTCTTCACTCACGCGGCGTTGCTCGGTCAGACTTTCGTCCATTGCCGAAGATTCCCTACTGCTGCCTCCCGTAGGAGTCTGGGCCGTGTCTCAGTCCCAGTGTGGCCGATCACCCTCTCAGGTCGGCTATGCATCGTGGCCTTGGTGAGCCGTTACCTCACCAACTAGCTAATGCACCGCGGGTCCATCCATCAGTGACGCAAAAGCGCCTTTCAACTTTCTTCCATGCGGAAAATAGTGTTATACGGTATTAGCACCTGTTTCCAAGTGTTATCCCCTTCTGATGGGCAGGTTACCCACGTGTTACTCACCCGTTCGCCACTCTTTTTCTTTCGGTGGAGCAAGCTCCGGTGAAAGAAAAAGCGTTCGACTTGCATGTATTAGGCACGCCGCCAGCGTTCGTCCTGAGCCAGGATCAAACTCTCATAATGATTTGTTTGAACGATCCATAGGATCGTTAAGCTCAAATAAAATTAACTTTGCTAGCTATTGCTTGAATGTATTTTGCTTCATATAATGAAGCGCCCTACACATTGGTTCGTTTGCTTGCTTTGTTCAGTTTTCAAAGGTCTACTGCGCTGCGTTAGCAACTTTTAAATCATATCAGATCAACAAGTGAATGTCAACTCTTTTTTTAAAAGTTTTTTCAAGCGATTGTTATTTAATCACTCTTTATCTCTCAGCGACTTTTATATCTTATCATCTCGAAAGCTTTGTGTCAACAACTTTTTTGAAAGTTTTTTCTAACTTTTTAAGTTTTTTTACCTAATGCTTTCTGACGACTTTGTTATAATAACATCTGTCTTGATCTTCGTCAACATTTATTTTGAAAAAATATTTGAAAGATTTAAACAGTGACTATCACAAAGACAAATACTAATATAGCAATTCTACTGCGAAAAATCAACAAAAAACAAAGCTTTTTCTCAACATTTTTTTTAGCCGAATCTTTCTTCTATTCTTTATCTCATCGTTCGCTTTTATAGCAATAATTGCGTTTTATAACTATTCGTGTTCCTCAATCGTTCCTGTTTATATGAACAAGCAGAAACGCTGTCCATTAAGTAAGATCCCTTATAAAGAAAAAACCAGCTGATTGTCGCTAACCTACAACAACCATCTGGTTTCTTCGCAGAGGATCTGCGCTATTTCAAAACATCCTTACTAGATTGAACCACAGGAATATATATTCTAAAAATCGTTCCTTGCCCAATCACACTTTCTGCAGTAATGCGCCCTTTATAACTTTCCAATAATTGCTTAGCAATGGATAGTCCTAACCCATTTCCCCCTTTGGTTCTTGCTCTCGCCTTATCCACTCGATAAAATCGATTGAAAATTTTATCCAAGTCATCTTTGCTGATTCCTTCACCAAAATCCTGAATTGCAATCTCAAACGTTTGTCGATCAGAAGAAATAGATAAATGGACCTCTTTGCGATCTGTGGAGTACTTGACGGCATTATCTAAGATGATAATAATAATTTGTTCGAAATGATTCCGATAAATTTTTAAAGTCAATTCGTGGTAAAGATCATCATCCAATGTGAAAACAAATTCCGGGTAAAGAATTTTAAAATTATTAAATACTTGGTATACGACTTCTTTGGCTTTTGTCGTTTCATTCGCATAGTGGACATCTACTTGCTCAGCTCTGGAAAGGTCGAGCATTTCCTGCACAAGTGTCTTCATTCGACTGATTTCTTGCATGCTGGCTGCAAGCGATTCATCTAATACTTCTGGATCGTCCTTGCCCCAGCGCTGCAACAGGCTCATATGTCCTTCAATGATTGCCACTGGCGTCCGTAATTCATGAGAAACGTCCTCTACAAACCGTTCTTGCTGCTCGATATATAGCCGCATACGGTCGAGCATCTCATTAAAGATGTCTGCCAAATCAGATAATTCATCATTTGTATTCAGTTCAGGCATATGCACGGTCGATTGGGGATTCTTTCGAACGGTTTCCATTGTATCCCGCAAAACTTTCAGTGGCTGCAAGAAATAAGCAGATAAGAAAAAACCTAAAACGCTACTGAGAATCAAGGAAACGACTTCAAGTATGATTAGCGTTAACAAGAGCTTACTGCGAATTTCATAAAATGAGGTCAGTTCATAAAATGTCTGAGCATAACCAATTTTTTCTCTCGTTTCTTTTGAGTAGATTGGCTGGATCGACAAAAAGCCTGTAATATTGTCCAATGTCACGATCGTGGGCGGCTTTCGCTGCACATCGATCAGAGAAAGATTATTTTCATGGGTTTTGAAAATCAATTCCTGATTCAGATTATAAACAAATAAGCTCAAAGGAGACTGGCCTAACTCGGAAATAAACGAGTCGATCTTCATTAAGTTCCCATCAATTGTTGAAGTTCGGTCGTAGATGCTCGTATCACCACTATCGTTCTTAGTTAAATTGCGATAGGTACGCACCAATGTCAATTCTTGGTCTGAATTGGCTAACCTAGAAGCTACTTCCGACATCGTACGCTCCACGTTATTTTCTTCTTTAGCCACAAGCAGGTTGATAGACGTTTTGTAAGTGATGACTGCAAAAATTGTAAAAACAACAAATATAAAGAAAGAACTTGCGAAGGCCCACTTCACAGTCAAAGAAGGCCCCTTCAGTTCTTTTAGTTTTTTCATTCTTTTTTTTAAGCTCACGAACGCATCACGTATCCTGTCCCCCGAACAGTTTGGATATAGCTCTCTTCTCCAGGTACGTCGATCTTATTCCGTAGATAACGAATATACACATCGACTACGTTGGTTTCTACTTCTGTTTCATAACCCCAAACTTTGTTCAGCAGAACATCACGGGCTAAGACGACATTGACGTTCTCCATCAAAGTAAGAAGCAACTCGTACTCACGCTTCGTCAATTCAATGACATCACTGCCTCGACGCACCACACGGTTTTCTTTCTCGATGGTTAAATCACGATAAGTGATCGTCGTTTGTTTGGCAACATTTTTGTCTCCTTCAATGTCGATTCGACGTAACAGCGCACGCAAACGAGCTAGTAGCTCTTCAATCGCAAAGGGTTTCACGATATAATCGTCTGCTCCGTGATCTAGCCCTGAGACCCGATCGATCACTGAATCTCTTGCTGTCATCATAATGATTGGCGTATTTTTGGTCTGGCGCACACGACGGCAAACTTCTAATCCGTTTAGTTCTGGTAGCATCAAATCAAGTAAGATGGCATCCCATTCATTGTTCAACGCTGCATCCAATCCAGTTCTGCCATTATAATGTACTTCGGTATTATAGCCTTCATGCTTTAATTCTAATTCCACGAATCGAGCTAAGTTCTTTTCATCTTCAATGATTAGAATATTACTCATTAGTTAGAGCTCCTTTATCGGTTATTCTGCATATAGTTAGACACTATCTGCTTTATTTTATCATGTATCTAAAAAATAAAAAAGAGATTGACCGAAAGTTCTCACTGTTCGGTCATTCTCTTAATTTGTTCTCAATTGTTCGACTTATTCTTCCTCATACCAAGAGTAGTGGTAAATTCCTTCTTTGTCCGTACGTTCATACGTATGGGCACCGAAATAATCCCGCTGTGCTTGGATCAAGTTTGCAGGCAAACGATCTGAGCGATAAGAATCAAAATAAGCAATTGCTGAAGAGAATGTTGGGACTGGTACGCCAGCTTGGACTGCCAATGCTACGACGTCACGAACGGATTGTTGATAGCGTTTTGTGATTTCCTTGAAATAGTCATCAAGCAATAAGTTTTCGATATCCGTATCTTTTTCATAAGCATCGGTGATTTTTTGCAAGAATTGCGCACGAATGATACAACCTGCACGCCAGATTTTAGCAATTTCACCAAATGGCAGTTGCCAATCATACTCTTTTGATGCGGTCCGTAATTGCGCAAAACCTTGTGCATAGCTCATGATTTTGCTGAAATACAATGCTTCCCGAATTTTCTCAACAAATTCTTGTTTGTCTCCTGTAAATTCGAATCCTTTAGGTTTTGGTAAGACTTGGCTAGCATTCACTCGTTCTTCTTTATAAGCAGAAATATAACGCGCAAAGACAGACTCTGTGATCAACGGCAGTGGAACACCAAGATCTAATGCACTTTGACTCGTCCATTTCCCCGTTCCTTTGTTGCCGGCAGCATCTAAAATCACATCAACGATTGGTTTCCCAGTATCTAAATCGTCTTTGCGTGTTAAGATGTCTGCTGTGATTTCGATCAAGTAGCTATCTAATTCGCCTTTATTCCATTCAGAGAAGATCTCCGCCATTTCAGAAACAGATAGCCCTAGAATTTTTTGCATCAAATCATAGGATTCAGCAATTAGCTGCATATCTCCATACTCGATACCATTGTGAACCATTTTTACATAGTGTCCTGCACCATTTGGTCCAATGTAGGTAACACAAGGAGTGCCATCTTCTGCTTTTGCTGAGATTTGTTCCAAAATAGGAGCCACTAACTCATACGCTTCTTTTTGTCCGCCAGGCATGATTGACGGGCCTTTCAATGCGCCTTCTTCTCCACCAGAAACTCCGGTACCGATAAAGTTGATACCAGAATTTGCTAATTCTTCATTACGACGGATTGTATCTTTGAAGAATGTGTTTCCTCCATCGATCAAGATGTCCCCTTTTTCAAGATGAGGCAATAATTCTTGGATGGTTGCGTCTGTCGCAAAACCCGCTTTGACCATCAAAAGAATGCGTCGTGGTCTTTCGATCGATTGTACGAACTCTTCAATCGTATAGGTTGCTTTAAAGTTTTTATCTGGATGTTCTTTTACTACTTCTTCTGTTTTAGATCCTGTACGGTTGAATAGGGCAACTGAATAACCGCGGCTTTCAATGTTCAACGCTAAGTTTTTTCCCATGACTGCCATACCGACAACGCCGATTTGTTGTTTTGTCATCACTCATCCTCCTAAGATTCAGTTATCTGTTTCATTATAGCGCAAAAGATAGTTGTTTTGAACTATTCTCTTTCAAAGAGTAAGAATTATTTCAGAAAAGTTCTAGTTTTCATGAAACTAATCTGAAACAAAAAGAAAAATCCTAAGGCTCCATGGTTAGCCTTAGGATTTTGAAATCCATTTTTCTGTAAAAAAGGATTATGCTTCTTTTGTTGCTACATCTTTTCCATCGTAATGACCACAGTTTGAGCATACATGGTGGCTTTTTTTCATTTCACCACAGTTTGCACATTCGTTCAAACCGTTGATTGTCAATTTGTAATGAGTACGACGTTTTGCTTTTTTCGCTTTAGAAGTTCTTCTTGCTGGTACTGCCATTTTGCTACACCTCCTTGTAAATGAAAGCAACCTTGAGGCTGCAATTTATTCCAATCCTACGCGTTATCATCTTCTGAATCATTGAACAGTTCCGATAATTTTGCAAGACGAGGATCAATTTGTTGGGCTTGCGCTTCTTTTTGGTTTGCATAGTCTTCTTCTGATAAAACAGCCCAGTCATTTCCTGACGGCATTTCTGTGCTATTTTTTTCTTCCTCAGTAAGGACTTGCATGGGAATCGCAAGTAATAGGTTATCAGCAACTGAATCATCCAAACTGATCGTCTGACCTTCAATGATCAAGACATCTTCTTCTGGAATCATTTCATCTCGCCGCTGAAATTGCTCTGGTGTCATGAAGAGTTCATCCACTGTAAAATCCATTGGCAAAGCAACTGGAGTCAATGAGCGTGTTGAAGGTAACGTAATCGTTGTCTCCACTCGATAATGTAGGAGATATTCATGTTTTCCAACAGACATCATACCAGTGATTTTCACAGGAGACAAATCAATGATCTGTCCATCGCGTTTTATCAATTGATTTTTTAAGTTCAACGTTTCGTCGAACATTAGCGGTGTCTCTTGGTATTTTTTTAATTCCAATAAAGACCATTTCATTTTTATCACCCCTAAGCAACAAAAGCAATTATACAGGGGTTATTTCCCTTTGTCAATGAAATTTTCTTGACACCTTTTTCATTTCTACAGCTGTAATTTTACGCACAAAAAAGTGATTGCTTTTAGAGAAAAAAACAACAGACTCGCTACTTATGCACGAGCCTGTTGCCTCCATTAATCAATCTTTCGAAAGAAGATTAGATAGCTGTTGTTTCTCCACGGTAGACGATTCCACGACGAGAATCCACAGTAATCAATTCACCATCTTTGATCGTTGTTGTGGCATCTTTTGCCCCAACGATCACTGGAAGGTCTTTCGCAATGCCGACAACTGCTGCATGAGAAGTCAAACCGCCGTCTTCAACAACAAGTGCTGCTGCTTTCTCGATTGCAGGCATATATTCTTTATCTGTTGTTGGAACAACTAAGATCATGCCATCTTTTGCTTTAGCAATTGCTTCTTCTGCACTGTTGGCTACAACGGCATTAGAAACGATTGATTTTTCACCGATTCCTTGTGCTTCAAGCAATTTAGAACCGATCATTTGAATTTTCATCACGTTCGTTGTTCCACGTTCTCCAACTGGCACACCAGCAGTGATCAAAATCAAATCGCCTTCTTTGGCAAAACCAAGATCCACAGCTTGTTTAGCTGCTAATTCGAACATTTCGTCAGTTGTTGAAGTTTTTTCAGCAACTGTTGGATAAACACCCCAGTTTAACATCAAACCACGTTTTGTACGTTCGTCGAAAGTTACTGCCAAGATATCTGCATCTGGACGATATTTTGAAATCATTTTCGCAGTATAGCCAGATTCAGTTGCAGCAACGATTGTTTTTACACCAAGATTTTTAGCTGCACGTGCCACAGAAAGACCAATTGTTTCTGTTACATCAGTTTTATCAAATTGGTTGATTTGGAAAGTACTCATTTCTGCTAAAGCATTTTCTGCTTCGATATCGATACGAGCCATCGTTGCAACAGCTTGTACAGGATAGTCTCCGTTTGCTGATTCTCCAGATAACATGGTTGCATCTGTTCCGTCAAAGACTGCATTGGCAACGTCAGAAGCTTCTGCGCGTGTTGGACGAGGATTTTGTTGCATTGATTCTAACATTTGAGTTGCAGTGATAACTGATTTACCTACCGCATTACATTTTTTGATGATTCGTTTTTGAACCATTGGTACTTCTTCTGCTGGAATCTCAACACCCATGTCTCCACGAGCAACCATGATACCGTCAGAAACTTTGATGATTTCATCAATGTTGTCGATACCTTCTTGAGATTCGATTTTAGAGAAGATTTGTACATGAGTCATGTTCTTTTCTTCAAGAATTTCACGAATTTCTAAAACGTCTTGAGCTTTACGTACGAATGAAGCTGCGATGAAGTCGATATCATTGTCTAATCCAAAACGAATATCGTCAGCATCTTTTTCAGTAATACCAGGCAAGCTGATTGATACGCCAGGTGCATTGACCCCTTTACGAGAACCCAACATTCCTGCATTTTTAACAACAACAACTAATTCACGTGCTGCTTCGTCTTTTTCGATGATCTCCATATCGATCAAACCATCATCAAATAAGATATGGCCGCCTACATATACATCATCAAATAATCCAGGATAGGTCACTGCAATCTTTTCTTTTGTTCCTTTGTGTTCTGGGTCCATTGAGATACGTGTTTGGTCACCAACGTTGAATTGGATATAGCCGGCACGACCATAATCTGCTTCAGTTGTGTCTTGAACGGTTGTACGGATTTCTGCTCCTTTAGTATCTAAAAGAATCCCTACATCTTTACCAGTTTTCTTGACCGCTTCACGCACCATTGTCATACGTCCTAATTGTTCTTCATGATCTCCATGAGAAAAATTGAAACGGAAGACATTTGCACCGGCTTCGATCAGTTCAGAAATAATTTCTACACTATTACTTGCTGGTCCTAATGTGCTGACGATTTTTGTTTTTTTCATTACTAAACGCTCCTATTCATTTATTTAAAATAGCTTAATAAGCTTTTTTTACAAAATTACTGTTGCGTTTCATACTTCCTAAACTTAAAAGGAAATTTCCTTGTTCAAGTCGTATAAAGAAATATCTGGTTTGTGACGATTGTTTTCAAGCGTTTCGATGATATCTGCAGCAACCATCTGGTTGTTTTCGATACCGATGCACAATCCGCCTTTGCCTTGTTGAAGCAACTCAACTGCGTAAGCACCAAATTTACTTGCTAGAACGCGGTCTCTTGCGCTTGGTGATCCGCCACGAACAACGTGTCCTAAAATCGATACCCGCGTGTGGAAATCGCCATATTCAGATAATTTATCAGCAAATTCGTTTCCGCCCATCACGCCTTCTGCTAAGACGATCAAGCAGTGTTTCTTACCGCGGTCCCGTCCTTCACGAATTCGGTTCGCAACAACGGCCATATCAAAGTCATGTTCTGGGATGATGATCTCATCTGCCCCACCGGCAACTCCTGACCAAAGCGCAATGTCACCTGCACCACGACCCATTACTTCGATTACGAATGTCCGGACGTGAGAAGTTGCAGTGTCACGAATTCGGTCGATTGATTCCAATACTGTATTGATTGCTGTATCAAAACCGATAGTAAAGTCCGTCCCAGGAATATCATTGTCAATCGTTCCTGGAATACCGATCGCCGGAAAACCATGGCGTGTTAGAGCCATCGCACCATGATAAGAGCCGTCGCCACCAATAACGACCAACCCTTCAATACCGAATTTTTTCAGTTGTTCAATCCCTTTCAACTGACCTTCTTGTGTCGCAAATTCAGGATAGCGCGCAGAGTACAAGAATGTACCGCCTCGTTGGATCTTGTCACCTACATCTGCCACATCAAGACGGCGAATATCTCCAGCTACCAAACCAGCATAGCCGTAATTGATTCCATATACTTCCAGCCCATCAAAGATAGCCTTTCTTACAACTGCCCGAACCGCTGCGTTCATCCCCGGCGCATCGCCGCCACTGGTTAGAATTCCAATGCGTTTCATTATCCATTCACCTCATTAGTAGATTTGTTTAGGGAATTGGAACTCCCTTATTTGATACTTTTCAAGTAATAACCACGAGTAGTATTTTACCATTATTCCAGAGAAATGTCTTGAAATAGTGGGAAAAAGTTGAAAAAAGTGTAAGTAAAATTTAACGTTTTCGGAAAATTACTTGAAAATAACATTTTCCTCTCCCAACAAGTGCCCAAGCTTTCTTTCCATTTCTTCGTCTTTTTTTAGCCAGTTCTCTTCCGTCAGCAACACTTTTTTCCCGTTGCTTTCATAGAACAACACCACAGGAACCCGGCCTCGATGCTTTCTCAGCAACTGCGACAATTCTTGCAAATGGTTCGTCTCAACATCACGTGTGATCTTCAGATAACACGTTTGATCTGTTAGCTGTGCTTGCGCTTTTTCAGCTAGCTCTATTTTATCAGCAATCAGTTGTATTTCACCATTGTAACGACTTACTTCCACTTTTCCTTCAACATACAAGACGGCGTTTTCTGCAACGTCAGATCGTATGTGACGATACAATGTGGGAAAAACAGTGATTGAGACTTCTTTACTAGCATCTGTCCCTTCAAGAAACGCCATTTGCTCTCCTTTTTTTGTACGGATTTCTCGAATTTGACGCACATAAAATAGTATCCGGACACGTTCGTTGGGAACTAAGTCAGCGATTGCTATCGTCTGCTTCAACTGTTGCAGCTTCTGATATTGTTGGACAGGATGACCTGATAAATAAACCCCTAGATATTCTTCTTCCAACGCTAACTTTTGCTCTAAGTCATAATCAGCGACTTCGGCTTCTTTGAGAGCCATTGTCTCTAACAAATCGAGACTGCCGCCACTATAGGTGATATTTTGGATTTTCCCTTCTAATTGGATAAGTGCTTGCTTCCGATTAGTGACCAATTCATCAAACGCACCAATACTTAACAACGGACGGATATAATCTTCTTTCAGCCATTTGTTATTCTTTTGATGCAAGCGCAACAGGAATTGATCTAAGGAGGAGAATGTTCCATTCTCCTTTCGTTCATCTAAAATATCTTGAATCAGGTCTCTACGTATTCCTTTAACACTGCTAAAGCCAAAACGAATCTGTTTTTCCGATTGAAGATAGAAACTATAGCCACTCTTGTTGATGGACGGCGGTAAGATTGCTACACCATACCGAGTCGCTTCATTCAAATATTCTTTTAATTTACCTGGATTATTCCTAACCGAGTGCAATAATGCAGCAAAAAATGGTCCTGGATAATGTACCTTTAAATACGCCATTTGGAAGCCGATAAATGAGTAGGCAAACGCATGAGAACGATTGAACCCGTAATTGGCAAAACGCTCAATATAATCGTAAACTTCTTCTGCTTTCTCCGCGGAAAAATGGTTGGCTACGGCTCCTTCAACAAAATGGCGCCGTTCTTCATCTAGGACGTCTTTTTTCTTTTTGCTGATGGCTCGCCGCAAGATATCTGCTTGACCAAGAGAAAAGCCTGCCATTTTAGAAGCAACTTGCATGATTTGTTCTTGATAAACAATGATTCCATAGGTATTTTGTAAAATCGGCACTAAAGCAGCATCCGGATAAACGACTTTTTCCTGTCCTTTTTTCCGTCGAATAAACGTATCGATATTTTGCATAGGTCCTGGCCGATACAACGCATTGACGGCTGCGATATCTTCGATACTTTCAGGTCCAAGTTTTCGCAAAACATTTCTGATCCCCGCTGACTCAAACTGAAAGATTCCGGCAGTATCGCCTTGCTGAAATAGTCGCAGCACAGCTGGGTCATTTAAAGGAATAGCTTTCTGGGTAACTGTTTCATTTGTAACTCGCTTGATCCCTCTTAAAGTATTGTCAATGATTGAAAGATTCCGTAATCCTAAAAAATCCATTTTTAACAATCCCACTGTTTCCACATCATTCATTGTGAACTGAGTCAAGAGGATCTCATCACTTCCTTGTTGAAGGGGGACTAGGTCCAAGAGATTCTTGTCGCTGATCACCACACCAGCTGCATGGGTGGAAACATGTCGAGGCAATCCTTCCAGTACCTTAGCCACTGCAAACATCGTTTCATTTCGTTCATTGAAGGTAGCCAGTTCTCGTAATTGATTGGATTGTTCATAAGCTAAAGCCAATGTCATTTTTAATGCGTTAGGAATGGCTTTTGACCAGCGATTGGCTTCGCTTTGTGACAAACCAAACACTCGTGAAACATCCCGCAGCACCATTTTGGCCGCCATCGTTCCAAAAGTAGCAATTTGCGCCATGTACTCCTGACCATATTTTTGACGGACATAATGCAAAATCTCATCACGTCTGTTATCAGGAATATCTAAATCGATATCGGGCATAGTATAGCGTTCGGGATTCAAGAAACGCTCAAACAGCAAGTCATATTCAATTGGATCGACATCGGTGATGGCTAATACGAAAGCTACTAATGAACCTGCTGCTGAGCCCCGCCCTGCGCCGGTAACAATTTCGTTCTTGTGAGCAAAATCCATCACATCCCAAATGATCAAAAAGTAATCGTCAAATCCCATTGTATGAATAACGGATAGTTCATAATCCAAACGCTGACGGTAAATATCTGTGACCTGCGTAATACGTTCAGACAACTTTTCAAAACACAGTTTTCTAAGAAAATCAGCCGCATTTTCCCCTTCTTCTAAAGGGAAATGCGGGAGCAAACGTTGATGGAGAGGAATCGTCAGAGTACATTCTTCTGCAATTCGCTGATTATTTACCAATGCTTCTGAATTCTCTCCAAATGCCTGAATCAGTTCCGCAGGCTGTTCTAAATAATACGTTTCGGAAGATTGTTCCTTCGCTTTACGAAAATCTTCGATCTGAGTACCGTTCTTAATATGTTCCATGACTTGAACAGCAAATAGTTCTGCTTGTTCCAATGCTGCTACGGGTTGATAAGCGCACAGCTCAAGACCATGCTGTTGAAACCACTCTCTTTCTGGCGTTGCCGCTGCTTTTTGAACACCCAGGAAAAGACTCTTTTGATCAAAACGAGCGACAAAGTCTGTCAATGCTCGAGAAAGCTGTGCCAAGTTTTCCGATTGATCTGGAGAGAAACCTTGCCCTTGCGGCAAAATACCAAACAGATCTGGTAACGTTAAGTATTCAGATAGATCCAAGTGACCGTTGATCATTTTCTCACTGGAAAGGCGCATCAATAATCGGTAGCCTGATAGATTCTTTGCAAAAAGATACAATGGAAAACGCATAGTGGACGTGCCAAACGTGCAATCGAATAATACACCAATCACAGGTTTGATTCCGGCATTTTGGCATTGCTGATAAAATTCTAAGGCTCCATATAACACATTGTGATCTGCCAGCCCCAAAACTTTATAACCAGCTTTTTTGGCAGCAGCAATATAACGAGGAATTTTGATCGTACTTTGAAGTAAGGAATACGCGCTTAAGGTTGTCAATTGATGATACATAGAAAATCCCTCCGAAAATGATAATTCCGTTTGTTTCTGCTTTATTTCTAATTTGAAAAGAATAAATGAAAATGTGAAAATCTTTACATTGAAATTTTTTGTGATAAACTAAAGTCGAAAAGCAAGATACGCAGAAAAGAGGTGTCGTCATGCGCTACTTAGCAACATTATTTTGGACATTTATCTTAGGCCAAGTTGTCGGCTATCTAGGCAGCTCACTAGCGGGAGCTACTTATGATTTCCAATTGACCTCAATCATCTCTTTGGTAGCAGGTGTACTAATTATCCTTCTTGGTTTGATTGCACCTTCGCCAAAAAAGACAAGTCATTAATAGAAGAAAAACCAGTTACCTTCATTGTAACTGGTTTATTTTTCTTTTCAACTGAGATCGTGCTTATGAAAATTTTTACGGAAATTAAATGTAGAAAGACAAATATTCAAAAAGACAAACGCACTGGTTACCCAAAACACGGCTGGGTAGCCAAAACTATGGGCAACGGTTGAACCGACCATTGGACCAAGCACTTGTCCAAAGTTAGAAAACATTTGGTTGTAACTATAAATTCGACTAACACCTTCCATTGGGGTGATTTTACTGATCAACGTATTGATCGATGGCATTAACGCACCAGTAGAGAAGCCCAAAAGAAAGCGTAGAACGCCCAATTGGAATGGTGACGTAACAAAGCCCATTGGAATAAAGCAAAGGAATGAAAGCAGTAGTCCTCCTAATAACACTTTATGATTTCCGTAGCGGTCCCCTACTTTACCTAATATTGGCGAAGAAATAATAGCTGAAACACCGGCAATCGATACGATCAACCCGCTGACAAATAAAAGGTTTCCTGTATTGCCGCTTAGATCACGGATATATAAAGTCAAAATTGGACTAATACTTGTTACACCAAGTTGCAGGATCAATGAAGTAATAAATAAGCCAATCAATAGTTGTAGGTTTTTGATTTGTCCAAAAATTTCTTTGACAGATAGAAGGTCCCCTTTTTCAACAGGTGCGAAATCTTCTTGAACCAAAAAGATCGTTAGCAGCAATGTGATCAAAAGAACGACCCCTGTGATGATAAATACATTCTTCATACCAAACCACTGTGCTAAAGCACCACCCATAGAAGGCCCGATCAAGTTTCCGGCGATAGCTCCGGTTGCTAATGTTCCTAGTGCCCAGCCGCTCTTTTCTTTCGGGGCTTGAGAAGCAATCAATGCTGTCGCATTTGGAATATAACCCGAAAGGATCCCCGTAAAGAAGCGCATAATCAATAGCCAGTAGACATTCGGTACAAAGGCTAATGAGCCCATGGTGACTGTCATACCAGCAGCCGCCCGAATCATCATCAATCTGCGACCTTTCTGATCTGCTAAATTCCCCCAAACCGGCGCAATGATTGCAGCTGCAAACGCGGTCACTGAGATTGCCAGACCTGAAAACAGCTCGATTTGGCTTTTTGGCGCCCCCAACTCTTCAATATATAGCGGAATAAACGGCATAACTAAACTAAAACTTGCACCAGTAAAAAAACAGCCAATCCAAGAAATTAGGAGATTTCGTTTCCAATCAATTTTCATGTCAAAACCCTCTTTCTCTTAAACTATACCGCATTTTTTAAAATAGTAAAATTAAAAAAGACAGAAGATTGTGTGATCTGTCTGCAAAATAAAACTATCCCCACTACAACTGATTTCGCCTTCTTTGTTCTTTACAGCCCACATAAAGCAGCTCATCGACCAAAGAAAGAATCCGTTATAGTTTGGATAGTTCATTGTCAAAAGCACGACCAGAAATCAGTGCTCTTTATTGATTGGTACTAGCTGATCACAGCTAAAATAATGAAGTTCAAAATAAAGAGAATATTTACGACCCACAAAATTGGAGATACTTCGCGGAATTTTCCTTTTACGACTTTAACGATTGCGTAAAAGATAAAACCAGCTGCGATTCCATAAGAAATGCTGTAACAAAGTCCCATAAAGATCGAAGCAAAGAATGCTGGAACTGCTTCTTCAAGATCCGACCAATTGATATCCGCAAATGAAGCGAGCATCATCACACCGACTAAAATCAATGCCGGCGCTGTTGCTTGAGCAGGGACCACGGAAATCAATGGTGAAAAGAAACTACTAATGGCAAACAAAGCTGCTACTACCACTGAAGTCAATCCTGTTCGTCCCCCAGCACCGATCCCGGCAGCTGATTCAACATAAGTAGTGGTATTAGATGTTCCAAAGATCGCACCGATCGAAGTTGCAATTGCATCGGCAAAAAGGGCTTTGTCCATCTTTGTATTGAACCCTTTACTATCTTCCAACGCTTCTTCGTCTTTTTGAGAAAAGATTCCAGTACGGCGCCCTGTTCCAATAAATGTGCCGATAGTATCAAATGTATCTGAAAGACTAAAGGCAATAATCGTCATGATCACTTGAGGAATTTTAGCAGAATCACTAAACAATGAACCCATTCCCTCTGGGCCAAACGCAGCGCCAAAAGTTGTTCCAAGTTCATTAATTGAACTTCCCAAAGAGTTTCCTTGCCAATCAATCGTGCTTAAATCGACCACACCCATCAAAATACCAATGATCGTTGTCCCTAAGATACCGATAATAATTGCTCCTCGGACGTTTTTAACCACTAATAACGTTGTTAAAACCAAGCCAATGATTGCCAAGATAACTGGTGCATTATTAAAGTTAGCGAGTGCCGGCACGATGCCTCCATTAAATGAAGCACTAACAATCGTATCACCATCAACAGTTGATCCAGTAACTGCTGCAGTATCCGCGCTGAAACTTAATAGATTGGCATTTTTCAACCCAACGTAAGCAACGAAGATCCCAATCCCACCACCGATGGCATGTTGCATGCTCTCTGGAATGGCGTGAATAATCAATTTACGAATTTTAGTGATCGTGATCAAAATATTGATCACACCACAGATAAAGACCATAGCTAATGCTTGTTGCCAAGAATAGCCTAACCCAAAGACAACTGTAAAGGTAAAGAAGGCATTCAATCCCATTCCTGGTGCTTGCGCATACGGTACGTTTGCAAAGAGTCCCATGACCAGCGTTCCAATGACAGAGGCAATGATGGTTGCCAGAAAGACTGCTTGAAAAGGCATACCAGATGCGGAAAGAATCGAAGGATTAACAAAAAGAATGTAGCTCATTGCAAAGAAGGTGGTTACCCCAGCCATCACTTCTGTTGAAACAGTTGTTTTATTTTCTTTTAATTTGAAAAACTTTTCCATGTAAATCGTTCACTCCTACAAGATTAGTTAGTGTTTCTGAAAAGAAAAGAATAATTGCACTTTCCATCGAACAATTACAAATTATAGGCGAATCCCCTCTATTCCACAATAAAAAAATTAACAAAAACCAAATATTTTATCCGAACGTTCGTGTTTTATCAAGAAGCTGATTTTTTCCAGAAACTTACCATCCCCCTTTCATCTCTTGTGAAATCAGTAAAATGTGTTACACTTAAACAACTAGAAAAAGAGAATGGAGCGAGTCGAGTGAACAAAAAACTAATTGCCATCGATCTAGACGGCACTACTTTAAATACAGAGTCCCAAATTTCAAAGCGGACATTTGATGTTTTGACACGAGCAACGAAAGCTGGACATTATGTGACCATCGCAACCGGTCGTCCTTTTCGAATGAGTGATCAGTTTTATCGTCAATTAGCCCTAAAAACACCTATGATCAATTTTAATGGAGGTTTGGTACACAAACCTCGTCAAGTATGGGCAAATGAAACAGAATTCTCTGTGTCAAAAGAAATCGCTTTTGAACTAATGGCTCAAAAAGAGAACCTGAACTTAGATTTTGTTGCTGCAGAAAATCGGGAAACCTTTTTTATCGATCAACTTGAAGGCTTTGATCAGCGTTTCTTTTCTTCCGATAGTATTACTGAAGAAAACTTATTGAAGAACATGAAATCTGATCCGACTTCTTTATTGGTCAAAACACAAAATGAATTCGCTGAGTCTGTTGCTTTACGAATCAACGATCAATTCAATGACACGGTTGATGTCCGTACATGGGGCGGTCCTCATGCAATTTTGGAGATTGTTCCAAAAGGGGTCCATAAAGCATTAGGTCTATCAGTGATTTCCGATTATCTGAAGATTGATCCCAAAAATATTATTGCCTTTGGCGATGAACACAATGATCTAGAAATGTTGGAATATGCCGGCTGGGGTGTAGCTATGGCAAATGGAACCGCACAATTAAAATCTATTGCCAATGATGTAACGGATAAAACCAATGCCGAGGACGGCTTAGCTGACTACTTGGAAAATTTATTAGCCCTATAAAAAGACAAAAAGAAACACGAGGATTCGATGTCTCTCCTCTCCAAAGTCTGTATGAAAATGGACTTTAGAGGGACTACATCTGTCCTCGTGTTTTTAAATTGTTTCGTAAATGATTGTTTCTGCCTTAGGAATTTTTTCATCAATGAAGAATACTTTATACCAGGTCAAGAAAGTGTAGATCGTCCAGATTTTCCGTTGAAGTCCTTGTTTACCGGCGCGATGATCAGCCAATAATTGCAAAATCTTTTCTTGGTCAAAGAATTCTGCAGCAAAATCCGCTGTAAATAGTTCTTTGACGGTTTTGTAACCAGTCCCTTCTTTCAGCCATGCTCGAATAGGGACCGGAAAACCTAATTTTTCCCGATTGGCCCATTCTGTTGGGAGGTGACGATTTGCTGCTTGACGAAAGACATCTTTCGTATTGTACTGATTGATCAAATATTTTGTCGGAATCGTCTGTGCTACTTTCATGACTTCAATATCAAGTAATGGCACCCGTAATTCCAAAGAACTAGCCATTGACATCTTATCTGCTTTTAATAAGATGTCTTTGGGCATCCATTGATGAACATCCAAATACTGCATTTTGTTGACTTCTTCATCAAGATCTTTGACTTTTTCATAGTATGGGGCAACGATTTCCGCCACTGATGGACCACTAGTATAGTCTGGATGCAATATCTCAGTGGCTTCTTGCTCTTCAAAGACCAGTGCTTGCCCGATAAAGAAATCTTTTGCAGGTGCGGTGGCTTCATAGAGATGAATTCGTCCATGGAAGTTTCTCATATTACCAATTGTCCGGCCTAATTTGAATCGAATATTCTTAGGTAATTTTTTCAATCCTTGAGCAAATACACGAATCATCTTGGAGTTCGTATGCCAACCATAAGCAGCATAGCCGGCAAATAATTCATCTGCACCTTCACCAGATTGTACAACACGAACATGTTGCGATGCGAGATTAGCTAAAAAGTAGAGCGGGACACAACTCGGATTGGAGTCAGGCTCATCCAAATGATACTGGATCAGTGGAAAAGCGTTGAAGGACATCTCGCCATCAATCACCGCTGCTGTATTGTTCAATCCCAGCATCTTGGTCAATTTTCTAGCTTCAATTGCTTCATTATAGGTCTTGTCATCGAATCCAATTGAGAAAGAATGATCTGGACGCAGAACAGCGGCAACATAACTTGAGTCGACACCGCTTGATAAAAATGACCCTACTTCTACATCACTGATTTTGTGTGCAGCAATCGATTCTTGAACGGTATCATCGATTTTTTGGACCCAATCTTCTTTGCTATAGTTTTCTTTATGACTGTAGTCTGCATCCCAATATTCATGAATGTCCATGACGCCATTTTTATAAGTAAAATAGTGACCTTCTTGTAAGCGATAAACGCCTTTAAAGAAAGTCTCGCCATTTAGTGGCGAATATTGAAAAGTCAAATAGGGTTTTAAGGCATCCTTATTCAATTCTTTTTCAAAATCTGGATGTGGTAAAAAACTCTTGATTTCTGAACCAAACATGAATGTACCATTCATTTCCGCGTAATAATAAGGTTTGATTCCGAAATGATCTCTTGCCCCAAAGAGTTCTTGCTTTTCGCGATCCCAAATGGCAAAAGCAAACATGCCGCGAACTCTTTGCAATAAATCAGTTCCCCACTCTTCATACCCATGAAGAAGAACCTCAGTATCTGCATGAGTCGTAAAGACATGTCCAGCTTGGATCAATTCTTCTCTTAAAGATTGAAAGTTATAGATTTCACCATTAAAAATGATTACTTTCGTTCCATCTTCATTATAAATAGGCTGCGTACCGCCTTCTAAGTCAATAATCGATAAACGCCGAAAGCCAAGAGCAACTTGGTCATCAATGAATTTTCCAGAACTATTAGGACCGCGATGAATGATTCGATCCATCATCTGTTCAATGATTTCGGCTTTTTGGTCTTTAGTATTAACGAAACCTACAATTCCGCACATATTTTCACATCCATTTTCATTTTCCTTTTTCATTTTCCCTGAAACAAATCTTATCTTACCATAAATTGAGTAAAATTAAATTTAAAAAAAATATAATAAATTAATTATTTAACCCAACAAAAAGAGTTTTTCAAGCAAAACCGCTTCATACCGCTTTTTACTCAGACACTAGAGGAGCTTCCTTACAAATTTGTTATTTGATTTTTTTAGATAACTTCTGTTCTCCTTAATAAATTTTTAGTAAACTTCCTCTACCATTCAGTTATTATTGGACAGACGCCAAGCAACGTGTTATTCTGATCATGGAATTTCGTTATCAACTTAACCGTTGCCTTTCGTTACGAATAACACTGAAAGGAGAATGACTATGACATTCTATAACACAGAACTACAATATCGAGTTACTCTAGATACAAAACTGAACCTTTTTATCGTTTTTGATAAAAAAGATGCTAACCGTTTTGCAACTGGTGTGACGATCGAACAAGCTGTACAAGAATTGACTAAAACTGCATAAGGAGTTCATCCAAATGAAGGATACCGATTCGTACTGAAAGCACCTCGCTAAGACTAATAGCAGGTGCTTTCTTGTTTTGTTATGAAATTAAACAGCTACTCCAACTGCTTTTCCTCTTCTGGCTCTTTCTTTTGTCCCCTCTGCTGTTCATCCAACTGCATGATCTCATCTACTGATTCATCCTTCAAAAAAACGGATAGTCCCTTAACAGCTAATTTCGTTTGGCGCATGACATAATCTTTTTCAAACTCAGCCATTTTATCACCTTCTGCTTTCTTGTTCTCTTTCTTCTAGTTTAATCGATTTCGTTCAAAAAAAGAAGCAATGGCATGACATTATCAAAACTCGTTTCCTAAGCTCTCGATGCTGCCTGAATCAACTAATCAACTCATTAATTAAATTTTATGAGTCGTGTACGATGCTTTTCTCATACCTCGGGCCCCTCCTCCCCATGTCTTTACTTACAAAACAAAAAAGCCTATCACCAAGGATAGGCCAAACGCTTCAAAGCGTTACTGTAAGGAGAGTACAGGATTTGAACCTGCGCGCCGGGATGAACCGGGTCGGCGGATTTCGAGTCCGCTGCATTACCACTCTGCCAACTCTCCATAACGTTTATTTTCTACTTTTTTCAGAAAAAGTCAAGAAAAAATCTGCAATCCATCCGAAAAAATGGTTGCAGATTCGTTATTATTGAAAGATAAAAATGTCTGTTCTATCTAAAATCCCAGTGATCGTTTCCTCGATCACCTTAATGATTTGTTCCTCCGTTGGCGTAATGATTCCAGCTGACATCAATGAAGCAATGCCGGTAACAACGATCCAAGCACCATTGTGCAAGGCTGTAATCGCTTCTTCCGATAGATCCGCATACTTTGGTTCGGACTTGATCAATTTTTTGAAATAATCAGACGAAAAATCGTGCATCAATTTCCCTCCGCCATAGTCATCTACGAAAAGAGCAATATACAAGTTGTGTTTTTCTTGTGCGAAGTGAATGTAGTTTAATCCTAAATCAATGACTTTATCACCAGTCCGTTCAACAGGAAACACGTTTTCTGAAAGATCTTTGAAGACCGCTTCAACTAAAGTGTTTTTCAAATCCTGCATGTTTTCAAATTCCAAATAAATCGGTTGTGTTGAAATCCCCATTTGCTTTGCTATATTTCGGGCGGTAAAGTTGCCAAATCCTTCTTTATTGATCAACTCATACGCGGCCTTCAAAATATGTTCTCTTGTATAGACCTTTCTTCGCATCAATAAATCCCCCTTTTCCTTTATCTAATTGTAACCGAGATTTTCCAAATTGAAAAACAATATACTCATTTCGTTATCTTATAACTGTCTGAATTGTTCTACAATTATATCCACACCGCTATTTGTGAAGTTTTTTACCAATTTAAATAAAATGGTTGCTTTCAAAAAATAAGATATTTTCTTTATTATTAGTTATTTAACTCACCGGATACTTCTCTTGTTGAATTGGAATGAAAAAGGTAAACTAAAGGAGGATTACTTTTCAAGATAGAGAGGCGTTAAAATGCAAGAAACAAATGAGTTATTGTTAGAAACTTGCCTCTTGGCAGGAAAAATCATGATGGAGAATGGTTCCGAAGTTTATCGAGTCGAAGATACCATGAATCGTATCGCTGCTAACGCTGGCGAAGCCAATAGTATCAGTTATGTGACCGCTACAGGCATCTTTATGGGATTACGAAGCAGTCACTACGCTCAAGTTGAAAATGTTCATGATCGTGTGATCAATTTGGAGAAAATAGTGGCCGTCAATCGGCTTTCCCGGTCGTTCGCAGAAAAACAGATCACATTACCGCAGTTGTATGCATCTCTTAAAGAGATCAATCAAGTCACACCAAGCTTTCCTCTCTGGTTACAAGTATTGAGTGCTGGAGTGGTCAGCAGTACATTAATGATTATTTTTGGCGGCAATTGGTCTGATTTCATTGTTACTTTTTTCATTGGCAGCATCGGGTTCATTACAGGTCTCTGGGTGAAAAAAGCGATTGATATCCGCTTTTTGGATATGTTCGTCGCCTCTTTAGTGATTGGCTGCTTAGCGATCCTATCTGTTCGCGGGGGTTTGGCGGGAAATGTTGACAACCTGATCATTGGTGCCGTGATGCCGTTAGTTCCTGGAGTGGCCATCACAAATTCATTTCGTGATATTCTAGCTGGCCATCTGATCAGTGGAACTGCGCGAGGAACTGAAGCTATCTTTACTGCAGCCGCAATCGGCGTAGGAATCGCTACAGTCTTCACCTTGTTTGGAGGGTTATCATGACCATTTTGATTCATGTCTGTTTTAGTTTTTTAAGTACCGTCACCTTTGGCATATTAACAAATATACCGAAACGTGCATTGATTGCAACCGGGATCGCTGGAACTGTTGGATGGATGATTTATTGGCGGCTGCATGAAATGGGTCATGGCATTGGTAGTGCCAATTTTTATGCTGCCTTTGCGGTTGGCTGTGTCAGCATCTTTTTTTCACGACGCAAGAAAATGCCCATGATCATCTTCAATATTCCTAGTTTAGTTCCCTTGGTCCCCGGTGGTCCGGCTTATAAAGCTGTTCGTGAATTTGCCTTGGGAGATAACCTTTTGGGATTAGAGAACCTCATGATTGTTTTGATCACTGCAGGAGCAATCGCGGGCGGGTTTATGATGACGAGTGTCGTTGAAAAGACCATCGCAAGTTGGCAAAACAAACGAAGAGCACGACTTGATAAAGAGGAGACAACTAGGAAATAAATATAAAAAATGAAAGCAATAACTAAGGATGAAAACAACTTGCCTATCGATCACTCGTGATAATTTGTACATGAATTGCTAAATTTTTCTTATTTCAGACTTTAGTACAATGCCTTCTTGCTATTCTTCTTTTATAATAAGGGTATCAAATCTTACAAATTTGTTTGACGAATGTCATTTATTTTGCTGGATTTTTCTAATTACACCACGTATAGTGGAATTAGAAACGAATAAAGGAGATGAAAGTCTGTGAGTATCGCCACTTCTCGTCGTATCATTAATACGATATCAATTATAGGATTAGGGCTATCTATTGCCTTAACGATTTACTTCATTAATCTAGGTGTCTTTAAAGATATTAATGCACTGCGTGGTTTGGTAGGCAACTCTGTTATTTTGGGACCAATCATCTTCATGCTGCTACAAATTTTACAAGTTGTAATTCCGATCATTCCTGGTGGGATATCCAGTGCGGCTGGCGTCTTGATTTTTGGACCATATCTTGGATTTGTCTACAATTATGTTGGCATTAGTATTGGTTCAGTGATCATCTTCTTGCTTGGCAGAAGATATGGTAAACCATTTATCCTCAGTATGATCAGTGATAAAACATATGATAAATATATTGGCTGGTTGGATAACCAAAGTCGATTTGAAAAACTCTTTGCACTTGCTATCTTTTTACCGGTAGCACCGGATGATGCCTTGTGTTTGATGGCTGGACTAACGAATATTTCAGTCAAGAAATTCACTTTGATCATTTTATTGGCAAAACCATTATCGATTTTCTTATATAGTATGGCATTGATTTATGGCGGTACGTTTTTAACAGGGCTATTAGGCGGCTAAGTGCCGGGCTTAATAGCAAAAATAAATACAGGAAATTCCCGAACTATAGATGGTGGTCATTCCTTTCATTACAGGAATCAAACACGATAGTTCGGTTTTTTATAGTCTAGAGTTAGGATGAACAACATGAAATATCTAAAAAATAGTTTGATCAACACTTGGGATTTTCTAAAGGCAAGCGATGCTTATTTTCGAGATGTTCTGCTAATGCATGGTTTCTTGCTTTTTTTGGTTATCCCACTGCTTTCTTCTTCAACAAAATTTATCCTGCGTCGTGGGGGATTAGCCTATTTATCTTTCGACAATATAGGTAGTATTTTTACAGAGCATCCAATGGTTCTATTCTCGCTCTCTCTAATCTTGTTATTGATTTTATTAGCAGTTTTTTTTGAGTTTACATTCCTGCTTCTGAGTGTCTATTTCATCAAGAAAAAGCAGCCGGTCCGATTGCGACAGCTGTTGCGAATGACATTTTTACAAATTCGCAAATTACGCCCCATGACCTTTTTGTTTTTCTTGTTTTATTTCTTTTTGATTTTGCCAATTGGCGGGCTAAGTTTTAACTCAGATTTGCTCTCTAA
Organism: Enterococcus sp. AZ091; assembly: GCF_051714805.1. Lineage (NCBI taxonomy): Bacteria > Bacillati > Bacillota > Bacilli > Lactobacillales > Enterococcaceae > Enterococcus > Enterococcus sp. AZ091. Next base: position 1,578,481 of record NZ_JBIOSO010000001.1, on the reverse strand, counting down.
AGTGAAAATCCCTGCTTTTATCATGGATTTCATCTTTACGAATCGTGTATTGATTATCGGAGCCGTGGTTCTTGGCTACTTACTTTTGATTTATCTAGGGATTCGTGTGATTTTTGCTTTACCAGAAATGATCTTACGTGACCTTCCTTTTCGACAGGCCATTCGAGAAAGTTTGCAGACAACGAAACGCCGTTTCTTTGCGATTGTTGGCCAATTTGTCTTTATTGGCGGCGCGATCTTATTCATTTCAACAGTAGGATTTACTTTTTTGATTATCCTGCAAGCGATCATTGAAGAACTTTTCGCTGACTATGCGCTGTATTCAGCAGTCTTCATTATGACGCTCCTTCAACTCGTTTTGTTGTTGAATATCATTTTGTCTACCGTTGCCATCTTCTATATCATTGTTGATTTTATGGACGATGAAGGTTTCTTACCTGAGATACCACAATGGTTCAGTGAAGAACCATTGCCAGCAAGAAATTTTCAACGACTAAAAGCCTCTTTGATTACTGTAGTAGCCGTCTTCTTCGGGGTAGGAGTAAGTTTATACAACATGAATTATCTGACCTCTGCCGCTAATACTCGACCATTGACGATCTCACATCGCGGCGTCAGCAATGGTCAAGGCGTTCAAAATTCATTAGAAGCACTGCGCTTCACTAGTGAGAACTACCATCCTGATTACGTTGAAATGGATGTTCAACAAACTAGCGATGGTCATTTCATTGTTTATCACGATTTTTCATTTAAAGCGTTGACTGGCTTCAATCAGAAACCAGAGCAATCAACTTTGGCACAAGCACAAAAATTAACCGTCTCTGAAAATGGACAAACGGCTCCGATTGCTACATTTGATGACTATTTATCCTTAGCGAATTCGTTGAATCAGAAATTGCTAGTAGAAATCAAGACACAACAAAAAGATACGACAGCATTAGTCCATTCATTTCTTGAACGCTACCGTGAAAATCTAGCCGAACATGAACATATTCTACAAAGCTTGACCTATAATGTAGTGGAAGAATTGAAACAAGAGGCTCCGGAACTAACTGCTGGGTATATCATGCCCTTCAACATCGTTGGCCCTCCATTAACAAGTGCTGATTTTTTAACGATGGAATATAGTACGATCAACCGCAACTTTGTTTCATCTGCTAAAACGGATCATAAAGATGTCTTTGTCTGGACTCCAAATGATGATGCCGAGATCAGTCGGATGCAGTTCTACGGTGTGGACGGCATCATTACCGATCGGATGGATATTTTGAACCAAACCCTCAGTGAGTCCACCGATGAAATGACTTACTCAGATAAGCTACTGAACTTTGTGATCGGCGTCGGCTAATTCACGCCAGCTAGAAAGACTGGACTCTAGTCAATAAAGATGAATCAGTGCCTACAAGCTGACTTTTCAGCATGCTGACATAATACATTTTTATTAGCGAGTTCCAGTCTTGTTTTTATTAAGCCACAGCCACTGCGGTAATCTTATCAAATTTTACCAACATCCGCTGATTGCATTCCAATACAATGGATTGATCCTCCATCTCATAATCGGTCACTTTCACAAGAGCCGTATGCTCATACAGCTTCTCAATTACACCGACTAGCGATTTTTTTGCCCCAACAGGTTGACACACATAGGCATTTCCAATTTCAATATCTAGCATCTTACCACCTCAGAACTTCTTTTCTAAAAATATAATAACAAAAATACCGATTTATGCAAGCGCTTTTATGATAAATTTGGCACCTACTTATTTCCGCAGACAAGATGACAAAATCGTTCGCTTCTTATGACTGATGTGTTCGTGCATCTTCCAGAAAGTCCTAGTAACATAAAGGAAAGGAGATGAACAGAATGCCAGTAATCCAAACATGTATTTTTGGTCTCTTGACAGTCGCATTATTGATTGGTTTAAAGGAAAATCGTTGATGACTCCTTGATTGGTTAACTGTTCCTAAAGACCACAAATCAATGTCCTATTGTGACGGTCATTTTATGGTTAAATGAATAAGCGTCCTTATTCTGAACCATCCGCTTATATAAATGAAAAACCAGCCCTCAGAAGAATGATCGGAGGACTGGTTCTTTTTAGTTAGAACGATAAATTATAGACGTTCGTTCAATTCTTTTGCAAGCTCTTCAAAACCTGGTTTGCCAAGTAAGGCGAACATGTTTTTCTTATAAGCTTCCACGCCAGGTTGGTCAAATGGATTCACACCATTCAAGTAACCAGAAATGCCTACAGCGATTTCGAAGAAATACATTGTATAACCTAATGTGTAGGCATCCATCGTTGGGATCTTAACCAATAAGTTTGGTACATCGCCATCTGTGTGAGCCAATAACGTTCCTTCGAAGGCTTTGGTATTTACAAAATCAACTTCTTTTCCTTGTAAGTAGCCAAGTCCATCAAGGTCAGCTTCTTGCGTAGGAATTGTGATTGATTTACGTGGTTTTTCAACTTTAACAACAGTTTCAAAGATGTTGCGGCGGCCTTCTTGGATATATTGACCCAATGAATGCAAATCAGTTGAGAAGTTAGCACTTGAAGGGTAGATTCCCTTTTGGTCTTTTCCTTCTGATTCTCCAAATAATTGTTTCCACCATTCAGAGAAGTATTGCATTCCTGGTTCATAATTGATCAGCAATTCGGTTACTTTTCCTTTGCGGTAAAGGATGTTACGCATTGCTGCATATTGATACGCTTCATTTTTTTCAAGGTCATCACTGGCATATGCTTCACTAGCGTCTGCTGCACCTTGCATCAAAGCATCGATATCCGCACCGCTTGCAGCGATTGGCAATAGACCTACAGCTGTCAAGACAGAGAAACGTCCGCCAACATCATCAGGAATTACGAATGTTTCCCAATTTTCAGCATCTGCTTCAACTTTAACGGCACCTTTTGCTTTATCTGTCGTTGCATAGATACGTTTGTTTGCTTCTTCTTTGCCATATTTTTCGATCAAGCGTTCTTTGAAGACACGGAATGCGATCGCAGGTTCTGTCGTCGTTCCTGACTTAGAAATGACATTGACAGAGAAATCACGATCACCGATGATTTCGATCAAATCAGCTAAATAAGTCGAAGAAATTGAGTTTCCGGCAAAAAAGATTTGTGGTGCTTTCCGTTCATCTGATGAAAGCAAGTTATAGAATGAATGGTTTAAGAAATCAATCGCAGCTTTTGCCCCTAAATAAGAACCACCGATACCGATAACAACTAATACTTCTGAGTCCGATTGGATTTTTTCTGCTGCTTTTTTGATTCGTGCAAATTCTTCTTTATCATAATTTTTAGGCAAGTCGATCCAGCCTAAAAAGTCGTTACCTGCACCAGTACCTTCGCGTAAGAGTTTATCTGCTGCTGTAACTTGACTTTGCATGTAGCTTAATTCGTATTCATTCACGAATGGTGCTACTTTTGAATAGTCAAATTTGATGTGTGACATGATTTGTCCTCCTTGAAAAAAATTAGTTTTTCATACAAGTACTACTTTACGTTTTTTTTGAACTTTTTTCAAGTAATTCCTTATTATATCGCCTATCTGGCAGAGTTAGACAAGTCCTTGAGAAAACATTGCTTTAGCAACTTTTTCAAATCCAGCCACATTTGCTCCTAGCATGAAATTATTTTTTTGATCAAATTCTTCTGCAGTGTCACGGCAAGCATCATAAATATTCTTCATGATCTCATCCAATTTTTGATCGACTTCTGCCTGCTCCCACTGCAAACGTTGTGAGTTTTGACTCATTTCTAAAGCAGAAACCGCTACGCCACCCGCATTAGCCGCTTTCCCAGGACAATAGTAGATTCCTTGCGCAATAAAATATTCTGCCGCTTCAAGAGAGCTTGGCATATTGGCACCTTCAGAAACAATCCGGACACCATTCGCTTTTGCCCGTTTGGCTTGTTCTAGATTGATTTCATTTTGAGTCGCACAAGGGAAGGCTAATTCCGCTTGAACATCGAAGTCCCAGACAGAAGCTCCTTCATGGTACTCTGCTGAGGGGCGTGCGTTGGCATATGCTGTCAAACGTTCCCGTTTCACTTCTTTGATTTCTTTCAATAATGCCAGATCGATACCTTCTTTGTCATAAATGAAGCCAGAAGAATCAGAGCAAGTGATGGCTTTTGCGCCCAACTCATGCAATTTTTCAATCGCATAAATGGCTACATTGCCGCTTCCAGATACAATTGCCTGTTTCCCTTGGAAGTTTTCCTTTAAATCTTTCAACAGATGCTTAACAAAATAGACTGCCCCGTAACCGGTAGCTTCCGTCCGATTTTTACTTCCCCAAAAGTCCAATGGTTTTCCTGTAAGGACACCAGCATCATATTGTTTCAGACGTTTGTAAGCCCCAAAGAGATAGCCAATTTCACGGCCACCAACACCAATGTCCCCCGCGGGCACATCTAAGTCAGGTCCGATATGTTTTGCTAATTCCGTCATGAAACTTTGACAAAAACGCATGACTTCTCCATCTGATTTTCCTTTTGGATCAAAGTCACTTCCGCCTTTGCCGCCACCAATCGGTAATCCAGTCAAACTGTTCTTGAAAATCTGCTCAAAAGCCAAAAATTTCAAGATACTTAAGTTGACGCTGGGATGAAAACGCAGGCCGCCTTTGTAAGGCCCTAATGCAGAATTAAATTGGATCCGATAACCGCGGTTGACTTGCCAATTGCCTTGGTCATCTTGCCATGGCACACGAAATTGAATAAATCGCTCTGGTTCTGTTAATAAATCAACCAAATTCGATTCAATGTATTCTGGATGTTTTTCTAAGAAAGGAATGATTGTTGGTAAAAATTCATCTATCGCTTGTAAAAATTCCGTTTGGTTCTGATCTTTTTCGTGCAGTTTCTCTTGGATCGCTTTTACATACTCTGAAGCATTTGTCATCAGGCATTACCTCCTTTAGTTAAATTCTATTTTATAGAAAATTTCAGAAATTGCATCTATTTTTTACGAAGTTGTCAGAATTTTTTTTCGATTCATTGAACAAACAGCTTTCTCCCCGCTTGTTCCTGCAATATGGTACAATCCACAAAGAGGTGAAGGAAGATGAAGAAATCCTATGATGTGATCGTGATTGGTGCTGGGACCAGTGGCATGATGGCCGCTATTTCAGCAGCCGAAAACGGTGCAGACGTATTACTTATAGAAAAAAATAAAAAAGTTGGCAAAAAATTGCTTATGACCGGCGGCGGTCGTTGTAACGTGACCAATCATCGCTCTGTCGATGATTTGATCGCCCATATTCCCGGCAACGGAAAATTTTTATATAGTACATTCTCGCAATTCAATAATTTCGATGTGATGACCTTTTTTGAATCCCATGGTGTCCCTCTGAAAGAAGAAGATCACGGACGGATGTTTCCTGTCACAGACAAATCGAAAACGATCGTTGAAGGCTTATTACAGGCGCTCCATGAGAAACAAGTCACTTTATTGACCAATACAAGCGTCACTAAATTACTTCATGATGGGACTCAGATCCAAGGCGTTCGAACAGAATTCGAAGAATTTACTGCGCCCTGTGTGATCCTGACGACTGGTGGTCGAACTTACCCTTCGACTGGAGCAACTGGAGACGGCTACAAAATGGCCAAAAAAGTAGGGCATACCATCACACCGCTTTACCCTACCGAGTCTCCCCTCATATCAGAGGAGCCATTTATCAAAGCACGCACACTGCAAGGCATCTCTTTACAAGATATTGCTTTATCTGTTTTGGATTCTACAGGAAAAACCGTTGTCTCTCATACCATGGATCTCTTGTTCACGCATTTCGGGCTTTCGGGTCCAGCTGCACTGCGCTGCTCTTCTTTTGTCAATCAAGAATTGAAGAGTCATACACCTGTCACAGTGATGCTGGATTGTTTTCCAGAAAAAACAGCGAATGAATTGGTGAATGAGCTAACAGTGGCAGCCCATTCGAAGAAAAAATTAGTCAATGCACTGAGCGGCATCTTGCCGGAACGTCTGCTAGAGTTCTTTATCCATCGACTGGCACTTTCTGATCTGGTGGCTGAGCAAACAACTGAAGACCAGCTACAGGCTTTAGCAGCTATCATGAAAGGCTTTTCTGTCACAATTTCTAAAACATTTCCGCTGGAAAAATCTTTTGTGACGGGTGGAGGGATTCATTTAAAAGAAGTGAATCCCAAGACAATGGAAAGTAAGTGCATCAATGGCCTTTATTTCGGCGGCGAATTACTCGATATCAACGGTTATACCGGTGGATTCAATATCACTGCTGCCTTTTGTACTGGTCATGTCGCTGGCAAGCATGCGGCAGAAATGGCGAGCTATTTCCACTATTCACAAGGATAGTCTTTATTCTCTTAACGATCTGACACAATGAAATACAAGGAATTTCGAATCTTTCGCAGACTTGCATCTGAGTAAAGTTTCTGTCACATCCCATTGCTAGCGGGGTAGTGACAAAGCTTCGTTTTTTTGTTTGCATTTCTAGAAATTGCTTATTAGTTGGCGATTTTTGTGAGAAGGCGTAGACTGAAAGAGAACTTAAAGGAGGCTGGACAAATGAAACGTATTTCAAGAGGCAAATTTGAAAAAATGCAGAAACTTTCAAATGAAGATGGGGTGATTGCGGCATTGGCCATTGATCAGCGAGGATCAATGAAAAAAATGATGAAAGCTGCCACAGGGCCCGATAATTTCAAAATGGAACAAATTTATGACTTCAAACGGTTGGTTTCACAAGAATTGACGAAGTATGTCAGCAGCATTTTATTGGATGAAGAATATGGATTTCAAGGCATCGAAGCGAAAAATCCTAACGCTGGGTTGATTCTGTCTTATGAAAAAACCGGTTATGATGTCAATACTCCAGGACGATTGCCGGAGCTGTTGCCAAATGAGTCTCTGCAACGTCTAGTCCAAAAAGGAGCTGACGCAGCTAAAGTGCTGGTTTATTACAATCCTGATGAACCGCAAGAGATTCTTGATACGAAACATGCTTTTCTAGAACGTTTAGGTACGGAAGCACAAGCAGCCGATATCCCAATTTTTGTCGAACCAATCGTCTATGACGATGAAATCACCGACGATAAATCACCGGCTTTCGCTAAAATCAAACCTGGAAAAGTCATTCGTACGATTCAAGAATTGACCAAAGACAAATACCATATCGATATTTTAAAAGTTGAAGTACCCGTACAATTTGATTTGGTTGAAGGGTTTCAAAAAGAAGGCTTAGAAGCTGTGTATACCCAAGAAGAAGCTGCCAACTACTTTAGAGAAGCTAGCGATGCCGCTACTCGTCCTTTCATTTACTTAAGTGCAGGGGTTCCCGCAAACATCTTCCGAGAAGAGTTACGCTTTGCCGGCGAACATGGGGCAAAGTTCTCTGGTATTCTTGGCGGACGTGCAACTTGGCGAGACAGCGTGGAAATCTATGGAAAACAAGGGGAAAAAGCACTGCTTGATTGGTTAGATACGCAAGGCCGGGAAAATGTCGAAGAACTGAATGCTATTCTAAAAGAATATGCTACCCCATGGTATGAATTTTATGGTGGATTAGATAACATTGAAGTCTTTGATATTTCCGTTATGGAATAATTGTCTATAGAACAAACAACAGAGCCGCTGCATTGAAGTATCCTACTTCAATGCAGCGGCTCTGTTGTTTTGTCTGTTCCTGTTTAGTCAACTTCAGAAATAGCAGTCAGCGAGACAAACTGTCCGCGGATTAATTTGCTCAAATCTGTTGGAGACAGTCCTATTTGTAAACCACGCTTTCCTGCTGAGATGATGATTTCTTCCAAATGTCGCGCACTTTCATCAATATAGGTTGGAAAGAGCTTCTTCATGCCGATCGGTGAACATCCACCGCGAATATACCCTGTGGTCTCTTCTAGGTCTCTTAAGTGCAACATTTCTACTTTTTTGTTGCCGCTGGCTTTAGCAATTTTCTTCAAATCTAATTCGTGATCTCCAGGGATGACTGCGACGATGGGACCCGTTTTATTGCCAACTGCTACCAGCGTTTTATAGATGGCTTCTGGATGAGCGATTTGCTGAGCAACAGACCCTGCATCCAAATGATCTTCTGACCATTCGTACGTATATTCCTGATAGGAGAGTTTCTTTTGTTCTACCATCCGAATCGCATTTGTTTTTTTTACTTTTGCCATGACGCATTCCTCATTTATCCAAACTTCTGGTTCTTTCTTTACGACTTCAATTTTAAGAGTCTCATTTAAGACTGCTCGAAACTATAGGACTAGTCTGCCCCATTTTTTTCTGTTTATGTTCCCGATTGTTTAATTTTTCATTGTTTCGATTGAAAACTCAGCTAAATAATCTTTCATCCGCTCCACTGGAATCTGACCAGAGGCAGAAGCTTGATCCAGCGCAGCAAAAGTCATGACTGAATCGATCAGACTACCACTGACGCGGCTGATTTTGCCTAGATTTCCCATTGACATGACTGCTAAAGGTAATTGATTGAATCCCCGCGCTTTATTGATAATACCCATCAAACGCAAAACGTCCTGCACATTGTGAGGCATCATTGCTAGTTTTCCGATATCAGCGCCAAATTGATTCATAATCCCGATTTTTAAGATCAACACAGCATCTTCTGGTGTTTTGTCGAAATCGTGACTACTTAACACCAATTTCACTTGATGTTCTTTGATTTTCTGAATAAAGTTTCTGCCTAAAAACTCAGCTTTTTCCAGTTCCACATCAATCATATCGATCAATCCAGATTCTGCAACGCCTAGACATAAATGTTTATATTGTGTCAAAGTGAAAGGGATTTGTCCCCCTTCTTCGATGGTTCGAAACGTAAACAGAAAAACTTTTGATTTTAGAGTGGTCCGAACGTGAGAAAGTACATCCAGAACGTCGGATAAACTATCGACTTTTTTATAATAATCAGCCCGCCACTCAATGATCTCTGCATCCGAAGTTTCTGCGGCTAGGGCTTGCTTGATAATCTCCTCATTAGTTGTTCCGGTCAGCGGCACACAAATGCGCGGGTGCTTGCCATCCAACTCGATCGACTTTACTTGAACCATCCGTCTCACTCCTTTTTGATTTGGTAAAAGAATACTTTTAAGTAATTCCCTTCTAAAAAGTTAGGATCAACTGCAAAATCACTTGGTAGTCGATATTCTTGTATACATTGATATGTGACTTGTGCCTGATCCATTGCTTCTTCGATCATTTGTTGAAACTTCTTTTGGGAAAGGTTGGCAGCATTCGTTGAAGCAATCAACAAGCCTTCCTCGTTCATAATCGCCAAACTATCCTTAACCAGTTCACCATAATTTTTTGCAACAGAAAAGACTTTTTTCTTGTTGCGGGCAAAACTAGGCGGATCTAAAATGATCATATCAAAGGTCAGCTCTTTTTTCTTAGCATACTTAAAATAGCCAAAAACATCCATCACATGAATCTTCTGTTTTTCTGGATCAAAGCCATTGATTGCAAACTGCTCTTTGGTCTTCTCCAAACTGCGCTTGGCAAGATCAACACTCGTTGTCTTTGTCGCACCGCCCATCGCAGCCGCAACAGAAAAAGCACCGGTATAACTAAACATATTGAGCACTGTCATGCCTGCTGACAGCCCTTCGGCGAGTTGTCCGCGTACTTCCTTTTGATCAAGGAAAATCCCGGTCATCAGTCCCTCATTAAGATAGGTAGCATAGTGAACGCCATTTTCTTTCACAATCAGCGGTTCGGGCGCCTCATCTCCATAGACGGCTGCTGATTCTGGCAGATCAGAGTCAAAGCGGATTTTTTCAACCGCTCCTTTGACTTCTGGAAAAACTTGTTGGAACGCTTGGATCAATAGAGATTTATTTTGGTACAATGTTTCGTTATACCAAGAAAATACGGCAAATTCTCGATAGAGATCAATCGTTAATCCACCTAAGCGGTCACCTTCTCCATTAACGATACGAAAAGCATCTGTTTCTTCGCTGGCATAGTAAGCACTTCTTTTGGCTTTGGCTTTTGCAAAAGCTGCTTCAAAAAAGTCCTTGTTGATCGGACGATCTTCAAAAGCCAATACCCAGCCGATGCCTTTATTCTGTTTCCCTAAATAGCCGGTTCCGACAATTTTCCCTTGCGAATCGACAAAAGAGACCCAATCCTGTGTATCTTTGACTTGCAGGAGATCATCTTCTTGGATCAATGGGTTTTTTTTATGGAATTTTTTGATTCCTTTTTTGCTTAAATTCATTTTCATCGTTTATCTGCTCCATTCATTCTATTGATAAGTATAGCAAAAACCTGTTTCTTTGTCTGTAATCTTGAAAGTAAAGAAATACTTAATTCCGCACCACGACAGGGAATTCGATTGACACTGTTTCGATGGACTAGTAGAATATAGGATGATGTAAATTCGAATCTTATTCGTTTAAGCTGGAAAGAGAGAGGAAGATTCCTTTGAAAAAAAATAGAGTATCCACTTTTGTGAATACAAGAATGGGCTTTTTTTTCATATTGGCCCTATTATTTTGGTTAAAAAATATCTTTGCTTATTTGGTGGACTTCCACCTTGGGATTGAAAGCACTGTGCAATACTTCATCTTATTTATCAATCCAATCGCAACAACTTTATTTTTACTTTCGATCGCACTGTATGTGAGACGAACAAAAGCAGCCTATATCACCATGATCGCCATCTATTTCTTGATGACACTGCTACTGTTCTCAAATGTCAGTTATTATCGAGAGTTCACGGATTTCATTACCATCAATACGATGCTTGGTGCCGGAAAAGTTGCTAGTGGTCTGGGAGAAAGTGCGATTCGTCTTTTCAGACCTTACGATTTATTGTACTTCGTGGACTTCGTCATTTTGATTGCCGCTCTCGTTATGAAGAAAATCAAAATGGATCAGCGTCCCGTTAAAGCTCGGATGGCTTTTGCCATTTCAACATTAGCAGTAATGATCTTCTCAGGAAATTTATTCTTAGCCGAAGCAGATCGTCCAGAATTATTGACTAGAACTTTTTCTCGTGATTACCTGGTCAAATATTTAGGGATCAATGCATTTACTGTTTATGATGGCGTGCAGACTTATCAAGCTTCTCAAGTTCGAGCAGAAGCTAGTCCCAATGATATGAACGAAGTCGAAAGTTATGTCAAGCAGCATTATGCAGAACCTAATGACGACATGTTCGGGATCGCTAAAGGAAAAAATGTCATTTATGTCCATTTAGAAAGTACACAACAATTTCTGATCGATTATAAATTAAAAGATGAGAATGGCGTAGAACATGAAGTGATGCCATTCATTAATAGTTTGTATCACAGTAAAAGCACATTTAGCTTTGATAATTTCTTCCATCAAGTCAAAGCTGGAAAAACCAGTGACGCGGAAACACTTTTTGAGAATTCACTCTTTGGTTTGAATCAAGGGGCTCTCTTCACGCAACTTGGCGGGAAGAATACCTTTGAAGCAGCACCAGATATTTTAGGACAAACACAAGGCTATACATCAGCCGTTTTTCATGGAAACACTGGTACCTTCTGGAACCGAAACGAGACTTATAAACGCTTTGGCTATGATTACTTCTTTGATGCTTCTTACTATGATGTCAACGAAGATAACTCATTCCAATATGGGTTGCATGACAAACCATTTTTTGAACAATCAGCGCAATACTTGGAACGGTTGCAACAACCATTTTACGCCAAATTTATCGCTGTCTCTAATCACTACCCATACTCTGAATTTACCAATGATGAAGGTGGCTTCCCGTTAGCAACAACTTCTGATGAAACGATCAACGGGTACTTTGCTACTGCCAACTACTTGGATCGAGCAGTTGAAGAATTCTTCAACTACTTGAAAGAATCTGGTCTGTATGATAATTCTGTGATCGTCTTATACGGTGACCACTATGGTATTTCAAATTCGCGAAACAAAAACTTAGCAGAATTGCTTGGTAAAGACAGCGCTAGCTGGTCTAATTTTGATAATGCAGCCTTACAGCGTGTCCCTTACATGATCCATATTCCTGGACAATCGAAGGGCGGAATCAATCATACGTACGGTGGTCAAGTGGATGCTTTACCAACCTTACTTCATCTGTTAGGTGTAGATACTTCGAAATATATCCAATTAGGACAAGATTTGTTCTCGAAACAAAACGAACAGCTCGTTGCATTTAGAGACGGTGACTTTGTTACACCAGAGTATACTTATTACGGAGGCGTCCTTTACAGTAACAGTACTGGCATGGCGATCCCAAGTCCTTCAGCAAGCTTACAAAAGCAAGTAGATGAATGGAAAGCCAAAGTCGATAAGCAACTGTCGGTCTCTGATCAAATCAATAATGGAGATCTGTTGCGCTTCTATGCGAAAAGCGGATTGAAAGAAGTCGATCCAGATAACTATGATTACAAAAATGCCTTACAAAAATTGAGCGCCAAAGAAAAAGAACTCGGTGCCGATTCAACGAGTGTCTTCTCAAAAAATGGTGAGAAATCGACCGTCGATTTGTATCATACGAAGACCTATAAAGAATACGAAGAAATGGTCAAAGAGACCGATAAATAAGCTTCAATCAAAAGTACCGCTAGCGTTTGATCGCTCGCGGTACTTTTTTGCACAAAAAATCAAGAAGTCTCCGCTGACTTTCTTTTTTTTGTACAAGAACTTCATACTTTATTCAAACTCCCCTTTTATACTAGATAGTAGAATGAGGTGAATTGAATGAAAACTTTTCGTTTTGCTGTAGCCAGCATTCATTATCATAAAAAAGCATTGATCCTCTATGGATTGTTGACCTTTTTTGCCGTGATTGGTTTAATCATTAGTGATACTCTTCTCCACTCATTGAACCAATTATTTACACAAGCCAAAGATTATTTGATTGGTGAAGAAATGCCGGCAAAAATCGCACAAGAGATCCAACCGATTGCATCTATTTATCAGAATCTTTTTCTGTTGATTTTCATCAGTTTCCTATTGGTTTTCACAGGTTTCATTATTTTTTACCAACGAATGAAAAGAAAGGAATTTCAGGCATGGCTGATGAGCGGAGCTTCCTCGCGGCAATGGGTAGGAATGCAGCTCTTGGAAGTCCTCCTGCCACTGCTCGCAATCATCGTCCTCGTCTTTGCATTGCTGATTCTATTTCAGCCTTTCTTTCAACGAGAAATGATTACCAGTCATATCACAACTTTCGACAGAGAAGATGCCTCCTTGCAGATTTGGCAGTCGGTCAATAACCAAACAACAGCGGATTTCGGCATCACGATTCCACAAACAAGCCAAGCATTCATTCAGAATGTTGAATTGAACAGCAATGAATGGTTGTCAATGATTCTAAAAAGTTTACGCCAAACCTTTGTCCTACTCGTTGGTTCAGTCTCAATCATTACGTTAGTCGTCGTCACCAGCCACTGTTTTTATTGGAGGGATCAGCAATGGAAAAACCAAAAAATCAACTAAACATCCCAGGTCTTTTCTATCTTGCAGCCAATGACCTTGCTGCGAAAGAGACGTTGGCACACTTTCTGCAAACTAACCAAGCGGTTACCATCGAGCCAAAATGGCAGTATGTCCCCTTTCTATCATTGAAAGATAATCTTTCCTTAGCCAATAAAAAAGAAAAACCTTTGGAAGAGCTGTTAACTGCCGTTCATTTAGAACCGACTTTTTTGAAAAGATCCTTAGATGAACTCACTTCTTTAGAAGAAGTTAAAGTACAATTGTTACTGGCACTTTTATTGGAAAAACCGGTCATAGTTTTAGAGACTCTTTCAAAAAATTTACATACCGCCGACATCCAAGCCCTTCTGCCTTTATGCAGTCAACTAGCAAAACAATTTCAGCTATCGATCTATTTAATGAATGAAGATGAACGCTTGGCTCATACCCCCTATATCACAAAACAATGAGACTTTTCTATTTTATAGGTACACAAAAAGGAAACCATCGATGACGATGGTTTCCTTTTTGTCTATCACTGCAAAAAAACATACTGTATGTTTCTAGCTTATTCTTCTATTTCGATATCGGGAAAAGTCACTTTGAAGGTCGTTCCTTGCCCCAATTCGCTATCGACTTCGATTTTACCTTTGTGGAGGCGAACCAACTGTTCCACTATCGATAACCCTAATCCCGATTCACCAAATTGTCGATTTTTTCGAGAAGGATCAACTTTATAGTAGCGATCCCAAATATTTTTGACTTGTTCTTCGGACATACCGATTCCTGTATCTGAAATCTCAATGATCGTTTCTAGATAGCCTTTTTCGATTCGCACGCGGATCTCACCATCTTGTGTGAATTGAATCGCATTTTGGAGTATGTTAACCATAATTTGAACAAACCGGTCATAGTCGGCATAGACGTCAATCGACTCCTCTGTTTCCAGAATCAAACGATCGTTTGCGACTTCTGCTTTGCTTTCCAATTGCGTCAACAAATTGGTCATTGTCTTGGTCGCATCAAACTTCTTAATGACCATAGAAATCTGATTGGTTCTGATTTTTTCATAATCCAGATTTTCATTCACTAAACGAATCAAACGATTGGTCTCATTTTTCATCAAGCGGATCGCATTGTCTCGCTGATTCTCTGGAATTGCATGGTATTCTAATCCTTCTAGCAACCCATTGATAGTGGTTAAAGGCGTACGCATTTCATGGGAAGCATCAGCCATAAATTGCCGTCGTCGTTCTTCCTGACGCTCAATTTCTTCATGCGACTCTTTCAATGACTGTGACATTTGGTTAAAGTCTTCTGCCAATTCATCAAATTCATCGCGATTATGAACAGGTAATGAGATGTCAAAATTCCCATTCGTAATTTCTTTGGTTGCCCGCTTCATCCGATTGATCCGCCGAACTTGGAAAGTCGCGAATAGATAACTGATCAATAGCGAAACAATGATCGAAATCAAGAAGACTTTGAATAAGTTCTGATTAAAAGCACTGACTAGATTCAAAATATTGCTGGCAGATTGTGAAACCACCATCACGCCATAAAAATCCGTCCGATTAACAGAAAAAGGAATCAACACATAGGAAGTCAACTCTCGTTCGCCGAATAAATTGGTATTCGAAGTCATTTGTAATCGACCACCATTTTGCAATGACTGCCAATCTGATTCTGAAATGCTAAAATCGACCGCTCGTCCCGCCGTATCTAATGGATAGATTTGTTCTTTCGGACTTTTAAAAAAAGCAAAAGAAATATCTTGATTGCTCAGAATATTTTCAGCAAGATGTAGTGAATACTGCAAATATTCATCTCGCGTCATGTTCTGCTGAAAAAATTCTGAGTCACTGATCTGGGAAATTTTTGCTACGGAAGAGGCATACCCCATCAATTGCTCGTAATTGCGCTCTTGCAACGTCTGTCTGGTCATTTGGGTAAACGCTACTCCAATCGTCATCAAAATGACTAGAATCACAGCAAAAAACGCAATCAATTGTTGATAAAGATACCGCATTAGGCAGCACCTGCATCATCAAATTTGTAGCCAACTCCCCAAACAGTCTGAATCACTTGCGGTCCCACTTTTTCAATTTTTTGCCGCAACTTTTTGATATGCGCATCGACGGTACGCTCGTCACCAAAATATTGATAATCCCAAACCAACTCTAGTAATTGTTCCCGGGAAAAGACTTGTCGCGGTTTTTTCGCTAATGTATAAAGCAAATCAAATTCTTTGGGCGTCAGACCACCGATCAATTTGCCGTTCAAATAAGCCTCCCGAGTCTTGGTATTCATTTTAAAGTGATCGGTAACGATATCAAATGTCGTGTCTGAAGTCTCAGAACTTGCCTTCTCAGCAATTTCACTCCGTCGATGCAGGGCTTTGATACGAGCAATCAATGTTAATGGACTAAATGGTTTCGTCACATAATCATCCGCGCCCATTTCCAGCCCAATCACTTGATCACTTTCTGAATCACGGGCAGTCAGCATAATAATGGGCACTGTATTAGAAATCTTGCGAATCTCTCTGGCAACGATCATTCCATCCATGGTAGGCAAATTTAAATCCAGCGTGATCATATCCCATTTTTCTGGAGTTTCGGCAAAAGCTTCCAGTCCCTCTTTGCCATCATATTTGAAAGTCGCATCCCAACCTTCATTCAAAAAAAACATTTGCATCATTTCTGAAACAGATTCATTGTCTTCAATCATTAGAATATTCATTGTTTTCACCCCTATGTTGTTCATCAAATTGTTGCAGCTTTTCTTCGATCAAACCAAAAATCGGTACAATAAACCAAGGAATTGCAATCATTTCTAAGAGAAAGAAATTGGTCCATCCCTGCCACTTCAGTAGGATTCCTATCAATGTCATGACTCCCCCAAACAGCAGAAAATACCGCGTACAGATCTTTTGTGCATACTGCCAATTTCGTTCATTCTGTTTTGCTAAATAAGAACGATAGCCGTAGATAAAATTGATTTTCTTTGAAGGGAGAATCAAAAAAACAAAACCGATCAAAAAGAAAATCGCTCCAATCACTAAAAAAATCATATTCCCACTCCATTCTTTCTCTAGTATACTCGAAAACCTCCTATCTACCAACAACTTCACGGTTTCTTCATAAAGGTTTGCGTTTTTAGCAATCTTTGTTAAGATTGATTTTGTAACTGTCAATAAGAGTAGGAGAAAACTGTATGAATTATAAAGCTTTAGCATTTTTTGATTTAGATGGCACACTACTAGATGAACACTCCCAGATCACCCCCGAAATTTCTGAGGCCATGCATCGCCTACGCCAAAATGATGTTTTACCAATCATTGCAACCGGCAGAACGGAAACAGAAGTTCTTGCTATTCGCAAGGCTGCTGGGATCACCTCAAATATTGTCATGAATGGGGCATTCATTCGTATCGATGGCAAAGAAGTGTTTTCAGACACATTAGATAAAAATCTCTGCGCACGGATGTTGGAAGCCGTGAGAGATCATGGCGACGAACTTTCATATTATAACGAGAACGGTTACTGGGCAACTGGACACAATGATGAGATGATCGAGGCTTACAATTATGTCCGCAGCCCCCTTCCAGAAATCGATCCATTCCGTTATGAAAAAGACCGGATCAATATGATGCTCGTATTAGGTATCGCCAATGAAACAGTCTATAAAGAACAGTTCCCTGAATTGACTTTCTACCGCAATACACCTTTTTCAATTGATGTCGTGAAAAGCGGCACCTCTAAAGGAACGGGAATTAAGACATTGGTGAACTTACTAAATCTCAAAGATGTGCCAACATTTGGCTTTGGTGACGGTAGCAATGACTTCGCTCTTTTAGAAGCTTGCGACTATAAAATTGCCATGGGTAATGGCTTGCCAGAACTAAAAGAGATTGCTGATTTTGTTACTCTTAAAAATACTGAAGGCGGCATCGTGCATGCCTTGAATCATTTTGAATTGATCTAAATCTTTGCATATAGCGCAAATTATGTTATACTAATGGTTGGTAGCGATACCCCTTTTATCAGGGGGATGTTACGGATTCGACAGGCATAGTTGAGCCTGAATTGCGCTTCGTAGGTTACGTCTACGTTAAAACGTTACAGTTAAATATAACTGCTAAAAACGAAAACTCTTACGCTTTAGCTGCCTAAAAACAGTTAGCGTAGATCCTCTCAGCATCGCCCATGTGCTCGAGTAAGGGTCCTATTCTAAGTGGGATACGTTTTAACTTTCCGTCTGCAAGTTAAAAAAGAGAACATCAGACTAGCAATACAGACTGCCTGTCACTCGGCAAGCTGTAAAGCGAATCCTTAAATGAGCTGACTATGAGCGTAGATTTTTAGGTAGCAATATGTTTGGACGCGGGTTCGACTCCCGCCATCTCCATAGACTAAAATCGAGAAGATTTTCGTAGTTTTTCCAAAGTGAGATGAACCTTGTTTCTACGAGGTTCATCTTGCTTCTTTTTTATTTTTAACCTGCCTTCTCTGAGATTATCAGTTAACAGTCAAGCCGACCAGCATCGCGACAGATGCATTCTTTTAGTCGCTTGTATAAGCAAAGAAGCCTCCTTACTCACAAAACAAGCAAGCGGGCTTCCCTTTGATCAAGCAAATTTATCCTTAGTGTGCTGGAAATTTATTTTAACTAAAATAAGAGAAAAAAACGAAAAGAAAACGTCTCTTCCTTACATATATTTTTCTACTTCGTCCAACTCTTTTTGTAATTCTTTCTCATCATACGTTTCGTATTTACCTGCTTCGTGTGCGATCTTCTTGATTTCATGAATCGCTTTTTTCTCAACAATCCACTTCTTCATACTATGTTTTTTAGCATCTGCTTCTAGAGAATCCAATTCTGCTAAATTAGAATCTAACTTGTCCAAAACTTCTCCGATTTTTAACAATGCTTTTGATTCTTTTTCTTCATAGTTTGCCATAGATAACACTCCTTATATATTTGATAAAACTATCTTACGATCATCCTTAAATATTTTCAAGTTAAATGATTCACTAAAGGTTAATAGTACAGATAGCGATAAAACAAACTTTTCAGAGCAAGCATTTGCTCTTACTCATCAGATTGTGAGGGAGTGATCGTATCTTTTATTAGGGGAACCCTTTTCTTATTACTATTTGCTTTTTTACTTAAAATTACTAACGGACTATTTTGGGCTCGATTTCTAACCGAGTTTTAACTGATAGAAATGATCGAAGATATGAGATCGAGCGTAAAGCAGGCAAGTTTTTCTCCATTTTATTTTTAACTATATCCCGCCGATTTTTAGTGATTTTGCTATTATTTTAAGGCTGACATCCCTCGTTAAATAAAATTATTTGGCTTATTTAGTGATAATTTTTTAGATTTCCCTTAGTCCGCTATTGTGGCGAATAATTGGCTTTAGCTCAGAATGATACTTGCATCGCTATAAAGGAAGAGTAATCGTGAAACAAAATATTGCTCTTGTCATAAATGATTACGATGAAGCAATTGAATTTAGACTGAAAAGCTTGACCACACACTGATCGAAGATACGTATCAGCCTGAACAAAACAAACATTGAGTTGTACGATCACGCCAGAATTCACCATGGGAGGAACCTATCAAAACATGGTGGACGAAATTTCGTCCATTTAATACAAACTAGCTGATATCATGATAAAATACAAAAACGAAGAGTATTAGGTGTCTACAAAAAGTCTTCCCCAAGCCTTTTGTCCTAATACTCTTCTATGATTAATGCATGTTGCTCCTTAAAGATATTTGAAATAAACCATTTTTGCAACTATTTCGAACAATAGATACGAGTTGCTCATTCAATTGTTTTTTGTTTTGTCCTGTCTACTTACATAGAACTTCGTTTTTATCCTACAGATCGGCACGTATGCTTTGTAAAAAACATCTTTTCTTCAAAACGTATATTAATTAACTAAAGGGTCTTTTAAAAAAAAGGCATCCCTATAAATAAAAGGAACACCTGATGTAGCGTATCAACTTAAGAAAATATATAGTGTCTTGTTTTCAACAAATTTATTGATTCTGCCAATCTGCCGGGAAAGTGACATAAACAAAGCGGGCTTCTTCTGCGACTGAAAACTGTATTTTGCTATTTTTAGGAATTAAAATGAGCTCACCTGCACTGGCAGAGACTTTCCGTCCATCAATAATAATATCTAATTTGCCAGAAATAACATAGTCGATTTCATCATAATCGAGCGCCCAGTCAAATGTTGTTTCTTTCATTACCATCAATCCACAACCTAGACGAGGACTCTCTTCGAGTGAGAACAAATCCTTTGTATAAACAATATCATTGGGGTTCCCTGTATCCAAACGATCTTCTTCAGAAACAGTGATCTCTGGTAGCTTGATCGATGCAACACCGCTAGGATCCACTTGTTTTGTTGGCATCAATTGTTCAGTTACGATTTGACGAACCAAAGTTTCGATCATTTTACGATTAAACTCTGTCATATTTTCACCTCATTATTTTGTTTCTATTTCTGGTTTCCCTAACATACGATTAGCCATAAAAATCGCTACAAAAATAGCAGTTATCCCACCGACTAATTTACCGATGATCATAGGAAAAATCATTTCTTTTGCTACCCCAGCCGTAAAGCCTAGGTGATCGCCTAAAACAAAAGATGCAGAAACAGCGAAAGCAATGTTGATGATTTTTCCTCTGTTATCCATATCTTTCAACATTTGGAACATTGGGATATTATTTGCTAATGTTGCCACCATACCGGCAGCAGCCACTTCATTCATCCCTAAAACTTTCCCTAATTTCATTAATGGTTTGTTAAACACTTTCGTAATCACAGCAACCAAACAAAATGCCCCAGCTAAAGTCAATGCGATGCTCCCTACGACTTCGATTCCTTCTGTAACAGGTGCAATGTCAGGAATGACTGTAATTCCCACAAGTAACTGAATCGCTCCGACAATCAAACCGATAATCGCAACGATGACAACACCTTGACCAAAAATCTGGAATCCTTTGATCATACCGTTTGGTGCCAACCATAATCCCACGATGATCAATGCAGCAACGATAATGATAGGTAGCAAGTTAGGAAGGATCATAGACATTGGCATTCCTGCGGTTAAACCACCGGCCAATAACCCGAAAGGAATGGTAATAATTCCACTTAACACCCCTGTGGCTAAAAACTGTTGATCTTCTTTTTGAATAATCCCCAACGCAACAGGAATGGTGAAAACAATTG
Source organism: Enterococcus sp. AZ091 (assembly GCF_051714805.1). NCBI lineage: Bacteria > Bacillati > Bacillota > Bacilli > Lactobacillales > Enterococcaceae > Enterococcus > Enterococcus sp. AZ091. The sequence continues at coordinate 1,557,785 of NZ_JBIOSO010000001.1, read as the reverse complement.
TTGGTCCCATCATAGCCCCAAGGATTGCTCCAGCAAATAACCCTGCTTGGGGATCATTTGCTAATTGCTGTGCCAGAGCAAATCCCCCCATATCATTTGCTAGTAGTGTTGTCGCGAACATTGCCGGATCAGCACCCAGCAATTCATAGACGGGAACAACGATAGGACTTAAAAGATTCGCCAAGACCGGGGCTAACGTGATGATCCCCACCATTGATAACGCTAAAGACCCCATCGCCATGATACCTTCTTCAAATTGTTTTCCAAGTCCTAATTTATTCCCGATGCATTTATCAATGCCTCCAATGATCATAAAAAGAACCATAATATACATAATAATTTCATTAATGCTCATAGATTCAACCTCCTTATTCTTCCTCTGCAGCATCGATGACGCCAACGATCATTGCGTCAATAGGTACTTCTGGATTTTCAGCAGAAATTCGAGCAGCATTGCCTTGACTGATCAATACTTTATCGCCAATTCCTGCGCCAGCATTATCCGCTGCAATAATAAAGCCTTGTTTTTGTTCTTCTTGATTCAAAATGTCTACCATCATAAATTTCCACCCGTTTAATTTCTCGTCTTTTCTTGTAGACCACAAACTGCCGGTAACTTTTCCTAAAAGCATGCTTTTTCCCCCTTTATAAGCAACTTTTGAGTGCGCGCATAATCTTGTGCTAATGGTGTCAATTGCGCATTCTTTATTGGAGGAATGCGGTATTCTAGCATTTTTTTCAATTGTTTTTCGGTGATGAAGGTCCGCTTAGGCAATGCCTTAGGCACTGATTTTTTCTGACAGGATTTCCAAAAATCAGCATAGTCTTGCGGGGAGCGATAGAATGTCAGACCAAACTGCTGACATTTGTCTCGATATTCTTGAATTGTCTTTTTCACTTGATATTTAAGCGGTGTTTCTTTCGGAATTGCTGGCAAAGTTTCTAAAACAAGAATCGGTTTTCCTTGTAACAAAAATGAAAGTATTCTTCGGGTCAATAGATCGTTTTCTTGCAGTAAAGCAATACTGGACATTTGAGAAATCGTTAGTTGTTTCACAATCATTCCAGCCGACTCTTGATCTTCACCGGTTCTCCACTGAACAGTGGGAAACTGGGTATATAATTCGGCAGGAATCTCTTTTTTCTCTTGCGAAAAAGCAAGAGCAAGGGTAGGCTTTGGGAGTTGCTGACAGATACGATCAGTAATTTGTTGAACCAGTTCTTCTATTTCAGAAACTTTCATTGTCCAACCTCCTCTTACTTAATGATGTAACCATGAACACCTTTTGATAAACCACAAGCGTTTGCTTCATCATAATCAATATGCATATACGTCGCGAAATGAGGACTGACACGTATCACTACATCATCAAAAATCAATGGTCGCGTGCCTAGTACTTTTACTTGGACGATTTGTCCGTTAGTCACATTGTTTGCTAGGGCATCTTCTGGTGTCATATGGATGTGTCGTTTTGCCACGATCAATCCGCGATCTAATGAAACAGTCGTTGCGCCATTCATCAATGTCACCCCTGGTGTTCCTTCAATCTTTCCACTTTCTCTAACTGGCGCGTTAATACCTAAAATTCGGGTATCTGTCATTGACACTTCGACTTGTGCTTCCTTACGTTCAGGACCTAAAATCACGACATTTTGGAACAGTCCTTTTGGTCCTGCAACAGTGATTCGTTCTTTACATACATATTGACCAGGTTGTGACAAATCTTTTACTTTCGTTAACTGATACCCTGATCCAAATAAATGATCGATTTCTCGACGAGACAAATGGACGTGACGTCCAGAAGCTTCTACTTCAAATGTGTGATTTTGTAGTTGAATTCGTTTGATAACTTCTTCAACAATTTCATTGATTGAATCCAATGTGTTCATCTCCTAGTTCAGTTTTACTACAGTCATTGTTTGGATCAACGCATCCGCCCATTCTTGGAAATACTGATAGCGCCTATCAGGCTTTTCTTCGAATAAGAATAGGATTTTGTTCAATTGAAGTTGGATTTCCTCTGAAGAATAATCCCATTGTCTTCGCTGACTGCTCTCTATCACTACTTGCTCTTGATCAATCGCTTGTTCAATCACCGAGAATTTTCCTTGAATGATATTCTCCAACCAAGCTTGTTGTTTCTCAAAGTACAGCCATAGTTCTGCAGGAAACGTGTCATCTCTCAACATAGGAAAATAAAGAAGATGCTTCAAGTGCTGGATTTCATATTCTATCTTTCGTGATAGTGACTTTGTTTTGATCGAGGAGGTCCGAATAGGACAACTATCGGCTCTTTTCTGAGTACTTGTCGTTACGCTAGTGATATGATGCTCGCGCAAATAACTTTTTGCAGCTGGTGTCAGCAAACTTCCTGAAGGAATAATGAGATCCATTCCCTCATATAACTCTTTACTAAGTACCTTTTTGCGAAGTTCATCTTCGGTAATGACTGTCATAACACCCCTCCTCACTTAATGTTTAGGACAGAAGCCATACTCACTTCTGTCCCAAACATTTAAGATGATCATTCAGTTACAGCATGTGGTAAAATAGCATCTACTTCCGTATGTGGACGAGGGATCACGTGAACAGATAACAATTCTCCTACTCGTTCAGCAGCGGCAGCGCCAGCATCTGTTGCTGCTTTGACAGCACCGACATCTCCACGAACCATGACAGTAACTAATCCGCCACCAACTTGTTCTTTCCCAATCAATGTGACGTTTGCCGCTTTAACCATTGCATCTGCTGCTTCTACCGCACCTACTAAACCACGAGTTTCGATCATTCCTAAAGCGTTTGTACTTGACATTATATTTTCCTCCTAAAATGTTTGTTTTTATTTTTAAAAATTCAAGACGATCCTCAAATGGATTTCAGTCTTAAACTTTAAATCCTAAAGTTATTTTGTTTGCAGTTTCTTTTGTAATTTCTTTTGTAGCTTCTTTGTGCTTGTTGAGATGGCTTATTTAAGCCGATCCATTACTTGAGCGATGATCGTATTGATCAACTCCTCTTTGTTATCCGTGATAGCTGTGTTTGGTGTGATCGTTGTCTGACTAAATTCTCGACGAATATCCTCTAGATCACGAACGCCATAAGCAACTCTACGTAAGTTGAATAAATTTTCAACACCAATATTGTCTGAAGTTGAACTTCCTCCAACAGAGCCGCAGCCGAGAGTCAGTGCTGGAACTAAATTCGTTGATGCGCCAATACCACCAAGTGTTCCAGATGTATTGACAAGCAATCGCGATACGGGCTTTTTGGCACCAAATGCTCGAATGACTTCCTTATTTTCAGTGTGGATGCCCATTGTGTGGCCTGCACCTTCACCTTTAAGGATCTCAATCGATAAAGTACAAGCAGCTTCCCAATTCTCCACTGTATAAAAAGCGATGATTGGTGCCAATTTTTCTCTTGAAAATGGATACTTCAATCCAACATGGGTTTCTTCAGCCACAATCAAGCGACGATCTTGCGGTATAGCCAAACCAACTAGGGATGCGATATGTTGAACCGAGCGACCGACGATTTGCGGATTCATTGTTCCATTTGGTCGTAAGATAAATTTAGCTAACTTATCCGCTTCGTCTGTACTCAAGAAATAAGCCCCTTGCTTGATCAATTCTTCTTTGACCGCTTCACGATTGACATTTTCTACAATAATGGATTGTTCAGAAGCACAAATGGTTCCATTATCAAATGTCTTAGAGTCCATGATTTGCTTAACTGCATGAGGAATATTAGCACTTCGTTCAATATAGGCTGGACCATTCCCAGGCCCCACTCCGATTGCGGGTGTTCCAGAGGAATACGCAGCTTTGACCATTGCATTGCCGCCAGTTGCCAAGATTAAGTTCGTATCGCTATTTTTCATCAATTCACTTGTTGCTTGCATTGTAGGTGTTTGAATGACCGAGACACAGCCTTCAGGGGCACCTGCCGCTGTTGCTGCTTGTTGAATGATCTCAACAGTGGCAACAATCGATTTTAGTGCATTGGGATGGGGGGAAAACACAATGCTATTTGCTGCTTTTAAGGAAATCAGCGCTTTATAAATGACTGTTGACGTAGGATTGGTCGAAGGAATAAGTCCAGCAATCACACCTACTGGTACAGCGATTTCTGTGACCTTTTTAGCCGCATCATCATGAATCACGCCCACAGTCGCTTTATCTTTCAGCTCGTCATAAACGACCTTTGAAGCAAAGGCATTTTTGATGATCTTGTCCTCATAAATACCAAAACCTGTTTCCTCATGGGCCATTTTTGCTAGTTTTTCTCGTTGGGCAAAGGTGGCCTCAGACACAGCTTTTACGATTGCGTCGATTTGTGTTTGTGAGAATGTTGCTAACTCTTGCTGCGCTTCCTTGGCTTTTCTGATCAAATTTCTTGTTTCTTGGATGGAACGTAAATCTTTATCTACTAATTCCACTCGTCTTCACTTCTTTCTATTTCTGCCATAATTGCTTGGATCAACGATTCTTTATTTGCTAATTTGATTTCACTTTTCTTTAATGTGCTCAAATTCATTTTGTATGCTTGTTTGCGTAAATCCACTACTCGTTTACGTTGTAGTTCTTTTAATTGAGCGGCATCGACAACAGGTACTTTGTCTGATGCTTTGGTTTCTAGCACTGATGGCACTGCGTCAGAATTATCTTTAGGCTCTGGCATCACTCTTGATTCTGATTCAGTGTTTGGCAGTGTCACTTTAGATTCTGTTTGTGTTTGTAGATCTGATATTGGGTCTGTTTGTGGTTCTGTCTTTACTTCTGATTGCGATTCTTTTTTTGGCTCTAAATCAGACAAAATGATCTCTGTTTGGGCATCCACTCGAGAAATGACGTGGTGTGCTATCAAGCAATTCAGCTCCTTAGCTACTTCAACACCCACTTCTACTGCTGCATTGACGGCTGCCACATCACCAATAACTTCGACGGTTGTTAATCCACCATGAATAATTTCCGCTTTTAATAATGTGACATCAGCTGCTTTAACGGCTGCATCTGCCACACTGATGGCACCTAAGAAGCCCCGTACCTCGACCATACCTAATGCTTTCATCTGCTACACATCCTTAATAACCCAATGGATTATCGGCAATATTCTGTACTGCCTGTTCAAATGCACTACAAGCAGCTTTACAGGCAGATTGACTTCCTGTCAACAATGCCCCACCAAAATTTGTTTCAGAAGGTGGGCCATAAAAGACGCCCATTTGCACATCTGCAGCCTTCATGGCAGCATCTAAAGCAACCATCGCTTCTAATGGTGGTGCAATAAGGTAAGCAATTGCTTCGCCTTCTGGGATATTAGCTTGTTCAGAAAGAAAACTACCAGTTCTAGAAACAACGTGTGCAAAATATACGATACTATCGTCGTCATTGGCACTATAAAAGCTTGCCTCTTCTTCAATGACTTGGTTTATCACACTTAATCCACTATTGATTTCTGCTGGACTGGGTCCCGCAATGATGCCTATCACTTCACCGGCAAGCTTCGTTGATGCATTTCCGGCTCCAGCATACATACTTTTTCCGTAAACGACTTCGACATCCGCCGCTTTTGTTGCTTCATCCAGTGCAACGTATGTCACATCATCACAATCAGAAGTCACAATTCCTAGGGATCGATGTTCTGGCTTTAACGATAACTCTTTGGCCAAAGCTGGATCCACGTTGGGAATGACTTTCATGCTTAATACGTTGGCACCTAAACGATCATTTTTCATGTCCTTCCTCCTTTACTCTGCTTCTTTCAAATCAATACCCGATTTTTTCTTATCGAGCATTTTTTTGATAACTTCAGCAATATAAGCGCCTGCTTCAACCGCTGGAGTACCACCACGATGAATGTTTGAGATCACTGTTCGTCGGGCTTCCGGCATACCGACAGTTGGCTTATATGCAATATACGCACTCATCGACTCTGCCGTTACCAATCCTGGACGTTCTCCTACTAATAGACAAACAACATCTGCATCTGTGATTTCACCAATTTTATCCATTGCTGGAACGCGACAATATTTTACAAAGAGAACTTGATCAAAATCTAATCCATACATTTTCAATCCTTGTTTGATGGCAGGCAAAACTTCTTTGACATTGGCCTCGATTGCAGCTGAACTCAAGCCATCGCCAACAACCATTTGCACTTTTGCTTTCGGTGTTGTATTTTTGCGAATGATCTCACAGTTTTCTTCATCGAATTGTCGTCCGTAGTCTGGTCGCGTAAGGTATTCATCTTTGCTCGTACAAATCGTTTTTGTAGCAATAAAGCCCATTTCTTTCACTAACTCTTCACTGACATCTGAAAAGACAGCATCTTGTGCTGCTGCATGATCCGCACGAAAACGCAGTGTAGAAGGTGTCAAGTAGCGGGTGCCTGTACGCCCAACCCCTAATCTCGCTGGTGTGTAAGCTTTCATTTTCAATAATCCTTCTGGATCTTTTGCTCCTTTTAGCAATAATTGTTTCCGTAAATCAACTTCTGTGATATCAGGTATCATCCCTGTTTCTATTTCAGCAGTTTCTGTCATTTGAGTTGCTGGTTTTTCTTCTGTAAGAACAGTTGCAGGCGCTACATGGTCGTCCACCATTTCGGACAAAATGCCAACGATCATTTCTTTTAATTCTTTTTCATTCATTCGTGTACTCACCTCGTTTATTTAATAAAAACAGATGCATCTCCAGCGCAACTGGTCAGCTTGCCATTCTCCATAAAGCCCATCTTTTCCATCCACTCTTCAAATTCCTTAATTGGTCGTAGCCCTAACGTCTCACGGATCGTAGCAGTTTCATGGAAGCCTGTTGTTTGATAATTCAACATGACATCATCGCCATGAGGGATCCCCATAATATAGGTACATCCTGCTGTTGCCAGCAACATAGCCAGATTTTCCATGTCATTTTGATCCGCTTTCATGTGGTTGGTGTAACATACATCACATCCCATTGATATTCCAGTCAATTTCCCCATAAAGTGATCTTCTAACCCAGCGCGAATTACTTGTTTTGAATCATATAAATATTCAGGTCCGATGAAACCAACTACTGTATTAACGATGTAAGGGTCAAATTTTTTCGCTAGTCCATAACAACGTGCTTCCATCGTTACTTGATCAGCACCAAAGTTGGCTTCAGAAGAAAGTTCAGAACCTTGTCCGGTTTCAAAATACATTACATTCGGTCCAGCCGCTTGCCCACTGTGTAATGCCAAATCTTGTGCTTCTTCCAAGATAGCGGCATTTAAGCCAAATGCGGTATTCCCTTTTTCAGAACCAGCAATGGACTGGAAGACTAGCCCTGTAGGTGCCCCTTGCCGAATGGCTTCCATTTGTGTGGTCACATGAGCTAAAACACAGGTTTGTGTTGGGATTTCCCATTCACTCCGAAATTCTTCAAATTTATTTAGAATTCGTTTGACACTTTCTGTGGAATCATCTACTGGATTCAAGCCAATCAAAGCATCACCTGCTCCATAAGAAAGTCCTTCCATGACAGAAGCCATAATGCCATCTACATTATCTGTTGGATGATTCGGCTGTAACCGATTGGAGAATGTTCCCGGGCGGCCAATGGTCGTGTTCGCAGTTTTTTCGATGTGAATTTTTTTGGCACCGACGATTAAATCCATATTCGACATTAGCTTACATACAGCAGCAACCATTTCTGAAGTCAAGCCGCGAGAAATACGTTTGATATCGAAATCAGTCGTTTCTGAAGACAAGATAAACTCCCTTAGTTCAGCTACTGTCCAATGTTTGATACTCTCAAAAATTCGCATATTGACTTGATCGATAATAATCCGTGTCACTTCATCTTCGTCATAATCGACAACAGGATGATTGAACAAATCATTTAATGTCAGCTCAGCTAGAACAACTTTTGCCGCCACCCGCTCTTCTGCAGAATTTGCTGCAACGCCAGCTAGTTTGTCACCTGACTTTTCTTCATTTGCTTTAGCTAATACTTCTTTCACTGACGTAAATTGGTATACGTTGCCAAATAATTTGGTTTTTAAAATCATATCCGTGTCGCTCCTTTTTAATTAAATACTAATGTCTTAACAATCACAGGCAGGACTGCACCTTCTGCAACTGGTAGGCCGATATCCGCATAGTCGCCATTTTCCACCTTGACAGAATCGATACAGATGAAAGGATATTCTGGAGGTAAATTGGCACTTAACGCATGGCCCAAAGCTTTAGCCATATCTTCGTCCACCATAACAATGATAGGAATGGCTTCTTTCACTAGACTGTCCAAACCTGCCACGATTCCTTTTCCATATCGCTGAATGTCGTCAAAAGTCGGATTTTTATCCCCTCTGATGGCCAAAGCCACTTGGGGTGTCCCTTCTGTTGTATGCCAATTGAGCTTTTCTCGAATCCGCTCACTCAATTCGGAAGCCGCCAATTCTTCATCTTCTTTGGCTAATTTCAAAATGGGGATATTTTTTATAGGTAAAATCTGTTCGCGATAAGCAATCGTACTGCCACTGATTTCAGCCGTATGGGAGCCTGCGCCAACCACAGTTGCACGAATCGTTTCATTGCTTTGAAGCACTTCTTTTTCCGAAAAAATCAGCGACTGGCGGAGATATTTTCCTAATAGCAAGCCGATGTCCCCGAATTTGAATGGCTCCTTTTCTTCGGCAACAAAGCAGTCCGCCACCCCACCGGAAAATGTGACAAGCGGGATTTCTTCATTCCTTTTGAGGGGATGGTTGGTCACTAATAAATCAAAGAAAGGACTTTTTTCTCCTAAACCCACACTGTTTTCCAAGACATGAACAAGTTCTAAAAGAATCGGCTTGAGAGTTGCTTCCGTCACCTGATCCCCAATGGTAAGAGAAAGCTCTTTTTTCCTAATTATTTCTTGGATTTTTGGTGCGAGATAAGTGACTCGCTGCTGTTTATCGACTTTGATCAACCGACCACCAATATCAAAGCAAGCCGTGTCTATGACCTCGCCATCTTTAAAAACAGCTAAATTGGTCGTTCCACCACCGATATCCAAATTAACGACTGGTTTTCGTTTGCTCTCCGAAAACGTTTGGGCTCCTGCTCCTTTTCCAGCAATAATGCTTTCTAGGTCTGGGCCTGCCGTTGCGACGACAAAATCCCCAGCATACCCGCTTAATGCGTCTAAAACTTTATTCGCATTGGCCTTTCTGGCTGTTTCACCGGTGATGATGACGGCACCCATCTGGATATCTTGCTTTTTAATCCCAGCTTTACGATACTGTTCCGCGACAAATTCATTGATCGGTTCTGCATCAATCTCTGTCTGATTCAATAAAGGTGTAAAGATGATATCACTCCGATAAATGACTTTTTTATTGGAGATGGAGATTCGGGGAACTGTAAAAGCCGAAGCAAAGTTTTCAACCGTCAATTCCGACAATACGAGTTGCGTTGTGGATGTCCCTAAATCGATCCCAACCGTCAAGAGTGTCTCCTTAGACATGTTTTCCCTCCTTTTGCATACAAAAAAGCGCCTAAAGAATTCGTAGAAAATTTCTTTCTACTTTTCTTTAAGCGCCTTTGCTTAATCACTGAACAACATCACTGGTGTTCTGTTCGAAATAAAAACAGGTTTTGGTCCCCTGATCATTTGATTCTATCATAATTTTTCCCTTTAGTTTGTCCTTAACATAGCTTTTTACAATCATTAAGCCCAAACTATTCTCATTCTTTTGATGAACATCATAGCCTTTACCGTTATCCATCACTGTGATAGTAATCATTTTGTTATCTAATGTTCCAATCACTTTCACAACGCCGCTAGCTGGTGAATCAAACGCATGATCGAAAATATTTTGCAGCAGTTCGTTGACGATCAAAGAGATCGTCACCATTTGCTCACTGGAAACCATAATTGCTGGATCCACATCCATGGTCATTTCTAACGATTGTGCCCCTTGAAAAAGATGCCGAAAATTATACATCACTGCTTCCAATGTTTGCCGTAATGCCACGTCGTCCTTGACCTGTTTGGACAGCAATTCATGGGTGGCCGCAATGGCCATGATTCGGTTCACACTTTCATGAAGGACCTTTTTTGCTTCTAAGCTCTGTGTTCTTCGTTCTTGAATACGCAATAAAGAGACAACAGATTGCAAATTATTTTTGACACGATGATGAATTTCACGAATCGCAACTGATTTGGAAATGATTTCGGCTTCTTTTTCTTTGAATTCCGTGTTATCTTGAATGATCATCACTAATTGCGCTTCGGATTCCAGCCAAACTTTGCGGATTTTAAAATAATAATTCAAGTAAGTTGTGTTGCTTTCAATTGGTTGATTGCTGACTTTATACCTCATTTGGTAAAGAACATACTCAAATGTCGTGTAGTCAATGGACAAATTATCATAGCTCATACCAATAATATTATCGCGATAGCCCAATTTTCGATACAATTCCTGTGCATTATTATTGGTAATCAATAGATGACCCGCTGCATCAAAAATCAAAACAGCTTCAGCTAATTGATCAATAAACAACGCATCTACTTGACTCGTTGATTTCGCCACTTTAGCTAATTGGCAATGATTCAGCTCTTCCTTATGCAGATCTGCTTGAATCTCTCCATCTGCTGCCATCTCAACAATAATGACACCAATTGTTCGATGCTCATTTCGAATCGGATAAATATTTTGCTTGATCAACCGATTTTCTTGCGTCACAGCTAGCAGGCCGATACTGTTCAAGCTTGTTTGCATGGTTCGCAACACACCTGGTTCATTTTCTAACAATGCTTCCATACCAACAACATCACCACTGTATAAAGAGTCTGCTTTTGTAGGTGGTTTGTGATAAACGACTAATGCTTGTTGCGACATTTCTTTATACACATCAATGAATACATCCGCACTTTGGTAGAGTGTTGTTGAAGAAAGATAGTTTGCTGTTCGTTGTAACTCTTTGATATCTGACTCAGATAGATTGGTATATTGTCTACATAATTGCGCTAATCGTTTCATCTACTCATCATCCATTACAATTAGTTCAGCAATTTCACCCATCCGCGCTCGTTTATTCATACTTAATGTCCTTAACATTTGATAGGCTTCCTCTTCAGTAATATGATTCTCCTTAACAAGGATCCCCTTGGCTTTTTCGATAATTTTTCGTTCTTCCAACTTCAAACTTAATTTATCGATTTGACTTAGTAAAGATTGCGTCTGTTTTCCTCGTTCAATGCTCATTTCAATTGTAGGTATCAACGACTTTTCATCTAATGGCTTGACTAAATAACCTAGTGCACCGAGTTTCTTTGCCTTTTCCGTATTCTGGACATCACTATAGGCGGACAAAAAGACAATACTACTGGCTAGCTGGTCTTGAACGATCTTCTTACCAGCTTTTAAACCATCTAAAATTGGCATTTGGATGTCCATAATCACTAAATCAGGACGTGTCTTTTTACAAACTTCAATCGCTTCAAATCCATCTGCCGCTTCACCGACCACTTCATATCCTGCCTCTGCCACAATATCACGAATATCCAATCTCGTAATAGGTTCATCATCGACTATTACAATTCGTCCATCCATTCTCTTCACGCCCTTGTCCGTTCGAGACTATGTTCTAGTGATTTTACAAGTTACGGAGAAATTTAAAATCTGTTGCAATCCTTCGATTACTGCTTGTAAAGCCGCCTCAACCGAACTAACATCTCCTGAAATAACGACCGAACCAGAAAACCGATCGATGAAACCGATTTGGATATCCCCGCTTTTCGTTGCAATATCCACTGCGATGATTGCTGCTTCACTCGGGGTGATCGTTAAAATTCCTAGCGCATTGCTTGTTCCTTCAGGTAACCCCAACTTTGTATAAATCTCTTTATTGGGACTTGCAATGATATGCGCCAATGTGACTTGTTTCCCAGGAACATATTCTTGAATCATTCGTTGTTTTTCTTCCAACAAGACTCGCTCCCTTAATTTAGCAAATAAAAAATCCTCAATAAAAAACGTAAAGATTCCACTTTCGCTTTCTACTAAGGAGCTTCTTTGCTCTTAAATTTTGAAGCACGCCGTTGTGCTACCCACATTATATTTTATTGGCTACATCCTGTCAATCGCTTATAAGACAGAGTTCAAAATTTCTATGACTTCTTCTTTTGTTGGCTGAATGGGATTCGTTCTCGTGCAGCCATCTATCAGAGCAGCACTCGCGATTTTCTCACTATTCTCACGTACTTCCGCTTTTGTTAATCCATATTCAGTAAAAGAAGCTGGCATTTGTAGTTTTCTCCGCAATTGCTTGATTTGTCGAATGAGTTGCTGAACGCCGATTCGAGCATTCGTTGTTTTCGTAGAATAGATACAATCAACTAGCTGTGCGTAACGTTTTGCTGTTGCTTCATTTGTTACTTTTCCACTTGCCAAACCACTATTGAATGCAATCACATCAGGTAGCAAAATCGCATTCATACGCCCATGGGGTACATGCAATCGTGCTCCTGCCGCATGGGCGATCCCATGGTTGAGCCCTAATGAGGTTCCATTGAAGGCCATGCCGGCCATACAAGAAGCTAGGTGCATATTTTCTCGAGCTTGCTTATTGTTGCCATCATGATAGGCTATTTCTAAGTTTTCAAAAACCAATCGAACCACTTTTTCACATAGAGCATCTGCAATCGGATTTGCTTCTGTCGACACGTATGCTTCTATGACGTGAGTCAACACGTCCATTCCAGTATCAGCGGTAATCTTCGGGGGAACACTCATGACTAAAGCTGTATCTAAAATGGCCACATCCGGTTGGATCTCATCCGTAACCAAAGGTATTTTTGTTCCAGTTTCAGCAATTGTGATCACAGAAAAATTGGTGACTTCTGAACCGGTCCCACTCGTTGTTGGTACAGCAATGAATTGATCCACTTTGATGTTCATCGTCTGTTCTCCAAAAAACTTCATTGCTTTTGCTGCATCAATCGCCGAACCTCCGCCTAAAGCGACAATCGTATCTCCTTTAAAATCAACCAATTGCTTGATACCTGAAACAATCTTGTCAATCGGCGGATCTGGTACGATGTCACTAAAAATAAGGTATTTGTTGTGTGACAAATGCTTCGTTAAATGATCCACAAAACCTGATTCAACCATGAATGGATCGGTAACCACAAAAACTCTTTTTTCTCGAAGCTTTTCAAGATTGGTTAATGCCCCTTCCCCTGCCCATATTTGGGTAGGAAAATGAATAGTTTCCATATGGATTCCTCCTAATCAAAAAATAGCAAAAAAACGCCTCAAACAAACGAAAAACGTCTGTTTGAAGCGTCTTTGCTTCATTATGTATACGCCATTGTACACCAAACCTTACAAATAGAGTACAACGTCATTAAATGATTGTCAATAAGAAAAGGGAATCTAGCAGTACACCGTTGTACCTGAAATCTCCTTCATCGTTGAAAGACCAGCCCAAAATTCCCTAGACGCACGCCTTCGTGCGAACATATGGATTAACACAAATATCTTGGGCTGGATTTTCAACACAAGCGTTGGAAAGAAACATCCTGTTTTGCCTCGAAACAGTATGCCCAATAATGAAAAATTGAAAAGACCTGACTTAAAAGCAACCCTGCTTTATCACAGTGGCGGGACCGTGCCAGATTTTCACTGACTTCCATTCATATTCTTCATAAAATATTCGTTTAATCTACTTGGAATTTACCACATCTTACTTAGAAAAGCAACTGTCTACAATCCCTCCTCTTTTATTTTATGGAAAACCTTTTCTCCTCTTTCATAAAAAATATCCGGTTCATTGGCTTGAACATTGAGATAGCGTGCCAATGCATAAAAGTAATCTGACAATCGATTCGTAAAAATCAGCACTTGCTCATTGATCTTGGCTGTCCAGTTTAGACGAACAATCGCGCGTTCCCCACGACGAGCGATCGTTCGCGCCACATGGACCATACTAGCTTCTGGTGTGCCACCGGGTAAAATAAACCGATCTATATCCGGAGATTCGGCAGTAAAATAGTCGATTCTTTCTTCTAACCAAGTGACACTTTCTGGTTGTAGTTTAAACGGACGCTTGGCTTCTATTGGTGTTGATAAATCCGTTCCTACATCAAAAAGAAAATTTTGCAAAAGTTTCAATTCATTTTTGACGGCTTGATTTTCTGAAGGTAGTTGACTGATGATATACCCTACCCACGAATTCAATTCATCGATCGTCCCATAACTTTCTACCCGATCGGAATCTTTAGCGACTGTGGTACTGCCCACGAGTTTGGTCATACCTTTGTCCCCTGTTTTTGTATAAATTTTCATCATACCTCATCCTCTTCTAAATAATTGATCAATTCTTGTAAACCCGTTTTTTCTACAGAAGATACTTCAAAAATCTCCTTTGCCCCCGCATTTTTCAGTTGCTGATGAATATGTGCTAATTGATCGGGGTCATTCACTAAATCCACTTTCGTTAAAATGCCAATCACTTTTTTAGGGAATATGCCACCAAATCCTGGGGAAAAAATCTGTTCTGTCTCGAGAGCACTCTGTACTAAGCCAATGACATCAGCTTCAGCTGCTGTGACGTTTAAGGCATTGTAGTACTGACGATGCAATATAAACTCTCCTGGTGTATCAATCATCGTTGTATGGAATTCGACTGCTTGTGTCTTGGCATAACGCAATTCTTTCCCTTGCAGCGCTTGGCATAAAGTTGTTTTTCCGCAACCTATCGCCCCCATAAGAATCATTCGTTTCATACTTTCCTCCATAAAAAAAGCCTAAAGCACGTGTAGTCATACACGAAAACTTTAGGCTCCGTTGCCATTTATTGAAACACGTCATTGTGTTTTCTTTTATATTACCTGTTAAAAAAATACTTGTCAAAAGTTACTGGATATTTTTCCAAGCTTCATGTTGGTGTTGAAAATAAGAGACGATATCTACATCAAAAATATGCTCAAGAAACGCTTTCGAAGCGATGTCTTGAAAATCGCCCTTCGCAGCAATAGTCCCCTCTTTCATAAAAACGATTTCTTCACTCAATGTCAGTGCTAAACGAATGTCATGAAACACACCAATAATTGTTTTTTTAGAGTGAGTGCCCCATTCATTCAACTGATGAATCAATTCTTGCTGATAGCGAATATCCAGATGATTATTAGGCTCATCTAATAAAATGATCTCGGGATCCTGCAGGAATAGTTTGGCTAAAAAAACACGTTGTTGCTGTCCTCCAGAGAGTTGATTGACAACTTTATCTTTGATATCGATCAGATGAGCAGTCTCTAGGTAATGAAGAACCCGTTCTTTTTCTTGTTTAGAGACGATAGGCAAAAAACGATGTGACTGTTGGCGATAAGCCCCCATCAAGACGGTTTCATAGACCGTGTAATCGAAGGCCACCGTTGTAAACTGACTCATCATAGCAACTTTATCAGCTAAGAATTTTCTTTTTAATCCGCCTACTTCTTGTCCATCAATCATGACAGACCCTTTATAAGGAATCAAGCCAGCAATCGTTTTTAGCAAGGTCGTTTTCCCACAGCCATTAGGTCCCAAGATACAGGTCTTGCTTCCTTGCTGAAAGGTTAAAGAAATGTCTGTTAAGATACGAGATTGCTGCAGAGTCACTGCCGCTTTTTCTAATTGAATCATGCTACAGCTCCCCTTTTTTGGAAATAAATATACAAAAAGAATGGGGCGCCAATAAGCGCCGTCACCGCACCAATTGGTATTTCTCTTGGCGATAAGATCGTCCGTGCTATCGTATCTCCTAGCACCATCAATGTCCCTCCTAATAGAGCCGATCCGGGGATTAGCCACCGGTGGGTAGCACCTAAATAACGGCGAACAATATGCGGTGCGATCAAGTCTACAAAACCAATCACACCAACAAACGACACGGCACTTCCTGCCAGTAAACTTGCAAAAAGTATGATTCTTAACTTCACAGTTTTCACTTCAACTCCTGAAAGCATGGCTTGCTCCTCACCTAAACCCAGAACATCCAAATTATTTGCGTCACCCCATAAAAATAATGTACTTAGGATAGCGATAGGGCAATAAATGACGATTTTTGTCCAATTACTGCCGGAAAAGCTCCCCATTTGCCAAAAGACGAGTTCTTTTAAATAATCTTGAAAGAGCGCCGTAATCAACGTTAAAATTGCACCAACAAATAAAGTCATGACCATTCCCACTAAAACGACTGTTTGATTGGACATCTGGCGATCCATCGTACGAGTAAATAGTAAAACAAGAAAAACAGTCGTTAACCCGAAGAGAAAGCCCGTAAAAGGTAATAATAGACTGCCAATGATCGTGGCTGATATACCTGCGACCATGATCAATGCTGCTCCGAGGGAAGCCCCCGCTGAAACGCCTAATGTATAGGAAGAAGCCAATGGGTTTCCCAAAAGAGATTGCATCACTGTTCCACTAACAGCCAACCCAGCACCTACTAAGTATGCCAGCACGACTCGCGGTAAACGAACATTCCAAATAATCCCTTCCAAAATACCATCTTCAGAAATCTTCTTTCCTGCTAGAATGTTGAACAGATCACTGCTGGAGATTGGCACACTGCCAATCTTGATGCCAAGTAAGAGCATTCCCAAACTAATGACGATCAATAGTAAGAGAAAACGCTTTTTATTCATCTTTCAAATCCTTGTACGCTTCTGGATAAATGGCTTTTGCCATTTGCTTTAAAGCTTTTGTCATGTGGTGATTTGGCAAAGAGCTCGATCGATTATCAATGGCAAATACTTCTTTGTTTTGAACCGCAGGTACTTTTTCCCAATTTTTCCGTTCCAAGATTTCTTTTGCCGGATCGTCAATATAGTCAACATTCGTTAGGATAACATCGGGTTTTGCAGCAATTGCTGCTTCTTCTCCGACAGGAAGCCAGCCTTTCTCGTTTGCTAGAACATTTTTGGCACCAATCGTTTCGATCATTTCATTTAAAAATGTCCCACTTCCAAAACTATAAATATCTGGTAATGCAGCTACTTCAAATAAAACACTCTTTTGATTCTTGATAGTTTTGCCGATTTTTGCAACATCATCAATTTCTTGAGT
Source organism: Enterococcus sp. AZ091 (assembly GCF_051714805.1). NCBI lineage: Bacteria > Bacillati > Bacillota > Bacilli > Lactobacillales > Enterococcaceae > Enterococcus > Enterococcus sp. AZ091. The sequence continues at coordinate 1,540,717 of NZ_JBIOSO010000001.1, read as the reverse complement.
CATCTTATCGACTAGTTTTTGTCCTTTCTCATGCTCTGACAAACTATCAGCAATGAATTGGACGTCTTCTTTAATGGCTTGAATACTGGTACTTGTCGGTATATTGACAATCGTGATCCCGGCATCTTCTACTTGCTGCCAGACACTTTCAGAACTTGCTAAATTAATGTCATTCACATAGACGATTTGCGGTTTCAATGCAATCAATTTTTCTGCATCAATCGCCATCATATCCATTTGAGGTAATGCCTGAAGCGCTTCATTCAGTGACCCGCTTTGCATGTCAACAGCAACCAAATCATTCGTTTTTCCTATATCATCAATAACTTCTGTTACTGATGGAACCAGTGAAACGATTTTAGTTGCCTCTTTAGGCAATGAGATCTCTTTCCCACTACGGTCTTTCGTCGGCAAATTTTGTTCTGTTTTCTCAGTTGAAGCCGTAGCTTCGTTTTCTTGTTTGCCGCAACCCGCTAATCCAATCCCAGCAACTAGTCCGATGGTCATGATCGTCATTAGAATTTTTTTCATCTTTTTTTCCTCGCATTCAACTTTTTTTGAATTTTTCTTCCAACCCTTACGGATAAATCGATTATTCTTCTTTCCTACGGTTTGTCTATCCCTCCTTTTACTTTGTATCAAAAAACAAAAAAAACCACTTTTCCTTTAATAGAAAAAGTGGTTCATTAACAGTACTAACAGTAGATCAAGCCAGTTATCGTCGAAGCCCCTTCTTTTTCCTACAAAAGAATGAATAGACTTATCAAGCCGGTATCCTGACTTAGCTTCTTCTTACTCCCAATCCTTCCAGAATAGAATCATTCTGTGGTTCTATTGGTTTCATCCACCATACAGTAGGTAGGTCTGTAGAGGATTCACACCTCTTTCCCTGACACTTCATAAGTATACGTTTATTGTATCTTCTTTGATAGCTAGTTTTCAAAAGGATCAGCAGACGTCCTTGTCCACTAATACACCCTCATTATAGCGTTTACGAATATTTTGTCAATCCTCTTAACGTCTTACGGCAGGTTCGATAGCATAAGAGATACAAAGGTTGTGCTGGCTAGCAAATAAATCAGCTTTCTTTATGCCCTGTAAATCAAAAAAATTTTTTATTAAAAACAGGGTTTCTTTGATCAGCCAACTCATTTTATCTGCTAGATACTGGAGGGTTCCCAGTTTTTTTCTTTCGCCGCTTATACCACCAAATACAAAAAACGAGGAAGCCGCAGGCAGTAAAAATGAGGATCCACAGAAACTGCTGTTGTTGCTGTTTGACTTTCTTTATGTCATCAGTGACTTTCGGATGATAAGGAATCCGGTGTCCTCTTACCAATAATCGATGACTATTGATCATGTAGGGAGTGCAGGTCAACAATGTGACAAGATCTTTACCAGATTCAATCTGAAGGTCTTGTGTATCGGTGGGGACAACAGTTTTGATTTGATCGACTTGATAAACGAGTGTTTCGCCGTAGACTTCTAAATAAAACTCATCGCCTTCCTGCAATTCTGGCAAATCAGTAAATAGTTTTGCTTGCGGCAATCCACGATGACCCGAAATGACGGCGTGGGTATTTTTGCCTCCTGTAGGAAAAGAAGTCCCTTCCAGTAATGAGCTGCCTTTTTCCAACAATGCTGAATTGGTCTTGTCAAAAATAGGGACTCGTACATTGATTTTGGGGATCGTTAACACACCGATCGTATGGCTTTCAAAATACGATTTATCTGGTTTTTTACTGATTTTCTCTGCTTCAGAGAATGGATCCAGTCCGGGGGAGCCGCCTTCTTTGGCTAACTGTTGATTTTTGTCGATCTGCGCTTGCAACTTCGCCATTGCGGCGGCATTTTCTTGATTTGCTTCTGCTTGGTAATGCGCAATGATCTGTTGGTCCAAATAATTATTCAGTGCATCGCTAATGAATGGGTAGGAAAAAATCCCTACACCAATCAACAACAAAAGGATCATCAATCGATCGACTATCTGGTGTCCTCTTTTTTGTTTCATCGTTTCCTCCTCAAAAAAATTAAAGGAGCTGTGACAAAAGACTTGTCACAGCTCCGTTTTCCGAACAAGTGGTTCAACAAGCGGTTAGAATCAGCTTCTTCAAAAATAGCTTTTCAAAAAAATGGGAAAAGCTATTTTTGAAAATCCTTTCTTATTTCTTGAAGCGGACCACGTCTGTTGCAACCTCCCGTTTTTATCTGACTAGGTCGAAATAGCTGAGATCTGCTTTTGAGGCTGCCAATTTTTCTAGAAGTGAAAATCTAGCAAAACAGAAACTCAACGAGTTTCTTTTCGTTTCATGAAATACAAACCCACAATGATCAAGATCAGCGTACCGCTGCCTAAATAAAGATAGATGCCTTTTCCGCCTGTAGAAGGCAATGTTCCTTTGTGTTTGTTAGGCACTTTTTCAGGAGCAACTAATTCTTCTGTGGTTCCGTAAGAATGCTCATCCACTGTAAATTGGATTCGATTTGTTAGTAATACATAATTTTCTGGCGCTGCAGTTTCTTCCAAATAATAGGAACCATATTTTAGTCCAGTAATGACGACTAGACCATCAGCTTGCGTCGTGAATGTTGTTGCATCTGCTTTGTTTGCCACCCAAGTCACTGTTTTCGCTGCTTCATCGACCTTCAAATAGTTTGCACCCTCACTATTTTGATCACGTACAACGAAAGAGGCACCTGCTAGAGCTTGCGTGGATGAAACATCCCCATCGACTTTGATAAATCGTTTCCCACCGGTGACGACTTCTACTGTTGGTGGCGTTTGGTCATTGGTATGACCATTATCAACATTGGCTTCGTTTTTAAAGCCTTTCGTTGGATCTGCTTTTTCATTTAGATGCATGAAGTAAACAAATTTTAATGTACCTCCTGGTGTTAAAGAAGGGATGAACGCTGGATCGACAGCGACGGTGAAGCCATTTGTCTGTTCAGTTACTTGATAGTTTTCAGATGCGATCAGTGTATCACCATCATAAAGAGCATAGGCTGTATCTCCTGAAGGTGTATTGTCAAAGGTCAATGCATCATCATGGGTATCTACTAAGTTAAATTTGTTGTATTTATTGGCATTTCCTTCTTTATCAGCAATACCTAATGGAATATTGACCGCAATCTTGTACTTGATCTTTTCACCAATCGCTACATCTTTGCCGTTTAAATTAGGCGTTGTTTTTTCAACGTTTGATGTATCATTTTTAACGGTTTTTTCTACTGGGGTTTGATTATCCGCTTCAATAGTGAAGGGTGTCTTTGTTTGATCATCAATCAATTCAGCATTGTTCGGTGCTTTGACCTCTTCAAGCGTATAGGAACCCACTTCAAGATTCTTCACCGTTAGTTCACCAGTTTTCTCTTCAGATTCTGTAAAATCATCTTCGCCGATTCCATAGCTTTTACCAGTAATAAAATGCTTTGCTTGTCCTTTGTCGGTTGTCCAAGTGTGGAGACCATCTTTTACCCCTTGAATATACTTGGTCGTACTTGGGGAACCTTCATTTTTTGAGAGTACGAATTCTGCACCATTCAACGATTCATTTTCAGCAGTACCTCTTTTTTTCACATGTAATGCCCCATCATTTGAAACGATATTTTTGGGGTAAACATGAACCGTAGATAATTCTTCTGTCCCATAGTTATACGAGCCGTCTGATTGCTTGATCATCTCATAAACCGGGAAGGCAATGACCATATTGGCAGCAGCCGCTACCCCAGATTTTGGTTCTTCTTTGATGACGTAGACAGCATCTTTGTCGTTTTGTTTTTTCGGTACATTTACGTTAATATTGCCATCTGCATCTGTTATACCTTCAGCTATTGGCGAACCTGGGGTTAGACCTTGAACTGCTTGTTTTGCAGCTTCGACAGTTGCCCCGGCTGCTCGTTGCGCATAAAATTCTGACGTCACATTATAAATGCGGAAAGTGACATCTGCAAGACCTTGATATTGATCAAAATCACTCATCTCTTTCCCACTATTTTGAATGAGCGGATCCGGAAGATCGGTCATTTTCTTTTTATGAATGACGATTTGGGCATTGCTTGCATTTTCCTCAGCATAAGCTGCTGTACCCAACCCATTGATAAAAACAGGTAATGTTAGTAATAGCGTACTTAATAAGTACCATACTTTTTTTGCTTGTTTCATTTTCTTTCTCCTCGTTTTTGTTTTTGGTCAATCAGCCCAGCAATGACAAAACCTATCAATGCTACACCGGCTAAGATCAATCCTGTTGCTTGTTGCTCATTAGTCTTTGGTAAAAAACCAGTATGTTTCTTGTTGATGATTGCCAGTGGGGTAGCTGCTTTTCCATTTGTTGTATAGGAATTTTTTTCAACCACAAACGGAATGGCTTTTTGATTAAGCAAGTAATTTTTGGGGGCTTGGATTTCTTCCAAGAAATAGTGGCCATCTTTTAACCCTTTGACGGAAAATTCTCCGGCTTGATCAGAAGTGAATCGTTTAGCTCCCGCTTTTTCTCTTTGCCATTGATAACCATTGGCTGATTCATGCAAATAGGCTCCCGTTTGATTTTTTACGACGAATACGGCATTTGCCAATGTTCGCTGCGGATCTTGACTATCTCTTTTGACGAACCGTTTCCCACCAGTCCGTATGTCAACTTTTTTGTTGATGGTATGTTTATCTGTCAGCAATTGCCCTTCATTTACGATCTCTGTGTCAGGCTCTGCATTCATTACTTTCATTTGGTAAGAGACTTGCAATTTTTGATTGGCAAATTTTTCTAGCTGCTGAATAGAGAAATCCAGGACAAAGCCATGATCCGTTGTTTGAAGTGTATATCCTGTCATAACGGATGTTCCTACTTTTACTGTGATCGTTTCTGGTAAGAGAAATAAGGCAGAATCTGCTGTATCCGATAGTTGGAATTGTTGGTAATCCAAGATATTTTCTGGGATATGTGTTGACAGCTGATAATCCACTCTCTCGCCATAGGTAAAATCAGAGGTTTTGGACTGCACTTCTTTTTCAAGAGGCGGCAAATCGTATGCCTTCTCTTCATTTTTTGGGTACAAATGAATCGTGGTCATTTGATTCCCTTTCTGATCAAGAACTGGCAAAACAACGACCAAGTTTCCGGCTTTCTCTTTCACGACATTAGGAGCCTCTGCTTCCACGAATAAATAGACCTTATCCCGCTGCTGGCTGTCCTTGGCTGCTAATGTGAAGCTAAGTAAACCATCTTCTCCTTGGATCTTCTCGGTCTTTCCTTCGGCAATCAGGGATCCGGCTGCAGGACCTTGCTCAGCCAACTTTCTTTGCGCAGCTTCCACCGATTCACCATCTGCCCGTAATTGATAGAAAGAATCGGTGACATCGTATACGTGATAGGTGACATCATTTAAACCGCGGTAAGCTTGAAGCAATGTACCTTCTCCGGAATTGATTTGTTCCTGGGGTAACTGCCCTTCAGGAAATAGTAACTTGTGTAACGTGATGCGAACATTCGCTTGCATTTCTCCTGCTGAAACTTGTTGGGAGAAACCTAGTAACACAACTAGAAAAATGCATACACTAAACCAACGCATGCTTTTCATCCGCTACCCCCTCCTTTCTAATCGCTGGAGGTATAAGTAGATACCAGCGATGGCGATCGAACTAAAGGCGAGTAGATAAATCCCTAATCGACCACTTCCACCTGTTTCCGGCAGTGGAACTTTCGCCTGATTGGTCACATCTAGTGTAATCTGGTTGTTTTTTTCTCCAGCAACTAACACATCAGCGACTTCTTCGCCAGCAATCTGTACTGAGCCATCTTCATTGATCACAATTTCAATTGGCTCTTTCAATCCTTGATACCCTTCTGGCGTATATGTTTCCGTCAAGACATATTTTCCCGGCTGTAACTGATCAAAGACAAACGTATCCGTCTCTTCTCCTGATCGTTCAATGTCTGTATTTGGACCCGTCAAACGGAATTCCGCCCCTTTTAATGGCGTCTGATCGTCGGCCTTTTTGTGGACGGTCAAGTCAAAGGCTTTTAACTGGTTTTGATGATTCAACGTCCATTCTTTACTTTGTTTATCCACATTTTTGCCGTCGTAGTGAATCTTTCCATATTTATCCACCGTAAATTCATAGTTGCCGGCGATCGTGTCATACCCCAATGGACCTGAATCTTCGACCATTCGGTATTGACCTGGCTGATCCAATATAAAATGGGCTACCCCTGAATCCGTTGTTTTTTCCGTAGCGATCGTTTGATAACGGTCTGAAGAATTTTTCTTTTGCAACGAAAATGTTGCCCCAGATAAATTTACTTCATTCCCGTCTTGCAGCGTATACTTGCGAATGCCGATTGGCAATTCTGAAAATTGATTAACCACGGTCAGTGTGATCACTTGTTCTTCTGTAGAAACCTCATCCCCATCGATTGTCACAATTCCCTCTGAAGTGACTTCGATTTGCCAAGTTGTTTTCCCACGTTCATGTCCAGCAGGAGCTTGCACTTCTGTGAGAGTATAGGTTTCACCTTTTTGCAGTCGGACATTTTGCGGCAAGGAGTAGCTGCCATCTTGATTATCGATCAATGTCGTACGGCCATTTTTGCCAGTTAATTCAAACACAGCACCTACCAGATTTTTTTCGCCAGCAGAAGAGTTTTTGATCACTTTAAGTGCTAATGGCTGAAACTGTTTCGTGTTTTTCCACGTTGTTTCATCTACTTTTTCTTGCTCATAACCGGGGACAGTTAGCTCTCGAGTCGTTTGATAGCTGAAATCTTGTCCCCGATTATTGTATTTGGGTAGACCTAAGGTTTCGGCATAGGCATCATCTGCTGACTTTGAAAGCTGTGTTACACTAGTGCGTTCCCATAAGCTTCCGGTATCATTTGACGGTTGCGAAATCTTGATGTAGCCTGTTTGCCAATTTGTCGTATCTGAAACTTGTTTTCTGGTCACTTCATAGATAACATTTTCTGGGCGGCTGCTCGGATCATGATCATATTCTTCCCAGATTTTTTTGAAATCAAGCTTGACTCCTGGTGCTTTCCCCGATGGCACTCCAAAATCTACCACTTCATCTGCTGTTGCTACTGGTTGGAAGGTTGTTCTGCCATTCATCGGGTACCAGAAATCAGGTTTGAACGTTGCTGATTCTGTCTGGATCCTGACTTGATAATGGATCTGAATTTCTTGATCTTTCCCTAAATAAATTTCATCACTACGAACGGTGTTCCCTTCAAATGAGAGTGTGGGCATGGCTTGTACTTGAAGGGACCCGACACTTTTGACTGTTAATGTATTTGGTTCGTAACTAAACGGTTCAGCAATCGGATCGGTTACTTTGCCGTTTGCCACAGTTCCAGATATCTGAACCGCTTTTCTCGCGAGATAATCAGAAATATCCGGTGCATGATCGGCTGATTCATAGTAAAGATCACCATTCTCATCCGCAGACACCATTTGCCGCATCTTGTTTTCTACTTCTTGTTTGGATAATCCCGCATTAGTATCACTTTGCAGTTGAATGCCTAATCCATGAATTTCAATTCCTCGCTGCTTTAATGCCATTGCTTCACCAATAGTTGCGATAAACGTACTGTTGATCAATTTATTGGTATTTCTTTGGTCTGGAGCATAGTAGCTGTTAGAAATACGAGAAGTACTGCCCGGCTGGTCTTGTCTATTGGTAAATTGGGTGCCGTAATAGCTGCCATTCGTTTCTGTTTGAACTTTGCTGACTTGGTAGGAAAAAGTGGGAACACCATCTGTCAGTAGAACAATCACTTTTTTGTGTCCATTTGGTGTTGCCAACATGTTTCCGGCATCTCGCAGGGCTTTTTGCGTGAAGGTTCCCCCAGTAGTACTGCTTGGAGTAATCGTCTTAATGGCATTTTTGACCGAATCAAAGGGGCCCATCGCGACCGAATCATTCTTGTATCCATCACTTGAATACCCAACATAGCCCATATGAATGTTGTCTGTGATTCCACTTTCTGCTAGCGTATCTACAAATCGATCCACCCCTTTTTGGACCTCGCCAATTCGATTGTTGTCATTCATACTACCTGACCAGTCAACTACTAAAACCAAATCTAACGGTGCGATCTCCTTTTGGACATTTCCGCGAATATTTAGGTATACATCAAATAATCCAGGTGTCGTGGTCTCTTTGGCATACTTGCGAATGGCATAGTCTGCTTGGGAACCAGTCCCACCATATTCAATATAGGAATTGGTTTTGTTCGTTGGTTCCCCGTTCCATTCCGTTTGCCCATCCCATTGTGCAGCTCCGTCTTTGTTTCCTTGATGGTTGCGCACATTCTGATTCCCAGTCGGTTGCCAGCTTGCTGTCGGATAGGTTCCTGACGCATCTGTCGTATACTGAGGGAGGATTGCTTTATGACTGCGATCGAACACTGGATCAGAAGCAACGCTAGGGAGTGAAAAAGGTTTTATCACTTCATCTGCAGCTGTTGATCTTTCAGATGCTTCAGATGCTTCAGGTCCTTCTGTTTCTCTGTTTTCTGTCAGCGTTTCGTTGGTATTTGATGGATTTATTGATTTTGACTCTTCGGATTCTGCTGAATGTGTATCTGTAGCAGCTGTTTCCTTTACAGCATCCGTTTCTGCTCTAGAAGTATTGTCCTGGGTGTCAGTCGGTTTTTCCTTTGTTGCCTGCGGCATGACAACAGAGACCTTTTGGATCTGACCTTCGTAAATTAATTCTGGTGCTTGCTCGGTCAAAAAAGAATTTTTCTCAACGGGCAGCGTCAGTTGAATGGTCTGATTTAGTTGAGGCTCTATTGTCAGATAGAGGGTATTGTGTTTAATTTGATAACCGTATCCCTCTTGTTTTTCTTCTACTTCTTTTAGCTTGGCATGATCCATTCTTATTTCTTTTTTTATGGGCTCATTTGTTTGATTCGTGAGTGCGACATCTAGTAATAGCTGTGGCTGCTCAGAATCATCTGATATGATTTTGGCAGATAGAATAGCTGCCCCATTAATAGTTTCTGCTCTAACGATTATGGATGTGAAATAGGAGCTAACCAGCATAAATACTGCTCCTAAAACCCACAACTTCCTCAGTATATTAATTTTCATTCTCCCCTTTCATTTGCGAACCAATAGCAAATCCCAATAGCCTGCATGCTGGAAATTTGTTATTCTAATCAGATACCTAAGTATACATAGAAGGGAAGAATCAAATCACACCAGCTTTCATACCAAGCGGTTTCATTATTGAGATTGCGTTATTGTTTCGTTGATTGTTTTATTAAAGTAAAGGACTTGGGAGGAAATGAAATGATTAGGTTTTTGGAGAAAAATTATCGGAAGATGGAAGAAATCATTCGTGTGTTATCCATTTCTGATAAGTGGATGACTAAAAAAGAACTTGCAAGACACATTGGTAGCAGCGAATCAACGTTTATCCGATATATTGAAGAGATCAAGCAACGCTGGGGAAATGTTTTAACCATCAAAACATCGCATAAATTAGGGTATCGTCTAGAGAATTTCAATGCTACATTGTATCTTCAAATACTCACAGATATGGCGAGAACTTCAACAACGACACAACTCCTTCATGAATTTATTCAACAGCCAGGCAAAACGATCGATTATTATTGTGAGGCAATCAATATCAGTCGATCATCTTTTGCACGAAAACTAAAACATTGCAATAAAGTGTTGGCTGCCTATTCACTTCGGGTCATTGTGGATCGCGGGTATCAGTTAACGAGTCAGGACGATGAGCTGTCTCTGCGGATATTTACGACCTACTTTTTTTTGATGTATTATGGCCATTGTGATTTGCCTTATCACTTTGATAAACAAGAACTAAAACAAGTGATGCGGCGCAATCACTGCATTTTGAATAGTATCAGCTTGGACAACAGCTATGAACATGACTTTTTCATTATGTATTTTATCGTTGATTTGTTAAGAGAGAGTCAAGGATTTCGGCAACGCCCTATCACCAAGATAGCCGTGAAAGCAAAAATCAGTAATGAAGACTATTCATTGATTAAACGCCATTTGAGTGGTATTAGTTTAGAGTCTTGCCAAACAGTCATTGACTACTTTCAAAAAGGGGCTTTCCAGCAATTTTATTCAGAGAATAGATCTGTGATCAGTGAGAAGATACGTGACAATTTGACCTTCAATACTTTTCTGCAGTTGGAACAAATCACAGACGAGGTCGGCGACTTCGTTGTACACTTGCTGACTTGTCTTTATTCCTATGCGCAATTACTGCCCTTTGATACGACAGAGCTGACACAGCGTGCCACTTTTTTTACAAGACATATCAAATTTACACAGCGTCAATTGTATGCACGACTCAAAGCAGAACTGCATTTTTTTCTGAATTGTTGGAAACGAATCTGATCAGTTATTTGTCTTCTTATGTATTCTGGTTATTGACTTCTTTTCCGGAGATCAATCAGACTTTGGTGTCAAAAAAGATCTTAGTGATCAGCGATATGGGGATCAATCACAGTCAATACATCAGTTACTATGTTCAAGATATTCTTGATCTGCATAAAATTCGTTCAGATATCCTGCCCATCAATGGTGAGCAATTAGGTAACTATGACTTGGAATCCTTTGATTTGATCATCACGAATCAGCCGATTTCTGAAACAAAAGTTCCCAGTGTTGTTATCAATGACGCCTTACTATTTTCAAATAAAAAAAAATTACTGGACTTATTGTATTTCAAAGATTTTTTTTAATATCTGAAAGTAAAAAAATTATTTCTTGTTTTCTTCTCGTAGTTTCAATGAACGATTATCATAAGAATACGCTTTTCCTTTGAACCGTTTTTTTCAGCATCAGAATAGATAAACTCCCCAGCTACCTACTACAAAAATTTCGACGGCAAATCACACGAAAAAAAGATCTGCGGTAATGACACACCGCGGATCTCTTAATTGGAGAGATGACTCTTCGTTAAACTAAGTTATTTTCTGCTTATCTATCTTTGCATCGACCGTTGTGTGGCCGATTATTACACCATCGTTTTTGTTGTGAAACTCTTGGAAACCGCAAAAATCCGGGGCTGTTTCAATTGTAACCACTCTTTCTTCAATTGCAATGAAAAAACTTCTTGGGTTTCATAAGGATTGAAATAGTAAGTACCATTTGTCACATTATAGACCACTCGATACTGAGTATACTCAGATTGACCATTATCTTCGACCATCAGTCCTTTGGGGATCGTGGCATTATTTAAGAGATGGAACATGGCATTGACTGTTTCTTCGGCAGTCTCTCCTACATTCACAAACTGTTTGTGATAAACGGTTCGAACAAATCGTTCAGGGGAAGTCAATCCGCCCGGTAAAATAGATGTTCCATTTCCAAGACCAAAGGGGAGCACCTCTACTCCATTGACTGTTGCGGGAGGAAAATTAACAGGTCTCGCAGCTAAATAGTTGCCAATATTTTTTACATGCCACTCCAATTCTGGACTGTTAGTCATCACGCCGATTGGATTTTCTTTTATTTCGATAAAACCACGATTGGTTTCAATGACAACACATCTTCCGGTAGTATCCGTTACAATAAAATGCAATGGGACTGTGATACCTAGTAGCGCCGTTTCTATCTGTACTAGATTGATCCTGCTGATTTTTTGGTACAAATCAGGGATGTCTGCTACGTTTCCTAATACCCAATGTAACAATTCATGGGGTGCAAGGTTTATTTTCTCCGCTGTGTATTCGCAATAAACAGCTTCATTCGAAAAGTAGAGTTCAGCAATCGTTAGTCCCTTCTCATTGACCCCATCAATAAAAAGAAATTCTTCTAACTGTTTGCCCGTTCCAACAAAGCCATAGGTATTGGTGACCTGTCCCCCTAGTTGTAAAGACCATTGATACCCCCGTGGCATGACGATTGGTTCGCCGTCTAGCAAAAATGCAAAGTCCATCGTCCGAGCAAAAAAAGTCTGTCCATGAGCAGTCAGCGTGAAACTTGTACACATATGTGTGATCTCCTTTTTGTTCATCATAGCTTGGGTTGCACAGAAGTTCAACTATTTCAGCGTGTTCCCACCAAGAAATTTGACTCCTTTTCAGATCGGAATCACTTGGTTAAAGGTCGCTGGAAAAACAGGATTATTACAATAATAGAAAGAGATTGACAACTCAAACTACAAATGAAACCGCTTGAATTCTTACCACGTGGATGTTAAGATAATAATGCACACGTTAACATTATTGGAAAAGGAGGAATTTTATGTCCACGATCACAGAAATCCAAACTTCCTACTATCGGATTCCCTTACCAGAATTAATGGAAGATGCCAAACACGGATTACACACTCACTTTGAGGTGCCAATCGTCAAAGTTCGCACGGATGATGGTAGAGAAGGTATCGGTTATACGTATACGGGTGGTTTTGGAGGAGAGTCGATCGCTAAATTGATCGACAAAGAACTGAAACATATCCTGCTAGGAAAAGATCCTGCTTGTGTGGAAGCTCTTTGGGAACAGATGAATTGGGGCATCCATTACATTGCCCGAGGTGGTCTAGCAAGCTTTGCCATTGCCGCCTGTGATATTGCCCTTTGGGATCTGCGCGCAAAAAAAGCACGAGAACCATTATATAAACTTTTGGGAGGACACAGCAATAAAGTAAACTGCTATGGCGGTGCCATTGACTTGAATTTTCCATTAGAAAAATTATTAGCCAACAATCAAAAATATTTGGATATGGGATTACGGGCTGTCAAAATCAAGTTAGGGCAAGCAACACTGGCGGAAGATATCGCCCGCATCAAAGCCGTTCGTAAATTGATCGGTCCCGATATTACCTTTATGGTGGATGCCAATATGAGCTGGTCCGTTGAACAAGCCGTCAAAGCCGCTAAATTGATGGCGCCTTTTGATATTCTCTTTTTGGAAGAGCCAACGATTCCCGAAGACTACGAAGGATATGCTCGAATCGCTAAAGAAGGTCAAATAGCAATTGCTGGCGGAGAAAATTTACGAACACCAATTGAATTTGCTCATATGTTATCTTATGGTCAAGTCGATTTTCCTCAACCGGATGCCTCGAATTGTGGAGGGATCACTGGCTGGCTGAAAATTGCGGCATTGACACAGTTGCATAATGTCAGTATCTCGACTCACGGCATGCAAGAGCTTCATGTCAGTCTGCTGGCTGCCATGCCTAATGCCGGATACCTAGAGATGCATAGTTTCCCGATCGATCAATACACCACTCGCCCTCTGATGATTGATCCAGAGGATGGAATGGCTATCGCGCCAGAAGAACCGGGAATTGGTGTGACCTTTGACTGGGACAAATTAGCCCCTCATCAATTGGATTTTTAAGCAATATACACAAGGAGCTGTGACAAAAGATTTGTCACAGCTTCTCTAATCTTAATGTACTTAGTTTAAAGAATAAGCGGCAATTCCTCATAGGACAAGCGACGTTCATCAATTAATTCTCGATACCAATAGGCTGATTTTTTCAAAGAACGGGTACGGGCAGCATTTCTTTCGATCCGCACCAGCCCATAACGGTTTTTAAAGGCATTCATCGGTGAGATACAGTCGGTAAAAGCCCAGAGCATATAACCCTCGCAATTCGCCCCTTCTTCCACTGCTTTTAAAAGCCAATAAAGATGTTGGGAAATGAATTGGATCCGATAGTCATCTACTACCTGACCATTCTCATCCATGAACGCCTCTTCATTCTCCCGACCCATGCCATTTTCTGTGATCAGCCAAGGAATGTTGCCGTAATTTTCTTTGAGGTAGTTTGCCATGTCATACATGACTTTCGGATAGATTTCCCACCCTCTAGAACGATTCATTTGTTTGCCGGGAAGATCAAAGTTCTCATAGAATCGCTCCGGATGAAACGGTGTTTCAGCATTCCACTGATAATAAGGTGCCCGCACACGCTTTGGATAGTATTGATTGATTCCTAAAAAATCAACCGTATGTTGTTGGATCACTTCTAAGTCTTCTTTTGCAGGATCAAAATAAATATCATGCTCTTTACATAATGCAATCAGTTCTTCGGGATAAATGCCTTTAATCATCGGATCAAAAAAGACTCGGTTGAAGAAAAGATCGTACATTTTTTTCGCTTGCTGATCTTCTATCGAAGAAGAACGAGCATACACCATTTCAGGATTCAATACGCAGCCGATTCTGCCTTGATAGCCTTTTTCATGATATGTTTTTATCGCTAATGCAGAAGCTAATGTTTTATGATAATTCCATTGCATCCATTTCTTCGTATTTTGTTCATGGGGCCAGCGAATCGCATCAAGATAGCAACGGGTCTGGATCACGATAGGTTCATTGAAAGTGAACCAGTGCTTGACCCGATCACCATAACGTTCAAAGGCGATTGCTGCATACTTGCTATACAATTCGACAACATACCGAGAACTCCAGCCATCATACGTGTCTAATAAGTAGGCAGGCAATTCATAGTGTTCCAGACACAACATGGGTTCTACTCCTGCAGCAATCAATGCATTGATCACCGCATCGATATGGGCTGCATATTCTTCATCGACGATCAACTTCTCATAGTCGGTAAAAAAGCGTGCCCAATTGATGGATGTGCGATAATGTGTCAGATGAATCTCTTTCATCAGCTCAATGTCTTCACCATACTGTTCCATGAAGTTCGTTGCAACGGCCGGTCCATAGCCTTCATGCCAGACAAAACGCTCTTGTTGATACCATTGATCCAAGAAAGAATCCTGACCCGCTTTTTTTCCTTGCCAGCCTTCTGTCTGCCAAGCAGAAGAAGCGGCCCCTAAGATAAATGTTTCTGGTATTTCAATTAACATAAGCCTCTCCTTTTTATGCCACTTCGTTCGTTGAACGATTCATTACGATAACGAATGGCAAATAAATAATGATCGATAATAAAATACAGATGATTTGTGTGACCACTGCACCGATGTCTCCTGCTGTAGCTAAGTAGGCATTGACGATTGGCGGCATTGGCCACGGTACCATCACAACCGCTTTTGCTGCAAAACCGATGGATGTAGCAATATAACCCACCGTGCCGGTAATAATCGGGGTCAGAATAAATGGAATTGCCAAGATCGGGTTCAGCATGATCGGCATACCGAAAATAACAGGTTCATTGATATTGAAAATGCCTGGTGCTAAGGACAGCTTCGTGATTTGACGCATATCTTCACGCTTGCCTGCAATCAAGATAGCAATCAGCAAGCCAATGGTGACACCTGATCCTCCCATACTCATATACATATCCCAGAATGGCATCGTAATGATGTTAGGCACTTCTTTTCCTGCCTCAAAGGCTTCTGTATTCACGGCGATAGCCGCTAGCAGTAATGGTTCACGAATTGGTTTGACCATCTGATTGCCGTGGATACCAATGACCCAGAAAACTTGTGCAATAAACATCAACAACAAGATACCAGGCAGACCTTGTACTATCCCTTCTAATGGTTTTTGCACAATATTATAAATGATATCGTAAGCATACATTCCTGTGATGGCTTTGATAGCAAAGCCAACTGTCGCAATGATCGTTACTGTTAATATTGTAGGGAAAAGCGCCGAGAAACTTGCTGAGACATTGGCAGGAACACTTTCCGGCATCTTGATTTGCAATCTTTTTTGGCGGCAAAGCCAGGCATAAAGTTCAATTGATAGGATTGCCACGAACATGCCCAAGAATAAACCTTTCGTATCTGTATATTGTTTCGCTAAAACATTCTCGGCAATAACAGTAGCATCTTCATGTAAGAATTCAAAAACCATCGGATTGACCGATAAGTAAGACATCACTGCAATGATCCCAGGGAAAACACCATCGATTTTGTTCAGTTTTGCCAGTTCGATCCCAATTAAAAAAACAGCATAAATCGTTAGAAAACTAAGTGTTACATAACTGACTGCCGAAGAGATCGGCTTTAGATTTTCTAAAAAGCTGAGCGCATCAATTTTTGCTAAGCCGTTCTCCGAATCAAAAACCATTGCTGAAAATAAGGTCCCAAAGGCACCTGTGATAATGACTGGTATCAAAGCGGCAAAAGCGTTCTTAATTACCATGATGTACCGCCAACTATTGATTCTCGTAGCAACTTTACCTAAGCCATTTGCCAATCGATCCATAAACCCTTCCATTTTTACTCCTCCTAGCTCCTCTATGATTAACCAAAATAAACAAACCAAATGCAACCGATTACAATCTCAATTTACTGGATTTTTTTCATTCTGTAAATCGTCGAAAGAAGCAAAAAGCTGAGTATGTAAACGTCGAGGTTTACATACTCAGCAAAATCGATTATGCTTCAAAAAAGGAGGAAATGATTTGGCTTACTATCATGATATTGCAGCAGATATTCGTACACAAATCAGTCATGGAAAGTATGAGAAGAATCAGAAGCTGCCTAAACAAACTGAATTAGCCATTACGTATAAAACTAGCCGAGTAACCATTCAAAAGGCGTTGAATTTGTTGCAAGTAGAGGGAATCATCTATGCCAAAAAAGGCACTGGCACTTTTGTCAGTGAAGCCTATTCTACCTTCGATTATAACGCCCGAGTGAACCGCGGATTAACCAAGCGCTTAGGAAAGACTGGCAAACTCACAAGCAGAATCATTTCCTTTGATACGCTTTTGGCTGATGAGCAAGAACAAACAAAATTGAGACTTGGTAAAGAAGATCGAATCTATGATATTGTTCGTTTGCGATTATTGGATGACGTCCCGGTCGCGCTGGAATATACCATTATGCCAGTCGCAGTGATTCCCGGCATCACCGAAGAGGTTCTCAAAGCTTCCGTTTATGAATACATTTCCAATACATTGCACTTACCGATTGGCACATCGATTCGAAGGATCAAAGCCGACCGTCCAGATATCTATGACCAGCAGCATTTGATTTGTTCCCCCAATGACCCCATTTTAGAAGTCGAGCAAACGGTTTACTTAGAAAATGGGATACCTTTTGAATTTTCACAATCCCGGCATCGATACGATATGGGTGACTTTATTGTCGCTAATAACTGATCTCTTTTTTTGATCGGTCAAAAAGCCCGCCATTTCTTGCTGCATTCTGCAAAAATGGTGGGCTTTCCTCGGTTACTGCTATTTTTTTGTTTCTATCACTTGCGATTTCTACCTCATTCTTTCTTATTGCGGCTGTTTCTAGTCGATATACCGAGTGACAACTGCCAATTCCGGCTCATAAGCAGAACCAGTGATCTTTGTTTTCATGACTTTGGAGCCTGGGGTCTGTGAGTGGATCATCTCGTCTGCACCTAAATAAAGACCGACGTGATGGACTTTTCCTTTTCCCTCTTCATATGCGAACAACAATAGATCACCTGGCTGCGCCTGTTCATAAGATCGCTGTACACCCGCTTGCGCTTGTTCAATGGTATCCCGAGGAATCAAAATACCATTGACCCGATGCAAACTATACATAAACCCTGAGCAGTCAAAGCCACTGCTGCTGATCCCTGCCCATACATAAGGCAAATCCAGAAATTGTTCTGCCATCTCGATCAACTGTCGGGGAGTTGTTGAGTTTCCTTGATCGATTCGTTGGGCTTGTGTTTTAGAAATTTCAGCTGGTCCTTCAGGTGTCATCACATGATACCACTCAGCGTCCTCAAAAAGCCAATCCAGCAGTGTTCCGAAAGAAAGGATTCTTTGATGATCTTTGAATTGCAGGACAGCAGTTGGTTTGATTACTGCTACCTTCTGATTTTTCCCCAATCCATATTTCTCGTCTATGACAGTCAATACGTTGCTAGGAACATACCCTGGGTAGCCTCGGGGATTTTTATTACTTGCTTGGTCTAAGACAATGATTTCTGCCCATTCTTCTTTTTCTTGAACGACTTCGACAACGGTCCCATAAAGAATCTCTGAATCAACCAAGTCCTCTTCATAGAGAGTCATTGCATCTGCTGCTGATAAAAACGAATGGACTGCTTCTAAAGGTTGCGCATTGATTTTTGTTAAAACTGCATTTTGCTGCGGCTGTTTCCATAAAAAAGTCATAGCTGCTTGGACTGCTTTTTTCACTAGGTTCTCCTTTGCTGATTTATTGATCATTCTCTTCTAACTTACTGCTTGTTTCTTTACTCTAGGGAAACATTCTTGTAGTCATAGGCTGCACCGACACTATGGACCACTAAGCCTTTGATTTTAGGGGAACGTAAATGAGCCTCTGCGCTTTGAAATAATGGAATCACGCCCAATTTTTCATTCAAAATCTGCTCAGCTTCCACCATATTTTGCCAACGTGCTTGAGGATCGTTGGCATATGCATCGGATGCTTCTGAAATCAAGTTATCATAGGTATCATCTAACCATTTTCCGCGATTGTATGAACTATCTTTTTTGAAAAGTTCCAAGAAATTGATCGGATCTGCATAATCACCGATCCAATTGTTCATGACCATTTCGAAATCTCCGCTATTGGAACGATCTAATCGCACAGAAAAAGGAACATTAGTCACTTCTACAGTCAATCCTTCAAGGGTCTGTTGAAGCGTTCCTTGAATGTATTCGGCTAATTTCTTTGATTGATCGGTATCTGAGGTGAGTAATTCAAAGGTGAGGGTATCTTTTCTTAGTTCGGATTTTGCTTGCTCCCACAATTTCTTGGCTTGTTCTTCATCATAAGGCAGCGAAGTCCCTGCATCTTTAACAAAATCTGTTTTCGTTTCAGGATTAAAGGCTAGATCAGAAGGAACAAATCCAACAGCTGGAAGTGACCCATTACCTAAAATCTGATCAACGATTTGCTGACGATTAAGGCTATAGGAAATTGCTTGCCGCAACTTTTCATTCCGAAACGGTGAGTCCTCCGCTGCTTGATTCATTTCTAAATACTGGGTCGTCGCGCTCGGTTGAACAACATAATCCTTGTGATTTACATTTTGCATCGCCAGTTCCCCACTCAATGTGATGTCATCTGCTTGCCCGCTTTCATACAAATTATAGCTAGTTGAAGATTCTTTGACGACATCAAACTGAACTCCGGATAACTTCACTGACTCTGCATCCCAATACTCAGGATTTTTCTTGAGTGTCCATTGAATATCTGTACCTGGACCATCATAATCCTCCAATGTGAAAGGACCATTGTAGACTGCATTCGCACTTGTTAAGGCATATTGATCCCCATGTTCTTGAACAACCGCTTCACTCTGCGGGAAAAAAGTAGGAAAAGCGAGTAAAGATTTAAAATAAGGCGTTGCTTTTTCCAATGTAATCTTCAATTCATGACTCGTGACGGCTTCGATCCCTAGTTCACTTTTATCCTTCGTTCCATCGGAAATAGCTGCAGCATTTTTGACTGGTGCTAGCATGTAGGCATAGTTGGAGGCGGTAGCAGGATCAACCGTTCGTTGCCAGCTAAAGACATAATCCTCTGCTGTGACAGGTTCCCCATTGGACCATTTGGCATCTTCTCGTAATTTGATCGTGTACACCACCCCATCTTCACTGACCATTGCGTCTTCACTCGCACCGGCAATCACGGGTTCATTGTTTTCATCGAGGCGATAAAGTCCTTCATAGGCATTGTTCAAGGTAATAAAACTGTAAGAATCGGTTGCTAACGACAAATCGGCGCTCCCCATTTCAGCAGAAAACTGAACATTCAGCATTGGCTGATTGGCATTTGCTGACTTGGTTGAATCTGTGGTTTTCGATGACGGCTGTTGACAGGCTGCTAGAAAAAAGCTATAAACGATGAGTGATCCGATAACTCTTGCTTTGGTTGTCATTCTTGACGCCTCCTATTTTTCAGATAATTCTAAAAATTCTGTTTTGTTAAGTGAAGTTTACCGTGATTCGAATCTTTCTGTCAAATTCCCTTACTTGAAAGAATCTTCAAAGATACCTAGAGAAAGGTCCTATGGAGAGATCTTTCCTAGCTGTTCTTAGGTAGGAAAGAAACATCTTTTTTCACTAAGCAAGTATTTTCTAAGAAAAATACCGACCTAATTGACAATCATTCTCAATTACAGCTATACTAATTGGAAAATGATGATGCAAAGTCAAATCGTGCATTTACCACAAAAAGGAGTGTTGGTCATGTATATCAAAACTGTGACATTTGAAGTTTTAGCAGAAGCAAAAGAAACATTTTCAGAAAAGATCCGCAAAGATATCGCCTCGATGAAAACGTTTGAAGGCTGTCTCCAATCTGAATGTTGGATCAACGAAAAAAAAGCATCAGTCGATTTTCAACTCGTCTCAAAATGGCAAGAAAAGAAACATTTCCAAGCCTGGCTAAAGCGGCCCGAACACTTGCAAAAACACCGTGAAGCTTATCGTGCAGAAAAAGAAGGAAACGGAAAACCTTCCGTAGTAATAAACAAGAGTGGACAAGATTATTCCTTATTTGACGACTCACTTGTATCTTTCAGCAAGAACTGAGTTGAAACTTATTTCAAGAAAGTTCAGCTAAAAAAGAAGGGCAGCGCTTGCCGATGAGAATCCATTTCATCTGACAAGCGTTGTCCTTCGACTGCGTATCGCGTATTTGTCGTGTCAGCCCACCACGGTTAGTTCGTGGAGTGTCTGCCCGGATGGGTCTTTTAACTGCAACCAACCATTGGTCCCTCCGTAGTAAAGAAACAGACCAACCTCATTGACACTTTTTAAAATAACTTCTTCTATCGTGCAATGATCCTTAATCGCTGCTTGATGATCTTGGCGGATTTTTTCTCCTAAGCGAGCAGAAAATCCCAAGGAACCGTCTTTATTATATGGAATTTCTTCGGCTAATTTTGCCCCTTTTTCGATTCGCATTTCATTGCGCTTTTGCCAATAAACAGTTGCCTGACTTCCTTGATAGTCAATATAGAAAGGTCGATCCTGCAATTCTTTTTTTCATTGATGCCTTGCTTTTGTTTTTTTCACTGGATCAAGGGAAGTGGTATTTTGGTAATAGCCAAGTTTATCTAACAATAAGTCAAAATTTTTTGCGCAAGTTGCAATGAGCTCACTTTGCTCACCTGGGATCGCTTCACTTTTTTTCTTCAACAAACCATACTTCTCCTGATAATAATGTGCAAGGTAAGGTGCCTGGATTTCCCAGCTAGGAGTAATACTAATGATTCGATCATGGGGCTGAGTCAAGTCCAGCAATGTATCCGTTGTAATAGCTGTTACCGCATGATTCTTAACAAGAAAAAACACAGTATTATCAAGCTGTGTCACACGATCATGATCTGCAATTTGTAATAAACCTTGTTCATTGGGAAGCTTAAACAGTAACTCCTCTTCTTCTAAGATCACTAATTCAGCTCTCATAACATTCTCCTCCAGGCGTACGATTTTAATTTATTGTACCATCATTAAGTCTTTATTGAAATTTATTGGCCGCCTAACAGTTTATCGCAGCATACAAAAAACGATGATAGCAGAAAATAGGAGCCGTAACTATTAGGCAAGTATTCTGCCCTTGAAAGTTACTGTCCCAGACAGCAAAGGATACTCTTTGCTGAAAAAATTTGGCTAACATCGTAAACATTATTGATTAAATTGTTATTTTTAATTGTTGAGCTCATTATTTTCCTGTTTTTAAACAATAAGCTTCTGTCTTTTTTTAACTAAAAAAACATTCGACTAAAGCTGGTCCATAGATTTCATTATACCGAGCAACGACTCTTCCACATCGTTCCTCGATTTCATCATGATCAATGCCATCATATCTTACGACACTCATCACCACACAATTTTCCATTTTTCGGATTACCTCACCGATGATCCTCCTTTGCATACCTACCGGTTTACATTCATACGCTTTTCCTAAAACAATGTTATCACAATTCATAATTTCCACCTTCAAATTTAATTTTTCTAATTATGTTATCATAATATCATCGTTTTTTAATAATTAAAAGTAATACGCATTGATTCGCACAAAAAACCAGTACAGACAAAAAAACCAAACGAATAGAAGTTGCCTCAGAAACAAGCCGGCAATTCAGCAACTTCAAGAACTAAAGTTGCGCTTTCTATCGTTTGGGTATTTCTTTTGTACCAGCGAACACGATTCGCTGCTCGTTTTATCAATTACGCCGTGCAGCTACTAGCGAAGCGGCAAATTTTTCTAAGAAAAGTTGATCGATCTCGTCATAACTACTTGTTTTCGAACTATCGATATCTAATACTCCGATCAGTTGGTCATTGTCCAGCATTGGCACAACGATTTCTGACATTGCTGCCGAGTCACAAGATATGTAGTTCTCATGTTCTTTGACATTATCGACGATCATAGTCTTTTTCTCAGCAGCGGACTCCCCGCAGACCCCTTTTCCTAACTGGATGCGGGTACAAGACACGCGACCTTGGAAAGGACCTAGAATCAATTCGCCTTCTTGAAACAGATAATAGCCGGCAAAGACCGTATCTGGTAACGTTTCATTCAGCAATGCGGAAGAATTAGCCAGATTCGCTAACCAGTTACTCTCCGCTTCTAACAATCCTTTTAACTGAAGGAGCATCAGCTCGTATGCTTCTTTTTTCTCCATATCCATCACCTCTGCTATTGATTATAAGCAACTCGCAGAGTTTTGTCTTGGTAGAATTCTTGAATTTCGAAAACTCTTTCTTCTAAAATGGTTTCTTTCCTGTTTTCTTGGAAGAAACATTATGAAAGCATTACTGTTCTTTCCGCTCCTTTGCTCCTCAAGACCATCCCGATCGTCAAAAAAATCAGGCATCAATAACTGTAAATCTTGTTTGTTGATATTGAGGGACTTCTAACTCATCCAAAATAGCTTTTGCCAATGTTCCGCTAGATGTGACAGATTGTCCGGCATCATTTTGAAGCAAGTGATCTTTTCCTAAAATAGCCGGTTTAGCTTCCCCAGCTTGGAAAAGGTTCCCTGGAGAAATTCCTACCCAATCAACATTTTTAACAGTTAATAAAAAATTGTACTCGTCTAATTGATTTTCTGGAATCGCGATCCAGCTTTCACTATCAGGTGCTTTTTTCAAGTCATTAACATTCAAGTCGCCAGCATCATTCAGTAAACTACCCGCCCCTAAAATGAAGAACAATCTAGTTTTCTTTCCACGGAAAAGATGGATCAAACGGGCTGCTAAGTCGACATGTAGATAGGCTTGATCAGGGCTAGTAGCAAACGCATCAATGATAGCATCAAAACCTTCCAACTCGCCTCTTTTCAATTCAAACGCGTCTTTGGTTATTGTTTTGACAGAATTCCCAAACATTTCCTTTGCTTTTTCTTCATTGCGTACGATAGCTACGACTTCATGTCCTCGTGCACTTGCTTCCCGATAAATCGCTGAACCAGCATTTCCTGTTGCACCAATAATTCCAATTTTCATTGCTCTCTTCCTTTCATCTTTAAACTTGTACATGTAGAAAAATACATGTAACTTTTAAAGTTACATGTTGATTATAAAAAGAAAGCTCCTTTTCGTCAAGCATTTGCTTTTGAAACGGAGCTGTCTCTCTTCATTTTTCAGCAGCCACATTGAGTTTATCTATGATATCTGCTAGTGTGATCTGTTGCATCCCTAACTCAATTTTTTTTTGCAGACGCTCATAGGTCTCATCTAGAACTTCCTGAATGCTACCGCCAATCAAACAATTAGGATTGGTTTTTTTGTCAATATGCAACAATCGTTGGTCCTTTTCAACACTTGAATAAATGTCTAGCAAAGTGATCTCTTCGGGTTTTTTTAGTAATTTAGGTTCAGCTTTTCCCCGTTGACTCTCAATCAAGCCAGCTGTTCGCAAATCACTCATGATTCGGCGGACATAGGCTGGATTGGTCTCGACACTTTGAGCAATTCGATCACTGGATAGATCGGTTCCCTTCAACATTTCAATATAGGCCAGAATATGAATGGCATCGCTGTATTTCGTTGAGTACTTCATCCCTTTGATGTCCCTTCAAAAATATACTTTTAGTTATCATACCTTTTTTTAGGGAATTGTTCAAAGAGTTGGGGCTTTTCAGCGCTTTTTGTCGTTTGGTTAAGGCAAATAGGTGATAGGTAAGAAGTACAGCTAATGCCGGTTTTTCTTTGCTGATCAACTTCTAATGTCTTTGCCTCTGCTTAATCTTCTTCAAAATCTGCTAATGCAGTGAGAAGCGTGTTGACATGTTGGATATTCTCTTTACCAAATTGTTCATAATCCAATGGATCTCCTGTCAATGTGCGGTTGAGGAAGCCAATCACCATCGGCATATTCATTCCTGCATACAGCTCAAATGTCGCACCTTCCATGATTAACCGAGAAGCCGCATTGCATGGGGTTCCTCCTAGCAGATCAGCAAAGACCACAGGGTTTTGACTGTCAGCGATGACAGCTGCTAGTTTTTGGCGAAAATCATCGGCACCTTCTTCTGGTAATAATGGGACTGTCTGGATCTCTGACTGAGGCCCCATGATCATTTCTGTACTTTTTTCAATTCTTCACAAAACCGGCCATGACTAATCAAGACTAATTGCTTTTCCATCAACTTCCTACCTACTTTCCATCTACTTCGAAATAACTCCTAACGCCGACAGTGCCACACTGACGATCAATACGACGAAAATTGCTTTGGTTGATGTCATGTTTTTCTTTCCTAACATCCAATAGACAATCCCGACAATAGCTGCTGGTAAGAGCCGCGGCAAAATCATATCAATATTGTTTTGCATATTCAATGTGACCTCACCAATACTTGGTGCCCAAGCAAATTTTACATTGACCATTGTTGCCACTAATGCTCCTACCATAAAAACACCCAGTAATGTCGCTGCATCTGTTAATGCTGTTAAGCGGCTTTGCATGGTTGTCACAAGGGAAATACCTTCTTTATAAGCAAATTCCAGTTGTTTCCAACGAAAGATCATGACTACGATTTGTGCAACGATCCAGATAAAGATGCCGATCGGATTTCCATTGATGGCCATATTCGCAGCCAATGCACCAAAAATCGTTGGCACTAGGGCTGCGAAAATCGAATCACCGATCGCTGCGAAAGGTCCCATCAACCCGGCTTTCAACCCTGAAATGGTATCTTTTGCCTGAAATCCCTCTTTTTCTTCGATCGCTAGATCAATCCCCGTGATAATGGTATTGAAGAAATTTGATGTATTAAAAAACTGCGTATGCGTTTTCATCATTTCTTTTAATTCAGGGGTGTTGTCCCCATAGATTTTACGTAGTTGCGGCAAAATGGTGTACAAGTAACCTGAGCCTTGCATCCGTTCATAGTTCCATCCTAGTTGGAAACCAAATAGGCTGCGCCGATTGATTTGTTGGAAGTCTTTTTTCGTTAATTTAACATTAGATTTCATCGTCTTCAATCTCTCCTTCCGAATGCTGCTCGTTTTGTGCGGTATTATTTGCTGGACGTGCTTGTCCATTTTTGTAGCTGATAGCGGCAAATGCGAAACCAATTAGTGCGATTGCCAACATTGGTAATGCGTTGAAGGTACCGCTGAAATCTTTTACAACACTTGCTACACTGCTGCCCAATAGTTGGATATTGCTAAATACCGTTGTTAATAATGCTGTCAAAACAAAGCCTAAAATAAGATAAGGAAAATGTTTTTTTACTGGTAAATAACGAAGTAAAATTGCAAAACCTACAGCTGGTAAGACTGCTCCGGCAACGGATAATCCATCGCCTAACCACTTTAAATCACCATTCAAATAACTAACAACGTTTTCGACTAATCCGCCACCGAAAGCCAACGCGAGAAATACAGGAACAAGTCGTGATAGCGCCCACGGTGCTGCGCCCAACAAAAAGTTTCGTTCGATGGCTTTGAAATTCATATTTTCCACGTGGGTATCGATTCTATGAGCAAAATACGTATTCGCAAAACGAGCTAAAATATCTAATTGAATCATCAAACTAGCTACCGGTACAGCAATTGCAGCAATTGCCTGTTCTGGATCCATTCCTAATGCAACAGAGAATGCCGTGGCCAAAACCGTTCCCGAATTGGCGTCGATCCGCGAAGCACCGCCAAAAGTTCCTACACCAAGGACTGTCAGTTGCATACTACCACCAATCAATAAACCGGTTGTGATATCTCCCATCACTAACCCTGAAAAAAGACCAGCAAAAACGGGCGCACTCATTGAAGAATAGATCTGTAATTCATCTAGAATCTGATAACCTGCATATAATGATAATAATAAAATTTGCCACCAATGAATTTCCATATTGATTCTCCTATCTTTCTAAAAGGCTCATAAAGTTTTCAGCTTTATCGCTAGGGACCATTTGTGCAAAAAGTTTCACACCTTTGCTAGCAAGTTCTTTGAAATCAGCAATATCTGCGGGAACAACATTGATTGACTTGGTAATAGACTTTGTTTCAGCTGTTTGGGACATGTTTCCAACATTTATTTCAGTGATCGGCACACCTAATTCCACTAGTTTGAGCAAACGGTCAGGTTTTTTAGCAACAATCAACAACCGTTGAGAATCATATCTTCCAGCCAAAATATTGGCAGCTGCTTTCTCAATCGGCAAGATACTTAACTTGACCCCTGCAGGCGTTGCTAATTTCAAGCCACTCTTTTCGATTGGATTTTCTGCTACATCGTCGTCCACAACCATAATTCGGCTAATATTCAGCTTGGTCGTCCATAAGTTTGCCACTTGTCCATGAATCAATCGTCCATCAATACGTACACCAATAATACTCATACTTTTTTCGCCTCCATCGTTTTATAAACCGGTTCTTTTCTCAAATGTACTTCTTTTGCAAAGCAGCCCTCCGTTTCAAAAATAATGATTGTATTTTCCCCGTGATTCAAAAATCCGCTTGGTACGTACAATGATAAAATGGGGCCCACTTCCCAAAAGCGTCCAACAGTGACATTGTTGACCAGAACAACTCCTTTGCCGAATCCTGTCAAATCAATAAAAGTATCTCTTTTTTCCTCTAGCACAAAGGAATAACGATAAAACCCGGGTTGTTCTGGATGCCAGTCCCGCGTAAAATCAATTGCTGATGACTTACTGAAGTCTAGCCAGTAATGAGTCCAGTTGGTCACAAAGTGCAGATCAGCCATCACACCTCTACAAATCCCTTTTCGCTGGGTCTCTGCTGTCAGCTTATGTCCATAGTTGACTCGCCCCATATTTTCTACTAGAATATCCAATTGATTTTCTTCTGCCGCTTGCTTAATCAATAAGTCTTCACCAATTTCTCCTTGATATTGCGTTGCAAGGAATGTTTCATTCAAGAAAATCTGGGCACGATCATTTCCATCAATGATCCGGAGCTTTTCTGTTTCCGCGTCCCGCCGTTTCTTCGTGCGGTACAACAAATAGCCATAAGGATGGTCCAATTGTTCCATCGTTTGCGGATAAACCGTCTTGACCGGCTGACTGATTTGATCGATAACAGAAAACAAACTGACTTTATCTTGTAGTTGAAGTTCCATTGATAGAGATGTTTTGCTGCGCGGTTCGTGCTGTTCATATTCTGGAAAATGTTCTTTTAGCATTTTCTGCAATGCGTAATACTTTGCTGTCGGATTCCCTTGCTCATCCAATGGTGCATCGTAGTCATAGGAAGTGACCTGCGGTAAATCGACTGCGCCTCTAGCCGAACAACCATTCATAAATCCAAAATTAGTTCCCCCGTGAAACATATATAAATTGACACTACCGATTTCCAAAGCTTCTTTGACTGATTCAGCGAGATCATCTGGGTCTCTCCGAATAATTGGTTCATTCCAGCGATTGAACCAGCCATCCCAGAATTCCATACACATCAAAGGCCATTTTTTGTTGTGCTGATCAAAAAAATCCTGCATCGCTGCAAAGTTTTCTTTTGCCCGGGAACCAAAATTCCCTGTGACCAATACATCGTCTTCAATCAAGCTGCCAGCTCGTAAAGCGGCTTGCCAAGGACCATCCGAAGTAAATAAAGGCATATCAATGCCACGGTTTATCAGCATTTCTTTGATAGCTCTCAAATAAGCTTTTTCTTCACCATATGACCCATATTCGTTTTCCACTTGGATCATTAGAATGTTCCCTCCATGACTCAACTGGTAGGGAATGATTTTTGGAAGTAATACATCGTAGTATTCCGCCACATGCGCTAAATAGCTCGGATCACATGCTCTTAATCGTCCAGACTCCTTTAGTAGCCAAGCAGGTAACCCGCCGAATTCCCATTCGGCGCATATATATGGAGAAGGTCGCAGGATGACATACAGACCAAGCTCTTGTGCCAAGGACAAAAAATGCTCTAAATCAAGAATGCCTTCAAACTGAAATAACCCTTTATGCGGTTCGTGCAAATTCCAAGGCACATAGGTTTCGACGGTATTAAATCCAAGCGCTTTCAAATTATAAAGAGAGTGCCCCCAATCATCCGGATGGACCCGAAAATAATGAATCGCACCAGATAGTAGTTTAAAAGGAGAACCATTCATTAAAAACTCTTCTTTTATTTCAAACGTAGCCATGTTCTGCTCCCATTCATTAGTAGTCAGCTTTGCAAGGTGAATTGCTCTATTGGACTGGCTGTACTACTTTCTCATGCCACGAAACGGCAGTTTCTCTTATCACTTCATTCAATTGACGAATGTTTTGTGTCCCTTGTTCTGTCAGCCATTCTAAAGTTGCCGCTTCTCCTTTTTCAACAAAAGGAGCGACTGCATCTTTCCAAGTTGCTCTGCCACAGAGTACACCGTTGAATCGTGCCCCAGCATCTTTGGCAAAACGCAATGTTTCCATGAATAATGCCGCTGAGACCCCAGCACTTAAGAAGATATATGGCAAATCTGTTGCGTCGCTTTGTTCTTTAAAATAAGCGGCAGCTTCTTGACGTGTATAGGCGATCTCCCCTGTTGCACCCCCTTCAACAAATGACATGTTTACTGGTACTTCAACCTTTAAGACATCTACTTTATACTGGGTTTTCGAGAATTCTTTCATCATTTCGATCACTTTGCGCGGCTTTGCTTTGGCATAGGAAAGCGATTTCGTGTCTACATTTTTAGCATCATATGACAATAACTCTAAATAAAATGGCAGTCCTTCAGCCATGCATTCGCTTCCAATTCGTTCAACAAAAACTTGCTTGTGAAAATTGATTTCCTCTTCTTCATCGCAATCGTAATACAGCAAAAATTTCACCGCATCAGCACCTGATTCTTTAAGCCGAATAACTGAACAATCCGGAAGTAAATCAGGAAAGCGACCAGGAACGGTTTGATCGTAACCGGTTTTCTCATATGCTAGCAAAAGACCGCTCTCTGCTGCACGTTTTTGTGCAGCAGGCAACCCATATTCTGGATCCAATAAAATGGCTGAGGCATAGGGCGTCAATTCTTGTGAAATCAGGGTTTTAAACCGCTCAATCGTTTCTTTCGTCGCTTCCATCCCTAAAGCTGACATCATTTTCTTCAGTGCACCACGCTGATCAATCGCCAGGGCGGTAATAATGCCCTGCGGCGTCGATAAACGTTCCATTGCTTGTCTTTTATTTTCGGACCATTCTAACATGCTTCACACTCTTTCCTAATTTTCATATGGATAAATCGTTACACCTTTGACCACACGATTGACTGTTCCACTTGGCGATGGTGTATCTGGTGTATTACCAACCTTCACCGAACAAAGTAATGCGATCGTTTGGGCTACCATGATATCTGCTAAAGCAAGATAGCCATCCGGCAGTAACGAATCTGCAGCTAATTCAAAGGAATCACCACTAAACAATGAACCCTTTTGACCAATTCCAACAACGCGTTGGGCAATACCGTCATTTTTGATTTCGTCCAGCATATCTACATCGTATTTCTGCGTATATGAGTCATTGCTGACAAACAGGAAAACCAATGTTTGCTCATTGACAAAAGATTTGGGACCATGTCTGAATCCTAAAGATGTATCAAAAACGGTTGCGATTTTTCCAGCAGTCAACTCGAGAACTTTCAATTGCGCTTCTCTAGTCAATCCGCCTAAGCTTCCCGAACCTAAGTAAATGATGCGATGAAAGTCTGATGCCAGATACCCTTGGATCTCTGATTCTCGTTGGATGACTTCTTCTCCTAGTCGGCTTAATTGATGAACATATCTTTCTTTTTGCTGATTGCTTGCTTGATCAAAAATAAGTAGCGCAGTCAGCGTCATACAGCTGAAACTGCTTGTCATAGCAAAACCAGCGTCATTGGCTTTGTTTGGCATTAGTAAAACTAGATTTTCTTTTTTTGCAGGCATTTGTGTAGCCAATAATCCGTCTGGTGCACAGGTGATCACGATATGATAGATCTTGTTGACCAGCTGATTGGCCATCTTAACTGCGGCTAGACTTTCTGGACTATTTCCACTACGGGCAAATGAGACCAAGATCGTTGTCTCATCAGGAATCAGGTATTCTTTTGGCGTAGCAACGATATCGGTCGAACCAATACTTTGAAAAATGAACTGATTCGTATTTCCTTGACTAGTAAGAAACGGAATTAGTGTATCCCCCACATATTGAGAGGTTCCGGCCCCTGTAAAAATGACGCGGATCGGTCGCTCTCCAGCATGTTGTTTCGCATCTGTAAACAAACGATCTAGATCTGCGACTGTTTCTTGATAACGGTCAAACGTCTCATGCCACAGTTCCGGTTGTTGTCGAATTTCTCGGGTAGTATTTTCTGCTCCTAGCTTTTGCAGTTCTTCTTTTGACAACATAAACATTTTCTTTCCTCCAATTCAGTTAGTGGAACGCAGATGCCTGATCTTATAATGAAACTTATCGGCCCGTGCCACACTTAATGTAAATTCAATCACTTCGTTCTCGAGATTATAGGTTGAGCGAACTAAATGGAGCACTGGTGATCCTTCTGGAATATTTAGCAGCTCACTATCTTCTTTCTGGGCAATACTGGCATAAAATTCTTCGTCAGCCGATCGTACCATTTGATTGAAATCTTCAGAAAACAAATCGTATAACGGTTTTATCGATAGCAGTTCCCGAGATAGTGTCATAAATAGCTTCACTGGCAAATAGGATTTCTCGATCATCATTGGCAGATCGTCGGCTAAACGCAAACGGTCTAACTGAAACAAAGGTTCACCTAATTGAACATTCATATGCCCCGCTAAATACTTGGTTGCTTCAATCTTCTTGAAGGCCAATATCTTGGTTTCAGGATGTTTGCCCATTGCCCGCATTTGTTCGGTAAAACTATATGCGCCAGCTAGATCAGTCGCATTTGTCCTTAATTCCGAAACAAAGGTTCTTTTTCCATGTTGTCGATAAATGTAGCCCATTTTTTCCAGTTCTTGCAATGCTAGTCGCACCGTCGTGCGACTAACGCCATAAAAACTGGTCAACTCTCTTTCTGATGGCAGCTTATCATGAGCGACCATACTGTTTTCGATTCGTTGTTTCAATATTTCTACCAGCTGATAATAAAGTGATTTTGATTGAAATGTATTTTGCATCGATGTCTCTCCTAACTGGTTATAACCACAATACAAGTATAGTAGTGGTATTTTTTATGAGTCAATACTAAGAACAGTTTTTTTTGTATTTTCATTTTTGGTCTTGTTAATATGATTGGTATCATTGACTTTAACAGGCATAAAAGAAAATGAAAAATGATTTTCCAACTATTTTCATTCAAGAACAACTTCTATTTTTTTCTTTTTCGCACTTCAACTGGTATCTTTTTTTTATTAGCTACACTCCTTCATCAGCAAGCGGTTTATCTCAGACTATCAAAAAAAGCGAATCGAGGAGATCAAATATAGGTCCTCAACTCGCTTATTAAACTGACGATAGCGTTATACGTGCTAGACGATTTCCAAGTGGCTCAAAGATAGCTCTCCACCCCTGTCATATGCGGTAATAATCATTTCTGAAGCTGAGAGATCCGTTATTTGCTGATAAGTTCACCCATTGTGAGAAGTAATTGGCAACAGAGATCCCTTTTTCAGTCAATCCCTTGAGATCCATCCATTCTTGCTTCATTCGACTATTGTGATATGATTGGCCATTGAATCAGCATGTTTCTGCCCCCTGCAATCCATTGAGCCGCAAGTAAAACAACCTGATCCACTTCTAAAAGATGATTATTCTTCCACAATAGCGTCTTTATCCTTCCCAGTTAATCGAATATAAGCTATTTAGAAATTCTTCCCATACTTCTTTTTTTATATCACTCTCTAAGACAAACTCAAAAACTTTTTCAATCTTTAAATTATCGTCATTTAGTCCTGCATACCATTTGTAATCAGGGGCCTCATTTTTCATACGATCCTCAAATAACTTTTCTATACATTTGTCAGTAAGAAAGTTATCTGTTTCTTGACTTGTTCGTTTGTAGAATTTCCATATATTGCCATTTGTATACAAAACTTTTTTAAACCATAGTATTTGTCCTAAGAGTTGGCCTAAATCTTGATTCAGTTCATTTCCTGGTTTTTTTGCTTTCTCAAATTCTGATATTAGATCGATTGATTCTAGATCTAATAGCTTCTCATCGACATTTTTTACTTCAACGCAGCCATAAATCAAATTTTTATTCGCTATATTTACACTTCCCCCGGCAAGATTATCTGAATTATCAAACCGTTCATCCAAGATGACAAAATCAGGAAATGAAGATAAGCCATAGAATATCTGACCTTTTGGACTCCTACTTCGCAAGCTTACATCTCTTAAAGATAGCCTAGACATATTTTTGCCAGCCTTAATCATTTCCGCAACTAGATGATATAGGTCATTTTCAATCCAGTTTTGTCTTTTAATCAGGTTTAATTCTCGCATATAGTATTCAAATTTCTGATTTCTCATGAAAAATCATTCCTCTTTATTTACTCATTTCTCTAGCACCTAAATCTCGCTGGACATCGTTTCCCACTTAACACGCTATTTTCATGATCTATTTTTATTGTTTGCCTCCCTTTTGAGTTGTTGACATTCAGTATTCATGAATTAATCGTCAGACGGATTAAAGATGGATCTCCAACCCGTCATATGCGGTAATGATCATTTCTGAAGCTGAGAGATCTGCCATCTCTTGATAGGTTCTCCCTCCATTGTGAGAGAAATGATTGGCGACAAAGATCGTCTTTTCAGTCGCTAACTTGCGATCCATCAGCTCCTGTTTCATTTGAATATTTTGCGACCAATTCATATGATTGGCCATCTGGTCAGCATTGGTCTGCCCCGTGCAATCCATTGATACACAATCAAAAATAAACTTATTTGCTTCTAAAAAAGCAAACATCTCTTCCGTCAAGTAGCCTGTATCGTGTCCATAGAGAAGTGTTTTGCCTGTTGGATCTTTGATGACATAGATAAAACAATCTTCGGCAAAATGACCATGTTGTGCCGGTAAAGAATACACTTCATAGCCATTGATCCATGTTTTTTGATACGCTTCCAAAAGATGATACGTCAGGCGTTGTTCATCGTAACGTCCTTCCAATTGGAACGCTCGGTCATAAAAACCTTTCACATAGGCATTGCCATAGACAGCCAATTGAGTCGTGATCCCATTGGCATATCCGGACATTCGATAAGCTAAATCTTCTCCGTAAAAATGATCTGAGTGCCAGTGGGTCAGCAATAATGCTTCGACGCGATTATAATCCACTCGACCACTCAATCGGTGCAGGTAACTGTCCCCAGGAAAATCGATCAAAAGCTTGCCATCATCCAACAACGCTTGCGTTTGGGTCCGAATCTCCCGGCCTTTTTTCTCCATCGCATGACGGCAGATCCTACAATTACAAAATATGGCTGGAACACGTTCTGCCGCAGCAGTACCCAAATAAGTGACTTTCATCCTCATCCCTCATTTCAATTTTTATCTTTGTTTAGGTATAGCATAATTTTTATCGACTTTCATGACTTTTTCGAGATTCTAATCAAACTTTTCTTCGGATTCAATCGAATCCTCAGTCAGAACAAAAGACAATTTTCGGGATACTGTTAAAAAACATGCAGCTACATGATCAGCCTTATTTACTTGCGCATAAGGTATTAAAGCAAATGATAGACCCCTCCTGACCAAAAGAAAAAAGCCCTTGAAAACAAGGGCTTTTGCTTCATCTGATAATAAATGATTAACGACGAATTTCTTTGATACTTGTGAAAAGTCTTTACAGTATTGATATAAAAGAATTTTTATTGCCTCTGACTACACTTTGACTAACCTATTAAAAAATTGTTTTTCAAGAATCCTGTAATACCAGTACTTTCACCATCTTTTTAACCTTCTAAAGAATTAAAAGCAGTCAGAAGCTTTAACTTTTCAGTTGATGTTAAATGGCGATATATTTTTGAGGTTGTACTGTCTGTATGACCTAAACGATCCTTTAAAACATCCCAACTGCAATACTCTGCCACTAAACTAGCCATAGTATGACGAGCCAAATGGGTGTGAAAATCTTTGTTAATTCCACATCGCTCTACACAACGTTTAACATGATCGTTTACATATTCACGACGATAAGGAACTCCACGCTTTCCAGGATCGAGATAAACAAATAAATAAGTTTCATCTACAACAAAATTACTATTTCTTTTTGTTTTATTTAATACATCAATTAATTCTTGTAATTTCTCCATTACTAATGGTGTGACGGGTACTCTTCTTGCAGAACTAACAGTTTTTGTAGTTTCTATTCGAAAATCTTTACTTTTTCCTTTTACTGCTGTCTGTTTATAAAACAAAATTTCATTTCGTTCAAAATCTATATCTTGAGGCTGTAAAGCAAGCGCTTCACTCACACGACACCCAGTATAAAACAAAACATGAAAAAGAACAGACATGGGTAACTCTTCATAAACTATCCCATAGTTTAAAAAAGCTCGTAATTCATCCACTGTTAAAAACTTATCTTCTAAACTGTTGACAGACTCTTTTAAATCTTTAACAGATAACTGATATTTAGGCATTTTAACAAACTTCATTGGATTCTCATTTATCAAATTCTTTTTCTTACAATAATTAAAAACCATATTTAGAACCTGAACAAGAGATTGTAAACTATTTTTAGCATAACCAACATTAACGCCATCAATTCCCTTTTCTTTTAAAATGAAAAGGAATTTTTGTAGTTCTTCTGATGATAAACTACTTAATTTTTTACCACCAATCCATCGATTAAGTATTTTCACCTGTTCTTCTCGTTTATCATACGTTGCCACCTTTTGTTCGTTTAGTGATCGATAATATTCAAACCACTTTTGACTAACAACACTAAATTTATCATTACTAGCAAGCCTTTTTTGCTTATTTCTGTGTTGTTTTTCCATTTCAAGATAAGCAAGCTGAGCTTCACGTTTAGAATTAAAACCTCGTCTCGTAGTTCGAAAAGCCTGAAAGTACCAAGTAATTTTTCCCGTTGCAGTAATATGTTTTTTAAAACGACTCATATTTTCCATTTATTCTTACCTCCAATTACGAAGGAACCCAACAATCGGAAGTGCTTGAAAATCTTTCTATCTATGAAATAATTATACAACATGCAGACGAAAAGATAAATTCTACAATAATCGTAATAAACGAAACTGATCGCAAAAATATTCTTCATTTCCTTTTTTTACCCATTCTAAAATGTCATCTCTAAGGTAATGTCCTCTAATGCCAAACCAGCAGCTTGGAAAATCACCTAATTTTATAAGACGGTTTAAAGTACTATCACTTATTTGAAATTGTTCTTTTAAATCTTTATTCGTTAAAACTAATGGTAGTTGATTTATCCTCTTCATTTTATTATTAGAATCCTCTATCTTTTCTGGATGAAACAAATATTTTTCTAACTCTGATGAATTACTTTTATTGTTATTCTTTGACATGATTGTCTCTTCCTTTCTATTAACAATAATTAATCTATCAGCCACTTTTGTCAAAAGTACATAGGAATTTCACCTCTCCCCAAGTTTACGGCGAGCCTTACGGAAGTATCATTATCCCAACTTCAAATCATCGCTTTTTATTGACTATAAAAACTATTTCAGAATTTTAATCGCTCCTTCTTTACAATAAGAGATCATGGCGCAACTAAAATATGCTCCTTGAAGTGTTAACGTACTGATAGAATTTATTTAATTTTCAATGATCAATAGGTTTTCTAACTAAAAAACATATCTCTCAAATATTAGAAGATTCTTTTAGATAGAAAAAGTGGAAAGGGGACTTTTTAATTAGTTAACTTTAAATTTCAATATAGCCTCTATCAATTTAATTTCTAGCTGTCTTAGCATATATTCATCTACATAGGTAATAAATTGCCCCACCTCATTAAATCCATTTTTTAAACATAACTTAGTTATATAACCGTGGTAATGTTTAAGTATCATTTTGATTGAAATTGGGTCTTCTTTCAAAGCAGATAAGATAATAGATATAGGAACTAATGGGTAATGTTGGTTCCTTTGTTTGTCTACCATAAGCCATATTCCATTTTCAATTGTTCAACCGCTTTCGTTCGTTGATACCAGATACCACTTGTACTCATGTTGAAAATTTTACCTATCCCAGTATCATTAAAACCTGCAAAATAATAAAGTAAAACAATCTTTTTCCTTGTATCCGATAATTGATCAATTGCTGCTGATAACTTCTGATCTGAAATTAATATCTCCATTCCAAATAAGAAATAAACATCTTGCTCATCTAAATGAGTTTGTGAATACTTACCTTCATTTAAATCATTTAATGGTTCCTCATTTTCTTTTATTTTATCGTTTCGTTTTCGAATAGACTTAGCTTCATTGCGTAATACTTTTTTACAGTAGGCATCAAATTGGTGTTGTGTAGATATCTCATTGTTGTTTTGTTGCACGATCAATATGCTCCTTTATCCCCTTTCCACTAATACAACAATCAGAGAATACCTATTTTTCGAAAAACTAGAAGAAAATAAAGAAGATAATTAAAAATATCAATATAACAAAAAAGTCAGCATTCAATCCTAATTGTCTGATTGAATGCTGATTTTCTATGCTATACATGTAGCTTGAGTATTCCTTTTTAATTACTCACCAATAATCACTTAGGAATATTACTAAATTTGGAGTTATTTGTACTTGCTCAATTGATATTCTCAAATAACCTAGACTCTCATTTTTTATAGTTTCTTCGAAAAAAGCAATGTATCTGTGATAAATCTATAATTATACCTTTTATCAACGATCAAATGCTTAAATTATCTACTATCATTTAGGATGTTTATCGCGAATATAAGTCAATCTCAAAAGAAAGTGTAAACTATTCACTTCTTGAACCATAAATGAAAAGTAAAAATCATTCGAGACTTGTTGAGATAAATATTTGTGATGCGTTAGAATAAGTATTGAGATTTGGAAAAATCGCGACACATACAATGATTGGTTTGCTGCAATAAATTTAAACTAGCTGTCTATATGGTTATGGATATTTGAACCTATTTCAGAAAAATCATTAGTCAAAAGTTTCTTGACTATCGGTTGTCCACAAAAGATGAGCTCATTAATTTCTATCCCTTCCGTTTCAAAAATCACGATCTCATTTGTGCCTTTTTTCAAAAACTCTTTCGGACAATACAAGGAATGAATCGGTCCTCTTTGCCAGTAACGACCTAAGTTGATACCGTTGACGATGACCACCCCTTTGCCATAGCTGCGGCAATCGATAAATGTATCCGCGAGGTCAGTCAATGTGAATTCAACTTGATAAAAAGAAGGCTGGGCCGGATTTTTACCGGCAGTATAATCGATTTTTTTGAGTTGATCTGCTGACAATGTCAATGCATATTGCCGATAGCCTTGATGAAAATGGATGTCTTGCATGATTCCCCCACGAATGCCTTTCACTTGTGTCGGCCCATTCAATTTAAAGCCATAGTTCACTCGGCCTAAGTTCTCTACTAAAACATCTAGTTCAATCCATTCTTTCTCTGGCGTACCCTTGATCATCACTTCTTCCCCAAGGTTTTCTTGATATTGAATTGTCTGCAGGCTACCGTCTGCAAAAAGATGCAATCGGTCACTGGCCTCCACAACTTTGAGCTTATTTTCGTGATGATAATTTTTTAAGTTTACTGAATAAAGCATATACCCATAACCAGGTCCTGCTTCTTCCATCGTTATTGGATACATCGTTTCTTGGGCCGTCATCATCTGGTCTTTTACCGCCAACAGTGAGACGCTGTTTTGCACAGGGAATGTTCCTAAAGAACCAAATGTTTTCCTGCGGGGCTCGGCTTGCCACACTTCAGGACATACTTCTTTAATGGCTCTTTGTACATGGAAGTATTTCTCAGTCGGCTCGCCAGCTTCCGTCAATAACGCATCGTAGTCATAGCTAGTCACTTGTGGCAAATCCAACACACCACGAGCAGAACAACCATTATAAAAACCAAAATTGGTTCCGCCATGGAACATATAGAGATTCAATGAACCCAAGTCTAACATATCCTTGACTTCATTAGCTAAATCTTGGCCATCACGCTTGATAATCGGTTCTCCCCAACGATTGAACCAACCGTCCCAGTATTCCATGCACATAATCGGCCACTTTTTGTCGTGTTTTGCCATAAATGCCTTCATCACTGCAGCGTTCTCTTTGGAATGACTCCCGAAATTTCCTGTTACGAAAACATCCTCTTCAATCAGTGTGCCCGCATCCAGCACTTCTTCCCAAGCACCATCTGACGTAAATAACGGAACATCAATACCGAATTCTTCCATCAACTGTTTCGTTTGCCGCAAGTACTCTTTCTCCATACCATAAGAACCATATTCATTTTCGACTTGCATCATGATGACTGGTCCGCCATGTGTCACTTGCAAAGGAACTAATTTTGGTAAAAGCACACTGAAATAAGAACGGACTTTTGCCATAAATCGTGGATCAGTTGAACGCAATCGCACGTGCTCTTTCAGCAACCAAGCAGGTAGCCCGCCGAATTCCCATTCCGCACAAATATAGACAGATGGCCGCAAAATGACCATCAAGCCAAGTTCTTGCGCCAATGACACAAAAGCGACGATGTCTTTCATCCCCTCAAAGTCATAGATGCCTTCCACTGGCTCATGCAGATTCCAAGGAATATAAGTCTCTACGGTATTCGCACCCAGTGCTTTCAAATTGTATAAACTATCTTCCCATTGTGCCGGTGTCATGCGAAAATAATGGATCGCGCCACTAATCAATTTAGTTGGTTTTCCATCTACCAAAAATTCTTCTTTTATCTCAAACGTTTGCATGTCTTCTACTTCCTTAATATATCAAAAATGAGGCTTATCATACTTCTAATACACACTAACTACGACTTAATAAAAAATTATCCAATTTTCTTATTTGCCATTCTAACAAATGGCAAATAAATTAACGTGGCTAAAAATAAATTAATAATTGATAAAATAATTGATCTCCAATCAAATCCTGTCGAAAAGAATCCATATAAGACCGGTGGCATTACCCAAGTTACATTTTGTGTTACTGGAGAAACCCAACCTAAATCTGTTACTAAATAAGCCACACTAGACATTACAGCAGGACATAACAAAAATGGAATAAATAAAATAGGATTTAATACAGTAGGTAATCCATACATTACTGGTTCACCAATATTAAACAAAACAGGCATAATTCCAAGTTTTGCAACTTCTTTGTAATGACTATTTTTTGATACCCAAAAAATCGCAATTAATAAACCTAAAGTTGCATACCAGACAAACGATCCGTATGATACGCTTGTCCAAACATAAGGAATAGTTTCATTGTTTTGATAAGCTTCTAAATTAGCTAATAGAGCCACTCCAAATACACCTTCCATAATAGGCGCCATAACATTTCCACCATGAATACCGAAAAACCAGAAAAATTGTGTTAAGGCTGCCACTAATACCACTGCAAGAAAACTTTGAGATAAGCCTAACATCGGTGTTTGTAATACTTTGTATATCCAATCTATAATTAATAAATCCGTAATTTTAGTGAATGAAAAAGTAAAAATAGCTACTATATACAATGAAACTAGAGCTGGAATTATTGATAAAAATGGTTTAGCAATAGCTGGAGGAACTGTATCAGGTAATTTAATTGTCCAATTTTTATTCATGAGTTTACAAAAAATAATTGAAGATAAAAAACCTATGATTATTGCAGTAAAATAACCATTTGAATTAATTTGAGTACCAGGCAACAATCCTGATATAGTCACATTTAAACTGCTACCTGTAACTTTTATTCCCTCAACCCCAGTAAATAGTGTTGTTAAGTCAATATTATTATTATTCGATAAATTGTAAGTTGAAGTCATAGAATTACCTATGGAAATAATAAATGAAGACAGTGCGACTAGTCCTGAAGACAAAGTATCTGTTTTATATATTTTGGCAATATTTACTCCTAAACAATAAATAAAAAGCAAAGCTACTATCGAAATGCTACCTTTAAAAACCAAGTTATTAATATCCACCCACCATTGGAAGAACGACGTAATCTTTTGTAAATTAAACTGATCAGGAATATCAACCAAAAAAGCATTGATTAACAACGCAATTGAACCTGTCATTACTATAGGCATTGTCCCTATAAATGAATCTCTTAAAGCTACCAAAAATCGTTGATTCCCAATCTTAGTAGCTATAGGTAAAACTTTATTCTGAATTGTATTCATTATTTTATCAATCATCACATTCACTCCTTCAAAAAGAAAAAAATTAGAAAGCGCTATCCAGTTATAGTATATAAATTTTTTTGACCATTTGAACATGATAATTTATACTTAAAACATGGTATTTTCTTCATAATTAGTTCTATAGAGGAGGATAATAATGGAGGATTTTTGGTATCATAATAAGTCAGTTTCTGCTCCAATTTCCCTTTCCCAATGCGGATATGAATCTTATCATCCCAATTCTTCTATTCGTAATTATATAGTTCAACAAAAATGGATATTTCATTATGTTTTATCTGGTAAGGGATTCTTAGAAGTAGAAGCTCAACATTTTGAACTTAAAGAACACGATATTTTCTTTTTTTTTCAAGGTCAAAAAGTGAAGTATTATACAGATAAAAAGGAACCTTGGACACTGATTTGGTTAGGTATACAAGGTGATAAGACTTCTGAATTTTTGAAAGAAACAACTTTACTAAATACTCATACAGTTAGCTTGACTAAGAATATGAATAAAAAAATAAAAAACATACTATTGAAAATAGTATGTGAAAATAGAGAACTAATTGATGAACCGGAAACTTTAAAAGAATTAAGAAATATAGCAAGTATATATGATTTTTTATATCATATTAAAAAAACTTTTTTGGCACCTTCTTTAATCACAAATAAACCAACTCAAGTTAACATTATTGACTATATTAATAACCATTATATGAACGATATTTCTCCTAAAAAAATAGCTCAATATTTTAACATAAGTTACAGTCAGCTATATAAACTATGTATATCTAAATTTAACTCTAGTCCTAAAAAAATAATAACCAATCATAGAATTAGAGTCGCTGTAGATCTACTAATTGATTCCGATAATACAATTAAAGAAATAGCTCAAAAAGTTGGATACAAAGATGAATTTTTATTTTCTAAAACTTTTTCCAAAACTCTAGGTTACTGCCCTTCTAAATTTAGAAAGCTTAATAAAGATCAGTTAAAAAACATAAGATTTAAATAAACAATACACGTTTAAAAAATAGTTGAAACTAGTTATTTCCCTACTTAACTAGCTTCAACTATTATTACGCTTAATGATATTTCTGCTTTCAACTAATTTTTAAAGGTAACAAGTTAATGTTATAGCTCATATATAGTACTAGATTATCTTAATCAAAAAAAATTTTGTTGTATTCTTAAAAGGAACATCAGGTAATTCTCCAAATACCTTACATCCAAAATGTAAATAAAATTCCAAAGCCTGATAATCTTGAGTTGTTAAATAAATATATTTAACACTATTTATTCGACAATAATTTTCAACTGTATTAAATAATTCTCTTCCAATACCTTTACTCCTATATTTCTTTTTTACAGCGAATAAATCGATATAACAAGTAGAGAATATTACTTTCCCAACAATTCCTCCTGCGTAATCATTTTCAATAAAATATGAGAATGATATTTCTTTTTCTTCTCTTTTATAAATTGATTTTTTCTCAGCTAACTCCTCTAGCAATATTTGATTAATTCTTTTTTTATTTTCTAGAATATCAAAACTTTTAATCACATTATAACCTTCAATCATATAATAAATACTTCAATAACTTAGATTTAACTTTAGAAATATAGAAAGTGATTATTTAAACATTTTACCTATCAAACGCGCATAACTCTTAATTTTATTCCTATAGAAATCTTGGTAATAAGTCACCCATTTATTTTAGGGTAATCTATTGTTATAGATTCAATATTTTGTTCCCTAGCCATTTTTTTGTACGAATAGAATGTTTAATTAATACTCTCTATTATATATCTATACATACTAATCTTCTCCATTTTTAAACTGATCTTTAAAGTCTAATTCTTTTATTAAAAAAGAATCAGGCAACTTGTAACCTAATAATTCATCAGGTTAACACTTATTTGTTCTAGGTTTATTATTGCCAATATTTTCTGAACCTGTTCCTATATCCCTTAATATCTCCCGATTTAGTTCATTCATTTCTTCATCCGGCTTATCTAATCCTCCCAAATAGCAGTTTAGTTTCTATCTAAATGAAAGTTCGATTTATTTCTTGGAGCTTCACTCTTTAACACATATAAATTTTATGAATCCGGATAAAAATATATTTTAAATAGATAAACTTACTTTATAAAGCAATTGATCTGTTTCATCAGTAAATACTTTATTTAATCTAATGCAATAAACTAAAGAAAATAGCATTAACATACTGAAAATTTTTTTATTACAAGCATTCCTTCTGTTTATCTAAACATAATCCATTCCTATTAATTCTTTCTTTTAATATCTTTATTCCTATCAAAAGTAAAGTCTTCTAATAATCAACATCCAGAAGATATTAGAAGACTTTGTAATCATCAACAGAATTAACATTGTTACTAGGATTTATTTAATCATCTATATTACTATAAACTAAAACCTGCGTAGTTTTTAGCAACTTCAATTACTCTATACACATCAAGATTATTTTGAATTTTTTCTTCATTTCTACGAATAAAATCCATAAAATCACGCCAAAAAATTTGAGAAAGCTCATAGCTTCCTTCACTTAAAAGTGCCAAAGATGTAGCTAATTTTATAACGTATTCTCTATGGTAGCCAAGCTGTATCCATTGTTCTTTTATGAAGCCATCATGCTCACTAATATTTTTTTCAATCAAAGAAAGACTAGACTGAGCTAAATGAACAACTGTTTTATAGTTTAAACTCAGTTTTGGATTTATCCGATTACCTATAGCATTAAAATGATCACATGATGAATACGTTGATAATTGTTCTAGATATTGAACTATCGTATGCCAATCGGATCCATATAAATTAGAGAAATAATCAGCCAACAGTTCTTCATAGTTAATATTTTTATCCCAAAGTACTTCTCCCATTACATAGTTTGGGAAATTGTGTGGAAAACCTGCACGTAGTTCTTGACAACTAATGTATCCACCTAAATTAATCCTATCTAAATACTTAATATCTCGACTAATTACTCGACTAATCTTCATATAACCTAAATCACCATAATGTGCACGCCCTAATGGGTAATCATATACAAAACTATCTCCGCCAAAACATTTTTGCCAACTAAAAAGATAAGAAAGATTTTCTTCTAATGAATTTGGTAAAATAATTTTATTTCGAATATATTGATTAGGTGTAGGAATTCCTTGATCGTAATCTACATCAGCATAGCTTTTCTCAAAAGTTCTTGTAATTGGCGCAAACATCATTGTAAAACGATCTGGATTTTTTATTTCCTCTTTTTGAGGAGCAAATAACAATTCATGATATAATAAAAAACAGATTTTTGTTTCCAATTTCTCCCTTGTTAAAGCTGAATCTAATTGATTCAAAATCCGAACATATTGATCTGAAGGTAAATCTTTTTGACATTTTGAACATTCACAAATATTATTGCGCGCGTCAGATAACCAAACATGAAGATAGTCTACATCTTTTCTTTCTTTAGCATAAGCAACTATCAATTCTACCATTTTATTACCAACTTCAGGATTAGAAAAATCTAAACTAGTAAGTATTGGAGCTGTATCATATAATTCACGTTCGCCATTAAGTTCTGCAACTAACGGTTTCTTCTCTTCTGGTAATTTTATTCCTGATTCCCATCCAAATTTTGAAGAATAACCTAAAACTTCACCTGTCCATCCATGGCCTACTCTATGTTGTCTTAAGCTACGTTTATGGATTTCCATATCAATTTTATTACTCATTTCCTCAGCAATTTCATTAGAGAACTCTTCTTTCTGTATATAAGGATTAAATTCATGATCATACCAACGTTTTAAAAATGAATATGGATTTTCAAATTGAATAAAGAATGAATTCATCCCTATCTTAGGTAACCAATCAATAAAATTGCATACATTTTCAAAGGAATCTGCACCTTCTATGCAAACACCTCTGTGCTTAAAACTTGCTTTTTCATCTATATTAATATCCGCTTCTATAAAATGAGCAAAATTAAGATCAGGTAAAATTTCATTTT
This sequence comes from Enterococcus sp. AZ091, assembly GCF_051714805.1. Classification (NCBI taxonomy): domain Bacteria; kingdom Bacillati; phylum Bacillota; class Bacilli; order Lactobacillales; family Enterococcaceae; genus Enterococcus; species Enterococcus sp. AZ091. Next base: position 1,496,084 of record NZ_JBIOSO010000001.1, on the reverse strand, counting down.
TTTTGCCAGGTCTTAAATAACGCACTCCAAAAACTTTAAACAATTTATAAAAAGCTATAACAAGTCCTATCTCACTATTGGAAACAACTTGACCTTTTCCTCTTTTTAAATTAATTGATACCTTTTCTACTGATAATTTATCTGGGATAATATCAAAAACTAAAGCTGCTTGTTTTTTTTCATTAATAAAATCTGGGTTAATTTTAAATACTTTTGAAAAATAGTATTCACATTCTTTTTTTAAAAAAAGATCATTCTTTACACAATCACTAAAATAGATACTTAAATTCATCTCTTCACCTCATTTTTTACTTTCATCTAATAAATTGTTTCGATCGGCAGCCTTAAAAAAAGGAAAATAGATCATAAAGGATATCAAAACTAGAATTACTTGTAATACTGCCCCTTGCCAACTTCCTGTTGCCAAAAATCCACCAATGATTGGAGGAGTCGTCCATGGCAAAGTAACTCCTGTAGTATATGGTACTAATCCCATAGCCATTGAAAAATAGGTTATAATCGCATTCACTATTGGAGTAAATACAAATGGAATCAACATAATCGGATTTAATACCGTAGGAAATGTAAATAGAATAGCTGTATTTATATTGAATAACGCTGGTATTCCTGACACCTTTCCAAGAGTTTTATATTCTTTACTTTTGCTAAAAAATAGCAAACATAAAGCTAAACCGATGGTTGCACCACCACCACCAATATATACAAATAAATCCATAAACGGAGCAGTTACAATGTGAGGTAGTACCTCTCCAGCCGCTTGAGCAATTCTATTATCATCAGCATATTGAATCCACAATGGATTCATCACCGAACCAACAACTTGTCCTCCATTTACACCACAAAACCAAAAAATAGAATTTAATAACACTGCGACAAATGTTCCAGGCAAAGTACTTGCAATATACCCTAATGGAGTACCAATAATAACTGATAAAATATTATTCAAACTTCCTAAACCAGATACTTCAATTAATTTAAGTGCTCCAGCAAATAAAATTAAAATAACTACACCTGGTATCAATGCTGAAAATGATTTACTTACTACATCAGGCACACTTTCAGGCATTTTTATAGTAATCTTTTTTTGAATAAACCATCTATATATTTCAGCCGAAATCATTCCTACAACAATAGCAGCAAAAATACCTTTACCACCTAGCATGCCATATGGAATTCCTAAATTATCAGCTTTATCAACAATCGATGGAGTCATTAAAAGAAAAGCTCCTAAGGCTAATACTCCCGAAGAGGGTCCGTCTGTATCATAAGATTCTGCCAGACGATAAGCAATCCCAAAAACTGTAACTAATGCCATTCCATTAACCCAAAAGAATTATTAGCCATAGTATTTAATAAAGAAGCTAAATCCCAATGTGATTTAAGCCAGTCATTCCATGCGGTAATCGGAAAATCTTTTATTAAAACAAAAAAAGAACCAATCAAAACTAATGGCATTGCCATCATAATTCCTTCTCTTAGTGCCCGTAAATGCCGCTGTTTTCCAATTTTCTCTCCCAATGGAGCTAATTTATTCTCAAGAAAACTTAAGAATTTATTCATTTTTACCCCTCTTTTCTTTATTTTTTACAAATAAAGAATATCAAGTAAGCGTTTTAAAGTCAATATTTATTTTTTATAAAAAATAAAAGAATATGGTATACTGTTGTTAAACTAATGAAGGGAATTGGCTGATTATGACCCAAAAAAGTATAGCTGAAGTATTTTCAAAGAATAGATCTACAGTTATTCAGCATTTATATAGACATCCAAAAACTTCTAGAATTGAAATTTCTAAACTAACTGGTTTAACACCAGCAACTATTACAAAAATAACAGGAGAACTTATAGATGAAAACATTATTATAGAAACAGGAGATGAAGTTAATAAGAATACAGGCTCCGGTAGAAAGCAAAAAATCATCAAATTAAATGAAAATAAAGCTGTTGTTATAGGAGTTGAGGTAAATGTTAAGGGAATATTTGCTGTAGCAACCAATCTAATTGGTAAAGTTTTAGTTGAAGAAAAAATTACTTATTCTTATGATAAAAGGAATATCAACATTGAGATAACTAATTTAATAGAAAAAATTGTCAGCAAAATTAAAAAAAATGAGATATTGGGAGTAGGTATAGCTGTTCCCGGTCATTATGACACTAAAAATAATTCTATTATTTCAAATAACCAGAGCTGGGCCTATTTTAATTTACTAGAAATAAGTAATAGGTTTAAATTCCCATTCATAGCAGAAAATAACATAAAATGTATGGCTATTGGTGAATACTTATTTAACGTTCAATCCACTCCTGAAAATTTTTTATTTTTCCATATAGGCGCTGGGATGTTCTGCTCTTTTTTTCAATCAAAAAGTTTAGGGTTTAATTCGAATTATTATCTTGGTGAAATTGGACACACTGTGGTAGATATAAATGGTCCTAAATGTGAGTGTGGCAAACAAGGTTGCTTGCAAACTTACATATCTGATTCGTGGCTACTAAAACGTGCTCAATTTTTATTTGATTATTCACAAAATACTGCACTCAAAAGCTTAGTTAATCAATCTAAAAATATAGATTTAAACACAATTATTCATGCATATGAATTAGGTGATATATATATTAATAATCAAATAGATTTAGGAATAAAATTACTAGCTACTTCTATTGCAAATAGTTTGATTTTCCAAGATGCCCATAAAATTTATATAAATAGTGAACTTTTAAACCATAATAACTTTAGGGATCAACTAGTTAACTCTGTGAAAAAACAATTATCATTTATACCAACTCAAGAAAATACCTTTATTGATGTGTTAAACTATAACTTATATAGAGGTGCGAAAGGAGCTTCTGCATTAGCTGTACTAACTTTCTTTATTAAACATACAGGATATAACATTTATTATTAACAATGAGCTTTATAGAAATATTATTATATATTACTCAGACCACCAATTATTACAGATTAACTAAAACTGATTTTAAAATTTTTAGCAACCTATTAAAATAATGTATAGCTATACATTATTTTAAAGTATTCAAGATAATAACAGGTCCTATCTAATTTCAATAAATTATACTTTAAAGTTATCAATCTGTTTGTTAGCTACACTGTGGAAATTAAATAACTAAAGCTTTTTAACAATCAAAATTCTATTGGCTATGGGGCTGTGCCATAAGTCCATAGAAAAAAACCGAAAGAAATGACGAAAAAGCGTTCATTTCTTGGCTCTATAATTTATGGGACTGATGAATCAGAATTGATTCTTCAGTCCCAGATTTGATTCTTGACTTTAGTCAGTTTCGTTCGCGTAGCGTACGAAACAAAAAAACCGCGCGTTTCTACGCGTGGACGAAATAGCTTTAGCGATAAAGACTCCTTTCGATACACTAATAATGGCTACCAACCGCATATCAGATCGAAAGGAGTTTTTTTATGTCTAACGACGATAAAAGTTTAGCACATACAAGATGGAATTATAAGTATCACATCGTCTTCACTCCGAAGTATCGAAGAAAAGTGATTTATGGAAAATTAAGAGTAAGTATTGTCCAGATATTAAGAAAATTGTGTGAGATGAAAGACGTTGAAATCATTGAAGCTCATGCAATGCCTGACCACATTCATATGTCAATAAGAATACCGCCAAAGATTAGTATTTCTAGTTTTATGTGCTACTTAGAAGGACGAAGTGCAACCTTAATCCATGAAAAACATGCGAATTTGAAATATAAGTATGGGAATAAAAGCTCTTGGTCCAAAGGATACTACGTAAGTACGATTGGGTTAAATCAAAAAACAATTGAAAATATATTCGAGAACAAGAAGCAGACGATCGAATTAGAGACAGTATAAGTAAACAAGAGTATGTAGATCCATTTAGATAGTTAAAAAGAGATAGGGCTGTGAGCGGTTGGTGGTCATTTTAAAAACCCCTTTTAAGGGGCTAGCGAGTGGTGAGCCCTTCTAGAGCTGTTAAAAAGCCACCAGTTTCACGGGTGGATATTTACTTTGCACAACTCATCAGTTCTCGTAAAATATATTTTGCCAAACAAATTTCTTTTAAAGTGTTTATAAAACACAATTTTTTTAGAATTTCACCTGTAAAAATCTTTCCTTTAGATTCCATACTATTATATAATCGGCATTTAGAGTAATACTAACTTTATCTCCTTTGCTAAGCTGCTCATTATTTTCAGGTATTCTATACAAATCCGAAAAATCGTCAGCTATTTTATCAAATGTTAATTATTCTTTTTCAGAAGTTCCTCGATAAACCAATAAATGTTGAGGCAATACTTTTAATTTAACTGGTAAAGAATCTCCCTCATCTCCATCAACATTAGTTGCTAGTTGTTCCTCATTTTCAAGTACTATCATTCCTTCGGAAAATGTTAGGTAAGCTAAATTATCCGTTGAATTATCCACTCCTTTTAGCAAGTCTGGTACAGCTTTAATCGTTTCCCATAACGAACTATCTTTGATATAAATCAAATGAAGCTTTCCATCATTTACTTCTGCTTCTGGTAAAAGGGATTCGAAACCACCAATGGAATTGGTTAATCCAATTAAAATGGTACTACTTTCTATGGATTGTTCTTTTCCGTCTAACGTTAATTGGAACGAATAAGATTGTGTATTTGTCAGTTTTTTTGTTGCTGAAACAAAATAGGCTAATTTCCCTAATTTTGTTTTGTCTTCTACATCGACGTCATTTACAGCTTCAGGGATCGTTCCTATTGCTAAAACATTCATAAAATAGCTATCATTGATTTTTCCAATATCCAAATCTGTTGTTTGATTTATGTCAAATTGTTGAATCGCTTCTTCTGGATCTAATGAAATATTCAATGCTCTTGCTAAGTCGTTGACGGTTCCTAAAGGAAAAAAACCAAATTTAGGACGATACTCTTGTTCTGCTAATCCACTAATTCCTTCGTTAACCGTTCCATCTCCTCCCATAACAAAAACACTATCCATTTGTTGTTTTGCTGCTTCATAAGCAAACTGTTTAGCGTCACCTTGCTTTTCTGTTTCTTTTACGATTACTTGATCAAAAAAACTATTTAATCTATTTTCCGCTAATTCTTTGAATTCTTTGGCTTTTTCTCCGCCAGAACTAGGATTAACAATTAATAAAGCTTGTTTCATTTGTATCTACCTTCCATTTGTATTCATCAGTGCGTATCAATTTTTACATAAGTTATCTGATTGCTATTTTCACTTCTTAATAAGTAGGATCTAGCTCTGATATTATGTTCTCGATCTATTAATCCTCTTTGATAAAAATAGATTTATATGTTACTTAACCGGTTTACATTCCATTTTCAAAATGATGAATCATTGTTTATTATCCACTGAAGAGTTAAGGAATTTGGTAATATACTCACAACCAAACCCCTTAACATTTTTTAGTGTTGTTAAATATTCATTATATACTCGTTACTTAGTATTTTTCTTTCTTGTTGCTAATCCCATACTACTTAAAGCTATAAGAATCGATCCTAAAATTCCTGAGAAATAAAAACTTCTTTCTCCGGTTTTAGGTAAAACTTTATTATGAGGATCTTTCTTAATATGCTCTGTAGAAGTTGCTTTAATATTAGATTCTCCTTTAGAAATATTGATATCGTTAATACGAGCACTATGACTATCTAATATTTCATTTCCTTTTTTAGAGACATCTAAATCCCCTCGATTTACCCGATAATTCAAATCTTCTTTTTTCTTACCAGTCTTTTTCAATAAAACATCATCCGAATCATCTTCTTCTGGTTCTAATGATAAATCTTTCTCAATAGATGGTTGATCCTTACTAGAATCATCCAACTTAATAAAGTTTGAAGGGATTGAAATAAATATTTTTCTTTCTCTTCCGTCACTAACACCAGAATTAACTTTCTGTTTAAATGTAGCTGCATAAGATGTAGATGTATTAGAATCAATAGTCAAGTCTCCATCGTTCCAATTCCAACCATCTGGCAACGAAACACTAGATAATTTATCTCCAACAGCTCCACTTAATCCTTCTTTTGGTAATACAGTAAGAAAAACAGTTTTTCTTGCAAGTTTATAACTAGGAGTAGTCCACCCATTTAAATTTTGACCATCAGGTAATGCAGTATAATGAAGATTGTATACTCCTGGTTCTAAACGTTTCAAAGCATCAATATCATTTTTATCTTTAACCACTGTCATAACTTCATTTCTGCCACCTACAGCTCCTGTATTTTCAAACATGAATTCATTATCAATAGAAAAATCAACGACATAACCATTCTTATCTGTCGAAACATTTTGCAATAAATCTACGTCACTTCCAGATAGAATAGTAATATTTTCAACGCCATACAATTTGGGTGCATCTTCATAATACTTTTCCATTGCAGCCTTTTGTTCATCTGTTTGCAACCATCTAACCCAGTCCACTTTTAGTTCCGTACCATCCTTGGCTAAATAATCTCCAGCATCTCCAGCCCAGTTACCCCCAGTTGCTAAATTAAATTGGATATATTGTGGCCGATTCAAACTTGCTGCTGCAGCTTTTAATCGTTTATCATTAGCTGGATTTGTAGGATCACTAAAATTGAGTGTGTTATAGACAACACCATCCACATACCATTCAATCTTATCTGGCGTCCAATTGATCCCAAAAACATGATACTTATCATAAAAATCTTCTGTTATCTTCAAATTACCACTCAGACTTGAAGCAATGTATTGACCATCTTCATCGTAATAGCCATAACTTCCGTCCCTATCACCATCCTTTGTATTTGCATAATAAAAGTGTGGTGTACCTACTGCATTTTTATTACTATTACTTGTTCCACCTTTTTCCCCTTCAGCTAACCGTTCGTCTGTTGGAGCTCCAATTAATTCCATAATATCTATTTCACCTACTGAAGGCCAATCATAACCCTGTTTAGGATTAATTCGACCATCCATATGAAAATCAGAACCTAACGTCCAAAAAGCAGGGAAAACTCCTTTACCTTTTGGCAACTTAATTTTAGCTTCAATTCTACCATATAAAAATTCTTGTTTCCCTTGAGTTCGAACACTTCCAGAATTATATTTTACTAATCTAGCATTATCTTTCCATCGGGTCGTATTTTTATATTGATCTTCTTTAGGACGATCTGTAACTTTTAAAACTAAGTTACCATCTTCAATAGCAACATTATCTTTACTACTACTATAATGTTGCTGTTCATTTCCTCGAATATTTCCTAACTCATATCCCCATATAGTTTGATCTAGTTCTTCAGTCTTAAATTGATCTTCCCATACTAAATTATACGTTTCTAACTCTTTAACTGAAACATTATCTAAACAAATCGAGCTATTTTGTATATCTTGATTTCTTGCTTCAGACCATTTTACAACTCCTACATAAGTTTCATTAGATTCAGCAACGAATTCAATTCTGTATCTTTCTTTTTTACCTTTAGCAAAATCAGAAGACTGTAACTGTTTAATAACTTTCCCTTGTTTTCCATTATTAACTTCCTTAACAGTTAGATAAACTCCGTCTAAAGTGGTAGAGGAATCAGCTAAAACATCTGCTTCCAATACATATTTTTTGCCAGGAGTTGTTGGTATTTTTTGTAAAACGTATTCATCAGTCGAATTAGTAGTAATCATTCCTACAGAGTTTCCTGTCTTAGGATCCAATTGAACAATCGAATTTCCGCCTTCTTTAAATTCCCACTCTCGTTTAGATGAAACGTAATCGTTCTCAAATTTACCATTCACTACTTTATTTAGATACCCAATAGTAGATTCGTCTCCTTGATTGGTTACAGAAACAGGAACATTTACAAAAATCGCGCGTGAATCTTCGCTTGTGCTAAATTTTACTTTATAAAACTCTTGCTCTCCTATTATTAACTGATCATCCTCCCAAGCCCAACCTTCTGGAAGCTTAATTGTAGATAACTTAGCTCCTGATTGACCTGAAAGACCTGATTCAGGAAGAACAATTAGCGAGGCAGTTTTCAAAAGTGTTTTATATATATCCCCTGTAGCTAATCCATCATTATTTAATTTTTTATTTTTGGGAACAACGCTATAATGAACATTGTAAATGCCTGGTTTAAGATTAGAAATATCATTTTTATCAATAGTGTTCACTAGTTTTAACTCTCCAGTGTCAGTATACATATATTCATCATCTATGCTAGCATTAACCACATAATCGTCTCTATCTACTTGTACATTAGACAAAACATCATAATTTGTTCCTTCTTTAATTACAATGTCTGTTACACCTGTAAGTTTTGGAGCATCAGCATACCAAGCTTCTGCAGCCTTCTTTTGCTCTTCATTTTGTGACCAGCGAATCCAATCAACAGTCATAGAAGTATTGTCATCAGCTAAATAATCACCTGCATCGCCAGCCCAATCGCCACCCGTTGCTAAATTTAATTTCAGGATTTGTGGACGATTAATGCTTCTAGCGGCAGCTTCTAATCTTTCATTACCAACAAGATTCATAGAATTATAAATAACCCCGTCAAGATACCAATCAATCCTTTCTGGAGACCAATCAATCCCAAAAATATGGTATTCATTCCAAAAATCATCTTCTATCTTAGCATTACCGCCCAACTCATATGGATCATAACTACCATCTTTATCTACATCGCCATTGATATAGTAAAAATGAGGAGTTCCATAAATAATTTGATTACTTTGTCTTGCGTTGTCTGTTGGATCTGTTTCACCATTCTCAGCTCTTTCTGTAGTCGGAGCCCCGATTAATTCCATAATATCTATTTCTCCGCCACCAGGCCAACCATATGATGTTCCCATTAACCAAAATGCAGGGAATGCCCCTTTACCTTTAGGTAGCTTAGCCTTCATTTCAATGCGACCATATAAAAAGTCCTTTTTACCAGATGTGTTAATAAAACCTGAATCATACTTAATAGTTCTACCATTAGGTTTTCTTGGATTGCTTTCTTCTTTTTCACGTTTAGTGACTGACAAAACTAAATTTCCATTTTCAACATTAACGTTACTCTTACTTGTAGTATAATTTTGTTGTTCACTTCGTCCCACAGTACCCGGCATGTAACTCCAAGTATCTTTATCTAACTCTGACTTATCAAAATCTTCTTGCCAAATAACTTCATAATTGCTTTCTGATTTCTCCACGACAACTAAATTGTCAATACTGATTTCTGTTTTTTCGGTATTAATAGTCGGATCATTGGGATTCCACTTAACAATACCAACAAGTGTTTCTGCTCCTTCTGCAGTAAATTCAAATGTTTGCTTCGTCCAATCTTTTAGCGTTTGATCTAAATATAGTTGACTGTATACTTTTCCTTGTTGTCTATTCTCTGTGAATTCCTTTGCAGTAAAATATGCTCCCGTAGGTGTAGCATTTCGAGCAACTACTTTCAAATCAGCTGTAACTAAATATTTTTTCCCTGGTGTTGTTGGTATTTTCTGCAAAATATATTCATCTTTTGTTTCACCATTAATTTTTCCAAACGTATTATTTCCCTCAGTTACAATAGTAGAGACTCCCCAAGGCTTCATCGTCCATTTTGATTTATTGGAAACAATGCTTCCTTCAAAATCACCATCTGCTGCACGATTCAATTCACTATTTACCTTTTCTGCTGTTACTTCTTCACTTGGCTCTTCGACTTCTGTAGGGGCAACTCCACTTGATGCTTCTGGCCCATTCTCTACTGTTGCTCCTTCACTAACTGTCGACGGCTCTGCAACTTCTGTAGGGGCAACTTCACTTGATGCTGCTGACCCATTCTCTACTGTTGCTCCTTCGCTAACTGTTGATGGCTCTGCAACTTCTGTAGGGACAACTTCACTTGATGCTGCTGACCCATTCTCTACTGTTGCTCCTTCGCTAACTATTGATGGCTCTGCAACTTCTGTAGGGGCAACTTCACTTGATGCTGCTGACCCATTCTCTACTGTTGCTCCTTCGCTAACTGTTGATGACTCTGCAACTTCTGTAGGGGCAACTTCACTTGATGCTGCTGACCCATTCTCTACTGTTGCTCCTTCGCTAACTGTTGATGACTCTTCTATTAATGCAGCATTATTACTATTTACCTCTGTATCAGTAACCTCTGCAGCGGATACAGAATTACCTAGATACAGAGCTGTTCCTACTAAAACTGATGCAACTCCAACACTTAATTTTTTGATAGAGTATTTTTGAACTTTACAAGCATATTTTTGTTTTCGCAATAATACATTTCTTTTAGACACCATTATTTCACTCCTATATTAAATAAAATTAGATTTTATAAAACTCTACAACACTTTAGAAGAGTTTAATCCACCTCAATGTATTAATAAAACGCTCTCATTTATAAAAAATGCACTATAGAGTTTAAACCGCCAAAATATTTGTGAAATCACTTATATTCATACCAGAATAATTATAATAGCGATTATTCTGGTATGAATTAGCAACGCTATAAAATGTTAATTATATATTATCTTTATATTGTTCACTAGCTTTCCATCTTCTTTCAACATTAAAGATAAACGGTAAATAGAGCAGAATATCTAATACAATCAAAATGACTTGTAAAACAGAAGCTTGCCAGCTACCAGTTGCTAAAAAACCTGAAATAACTGGTGGCATTGTCCAACCAGGATCTGTATATGTTCCAGGGACTATGCCTGAGCTGAACGCAAAATAAGCAACAATGAGATTTACTGCTGGAGCTAAAACAAACGGAATAACTGTTAAAACATTCAAAACGACAGGAACCCCGAACATTGTAGGTTCATTAATATTAAAAAGACCAGGTAATAATGTTAAAGGAGAAAGAACCTTGGCCTGTTGACTGGCTTTACGACGTTTTGCTAACCACGCTAACGCAATAACTAACCCAATTGTCGCACCCGAGCCTCCAATAAAAACAAAATTATCCATAAATACAGATGTGAAAACATGAGGAAGTTCTTGTCCAGCTTTATGAGCTGTCGCATTTTCTGTTAAATTAGCTAACCAAATAGGCTTCATAATCGGATTATTTAAAACATTTCCTCCGTGAACACCACAGAACCACAATAAACCATTTAATAAAACTACAATAAAATTACCAAACAACGTACTTCCCAACATACTAAATGGAACACCTAAAACTGTTTTTACTATGTCATGTACATTAGGTAGTTTCAGACTATCTAACAGTCCATAAATAATAAGCCAAAAAACTAGAATTACTGTTCCAGGAATAATAGCACTAAAACTTTTTGACACCGCTGGAGGAACTCCTTCAGGCATTTTTATACGAATATCTTTTTTCATAAACCACTGATACGCATAACCATTAAGCAATCCTAAAACAATGGCTACAAATAATCCGCCAGATGATAAATATGATGGTGCGATTCCTCCAACAGAACCTAACGTTTTACCCGATTCATCTAAAAAAGGAATTGTAAACGGAGTAACCATTAAGAACGCTGATATATTAATGACACCAGCTGAAATTCCATCTTCTTTATACTGTTTGACCAGACTATAAGGAATGGCAAAAGCAGCAATTAAAGCGATCAAATTAAAACTAGAATCGACCCCTTTCCAAAGATACGTTGAAATGCCCACTTCCCCGAGCCAAGTTTCCCAACCTGGAACTGGAAAACTTGCAATCACCATCAAAAATGAGCCAATTAGAATTAACGGCATTGAATAAGTAATACCATCCCGAATAGCTATCAAAAACTTATTACTTCCAAAACGACCAGCAATAGGAACCAATTTTGTTTGAACTACTTCTTCAAATTTATTCATTCGCCTTCTCCCTCCTATAAATAAAAATATCTTCAAAGTTTATAAACTACTGATAATTAGTTCATTTTATTCAGATGCTAAGGATTTATATAAATCAACGATTTCTTTAGCTAAATCAGTAAATGTAATGCTTGTCATTAAATGATCTTGACTATGCACCATTAACAAAGTAATAGTATTTTCTTTTCCTTGTGCTTCCGCTGTTAACATTTTTGTTTGAGAATTATGTGCACAAACCAAAGATTCTTGAGCAGATTTTAGCTTTTTTTCTGCCTCTTCAAAATCAAATCGTTTTGCTGCTTGAATTGCCTCCATTGCATTATTTTTTGCATCACCTCCATACATAATTAATCCCATTACTGCTTGCATTGTTTTCTCATCCATATTTTCCATCTATTTCATTAATCCTTCCGCTAAATCAATTACTTTTGATCCATTCATCATTCCATAATCAGTCATTGGAATGACTGCAACTGGAATACCTTTAGGTTTCAAATTTTGTTCAAATTGTTGAAGCATATATCTTACTTGGGGTCCTAACAATACAACATCAACATTTTTATCTTCTACATATTGATCAGCTTCTGCCACTGGAACTGCAAAAATTTCTACATCTAAATTTTTTGCATCTGCAGCTTTTTGCATTTTCGTTACTAACAAACTAGTACTCATTCCAGCTGCACATGCTAACATAATCTTTTTCGACATCATTATTCTCCTATCTATTAATTGATCTTGCGATAACAGACACTGTATGTCTGATTCCTCTAATTGCTTTACTTAGTTCATAAATATTTTCTACTGGTGCTACACCACCATATCCTGCATCACCAATGTGCTGAATATCAACACCACAAATCTTATTACGAATTGCAATATCTCTAATTGTTGAAACATCAGAGCTTTCTTGACTGGTACCAATAGCTGAAAGGACTAAGCCATTTCTTTTATGAACTTCTTTTACAATTTCAACTAAATCTTTTTCATGAAGTCCTGGAACTGTTCCGACAGCTGGTACTAAAATAATATCTGCACCAGCATTTAATAGTTTTTGTGTAATCTCCATATCTACAATTGCTTCATCTACTCCAGCCCCATGCATCTTACCCGCAATAATCAACCCAGAGAACATTTTCCTTGCCTCTTCAATAGCTTTAAGAATCTGTTTGTTTGATACGCCAGTTCCTGGATTACCTGTTAAACAAATAAAATCAAACCCTAAATCTTCTGCCCGTTTAAAAGTTTGTATATTTGCTTGTCTCCCAATTTCTAATTCTAAACGTTCTTCTTGTAACTCGGCATTTAGATCAACAGGTTCTAAATTTACACCTATCGGACATCCAATTAAAGAATGCAACTCTTCAATAATATTATCTTCTTTGCTATCTAATCCAAAAATTTTTGGATGCAATACGTCTAAACCATTTAATAAAATTAAATCTGCCCCAAATGCACGCGCAATTTCAGCATTGGTAATATCACCTATAAAACTTTCTCTCGGTGCAACATTTTCTGACAGGACAACTCTTCCTTCACTGGCTTTAATACTTTGCTTTAATTCTTGAGCATTCATCTTCAAAATTTCTGAAGAGTTTGTACTAATAAGCCTTTTAACCACAGAAATCTCTCCATTCTTGTCTACAGTTCCATTAAATAATTATTTTTTATTAACAATGAATAGCCAATTTTATACTTTTTTCTTAAGAATTTTTGGCTACATATAAAGCCATAATCCTTTTGACAACAAAAAAACATTCCTTGAAAAATACATAACTATATCAAATAAACTCTATAAACTCCCCCCTTCATTAATTCAATTTCAAGTCAATTATCCAAAAAATTTTGATTCGTTTTTAAAACTATAAAACCCCTTTCAACATAGTTTTTGATAATAATCTATTACCAATTATATCTTACAACTTAGAATTATTTTTTGTCAATACAAAGTATAAAACCCGTTAAAATATCTACAGGTAAACTATATAGAATTAGAAGCATTACTGTTTTTTTGAAATTGTAAGTCAACTATTATACTAATTTCTATGCTATAATTTCCAATAGATCCTGGAGGTGTTTAAAATAGAACTCACAAAAAAACAAAAAGAATTGTGTTCTGAAATACTGAATGTAATTTTTCCTGAAGGACCGATTTCTAGAATTGACATTGCAAATAAAACCGGTATTACACCAGCTACAGTTAGTTTTCTTACAGGAATAATGATAGAGAAAAATCTTTTATACGAATTGGGAGAATCCTATAACGAAACAATTAAAGCTGGACGAAGAAAGATATTATTGGATGTTTCCCAAGAGCATAGTTTTTTTATTGGAGCTGAAATAACCGAATCATTTTACTCTTACGTTTTAACAGATAATACCGGGAAAATTTTTTCAAAAAAAATTTATTCCATAAATACATCAGAAATATTTATTACTAGCGATGTATTTATTAAAAATCTTCTATCTTTTTATAGATCATTAACTGTCCCTGTCTCTGCAATTGGAATTGCATTGCCTGGTCATTATAATTATTCCAGTAAAATACTTACTAATAACTATACATGGAAGCATTTTGATCTAAAAAAAATTATAGACTCCGTAGAGATTCCAGTTTTTTTTGAAAACAACGTAAATTGTATGGCATTGGCAGAACATTTTTTCCATAGTCAAAGAAATGAGAATTTTTTATTTTTTCATATCGGTCGAGGGATTCATTGTTCTTACTTCTATAAGGGAGATATTTTTAGCAAGGAGAATTTTTTAATAGGTGAAATAGGACATACTGTAGTAAATTTAGATGGACAGTACTGTGAGTGTGGAAAAAGAGGGTGCTTACAAACATACACTAGTGAAACATGGTTATTAAAGTATTCACAATCAATCTATAGAAACTCCACTTCTACTTTTTTACATCAACTAGTTGATACTGAATCAGAACTTTCTATGGAAACACTTCTTACTGCATATGATCTTGGAGATCCTGCTATTCTAAAAATATTTGACAATGCGCTCAATTATATTGCTTTAACTCTAAATAATTTAAATATGATTCTTGATTCTGCTAAAATATTTTTACATGGACAAATATTTGATAATGAAAACATTTTCAATTTTTTAACACAATTATTAAATGTAGAACCCAAATTACTAGTTTTTCCTAAACAAGAAGAAATTATAAAAAAGCCCTATCAAAAAATTAACGGAGCTATTGGAGCATCTGCATTATGCATATATAAAAAGCTAGAAAATTATGATTTTGTAGTTTAATATATCTATACATAATCCATGCTTTCTATTTTTTGTGAAGAAGAATTAATACTCTAAGATAATTTATGACAAAAAAAGAAAACCATTCAAAAGATTATTTAAAACAGTTACTAAGTTCGCTATCTAAAATATGAAAAGTATGATACTACCTTCACTTTTCATTAAAACTCACAGAAACATTTCTATTGTTCAGTAGGTACGATTATTATGAGCAGAAAACAAATTTGTATTCAATTTTGTAACACTCACAATATAAATTTGTCTATAATTGTATAAGTAATTTGACGTTGTATGGATTCATTGACAATGATTATTACTAAAAAGAACTATTGTCAATGAATCATTCTACTGAATGCAATAGAGGTTACTCAAGTAATTCTTCATCTGGTTCCCAAGCATCGCTAAACTCATGCTCCTTAAATAATGAAGCTAATCCGGTGATTTGCTTTAAACGCAATATCTCATCACTATCCATTCCAAGATGCTTAGCTATCCACGCATCTGAACGTCCAAGCTCATGCAATTCTTTAACTATATTACTCATTAAATCTACATCATGGCTTCCTCGTGCACGATTATGCCGTATAGTACTAGCCATCCTTTGGTCTATTGGCTTATCAATAACCGAAACAGGAAGCATACCATTCTCTCTATCATATATATCTCGATGTTCCATCATTACTCGATAACGATGGAAACCATCAACAATAATATACTTATCTTCAACTTCATCGTAAACACATACAATAGGCATCGTATAACCATCATACTTAATACTTTCATACAATAACTTCATTTCCGGAGTTGCTACCGAATTAGGATTATAATCATTCGGAAATACTTTCTTTATATCTACTGATTTAACATTATAAACAGGACTTTTTTTCCCTGATTCCATTTACATTCACTTCCTGTAACTAACTATCATTTCTATAATCAATCAAAGATATTTAATATATTATATATTT
Organism: Enterococcus sp. AZ091; assembly: GCF_051714805.1. NCBI lineage: Bacteria > Bacillati > Bacillota > Bacilli > Lactobacillales > Enterococcaceae > Enterococcus > Enterococcus sp. AZ091. The sequence goes on along the minus strand of NZ_JBIOSO010000001.1, from coordinate 1,480,039 downwards.
ATATATCATCGATACTTTTGTATTTACTTTTAAGAAAGTCTAACTTTCTTTGTTGGATACGGGTTAAACCGAAACCCATAAAACGACAAATATGATCATTTTTTAATATACAAAAGCACATTCTCTTCCAGCTAGGTATATCTTTTGTACTTTTTATATCATCAGTGTCATCTGGAATATCTTGCAAAAAAATAATTCTAGAATTTTTAAATATAGTATAGTTTGATATACCATTTCTTTTTATACGATAACCATTTTTCAGTAATTCTTCAATTGTTTCTTCTTCTAATCCTCCCCCTACATGATGCCAAAAATTTATAGATTTATTAAATTTTTTTATATAGTTATTTCGTAAGTCATTTGGTAACGTAGATAATAAAAATTGTGTATATGATTTCCATGTATGTCCCTCAGGCAAACTTATTGTTCGATATCCCATAGCCTTAGACTTTCCATAAATACTAGCAAAATTTACCCCTTGAACTCTTCCAACAAGCTTTACCCATATTCTAGGGTCTATTACCCTGTATAAATTTAAAGACTCCTTGGCGTAATCTTGAAATGGAGAAGCGACACGCATTTGAGATGCACTTAATCCTGCTTTATAAAATAGATTATATAGATTATTGTATGTATAGCTAAATTTATAATATGCATGCCAAACATCATCAACTGTCCAATCATATAACGGAGAACCTGACCATACTCCTTTAAAATTTTGAGTGATCCAGCATTTATTTTTATAGCTATATTTCTTATTTATAAACCCACTATATCTTTGTAAAGATTCATCTGCTCGTATACCTAACAAACAAATTGTCTTTCTATTTTTATTAATCTGTCTATACCACCTGCCAAATTGCTTTGCCAGATCCTCCTGATGCATTTTATATCTATATGTTGTTATAGTATTATTATCTAAATTTATTACGTAATCATGTTTTGGCATCTCTCTCACCCAAGAATCTTCTTTTTCATTATCCCAGGGATACCAGTACATTTCGTAGCTACTCAAAGCTGTACGTGTGGCCATAGGTAAACATACCCAATATCTTTCTACATTATGAGTCAAAGATGCAAATACTTCTTCAACATAGTCTGTTGTAGCACTATATTGTGCTTCAAAATCCTGATGAAAGACTCCTATCTTTTTTTGAGGATAATATTTATCTCTAAAATCCAATAATAACTGTAGTAACAAGCCACTATCTTTTCCTCCTGAAAAAGAAACATAAATATTTTCAAATTCCTCAAAAATAAATTTAAATCTTTTTTGAGTAGCCTCATAAACATTATCAGTCAATTTTTTTTTATTCATTAGCAACCCTCTTCATAAAAAGTGTTAAAAAGAAAATGAACTATTTTATATTAACAAAGTTAATTGAACACATGGTCTTTTATAATAGTACAATAATTGTAGAGAATTTTATCTTTAATTAATCTTCTGCTGGAATTGTTTTGGCGAAATTCCTGTATATTTCTTAAATACTTTTGATAAATGTGAGGAATCAGAAAAACCAAGTGTAAAAGCAACTTCACTAATTGTATTATTAGATTTTAACATTACCTTAGCTGCTGAAATTTTACGTTTCATAATATAGTTATACAAAGTAGTGTTCATTTCCTCTTTGAAATTTGTCCTTAATTTGGTTTCACTTATTGAAAAGTACTCTGAAATTTCTTTTACAGTTATCTTTTTATAAATGTTTAACCCTACATATTGGACAACTGAAGAAATTAACGGTGACAGCTTTTTAGTTTTTTCTTTCCCAATTTCTTTTGTATAAAAAACAATTGAAGCATCTCTTATTTGTAGAACTTCATTTAAAGATACTGCTAGCTCATTCTTACGCACAAATTTATCTCTATTTTGATAAGCATTTATGATGTCCATTCCCAAAGATATTGAAGTCTGAGCTAATTTTTCAAAAACAATGATGGAATAGTTTTTTTCTGATCTAATTGTATCTCCACTAATTGCTGGAACTATACCGTTACTAAGTTGAAAAACCATATCTCTAAGTTTTTCAACATCACCATTCTTAACATATTCTAATATTTTATTTTCATATAAAAATAAATATATCTCTGGATCATAATTCTGTGATACTAAATCATCAATTCTCTTGTTTAATTCAGTATATTCTGAGAATTCTTTTACATAATTGTGCAATTGAATATGCAGTACATCTTCAATTTTTCCTGTAAAAAAATAATGAACTAAAATTAATATGTCTCTTACATCCCCAAGAGAAAAAAGTGGTAGCTCACTCAATGACTCATATAGAGTTTTTTGATTACTTAAACTGATATGTTGTTGATCCATTTTGAGCTGAAAAAATTCTTTATCTATAAAGTTGCATTTAAATGGTCCAAACAAATAATTTCTTTCTCCATTTACATACAATAAGAACATTTCGTTAAAATTACCATTAATATAATAAAAGAAATCTCGATCATTAACTATTCTCTTTAGTAATAGCTTATAATTATAAAAGAACGAAATTGTTCTATTCGAACGATATTCTTCAACAAGATTAAATTCTTTATCAAAAATCAGAATTGGCAATCTCAAACAAACATGTAACGACTTTAATAACACCTCTTTATCTTGAGGCATAGATATCTCCCTCTCATTTTTAATTAGAATAGATAACTATATTCTATCAAAGCAAACTTTATTTTTCCTTTAAATCACATACTACCTTAACATTTTTTAATTTTTTAATATGATTGAGCATTGGCTTATTACCCGTTAGTTTTACATGTACAATTCCTTCTTTTCTTTTCAGAATTATATCTTTTTTTACTTCTAAAGGTTCCCCATCAGGATCCACAAATTGTCCATCTTCTCCTTTGAGTGATATAGAGAGTATATAGAGGTGCTTCGGATTTGCATTTTCAAAATCTATATTTCCTTGATATAGTTCGTTTACTGATTTCTCGTCTTCAATCACTGAACCTCTATCTAAAACACTTGCTTCCACACTTAATTCGGGGACAATCTTCTTTTCAACACTAATCGATGTCTCTGAATTCATCTTATTTTTTTTATTAACACCCCAAAAATTTTGTCCAAGCAATAAAACACCACTAACTAACATGAATAAAATAACTGCTAACACTAGTATCTTTTTCAAATATTTCACCTCATACTTTTATTTTGCTTTATTAACAGCATTGATAAGAAAATTATATGGCTTACTAAACATTGGATAAAATAAATAATCTAGAGTTTTTAACTTATCGACAGTTATTCCTTCTTGTATAATTAAAGAAAACAGCATTAACAAACTGGACAATTCCTCTTTACTAACAAATTGTGCTCCCATAATTTTTCTTGATTTACCATGATAAAAAATCCTAAGTCTTATCGAATTGTTATTTTTTATGAACTCTGGTCTAATATTTTCTTCAACATCTACAAATTTCAATGTTGTATCCATCAAATTTGCCCATTTTGAATTTAAACCAATCGAATAAAAGTTATAGCCAAAAATAGAGAATCCATTTGCAAATTGCGTTCCCTGTAAGTTACAACTTTGTCCTTCGAGATGTTGACTTACAATATATCCTGTTCTTAAAGCATTAGACACAGAAAAATCTACATCACTTCGATTTAACACAGTTGAAAATGTTGTTGCACAATCACCTATTGCATAAATATCTTTTACATTTGTTTGCTGGTATTCATTTGTCAAGTATGCTCCATTTAAATGTCTTAATAATTTTTTGTTCCCCAATTTACTATTAGGAGTGAAACCAATAGCTTGAACAACCATATCAATCTTGTATTCTTTCAAATTAGTCACTATTTTTTCTATTCTCTTATCTCCTAGATACTGTATTGGAGTTTCTCTCAAACAGACTTTAATATTATTTTCTAGGAGAATTTGTTCGATAATATTTGAAAACGGTTCATCATAGTGCATCGATAACATTCGATTAGCAGCATCAAATAAATATACATTTTTTCCACATCTGGAAATTGCTTCTGCCAACTCAACACCTATGTATCCAGCTCCTACAACAGCAATACTTTTTACTGCTGGATCATTCAAATTTTTGATGATTTTTGATACATCAGAAATATCCTTTAACATAAAGTTCTGTACTAATTCATTTCCTGGTATATCCAATGTAAATTGACTAGAACCAGTAGCCAACACCAATTTATCATAATTTTGATAAAATAAATTGTTATATTTATCTTTACAAAGAACTCTCTTCTCAACAGTATCAATATCTAAAACTTCTGTTTCCATGTAAAGATTAGAAACTTTAGATTTTAATTGTTGCATATCTACATAAAATAAAGAACTCATATCTGACACTTCTTTTTTTAGAAGTAAAGATAAGCCGCATCCTAAATAACTAACTACTGATTTTTTATCTATAAGAATTATTTCATATTTCGTTTCACTTTCAAGTAAGCACTTAGTTAATGATAATCCTGCGTGATTAGAACCTACAATTACTATTTTTTTCAACGTACCTTCCATCCCCTATATTTCTGTAATTAATAAGCTTATAATCATTTAAACTATCTGAGAAAAAAAAACTATCATAATAATCTTCTAAATACTCTTGATCCACAACCTGTTGAATTTCTGAATAATCTAGATATTGACTGTTAATTAAGAAAAATAGATATAAACAAATCTTAGCGTCTACCTTTACAAGATTACCCATTGTTAATTTAAAATTTTCTTCTGAGATTCCTTTTATCAAATTTCGAGCTTCCTTACATAATTCCTCTATTATCTTCAATACATAATAGTCATTATTTGTTAAGCCAACCTTTTCTTGAGAGTTTTTTTTCGTTCATATTCTACAAAAGAAGCTAGACTTTGGATCTCCCAAAAATATATTTTTTTAGAATACATTTTATTTCACCTCATTAATTAAAAAGAGGAAGAAAATACTCTTCCTCTTCTTCGAGAAGAATTAAGCTTCTAACTTCTATTCGTTCTCTTTTCTTTTTTTATACCCAAGTAGTCCCAACATACTCAAGAAAACAACTCCCCCACTAATAGTAATCATGTCATTACTTGATTCATCGGTTTTGGGTAATTCTTTAAATCCTACTTGCAAAGGTAACCCAATACCGCTCTCTAATTTTCGTTGAGGGCTTGTAATAATCTTGTTATTTTCTCCTGATGTCACATATTCTGTATTACTAGGAGAAACAATGGCAGTCGTTGGTTCACTTGTATTACCTGATTTATCAGTTGCTGTAACAATAACTTTATCACCTGCTTCTAGACTAGGAACTTTTACTTTGAAAATTCCTTTATCATCAGAAGAACCATAATATTCACTCCCATTCGGTAGTTTAACTGTTACATCAATATTTGGTTCAGTTTTACCTGTTACCTCATTATCTCCTGGTTTAATAGGATCAACTTTAGGTTTATCAGGAGCAATTGTATCTACAACTTCTACAGGTATTTTAATTTGATCTTTCGATCCATCTGGATACGTTACTTCAATTGTCCCTTGATATTTTCCTGGTGTTGTAGTATCAATTTCCCCATCAGGAGTAATATCAGTCACTTTCGTTCCTTTAGGTAGTTCTGGTAAATTTGTAACATTATCCGTTAAATCTACTTTTTCTCCAACTTCTACTTTTTCTCCAACTGCTTTTGGCTCGTATTTATCTGCGTCTGTTGTTTGAGCCTTGAACTGAGCAGTATATGTTCCCGCTTTATCATAGTTCGCAGGTAATTCCGGATTCCACCCACTTTGTACTTTACCCGTTGGTGCAGTCACCGTTGGTGTTGGAACTTCAGTTGCTGCGGTTCCAGCTTTTACATCAAACACCGTCTTCGCATCCGTTGCGAAACTTCCTTCCCCAGCTTCAAACGTTACTCGTACATACCCTGCTGGTGTCGGTTGACTCGGATCATCTGTACGATCAATCACTTTTTCTAGTGTAGTTACTGGTACTTTAATTTGATCTTTCGATCCATCCGGATACGTTACTGTCACAGGTACTTCTACTGTGCCAGGTGTTGTCCCATCTGGTAATGTTGCTCCCGGATCGACCGTAACTTCTGGTTGATCTCCACCTGTAGGATAACCTGGTACCGTTACTGCATCTGTTACATCCTTTTCTGTTGTTGCTTCCCCATACGGTTTCTCAACCGGCTCTGCTTTTGGCTCGTATTTATCTGCGTCTGTTGTTTGAGCCTTGAACTGAGCAGTATATGTTCCCGCTTTATCATAGTTCGCAGGTAATTCCGGATTCCACCCACTTTGTACTTTACCCGTTGGTGCAGTCACCGTTGGTGTTGGAACTTCAGTTGCTGCGGTTCCAGCTTTTACATCAAACACCGTCTTCGCATCCGTTGCGAAACTTCCTTCCCCAGCTTCAAACGTTACTCGTACATACCCTGCTGGTGTCGGTTGACTCGGATCATCTGTACGATCAATCACTTTTTCTAGTGTAGTTACTGGTACTTTAATTTGATCTTTCGATCCATCCGGATACGTTACTGTCACAGGTACTTCTACTGTGCCAGGTGTTGTCCCATCTGGTAATGTTGCTCCCGGATCGACCGTAACTTCTGGTTGATCTCCACCTGTAGGATAACCTGGTACCGTTACTGCATCTGTTACATCCTTTTCTGTTGTTGCTTCCCCATACGGTTTCTCAACCGGCTCTGCTTTTGGCTCGTATTTATCTGCGTCTGTTGTTTGAGCCTTGAACTGAGCAGTATATGTTCCCGCTTTATCATAGTTCGCAGGTAATTCCGGATTCCACCCACTTTGTACTTTACCCGTTGGTGCAGTCACCGTTGGTGTTGGAACTTCAGTTGCTGCGGTTCCAGCTTTTACATCAAACACCGTCTTCGCATCCGTTGCGAAACTTCCTTCCCCAGCTTCAAACGTTACTCGTACATACCCTGCTGGTGTCGGTTGACTCGGATCATCTGTACGATCAATCACTTTTTCTAGTGTAGTTACTGGTACTTTAATTTGATCTTTCGATCCATCCGGATACGTTACTGTCACAGGTACTTCTACTGTGCCAGGTGTTGTCCCATCTGGTAATGTTGCTCCCGGATCGACCGTAACTTCTGGTTGATCTCCACCTGTAGGATAACCTGGTACCGTTACTGCATCTGTTACATCCTTTTCTGTTGTTGCTTCCCCATACGGTTTCTCAACCGGCTCTGCTTTTGGCTCGTATTTATCTGCGTCTGTTGTTTGAGCCTTGAACTGAGCAGTATATGTTCCCGCTTTATCATAGTTCGCAGGTAATTCCGGATTCCACCCACTTTGTACTTTACCCGTTGGTGCAGTCACCGTTGGTGTTGGAACTTCAGTTGCTGCGGTTCCAGCTTTTACATCAAACACCGTCTTCGCATCCGTTGCGAAACTTCCTTCCCCAGCTTCAAACGTTACTCGTACATACCCTGCTGGTGTCGGTTGACTCGGATCATCTGTACGATCAATCACTTTTTCTAGTGTAGTTACTGGTACTTTAATTTGATCTTTCGATCCATCCGGATACGTTACTGTCACAGGTACTTCTACTGTGCCAGGTGTTGTCCCATCTGGTAATGTTGCTCCCGGATCGACCGTAACTTCTGGTTGATCTCCACCTGTAGGATAACCTGGTACCGTTACTGCATCTGTTACATCCTTTTCTGTTGTTGCTTCCCCATACGGTTTCTCAACCGGCTCTGCTTTTGGCTCGTATTTATCTGCGTCTGTTGTTTGAGCCTTGAACTGAGCAGTATATGTTCCCGCTTTATCATAGTTCGCAGGTAATTCCGGATTCCACCCACTTTGTACTTTACCCGTTGGTGCAGTCACCGTTGGTGTTGGAACTTCAGTTGCTGCGGTTCCAGCTTTTACATCAAACACCGTCTTCGCATCCGTTGCGAAACTTCCTTCCCCAGCTTCAAACGTTACTCGTACATACCCTGCTGGTGTCGGTTGACTCGGATCATCTGTACGATCAATCACTTTTTCTAGTGTAGTTACTGGTACTTTAATTTGATCTTTCGATCCATCCGGATACGTTACTGTCACAGGTACTTCTACTGTGCCAGGTGTTGTCCCATCTGGTAATGTTGCTCCCGGATCGACCGTAACTTCTGGTTGATCTCCACCTGTAGGATAACCTGGTACCGTTACTGCATCTGTTACATCCTTTTCTGTTGTTGCTTCCCCATACGGTTTCTCAACCGGCTCTGCTTTTGGCTCGTATTTATCTGCGTCTGTTGTTTGAGCCTTGAACTGAGCAGTATATGTTCCCGCTTTATCATAGTTCGCAGGTAATTCCGGATTCCACCCACTTTGTACTTTACCCGTTGGTGCAGTCACCGTTGGTGTTGGAACTTCAGTTGCTGCGGTTCCAGCTTTTACATCAAACACCGTCTTCGCATCCGTTGCGAAACTTCCTTCCCCAGCTTCAAACGTTACTCGTACATACCCTGCTGGTGTCGGTTGACTCGGATCATCTGTACGATCAATCACTTTTTCTAGTGTAGTTACTGGTACTTTAATTTGATCTTTCGATCCATCCGGATACGTTACTGTCACAGGTACTTCTACTGTGCCAGGTGTTGTCCCATCTGGTAATGTTGCTCCCGGATCGACCGTAACTTCTGGTTGATCTCCACCTGTAGGATAACCTGGTACCGTTACTGCATCTGTTACATCCTTTTCTGTTGTTGCTTCCCCATACGGTTTCTCAACCGGCTCTGCTTTTGGCTCGTATTTATCTGCGTCTGTTGTTTGAGCCTTGAACTGAGCAGTATATGTTCCCGCTTTATCATAGTTCGCAGGTAATTCCGGATTCCACCCACTTTGTACTTTACCCGTTGGTGCAGTCACCGTTGGTGTTGGAACTTCAGTTGCTGCGGTTCCAGCTTTTACATCAAACACCGTCTTCGCATCCGTTGCGAAACTTCCTTCCCCAGCTTCAAACGTTACTCGTACATACCCTGCTGGTGTCGGTTGACTCGGATCATCTGTACGATCAATCACTTTTTCTAGTGTAGTTACTGGTACTTTAATTTGATCTTTCGATCCATCCGGATACGTTACTGTCACAGGTACTTCTACTGTGCCAGGTGTTGTCCCATCTGGTAATGTTGCTCCCGGATCGACCGTAACTTCTGGTTGATCTCCACCTGTAGGATAACCTGGTACCGTTACTGCATCTGTTACATCCTTTTCTGTTGTTGCTTCCCCATACGGTTTCTCAACCGGCTCTGCTTTTGGCTCGTATTTATCTGCGTCTGTTGTTTGAGCCTTGAACTGAGCAGTATATGTTCCCGCTTTATCATAGTTCGCAGGTAATTCCGGATTCCACCCACTTTGTACTTTACCCGTTGGTGCAGTCACCGTTGGTGTTGGAACTTCAGTTGCTGCGGTTCCAGCTTTTACATCAAACACCGTCTTCGCATCCGTTGCGAAACTTCCTTCCCCAGCTTCAAACGTTACTCGTACATACCCTGCTGGTGTCGGTTGACTCGGATCATCTGTACGATCAATCACTTTTTCTAGTGTAGTTACTGGTACTTTAATTTGATCTTTCGATCCATCCGGATACGTTACTGTCACAGGTACTTCTACTGTGCCAGGTGTTGTCCCATCTGGTAATGTTGCTCCCGGATCGACCGTAACTTCTGGTTGATCTCCACCTGTAGGATAACCTGGTACCGTTACTGCATCTGTTACATCCTTTTCTGTTGTTGCTTCCCCATACGGTTTCTCAACCGGCTCTGCTTTTGGCTCGTATTTATCTGCGTCTTCAGCTAATCTTGCAAGGAAACTATCTGCATCGACCGTAACACCATTTACCACTAACTCTACAGTATAAATTGTATTTTCCTTTATATCTGATGGAACAGTAAATATTGCTGCTTTTTTAGCATCATCTATTGTAGAAACAGATGTTCTACTAATCTCCCCATCTTTATTTGACCACACAATTTCTACTGTCGAACCAACATTAAAGATAGTTTGAACATCACTGACTGCAGTGTTTCCTGGAAGAGCAATATTTTTCGTTGTATCATAGTTAGTTATGTCAATGTTAAACTCATCTAATTTAGGAACTAATGCAAAATGAGAGTTATATACTTGTTGTCGACCTGCCGTAATAAATGGATTTGAATGTGTATATTCTCTTGGTGACCCATAAGCAAGAATCGGGAAATTGCTATATGCTAGTTGAATTTCTCCCTCCCCATTTATTACAAATTGATACATTGCCTCAACATCAATATCATTAGTAAAATGAGCAGTATATTCTCCATCTACAATTGGAGCCACTACAGTTTCTTGTACATACTCAGGATGAGCTTTTAATATGGCTAATTGTTCCTTAACCTTATCATACGCATTATTAGCGTTTTGTGTAGATTCTATTGCTGCTTTTCCATCTGGGGTAAGGACACTAGTAACAACTCTGAATCCTGTTTTTGCTTCATCTGCTGTTTGAGTTACAAAGTTTTCGCTTGTACTAGTTGGGAAAGTAGTACCATTTTTTGATGTTTCCCACCAAACTTTTCCAGAAACTCTATTAGTTCCTCCCACGATATTAGACGGATTACTATCTGGTCCTTTATCGTCATAAATCCAAGTATCTTCTTTTCCTACAAATGCTTCTAAATTCTCTTTACTCGGCAGTTCAACTACATAAATACTTGCACGCTGTAAATTTGCTCCTGCTAAATAAAAAGCCCCCGCTGTTGTTGGTGTTGAAAAACCAGGTGTATTTCCAACTACTGGACGAAATGTAATTAACTCATTTCCATCTGGTGATAATTGTTTAGGTGCCAGCCATAATTTCAATTTTTGTTTTGAAGTTGGTAAGTAAGTAAATTTATGTTCTACCCCAGTTTCATCTATCCATGTAGGTAGCTCAAATGCAAAAACTCCATCTCCTCCACCATTAGAAGCAGCTCCTGCTAAGTTATGCGTGACAGCTGAATAAATAGGGCTTACTGCTCCATCTGTATCAATCCACTGAGCATTTACCGTATAGCCATTCAACTTGGTACTTGCTCCTGTACCTGGTGTATATCCTACAGCTGACTGAGGTGCAAGCTCTAACCACCCACTTATGATATTACCTGCATTCGTCAATTGTCCGCCTGTCTTAACTTTTCCAGATTCAATTGCATCAATATTTATCGGAGCTTCAGTAGCATTGCGAGTTGCTATACTTGACTCTGTTGGTACGGTTGTATTGCTTGCTTCATTTGCGACTGGTTCCTCTGCTGGTACAGTTTCATCGCTTGCTAAGTTTGAGTCTGGAACCTCTGTTGCTGCATCTTCATCACTTACTAAGTTTGAGTCTGGGGCCTCTGTTGCTGCACCTTCATCACTTACTAAGTTTGAGTCTGGGGCCTCTGTTGCTGCACCTTCATCACTTACTAAGTTTGAGTCTGGGGCCTCTGTTGCTGCACCTTCATCACTTACTAAGTTTGAGTCTGGGGCCTCTGTTGCTGCACCTTCATCACTTACTAAGTTTGAGTCTGGGGCCTCTGTTGCTGCATCCAGAATAACTGGTTTTTCCATTGATTCATTCATAACTTCAGAAGAACCCAAAAGGTTTCCAGAATTATTTACTACTTGAGCATTTCCACTCTCAGCTCCACCGAAACCAATGTAAATTCCAACTAAAACAGATGCAACACCTATACTTAGTTTCTTAATAGAATAGCTAAGTTTTCTTTTTTCTGTTCTTTTTAAAAGCATTTGCCGATTGTTTTTAGAAAACATATAACTTCCTCCTTTCTTACTAAAATATATTATAGTTACCGATTACTAATCATTTCATTTATATATCGTTCATTTCAGTTTAATATAATCACTATGCTTAAATAATTTATTGATAATCTATCTTTTTTTTTACATATCATCATTGCATACTTCCATACTCCTTGCCTATTGAATTAAAAAGAGATGCCAATCAATAATGAATAATACATATAAAGATTAAATTAAATAAAAAGATGACTTCAAATTCCTTGTTCAGGATCTAAAGTCATCTCTTTTATACTTATAAAGTATCGGTTTTGCAGCGTTCCAGAATAATTCATAGAATCTTAAACAAACGATTGTAATTATAAACATTTTTTAATTCGCTTTTAGCTTAACAAAAATGACTTTTGTCGCAGCCTCTTCAATTTAATCTGGTAATCACTTATCAATATATTAAAAGAAATTTGTTATTGCTGAAGCTATTTCGTCTACATTTAGAATTGAGCAACTATTGTTTCACTCGATAACGCTAGAAAAACTGGAACAATCCTAAACAGAGCTTAACAGAACTACACAACCATAAATACTATACCTGTGTGCTTATATTAAATTCCTATATAATAATACTACAACTGATTTCTTAGCTTCACAAACATACGGGGCTTTTAAGCTTGCATTATCCTCATTTAGTCATTATTTCTTATCCAAAAAGTAAGTAGCATATCAAGTAATATTCTTACTTAGTCAATAAAAGTCTTTTTCAGATCTTGAGTACTAGTAATAAGAACTAACGGGAAGTAATTTGAAATAAAATATTGTATTATCTAAAATACATTTGTTCGATTTTTGTGCTATTAACGATTCACGTAATGAATCTTTTGTTCCTCTAACAAGGGATAGCTTACTGTTTGTTTACCCTCTAAATCTTCCTTATTCATATCTATCGCATTTATTTGACTGTTTCCATATGTTCTATAATAATAGATCCCTTTATCGACATTGCAGCAAGAAGAATAGATGGTATATTCATATTTCCCATCCCCCACATCACATAATCCTTTTTGCTGTTCGACAGACCCTAAAATGTGGAAAAATTGACTGATGCTTTCTGATTCTGAATCACCAGATACAGAATTCAGTTTCGTGAATGCAGCCTTCACAAATCGAGACATCGAGGACAAATCCCCAGGCAACCCAATTCCGCCCATTCCTCGACTATACTCATTCAATTCAATTGCTTCGGAGAAGGTATTGACTGGAGTTTTACTAGATAAAGCACGATAGTTATTTAAATTAAACAAATGATAGTCAAAAGAAGGATTGTTCGTTAGGACACCAACAGGATTATCATAGATATGAAGGCCATCTTTCATACTTTCTACAACGATCGAAGATTCTTTATCAGCTATTAACCAGTGTAAAGGCGACAGCGGAAGATTCTCACTAAAGTTGATATTGACCAAATTGATTTTATTCAACAATTCTTTTGCTTCAGCTATTGTACTGCATTGCCCTAAAATCCAAGGAATAAATTCAAAGGGGGTGACATTGTCTTTATTACCAACTGGTTCTTTGTAATCTGCAAAACCAGCAAAATTCAAACCAGCCATGCTTAATCCTTTTTCATTAGTAGCATCATAATACAGCGGATAATCTGCTATACCAGCAGCAATCCCGATCATTGCATAATGGGTACCTAAATCACTTACTTTACGAAAAGTCAGCTTATAATTTCTTGGTGTTACAGTAACTACTTCTTTATAAGATAATTCATAATCAAAATTCCTCCCAAAATAATGATCTTGTGTTGAATAAATAACTGATGTACACATATTTTACCTCCTAAAAAAATGATTTTATTCTTCTCTTAAATAAAATGATTATACTGGATTAAGAGTACTTCATCTTTAATAAAATAGTTAAAAATTTCTCTAATTTTAAATAATGCATTTGCTTTTCTTACTTAACATTTTGTATAGATAGCATCCTTTTTACACTTGACACATTTATTTTAACTCTAAAAAAAATTATTCTCAAATCGTTGAATCCATTAAAGTGATAAAATAACAGAATTAACAATTATGAATAGAATCATTATATCAACACTAAATTTTTAGTAATACCTCTTCAAATTAGAAGGTTACATAAAAACTATTGATAAGAAAATAAACACCTCTAAAAATAGTTATATTTTTGGTCATCCTTTATGAGAGTATTTCATTTTAATTAAAACTCAAAGATTTGCTCTATCTCTATTTAATATAAATAACTTTCCAGTTTTCTACCTTTTCAAGAGTAAAAGAATACTCAAAGGTACTATTTATTTTGGTTGTATTATTAAGGTACTTAACACAGACTTCTCCTTGAATTTCTTTTCCTTTTTGCTGAAAAACAGGATTAACTAATTCTATAAATATCAAATTACTATTAATCGGCTGAAATGCTTTATTTTCAACATAGTATTCAAGTTCCTTTTCAGAAGCAGTTGGATAAATTTTAAAGAAAGTCTCTAAAAACTCGGTTATTTCTTCTGTTGTTTTGGCATCAATTTCTGAATCACTTTCTACTTGTTTTGTCTCATATTGTGCCTTATCTGGTTTTGCAATTGTGGTAGGCAAACTTGTCACAATATGATTCCCTTTTTCATCTTCAAAAACAATCACTCGATAGGCAGAAGAAATTTGTTGAGATTTTTTCCCCTCTGTAATCTTTTGATCTAATAAAAATGAAACGACAAAATCATCTGACCTTTTTTCAACATCAAGAATTTTTACTGATTGAACTTCTGAACTAGTAGGAATATCTACTTGAACCATATCTTGGCTCAAAGCGATTCCTTCTTCAGTAAGGTACTGTCTAAGATTACTCATTCTTTTTTCAATTGCTTTCTCATTATTCTTCCATGAAAAATATTCTTTCACAAAATCCTTCGTAAAATTTTCAACTCCAGAAGTATTCACTATTTTTTCTTTTACAACCACCTTCTCATGGGTCGTGTGCTGATTAATGGCGGTAAAATTTTTATAAACACCAAAAGACAAACTGCTTATCAATAAAAGCCAAAGGGCAAGCACCAGTTTTCGATGCTTCCCCACTGAAATCACTCGTCCTTTCTTCTTTTTCTGAGTCTTTTCCTTTTGAATCCATTCAATTTTTATCTTCATTATCTTTCCTCTTTTCTCTTATTTGTACCGTCCAGCACCGATAAGATGCTGCTGCCAATAGCTTTCTGTTAGATTTGTCCAGCCCACTGGATCTCCTGCATGAAACATCCGATTCTCTCCTGCATAAATACCGACATGGGTCACATAAGTATTGGTTCGACTACTATTTAAATCTTTGAAAAAGCCTTCACTTTGAGTTTGTTTCACTTCATACCAATGGTTTTCTAGAATCATCCGAGCTAGTTTTTGTCTATGCCACAAGCTTCGCCAATGATCAGGAAAAAAGTGAATATAAAGCAACAGCATAACTCCTGAAAAAGCGAGACTTCCAAGTAAGCAGATTAATTCCTTCATAGACCAAACAGTTTCAATAGTAGAAAGTGATACCCTAGAAATATCAAATTTTCTAAGCTCTTGAAAATAAAAGACACCCATCCAACCGATGAACAAAGCGATTAGCCAGCCAAGAATAAAGTGATAAACCAAGTGCTGATCTCTTGCGCGTATGCGATGTCCTTTGTACATTTTGATGGTTTCCACCTCCAATCAAAAAAAACCAATAGGATTTCATTGGCAATTTCAAATAGTTATGCTAGTCATTTACTGCGATCGGGAGTTGTTTCGTTTCAACCAATTGATTTAAAAAGCCTTCAATGGCATCCGTCATCTCCACACCGATTTCTTCCAAGACAGATTCTGCCTGTCGACATAAGTTTGCATTTACTTCTACAACCACTAAGAAGGACTCTTCTTCTCCTAACCAGTCTAGTACATCAAAGTCTTCTTCACTGTCGCTATTTTCTCCAAGTAAACCTTGATGCATAATCAGAAACATTTTTTCATCATAGGTTAATGCTTTAACGAGTTGTTCCTCAGTTAGCTCACTTTTTCCATATTGATCGAAACAATCTAAAATATGTTCAACATTAATTTCCATACGTTTCACCTATTTCTTTCCTTCATTTTGGTTCGTAGGATTTCCTTGATTTGGCTGTCGTTTCAAGACTAAATCGTCTGCCTTAATAAACCAATTAACAGTAGTTCCTTCTCGAAAAACATAATTGGCGACTGTATCCACAATTGGATTGACCAACTCTACCTCTGCATCATAAGCAAACTCGCGTAAGGGTACATTTGCTGGAATACTAACTTGGATCATTCGACCTTGTGCAGAGGATTTCAAATTATAGGTTCGTTCTTTTACCTCGTTACTAATCGTTCCATCCTCATTTTGCTTCCGTACTTCTCGGCGTAATGCGGAAAATCGCAACTTGCCAAAGGTTAATCCTGAATCTACAACAATACCTCCTGTTAATCTCATCTTCTTTTCCTCCTATGCTTTCACTAAATCATCAACATACAACACGTAATCAGTAAACCCACGATTCTCAATCTCATAGCCTTTGGCAACCAAGTGGGGATTCACGGCTTTTAGCAGTTGGTCTTGATCAAAGTCCTTTTCACCGGCTTCCGCAGCTACTACCACCTCAATATCATCAGCCCGTTGCTTACTAGAATACAAATGATAACTGCGACCAATCACCGTAGTATTCCGTCCATATCCTTCTGTTAAAATTTCTCCTTCACCGGCATAACTCAACTTTCCAAAGGTTTCAGTCATATCTGGCACGACAAATTTCAATTCCATCTTCTTTTCCTCTTTTCATTGTTAGTTTTGGATACAAAAATAGCGTGACCACTTTGTTAGGAGGCGGTCGCGCACGTTGGTTCTTAGGATTTACTTGTATCATCTCATCACCTTAGTTACGGCGATTCCAGAAATAATAGCCCGCCGTCGCAAAAATCAAAGTAAAACCAATGAACAGTAAAACATTGGAATTTTTCTCCCCAGTTTGAGGGAATGTCTTCACTGTGGGACTAGATTCTTGATAGCCACTTGGAACAGTTGGTGTTTCCGGTTGTTTCGGCGTACGTGGTGTGGTTGGAACTTTTTTGGGCGTTAAGGTTTGATTTTTTTCTTTTAGATCCTCATTGTGTTTCCCATTGATATTCTCATCTTTATCATAATTGATTTCTGCAAAAGTAAACTTGGTTCCTTCTGGATACTTTCCGGTATCTACTTTTTCCGCAAGCATAGTTTTGGTAAATTCTTTATCATTTACTTCATAATCAATCTTGCCTGATTTCCAAATTTCTTTGTTTGTACCATCCGGTAGTAGTGCATACAGAATTGTTTCGAAAGCTTCTTTTGATCCATCCAATACATCATGAGTAATAGATACATCATCAAACATATCCACCACATCACCATGAGTAAAGGTCTGAGAACCATCTTCTAGGTGGGCTTTTGTTTGGATGGAAACATGACGTTCCACCGTACAATTAACAGTTTGGGCTTGATTATTCAAGCTAGCATCCTTCGATACTGGCTCATCGCCTGCTTCAAAAGCTTCCTTATTTTCATACACATAGTTGAATAAGACGATGATTTTATCCAAAACTTGTTCGGCGGTTAATTTATGCCGAATTTCCCAAGTTCCTGTTTTCTCTTTATTCGCCAAAGTGGCGGTTGTTTCGGCAATCACGACTGGTTTGGCTTTTTCATCTTTTTCTTGGGCAGCTTTTGTGGCTTCCACATCAATGGCTTGCGCTACCAAATACCAGTCTTCTTTGATTTCATGTAGATTGTAACTCAATTTATCAACTAACTCGGTAGAATCAAGGGTAGTTAATTCTTTGTCTCCGTCTTTCCAAGTCGCAAGAGAAGTTAAACTATCTTCTTCCACAGGCAAATCATAAAGCATCAAACGGTTCAAACTAACAGAAAATGCTTTGTTCGTCAGTTTCTCGTAAGGAACGGTGACCGTTTTAATTGGTTGTTTTTGGCCGTGTTCGGTAATAGTAAAGACATACTCACTCTTCACAGAGTCTTTTTTGTTCTCCTTAAAAGTAGAACGGATTTCTAATGGCGTAATCTTTTGAAATCCTTCTGGCGCTTCTACTTCTTCAAGTAAATAATCTCCATAAGGAAGATTTTCAAACTTCCCATAGCCATCAAACCCTAATTGCTCGTTATAAGCAGTGGTCGCTTCATCTTCGGCACCTGTGATTTCATTGGTTCCTTCTAATGGTGACACTTTAAAGGTCAGATCATTGAAGCCAGTTTCGGCAGTACCCGCAGCTGATCCAGCAAATTTAAAGAAATCAAAACCAAAGCGAATCACTTGTTCCTTTGCCGTAACATCTCGGGTAATCACCGCATTTTTTTCATTATCATCCACCTTTTTGATAGATACAGGATACTTCGCTTCATCCAAGGTATATCCTTCAGGCGCTTTGGTTTCTTGCCAGTAATACTCGTTGATAGATAAATGTTTAACGGCAACTTGGTTCTTTTCGTCTAAAGTCAAAGTGACGGTTTCATCAGAAGCTTTCGTTCCCTTCACTAATTCTGGTTTAAAAGCCTCACTCCATTTAACAGCTTTTCCATCCTTAGCAGTAAACAAGGTGTATTCAGCACCCTCAAAGACTGCTTTACCTTGTGTTTTATCCCCAGTATCTTTGTCTTCTTTCGTCAAAGTGGTTTCGCCAGTGATTTCTTGATTTTGCCCTTTTACGTTACTGGTAACAAGGGCTACGGTTTGATTGGCATACTTCAATTCGACTTTTACAGGTTTGAACGTATTCACGAACCCATGACTAGCTTTAGTTTCGGTCACATAATAGGTTCCCAATTCCAACGCATTAGCAATCTCTTTTGGTGTTTCCGCATGACCGTTTTCATCCGTGGTCATTTCTTGAACGATTTCACCGGTTGGACTGTCTTTGCGAATGGCAAACGTATTACCAGCTAAGGAATAATTGTCATTCCAAAGATCACTCCCTGTTTCAACTCCGCTTTTATCCAGAATGATTTGACCTTTTTCCCGTGTATTTTTTGAAGTCACGTAAATGGTTTCGCCTGCTTTAATGGTGGTAGTCATGGGGGTGGTATCAATCGTATAAGGCGCCGGTACTGATTTTTCGGTAATGGTTACTTTTGTACCATGAGGAATCTCATCCAATGAAGCAATTCCTTCTTTATCGGTAGTCAAGTCTTTTGCAGGTAAAGATTTTCCAAAGTCTAAATGGAAAACCGTTCCTGGTATAATATCACCCGATTCTTTATCAACTTTTTTAATCTTCAAAGAACCTTCCGTTTTTATATCAATTTTGACCGTGTAAGTGTTCGGCTTATCAATCGCCCCGGCCATTAAAGTCTGTTGGCCAGCCTTTTTATAGGCGACAGGTGTTCCGGTACCAGCAGATTTCTTAAGCGTCAGCACACCATTTTCTTTTGAATTGGCAGTTGGGGTGATTATCAACTGACTGCCATTCACACGATAATCAATGTTTGCGGTATTTTCCACAACCTCATCGAACTCTGACAAATTAAGATTATTCGTATCCGTCACAGTAGTCGATTGCCCTAATACTGTTTTAGCAGTACTATTATGGAAGTTTGGTTTCTTCTGATAATCGGCAATGGCTTGATTTATTTTTGCCTCAATGGCTGAGATATTTACGGCACTACCATCTGATCGTTTGATTGAGTGAAGGGTATATCCATTAACTTCTTGCCAGATCATCTTCTGTGCCACAATATGAGTATCTGCATCTGTACCGGCTTTTTTCCATAAAACAGAAACTAGTTTCGCTTTCTCAGACATATCAGGCAATGGATTTTTCTCATAGCCAGGAGTGAACTCATTGTAAATCGGGACTCCTGGTTCAATACAGAAAATATCTTGTTTCACGCCATTGTACACTGCATAATGCGGAACAGTGACTTCTGACATCGGACGACCGTCACTAAACGTTCCTTCGACAACATATTGATGTGCTAAATCTAGTTCTACGGTTACCGTTTGTGGATGAGTAATTTCATCGGCGAAGGCAATCGAAGGAACAATCGTTCCGCCAATTGTTTGACCTAATAGTGCCCAAGCCGCAAATAATCGACAATTTTTAAATCTCGGCTTTATCATAAAATAAAATCCCCTTTCGTTTTTAGGTAATAAAAAAAGACGTTCAACTTTTTATTTTGAACGTCTAGTCTAGAGTTTTACTATTTAGTTTTCTTCTTTTTAGATAAGTTATTTCTCTGCTTATTGATTTTGATTTTTCGATAGTCAAACCCTATTTCTGTCATCAACTCTTCCCAATTTTTATTTGTTCTTTTCATTATTGTATCAACTGATGGTAACTTTGGTGATTGAACTAGTTTTCGAAATTTCGTCATTGATAAATCATCCTGTAATTTTAATCGGACTATTTCATTTCTTAGTTCAAGCATTAGTTCAAAATCAGTAAAAGAAGACTTCTCTGTATTCTTTCTAAATAGATACCTTATATCTCCAAATCTCTTTTTCAATGTACTCAATGAAGGAACGTCTTTTCCTACTGATCTTTTTTCATACATACGCTGAGAAGTTATTTTCTCAACCGTAATAAAAGACTCTACTATTTTCAATAAATCTTTTTCTGATATTTTTGCCCATTTCCCATATTCTCCATTATCACACCCAAGACTAACTAATAAGTTTTTCCATGAACCATATTTTTGATTGATAAACCACATACTTGGTGCAGAATTGGGATTTTCTAATAATTTCCTCTGATATTGACGGCTAGATTTTATTTCGTGTTTTTCGATAAATTGATTGATTAACAAAATCAGTTTTAGATCACTTAGATTCTTCCATACGATTCGTCCATCATCTTGTTTCACGATAAAAACTCCTAAAAATTATTTAGATAGAATCCTATCACATCAACTTTTTAGTAGAAAAGTACATGTTTTGGCTTTTTCGAAAAAAGTCGACCCTTTTAGTAACTCGGGTTCAGAAGTTGCTAAATTCGGTAAATGTTTTGGTATTTTTCGTATTAAATTTGTCGTCAAATTGACTACGAAATTTTGCCCTATTTTGACGACACTGATAGTCAAAATCGGACAATCTAGGGCAATTTAATGGAATATGAATGAAAAATGATCCAAAATAGCCAATTGAGGCTTAAAACTGTGATAGTGAAAAAAGAAAAAGCCCTTGATATACAAGGACTTTTCACAGATTTCAGATTTCCAAGGAAGTTTCCCGTGTTTATCTTCTGATTTCTTTGATACGAGCTGCTTTTCCGTGTAATGCACGCAAGTAGTACAATTTTGCACGACGTACTTTACCGTAACGAACAACTTCGATTTGTGCAACACGTGGTGTGTGCAATGGGAAGGTACGTTCAACACCTACACCATTTGATACTTTACGAACGGTATAAGTTTCGCTAATACCAGCTCCGCGGCGTTTGATAACAACACCTTCAAATAACTGGATACGTTCGCGCGTTCCTTCAACAACTTTCGCATGAACGCGAACAGTGTCCCCAGGACGGAAAGCTGGGATGTCAGTACGTAATTGTTCTTGAGTTAATTCTTGAATCAATGGATTCATCTTTATCATTCTCCTTATTCCCAAACATTCTTAAAGCAATTTGCTCCAGCGGAATATCGTAATAGTTGAGTTTACACTCACTGAAGTATCTTACCATAACTTTCCAGCTCATGTAAAGACAAATTTCTTGTCACCAGCTTTTTTTCCCGACATTTATTTTGTCTCTATAAAAAAGACAACGGACTAGACTGGTGCTTCTAGTATCCGTTGTGGTGGTTTCATTTGATTGCAGGTGCGATTCCAGATACTGAGATTTCTTACTTTGATTCATCCTCTGCAGAAGCTTCTTCGGCGATCTCTTGTAGCATTTTTTTCATTTCTGCTGTTAGAGGATAATCCGCCAACATATCAGGTCGTCGATGATAAGTTCGTCTCAAGGATTCTTTTAAGCGCCATTCTTCGATCAGTTTGTGGTTGCCGTTCATCAAGACTGGTGGGACCGTCATCCCTTGAAATTCTGCTGGTCGCGTGTACTGCGGGTGTTCAAGCAACCCTGTGGAGTGGGAATCAGTCTGCGCAGACGTCTCGTTTCCTAGCACTTCAGGCAGCAAACGAACGGTCGCATCGATCATCACCATCGCGCCTAATTCGCCACCAGTCAAAACATAATCCCCGAGAGAAACTTCATCCGTCACTAGCGAACGAATTCGTTCATCATACCCTTCATAATGTCCGCAGATAAATACCAGATGCTCTTCTTGCGAAAAAGATTCGGCCATTTTTTGATCGAATTTCTTACCGGCAGGGTCTAACAAGATAATACGTTTTTTGGTTTGCGGGGTGGCAGTTTCAATCGCGTTTAAATTATCATAGATCGGCTGAACTTTCAGCAGCATCCCTGCCCCTCCGCCATAAGGGTAGTCATCTACTGTTTGGTGTTTGTTGTCCGAAAATTCGCGAAAGTTTGAGACATTGATTTCTAGAAGCTCTTTTTCCCGAGCTTTTCCAATGATCGATTCCCCCATTGGGCCGTCAAACATTCTTGGGAATAAGGTTAAAACATCAATCCTCATCATCCAACAACCCTTCTGGGATCTCAATATGCACTTCGCCTTTATCCAAATCAATTTGCTTTACCACTGATTCGATGTAGGGAATCAACGCATCTTTTTTGCCTTTGCGTTGGACTACCCAAACATCATTGGCACCGGGAGATAGGATTTCTTTGATTTTTCCTAGTTCTCTGGCTTGCTCATCAATGACGGTCAAGCCGATGATTTCATGATAGTAATACTCATTTTCTGTTAGTTCGCTTAATTCGTCTTTTGAAACTTTTAAGATACCGTCTCGCAAAGGTTCCACATCATTGATCGTGGGGTACCCCTCGAATGTCAATAAATCAAAATTCTTGTGTTTACGATGACCAGCGACGGTTAATTCCAGCGGTGCTTTATTTTCTCGAAACAGTGTTAATCGTTGCCCTTTACGGTAGCGTTCTTCTGGGAAATCGGTTTGCGAGATCACTCGTACTTCTCCCCGGATTCCGTGGGTATTGACAATTTTTCCTACATTTAAAAATTCAGTCACGATTGGTCCTCATTTCCTTTATAATCCTTCTCATTTTAGCATGGGCAGTTAAGGAATTCTAGTGTTTTCCCAAGGAGGAACTGCTTGGATCATCAACAAGCATGGATTTTCCGCTCCCCAAAGGGTGGGAAAAGTTTCCACCGGCAAGAATCCCATAGATCGATAAAAGTTTCGTGTACGCTGATAATATTGGTCTGGATGCGTCTCTGCCAATGTCTTAACCTGTAAAAAGGCCATACTTTCTCGTTGGCACCAACGGATGGCTTCTTGGATCAATTGGCTGCCGATTCCTTGATGGTGATCGGCTTTCAATACGCCCATAACATAGATCTCAGCAGTCGCTGGACTTGTTTTTACAAGGGTCAAAAAACCTTTGTTTTCTACTACAATCATTTCTTGATAGGCACTTTTTTCAATATAATCGGCAGTGCTTTCAGGCAGACCGAACCATTCCGGCAAATCAGCCAGAATGGTTTGTGCGATCTGTTTCTTTTCTTGAGGATCAGATAAATACGTAATTTGCATGACTTCCTCCTACACGTTAGATTGGCTCTTTTATTGATTCATTGAGACAGCCATTTTCAATGCGGATAAAGGATCTTGATGTTGCAAGGTATAAGTGATCTTACTGTCTTGCCAAGAAACGCTGTTAGCCGTGTAATCTGATTTTCCCATATCAATGGTGATTTGACCAATTCCTGGAGCGGGCAGCATAGCTTCTTCTAAATAGGCCACGATTTTTTTTGCTACTGGCACGGGATCTTGATTTTCTTGATTGACTGCTCGTACCGTCAAGTTCCAATTGCCTTCTTGCCAACTTAGATAACTGGAACCAGCTGCACCTTGCATATGACCAGTGATGTTATGTCCTAGATCGACCGCCTGTCCGCCTTCATCAAGGTTCGCATGTACAGCCTCCGCCGCTTGGTCTTCATTTTCGTAAGCAGCATTTTTGTAGCTAGCGATTGGTGTCTCATTGTTCAATGATGGATCATTCAATTCTCGTTGATCATTTAACTGATAATAGAGGATAGAGAGTTGATCTGTCCCTTCGTCGGTTGCAGCATTCAAGGTCTTTTGCTCCGTCAGCGGCACCTCTGATGGCAAGCGATCCTGCGGAAAAGCAGCTGACAACTGATCCAGTGTTCCTGCTTGGGTAACTGTCTTACTTGAAGTTTGCGCGGCACTGCTGGAGGCTGCCTCACTACTACTGCTACTGCTTTCAGAAGAAATGGTTGTACTAGTATGAGTGCTTGAATGGGTTGACTCAGACTTATCCGTATTATTTTTCGTGTCGCATCCTGCTAATGCCCCAATGGCCAATACTGTCACTAGGAGACCTATTTCTTTTTTCATGATGATTTCCCCCTTTTTATTGAGCATACCTTTTCCAAAATAAAAAGACAAACAACTTTGCTTGTCTCCTGTTCCTAGCTAATCCTATTCGAAATCCAGCTTTGCAAGGCTTGCCAGCCGTCTTTTACCCATTGAATTCCTTGGTCCAAATAAGTTGGTAGTTGGTCCCAGCGGAAATCTCGTGTCCATTGACTAACTTGTGTAAAGATGACATCCCGATAGATCCATAGTAAAAATAGCAAAAACAATACGCCTAATGTGCGCCAGATAAATGACCCCACTTTATAAATAAAGATCAAAACAAAAATAAATAGGATCCATGCAATCACTTGTGACATACTCCCGCCTCCTTTTTCTTATTATCTCAAAAATCAGCCGATCTGTCATAGGTCTTGAGCATGAACTAACAGGATAGAAAAAAAGCATCACTCAATGAGTGATGCGATCAATTACTTACCATCAATGATATTTAAACGGACCTTTTTGGGGCCGTTGGTGCGAACCCCGTAAACGATCGTCCGGATTGCTTTAGCCACCCGACCTTGTTTACCAATGATTCGTCCGATATCTTCCGGAGCAACTGTAAGATTATATTCAAAGAAATCTTCTGATTCAACCACATCAAGCTGGATCTCCTCAGGTTTGGTCACTAATGGTGAAACGATCGTTAAGACTAATTCTTGCAAATCATTCATCCGTCGTCACCTTATTTCTTAGTGAATTTAGCTTCGTGGTGTTTTTTCATTACGCCTTCTTTTGAAAGAATATTGCGTACTGTATCAGAAGGTTGCGCACCTTTTGATAACCAATCAAGAATCAAATCTTCTTTGATTGTCACTTCAGCTGGGTCTTGCAAAGGATTGTAAGTACCTACTGTTTCGATGAAACGTCCGTCACGAGGAGAACGTGAATCTGCTACGACAATACGGTAAAAAGGTTTCTTTTTAGAACCCATGCGTTTTAAACGAATTTTTACTGCCATTATTTACACCTCCATTGTTTTAATCACAAGAGCTAGTTTAACAGGTTTTACTGACGGTGTAAAGAGTTTTTTCTTTACAGTCTCTTTTTTTCTGTTTCTTTCTTCTATAGGTTATCTTTTGCCAGATTTTCCTGCAACGCGTATCATTAGAGAGAGACAGTCATTATAGCTGAGACATCGCTTTATGACTGGATTTTTTAGGCAAATGCTTTTTATTTGTCAGTTTTACTTACTTTTGGTAAGATAAAACATGTAAAAGATATGAGGAGGAATTCAACATGACAAAAAAAATTGGTTTTATCGTTGGTAGTTTACGCGAAGGCTCTTATAACAAGCTGGTAGCGAAGAAATTTGCAGAATTATTGCCAGAAGGTTTCGAAGCTGTCTTTTTAGAAATCGGCAATCTCCCATTTTATAATGAAGACTTGGAAGTAGAAGGCAAAGTGCCTACAGAATGGACAACATTCCGTAATGAATTGCAAAGTGTGGACGGTGTATTCTTCTTTACACCAGAGTACAATCGTTCTGTACCAGCAGCATTGAAAAATGCCTTGGATGTCGGTTCACGTCCTTATGGAGCAAGCAGCTGGAGCGGGAAACCTGCTTTAGTCGTAAGTGTTTCACCAGGTGCGATCGCTGGTTTTGGTGCGAACCATCACCTGCGTCAATCATTGGTATTCTTAGATATGCCAACCTTGCAACAACCAGAAGCTTATATCGGTGGAATCATGAACTTGATCGATGAAAACAATACGATCAAAGAAGATACCGTCAACTTCTTCCAAACAATCGTTGACAACTACATCAACTTGTTTAACCGTTACAACTAAAAACCGGTCACGATTTTGTGACAGTCAGATAAGAAACGCACACTCACTGATCTATCCCATAAGGGAAACCAGTGAGTGTGCGTTTTTTTACTGGATAGTTCAATGTAAACTCTGAGTGAATCATAAGGAAGTATCTGCAACACAGAAAAAGAGAAACTCAGAAAGCAAGCCATCTATTTCCGTTGATAGTGGATCTCTACGAGTTCACCCATTTGCGTCATATCCACGAATTGTAAACGAGTAGTATACTCTCCTGGCTCAAACAAGCGCTTGCCTGTTCCTAATAACACAGGAGCGATCTGTACATACCATTCATCAATCAGATCTGCTTCCAATAAAGGGTGCAATAACTTTCCACCGCCAACCAACCAAACCGTTTTCTCTTTTTTCAATTGTGATAAAAAAGCAACCGGGTCTTGATCCACAACTACTGCGTCCGTTAAATCGGTCTGCATCTGACGGGAAAACACATAATTTTCTTTTTCTGGATAGAGCTTCTCCGTCGCCAACATTTTTTTGGCTTCTTCGTACGTCTTACGGCCCATCGCTGTTGCATCAATCGTTTCAAAAAATTTCTCATACGTAGTACTTGTCCCTGTATCGGTCTCCAACAACCAGTCCAATTGATCCTTTGCTCCAGCTAAATAGCCATCTAAACTGATAGCGCCATAAAAAACCAGTTTTCCCATATATGACTCCTCCTCGATTTTTCTCGTCTTCTTTCTAACGTTCCTCGTAACAGATACAGCTTGTCAGGTGATCGTTAACCATTCCTACAGCTTCCATGAATGCATAGATTGTCGTCGTTCCTACAAACTTAAAGCCACGGGCTTTCAAATCTTTCGCCAAGCGATCAGAAATTGGTGAATGGGTGGGTACTTCTGATTGTGTTTGAAAATGATTGATGACGGGTCGATGGTCGACATAACGCCATAAAAAATCAGAAAAACTGCCGATTTCTTGCTGAATCGCTAATACGAGTTGTGCATTATGAACTGCCGCTTCTATTTTTCTGCGATTACGAATAATACCGGGATCATCCATCAGTGCTAGAATTTTTTCCTCCGAATAATTGGCTACTGTCTCAATATCAAAGTGATCATATGCTTGATCAAAATTTGCCATCTTGTTCAAAATCGTTTGCCAACTCAGCCCTGCTTGATTCATATCTAAAACCAACTTACGAAACAACTGCTGATCATCATACTCCGGTTTCCCCCAGACATGATCATGGTACTCTTGCATTGCAGGACTACTTGTTGCCCAACCACAACGAGTCATAGTCACTCCTCCTTTTTGTCTTATTTTAGCAAAAGTTCTTTACTTTTGATAGTGTACTACGTATACTAGTACACATAAATGAAAGGGGCTGAGTACATGGTCATGATCAACAAGACAAGCAGCAAACCTTATTACGAGCAGCTGATATTGAGCATCAAAGAAGACATCTTGCATGGTGTTTTGAGACCGGGTGATCAAATTCCTTCGGTTCGTGAGATGGCCAAACGCTTGTTGATGAATCCAAATACCGTCAGCAAGGCCTACAAAATATTAGAAAATGAGCAGGTCTTGATCACCATCAAAGGCAAAGGAACGTTTGTCAAAGCACTGGACAGTGTTCCACGCGACGAGCGGCGCATCCAACAATTAAAAGAACGATTGAAAGAATTAGTGATCGAGGCAGGACATTTGCAGATCAGCATCCAAGAAATCACTGCTTGGGTCACTGTTTTTGAAGAAGAACTGGGAGGGATCAATAAATGAACCTAGAAGGCGTTACAAAGAAAATTGAAGGGACTACTATTCTAGAAGATGTTACATTTTCATTGCGCAAAAATGAAATCGTTGGCTTGATTGGGCGCAACGGCTCTGGAAAAACCACGCTTTTCCGTACACTCTCAGGACAGTACGCTTTAGACGGCGGCGAAATCATGATTGATGGTCAATCATTGGCTCAGAAGCCACAACTAAAGGAAAACTTATTTTATATCGATGAAAAAGAGAACTTTTTAGCGGCGTATTCATTGAAAAAAATCAATGCCTTTTATCGTCTCGCTTATTCCCACTTTAATCAAAACCTTTATCTTGAGCTGATGCAGAGTAATGGATTGCCGCTTGGCCATTCGTATCGCCGAATGTCTAAAGGCATGCAAGGATTGTATAAAATGATCTTAGCCATTGCTTCAAATGCCGATTACTTGCTATTGGACGAACCTTTTGACGGTTTAGATATTATTGTACGCAAAAAGGTCATTGGCCTTTTGTTAGAAAACTTGAGTGAATCTAATCGCACAGCCATTATCGCTTCTCATAATCTAAATGAGCTTGAGAACATTATCGACCGAGCCCTTTTAATCAAGGGAAGAACAATCGCTAAAGATTATCGGTTAGAAACGATGCGGGAAAATGCCCGTAAAATTCAATTCGTCTTTCGTGGGAAACAGGTACCGCCAATGATCAAACAGCATTCAAAATTGATCAATCGTCAAGGGCGGGTGATTGTTGCTTTGTTCGAAGAATACGACGCGGCATTAGAAGAACAGATCCGGCAACTAGAGCCGTTGCTCTTTGAAGAACTCCCATTGACCTTGGAAGATTTATTTGAAGCCAATTTGAGTCAAGAATCCTTGTTGAAAGGTTAGAGGTGAAAGAAAATGTTAAAACAAATTTATTGCCAGCGATATGGCAAACTGTTGCTTGGCTTTTGTCTGATCTTGGTTTTGATTTATGCAGGAATGGGCTGGGATACCCAACGTTCTTGGCACAATCAAAAGAACTATTTTGATTCAGAAGAATTCAAGAAAGATTTCCAAGAGCATCCTGATTACTATATTAAGGACTATAACGGAGAAAAACCAGTCTATTACTCATCGATCGATGAATACAAGGATGAAAACTTGCTCATTTATAATAGGCCGGTACCAGAAAGTAATGGACAGGATACGTATATTGCTAATTTCAATACCTCAGGCGCTTATTTTATTCTTCCATTATTGTTTGTTTTTGGTTTTCTTAGTTTTTTCATTGATCAAAAGACAAATTTCAATCGTTTTTTATTCTCATTGCCGTTTAAAAAACGACAGATTTTCCGTCAAAAAGCGGTTTTCTTATTTGCACCGGTCAGTTTCGCTTTAATCATTGGTATTTTGAGCAATATTTGCATTCGCTACTTGATGATTCCCTCCGAATATTTCCAAATTCCGCTATCAGATCTATTCGCATCTGGTGTTGGTACGTTTGTAGGAAATTTGGCAGTGACAGCCATCGGATCCTTATTAGGGGTGCTTTTGGGCAATCTCTTTTTCGGTCCATTAACGATCGTTTTGATTTTTTTCTTGATGAGCGGTTTTTACAGTTTTTACTATAATCTGCAAGAATTTCTGAGCTTTTTCTTCTATGGAAAAGGGGGGCACTTAGTATTGAACAATCTTTGGAATGACTGGCCCAATGGCTTACCAGTCAATTGGTGGGCAGTCTTCGCCACACTACTCCTATCCTTGTTGTTGATTGCTGCTGCTCAAGAAGTGTTCGCCCGCATCTCCTTAGAAAATGACGGCGACTATCTGACGGTTCCCGCCTTTCGATTGCCCGTCTTTTTAGTGATGGCCATTGGTACTTGGTTCTACTTGATCAATATGAATTGGTTGCTGGTCCAACTCTATTATGATGACTTCTCTCAAACGAGAACTATCGTTTCGATTTATATTTACTTAGTGGTCTGTCTTGTAGTCAGCTTCCTATTGGTTTATCCGAAAGCAATCAAAAAATGGTGGCATGCTCGTCGCTTTATGAATAGCCGGACTGTCAGCTAGCACTTCTTTGACAGTCTTCCTTTTTAAAAGAAAAAAACAACCGTTAACGAAATCGTTAACGGTTGTTTCAGTTAAATTAGCGGTTAGGCTTATCTTTATCGTCATGTTTATCAAAGAAATGATTCACTTTGCGAGAAACGTCATCTGCAAAGTCTTCTACTTTATCTTTCACTTTACCATATTCGTTTTGGGTTTTCCCTTTTAATTCTTCGGAGTCATCGCCCGTAACTTTCCCTTTTGTTTCAGTAATTTTACCTTCAACTCGATATTTGTTTGTCATCGTCACTTGCTCCTTTCAATTACTATAAATAAATAGTAGCATCTATCCGTCTAAAGCACGAATATTTTGCCTTGCAACGCGTTCAAGTACTTAATGAATCTACTTGGATCAGCTAGTTAAACCATCTATCCTTGCTCAGCCGATACATGTTCAAAGGTCGCTATATTACGTTTCAGCTATCGATCCAACTGATAGGTATTCCCTTTCCAAACAAGCAACTGACGAACAGAAGACCGCAAACGAAAAAAGCAACCGTTGTCGACCAAACCATCTTCTAGTATCAGAAATGATCCTGGAATCTTTTCGATACTTTTCATGGTGATCAGCATAACGGCTGCTTGCTTATTTCAGTTAATTATTTACGTTTTTTCTTTTTCTTCTTTTGTTTTTTGACCATTCGGTTCATGGCCATTTTACCTAATTTTCCTTTAACACCGCCGCCAAACATTTGATCCATACCCGGGATATTCATATTCCCTTTGGTCATTTGTTGCATCATTTTTCGGGATTCTTTGAATTGTTTGATCATCCGATTGACTTCGACCACGCTATTTCCAGACCCCGCTGCGATCCGACGACGACGACTTGGATTCAGCAAATCAGGATTCTCCCGTTCTGCAGGCGTCATTGAATAGACCATCGCTTTTTGACGCGCGATTTGTTTCGGATCGACTTTGACGTTTTCGATACCTGGCATTTGACTCATTCCTGGAATCATCTTCAAAAGATCTTCGATAGGTCCCATGCCCATCACTTGGTCGATCTGCTCAACAAAGTCATTGAAGTCGAAGGAATTTTCTTTCATTTTTTGCGCTAATTCTTCTGCTTTTTTCTCGTCGTAATCTTGTTGGGCTTTTTCGATCAGCGTCAACATGTCTCCCATACCTAAAATACGGCTGGACATCCGATCAGGGTGAAAGACTTCTAAGTCTGTCAGTTTTTCCCCAGTACCGGTAAATTTGATTGGCGCACCAGTCACTTGTCGAATGGAAAGCGCAGCACCCCCACGAGTATCCCCGTCTAGTTTCGTAATAACGACCCCAGTAATACCTAATTGTTGATTGAAGCTGTCGGCGACATTCACGGCATCTTGTCCAGTCATCGCATCAACGACTAAGAGGATTTCATTCGGCTGCGCTAACTCTTTGATCTGCTTCAATTCATCCATCAATGTTTCATCGATGTGTAAACGACCGGCAGTATCGATTAGGACATAATCATTTTTCTTTTCTCTTGCCAATGCCATCCCTTGACGAACGATCTCAACAGGACTGACATCGGTTCCCATATCAAAAACTGGTACATCTAATTGTTGGCCTAAAACTTTCAGCTGATCGATCGCTGCTGGACGGTACACGTCTCCTGCGATCATCAAAGGCCGCGCATTTTCTGTCTTGATCAAATGGTTGGCTAATTTCCCAGCAAATGTCGTTTTACCGGCCCCTTGCAGACCAGCCATCATAATAACAGTCGGGATTTTTGGTGATTTCTCAATACCAACTGTTTCAGAACCTAATGTTTTGGTCAGTTCCTCATCAACGATCTTGACGATTTGTTGCGCGGGAGATAAGCTGTCTAAGACTTCTGCTCCAACTGCACGTTCACGAACATTTTTGGTAAATTCCTTGACTACTTGTAAATTAACGTCGGCTTCTAATAAAGCCAAACGAATCTCCCGCATCATTTCTTTTACATCTGCTTCAGAAACTTTCCCTTTCTTACGCAGTTTGCTCATCGCCTGCTGTAGGCGTTCTGTTAAACTTTCAAATGCCATCTTTTTTTCATTCCTTTATTCTTCGATTTCTTGGATCTCTTCGATCAACGAGCGCAATGTCTCATCTTTGGGATAGTGCGTCTTGGTGTACTCAGATAATTGCTCCAACAAGTCTTCCCGCATCATATAATCCGAAAACATGTGTAGTTTTTTTTCATAATCTTCAAGAATTTTTTCCGTTCGTTTGATATTATCATACACTGCTTGCCGACTTACATGGTATTCTTCTGCAATCTCACCTAATGAGAAGTCATCTGCATAATACAATTCCATATAATTCATCTGCTTCTCAGTTAACAGTGTAGAATAAAATTCAAACAACGCGTTCATTCGATTGGTTTTTTCAATCTCCATTATTTTCCTCCTGCTCAGCAAGCCAGTCGACATCCGACAGCACGGTCATTCCTTGTTGTTGAAAATAAGCACTGGCGACACCAACACCTTCTTTTTTGACTCCTGAAAAATTGCCGTCGTAAACAATCCGACTGCCGCAAGAAGGACTTTTTTCTTTTAAGATCAGTTGCGTGATCCCAAGATCGCGTAATTTTTGATAGGCAAGCTTTGCGCCGTTCATAAATTGTTCTGAGACATCTTCTCCAGTGACAGTAATGACTTTGGCTTTTTGTGACCAAACATCTCTACCGTCCCCACCAACAATTTCTGCTGGCTCACGAGGAATTGGCAACCCGCCAAGGACTTCTGGACAGACCATCACTGCTTGACCAGTTTGAACGAGTTCAACCAGTTGAGCAACCGCTTGATGCTGCCCGTCATAGCGGCACATGACTCCACCTAAACATGCACTGATTCCAATCATCGAACACCCTCAGCTTTCTTCTCAAATCGTCCTTTATTATAGCATTTATTTGTGGTAGACAATAGTACCAATTCTTTATTCATGCTAAAATATAGCTAGAACAACGTAAAATGATTGTTCCTTTGTTGAGAAAGGAGTTCATGATGAAAAAAATTCTCGTGGTAGATGATGAACCATCTATCGTTACTTTACTTACATTCAATTTAGAAAAAGAAGGATACCAAGTCGTTTCGGCTGTCGACGGTAAAATGGGGGTTGATCTGGCACTATCTGAAGATTTTGACTTCATTATCTTAGATGTGATGTTGCCGCAAATGGACGGTATCGAAATCACCAAGAAACTACGACAAGAAAAAATCGAGACCCCTATTTTAGTTTTAACCGCTAAAGATGATCCGATTGATCGGATTCTTGGGCTTGAAATCGGAGCAGATGATTATTTGACCAAGCCCTTTAGCCCTAGAGAAGTGCTTGCTCGGATGAAAGCAATCTTTAGACGGTTGGAACCGCGAGGCACTGCAGATCTTTCGGATCAGCCAGCAGAAATGTTGCAAATTGGTGACATTTTAGCAGACTTGACCAATTACCAAGTAAGCGTCAAGGGAGAAAAGATTTTTCTGACTCCAAAAGAGTTTGAACTGCTAATATACTTCATGAAACGGAAAGGCCGTGTGATCGACCGCGATACGCTGCTGAATCGCATTTGGAATTTTGACTTTGATGGCCAAAGCCGAATCGTTGATGTGCATATCAGTCATTTACGCGAAAAGCTGGAACGTGACCCGAAACATCCCGAGTATTTAGTGACAGTTCGCGGATTTGGTTATAAATTTCAGGAGCCTCATTCATGAAACGCTTTGGCTATGGCCTATGGAGTCTGCTATTAGCCGTACTGTTTATCATCTGCTGGCAGTTTCTTAGCAGCTTCTATCGCCAGCAAGTGATTGCCCAACAAGTAGACTTCTTGGAAGAAAAAGCGGCGATTTTCTTGAACCTTTCTGATAATCAACCAGCGACATTGCAACAATTTGCTGATGCCTATGTACAGGATAGTTCCAGCCGGATCACTTTATTGGACAAGGATGGGCGGATCATCTACGATACTTACGATTCGTCTTTAAAAGAAAGCAGAGCCAACCGGCCTGAAGTGCAGGCAGTTTTAAAAGGTAGTAATCTGGGCCAGTCTTTGCGAAAAAGTGATACATTGAATGAAGAATTGCTGTATGTTGCGATCCCTGTCAAAGAAGATGGCAACTTGCAGCAAATTTTGCGGATCGCTGAACCAACGGCACCTTTTTTTGCTAAAAGCCAAACCATTCAGCGTTCGATCTTTTTCGTTTATCTCCTATTTTGTTTATTTGTCAGCTTTTTGACGTTTCATGCGTTACGTCAAAGAAATCGTCCTGTGCAGACTATTTTGCCTGTTCTAAAAAAAATGATTTCTTCTCCTGATCAACAGGCGATCATTATGCAAGAAACACCTGAGCATGATGACTTATACCAGACGATTAATCAATTGAGTGAACAAATGAGTCGAACCTATCAAGCTTATGCCGCTTCTGAGCAACAATTGTATGGCCTGTTGAATGAACTGATGATCGGGGTTTTTATCATTGATCAGGATGACCGATTGTTATTGCTGAACCCTACCATGCAAGAGCAGCTAGGGATCGAAGCATTGCCTCAGTTGCCACAACCATTCACTGAAGTGATTCATGATACACAGTTGATTCAATTAATTTATCACATGAACGAGCAGTCCCCTTCTTTACAAGAAGAAATTGCTTTGAGTGATGATCATCCGCGAGTTCTTGATGTAACATTGCGTCTCTTTAATGAAAATGAGTTGTTAGGGATCTCTTATGATCTGACTCGGGTGCGTCAATTAGAAAAAATGCAAAAAGATTTCGTCGGTAATGTTTCTCATGAATTGAAAACGCCAGTCACTTCTTTGATTGGTTTTACGGAAACATTATTGGATGGTGCCTTAGAAGATCGAGAAACATTGGTTTCGTTCCTTAAAATCATCCAAAAAGATGCCTATCGTCTAGAAAATTTGATTCAAGAGATTATTCTCCTATCCAAAGATAGTCATTCATTTGATTACACCGCACAAGAAATCAACCTTCGAGCATTGATTGAGCAAATCATCCGTTCCTATGAACCAATTGCACGAGAAAAACAGTTGTCCTTTACCATCAATGGTACCGAAGAGTTGATTTTCATCTCAAAAAGAGAGCTACTGCAACCAATCTTAAAAAATTTGATTGAAAATGCAGTCAATTATTCCAAATCACAAGGGACCATCCAAGTTGACTATTCGTATCGAGCAAAACAATTACAGCTTTCAGTTCGTGACCAAGGGATCGGTATAGATCGAGAAGATCAAGTTCGGATCTTTGAACGTTTTTATCGCGTAGATAAAGCTCGTACGCGTAATTCAGGAGGAACCGGCTTAGGACTAGCCATCGTTAAAGATTATACGAAACTGTTAGGCGGCACTATCACAGTTGACAGCTTCCCAGGGGCTGGCTCAACATTTACGATCACACTTCCTCTTGAGACCAAAAAAAATTCAGGACCTGCGTAATCTATACGCAAGTCCTGAATTTTTTAGTTTACTTGGCGAGTGGCCGATTCATTAATATAACCTTGCCAAATGCCTTTGTTGTCATAAATTGATAAGTAATTGCTTCCGTTAAAATGACGATATACATATCTTGCTTCATACGTCTCTTGTTTCATTGCATCTGTAACGGTACTTTTCTTTTTCCAGTTAAAGTTTTGCCACAAAGGAAAATTTTGTGTGAACTTTATTTTCTTATGATAGCTTTGTGCACTCCCAGCTGCATTATCCGCCATCTTCATTCCACCACTATTAATATATCCTTGCCAAGTACCTCGATTATCATATAAAGAATAATAGGTACTGCCATTAAAATGATTATAATAGCGTTTCACTTGCAATGTCTGTCCATAAACGTTAGCACTTTTATTTTTTTCTTTCCAAGAAAAATTTTGCCATATTGAATAATTTTTACTAGTAACCGTTCCGTATTGTCCACTGGATAACACAGCACCCGCTGCATTGTCGGCAACTTTCGTGGCATTTGCATTAATATAACCCACCCAATTGTCTTGATTGTCATATAATGAAAAATAAACGCTGCCGTTCAAATGCTCATAACGATATTTAATTTTTAGCGTCTGGTGCAAATAAGAACTACTTGACGCACGCATTTTCCAAGAAAAATTTTGCCAAATCGAGTAATTTGCACTAGTGATTGTTGTATAGCGTCCGTCGCTAATAGCTGGACCTTGATTCTCCACACTAAGCTTTGCAGAATCGATATAACCGATCCATTTACCATTGAGATCATATACTGAATCATATACGACACCATTAAAATGACGATAGGTGCCTGTTACCTTGTAAAGATTCCTCAACATTTCTTCTGATACTATTGCTGTGGAATCGAAATTAAAATTGCGATAAACCGTTCCGGTCGAACGAAACTTTACATACGTTTCTTTTGACTGCCAACTTCCTTGTGCGCCATCAGTTGTCTTAGTTCCACCAGCATTAATATAACCTATCCAAGTACCTTGATTATCGTACACAGAAAAATACGTACTACCATTGATATGCTCGTAACGATATTTTATTTGTAACGTTTGACCCAAATAATCTTTTGAATCTGCTTTTTTCTTCCAAGAAAAATTCTGCCAAATCGTGTAGTTATCTTTCGTAATCGTAGCGTAGCGGTTGTCTGGTATTGCTCCTCCTTGCCCCTGACCAGTAAAGTATTTCTTATAGTCAGAAGACATATCGAAGGTCCCACTGACTCCTGGGAAAGAAAGATTATAGGTCCACTGCCATGCACTATATTCCGTGAATTTTTGTCCTGCAGGAACATACGGATAATTCGCGATCCAGACATTACTATAGCCAAGTGCAGCAGGATCGATCGCTTTTTGAGTGACCCAAAGTACCCCAGTGTAATGATGGGTATTACTATAGCCTAATTCTTTGATACGATTGGCAAATACTTTAGAAAGTGCAGTATGATCTGCTTTTCCCATTATTTGATTGTCCTCGATATCATTAACCATCAAAGCTGAGGTTGGCAGCTTCAATTCTTTGGCATATTTGACAAAATACTCGGCTTCTGCTTTAGCTTGCGCTTCTGTCGTGAACCAACTGTAATGATAAGCATGTACTACCAGTCCTGCCGCTTGAGCATTCGCAATTTGAGATGCTGCTAATGGATTGCGATAAGAAGTAGCTTCTGTCAATTTCACAACCACGGAAGAAATACCATAACTTTTGATAATCTTGTATTGTTCCACGCTAATGATGCCATTGTGAGAAGAGACATCAATAAAATCCTGACTAGGAGTCGATGGGTCTCCGGCTTCAATAAACGCGACGTCTGCTGAACGCAGAGAACGCCGCTGAATGCCCACCTGTTCTTTCAAATCGGAACGATTTCTGCTCGATGGATCAAGTCCACCTTGAACATCATAAATTTTTTCGGGTTCTTCTTGTGTTTCTTGCTGTGATTCATCTGAAGCTTGTGTTTCTTCTTTTGTACTTTCTTGACTACTCTTTTCTGAACTACTGGTATTCGAAGCTCCCTCTGAATCTGACGACACGGTACTTGAGCTCTCCGTTGATGAGGTTTCAGAAGTACTGGTTTCTTCCGTTATTCCTGTAGTTAGTATTTGACTGTTGCTTCCATTTTCTATAGCTAAAACAGTTCCTGTATTTCCTAAAAACAGTAGCGGCAAAAGTGCACAAATATATATAAAGTATTTTGTCTGTTTTGACATTTTTTTCCCCTTTCAATTTTACTCCTTTTCATTTTATAGGAAAAAAGCATAAAAATACAGAAAAAAAGGGCATTTATTTGCCCTTTTCGTCTCTGACTATTCATTGATAATTATAGTTTCTTAGTTTATATTCGTAACTTCCCCTTCAACACTACGTTCAACTTTCATTTCTGTGATTGGTAAGTATCCTAATTCTTTCACCACACCTTGTTGAATATCGTCACTCAACATGTAATCAAGAAATGTTTTGACGTTTGCATCTGGTTCGCCATTTGTATACATATGCTCGTAAGACCAAATTTTCCAGTCATTTGTAGCAATATTTTCTGGAGTTGCTTCAACACCGTCAATCGTTAATGCTTGTAAAGAATCATCCAGATAAGATAGAGCAAGATAGCTGATTGCTCCTGGTGTTTCTGCAACGATTTTGCGAACCGTTCCAGAAGAGTCTTGTTCTTGGGTTTGAATTGTTTCGGCCCCGTCAAGTCCCCATTTTTCAAATGTTGCCCGTGTACCACTACCAGAAGCACGGTTGATCACTGCGATCTCTTGGTCTTTTCCACCAAGTTCAGACCAATTTTTGGTTTTACCAGTGAAGATATCAATCAAGTCCTGTTTGCTGATATCTTTAACACCAACTTCTTTATTCACTACAGGAGCCATTCCAACTACGGCGACTTTATGGTCTACCAATTTGCTAGCATCTACTCCGTCTTTTTCTTCAGCAAAAACATCAGAATTACCGATTGTTACAGCACCAGCTTCTACTTGGCTCAGTCCTGTGCCGCTACCGCCGCCTTGAACAGTAATCATATAGTTTGGATTTTCAGAGGTGAAACTTTCTTGTGCAGCTTGAACTAATGGTTGTAGTGCAGTTGATCCAACAGCCAAAATTTCTACATTTCCAGACGCTGCTCCTGAAGCACTTGATTCATTTGATGCTTGACCGCTATCAGCAGCATTTGATCCGCTATTTCCACAGCCAGCTAGTAATAGTCCTGTTGCTAAAATTAAGAATCCCAGTTTTTTCATTTGTTAAATCTCCTTTCGTTATATGCTTAGTTTAGCAACCCCTTGTAAACCCATGATTGATTTAAAGTAAAGAATAGATAAACCCATGTAAATCTTTTGTAAACATTAAAACGTATCGCTCGTCATTGTTCCTCTCTTTTCATTAAAGTGAAAAGAGCTTGCCTGGTTCCTTCTTAAAAAAGCAAAAGGTACAAGTGCCGCTGTGTGTTGTTCTTTATGACTCCATATTGGGGCTATACTTACTTTGCTTCGCACTGGCTTCTAGCGCGTTTGCGCTAAGACGAACTTACATGCCACTCTTCGAGTGTCAATCGCAGTGATTCATTTGAATGTGACTACGCTCTCTTTGATCGCCTAGTACTGCTCATCATCTGCTCTGTCACTCTTCGAGTGTCAATCGCAGTGATTCATTTGAATGTGACTACGCTCTCTTTGATCGCCTAGTACTGCTCATCATCTGTTCTGCCACTCTTCGAGTGTCAATCGCAGTGATTCGCAGCAAAAGAGCGTCCCATTGGGACGCTCTGATGTGTTTATTGATTTGGTTGTTTCTTCATATAATTACTTAGTCGCTTCATGGCTTCTTGCAGGTTCTCTTGGCTGGCTGCGTAGCTTAGGCGTACATATCCTTCGGCTTCGGGTCCGAATGCGATCCCTGGTATGATTGCTAATTGATTTTTTTCTGCTAAATCAACACAGAATGCCATCGAATCTTGTTCATAACCGGTTGGGATTTTTGCAAATAAATAGAAAGCTCCTGACGGCTTGGCGATTTCAAAACCTAATGCTGTCATTTTTTCATAGAGAAAATCACGTCGCTGACGGTACTCGGCTTTCATAACTGCAGCATCATTGATTCCTTCAACTAACGCTCTTACAGCTGCTTTTTGTGAAATCGTTGAGGCTGCCGTTACTAAATATTGATGAACTTTGATAATTTGGGCAGTTAAGGCAACGGGAGCAAAGATAAAACCAATCCGCCAGCCAGTCATTGCATGTGATTTTGATAACCCATTGATCAAAATGGTCTGTTCCGGTAAATATTCTGCGATCGATACATGGGGTGCATCGTAAGAAAGTTCACTATAAATTTCATCACTAACGACAAACACAGGATATTTTTTCAGAACTTCCGCAAGTGCTTGAACTTCTTCACGAGAATAAACCACGCCGGTTGGATTACTAGGATAATTTAAGATAACCGCCTTGACCTGATCCCCATGCTCAATCAAAGCCGCTTCCAACATCTCCGGTGACAATACAAAATCGTTCGCTGTGGTATCTAAATAAATGGGGATAGCGTGAGCTAGTTGAATCACGGGCTCATATCCGGGATAAATAGGTGCTGGCAAAAGGACTTTATCTCCTGGTTCCAGAATTGCTAATAAAGAAGCAGAGATTGCTTCAGTTGCACCGATAGTCACTAATACTTCTGATAACGGATCATAACTCAATTGATATTTTTCTTTTAAAAAAAGGCTTGCGGCTTCTCGAACATCCGTTAACCCGGCCATTCCTGAGTAATGGCTGTAATTTTGCTCAATTGCTTGAACACCAGCATTTTTGACATGATCCGGTGTATTGAAATCCGGTTCGCCTAATGTTAATTTCAAAATATCTGGTATACCAGATACCCGCTCATCAAATTTTCGAATCAAAGAAACAGCAATTTGATAGACTTCTTTGTTAAAACGCTGACTGACATCTGTCATCGTATCACTCCTATCCACACAAAGTTACCTTTTGTTATTGCTGTTAATCCTATCACATTTTGATCCGTAATTTAATACTTTCGCTAAAACAAAAAATAAAAATTCATCTGTTTATATATTTGCAAACGATATTTATAAATGTTAGTATATAAACAAACAAAAGGAGATGATTAAAGTGAATACTATTCCCGCCACCTCTTTGTCTGACTATGAACATGGGTATCGTTCCACAAAAACACATTATCAATGCCTATTCTGCGATGTTAATTATGAAAAAGGACAGATTTATCCAGCCTCTGATCGCTTTTATACCGCCAAAAAATGCATCTTATTACATCTAAATGAGGTCCATGGTGGTTTACTGAATGCATTGCTGTCATTAAGTCGCGAGCAGACAGGTTTGTCAGAAAGCCAACAAGAGATCTTATCATTATTTGCGCAAGGACTCAGCGATGCCGTCATCGCGCAACGTCTAGGTATTTCTAATTCGACAGTACGAAATCACCGCTTTAAATTAAAAGAAAAAGAACGGCAAGCGAAAGTCTTTTTAAGTATTATGGCACATTTAGAGGAACAAGATTTTGTTCTTCCCCATACAGGAGCAACCATGTTGGATGATCGTTATGCAATCACCAGCGAAGAAAGAGAAAAAATCATTGCGACTTACTTCGATCAAGATGGGGTGATTCATCAATTTCCAAGTAAGGAAAAACGCAAAATCGTGGTATTGAGTGTTTTGGCTCAAAAATTTGATTCTCAAAAAAATTATTCCGAAAGTGCCGTCAATGATATTTTGAAACAGTTTATTGCTGACTACGTCACTGTTCGCCGCTATTTGATCGAATACGGATTCATGCAGCGAACCAAAGATGGTAAAACCTATTGGTTGACGGTTGCTTAGTGGGTCGCTGAAAAAGGCTGAGACTTAGCTGTTATCTGATGGTACTTTTTGATCCTAATCAGGAGTATCCTTTTCACACCTTTTGTCTCAGCCATTATTTCTATCGGTATCGACTAAACTCACACTATTACACTTACGCAAAAAAACAGTTATGCTGCAGCATAACTGTTAGTTTTCTTTAAGGAATATTTTTTTGATGATCAATTTATCAAAAAGCTGCGTTTGATTGTCTTGCTCGCCGATGACTTCGGCACTGACAGATTTTCCATCGGGCTTTTTGCGCAATTGATAGACAATCTTTCCGGTTTCTTTTAATTCATTGATCATGTCAACTACACCGCCAAAGCCTGTTTTGCGGGTAATAAAGCCTAATGCGACCATTCGTTCGTCCAAATTTTTTGCAGAAATCGTTGCCCCTGTGATCAATGCTTGCCGCATAATCTGTAAGAATTCTTCCAATCCCGCCACAGCTGGTTGATCCGGCTCTTCTTCCGCTAATGGCCGTTGATCCAGTTCCTGTAAGAGTGTTTCATATTGCTCTTGTGTCAGCATGACCCCCGCCACTTTTTCACGATTGAATACATATACTGCTGTTCCCGCTTCTCTCGCTTGATTAAATACATCCATCGGAGATTTTTTTACTTCAGTGATCGAAGTAGTGGGAACCTCTAACTTCTTCAGTTCCATTCTCAACGTCCTCCTTGTCTCAACGAACACATTATAGCATAAAGTCACTGGTCGATTGTAGGTTTATTTCGACGGCTTTGCCGTTAAATCACCAAAGAATCTTCGATTCTCAACTGACTAAAAAACCGAATCAGTTTGTTTCGGTCGTTCTCCTGCTTACAAGAGAATCAATGGAAACAAACGATTCGGTTTTTTGTCACTCATCAATTTTGAGTGTCATAGCATTGATTGCTACTACGATTGTGCTTAGTGACATCAAAACGGCGCCGACAGCGGGATTTAAAATGATACCAATTGGTGCTAGGATTCCTGCAGCTAAGGGAATCGTCACAATATTGTACCCTGCTCCCCACCAAAGGTTTTGAATCATTTTTCGTCTAGTTTTATGAGCCAGTTCAAGAAAATGCAGAATATCATTAGGGTTACTATTGGTCAAAACAACATCTGCGGAATCAATCGCGACATCTGTTCCAGCGCCGATAGCAATACCGATCGTTGCCCGAGCCAAGCTTGGGGCATCATTGATACCATCACCAACCATCGCTACCCGTTGTTTCTTATTCAGATAATCAGCAACGATTCGTTCTTTATCTTCTGGCAATAATTCAGCAAAATACTCATCGATGCCTAGATAAGTTGCCACTGCCTTAGCAGCTGCTTGATTGTCTCCAGTTAACATCACAGGTGTAATCCCTTGTTTCTTCAATGTTTCGATGAAATTTACCGCCTCTGGTTTGATTTTGTCTCCCAAAGCTACGAGTCCTTCGACTTGATTGCCTTTCACCAAGTAGCTAATGGTGTTCCCTTGTTCTTGATATTTATTCAATTGGTCCGGATCAATGGTTGTCTGATACTTTTCGATCCCTTTTTGATTGACGATCTGCCATTTCTCCCCAGCAATCATCCCTTCGATCCCGATACCAGAATGCGCTTGGATTCCAGTCGCTTCCTTCGGCTGAATATTTTCCTTTTTTGCTTGCGCTAAGATGCCATCAGCAATAGGATGATTGGCCGATTGTTCCAGCCCTGCTAGATAGGCTAGTAGTTCATCTGCTGTATAGTCACCAAAGCTTTCAATTCCTGTGACCGAGAAAGTTCCTTGTGTTAAAGTACCGGTTTTATCAAGTAACAAATAGTCTAGATCATGGGCATTTTCCAGTGCATTACGATTTTTTAACAATAAGCCGTTTTTAGCAGCAATTGATGTCGAACGTGCGACAACCAACGGAATGGCTAATCCAAGTGCATGAGGACAGGCAATGACAAAAACAGTTACCATCCGATCCAGCGCTGTTGGCAAATCCGCTGCGAACACCCAAATTACAAATGCGGTAATTCCGACGACCAATGCAATATAGAACAACCATTTTGCCACTTTATCTGACAAAGCTTCCAATTTTGATTTATCCGCCTGCGCTTGACGAACCATTTCCATTACTTTTGAAAGATAGCTCTCATCACCGGTTCCTGTTACTTCAATAGTAATCGTTCCATTTCCATTCACGGAACCCCCGATTACCTTCGAACCGGACTCTTTCGCTACTCTACGGGACTCACCCGTAACTGCGGATTCATCAATCGTGGTTGTCCCTTCTTTGATGATACCGTCTGTAGGGATTTTGTCACCCGCTCGTACGATCAAACGATCATTTTTCTTCACTGTGTCCAGTGGTATCTTTTCTTCAGAACCATCTGCCTTTTTGCGAGTTACTTCATCAGGCAATAATTCAGCTAATTTTTGCAATGCATTCCCTGCATTGGACACAGCGTTCATCTCGATCCAATGTCCTAAAAGCATGATCACGATCAATGAAGCCAGTTCCCAAAAGAAGTCCATGACATGTGCGCCATGCATGAAATGATTCGTGATAAACGCGTAAATACTATAGACATAAGAGACTGTGATCCCCATAGCAATCAACGTCATCATTGCTGGACTCTTTTGCTGCAGTTCCATCTTCGCTCCGCTCAAGAAAGGC
The DNA here is from genome assembly GCF_051714805.1 of Enterococcus sp. AZ091. Taxonomy (NCBI): domain Bacteria; kingdom Bacillati; phylum Bacillota; class Bacilli; order Lactobacillales; family Enterococcaceae; genus Enterococcus; species Enterococcus sp. AZ091. Next base: position 1,436,171 of record NZ_JBIOSO010000001.1, on the reverse strand, counting down.
TGACCGCCATAGAAGAACAAAATCGTGGCTAAAATCATCACTAGCCAGTCAGACCCTGGAAAAGTGAACTGAAAAGGCAATTCAAGCCCCATCATAGGGGATAAAAGAATAATCGGGATTGCTAAAACCAAGGAAAGCCAAAACTTTTGCTTGAAATTCCCCATATGCATACTATGATCCATTCCACTCATGCCATGATCCATGTGGCTATGATCCATCTTACTGTGATCCATCTTACTGTGATCCATCTTACTGTGATCCATTTCCGAATGTCCTCCGTCCATTTCGTTATGGCTCATCTCAAATTCCTCCTTTTTGCTGGAAAGTTTTGCGCCCTGCTGGAACGCGTTGGGGGGTGACAGAAGTTGCCTACCGTCTTTCCGCAAACAATTAAATGAACTTTTTTCATTCCATATCTTTCAAGAACAGCGGTGAGAGACTTATTCAACCGTGGCTGTGTACCCCACCTCCGTTACTTTAGCGATGATGTCATCATCTGTAACAAGTTGTTCGTCATATTTGACTTTAGCATTGGCTTTCTTTAAATTTACCTTTGCTTTTTTGACACCTGGCACTTCAGACAATGCTTTTTCTACCCGAGCAACACAGTGGTCGCAGCTCATTCCTTCAATGTGATAGATTTTTTTCATGATTTATTCTCCTTCATTCATTGTACATTGACATTGTCCCGGTATACAGTTGCAAGCAATAGCGGCTACCGGTTCTTTTTTCGCCAGTGCCTCTTCCAACATTGTTAGATCTTCATTAGTTAGTTCCGATTCACGAATCATTTCTGCCAATGTTTGTCCGATTTTTTTTGCACAGATATGAGAGAATAAACTCTCTGTGGCACTTTGAATCGTAGCATCCTCGGAAACCAAAGGATAATAAACAAATTTTTTTCCTTGGGTTTCTGTCCGCAATACGCCTTTTTTCACTAGACGGCCTAGTAATGTTTTAACGGTTGCTGTTTTCCAGTCTTTGGATTCGCTAAGAAGTGCCGTGACTTCTTGGGCATCGGATTTTCCTAATGTCCAAATCACTCGCATGATCTCCCATTCGGAATCACTGATTTTTATAGGAGCACTTGATGATTGCATATTTTTTCCTCCTTACTTGTTCACGATTTAAGTTTACATCTGTAATCGAAAATTGTCAAAAAAAACCTCTGCAGTGTTTGAGATCAACTGACAGAGGTCATATATTATCTATGATTAATAAAAAACACGATAACGAGTCACAGAATGGAAAGGTTTTTCTGGACGTAAGAGGATCTCCCCAAACTGAGGATATTTTTCTGTTCCAGGAACGCCTTGGGTCTCAATAGCCATTCCGCCATGGTTTGCAAAAGGTCCGGTTTTCATTGGTGCTCCTTCTTCGCCATCTCGTGTGGTATAGATGACTACAGCCGGTCGATCCGTTGTAACTGTGATGGAAACTTTTTCATCAGGGCTCGTCACTTTCAAGTCCCAGTCCTGAGTATGATCCAATAAGAATGGATCATCAAGTAATGTTGTGCCCATTTTTCGTGCTACACGAAAGTCAAACTTCGTATCAGCAACAGGTTGTTTTTTTCCTGTTGTTGTGACATCAGGATTCGTTTCAGCCACATATTCTGCATTGATTTGAACCATGTGATCATCGATTGGATTTCTAGTGTCACCGGTCAAATTGAAATAGCCATGATTCGTGGGATTATATAGTGTAGGCTGATCGGTTGTGGCATCGTAAGTAATCGTAAATGAATCATCATTTTCCAATGTATAAGTCACTGTGTATGAAACATTGCCCGGAAATCCACTATCGCCGTCTTTGCGTTCTGTCCGATAAATTACGCCAGCTGCGGTTTCTGTTTCAAATGTTTCAGCTTTCCAAGTATCGGTATCCAATCCCTTAAATCCGCCATGCAATGTATTGCCATTATCATTATCTTCTGTTTGATACTCTTTCCCGTCGATAGTAAATCGGGTTCCTGCAATTCTGCCGGCAACTGGCCCAATCGTTGCGCCATAATAACGCGCTTTCTGGTGTCCTGCGATCGTATCATACCCAACAACTAAGTCTCGGCCGCCATCAATCGGCACGATCCAATCCAGTAAGCGTGCTCCTTCCGGGCTTGTTACAAGTTTGACACCGCTATCATTTTCAACTTCATAAACTGTTCCCATTTTTTCTGTTTCTCGTTGCTGTACACTTGGCATTGACCATCCTTCTTTCTTCACTGAAATAACTTCTCATTCAGTATAGACGTTTTAGCCTCAAGACGTCAATAAGCTGAAAGCAGATTACTTTTGTTCTGAGGGAAATGCTCTTAGAATGAAAATGAAGAGAAAGAAGGAGGAACACATGATGGAACTAAAAATGTCACAAGCAGTCATCAACAAACTAGAAGGATATCATAGCAATGAGGGTGCTTTACTGCTGGATCTGGATGACGGTGTCGGACCTTATTCGAAATTAGGAATCTGTTCTCTCGATACAAGTTTTCGTTTCTTGCTGGTCTCAGACAAAGAGGTTCCCGCACCTTACACCATTACTCTCTCATCTGCGGTTGGACCTATTTATATCAAAGACTATACAGCCAATTATTTTGACCAAGAACCAAAGCTTAATTTAAATGAGCGTTTCCAATCAATTATGTTAGAAACAGAATCTGGCGTTGTCGATCGTAACGTTGAAATAATCGATTTGCGCAAACAATCCTTTTAGGGATAGATACAAAAAAAAACGACCCACACGTGACTTTCAGCTTCAACTGAACATGTCATGTGAGGATCGTTCTTTTACTGATGGACCGAGATTATTTTTTATGCCTAGCCCGTCGTTTTCTGCGCGAGGTCCGCTGAGGGGTTTTTGATTCTGTTGGTTCCTTTATTGGCTCCTCGGTTGTTTCTAGTGAGTCGCCTGTTCTCTTTGTCAAAACTTCCTGACGAAAGCGCCGATTACCTAGAAATTTCAAGGCGCACATCAATGGTTGGCGATTCTCTCCCACCAAACCAATCAATTCAATAAATAATTCAATCCCAAATGCGGTACTAATGATCAGTAGAATAATTGCCGTATTACTGGCATAGTTCATCAACAGTGCAATAAAAGAAAATACCATTGCTAACGCATAGATTGTCAATACTGCTCCCCGATGAGTGAATCCTAAAGAAAGCAAGCGATGATGAAGATGCATTTTATCAGCAGAAGAAATTTTTTGTTTGTTGAACTTCCGTCGAATCATCGCATAGACAGTATCGGTGATTGGTACGCCCAGAATCAGCATAGGCGTAATCACGGTTATAAACGTCGCATTCTTCAACCCTTGCAATGAGAGAACGGAAATCATAAACCCTAAGAATAAAGCACCCGTATCACCCAGAAAAATCGTTGCTGGATAAAAGTTATAGGGAAAGAATCCCACGATGGCAGCGACTAAAGTAAAGATCACCATTGAAACAGCTACTGAATCAGGTAAAAAGAAGTAACTGATAATCCCAATCGTTATCAAACTGATGATCGATACTCCACTAGCCAGTCCATCTAACCCATCAATCAAATTGACAGCATTTGTGATTGCCAATATCCATAAAATTGTCATTGGCAGGCCTAACCACCCTAAATCGAATACACCGATATAAGGAATCGACACAGTACTGATCTTGATCCCCGCCACAAAATAGATTTCCAAAGCCGCTAGCGTTAACCCACAGACCTTTTGTAATGGAGAGAGCTCAAAGATATCGTCAAGCAAACCAGTCACTACAACGATCGCGGCTCCTAAGAGCATTGGCCAGACATAGTTAAATGGGATCATCTCGCGAAACTCCCAAAGCAAGGCAAAAGAGAAGGACAGGAAAATACTAAGTCCTCCTGCTGTAGGCATTGTTTTGGTGTTGATTCGTCGTTCTCCTGGGCGATCGACTGCACCAATTTTAAAGGATATCAATTTAATGATGGGCGTCAATATCAAAGATATGATCATCGTGATGAAAAGACGTACAATAAATTTAAATGCAAATTCCATCGCTCATTCTCACTTTCATTTATTTCTCCTTATTGGAAAATGTATCTTCAAGTTTTGATGAGATACGTTCCACGGGATCTTTTCGTTCTTTGATCTCTTGTCCCGATAAATATTCTTCCACAACTGCGTTGATGATGCCGCCTAAAATAATTATCGTTGCTGCCAGATTCAGCCAAATCATCAACACAATGAAACTCCCGATGATTTGATAGCCGCTGATCCTAGCAGCAAAAAAGCGGGCATATAAGCCGAACACTTGCGACAGCAACATCCAGCCCGCAGTAGCAAATACTGCGCCAGGAAGCGTTGACCGAAGTTTTACTTTGGCATTAGGCACCAACCAGTAGATTAGCATCAAGATAAACAGCAACGCAATGATCGTCAAAGGCCATTTGACAGTTTGGAAGGTAGCAATCAAATCATCTTGAATATGGAAGATTGGTTGTAGAAAGTCCAAAATGATCTTCCCTAAACCAATAACCATCGTCACACCTACAATTGCAATCATAAACAAGAGAATAATGACAAAAGAGACCGCACGAACAACAATAAAGTTCGAACGCTGATCGACACCAAACGCTTTGTTCATGGCAATTTGTAATGCATTGATGCTTTGGCTGGCTGACCAAAGAGCTGCAAGTGCCGAAATAGACAACAAGCCGCCGGAACCAGAAGTCAGCAGATTCTCAATGGCCGGTCCGATAAATTCATACACTTGACCAGGAATCAATTCTTGGACATAGGGCAGCACGTTACTAGGAGCGATTGAAAGAAAAGGCAGCAAGTTTCCGATCGCGATCAGCAATGGAAACAAGGATAGTAATAAATAATAGGCTACGACAACTGAGGTCGTTCCCATTTCAGATTCCGTGATCCGCGTTTGTGTCGTTTCTATAAATCGCATAAGCTTTTGATTGCTTTTCGCCTTATCGATCCATTTCATTTGGGGTTCCTCCGACATCCGTCCATTCTTTTCTAGTAGGTTCCTTCTTCTCCTTGAGAAGTCAAGATCCGTGGACCATCTTTTGTGATAGCTAAGCTATGCTCATATTGACAACTCAATCCACCATCAAGTGTGTACGCTGTCCAACCATTTGGATCCATCTTCATTTTCCAAGTTCCTGTGTTGATCATCGGCTCGATCGTGATGACCATCCCTTCTTTCAAGCGCAGGCCTTTCCCTGCTTCGCCATAATGAGGAATCATTGGTGCTTCGTGGATCGTTGGACCAATGCCATGACCGACAAAATCACGGACAACACCATAGCCTTCACCTTCCGCATACGTTTGGATCGCATGACCAATATCACCGATTCGATTCCCAACTTGTGCTTGTTCGATTCCCAAATACATCGCTTTTTTCGTTACTTCCATTAAACGATCGATTTCTGGGGTCGATTCACCTACGACATAACTCCAGCAAGAATCGGAGATTCCGCCTTTTAGATCAATACACATATCTACTTTGATCAGATCACCATTTTTTAATACTTTTTTTCGGGGAAACCCATGACAAATCTCATTGTTGATGCTGCAGCAAGTCGCATATTTATAATCTTCAAAGCCGATCTGTGCAGCGATTCCGCCATGGCTTTCAATATAATTTCTCACAAATACTTCGATATCCCAGCTAGTGATCCCTGGTTTAATAAACGTACGAAGTTGTCTATGAACGTCCGCAAGTAATGCGCCGGACTCAGCCATTTGATCAATCTCTCTGGCAGATTTTAATGTTATCATTTTCTCGTCTCCCTTATTTAAATTCCTCTTATTTTACCATAGAAAGCAAGAATTTTACAAAGTCTGCTGATTCACCTAAGACTTTTTTCAAGAATTGTTATTCTTGACTGGGTTTGCTATAATCAGAGAGGGTTTTTACTGTTGACCGTTAAAGGATCGGAGGACTTATTTATGACTTTAGCTAAAATCGTTTACGCAAGCATGACAGGCAACACCGAAGAAATAGCTGATATCGTTGCAGAAGCACTTGAAAATCTGGCTATTGAGGTAGATATCAATGAATGTACGCAAGTAGATGCCGATGAATTCGAAGAGGCAGATATTTGCATTGTAGCCACTTATACCTATGGTGATGGTGAACTGCCAGACGAGATCGTTGATTTCTATGAAGACTTGCAAGAATTAGACCTGAGTGGAAAAACATTTGGTGTTTGCGGTTCAGGTGACACGTTCTACGATGATTTTTGCAAATCTGTCGATGATTTTGAAGCAGCTTTTGCCAAGACCGGTGCTATCAAAGGAGCAGAAAGCGTCAAAGTTGATTTGGCTGCCGAAGAAGAAGACATTCAAAACTTAGAAGACTTTGCGAAAAAAATCGTTGCATCTCTTTAATGCGCATACATAAAAAAGCATGTATCCCACGCTGGGTACATGCTTTTTTCTCTTTACATATGATTTAATTATTGATCGAATGACTTGTATGAAATATCAATCGGTGTTTCTCGATGAATGATATTTTCTGCGGTCTCGGTCATCAATTTTGCAATTTGGTCTTCCGTCGGATGAAGAATTCCCGAAGACATCAATGCGGCTAATCCAGTGGCAACGATCCATACACCCGTATGCAATGATTTCAGTTCGACTTCTGTTAAATCCTGATATTTCGGATCTTTTTTCACAGATTTGACGAATAAATCAAAAGAAAATTTTTGCATGGAATCGCCACCGCCATACTCTTCCAGGTAAAGCGCGCGATACAAGCGTTTTTCTTTATTCGCAAAACCAATGTAATTCAAAGTCAGATCGACGATCACGTCCCCACGTCTCTCAATGGGAAATACTTCTGTTGCTAGATAATCATAAATTTGATTGATCAAGGCACTTTTAAGGTCATCCATGTTTTTGAATTCTAAGTAAATCGGTTGGGTTGAACACTTCATTTTCGCTGCAATATTACGTGCGGTAAAACGTGTGAATCCTTCGGTTGCGACAACTTCATAGGCAGCTTTTAAAATCTGGTCTCTAGTAATTGTTTTCTTTCTTGCCATAATTTTTTAATCTCCTTAATTCTGCTATACATCGCTTTCAGAAAAACCTTTTATTCATTGTATCATGTTTTTTTAAGATTGCAAAACAACTTTTAAGATTGTCCTAGTCCCTATTTGCTTCCAATTCAGCATGAAAAAATCTGTTTTTTTGACTTCGATTTCATTTGTTTTCAAAAAAAGATAGTGCTATCATAGAGAAAGTTATAGTTAGAAAAATTAGGAGGAATTTTAATGGTTTTACCAAATTTTAATCAAAATCTTGAGAAATATGCCCAACTAATCACAGAAGTTGGCGTCAATGTTCAAAAAGGCCATACGATCGTCATCCAAATCGCTGTTGATCAAGCACCTTTGGCTCGCCTTTTGACAAAAAAAGCCTATGCATTAGGGGCAGCAGAAGTCATCGTTCAATGGACAGATGATGTCGTTCAAAAAGAATTTCTTGCCCACGCCGACAGCGATCGCTTGGAAACGATTCCCCAATACAAAATCGATCAAACAGACGATTGGGTAGCAAAAGGTGCGAGCCGTATCAGTGTGGTTTCAGCCAATCACGATGCATTAGCAGGTGTAGATTCAGACCGCGTAGCGACTTATCAAGCCGCCTCGGGGAAAGCCATGATTAACTTGCGAAAAGCAACCCAAGCCAACAAAGTGAGCTGGACGGTTGTGGCAGCCGCTGGTCAAGATTGGGCACAAAAAGTCTTCCCTGATGCAACACCAGAAGAAGCGCAAGACTTGCTTTGGGATCAAATTTTCAAAACAACGCGCATCTATGAAGAAGACCCTGTGGCAGCTTGGAAGAATCATGATAAAACGTTGCAAGAAAAAGCCAATGAACTCAACGAAGAACAATTCACAGCGTTGCATTATACTGCCCCAGGCACAGACATTATTATCGGCTTGCCAAAGAACCATTTATGGGAAGGTGCCGGCAGCTTCAATGCCCGTGGCGAAAAGTTTATGGCAAACATGCCAACAGAAGAGGTCTTTACCGCTCCTGATAGCCGCCGCATCGATGGCTATATCTCAAGTACGAAACCATTAAGCTATGCGGGAACGATCATCTCTGGGATGAAGTTCACCTTTAAAGATGGGAAAGTGGTTGATTTCTCTGCAGAACAAGGAGAAGAAGTTTTAGCAAAATTATTAGCCATTGATGAAGGCGCAAAACATTTAGGCGAAGTGGCCCTTGTTCCTGATCCTTCACCAATCTCACAATCCGGAATCATTTTCTTCAACACCCTTTTTGATGAAAATGCTTCAAACCACTTAGCTCTTGGTTCGGCTTATGCATTCAGCTTACAAGGCGGAACAGAAATGAGCGAAGAAGAATTGGCCGCTGCTGGTCTCAACCGCAGCCAAACACACGTTGACTTTATGGTAGGATCTGCCCAAATGTCCATCGATGGAATCAAAGAAGATGGCACAACAGTCCCAGTATTCAGAAATGGCGATTGGGCTTAATACACACTAAAAAGGCTGAGAGGATGAATCATTCTCTCAGTTTTCTTCTTCTTAAAAAACTGACTGTCAGAATAAGCGAATAAAGTAAAGCGGTTTATAAAAAACCTTCTTCTTCCCACGGTTTTTTCCGTAGTAATCTGTGGCTTTTTTTGATAGAATTTAGTTTGATAGTCTTTGATAAGAGAGGATGAATACCATGACACCAAACCGCGAAGATTATTTGAAGCTCATCTTGGAATTGGGCGGTGATCAGAAGAAAATCAACAACAAACAAATCGTTTCTGGTCTGGATGTGTCTGCTGCTTCAGTAAGCGAGATGATTTCTAAGCTTTTAAAAGAAGGCTTAGTAGAACACTCTCCTTATCAAGGCGTCCAATTGACCGAAAGCGGACTAGCTTCGGCAAGTGCTCTCATTCGTAAACATCGTTTATGGGAAGTATTTTTAGTGGAGCATTTGAATTATTCTTGGAATGAAGTCCACGATGATGCGGAGGTACTTGAACATGTCACATCAGGGACATTGGCTGATCATTTAGAAGCCTATCTAGGACATCCTAAGTTTTGTCCTCACGGCGGAATGATCCCCGAACAGGGACAACCCGTCCACGAAGGAGAAAAAACGACGATGAGTGCTTACCCTGTCGGGACAAAGATCCGAATTGCTCGCGTGTTGGATGAACGGGAATTGTTGGACTATCTGGTAGCCATCGACCTGAATATTCATGAAGAGTTTGAGATCATTGATACGGCTGCCTACGAAGGACCGATCACCATTAAAAATGCGGATAAAGAAATTGCTGTCAGTTATAAAGCAGCTAGTACGATTTTTGTAGATAAATTGTAAGGAGTGAAAACGATGGAAAAAAAGGTGCTTTTTACTATTTTTGGCGGAACCGGTGACCTTGCACAACGCAAACTTTACCCTTCCCTCTTCCGTTTGTATAAAAAAGGCGATCTTAAAGAAGATTTTGCTGTAATCGGTACGGCTCGCCGTCCTTGGTCAGATGAACATTACCGTGAAGTTGTTATGGGAACGATCGAAGATTTGATCGAGTCAAAAGAACAAGCTGAGACTTTCGCTTCACATTTTTATTATCAGTCTCATGATGTAACAGATACCACTCACTATGACTCATTGAAAGAGCTGGCAGATTCTCTAGATCAGAAGTATCAGCTTGAAGGAAACCAACTGTTTTATCTGGCAATGTCTCCAAACTTCTTTGGTACCATCGTCTCACATTTAAAATCACAAGGCATGCTTGAAACCGAAGGCTACCATCGTGTGGTGATTGAAAAACCTTTCGGAAGTGACTATGCCTCTGCGAAACAATTGAACGAAGAAATCAATCAAGTTTTCAGTGAGCAAGAGATCTATCGAATCGATCACTATCTAGGAAAAGAAATGATCCAAAATATTTCTGCAATCCGTTTTGCCAATAATATTTTTGAATCGCAATGGAACAACCGCTATATCGACAATGTTCAAATCAATATCGCTGAAGATCTCGGCGTTGAAGAACGCGGCGGCTATTATGATAAGAGTGGTGCCTTAAAGGATATGGTCCAAAACCACATCTTGCAGATTCTCTCTTTGCTAGCTATGGAACCACCAGTCGCTTTCTCAGAAAAAGAACTCCGTACAGAAAAAATCAAAGCATTGAATGCGATTCGCATTTATTCAGAAGAAGAAGTCAAAACTAATTTTGTCCGCGGACAGTATGCTCACGGGCAATTAGAGGATCAGCAGTTTGCTGGGTATCGTGAAGAAATGAATGTTGCGGAAGATTCTGCCACCGAAACATTTGTCGCAGGCAAGTTTTTGATCGACAACTTCCGCTGGTCAGGAGTCCCTTTTTATGTACGCACAGGGAAACGTTTAACAGAGAAAGGCACCCGTATCAATATCGTTTTCAAGCAAGTCCCAGTGAATGTTTTCAAGAAAGATGTGACTGATTGCGAAAGCAAGAAGAAATTAGCACCTAATGTCTTGACGATTTATATTCAACCGACGGAAGGCTTTTCACTTTCTCTAAATGGCAAAGAAATCGGTCAAGGATTCGACACCCTTCCTGTTAAACTAGATTACCGCAATAGTACTGAAATCGTAGAAAATACGCCAGAAGCCTATGAAAAATTGCTCTTAGATGCTTTAAATGGGGACGGCACCAACTTTACTCATTGGGACGAAGTTGCTCAATCATGGCGCATCGTCGATGTCATCCGACATGCTTGGGATAAAGAAACACCTGATTTTCCGAACTATTCAGCAGGGACCATGGGACCAAAAGCCGCCTATGATCTATTAGCAGCTGATGGCTTTGAATGGATTTGGAAACCAGATGAATGGTATCGTGAACGGAACTTACTAAATAATCAATAAGCAGCAGCCAATTGGATGGGTAAAAAAACAGCCAATTGGCTGTTTTTATTTTTGCTCCATTCGCTATAATAAAACGAAAGACTAAAGGATGTGAATCAATGAAACAAGTATTGACCATTGCTGGCTTAGACAGCTTAGCAGGTGGTGGTGCCACTGCAGATATCAAGACCTTTGAAGAATTCAATACCTTTGGTCACATGGTGCTCACTTGTGTCGCAGCCATCAATGAGGAAATCACCATTTATGATATCCCTCCTGCAACGCTGAAGGACCAATTAGCTTCAGTTAAAGCTTTCACCCGTTTAGCAGCCATCAAAATCGGCCTATTACATACACTGGAAACGATCGAATTAGTGAAAAATTTCCTAGTGACCCAAGACTGCCCGATCATCTTAGATCCAGTCTTAGCTTTTAAAGAAGGACAGACAAAAGCCAATCAAGAGTATCAACACGCCCTGCAATCCTTATTTTCCTTAGCCACTATCGTTACTCCCAATTTGGTTGAAGCAGAATATTTCGCAAATCAAGCCATTACTACTCGGGAAGAAATGAAGATAGCTGCCAAAAAAATCAAAGCACTTGGGCCTGCTTTTGTGTTGATCAAAGGTGGCGCTCGTCTGAACGGGCTGCAAGCCTGCGACCTGCTCTATGATGGGGATGACTTTTTCTTTTTTGAGACACCAAAATCACCCAAACAGACAACGAACGGCGCCGGTTGTACGTTATCCGCTGCCATCGCTGCGCTCTTGGCTACTGACCGCTCAATGACAGATGCTGTACAGCAAGCCAAAGACTTTGTTTTTGCCGGCATTGAAAATGGGCTACAGCTGACAGAATCTTTAGGAAATGTCGATCAACTTGCTTATTTTAGGAAAGGAGTTACCTCATGTCTACCAAGAAACTAACAACGTTAGCTATGCTGACAGCACTGACTACCGCTCTTTCTTTATTATTTGTCCTGCCAGTTCCTCAGACAAAAGGTGTCGTGACCCTTTGCGAAGCCGGCATCTATACCACAGCTCTTCTATTAGGCGGTCCTTCAGGTGCGATCGTCGGCAGCTTGAGCGGCGGAATGATCGACTTTTTGTCCGGTTATCCAGAATGGGCATTGTTTTCTATTTTGATCCATGGCTGCCAAGGCTACCTTACTGGTCGTTTTCGTCACTATCCCCTGCTGGCACTTTGTTTGGGAAGCGTGACGATGATTTTAGGCTATGCCGCAGCAACGACCATCATGTTTGGCTTTGGAGCAGGCATTGCTTCGATTCTCAGCAATAGCCTTCAAAATGTTTTCGGTATATTGGTAGCATTTCCGCTTGTCAATTATTTAAAACGAACGCAAAAATTTTCTTTGAATGAGAGGTAAGATTCCAATGAATGATTTTCATCAACTTAAAAATGACTTAGTAACCATCACAACTGAAGTAATTGACGCAGCACACTTAACGCAAAATGATTTATTTGTTTTAGGCTGTTCTACTAGCGAAGTCGTTGGCGGGATGATCGGCAAAAACTCCAGCGAAGAAGTAGGCTACATCATTATTAAGACCATTAAAGAGGTGTTGGATCCGCTTGGCATTCGCTTAGCGGTTCAAGGATGCGAACACTTGAACCGTGCATTAGCTGTAGAGCGTAGCACTGCTCAGTATTATCAATTAGAAGAAGTGGCAGTTGTCCCTGCACTTCATGCGGGAGGTGCTTGTTCTGTAGCGGCATTTCGCTTGTTTGATGATCCCGTTGAAGTGGAGCATATCATTGCGAAAGCTGGCATCGATATTGGTGATACTGCCATCGGCATGCATGTCAAACACGTACAGATCCCTATTCGGCCAAGTATCAAAACGTTAGGTGCAGCTCATGTGACTGCATTAGGCTCACGCCCCAAATATATCGGCGGACCGCGGGCACAGTACAAAGTATCTGCTATGTGACGAAAGATTCAACAAAACCGAAGGATACCTGCTAAGCTTCTTGGACGATTCGTCCTTCGCGCAAGATTGCGCATCGCTTTTCAGAGATAGCCTTCGGTTTATTTGTCTTATCTGTCGCATTTATCCCGTTGTTTTTGCTAAATTTGTTGATAAATCAAGGCCCTCAGCGATTGATCGACTTTCTCCGCAGCGAGCCGCCCCTCTCGAATTGCCCAAATCACTAAGCTAGGACCTCTTTTTGCATCACCAGCTACCAAAACCCGTTCATTATTGGTTGTATAATCATCATAGATTTCACGGACATTGAAGGTGTCTAACAAGTGTGTTTCTGGACCTAAGAAGCCCATTGCCAACAAAACTAAATCGGCTTTCATCACTTGCTCTGTACCAGAGATTGGCTGAAAATTCTCATCTACTTTGACTGTTTCGATCCCAATCACTTGTCCCCGTTCCGCTCCTACAAAAGCAGTCGTCGAAATGCTGTGATACGTATGTTCCTGTAGAACCGCAGCAACTTCTTCCTGACCATACCCGATTTTAGCTGTCATTGGGTATTCAGGCCATGGATTTTCAGCTAAACGCTGTGGTGGAAGCTGTGGCGTGATTTCCAGCTGACGAACAGAAGCAGCCCCTTGGCGCATCGCAGTCCCTAAGCAATCATTTCCGGTATCTCCACCGCCGATCACGACCACGTGTTTGCCTGCCAAGGATTCATTCGCAGCTTTTCCATGGTTCAATACCTCTTTGGTTGCTGCTGTCAAATAATCAACAGCAAACTGAATCCCAGTCAAAGACCTTCCTGGGATCTTTAAATCCCGCGGAACACTGGCGCCAGTAGAAATAATAACACGATCATAAGCAGCTTCTAATTCTTCAGCAGAAATGTCGCGGCCGACTTCGACATTCGTTAGGAACGTCACGCCTAGTTCTGCCATCAAATCGATTCTGCGCTGAACCACTGTTTTATCTAGTTTCATATTAGGGATACCATACATCAGCAACCCCCCGCAACGATCACTGCGTTCATAAACCGTCACTTGATGACCTAACTGATGCAAGCGCCAAGCAGCGGATAGACCAGCTGGTCCACTGCCAATGATGGCAATTTTGAAACCAGTTGCTGCTTGCGGTTCTCCCGATGCTCGGACCCAATCATTCTCAAATGCAGTGTCGATAATGAAACGCTCATTGTCATGAATCGTGACCCCGCTCCCATTTAGCGCCTCCGTGCAGCCTTTCTCACAAGGAGCTGGACAAACCCGTCCGGTCATTTCAGGTAATGGATTCGTTTTCGCTAACCGTTCAAAAGCCGCTTGAAACCTGCCTTGATAAACAAGATCATTCCATTCAGGAATCAAATTATCGTTGGGGCATCCAGAAACTGTCCGTTGCCCACCATAGAAAGAACCGGTATGACAAAAAGGAATGCCACAATTCATACATCTTGCTGCTTGTTCTTGCCGCTCACTTGCCGGCAATGGTTCTTGCAGTTCTTGCCAATCAGTGATCCGCTCTGCTACCGGACGATACGGATTTTCTTTTCGAGGGTATTTTAAGAAACCAAAAGGATCTGCCATACTAGTCATGCTCCTTTCCTGGGATCGTCATCTGAGGACCGACAACTGACTCAAAAGCTTTAGCGATCAGTTCATCTCCTGAGAGACCTTGTTGCGCCAATTGATGAGTCGCTTCCACCATTTGATGATATTCCTTAGGATAAACTTTGATGAACAACTGCTTATGATAGAGCCAATCGCTTAGAATCTCGGCTGCTTTTAAGGAATCTGTATAGGCAAAATGGTTCTCGATCAATTCTTTCAATACCGCATCATCCCCGCTCTCATCTACCTTAAACAATTCCACCATTTCTAAATTGCATTGAGCAGCAAACGCTTGCTCCGGATCGTACACATAGGCGACACCTCCAGACATGCCAGCAGCAAAATTGCGGCCCGTCTTGCCTAGAATAACAGCGACACCTCCAGTCATATACTCGCAGCCATGATCGCCGATTCCTTCTACAACCACTTTGGCTCCGCTATTTCGAACACAGAAACGTTCTCCTGCCAGACCTCTGAAATATCCTTCTCCTCGATTTGCCCCAAAGCAAGCCACATTACCTACAATGGGCGACTGTTCAATATCATAACTAGCATCTGCTGGCGGTACAATGATCAAACGGCCACCACTCAATCCTTTGGCTACGTAATCATTGGCTTCTCCAACCAATCTCAGCTCAAGTCCTTGCGTTGCAAAGGCACCAAAACTTTGACCCGCAATTCCTTGATAATTGAATTGCAGCAATCCTGGAGGAAGTTCATAGTTCCCAAAGCGTTCTGCAATCCATCCCCCTATGCGGGCACCAACAGAACGTTGAATGTTGTTGATCGGTTGACTGATAGCAACAGGATGTTGTTTTTCAATTGCTGCTTTGGCAAAACTATCCAATTCTGGCCATTGTCGTTTCTCCAAAAAAGGATCCGTCACTTTACGTGCAATCGGAAGTGTCGTACCCAAGATGCGAGCGAAATCCAATGATTTTGCTTTCCCTTTGGCAATGAAACGAGGTACCAAGACTTCTGTGTGACCCACCATCTCATCAATGGTACGAAAACCCAGTTCTGCCATGATTTCTCTGAGGTCTTCTGCTAAGAAAAACATAGTATGAATAATATGTTCCGGTTTACCAGCAAAAAACTTTCGTAAAGCTGGATTTTGGGTGGCAATACCCACGGGACAAGTATTCAGACTGCAGACTCTCATCATCACACAGCCGATCGCAACAAGGGCCAATGAAGCAAAACTGTACTCTTCAGCACCTAAAAGTGCCGCAATCGCAATATCCCTTCCCGTCATCAATTTACCATCCGTTTCTAAGGTCATCCGCTGACGAAGATGATTCAGTGCCAATGTTTGATGAGCTTCTGCTAACCCCATTTCCCAAGGCAAGCCCGCATCTCTGATGGAATTGCGGGGAGAAGCACCAGTACCGCCATCATAGCCTGATATTACAACAACATCAGCACCTGCCTTGACAACACCGGTTGCAATCGTTCCAACACCCGTACTGGCAACCAGCTTCACATTGATTCGCGCATAAGGGTTGATGGTCTTTAAATCATGGATCAATTGTGCCAAATCTTCAATCGAATAAATATCGTGATGAGGAGGTGGTGAAATCAAGCGAACCCCAGGGGTTGATCCGCGAATCTCAGCGACCCAAGGGAAAACTTTATTTCCAGGCAGTTGACCACCTTCACCTGGCTTCGCTCCTTGAGCCATCTTGATCTGCAACTCATCGGCACTCATTAAATACTCCGCATTAACTCCAAAACGTCCAGAAGCAACTTGCTTGATCCGACTATTGTAATTTTTGCCGTTGACCGCTTTGAAACGCTCGCGATGTTCTCCGCCTTCTCCACTATTTGATTTAGCTCCGATGGCATTCATTGCCTCAGCAATACATTTATGAGCTTCCTCACTTAGCGATCCATAAGACATTGCTCCTACTTTGAATCGTTTGACGATTTGGACAGCAGGCTCTACTTCCTCCAATGGAATTGGCTGACGCGAAGGTGTGAACTCCCATAGTGAACGAAGTGTCGTGGGTGTGCTTAAAGCCTCTTGATTCATGACAGCTGCATACTCCTTGTACAACTGATAATCTCCTGTGCGCACCGCTTTTTGAAAGTGATAGATGGTTTTGGGATTAAAAAGGTGATGCTCACCTTCTGCTTTAAACTGAAAGCTGCCTCCCGAATCTAGATAATCCTGTTGTTTTTCACCATAGGCAGCTTCGTATCGCTCAAAATACTCTTGTTCGATTTGTTTCAACGACAGTCCGCCAATCCGAGAAACAGTTCCCGTAAAATAAAACTCAGTGACTTGTGGTGAGATACCGACAGCTTCAAAGAGCTGAGCACCATGATAACCGGCAATAGTTGAAATTCCCATACGAGACATAATCTTTATGAGTCCCTTCTCACAGGCCTGTCGATAATTTTCGACATGATCACTCATGTCATAATAATGCAGCGTTTCGTAAGCCCCGTAAGGATGAATCCCACTGGCACCGTAGCCAACTAACATAGCATAGTGATGAACTTCGCAGACTTCAGCCGTGTCAACAATGAGTGAGGCAAGCGCTCGCTTTCCTTTTCGCACCAAGTAATTATGCAAACCCGAAACAGCCAACAAGACAGGAATTGCCATCTTACCTAGTTGTGGTGCAATGGGTTCGCGATCACTTAACACGAGAATCGTAGCCCCTTGATCAATTTTGGCTTCACTTTCTTTAAAAAGAGTATCCAATGCTTGGTGCAGTGTTTGCTGCTCATTGCCAGTCACAGAATAAAGAGTAGAGAGGACTGCCGCCGATTGTTGTTTCTGATTTAGATGTTTGATCTTCAGATACTCGCTTGTGGCTAAAATCGGACTAGCGATTTTTAATTTATGGCAATTTTGGCTAAGATCTTTTGTAACATCGCCATCTCGTCCCAGAAATAATTCTGTACCGATCACTAGCTTTTCGCGAATCGCGTCAATTGGTGGATTCGTTACCTGTGCGAATTGTTGCTTAAAGTACGTAAAAAGCGACTGGGGACGTTCACTTAAGATTGCTAATGGTGAATCAAATCCCATGGAGATAACCGGTTCCTCTCCTGTCTGAGCCATAGGGATCAGCAGTGTCCGGATGACTTCGTCGGTGTACCCGTGAAGTTTCCATAACCGCTGTAATGTCTCTGTCGATAATCCATCAGAAAAAGGGGGTTCTGGTAAGTCATCCATCGTTAACAAATTTTCTGTCAACCATTCGCGATAAGGATGAGCATGCGCATATTTTTCTTTGATCTCTTTATTTCTCAAAATCAAGCCATTTTTGGTATCGACCAAAAACATATTGGCTGGACCTAAAACCCCTTTTTCAATTACCTCTGCTGCGGGTAGATCAACCACCCCTGATTCGGATGCTACGACAACTAAGCCATCCCTCGTAATTGAATAGCGGGAAGGCCGCAACCCATTGCGATCCAAAGCAGCACCCACCAGCTCACCATCCGTAAAACAAAGCGCTGCCGGTCCATCCCATGGTGCCATAAAACTAGCATTGTACTCATGAAAAGCAACTAGTTCTTCTGGCAAACCGGCTTCTTTCGACCAGGCTTCAGGTACCATCATCAAAAGCGCCTGAGGTAAATCTCTCCCTTGGCGATACAAGAATTCCATGCAATTCTCAAGTTTTGCGGAGTCCGAATTTTCCTCATCATAGACTTCGATTTGATGACTATGCATCCAATTTTCGGCTCCTCTTAACGTATTGATTTCCCCATTATGGGCTAAAAAACGAAAAGGCTGCGCGCGATTCCAGCTAGGAAAAGTATTGGTTGAAAAACGAGAATGAGTCAATGCGATACTGGAAGTCATACGCGGATCTTGTAAGTCCGTATAAAACAGTCCGACCTGATAAGCATGTAACATGCCTTTATAGACGATTGTTTGGCTAGAAAGACTGCAGATGGCTAGTTCCTTGGCTGCATAGTTTTTTTCTAATTGTCGCCGCAAATGATACAAACGGTCCTCAAAATCTCTTCCGACTGTCACATCGAGAGGTTTTTCAATAAAGAATTGACAAAAACTAGGCATCACTTTTTGTGCTCCTGGACCACATTGCGAATAGTCATAGGGAACTTCCCGCTGCCACAACACCCGAAATCCCATTTGCTGAATATCCTGAGCAACGGCCTTTCTTAATTTGACTGCGGATTCTCGTTCTTGCGGCAAAAAAAACATGCCTACTGCATAGTGACCTTTCGGCGGTAAAACAATCTCTGCCGCTAAAGCAATTGCTTGAAAAAAAGGATCAGGTAATGCCATCAACACACCAGCGCCATCCCCTGTATCTGGTTCGGCTCCTGTTCCGCCACGATGATTCATTCGTTCTAACATCGTCAACGCATTTTCAATCAGTTTTCTCGAGTATAATCCATCTTTTTGTACGATAAAGCCCATGCCACAAGCATCACTTTCAAAACGAGGATCATACATTAATGTCTCTTTTTCACTCATCCCCTCATCCTTTCTTTAAATATTCTGAATATTCCAATTTTTAATAGTTTACCTTTTCTATGTAAATCTTGCAATCTTTTTCTGCAAGTTGGTCTAGCTTCCTCTCAAAAACGCTGAACGGGTAAAACCGATTGGGACAAAGCGAGCACGATTGCCTAGCGCTGCATTTTTATCACTTCTATGCTTCTTATCATCAGTTGCTGTCGTCTAGATGCTATTGCTAGGAGAAAACGATGAAAAAGACACAAAAGCTGATAACTAAGTCAGCACAATGAAATGATCACAAAAAACGTGTGCCATCGGACGATCTAAGTAGATCGTCCAACGGCACACTGATAATTTTTGGCTTACCTTTATTTCTCAGCTAATTTTTATTTCTCAAAGCCTTCAGCAACGGCTTCTGGATAATATTCTTCCACCAAATGAGCACAACGCCCGCAAAGTGTTGGCAGTTTCTCATCCACTCCGACATCTGTCCGCACTTGCCGACAACGGTCGCAGACTTCACCATCGGCTTTTTCGATCAAGATTGCACCATCTTCAAATTGTAGCGCTGCTTCTGGAGCGGCACTTCCTGCTTCTTTGATTTCGAAGAAGTCTGGTGAAATGATCAATAATTGGGCCAAATCAGCATCAACAGCCGTTAATAGGTCTGCCAGCAGTTGTGATGGATAGATGGTCACTTTTGCTTCCAATGACTTACCAATCAGTTTTTCATTCCGTGCTTCTTCTAGTGCTTTCAGGACATTGTCACGGAATGAAAGAAATGCCGTCCACATATCAAGCAACTCAGCTTGATTCGCAAATGATTCATAACTTGGCAATTCAGCTAGTTGAACATAGGCTTCCTCTTCTTTTAAGTGAGACCAGATTTCTTCTGCTGTGTGAGGAATGATTGGCGTCAACAATTTTGTCAAAGCCACTGCCGTTTGGTAAAAGACAGTTTGCATTGCTCGCCGTTGTGGATCATTTTCCGCTTCGATATAAACAACATCTTTCGCAAAGTCTAAATAGAAAGCAGAAAGATCGCCAGTCAAGAAATTGATGATCGTCTTATAGATATGCAAGAAATTGTATTTCTCATACCCATCTTCACGAATGGTTTTGATCGTTTCGTTTAATCGAACCAGCATGTATTTGTCTACAGAGCGTAAGTTTTCATAAGAAACCATATCCGTTTTTGGATCGAAATCAGCCGTATTGGCTAATAAGAAACGCATTGTATTACGGATCTTACGGTAAACCTCGGAGACTTGATTCAAAATATCCATTGAAACTCGGACATCTGCTTCATAATCTACACTGCTAACCCATAGGCGAAGGATATCGGCACCCATTTGTTTGATTACTTTCTCTGGAGCAATGGTATTTCCAAGAGATTTACTCATCTTCCGGCCTTCACCATCCAAGGTAAACCCTTGAGACAAGACTGATTTGTATGGTGCTTCCCCATTGATCGCCACACTTGTGGTGATACTTGAGTTAAACCATCCACGGTATTGATCTGAACCTTCCAAATACATGTCAGCTGGGAAAGTCAACTCTGGACGTTGACGCAAGACTGCTTCATGAGAAGAACCAGAATCAAACCAAACATCCATGATATCTGTTTCTTTAGAGAATTTGCCATTTGGTGAACCCGGATGCGTAAAGCCTGCAGGCAATAATTCTTCGGCTTCTTTTTCAAACCAGATATTTGATCCGTGTTGTTCAAATAGCGTTGCAACATGTTCGATCGTTTCTGGTGTAATGATTGCTTCGCCGTTTTCGGCGTAGAAAATCGGCAGTGGTACCCCCCAGGCACGTTGACGTGAGATGACCCAATCGCCTCGATCACGAATCATGTTGTACAAGCGTGTTTTGCCCCAAGGAATGATCCAGTCCACTTTCTCGATCTCATCAAGGATGTTTTGACGGAATTGATCGATTGAAGCAAACCATTGTGGTGTTGCCCGATAGATAACAGGTTTTTTGGTCCGCCAATCATGAGGATAACTATGGACAAAGAAATCAAGTTTCAATAATGCACCTTTTTCTGCTAACAAATCGGTGATCATTGGGTTCGCTTTATCATAGAAGATTCCTTCAAATCCTGGTGCTTCTTCCGTAAACATCCCACGACTATCGACAGGAGATAGGACATCTAATTTGTATTTTTTGCTTACGATGTAGTCGTCTTCCCCGTGCCCAGGAGCAGTATGAACCAATCCAGTACCTGCTTCCAGCGTGACATGGTCACCTAGCATCACCAATGAAGTCCGATCATAGAAAGGATGCTGGCCAGTCATGTATTCTAGTTTTTCTCCAGCAATTTCTTGCAAGATTTCAACACTTTCCCATCCAATAGCTGCTTGAACAGTCTCCAACAAATCTTTGGCGATCACAAATTTACGGCCATCTGCCATGATTTGAACATAAGTAAACGTTGGGTTTACTGAAATTCCTAAGTTTGCTGGTAATGTCCAAGGTGTCGTCGTCCAAATAACGAAAGATGTATCTTCATCAAGGATTCCTTTTCCATCTGCTACAGGAAAAGCGACATAGATCGAAGGTGATTTGACATCTTTGTATTCGATCTCTGCTTCTGCCAATGAAGACTCGCTGGATGGTGACCAGTAGATTGGCTTTAATCCTTTATAGATGTAGCCTTTTTCTGCCATCTTTCCGAATACGCGGATTTCAGCAGCTTCGTAATCAGGTGTCAAAGTGATGTAAGGATGATCCCAATCGCCTGAGATTCCTAAACGTTTAAAGTCCTCACGTTGGGTATCTACTTGTGTCAAAGCATACTCTTCGCATTTTTTGCGATATTCCGCAAGTGTCATTTCTTTGCGTTTGATGCCCTTATTTGTCAGCACTTGTTCGATCGGCAATCCATGCGTATCCCAACCTGGTACATAAGGTGAGCGGAATCCTGACATTGATTTAGAACGTACAATAATGTCTTTACTGATTTTGTTTAATGCATGACCAATGTGGATATTGCCATTCGCATAGGGAGGGCCATCATGTAAGACAAATGTTGGTTTCCCTTCGTTCAGTGCTTGTCTTTGTTGATAGATATTTTGTTCTTCCCAATCTTTTTGCCATTCGATTTCGCGATTAGGCAAATTTCCCCGCATCGGAAAAGCCGTTTTTCCCAGATGCAATGTTTCTTTCATCTTCATTGTATTCGCTCCTTTTACTGATTACTCATGATTATGGCATGTGCAAGCACATGTCGATCAAACAATTTTGTCTATCCTGCCTCAATTTCAGTGAATTCACTCATTGAATCGACCAAATCCTTCTAATAAGCCCATAGGCTATGAAGTTATAAAAAAAACACATCCATCCCGGAAAGGGACGAACGTGTTCGTGGTACCACCCAAATTTTATTGTCAGTGACAATTCTTTGTTGATCGGTAACGAGATCAAACGTTGGACTCTACCACTGTTCAAGACCAAGACTAACAGATGATCTAATTTCTTACAGGGTTTTATCCGGCTTCCACTCTCCCAGACTCGCTTTAAAAGTATAAGAAATTTTTCTGTTCTGTATATTAGTCATTTGTTTTATTTAATTCATCTAGTAATTGACGTGCATCATCCAATGTTTTCACTTCTGGATTTTCTTCTACATCAATTTCTTTCTCACTGGATTCCACGATTTCTACTGGACTCTCCACTGCTTCTGAGTTTACTTCAGAATCATTTTCGCTGTCAAGTTCTTTTGATAAAACTTCTTTGATTACTTGATGAGAATCTTTTACATAGCTAGAAAATGGCGCCAAAATTTCTTCCCATTCTGGACTTTTTACTTGCTCTAATTGTGTTTGCAGCATAACCAAAAGATTGTTGTGGAAAACGCGCGTTTTCTTCTTCAAATCATTGGTTTCAGTTGCCAATTGACGCGCATTATTGGTTGCATCCGTCAGAATTTCTTTGGCTTTTTCTTCTGCAGCTGTTGTCAATGCATGAGCGCGTTTTTCGGCATTCGTTACTAATTCATCTGCACGGTTTTGAGCAGAAGTAACGATCACTTCAGATTCTTTGCTTGCGCTCGTTTTTACTTTGTCTGCGGTATCTTGAGCCACGATAATCGATTGGTTCAATGCATCTTTCAATTCATTGAAATACTCAAGTTTTTCTTCTGCATGCTTCAATGATTTTTCTAGTTCACGGTTCTTTTGAACAGCTTCTTCATAATCACGAACGATCATATCTAAGAAGTCATCGACTTCATCCTGATTGTAACCGCGCATTTTTACTGAAAAGCTTTTGTTTTGAATATCTAATGGAGTTAATGCCATAAGTTTACACCTCTTTGTTTTATTTACGTAATACACCTAATAACAATCTAACTTTTTCTTTTTTTGTCGTGCCTTCTAACCCCTGAATCTGGATACGCCCAAATCCTCTGATTGATACGATATCCAGTAGATCCAACATAAAATCCGGACGTAATGTTTCTGTCCAATTGACTTTCACTTTGCCAGACTCGATGAGTTGTTTGGAACGCTGGCGCGAAATATTATAGACAGCAGAAATGACAGTATCCAAACGGAGAGAGCTGACCGTTTCTCGTTCTTCGCTCCAGCCGTCTTTTGGTACGATCAATTCCGTGTACTTCGTTTCTTCGAGGCGAACTGAGACATTCCCGATTTTATCGACCTGTGTTTGGACAAAATGACTGATTTCGCTTGCCACAAATACTTGCCAATTTTCCCCATCAGAAATGATGTCACCAAAGTATTCCCTTTTGACCCCTGTGCCCATTAACGTTCCTAAAACCTTCCCATGACTTAAAACCGTGAATTTTTTTGGATAGATAATGGTGAATAATACCAAATCAAATTCTTCACTTGCTGGTTGGTAATAGTCTGGGTAGATCAGGCACCGTCTTCTTTCAGCAGCTTCATATCCGCCAAAAAATTGAAAACTCAAATCGGTTGATTGCCGAATCAGACTTTCTAAAATATAGGCTTGCCGCGGATCAAGAAAATCTGTTAAATAGGGTGCGTATTGCATCTGCACTTGTTCGATCCAGCCTTGCGCAGAATCAATAAAAGGGTGCTCATCGCTTCGAAAATGCTGATAGACATTTGCGTTCACCGATATTCACCCCTTACGTTAGAATAAGATTGCTTGTAGAAGAACGAACAGACCTTGCGTTGCTAGCTGCAGAACGATAATGGCAAATGCAATCGTAAAGTCGATGCCAGCGAAACTCAGATTTAGACGATCAAACAAACCTAGATATGGTTCACAGATTTTTGCTAAGAAACGTCCAAATGCTGATTGGTATCCTCCCGGAAACCAAGAAAGCAAGGCATAGATCACTAATAATACTGTATAGAGATATACTGCATCACTGAATAGATTTAATAACCTAAAGACTAAAATATGCTTTCCTCCTTGACTCAGATATCGAAGAAATTACTATCTGCTAATGTTTGAGCAGTTCCCTCGATCTCCATTCCTTTTGGCGTACATAAGAAGATTTCATCTCCAACACGCTTGATATCGCCATCTTCAGCGTACACTGTTCCCGTCAAAAAATCAACTATTCGCCGTGCTTGGTACTCCTCAATTAAATGAAAATTAACAAGTACTGCATCGCCATTGATCACTTGTTTCGCGATTCCCATCGCTTCTGAATAAACTCTTGGTTCTACGATAGTAATCTTGCCTGCAGCCTTGGACTTTATTTCTTTTGTTTTGGGATTACTGCGTTGTTGGGCCATAGAAACGACCTTTTCCTCTGTCTTTTGGACAGGGCGTTGTTGTCTTTCAAAGGACGCACTTGATGCTGTTGAACGCTGCGCTTGCGCTTGCTGTGATGGCATATGGCTTCGTGAAAATGTATTCGTTGGATTTTCAGCACGAGTCGTGCGTGGTGCAACATAAGAACTACCTTGATTGACGGCGATATTTTGCGGGGATCGCACAGATTCTTGAGCTACCACGCTTTCTTCGTAATAATCTTCTTCATCTGTCAATCCAAAAAAATTGGTCAATTTCTCTTTTAAAGACATATGTCAACCTCCTTTACTCCTGAAATAATGCGGTGCCGATGCGAACAACTGTCGCACCCGCTTGGATCGCAACGGCAAAATCATTACTCATTCCCATACTTGTTTCTGTACATGGAGCATGTGCCAAGTGCAGCGCTGCGATTTTTTCTTGTAATTCTTTCAACTGATGAAAATAATGGAGCTGCTCTGCTTCTGAAGAAGCAAGTGGTGCCATGGTCATCAAGCCGATGACATTGATTTTATCAAAGGGCCGCAACTCTTCAATAAATGAAACAACGTCGTCTGGTGCAATTCCTTGTTTACTTGCTTCACCTGAAATATTGACTTCTACAAAACAAGCAATCGTTTTTGCTGCTCGTTTTTGAATTTCTTGCGCCAATTTCAGCGAATCTAACGCATGGAAATAATCAACTTCATTTATAATTGATTTTACCTTTCTGCGTTGCAAATTACCAATAAAATGCCAGTTTACTTCTGGAAAATCTGCTAGTTGCTGCTTTTTTTCCAGGAGTTTTTCTACTCGGTTTTCCGCACAGTCAGTGACACCGGCTTCGATGATCTTCCGTGTTTTTTCACTATCGACAGATTTTGTCACAGCAACCAGACGAACCTCACTTGCTTTTCTAGAAACAAGAGCACAAGAATCCTGGATCTCTTGCTGGATCTTGTGCAAGTTCTCAGAAATCATGTGCTCTGCCTCCTAGCGTTTGCGACGGAAGAATGGTGGTGTACTTAATTCATCGTCGTCATTTGTTTTTACTTCATCTCTATTGAATGTATCAAATTCTTTTTTTTCAACATTCTCAAATTGGCTTTCTTCTACTTTAGGACGAACGTTTTGTTCTTTACGAATATCCCAATCACCAAAGCCATGATCATCTTCTACGTGTGAAGGTTTCGCCTGATCCATATCTAACGTTGGTTTTTGTGGAATTGAATGGATTTGACTTTGTCTGCTTGTACGAGAAGAGCGTTCCTTTTTTGAAGGATCGATACCTGTTGCAATCACAGTCACACGGATTTCATCTCCTAAGTCTTCATTGATTGAAGTTCCTAGAATAATGTTTACGTCGCCTGTTGCAGCACTTGCTACGATATCAGAAGCATCTTGTGCTTCAAATAAAGTCATGTCTAATCCGCCAGTGATGTTCAGTAAGACTTGTTCTGCACCATCGATAGATGTTTCTAGCAATGGAGAAGAGATCGCCTTTTTCGTTGCTTCGATGACACGTTCTTCACCGCTAGCAACACCAATACCCATCAATGCTGTTCCTTGATTTTCCATTACTGTTTTCACGTCAGCAAAGTCCAAGTTGACATAGCCTGGTGCAGTAATCAGATCAGAGATTCCTTGTACCCCTTGACGCAATACATTGTCTGCTTCACGGAATGCTTCCAGCATTGGTGTCTTCTTGTCAACAACTTCCAATAAACGGTTGTTGGAGATGATCAATAATGTATCGACGTTTTCTTTTAGTTTTGCAATTCCTTCAGCTGCGAAACGGCCGCGTTTTGGTCCTTCAAATGTGAATGGACGAGTTACTACGCCGACTGTCAATGCGCCGATTTCTTTGGCAAGTTTTGCAACAATCGGAGCTGCCCCAGTTCCGGTACCTCCACCCATGCCGGCAGTGATAAAGATCATATCAGCGCCTTGCAAGGAATCACGAATTGCGTCTTCACTTTCTTCTGCTGCTTTTTCTCCAACTTCAGGTTGAGAGCCAGCACCTAGACCGCGAGTATATTTAGGGCCTAATTGGATCACTGTTTCAGCTTTTGAATTTTTCAATGCTTGCACATCTGTATTGGCAGCGATAAATTCGACACCTTTAACGTTTTCTTCGATCATACGGTTGACAGCATTGCCGCCGCCGCCGCCGACACCGATAACTTTGATTACAGCGCCATCATTGATATTGTTATCAATTGAAAATTCCATAGTTTATCTTCCTCCTGAGTATCGTTTTAGATTATTCAAAGATATTTGAGAAGAAATCTTTGACACGATTCGTGATCGATTCGCCTTTCTTCTCTTCTTCTGGTTCTTCATAAGTTTCTTCTGGAGCCTCGTACTGCTCATAAGAAATCTCTTGTTGAACAGCAACAGGTTGTTGCGTCGTACGTTCACCCGTGATCGCGCTTTTAGCAAGCTGATAAACTTCACTTAAATTAGCAGAATAATCAACGATACTGATCACATTAGTGAAAACCGGATTTCTCAATCCCATATGGTTTGGCACGTATAATTTCACATTTGTTTCGAAGACTTCCTGTGCTAAATCGACAACGCCAGGTAAGCTAGCAGCTCCGCCAGTCAAAATAATTCCGCCTGGTAATTCAAACGCATCGATTTCATTCAAGACATCTTTTGATTTATTAAAGATTTGCTCCATCCGTGCTTCGATGATTTCA
The DNA here is from genome assembly GCF_051714805.1 of Enterococcus sp. AZ091. Taxonomy (NCBI): domain Bacteria; kingdom Bacillati; phylum Bacillota; class Bacilli; order Lactobacillales; family Enterococcaceae; genus Enterococcus; species Enterococcus sp. AZ091. The sequence continues at coordinate 1,408,878 of NZ_JBIOSO010000001.1, read as the reverse complement.
GCAAGATACCGTTCATCGATTTTGACAGGTTCAGATTTACCAATGACGTCCACTGGGAATTCTTCGCTTGCCGATGTACGTTCAGGATAAGCATCACCATAATTGATTTTTAGCGCTTCTGCATTATTGAAAGAAGTATTCAACACAGTAGAGATGTCTTTTGTTACAAATTCTCCACCTTCTTGATTGACATGGGTGAATTTCAACTGTTTGTCATGCATTACCGAAGTCGTTGTTTGACCGCCACCAATATCAATCACGATCGTACCAAAATCTTTTTCGCCATCTGATAAAATCGATTCAGTCAAAGCTAGTGGTGTGATTACAAGTTCGTTGACAATCAAGCCGGACTTTTCAACACATTTGCGAATATTGTGCAAAATCGTTTTAGGGCCTGTATAAACTACCCCAAACATCTCCAAGCGGACACCGATCATTCCGCGAGGATCTTTGATCCCTTCAAAGCCATCCACAGTAAACTCTTGCGGTAAAATGGCAATGATCTGTCTTTCAGGAGGTGTAGATCGAACGAGCGCTGCTGATGCTACGTTACGCACGTCGTCATCTGTGATTTCTTTTGATTCGCTGTTGACAGCAATCATCCCTTGGCAATTTTCAACTTCTAACAGATTGGCTGGCACACCCACGCTCACACTGCGAATTTGGATACCCGCTTTTTCTTCTGCTTGTCTTACTGCTCTTTGGATGGCTTGAACCGTCTTGTCAATGTCTACAATGATTCCGCGGTTGATTCCTTCTGATTTTGCATTTCCTACACCAATAATGTTCATTTGGCTATCAACGTATTCAGCTACAACAACTTTCACAGATGTCGTACCAATATCGAGGCCAACATACATTCCCGTTTTTGCCATGGATGGGGTTCCCTCCTACTTAATTTGCATATATCGCGAACCTTGAAAAGTTCGTATTTATATCTAATTAGAATAATTTGTTCACTGTTACCAATTCTACCATATAATAGCGATTTTTAGAAACAAGTTAATGAAAAAAACTCTTGAATTTTTCCTAAGAATCCCCTTCGGTCGATTGTTCTGTTGCCGAGTCACTGTCTTTTGTATTGGAAATCGGATAGGTAAAGATGCCCACTTCCATATCGATGATACTGTCTTCTTTCAAATCTTTTGCGATTTGCGGATAATACTGCATTTGACTAGCCATATTTGAAATGTTCACAATCACTTGGTTACCATCATTCATATAGATCGTTAACAACTCGTCATTACTGTCCCGAGGCGTGTACTTGATTTGAGAAATTCCTTCACGGATCTCTTGACTGAGCTTCTGATAAGCAGTCAGTACTTCTTTGATTTTTGACTGATCCGAAAAGCTCTCTAAAATAGGTAGTCCTTCCAGAGGCTGGTCACTCGGTTCATTGATCACGACACCACTTTCAAGAATAGGTGAATAATGATTATCGCTTGCTAGCAATGCCACCTCTTGGTACTCCGATACCCGAATCTTGAACTGGTTTAAAGAAGTGATTGTCACTTGAACATTTTTGACACGAGGCAACGCTTTTTTGATGGCTTGTTCCGTTTGTTCGCGGTCAAAATACTGCGGCCATATTTCTTCTCCAGTCGTTAATTCCGAATGTTCGATAATTGATTGGGCGGACACTTGATCATTGCCCACGACTTTAACATCCGCTAACTTACTCAACGGGGAGACGTAATACAGAATAAATAACAACGGGATCAGCAAAACACCAATAATCAACAGCAATCGGCGCAACAATACTCGATTACGGTATTTTTTTAAATTGGGCAATCGATCAGCAAAAGAGCGGGGAGCTTGTTCTGAATCTTCAGTCTCTGCGCCTTCTTCGTGCTTTTCTTCTGTTTGGTCTTCTGATTGTTCTTCATCTGAGTGAATCCCGGAAATGACAGAGGGTGACCATACAGGTTGATCGCCTTTTTCTTTTTGATAACGCAGATTTTCTTTCTGCCAAGGGGTCAATTCTTCTGTCGTGGGGGTGGTTTGATTATCATGAGATTTCTTATCTTTACTGATGACAATCTCTCCTTTCTATCCAACACATTGTACTATTTGATTACCTCTTGCACAAGTCGAAATAGTCGCTCAGATGCATCACTGATTCCTTGCTCTTTCGACGCCTTTGCCATTTCCATCCGTACGTTTTCATCACTCATGATCGCATCGACACACTCAATTAGATTTTGACTGTTCAACTCATTGTCCGCAATCATCTTGACTGCCCCAGCATTGACTAAGCTTTGCGCATTTTTTGTTTGATGATCATTCGTCACATAAGGACTAGGAATCAAAATCGCTGGTAATCCCAATGCAGTAAATTCAGCGATCGATGTAGCGCCAGCTCGTCCTATCAACAAGTCACTATTCGCCATGACTTCTGCCATTTGATCGATGTAGGGGCGAATGCTGATATTTGGAAAGGCATCTTTCGACATACCGATCTTCTCTTCGATTTCTTGGTAATAACGGTCACCAGAAGCATATAACAGTTGATAATCTTTCTTTGCAAAAAGTGGAATTGCTTCGATAATCGCTTGATTGATTTTCAGTGCTCCTTGACTGCCGCCAAAGACTAAAACAGTTTTTTTCTTAGGGTCAAGGTCATAGGAAGCAAGGATCGCAGACTTCTGACTGTTTTTTACTTCTTGCCCGCGGGGATTCCCCACCAAGACCGTCTTCTTATCCGGAAAATAGTGCGCTGCATCCTGAAAAGCAATAGCAATCTTGTCCACATATCTGGTCAAAAATTTATTAGTGATTCCAGGAACACTATTTTGTTCATGGATGATCGTTGGGATCTTAAGTGCTGATGCCGCGTAGCCCACAGCACCAGAGACATAGCCCCCTGTCCCGATCACTACATCCGGTTGAAATTCTCTGAGTATTTTCTTTGCTTCACGATAACTTTTCAGGAAAAGTTGGACTGTTTTGACATTGTCCAATGAAAGTTTTCGTTTAAAGCCTTGTATTTCTAACGTCTTAAAAGGAATCCCGGTTGGCGGAACGATTTTGTTCTCTAATCCACGGGTAGCCCCAATATATAAAAATTCAGCTGTTGGATCAATGGAACGAACATAATCGACAAAAGACAATGCCGGATAGATATGCCCGCCGGTTCCACCGCCAGTTACTAGTATTTTCATTCACTTCGCTCATTTCTGTTAAGTTCTGCTACTGCCGCCATAAATTTATCCCCCCGTACTTCAAAGTTCGGGTATTGGTCCCAGCTTGCATTGGCCGGTGATAATAAAACGGTATCTCCCGGTTGGCTTAATTGATAAGCCAAAGGAACAGCTGTAGTTACATCTTCTGTCAATTTAATCGTTTTGATTCCTGCTTTACGTGCGGCTTCAGCAAGTTTCTCTTTTGTTTGTCCGAACAAAACAATCGCTTTGAGATCTTGCAGTGATGGAATCAGCTCATCAAAGGAGTTGCCGCGATCCAATCCTCCAGCCAACAAAATCAACTGATCCTTTTGGAAACCACCTAAAGCCATCTCTGTCGCCAAGCTATTTGTGGCTTTCGAATCATTGAAAAAGCGAACCCCTTCAATCGTATCAACATACTGAGTACGGTGAGGTACACCGCTAAATGTATGCAATGCTTGAACGATAGCCTCATTTGCTATCCCTTCTAATTTTGCCACTGCGATTGCAGCTAATGCATTTTCAACATTGTGACTGCCGGGAACGCCCAGTTCAGAAACAGGCATGATTGCCTCATCTTTGAAATATAACTGCTCTTCAAAAAGATACGCACCAGCCACTTTTTGTTGTGTCGAGAATGGAATCACTTTTGCTTTTGTTTGTTGAGAAAGTTCGACTAATTCTGGCTGGTTCCAATTGATGACTAGAAAATCTTCTGCTGTCATATTTTGCTGCAGCCGCCATTTAGCCCGCACGTATTCGGATCGATTGCCATGATAATCTAGATGAGCTTCATAAATATTCGTGATGACCGCAATCTTGGGATGTAATGTTTCGATCCCCATCAATTGGAAGCTGGAAAGTTCCATGATCAAGCGATCTTTAGCGCTAGCGGTTTGGGCGACGGTACTTGCTGGAAAGCCAATATTTCCAGACAACAATGCCCGGCCTTCACTAAATCCCGTATTTAAAACATTAGCGATCATCGTAGTGGTCGTGGTCTTTCCATTCGTTCCAGTGATCCCAATGATCGGTGCTTCCGAAATTTTGTAAGCTAACTCTACTTCCGTAATGATTGGGATATTTTTTTCGATCGCTTTTTGGACAATAGGCTGATCATAAGGAATCCCAGGATTTTTGACCACAAGTGAAAAACCCTCATCCAGTAGTTCAATTGGGTGACTGCCGGTGATTACTTTAACGCCTAACGCCAAAAGATCCTGTGCTTCTGGATTTTCGGCAAAGGGTTTTCCGTCATTAACAGTAACAAGTGCGCCCAAATCATGTAACAATTTAGCCGCACTGAACCCACTTTTTGCTAATCCTAGCACAAGAACTTTTTTATTTTGATATTCATTTATATTTTTCATATGATTCATCTCTCCTACCATACAATCACTAATGTGATGATCGAACATCCTAAAGCAATCAGCCAAAAAATTGTATCGATCTTCCATTCCGACCAGCCACTCATTTCAAAATGGTGATGAATAGGCGACATTTTAAAAATCCGTTTACCAGTCAATTTGAAAGAAGCGACTTGCAGCATGACACTTGCTGTCTCAATCACATAGACAAGTCCGACAAGTAATAATGTCCATTCTTGGTGAAGCAGTATTGAAACTGCTGCTAAAAGACCGCCCAATGCAAGGGAGCCCACATCACCCATGAAAATTTTAGCTGGTTTACGATTGTAAGGGAAGAAGCCGATCAATCCTCCAATGACCGCTAAACAGACGATCAGGATATCGATTTGATCTTGACGCCAAGCAATGAGGCCATAAGTTGCAAATGAGATCGTACCGAGTCCAGCAACCAAGCCGTCAATCCCATCTGTTAAGTTGACGGCGTTTGAAAAGCCAACTAACCAAAAAATCACAAATGCGCCGTAAAAGATCGATAGCGGCAGCTCAAATCCAAAGAGATTCAAAACATTCGCATTGCCTTCTGATAAAAAGACCAGATAAAAGACAATCCCACCGATGATTTGTCCGATCAATTTTTGTAAAGAGTTTAAACCCATGTTGCGTTTCTTGAAAATTTTGATGAAATCGTCCAAGAATCCAAGCGCACCATAAACCAAGATAATAAATAACAAAATGAACAGCGATGCGGTCAACTGCTTTTGCCATGCGCCAACCCAAACTGCTGTGATCAATGCCGCAATCAAAAATACGAAGCCGCCCATTGTAGGAGTGCCAGCTTTGACATTGTGCCATTTTGGCCCTTCTCCTCGAATCTCTTGTCCGTATTTTTTCATTTGAAAATAGCCGATAAACAGCGGCATTGCAGCAGTAACGATTGCAAAACTACTGGCAAGTGGAAATATCATCTCTGTCCATTCCATAGTGTTCTCTCCCTATTCTTTTTCGCTCAATTTGAAGGTGATTGTTTGATCCGTGATTTCCTCATAAGGTGCAAGACTTTGGGAAACACAATACCCGTCGCCCTCAAATTTGACATCAACATCCAACATGTTGCCCAATTTGACTAAATCAGCTTTTGACCATGTGGTGGTGTCAGGCATATAAATTTTGTCACTATCCGTTAGCAAAAGAAGTCTTTCTCCTGGCAGTACTTTCGATCCACTGTCCACAGACTGATCGATAACTGTTTTTCCATCCCCTAATACTACAGGTGCTAGACCAATTTTTTGTACATCAGTTGCCGCGGTAGTTGTATCTAATTTACGATAATCATTGACGGTTACTTTCTGACTATTTTCTGTTGCTGTTTCTTCTAATGTTGCTTTCTTTAAATCCATCACGCGTTTCATCAACGGATTGGCGATTTTTGCCAATGCTTCGCTGTCGTGGTGTTCTGGTAATTTAATTGTTAGATAAAGAATGTATTCAGGGTCTTCTGAAGGAACCATTTCTACGATTGAGTACAAGTAATTGGAATCCCCAGATAAGTATTTCCCAGTTTTTGGATCAGCTACTTGGGCAGTCCCAGTTTTTGCTGAAATATTGTAACCAGGTACACTATAGACACCATACGCACTTCCGTAGTTTTCACTTTCTACCACATCACGCATATATTCTCGAACTTTCGTCGCTGCTTGTTCCGTGATAGGGTGTCCAACAACTTCTGGCTGTGTTACAGTCTCTTCACCTGTTTCATTGTCCACGATTTTGCTGATGTATTGCGGCTTGACCATCGTGCCGTTATTTGCGACTGCGGTAAAAGCCTGCATCATTTGAAAATTCGTCACACCGATTGCCTGACCAAATGAAGTCATTGCTTGACTGACCGGATTATTTTCCGGCATGATCCCAGTATTCTCATTTGGCAGACCCGAGTACGTACTGCGACCAAATCCAAACTGTTGCAAGTATTGTTGCCAACGGTCTGTCATTCGTTGTTCCAAAGTAACCATCCCAATATTACTTGACCAAGAAAGAGCTTGACGCATCGTCAATGTTCCTTTTTGACCAAAGTCCCAGTCATTGATTGTCGCATCATACAGTTTCAATCCATCCGGACTTGGTGTAAAAGTTTCATTTTCATCGAATATCCCTTGATCGATAGCAGCAGCTGTGGTTAAGACTTTCATGGTCGATCCTGGTTCATAGTTGTCTTCGACCAATAAATTCTGCCAGGTCTTGATGGTACTTAAATCATCAGGATCATAGGTTGGCCTTTGTGCCATCGCCTCGATTTCTCCTGTTTTTGCATTCATTAATGTGGCAGTCAGATCTTCTGGCTTGTATTCTTTGAACACTTTATCCATGAGCGTTTCTAAATAGCTTTGAATCCGGCTATCAATCGTTGTATAGATATCTTTGCCATCTACCGCTGCCACTGATTCTGCCACCGTTCCCGGTAGCGGGTTTTGATTGTTATCCTTTTGATAGACGATTTTCCCGTCTGTTCCGGATAATACATCATCATAAGCAGCTTCTAGACCAGTTTTTCCTACTAAGCCAGAAGAGTCGTTCTCCTCATTTTCTGCTAGAGCATAGCCGATAAAGTGAGAAGAGAAAATTCCATTAGGATACATTCTAGAAGGATGATCTGTAAAATAAAGGCCAGCGATTCCTTCTTTTTTCATTGCTTCTTCGATCGCTGTCTTTTTCTCCAGCGTCATTTTACTTCCTTGGCTACCGAATTCCACTTGCCAACGTTCTTCTTTTAGACCTTTTTCCAAAGTTTGCACAGCCTCATTCTGATCAATACCTAGTTGCTCATTCAGAATTTTGGCTAATTTATCAAAGTTCTTCTCTTCAGCATATAAATTCTTTTTCCCACTAACGTAGGATTTTGACAAAATAGCATAAACAGAATAAGAAGTTGCATCTTCTGCGATCGCGATCCCGTTGCGATCATAGATTGTCCCGCGTTTTGCTTTGACAACTTCGCTTCCTTGATAAAGGCTCTTGGTTTTCTCAGCCAATGAAGTACCTGCCACATTACCTACGATAACAATGTAGCTCAAACGCGTGACAAACAAAAAGAACAATCCAATACTCGTAGCAAAGAGAATAATACCTACTTTTTTGCGATTGTTCGTTGTAGTTTGATTTTTCTTTTTCAAGTATTGCTTGAATTTATCTGTTAGCTTCATTTAATCCACTTTCCTTAAATTGTCATCATCGATCGACAATCCATTATCCTCAGCAACCTTTTTGATACGCTCAGTTTTAGAAAGTTCGTTTCTTTCTTGCTCTAATTGTTCTGCTTGACTATTTTTTTCATTGATGTCTGATTGGATCAGTGAAATATCATGTTCGACTTGACTGATCGTAGTCCGAATATTGATCGTCAGGATCGCTAATGTCAAAACGGCAATGATCACAAATGCTGCAATCAGTTTTTCTAAATTAGAGATACTTTTTAACCGGCGAGCAGGAGATGCTGGTACACGGATAACCTCAGGACGCTCAGGTTCGCTTGGCAGCTGTTCAATTGTCGGTTCAGAGTGAGCATAAAACTCTTGTTCAGACGTTTCTTCAAATTCATAATCATGAACTTTTAGTTCTGCCATAATTGCTAACCTTCGCTTTCCTTCATTTTTTCCGCGATCCGCAGTTTAGCACTACGGGAACGATTGTTTTCAGATACTTCTTCTTCAGAGGGAAGAAGTGGTTTTCGAGTAATTAATTTTAGTACTGGTTGAAATTCTTCGGGGATGATCGGCAACCCTGGTGGCACATCTTTTGGGGTGCTGTAAGCTTTGAACGTAGACTTGACGATTCGATCTTCTAAAGAATGGAAAGTGATAACACTGATTCGTCCATTTTTTTCCAATAAATCGATGGCCTGTTCCAAAGATTCTTCAATGACACCTAATTCATCATTCACAGCAATCCGAATGGCTTGGAAGATCCGTTTGGCCGGGTGTCCGCCTTTGCGCCGCACCGGAGCGGGAATCGCTGTTTTGATAATCTCGACTAATTCTCCAGTCGTTTCGATTGGTTTATTTGCTCGTGTCCGTTCAATTTCACGAGCAATTTGTTTTGAAAATTTTTCTTCTCCATAACGGAAAAAGATTTTTACAAGTTGGTGATAATCAAATTGATTCACTACCTCATAAGCAGTCAAAGCAGCCGACTCATCCATCCGCATATCTAATGGTGCATCCTGATGATAACTGAACCCACGTTCTGCTTCATCTAATTGCGGCGAAGAAACGCCTAAATCATACAACACACCACTTACTTGATCGACACCCAGTTGCTGCAAAGCTTCCTTTAAATAGCGGAAATTGCTTTTTATAAACGTGACCATTCCTTTAGCCACATAAGGCGCTAAGCGTTCTTTGGCATGATCGATCGCTTTTTGATCTTGGTCAAATGCGTAGAGGTGTCCCTCTTCTGATAATTGGGACAATAAATATTCACTATGACCCGCTCCACCTAATGTACAATCGACATAGATTCCATCCGGACGAATAGCTAAACCGTCCACTGTCTCCTTCAACATTACGGTGTAGTGTTGAAATTCTGCCATGCGCTTTCCTCTTCCTATAAGCCAAAATCAATCATTGTTTCAGCAATTTCATCAAAATTTTCTTCTGCTTCAGTGGTAAATGCTTGCCAACGTGCTTCATCCCAGATCTCAATCCGGTTGGAAACGCCGATGATCACGCAGCTTTTCATAAGTGACGCGTGTTCACGCAAGGTTGCCGGAATATTGATACGACCTTGTTTGTCGATCTCGCACTCCGTGGCAGCGGAATAAAAGAAACGTACGAATGTCCGAGCATCTTTCTTCGCCAAGGGCATTTCGTTCAGTTTTTCTTCTAGTTTTTCCCATTCAGATAAGGGGTAACCAAATAAACAGCCATCTAATCCACGTGTCACAACAAATTTTTCTCCGAGTTTTTCTCGCAGTTTTGAAGGAACGATTAGTCGGCCTTTTGCATCTATCGAATGTTGAAATTCACCCATAAACATCGATAAATAACCCCCGATCTCCACCTGATAATCACAGTCTACCACAATCCCCCACTTTCTACCACATTTAACGTGAAATTTAAAAGTGAAGTTCTTTGACTAATTTTTACCAAACGAAAAAACAGGAGTTTCTTTCTCTTAAAAAGTTTTTAAAAAAAACTTTAAGCAGAAAAATCTCGATGGGATAAGGGTTCTCCTTGTCACAAATTACAAATACTTGACGATATTTAAAATGATCAAAACAACATGGAAAATCAATGTAAACAAAAAGATACTCCGCCAGTACATTTTGATGTATCTGCCATACTGGATTTCTTCGTAATAATACGCTTGAAAGACAGCTAAGAGAATCCCCAGTAATAAGATAGAGATCAAATAATAGGGAGTGATCGATTGCTCAAAGGTATTCTTTGATAACTGATGAATCCCAATCACCAAAAAAGGCACAGCTAAGTCGGGTGCCTTCAGTCCAAACCGTTCTTTCAAAGACAACGCAGAAACTAAAAATCTGCAAGCAAAAAAAACGACTAATGGAAAGATATACCAAAATAAAACAGCAGGCCCAAATCCAGACATACAAACAAATCCTTTCTAACAGCTAGTGTAACTATACTTTATTTTCTTTACATCTATGTTTCAGTTCGTTTAAAAATCCGCGGTCCAATAAGACAGTCTGCAATCTTTTACTTTCCTTACTCAAGCATCCTGCTTATTTTCTACTTATTTTTCTCTATGTCTTTACTAATTAAAACAGAACAACCCCCCTTCAACAAGAGAATCTTTGAAAAAACTTTTTGTGCTCTTGCAAAATATTCAAGATTTCTTAATTTATAAGAATAGCAGCTTGAGTTCTTTGGTAATTGGAGGTAAACTGTGACTAGAAATCAATCTAAAAGGTGGATCACGATGAACGAAAAAAAACCAAAAAGCACCTTCGCCAAAATCACTCAAGTAGTTATTTGGACAATGCTTATTTTGACAGTCGGGTCAGTTTTTCTGGCAGCCTACACAAGTATCATGAAATAATAAAAAACAGCAGTTGCATGAATCACCTTCTAACGTTGATCCAAAAAACAAACGTTAGAAGAGGTGCTTCAGCATTACTGCTGTTTTTTTGTTATCCAACTTTCACCTACGTTTACTAAATAGTTTCTATAGAAGCGGCGAAACAAGTCGTGCTAATCCCTCTTTGACCTTGATCAACAATCGGCGATTCCGGTATTTTTCCAAAGTCAATTCCTCTGAATCCTTGGAGTCAGCAAAAAATGCTTGGCGCGCTTCCTCAGCAACTTTTGCATCATAGACAACTGTATTGACCTCAAAGTCAAGTCGAAACGAACGAACATCAATATTCGCAGAACCAATCGAAACGACCCCACTGTCAACAATCATCGTTTTAGCGTGCATAAAACCTTTCTCATAAGTCTCTACCACTGCACCATAGGCTAATAACTCAGCAGCAAAGGAGTAAGTTGCCCAATAGACAAGTGGATGATCTGGTTTATTAGGGATCTGCAAATGAACAGAAACACCGGACAAAAGTGCCAGTTTCAAGGCATTGTGGATCGATTCATCAGGAATATAATAGGGAGTCTGAATCAAAATTTCTTTTTTGGCTAAATTAATCATCTTCAAATAAGTTATCTTTATCTCTTCGTGTTCTGAATCAGGACCGCTAGTCACTACCTGTGCAGCAATCGTTCCGTTTGTTTCGATCATTGGAAACAACGCTGCTTCATATTTGATTTCGATAGCATGTTGTGAATTCCAGTCCATCAAAAACCGGTTTTGCAGTGAGTAAACAGCTGGTCCTAAAATTCGCAGATGATTATCCCGCCAATAACCAAATTTTTCTACCTCACCTAAATATTCATTTCCAACATTGAAACCACCGGTATAACCAATCTTGCCGTCGATCACGACAATTTTCCGATGATTGCGATAATTGATCCGAGGATTGAGATAAGGAACGAACAACGGGAAAAAGAACGCAACTTGACCGCCATGAACCCGTAATTCATCGAAGAATTTCAGTGAAACCTGGGTGCTGCCCCAAGCATCCAAAAGCACACGGACTTTCACTCCTCGTTTGGCTGCACGGATCAAAGCATCTCGTACTTCTCCCCCCAATGTATCACTGCGATAAATATAATATTGCATATGGATATGATCTGTGGCGCCTTCAATATCTTTGAGTAATGCATCAAATTTTTTTCGGCCATCTTTATAAAGAGTCATTTCATTTGTAGTGGTATATAACGACTGACCATAGATCGTCAATAAATAAACGAGCTGTTTGACTTCTACTTGCGCAGTGGGCGGATGGGGATAAAGATTCCGCTGCAGCGCTTGCTTTTGCTCTTCCAGCTCCACGTTCAAACCAATTTTGGCTTGTGTCCTCAAATCGAAAATTTTTTCTTTGGAGATTCCGCGACCAAAGAAAAAATAGAGTACAAATCCCACGACTGGTATAAACAATAAAACAAGCAACCACGCCCATGTCTGAGCCGTTTGCCGTCTTTCTCTAAAAATAATCACAATCGACAACAAAATGTTCACGAAGAAAATGATCGTGAACAGGTTATCCATAACTAACATACCAACCCTCACCTCTCCTAAAAGAATAGCGAACTTGCAGTCTAAAGTAAAGGTGTCGGCAAATGAAAAACAGACCTGCTAGTCAGCAGATCTGTTTCAATAACACGTTCTACGCTTTTAAGAAACGGCGCATTGAGATGATCGATCCTAATGAACCAATCACGATTCCGATCAGAGCCATGACACCACAAACTTGCAGTAGAAACTGATTTGGTGCAATCAAACTATAATTGGAACGTAGCAGTGCTGGATTGACTAGCAAGTAAACTTGGTGATAACCAAAATACATAATAGCGATAGGGACAATTGATCCCAGCAATCCGATCCAGCCGCCTTCTAAGAAGAAAGGCCAGCGAATGTAACCATTTTTAGCACCTACCAGACGCATAATTTGAATCTCTCTTTGACGAGACAAGATCGTGATCCGAATCGTATTTGAAATCAAGAACATTGCCACAAAGATCAATAGGATAGCAGCCCCAAGTCCCCAAGTACGAACCGCAGCTGATAGAGCAAAGATCTTGTCAGAAGAATCGCCACCATAGTCTGCTTTGAAAACATTTGGCAATTCTCCAGCTTGTTTTGCAATTTTTTTCGTGTATTCAGGATCTGTGGCACTAACAACGTATACGTTATAAAGCGGATTGCTGTCCCCTTCAAATAAGTTCCAAGAATCCCCCATCGCATCCTGAATTTTTTTCAATTCATCATCACGACTCGAAAAACGAACGTCTGAAACATTCGGTAATTCTTTAAGCGATTGTTCCAAAGTATCCATGTCTTTTTGTTCTGTTCCGATATCCACAAAGACAGAAACATCCACATTCTTACGGATGTCTTCGGCTAACTTCGTTGCATTTAAAATAACACCCAAAAAGATACCGACTAACGTCAACGTGATCGTAACTGCACTGAGTGACGCGATCGTCATCCAGCCGTTTCGTTTTAAACTTTTAATACTCTCAAGGAGATGACGGAAAAACGTTCTAATCATCGTAACCATATTCTCCTTCCGCTTGGTCGCGAATGATCCGACCATTTTCAATTGCGATTACACGGTGACGAATCGTATTGACGATCGTGCTATTGTGTGTCGCCATCACTACTGTTGTTCCTTGTGCATTGATCCGATCCAACAACTTCATGATCTCCCAAGAATTCTCAGGATCTAAATTTCCTGTTGGTTCATCTGCAATCAATACTTTCGGGGTATTCACGATTGCTCGTGCAATAGAAACCCGTTGTTGCTCTCCGCCTGAAAGCTCACTTGGGAAGACTCGTACTTTGTGTTTCAATCCTACAAGGTCCAATACTTCCATTACCCGTTTTTTGACCTCCCGAGGCTTGCGGCCAATAACTTGCATCGCATAAGCGACATTCTCATAAACCGTTTTTCGCGGAAGCAATTTATAATCTTGGAAAACAACACCGATTTCGCGGCGCATCAATGGCACTTCGCGATTCTTGATCGTCAACAGGTCATACCCTGCTACATTAAGAACACCCTTCGTTGCTTTTTCTTCACGATACATCAATTTGATAAAGGTCGATTTCCCTGCACCGGAAGGTCCGACGACATAAACAAACTCACCTTGATCAATTGAAATCGAAAGATTACGGATAGCAGTCGTACCATTAGAGTACTTTTTCATTACTTCTTTCATTTCAATCATGCAGCTATCTCTCCATCTCACTTTTTTTCATACTGGCTTATTATAGCATGAATATATTTCACAATGCTTTCAACAGATTACAATTATATTTCAATCTGTTTAATAGCCCAGTATAGTTATTTTTGATTTAATTTCAACTTGAGGTAGGCATCGATAAAGCCGTCTAAATCACCATCCATTACTGCTTGTACATTTCCTGTTTCAAAGTTAGTCCGGTGATCTTTGACCATGGAATACGGATGAAAGACATAGGAACGAATTTGTGAACCCCAACCGATCTCCATCTGTTCTCCGCGAAGCGCTGCAGCTTCCAGTTCTTTCTTTTCTACTTCTAGTTGATAAAGTTTTGCTTTCAACATTCCCATTGCTTGTTCCCGGTTTTTCAACTGCGAACGTTGTGCTTGACTAGCCACTACGGTACCAGTTGGAATGTGCGTGATTCGTACAGCAGACTCCGTCTTATTGATGTGCTGACCGCCCGCACCGCTCGCTCGATAAGTATCGATTTTCAAGTCATCACTATTGATTTCGATATCAATCGCACCATCTAGCTCTGGCATGACATCTACCGAACAAAAAGAGGTATGCCGTCTTTTGGCTGAATCAAATGGTGAAATCCGAACTAAGCGATGGACGCCTTTTTCTGATTTCAAATACCCATAAGCATTATGGCCTTTGATCAACAAAGTGACACTCTTGATTCCGGCTTCGTCTCCTGCCTGATAGTCCAATGTTTCGACTTGGTATCCATGTTGCTCGCAAAAACGAGTATACATCCGCAACAACATACTGCCCCAATCTTGGGACTCGGTGCCGCCAGCACCTGGATGCAGTTCGATGATTGCATTGTTTCGATCATATGGTTCATCTAACAGCATAGACAGTTCATAAGTTCCCATTTTTTCATTCAAAGCTTGGATACGTTCTGCTAGTTCTGCTTCCATTTCTGCATCTGGTTCTTCTTGGATCATTTCCAAAAGAACTTCCAACTCTTCAAATTCTTCTGCCAATTGATTGAACTGATCGTAGGTTTCTTTATTGGCATTGTTCTCGTTGATCACCTTCTGTGCTTGCTCAGAATCATCCCAAAACGTAGGGTCCGCCATCTGGTGTTCTGCTTCAGCGATTGCCTCTTCTAACTGATCTAAGTCAAAGAGACCCCCTAAAACTATTTATTTTTTCATTCATTTGATTCAATTGATTCCGGATATCTGCGATTTCCATTTGATTTCCTTCTTTCTTCACGTGTATTGTAAATGAACGGAAAAGGCTGGACAAGAAAAGCTGCCAGCCTTTTTCCTAACGTATCAATTCTTCTATTTTTTGCCGTGACAGTTTTTGAATTTTTTGCCACTGCCGCAAGGACACGGATCATTACGGCCAACATTTTTGAAACTAGGATCTTCTTCTGGGACTGTTTCAGTTTCTTGAGCTTCTCCTTGAGCGACTTGTTCTCGTTGTACATTTTGGCGAATCTCGGCTTTCATAAACAAGCGTGTCACTTCATATTCGATCGCTCCCACCATATCTTCAAACATGTTGTATCCTTCAGTTTGGTATTCAACCAATGGATTGTTCTGCCCATATGCCCGCAGACCGACTGACTGTCTTAATTGGTCCATCGCATCGATATGGTCCGTCCATTTCGTATCCACCACTCGCAGAATAACTACTTTTTCAAATTCTAACAATTGTTCTTGACTGTTTAATTGGGCTTTTTTCTGCTCGAAAACTTCTTCTGCCCGTTGATAGAGATAGTCTTTGATTTCTTGTGGTTTTTTGCCTTTGATATCATCAACAGAGATGGAATCTTCATGCACTAAAGCATTTCCGGCAAAGTCGACGATCCCTTCATAATTCCAATTGCTTTCTTCTAATTGGGTATGGCTATCGACAACTCGTTCAATCGATCGTTTGACCATATTCATCAATGTTTGTGAAAGATCCTGCTCTTCCATGATGACTTCTTGACGTTGACCATAGATGACTTCCCGTTGCTCACGCATAACATCATCGTATTGCAAAACGTTTTTCCGGGTATCGTAGTTGTTACCTTCTACTCGTTTTTGCGCAGATTCTACTTGTTTAGACAACATCTTACTTTGAATCACGGCATCTTCTTCATCAATCTTCATCCGATCCAAGAACACTTTGATCCGCTCAGAACCAAACCGTTTCATCAAATCATCTTCCAACGAAAGATAGAATTGAGAAACCCCTGGGTCTCCTTGACGCCCAGAACGTCCCCGTAATTGGTTATCAATCCGGCGAGATTCATGACGTTCCGTACCGATGACCGCTAATCCACCTAATTCAGCAACACCTAAGCCTAATTTGATATCTGTTCCCCGACCAGCCATGTTCGTTGCGATCGTTACAGCACCTTTTTGTCCTGCGTTCAGAATGATTTCAGCTTCTTTAAAGTGATTTTTGGCATTCAGTACTTCATGAGGGACTTTCTCTCTATCCAACATGCTTGAAAGCAGCTCGGAAGTTTCTACAGCTACTGTACCAACAAGAACTGGTTGCCCTTTACGATGCCGTTCTTTGATATCTTGCACCACTGCGTGGAACTTGCTTTCCAGCGTTGGATAAAGTAAATCTGCACGGTCATCACGAACGATTGGTCGATTGGTCGGAATCTGAATGACTTGCATATTGTAGATTTCACGAAACTCTTCTTCTTCTGTTTTTGCGGTACCAGTCATACCAGAAAGTTTTTTGTACATCCGGAAATAGTTCTGGAAAGTGATTGTAGCCATCGTTTTGGTTTCATCTTCGATCTCAACATTTTCTTTTGCTTCGATCGCTTGGTGCAATCCGTCAGAATAACGACGTCCATCCATGATCCGTCCAGTAAACTGGTCGACGATCAAGACTTTACCTTCTTGTACGACATAGTCGATATCGCGGATCATGATATAATTCGCCCGCAACGCTTGGTCCATATGATGGGTCAACGCTGTATTTTCGATATCATACAAGTTTTCCAAGCCAAATGTTTCTTCGGCTTTCTCGATCCCTTTTTCAGTCAATCCAATTGTTTTTGATTGGATGTCGATTTTGTAATCTTCTTCTTTTAATCGTTTCACAAAATTATCGACCCGATTGTATAGTGCAGTCGATTTTTCTGCTTGTCCAGAAATAATCAATGGTGTTCTGGCTTCATCGATCAAGATTGAGTCGACTTCATCGACGATGGCATAATTCAATGGCCGTTGAACCATTTGATGGCGGTAAACCACCATATTGTCGCGTAAATAGTCAAAGCCTAGTTCATTATTCGTACTGTAGGTGATATCACAGGCATATGCAGCCCGTTTTTCTTCTGCTGTCTTCGAATTGATGTTTAGCCCAACAGTCAATCCTAAGAAATTATATAACTCACCCATTTCTGTAGAGTCACGAGTTGCCAAGTATTCATTGACCGTTACAACGTGTACACCGGCACCACTTAACGCATTCAAATAAACCGGCAATGTCGCAGTCAAGGTTTTTCCTTCACCGGTACGCATTTCAGGGATATTTCCGTCATGAAGCACGATCCCCCCCATTAATTGGACATGGTAAGGATACAGCCCTAAGACGCGTTTTGCCGCTTCGCGAACCACAGCAAAGGCTTCTGGCAATAATTGGTCTAACGTTTCACCTTGTTGAAAACGACCGCGAAATTCATCTGTTTTTTCGCGCAATTGTTCGTCAGATAAAGCGGCCATTTCGTCCGCATGAGATTCAACTTGTGAAGCAATATGGTCAAGACGTTTTAATTCTTTTTTATCATTCTCGATTAATTTTCTAAAAAAATTGGCCATGCCTATATAATTCTCCTTTTATTTCTACTTTTCCTAACTGGAAACTCTCCTAACTATTTTATCACTAGTTCATCATAAAGGAAATATTTTTCGGCGTAGTTCATGTTTCTCCATGATTTTTTAACTCTTTTTTTCTTTTTTCAATTGCTTTAAATAGATTTCTTTTACGCCCATTGCTTCTTGTGTCCAAAAGAAACTCTACTTCTCTTGCTCCTTAAAACAATCTCTGAAACAGAAAGCAATCGTTTGCTTTACAACGGACGAAAAAATGATCTGCCACATTTTCATTCGCTTTTCAAATGTGAATAGAATAACTAAGTTATTTACTGAAAATTTCGACTTTATCATTCCAATTGTAGAAAGGTTTTGTGTTAGACTGATTCTTAATTTTTCTTTTAAGCAATAGAAAACCAAAAAAGTTGTTCATTTTCTGCTTGACTATTATTGCAATCGATTGCATAATTAGGTCTGTAAACGCAAACAATTAATTTTTAGGAGGAACAAGAATGAAGGTAGATGTAAAACGATTACTTATTGGGGGAAGTATTTTAAGCTTGTCTGCAATCGTACTAGGCGCTTGTGGCAACAGCAACGACGATGCTGCTTCAAGCAATGGCAGTGCAGCGGAGTCTAGTGCAAAAGTCGAAGGTGATATTAAATTATGGGTAGATACCGAACATATTGATGCCTTACAAGGGCAAGTCGACAAATTTGAAAAAGAGTATCCTGATGTAAAAGTAACAGTTGCAGCTGGCTCTTCTGCCGATGCCAAAGCAGACGTCTCAAAAGACCCTGAACAAGCAGCCGATGTATTCATGATGCCTCATGACCAAGTAGGACAAATGGCTGAAGCTGGTCTGATTTATCCAATCGGTGATAAGCAAGCAGCAACAATCAAAGATACGAACGTGGAAGCAGCAGTTGATGCCGTGACTTGGAAAGACAAAATTTACGGCTATCCTTACGGTGTTGAATCTCAAGTGCTTTATTACAATACTTCTACATTGACAGCAGATGATGTAAAAACTTGGGAAGGATTGACTTCCGCTGGAAAAATCGGTACCAACTTTGCAGAAGACGGTGCAAACTACATTTTTGGCCCTCTATTTATGAGCAACGGAAATGTTCTTTATGGAGAAGACGGTGAAGATATTAATGGAACCAATTTCAACAACGAAGCTGGTGTTGAAGTCTTACAATGGATCGCCGATCAAAAAAATAATAGCGGTGTCCTTCAAGCCAGTGAATCCGCGTTGTCTGATTTGCAATCTGGTAAATCAGATGCCTTCCTTTCAGGTCCTTGGTCAAAAAATGACGTAGAAAAAGCGCTTGGAGACAACATGGGTGTTGCCGCCTATCCAACAATCGACTTCGGCAGTGGTGCGAAACAAATGAAAGCTTTCTTAGGTGTAAAACTTTATGCTGTCAACCAACAAACCGAAGCGCCATTAGCAGCTATGGCTTTAGCAGAATATTTAAGCAACCAAGAAACACAAGAAATCGAATTTACTGAAAACGGCGTTGTCCCTTCAAATAAAGATGCACAAGAATCTGATGCAGTAAAAGCTGATGCAGTAGCAAAAGCTGTGATGGAAATGTCTGATGCAGAACACTCTGTCGTAATGCCTAAATTGCCTGAGATGGTTTCTTTCTGGCCACCAATGGATGCGTTAATCAACGATACCTATAAAGGTCAAATCAAACCAGATCAGTTCCAAGATAAACTCGATAAGTTTGTTTCCGATATTTCAAAAGTAACCGAATAATCAACAACACATCACTATACATGACAAAGGGAAAGCCTGCTTTCCCTTTTCTAGTTAATTACGAAAGCAAGGTGAGAGGATATGTTCAGGAAAAAACATGCGTCGCATATCACTTTTAGAGAATTATTCAAAAAAGGCGATCTAGCGACAAAGCTATCTTTTATTTTGATGGGAAGCGCTAATTTCGCCAATAAACAATGGCTGAAAGGAATTATTTTCATCGTATCACAAGTTGGTTTTATCGCTTGGTTCATAAGAAATGGTTTCCACGCTCTTCTGATGCTGCAAACATTAGGAACACAAAAACAAGGGTTGGTCTATAACGAAGCACTTGGTATTGAAATCTTGCAAAAGGGTGACAATTCAATGCTCTTATTGCTTTTCGGTATTGCTTCCCTGCTCGTTTGTGCACTCTTGATTATTCTCTATATCATTAATTTGAAAAGCGCCCGTCATTTGTACGAATTAAAACAACAAGGACTTAAAATCCCTACGACACGCGACGATTTACATAGTCTGGTGAACGAACGCTTTCATGCGACATTGATGACAATCCCATTGATTGGTGTCTTATTTTTTACTATCTTACCGCTCTTATATATGATTTCGATTGCCTTCACCAATTATGATCACAAAAATTTACCCCCAAAAAATCTGTTTACTTGGGTAGGATTGAAGAATTTCTCTAATGTCATCACTGGTGATATGGCGTCCACCTTTTTCCCAGTACTAGCTTGGACATTGACATGGGCTGTACTCGCAACGATCACTTGTTTCTTCTTCGGCGTGATCTTAGCCTTATTGATCAACGCGAAAGGGATCCGTTACAAAAAATTGTGGCGCACCATTTTTGTTTTGACGATGGCAGTTCCTCAATTCGTGTCACTTTTGATCATGCGTAACTTACTAAACGGTTCTGGTCCGATTAACTCACTCTTACTGAATTGGGGATGGATCTCTTCTTCGATCCCGTTTCTGACCGATCCTTTCTTTGCGAAAGTCAGCATTATCTTTGTGAACATGTGGATCGGGATTCCAGCAACGATGCTTGTAACAACAGGAATCTTACAAAATCTTGATCAGGAACAACTAGAAGCAGCCGAAATCGATGGCGCCAATAAATTCCAAATTTTCCGCTCCATCACATTTCCTCAGATATTGTTTGTAATGATGCCCGCATTGATTCAACAGTTTATCGGCAACATCAACAACTTTAATGTTATTTTCTTATTGACTGGCGGCGGCCCATCTAACTCTAATTTCTATGGTGCTGGCTCGACCGATCTGTTAGTAACGTGGCTGTACAACTTGACAGTCAACACGATGGATTACAATTTAGCTTCCGTAATCGGTATCTTGATCTTTATCATATCTGCTGTCTTTAGCCTGTTTGCGTACACGCGAACAAATTCTTATAAGGAGGGGTAACAATGTCTGTAAAGAAAAAGAAATCCGGCTACCAACAAGGGCAGTCAAAAACCCGTTTTCTGATTTATACGATTTTGATCATTCTTTCTGTTCTTTGGTTATTCCCGATCGTTTGGATCATTTTGACAAGTTTTAGAGGAGAAGGTGGGGCCTTCGTTCCTTATATCATTCCCAAAGAATTCACTTTTGAAAATTACCGACAACTATTAGCCAATGATAGCGGCAGCTACCCTTTTGTCCGCTGGTTCTTGAATACATTGTTTGTTGCTGTCTGCAGCTGTCTTTTGTCTACATTTATTACAATCGCAATGGCCTACTCTCTCTCACGGTTGCGCTTTAGACTTCGTAAACCTTTCTTGAAAGTTGCCTTGGTATTGAATATGTTCCCAGGCTTTATGAGCATGATCGCCGTTTATTATATTCTAAAAGCCCTCAACCTAACACAAAGCTTATTGGCGCTGATCTTGGTTTATTCGGCTGGAGCGGCACTGGGATTCTACGTTGCCAAAGGGTTCTTTGATACGATTCCAATGGCGCTAGATGAGTCTGCTATGATCGATGGTGCCAATAAATGGCATATTTTTACCAAGATCACATTGCCTTTATCAAAACCAATTATCGTCTATACCTCTTTGATGGCCTTCATGGGTCCTTGGATGGATTTCATCTTTGCTCGAATCATCATGGGTGATGACGTCAAAAACTATACCGTTGCGATCGGACTTTATTCTATGATGACAAAAACAACAGCCAATTCGTTGTTTATGTCCTTTACAGCTGGCTGTGTGCTGATCGCTATTCCAATCACCCTACTCTTTATCTATATGCAAAAATATTATGTACAAGGAATTACTTCCGGTTCAGTGAAATAACCCTCTTCCTACCTCACTTTTTTTAAGCAAAACTAGCAATCGCTGAGTGACTCTCGACTCGACGATTGCTAGTTTTTGTTTTTGATCTTCCCTACGCCTCTTGACTAGCTAACGCTACTTCAACGCCTTGTTCTTTCAATGTTGAAACATGCATTTCTCCCCAATGACAGAGAGCATCCAATACGCTGCTTAATGTCAGACCATAGTCGCTGAGAGAATAGACAACCTTTGGTGGAACTTGGTGATAAGAGGTTCGCAAAACGATGCCGTCTGTCTCCAGCTCTCTTAGTTGCTGCGTCAGCATTTTTTGACTGATATCAGGTATCCGTCGCTTCAAATCACTCGGACGCAAGGCGCCATCTCGTAGATTACACAGAATAATCGGTTTCCATTTTCCACCGATCACATCCATAGTAGCTTCCACACCAATGTTGTATTTTTTTGGAGTCATACTTCAAACACTTCCTTTAAATTCAAAAAAGTAACTTTTTTGACACTATAGCACAAAAAAGTAGGTACTATTCATCTGAACTTTTTTAGTATAAGGTATATTTACCAAAAATCAAGGAGGAAATTTATATGATTCATTCATTAACCGACACAATTACATTGAACGAACAAGTCAGCATTCCTGGCTTTGGTTTGGGCGTCTTTCAAATTCCTGATGAAGAAGTAGCTGCTGTTGTAAAAAACGGCATTTTAAAAGGTTATCGTTTGATTGATACCGCGCAAATATATGATAATGAAAGCGGAACAGGCCAAGGGATCAAAGAAGGACTAGCAGCAACGGGACTTACACGAGAAGAACTCTTTGTCACTTCTAAAGTTTGGAACAATTATTTGACCTACGATGAAACGATCGCGGCTTTTGAAAAGTCCCTCGCGCTTTTGCAATTGGATTATTTAGACCTTTATTTGCTCCACTGGCCTGGCAAAAATGCGTATCAAGAATCTTGGCGGGCACTTGAAGACCTCCATCAAGCTGGAAAGATCAAAGCCATCGGCGTCAGCAATTTTCAGAGCCATCATTTGAAGGAATTGCTCGCTGCAGCAAAAGTCAAACCTGTGTTAAATCAAGTGGAACTACATCCAAAATTAGCTCAAAAAGAACTGCGTGATTATTGTCAGCAACAAGCAATCAAGATCCAAGCTTGGTCTCCATTGATGCAAGGTCAGATTCTCCAACATCCGATCCTCGTAAAGATGGCTCAACGCCATCACGTATCCCCTGCACAAATCGCCTTACGCTGGCATATCCAGCAAGATATTTTACTGGTAGTTAAGACAGTTAATCCCGACAGAATGGAACAAAATCAGCAACTCTTTGATTTTTCTTTGTCGGAAGAAGATATGCGTGAACTTAATCGTTTGAATGAAGATCACCGGGTAGGTCCCGATCCGGATCAATTTAACTTTAACTAAGGAAATGGAGTGAAGGAAATGGAATTAGGATTAACAAAGAAAACAGCACTGGTCACTGGCTCTACGAAAGGTATTGGGAAAGCAATTGCTTTCGAGCTGGCAAAAGAAGGCGCGGATGTCATCGTCAATGGACGGCAAGAGGACAGTGTCAAAGCTGTCGTTGCTGAATTAAAAGAAAAATTTCCTAAGACGAATCCTCAAGTGGCTCCATATGATCTAGCCGATGCAGCAGCTCGCCAACAGCTTTTTGACCACTTCCCTAAAGTAGATATTCTTGTCAATAATATGGGGATCTTCGAACCAATGGATTACATGGAAATTACCGATGAAGTTTGGGAACATTTTTTCCATGTGAATGTTTTGTCGGGAAATGCTTTAGCAAAATTTTATTTGCCTCATATGCTCCAACAAAACTTCGGCCGTGTGATTTTTATTGCCAGTGAAGAAGCCGTTATGCCTTCTGGAGAAATGCCGCAGTACAGCATGACAAAAACGATGAACCTCTCTTTGGCTAAAAGTTTGTCAAAACTCACCGCTGGGACACAGGTCACTGTAAATACGATCATGCCTGGTTCAACACTGACCGAAGGCGTAGAAACGATGCTGAAAACGATGTATCAAGAAAGTGATTTGCCGGAGTCCATGTGGGAAGAAGATTTCATGAAAAAGCATCGCCCACTGTCTCAAATTCAACGGCTCATTCGTCCAGAAGAGATTGGACGCTTTGTAGCTTTCGTTGCTAGTCCTTACGCATCCTCTTTCTCTGGAGCCGCCTTGAGACTCGACGGTGGTTTAGTACCAACGATTTATTGATTTCTCAGCAAAGAACTATGTCAAAAAGACTTTAGCAAACACAGCAGCCGAAAGGCCATGAAATTGCCCCTATGATCCCGCAGATCGGATTTACACCTGCAGGATTGATGGGGCAATTTTATTTCACTCAGCGAATCATTTTGTTTAACTGCCCCTTTTATCACAGCTTTTTTATTCAAAAAAACAGAGCAGATCACTCTGCTCTGTCAAAAAAGACTTTTTTGGGGATTTCCGACAAGTCATTCTTTGATCAATCGGTTTCGATCAATCCATACTTGCCGTCTTTACGGCGATAAACAATGCTTGTGCCGTTTGTTTCGGCATCTTCAAAAATGAAGAAGTTATGTCCTAGCATATTCATTTGCAAAACGGCTTCTTCACTATCCATCGGTTTTAGAGAAAGACGTTTTGTACGTACAATGTCTAGTTCTGCTCCATTGGTTTCTTCTTCGTTTGTATCCGTTGTGAATAAGTCGCCATTGTCTGGAGCCACTAAAGCTGTTTCCCGAGATTTACGGTTGATTTTCGTTTTGAATTTACGGATTTGGCGTTCCAATTTATCAACAACCAAATCAATACTTGCATATAGATCAGGAGAAGTTTCTTCCGCACGCAAGACTAGGAATGGTAACGGAATGGTTACTTCAACTTTTGCTGTTTTTTCGGTATATACTTTCAAATTAACATGCGCTGTTGCTTCAGGCACATCATTAAAATAACGCTCTAGTTTACCTACTTTTTTCTCAACGTAATCGCGGATCGCTTCAGTTACCTCGATATTTTCGCCACGTACATTATATCTAAACATAAAAATTACCCCTTTCGTCTACCACACTAAGAAGGAAAAGGACCACTCTCTTCTTCTTCTTAACTCTATTATATCGAAGTATCTTGCATTTGGAAAGCGAATCGCTAAGATTTTTTTAAGCGTTTACAATTCCTTATCTGGCAAAAGAAAAGGACGTGATCGTTTTCGGCTGGCAAGTCAAAAGTACTTCTGCAGCATGATAAATTGTTTGTCCAGTCGTATACACATCATCCACCAGCAACACACGTTTGTCCTTGATTTCTTGAGCCTTTTCGATAATAAATGGTTGCGGAGCTGCTAATCGTTCGTTTCTAGTCATTGCTGCTTGAGGAGGTAAATGGATCTTTTTCTTTAGTAAGGATCGGTAATCAATCCCGGCAGCTTGTAATACTGCTGTCACTTGATTAAAGCCACGCTGCTGATAGCGTTCATGAGAAAGGGGGATCGGGATGACCAGATCATAGAGCAATCCTTTGAAAGCTTGCTTGATCTCTGGGAGAAAGGTAGCCCGCAGACGAAAATCGCCCATTAATTTGTATTGATGGAGCCACTCCTGCATTCCTTGATTGTATGTCATCAGAGCACGATGCTGCAGCTGAAACTTTGGATAACGTTGCCCCCAATAGCGACAATCCCGACAATTTTGGCTTTCATTACAACATGTCTTGCAGCAGCTAGTCAAATCAACAAACTGCAATTTACTCCTACAGTCTGGACACTTCTCTGAAGCAGGAATTCCTAATGGCCATAAAATCTCCCGCAGCCACAGTTCTCGTGCAAACTCCTGTTGGCACCAGCTACACTTCACTTGCCAGCCACTCCTTTGCTAATCGATTCATCGCTTGGATTTCCAAGATCGCCTTACGAATCGCTGATGTTGCCTGATCATAGAAAAAGAGAACTTCTCCATGATTGAATGGACCTTTTCGATCAACTCGTCCAGCAATCTGGACCAGTGCTGATTTAGAAAAAACAGGATGATCTGCTCCCATCACCACTACAGAAACATTTTCAAAGGTAACACCTCGTTCCAAGATGGTAGTTGTGAAAAGAATCTGATACTTTGAATTGCGCGCCTTGACTACTTTTTCTATTCGAGCAGGGTCTTTTGCTGAAACACTGGTTATCGTCTCCTCTTTTAAGAATGATCGAACAGCTTTTTCTAGCCGTTCCATAAAAACAATACTTGGGCAAAAAACTAAGACAAAATTTGTTTGAGATAGGCGTTGCAGATGAAACAATAAACGCCGTAGTCTTCTTTTTGTTTGATACACGTTACGCCAACCTTCATACCAAATCAGTTGAGGAACGATCAGCGGTCGCTGATGAAAACGCAGCGGCATTTTTTCCACTGCAAAATTTGTTGTTTCTTTTAGTAACGCATCTGAAGGTGTGGCACTTAGATAAATCAGACAGCCGGTCGCTTTCAATGCATTCATTAACCCGAACCTTAGTTGCTGGTCCCCTTCATAAGGAAAAGCATCTACTTCGTCAACGATTATCAGATCAAATGCCCGATAAAAATGCAGCAGTTGATGAATGGTCGCCACAAGCAAGTCTGTATACCGATAGTCTTCCTCTGAATCTCCGTAAAGCAGTAAACAAGATTCTTTGGGAAATGCCTGTTGGATCCGAGGGAACAGTTCGCGGCACACATCGATTCGCGGAGAGACGACAGCTACCCGATGTCCTTGCAGCCTTGCCGCTTGTATCACTTCAAAAATCATTTCCGTTTTGCCAGAGCCGGTTACCGACCAAACCAACGTTGCTTTTTTTTGTTGATAATTTCTTACCAACGCTTGTGAGATTCTTTTTTGAAAAACCGTTAGTGGACCAGGCCAATGAATTTTCGGAAAACTGACGCTGCTTTGTTCCGAAACTGTCACAAAAACTTTAGACGTATCTGCCCGTCCGTAATGGATGCAGGCAGGGCAATAGTGAATCCCTGTTGGCAGTTGTACCTCCTCTTTATTGAAGCAGCTGCCACAACGCTGACATTCAATTTGTCCCTCTTTGATTAAGACGGCTGGACGAATGTCACATTTGAGTTGGTCGGAGTTGTTGCGTTCCCTTTCGGATACTAAAATTTGACGACCGCCTTCTTCCATCGTATCCCTCCTCTCGTTATATATGACTGATCAAGCCTTCAAAAGCAGGTACATTCTCTAGTTTTTTCGAAAGCCTTGGACATTCGACACAATTAAAGTACGCCATCCACAAAAAAAGAACCTTACTCGTTCTCATTTTCTGCCAAAACAGAGAAACTCGAAACCTGTAAGGTTCTACTCAATAGTCTTAAGTAATCGTTGAAAATGGATTGGGCTTATTCACCAATCAATGTCAATGCTTGATCCAACACTTTTTCACCATTCATCATACCATAGTCAGCCATGTTGATAACTTCCAATGGGATTCCCTTTGGTGCTAAACGTTTTTCAAAATCGCCTTTCATGAAACGAACTTGAGGGCCTAATAATAAAACGTTCACATCTTTGCTTTCTAAATGTTGATCTGCTTCTGAAGCGGAAACAGCAAAAATATCTGTATCAAGACCTTTTGCATCAGCAGCTTTCTGCATTTTTGTCACTAATAAGCTGGTGCTCATTCCTGCGGAACAAACTAACATAATCGTTTTTTTAGCCATATCGAACACTCCCTAAAATTTTAAATAATATAACATTACCTATTCCTAGTATAGAACAAGTTTCAAATTTGTCAACGCTTACTGTCTATTAACCAATTGGACTTGACCAATTGATTGAAAACAACATATTCCTTCTTTAAATTCACGTGAACCACTTCATATCTTGCATTCAACCACGCATAGGCCCCGTTTTCCGGATGTCGATAATCATTGGCCCACCAATCAATGCTCTTGCGGGCACTCTTTGGCAGCCCTGTCGCCGGAAATAACAGTTCATCAAATTGTGTGAAAGTCAATGTGACTTGAGAACCGCCATTAGATTTTAAGTAATGAGTGATGATATCGTATTTCTTGCGTTTACTCAATGGCAACGCCTCCTTTTTTATCCGTTCACTTATTCTTTACTGATTTCTTTCATTGAAACTTTTCTCCACATTACCTATACTGAAAATAAAAGGAGGAGCCTATGAAGAATAGTTATCGCACCATTCGTGAGGATGGACAAAGTGAACAAGAAATCAAGAAATCCCGATTCATTTGTTCCCTTAAACGTGTCACTTCCGAAGAGGAAGCCAAAGCATTCATCCTCGCTCTCAAAAAAGAGCATTGGAAGGCCAATCATAATTGCAGTGCTTTTGTTATTGGCGAAAACAATGAGATCCAACGAAGCAGCGACGATGGGGAACCAAGCGGTACCGCTGGCGTCCCCATGCTAGATGTCCTCAAAAAAAATGAATTAATCAATGTGGTTGCTGTTGTGACCCGTTACTTTGGTGGGACGAAATTAGGCGCTGGCGGTTTGATCCGCGCTTATGCAAGCACTGTTGCCGCTGCCTTAAAGGAAATCGGTATCGTTGAAGGGACACTTAACCAGACACTTTATTTGACCATCGATTATCCTCAGCTAGGAAAGCTGCAAAATCACTTAGAGCACCAAAACATTCACTTAGCATCCATTGACTATACGGATAAAATCCGAGTAACGCTGATGGTTCCCGAAATATCCTTGTCCGCGGTAGAAGCCGATCTAACAGATCTGTTACAAGGACAACTAGAGATCGCACACGGCCCTGTCAGCTATGTGGAACGACCGATTTCCTGAGAAACAGATCGAATTTGTGTTGTCATTACTTGCTGGTGAAGCAGAATGATTGTTCAGATAGCTACTGTCAAGCGATGCCTCATGAATCTGCTTGAGGCATCATTTCTGACAATTCTTGCTACTCTTTCACCTCGTTTACTAGCTTTCACTTTTGTCTTTCACTTTGGTCAATATAATTTTCTATTTCCTGTCTTATTTTTCTAAATAAAATTCAAAACGATTCCCTACGTATTGTGTACGCACGTATTCAAATGGTTGTCCGTTTTCAAAACAGGTAATTTGCCGCATTCTTAAAATTGCATCCCCGCGTTTGATTTGCAAGTAATCAGCGATTTGCTCCGAAGCAATCATTGCTGAGATCGTTTGTGAGGCAGCTCCGATCTTATGACCGCCCTTTTCTTCTAACACATGATACAAAGATGAGATGATTTCTTCTTTACTAAAATTGTGAATCAATTTCTCTGGAATACTCGCCACTTCGAAACAAATAGGTACATCATCTGCATAACGAATGCGTTCCATCCGTAAAATCGTCTCATGTCCTTCTAATTGCAACTTTTCCATTTCACTCGAACTTGGGGCTGTCAAGAAGTAGGCCACTGCTTTACTAGAAGGCACCCGTCCAAGTGAGCGCATGATCTCAGTAAAACTCGTGGTTCCGCTCATTTTCTCCTGTACTTTCTGACGAGCCACATAAGTTCCTGATCCGATTTTTCTTTCCAAAATCCCTTCGTCGGCTAGTGTCTGAATAGCTTGGCGCAATGTCATGCGACTAACACCGAATTGTTTCGCTAACTCGCGCTCAGAAGGCAAACGGTCACCGATTTTGTAGGTTTCATTCTCGATGTTTGCTTTGATTTGATCATGTATCTGTATGTATACGGGTAAGTTCTCTGCCATAGTCTATTCCTCCATTCAGTTTCTATTATAACTGGTATATACCTAAATAACCAATGAAAAAACTAAAAAGACTGTCAATTTAAGGGAAAAATCCTTTTTTTCATTCTGTTCTTCTTGCAAAAGACAAAATAAGAAAAAAAGTTCCCTCAAATTGGTACAGTCTTATTGGATAGTTAAAGCGCTGAATGTTAGTTGCTGCTTTGCAAAGCTTTATTGGCCGTTGCCAACATTAAACGAATCCGATTCAATTGATTGACCATGGAGACTCCAGGATCATAATCAATCGCAGCAATATTGGCTTTAGGATATTGGTGCCGCAGTTCTTTGATTACACCCTTGCCGACCACATGATTTGGCAAACAACCAAAAGGCTGCATGCAAACGATATTAGTCACATCAGATTTCAATAGATCAATCATTTCACCAGTCAAAAACCACCCTTCACCCGTATGATTACCAATAGATAAGATTTTGCTAGCATCATCTGCTAATTGATAAATCGAGTGTAATCCTTCAAATCGCTGAGAAGCCCGCAACGCACGGTCCATCGGTTTTTGGATCCGTTCGATCAATCCAATGGCAAATTCAGCGATCCATTTGCTTTTTTTGGCCATTCCTAGGTTTTGATAGCGCCAAATCTGATTATAAAGCGAATAATTCATAAAACCAACCATGTCTGGTACTACCGCTTCCGCCCCTTCTGCTTCCAAAAGTCTCACGATATCGTTATTCGCTGTAGGAGAGTATTTCACTAAAATCTCGCCTACCACACCGACTCTTGGTTTCACGATGTCCTGCAGATCAATCGTATCAAAATCGGCAATGATTTTTTTCATGTTGTGGTTGAACAAAGTAAAAGAACCGTTGCGTACATTTTTTTCAACTTTTTTAAGCCACGTTTCATGAAGCCGATCTACAGAACCAGAGATGGCTTCATAAGGCCGCGTTCGATAAACAACTCGTTCAAATAAATCTCCATACAAAAATGCAACAGCCACGCGTTTGAGCATTGGTAATGTAAACTTAAAGCCAGGATTTGACTCCACGCCTTGATTTCCCATGGAGACCGAAACGACGGGAACTTGTGGAAAACCCGCCTCGTTCAATGCTTTACGCAGCAGCGGGATATAATTGGTTGCCCGACATCCCCCGCCCGTTTGTGTCATCAATACGCTAGTGTTTTGCAAGTCATATTTTCCACTTTGGAGTGCTTCGATCAATTGACCGATGGAAATAATGGCTGGATAGCAAGCATCGTTATTTACGAAACGCAGGCCCACATTGACTGCTTCTCGATCATCCGCCGGCAAGCAGATCACATTGTATCCCGAAGCTTGCAGTGCCACATCGACTAACACGCTTTGATGGATTGGGCTTAGCATGGGTAATAACAAAGTATGTTGTTTACGCATTTCTTTAGTAAATGTGATCTTGGCTGGTTCTTCAAAACGTTGAGTAGGAATGAAATGGTTTTTCTCCCTTTCATTGACAGCTGCCTTAAGAGAACGTAAACGGATCCGAATGGCGCCTAAATTAGCCCCTTCATCGATTTTCAATA
The DNA here is from genome assembly GCF_051714805.1 of Enterococcus sp. AZ091. Taxonomy (NCBI): domain Bacteria; kingdom Bacillati; phylum Bacillota; class Bacilli; order Lactobacillales; family Enterococcaceae; genus Enterococcus; species Enterococcus sp. AZ091. Next base: position 1,377,920 of record NZ_JBIOSO010000001.1, on the reverse strand, counting down.
CAGTGTACAATTTGCCATATTGTTCCATAATCTCTTCTACTTGATCTGTTGTGACGGCGTCGATTCCACAACCAAATGAGTTTAGTTGGACCAATTCCAACTGCTTGCTTTTAGCGACGACCCGTGCTGCGGCATATAAACGAGAATGGTAAACCCACTGATTAACGACCCGTAAATGACCGACATTTCCCAAATGCGCAATGCTATCTTCTGTTAATACATGAAAGCCCTCTTGGGTAATCACTTCCGCGATCCCATGATTGATCTCCGGATCCAAATGATAGGGTCTGCCAGAAAGTACGATGCCCCGCTGATTGGTTTCGGTCAGCATCCGTAAGGTTTTTTCCCCTTGCTGACAAACATCTAGCTTAAATTGATCCAATTCTTCAAAACCAAGCCGCAATGCGTGCGCGATCTCTGTCTCAGTGATACCCAAATCTTGAAATTCTTCTGACAACACTTTGACCATTGAAGTTTCGTCTGCCAAATTTAGAAACGGGTTACGATAATCCACACGACCAGCGCGGATATCATCCAGATTGTTGCGAATAACATCTGGGTAGCTTTGTACGATGGGACAGTTGAAATGATTCTCAGCCTGCGCTGTTTCTGGTCTTTCAAAAATAATTCCTGGATAAAAAATCAATGGGACCCCTTGGTCGATCAACGCTTGAATATGTCCATGAGCGATTTTGGCCGGATAACAAGCGGTATCACTTGGAATCGTCTCGATACCTTTCTCATACAATTCTTTGTTTGATCGTGGGGACAATTCAACGCGAAAGCCCAGTTCTGTAAAAAAAGTATGCCATAACGGATAGTTTTCATATAGATTCAATACACGAGGAATGCCGATACGCCCACGAGACGCTTCTTTTTTGCGAAGCGGGCGATACTTAAACAAGCGGCGGTATTTGTAATCGACTAAATTTATCTTGCGCTCTTCTTTTTTGATTTTGATGCTGGCACCCCGCTCGCAGCGATTTCCGGTAATAAATTTGCGTCCATCCGAGAATAAAGTGACAGTCAGCATACAATTATTTTCACATAACCCGCAATGAGTGAATTCTTTTTCAGCAGTAAATTGACTCAATTCATCACTTGAAAGCAAGGTTGTGACTTCACCAATCCCGTAATTTTCTAACGCGATCAGTGCTGCACCATAAGCCCCCATCAAGCCAGCAATTGACGGCCGCACGACTTCCCTGCCGCTGATTTTTTCAAAGGCTCGTAACACCGCCTCATTATAAAAAGTTCCTCCTTGGCAGACGATTTTTTCGCCTAGATCTTCTGGGCGACGAATTTTGATCACTTTATACAAGGCATTTTTGATCACAGAATAGGAGAGACCCGCAGAAATATCCCCGACAGATGCACCTTCTTTTTGGACTTGTTTCACTTTTGAATTCATGAATACCGTACAGCGAGAACCAAGATCGACTGGATTCTTGGCAGTAGTGGCTGCTAACGCAAATTCTTTGACTTCGTATTTCAGCGAACGCGCAAAGGTTTCAATAAAGGACCCGCAGCCTGAGGAACAAGCTTCATTCAGCTGGATCGAAGAGAGCGCACCATCTTTGATAGTCATGGCCTTCATATCCTGCCCGCCAATGTCTAAAATAAAATCGACCCCCGGTTGGAAATGTTCGGCGGCTTTATAATGAGCCATCGTTTCAACTTCACCAATGTCAATTTTCAGTGCATTTTTGATCAACTGTTCTCCATATCCTGTGACCGCAGCTTTCCCAATAAACACAGCTGGTGGCATCTGCTGATACATTTCCTGTAATACCCGCATGGTGGTTTCCAATGGCTGCCCTTCATTGTTGCCATAAAAAGAGTAAAGAATCCTACCCACTTCGTCGATCAATACGACTTTCGTTGTCGTTGAACCCGCATCGATACCGAGAAAGGCTGCTCCTGTATGAGAAGCAAGTTTTTTTTCTTCCACCGAAGATTGGCCATGACGCTGTCTAAAAACTGCGAGCTCTTCTTCCGTAGCAAATAGCGGCGCCAATGTGTGAGACGGTTGCAATTTCGCTGAATCATCGGTTGATAACCGGGCTAATAATGTATTGAGTTGAGCTGTTTCTTCTCCATATAAAGCGGCGCCGATCGCAACAAACAGCTGGGGATTTTCTGGAAAAATAATGTCTTCTTCAGCAATTTGCAGTGTCTCCACAAAGCGGCGCCGTAGTTCAGACATGAAATAAAGGGGGCCACCTAAAAAAGCCACTTTCCCCTTGATTTTACGACCAGCAGCTAACCCTGCAATCGTCTGATTGACCACTGCTTGAAAAATACTGGCGGCGATGTCGGCTTTATCTGCTCCTTCATTGATCAAAGGTTGCACATCTGTTTTTGCGAATACCCCGCAACGGGAAGCGATAGGATAGATCGTTTGATAATTTTTCGCTAAATCATTTACACCATTAGCATCGGTTTTCAACAATACCGCCATTTGATCGATAAACGCACCCGTCCCACCTGCACAGCTACCATTCATTCGTTGTTCCAACGCCCCTTCAAAAAAGGTGATTTTGGCATCTTCTCCCCCTAATTCAATGGCAACATTTGTTTCAGGAATCAGTGTCTCAACTGTTTTAGTACAGGCAATGACCTCTTGCACGAAAGGGATCGCTAAAACTTCGGCCAGTCCCATCCCTCCAGAGCCAGTGATTGCTAGTGCGACCTGTTGATTACCGATGACTTCCTGAGCTTCCAGTAAAACTTTTTTTGTGGCAGTTTTGATATCCGAATAGTGGCGTTCATACTTGGCAAAGAGGGTCTGCTTTTTTTCATTCAAGACCACCATTTTGACAGTCGTCGATCCTACATCGATACCAGCACTTAATTTTTTCATAGGGTGCCTCCGCTTTATCCAACACTTTGTTGATTATCTTACAAACTGTTTGTTATAATACTTATGTCTATTTTAAGAACAATCTATTGACATTTCAACAAACAGATTCATGGGATGTGTGGGATAAGCAACAGGAACGGTAAAAATGTCGTTTAAATTGAGAGGAAGTTCACAAAAATGAAAAAAGTTGATTTGCGGGTTCAACGCACGAATAAACATATCATGGAGGCTTTTATCCGACTCGTAGAGCATAAAGGCTACGATCAAGTGACTGTCCAAGATATTGCCGACGAAGCCATGATCAATCGTGCGACATTCTATGCTCATTATAAAGACAAACAAGATTTATATGAAAAAATTTTTGATATGGCAATCGACTCCTTTACTTCGATTTTGTCCCTTGAAGATTTAGTCCAGGGAAATCGAATCAAGATCAAACGAGTCGAACTTGCGATGACAAAAATCTATCAGCACATTCAGGACAATCGCTTTTTTTATCTGACCATCATGGATGGCGCAGCCATCGAATTAGTCCGGCAACGAATCGCGGAGATTCTCTATGAACAATATGACCATATTTTTTCAAAATTAAAAATTACAGAAAGCTCCATCGAAGTACCGCTGGATTTCGTTATTGAATATATGACATCGATTTTTGTTGGTACTCTGCACTGGTGGCTTACTGCCGATAGTCAAATGACTCCTGACCAACTAGCTAAACTGGTCATTAAATTAGTCGCCAATGGACACTTAACCGTTCTCGGTATCGAAATCGAAGGGTAACATACGAGAAGGAGAGTATATCGTATAAATCAAAAAACCGAACCAGAGTTGCTTCTCCCAGTACTTCCTCTCAGAAATCAGGAAAACGTGAAACGGGTGACAACTCTTGTCCGGTTTATTTGTTATTGGGCTGTTTTACTCAATGTCTTTTCGCAATCAATGATTCTTTGAACGCCATTTGATCGTATCTTTTGTTTTACGCAATTGTGTAACTTTGATACCTTTTGGTGCAATACGAATAGCATAATCTTCACGTTTGACAACATCATACACATGTTCAGCTGCTTCGGTGACTTTTTCTTTTAGATTCAATTTAAATTTCATCTTCTCATCTCCTGAGTTATTTACCTATAGCCTATCGTAAATAAAAAAAATCTTCAACTTTTAACCCTTAGAAATTTGCTATAAATAACGAAGAAAAGTCAGCAAGACATGCTTGCTGACTTCTCTTGATTGTTCACTGACTGGGGTAGCTGGATTCGAACCAACGCATGACGGAGTCAAAGTCCGTTGCCTTACCGCTTGGCTATACCCCAATGGTGGAGGAGAGTGGATTCGAACCACTGAACCCGAAGGAACGGATTTACAGTCCGTCGCGTTTAGCCACTTCGCTACTCCTCCAAACGGCTTTTAAAAAACCTGACTCAGTTATAATACCTAAAAATATAACAAATTGCAAGAGAAAAATGTCATTTTTTTTAAGAAATTATTCATGTAAGTTCCATTGGCGCAAAATCGTTTCAATTGCTGCATCCAAAGTTCGGCTTGCACCTAAATCTTCTTCGCCCAGAAAGCTTTGGAATTCTTTCGGACCGGATGCGAGAATTTCACCAATCACTTTTTTCCCTAATACTAGTTGATGGACTTCATATTCTTTTCCTTGGATCACCTTAACGGTTTCTTCCACACGGACTTCAATATCTTTATTTTTTTTCGACATCATACTCACCTCTTTCAGATACCTTGTTTATTCTACCAGAAAACACCGCAAAGCAAAAGCAAATCTAGTCAACCATTCATCCAGAAAAAAATCATGCAATCACTGATTGTGTTTGCATGATTTTTGCTTATTTTTGATTGGTCAATACCGCACTCAATACCGTATACCCAGCATTGGCAAAAATTTTCTCGATTTCTGACACTTGTCTGGATTCAACTTGAATCTCTACGATCGTTTTCAAAGCCATTCGATTGACCACGATCGTTAAAATACTTAATTGATGATCTGTTAATAACTGCGTGATTTCCGCTAAGACACCGCTGTGGTCATCAATAATCTCAAGAGCTACTCTTGTACCGCCCTCATAATAACCTGTGATCTTCAAGAAAGCATCAAAGATATCATTATTCGTAATGATCCCTACTAGTTCGTCATCTGCTAAAACAGGCAACACACCGACATTTTCTTCTCGCATGACTGCAATCGCGTCTTCTAGCAGCGCCTCCGGTTTGATGGTGGTCACTTTCTTCAGCATGATATCTGCTACAGTCGTTTTGTTTAATAAATAATTCATTTCATAAACACTTAAACTTGTCGCTTTTGAAGGCATTGCTTCTGCAATCGTGCCTTCTGTAATCAGGCCAACTAACCGTTGCTGATCAACAACCGGCAATCGATGGATGTCATGTTTTTTCATTAAGTCTATCGCATCAAATATTGGCATTGCCGAATGAACAGTGATGACATTCTTGGTCATAAAATCACGTACACTCATTTTTCATCCTCCTTGTTGTAAGCTATTAACCGCCTAGATAGGCTTTCTTGACTTCATCACTTTCCAATAACTCTTGCCCGCTTCCTTGCAAGACGATTTTGCCAGTCTCTAGAACATACCCGCGGTCAGCAATGGACAAAGCCATTTTGGCATTCTGCTCAATCAATAAAACGGTCGTTCCTTGCTGTTTGATTTCTTGGATAATCGAGAAGATCTCTTTGATGAATATTGGGGCTAGGCCCATGGATGGTTCATCGAGTAAAAGCAACCGAGGCTTGGACATCAGTGCACGTCCCATTGCCAACATCTGCTGTTCTCCTCCTGATAACGTTGAAGCATCTTGACTTAGTCGTTCTTTTAGGACAGGAAATTTCGTGAAGACCTGCTGATAGTCCTCTTTGACTTGATTGTCTTTTCGCAAAAAAGCGCCCATCTCAAGGTTTTCTTGAACGGAGAGTCCTGGAAAAACGTGACGTCCTTCAGGTACTTGTGATAATCCATTAGCAACGATTTTTTGTGGAGCTTCTTTTTGGATGGGTTTGCCTTCAAAGAGAATCGTGCCTTTAGAGGGTCGGATCAGACCGGAAATCGTCCGCAAAATTGTCGTTTTCCCTGCACCATTGGCACCGATCAACGAGACGATCTCTCCTTGATTGACTTCAAAGGAAACATCATGAACCGCTTGGATCATGCCGTAATGGACACTTAAATTTTCAATACGCAGCATTAGAGTTCCCCTCCTAAATAGGCTTCGATCACTCGCGGATCATTTTTGATCTCTTCTGGCTTTCCATGAGCAATCACTTGCCCATATTCCAGTACATAGATGCGTTCACAAACCTCCATGACTAAACTCATGTCATGTTCGATCAATAAAATCGTCAGTTGAAAGTCTTTTTGGATACGGTAGATCAATTTAGTCAGTTCCGCTGTTTCCTGAGGGTTCATCCCGGCGGCTGGCTCATCAAGAAAAAGGATCTTTGGTTCAGTAGCCAATGCCCGAACGATCTCAAGACGTCGTTGTTCACCGTAAGGAAGATTTTTTGCTAGTGTTTGGCTTTTATTTTCTAAGTCAAAGATACGCAATAATTCCATGACTTTCTCTTTCATTGCAGCCTCTTTGTGATAAAACTTTGGCAACCGCAACACACTCATAAAAAAGCCTTCTTTTTGTTTGCTGTTCATGGCAATCAGAACATTGTCCATCACTGTAAGATCTTTGAACAACCGAATGTTTTGGAAGGTTCGGGATAATCCCATAGCTGCGATATGATAGGGCTTCTCCCCATTTAATCGCTTGGATTGTCCTTGTTCTTCTAAAAGAACGTCGCCTTCACTTGGTTCATAGACGCCTGTCAGCAGATTGAAGAGTGTCGTTTTCCCTGCACCATTCGGACCAATCAGGCCAACTAGTTCATTAGTTTCTAAATGTAAATCGACATGTGAAACTGCCGCCAAACCACCAAAGTTCTTAGTCAGCTTCTTAACTTCCAATAGAGGCATTCGTGTCATCCCCCTTTTTTGTAAATTTATCAAAGATGCGCTTCACAGAAAATTCCCAAGTTCCCAAAAGTCCACTTGGCTTGAAAATCATAATGGCGATCAATGCCAGTGCGTAAATAATCATGCGCAAATCTGAGAAGCCTTGTAAGTACATATTCAATATACCTAATACGACCGCTGAAACCACTGCTCCTGTCGTACTACCGATCCCGCCAAACACAACGATGATCAAGACATCGATCGATTTCATAAAGCCATAATCTTTCGGAAATACCGATTGTTGATAACTTGCATATAATGTACCGGCAATACTAGCCATGACAGCACCCATCACAAAAGCAATCACTTTGTATTTCGTTGTATTGACCCCCATTGCTTCCGCAGCGATCTCATCTTCTCGTATCGCTAATGTTGCTCGTCCTGGTCCACTATGGATAAAATTAGAGACCACCAAGATGGAGCCGACAGCAAAAAGAAAGACGATTTGCCAATTACTGAATTGCGGTAACCCGAATATCCCTGCAGGTCCATTCGTCAATCCTCGTAAATTGACTAATAAGATACGGATAATCTCTGAAACACCTAACGTTGCAATCGCTAAGTAGTCTCCTTTCAAGCGCAATGTTGGAATCCCGACAACTAGTGCGATCAGCCCCGAAACGAACATCCCCACGATCAGACCAGAAAGAAATCCGCCAAATGTAGGATTGTTGGCTGTTAAAATTGCCCCTGCGTAAGCACCAATCGCCATAAAACCTGCATGACCTAAAGAAAATTGTCCCGAAAAACCAATAATTAAATTTAGCCCTACTGCTAAAATAATATTGATTCCGATATTGACGATAATCGCGTCTGAAAATAGATTGATCAATCCGCCGTTATAAGCTGCAAACAAACCAAAGTAGATAACAGCGGCGAGTGCTAACCAAGTAATGTTGTATTTCAAATTCTTTTTCATCACTGACACCTACACTTTCTCTTTCAGGTTCTTGCCCAATATTCCTGCCGGACGGACCAACAATATAATTATTAAAATGACATAGACTAAAGCATCTTTATAATCAGAAAAACCTAATGCAGTAGCAACTGTTTCAATTAGTCCGATCACGAAGCCACCTAATGCTGCCCCAGGAATGATCCCTATACCGCCTAATACAGCCGCAACAAAAGATTTTAGTCCCGGCACAACCCCCATCGTAGGATCGATCGAATTGTAATACAATCCAATTAACATCCCACCAGCAGCTGCTAACGCAGAACCAAGAGCAAATGTGAAGGAAATCGTCCGATTGACATTGATCCCCATCAACCGTGCGGCATCCGCATCCACGCTAACAGCACGCATCGCTTTTCCCATTCTGGTTTTCTTGACGATTAGCTGTAAAAGGATCATTAACGCCAATGAGACTGCTAAAATCAATAATTGTATGTTACTTACCTCCACAAAACCAATACTATAAGTTTTGCGGGCAATGGCTTGTGGAAATGGTCGGACATCTGGTGAAAAGAAAAAAATCATGACATTTTGCAATAAATAGGAAACACCGATAGCGGTGATCAAAGCCGAGATCCGGGTGGAATTCCGGAGTGGGCGATAGGCCAGAAACTCGATCGTCACGCCTAACGCTGCACTAGCGATCATTGAGATGAATAGTGCAGGAAAAAAGCCCAGATTCCATTGATTGATCAAAAAATAACCAATAAAACTGCCGATCATATACACTTCACCATGAGCAAAGTTGATCAGTTTAATGATGCCGTAAACCATCGTGTAGCCTAACGCTAATAAGGCATAGATACTACCTAGAAATAAACCGTTGATTAGTTGTTGGATCATCATTTCCATGTTTTCACTTCCAATACCTTAAATTCTTGATACTTGTCTAAGAAAAAGGAACCGCGACAGAAGTCTGCAGCAACGAGTCAAATGAGTATCTGTCATGATTGATAGGATCACAGATTTACGACTTTTTCATTTATCGTTCATCATTTTGTTCGCTTACCTTCGACTTTGTCTCAGTCCCTATTTGATCGTGTAAAGAACGGTCCTTCTATTTAAGGATTTACTGTATCAGCTGACGTTTCTTTACCTTCAGTTAGTCCTAATACAACTGCTGATTTTTCTGGATTATGATTTTTGTCCATGGTGATCTCTCCCGTCACACCTTGGAAGTTTTTCAAAGCAGATAGTCCTTCAGCAATCGCAGTTGAGTCTGCTGAATCTTGATCTTCAATGGCTTGTTTGATCATGTAGACAGCGTCGTATGCCAATGCATTAAATGCGGAAGGTTCTTTGCTATACTTTGCTTTGAATGCTTCGACAAAAGGTTCTACCTTGTCATTGGCAGGAGCTTTAGTTGAGAAGTGTCCTGTATAATAAACATCCGATACATTTTCCGCTCCTGCTGTTTGGACCATTTTTTCATCACCAAAGCCATCCGCACCAATAATTGGCTGATCGATTCCTAATTCTCGGGCTTGCTTGATAATCAAACCAGCTTCGGTGTAGTAGCCAGGAATGAACAATACATCAAAGTCAGCATTTTTGATTTTCGTCAACACCGCTTGGAAATCTTTGTCACCTTCTGTGAAATTCTCTTCGAGTACAATGTCGCCATTGTAGCTATCTTTAAAGGCTGCTGATAATCCATTCGCATAGTCGCTGGAATTATCGCCTAAAATAATTGCTTTTTTAGCATCCAAGTTGTCTGCAGCATATTTTGCTAAGATCGTTCCTTGGAAACTGTCTTGGAAACAAGAACGGAAAGCAAATCCTTGAACTTTGTCACTGCTGACAGTAATCGCATCATCTGTTCCGGAAGGTGTCACTAACGGAACTTGTGCTTTGGTGACATTTGGCAATGCCGCCTTCGTCGCACCTGAAGTTGCTGGCCCGATCATTGCTACTACTTTATCATTGGTCGTTAAATTGGCTGCGACTGTCGCTGACTCATTATTGTCAGATTTGTTATCTTTTGAAACAATTTCAATTTGTTTTCCTAAGATACCGCCACTCTCATTGATTTCTTCAACCGCCAGATCAATTCCTTCTTTTTCCGCCGTTCCATAAGCTGCAACAGCACCCGATAATTCTAAATTGACACCAATTTTGATCGTATCACCTTCTTGTTTGTTGCCACCGCTAGCAGAACCGCTACCGCTAGTGGAACCACCAGTTGGTCCCGCACTACAAGCCGATAATAAAAATAAACTAGCAAATAAAAATGCAAATTTCTTTTTCATCATTATTCCTCCCCTACTCCCATGGATATGTTATCAAATATACTTAATAATAGGGAAAATGTCAACGAATTATCAGAATATTTTCTTTATTCAGATACTTTAAATTATTTTAAAAAAAATAAAGATTGATGCGTCGCGATTGTAATCGATTTCCGAAAAAAATAGTTGTGACCACTCTTCCAAAGTGATCACAACTTGTGTATCTGTTGATTCAAGGTTTATGTTTAAAATTGAAAAAAATGGCAGCAACAATGCGCTGAATCAATTCAGCACTTGTGCGGTGAAATTAGCTGCCGCTCCAACTAGATTGGCATCGTTTCGATAATCACAAAGCTTAATCAGTGGAACAAAGTCATTTAAGTCTTGTGCTGCCAGCATTTTCTTCATTCGTTGATTGATTTCTGGCAACAATCCTGCTTTTGCACTGACTCCGCCACCAATAATCAATACTTCAGGGTCAAAAGCAAATTGGATGCTGAATAACCCTTCAGTCAAATAGCGATAAAATTTGTCTACCTCTTCTTTGGCGATAATATCACCTTCTTCTGCTCGACGAAAGACTTCCTCGCCACTGATCGTTTTGCGGTCCACACCGATTCGGTCACAATAACGCCAAGCCATTTGAACAGCCGTCCCTAACTGTGAAAAAGATTTGCCTTTATCAAGAACCATCAAACCAAACTCGCCGCCGTAAAGATGGGCGCCTTTGATCAGTTTTCCTTGTTGAAAAAGTGCTCCGCCGACCCCAGTACCAATCACGATGAATGCTGCCGTGTCAAAATCTTTCCCAGCGCCTTGATAAAATTCTGCCATTCCGGCACAATTGGCATCATTCTCAATAGTGACTGGCAATTGAAATAACGCTTCCAATTCAGCGAAAATATTAAATCCGTGAATATATGGAATGGCGCTGATCCCATTGATCTGCTGCTGTGCAACATTCACCGCTCCTGGCGCACTAATGCCAACGCCTTCAAGAGGTTTTTTAATGCTATCTCGAATTGCTTTGAGCTCTTCTTTCATTTTTTGCCAAGTATCAGGCGTCGCAAATTGTCCTTTGTCACTTAATTGTTCGTCCTGCCATAATCCATATTTCACTGCAGAACCGCCCATATCAAATACTAGTAATGTCATCTCAACATTCCTTTCTCACTCAGTTGTCTCCCTTATTTTACTGTACTTTCCTCAGTTAAGAAAGCGATTTCTGTTGATTTCGTTGAAAAGGACAATAACGCGCTCTAAATGATTTGATTCAGAGTAACATGAATGGCGGACAAAACCCATTTTTCAAATGAAGTCAAAGTGCGCGAGATGCTTTTTAGAGAATTTTCTCTAAAATCACTTGATCAGTAAGTAGAATGCCGTTCTCACAAATGGGCTCTTTGTAATGATCGACAAAATAGTTTTTGACTACTTTTTTTTCAATGAAACCCATTTTTTTATAAAGTGTTAACGCTGCGGAAGGAAGATTACCAGTTTTGATAGTTACACAAAGAGTTTCCGTAGTTTTTGTTGCAGCAATCTTACTTAACGCTGCGGTCAGTAAACGACCACCGATTCCTTGATTCTGTGCTTCCGGTGCAACAGCAACATTCATGATTTCCCATCCTGCTGTTTGCAGTTGATAAACAATCACTCCTACGATCTGCTGCTCATTTTCAAAAACAAGAATCTCACTGGCTTGTATGTATCGATCTACCGCTTCTTTTTCTGGATCAGCATCCAGTAATAGCGGCCATGGCAAAGATTCTTTTGGTGATAAAGCTCGAATCATCGTTTTGCTCCTTTACTCCGTTCATTCCTGCCTACCCCTGCAGTTTGAAGGGTTTATTTTTTGCGATAGTGATAAGTAGGCTGCTCCTGATCTTGGGTATTTCGTTTTAGTGTAAAGCGCTGAGGTACGTAGTCGATTCCCCCTTTTACAAAGGGATGACAACGTAAAATTCGCGAGATTCCCATCAAACTTCCTTTACCTGCCCCATGTACTTGGATCGCCTGAATCATATAGGACGAACACGTAGGATAATAGCGACAGCTAGGGGGAAATAAGGGAGAGATGAATCGCTGATACAGCCGAACAAATCCAATCAAAAGCTTGCTCACATCTCATACTCCTCTCTCTTCTATTTATAGAATTGAAAAAAACTAGAATAAAGCAATGTGCTCCATTCTAGTTTCAGCTTTGTTTACTTCATGAAGTCCAATATATGGTTCCATAGATGAGGCGAGAACACTTTTAACGGCATACCGTCTCCAATGATACCATAGCCGATCATAGTGCCGGCAATAAAGAGCAGGATCGCCAATAAGATAACCAACAAAATTTTTACCAAACTAGTTAAAATATATCGATTAAGCTTCAAGGTCGCATCTCCTCTTTAAACGGTTACTGGTGCTGTTTTTTCAGAAGTTGTTACCCGCTCAACAGAAGCACCTAACTGTTGCAATTTTTCGTGGAATTTATAATAGCCACGGTCAAGATACTTCAGATTACGGACACGAGTCAATCCGTTTGAACGCAAGCCTAATAAAATCAAAGCTGCTGCCGCTCGTAGATCCGTTGCATAAACTAGCGCGCCTTGTAATTCGTGGCCGCCTTCGATCACAGCGATGTTTCCGTCAATTTTAACATGACCGTTCATACGGCGCATTTCTTCTAAATGTTGGAAGCGATTTTCAAAAACCGTTTCATTCACGATGCTAGTCCCATCAGCCAACATTTGAATCGCAGTCATTTGCGCTTGCATATCTGTTGGGAAACCTGGATGAGGCATCGTTTTTACATCAGTTGCTTTGATTGTTTTAGGTCCAACTACCCGAATCCCTTCTGGAACTTCAGTGATTTTAGCACCCATTTCAGTTAATTTTGAAATCAGTGGACGATTGTGTTCAGAAATTGCATCTTTGATAATCACATCGCCTTCTGTCATTGCAGCAGCTACCATGAAAGTTCCTGCTTCAATACGGTCTTGTACGATCGCATGAGAGACCGCATGCAAATGGTCGACGCCTTCAATGCGCATGGTTTCTGTCCCAGCACCAAAGACTTTTGCGCCCATTTTATTTAAAATGTTCGCTAAATCTACGATTTCAGGCTCTCGAGCGACGTTCTCAATGATCGTCGTTCCTTTGGCTTTGACTGCTGCCATCATGATGTTTTGAGTAGCGCCTACACTCGGAAAATCAAGGTAGATCGTATTTCCTTTTAACTCACTAGCAATCGCTTCTATGTAGCCATCTTTTTGAATAATTTCAGCTCCCAGAGCTTGGAATCCTTTGAGATGCAGATCAATTGGTCGTTTGCCAATAGCACAACCTCCTGGCATTGCAACTTTCGCATGACCATTTCTGGCTAATAAAGGTCCCATAACAACGATTGACGCACGCATTTGACTAACATATTCATACGGTGCTTCAATAGCTAATTCGCGGGAAGCATCCATTGTAATGGTATTTTTTGATTGATCAAAAGCAATCTCGACGTTTAAATGACGGATCACTTCATTCATTGTCAAAACATCAGATAAAATCGGTACATTCTCTAAAGTCGTTGTTCCTTCTTCTGCTAACAAACTTGCTGCTAAAATAGGTAAAACGGCATTCTTTGCACCTTCAACCTTGACAGTTCCAATTAAACGATTACCACCTTGAACGATAATCTCTTCCATTTTGTTCCCTCCAAATAATGCAGTTGAATCATACACAAAATCTTGACAATTATAGCATACAATCGCACAACCTGCATGTATTATTGAATTTCTTAAAAACCTATTAAAAATAAATTACGGCATAATGCAATCAGTTCAAGGAAAAAAGTGCTAGCAGTATAGCCTAAAGCAATTGCTAAAAAGACCATGACCATCCGTATTTGCGTCGTTTGTAAGGCTTTAAAAAAAGCATCGATCCGCAAAGACTGCAACGCCCAAAACGCTAAATAGATAAATGCTAAATGACTGACGATACGAATAATCGCATCTACTCCGTAAACTTGCATCCTCGATTCTCCTTTTCACATCTGAACGTTACTATCATACCACAAAATTTAAAAGAGCCAAAATATTCTTTCTTGAAACTTTCATTGGAAGACTTTAAAAAGACTTTAAAACGTTTTTGAGATAAAAAAAAGCAAAGACCACTGGTCTTCGCTTAGGAATGTTTTGACACATTGATTCGATTGATTGCACGATGCAAAGCAACAGTCGCACGTCGTAATTGGTCGATATCTTCCACTTGTTTTGCTTCTTCGATTTGCTTTTCGGCACGCTGTTTGGCACGTTCAGCACGAGAAACATCGATATCACGATCACGTTCAGCACTATCGGCTACAATTGAAACTACATTGTCCCGCACTTCCATGATTCCGCCATTGACAGCGATCCAATCGACGTGAGTATCGGAATCGATCCGTTTCACTCGAACTTCATCGATAGCCAAAGGCACGATGATCGGCGCGTGTTGCGGTAAGATCCCGATTTCTCCATCTGTCGTTCGTGCAACCACGATTTTGGCATGGTGTTCATACACCAAACCAGCAGGTGTCACCACATTAACCGTTAAAAATTGATCCATGAGGTTCCCCTCTTTCTCTATGGTTGCTTATTAATAACCTAGTGCTTTTGCTTTTTCAATTACATCTTCGATTCGACCTACACTTCGGAAGGCTTCTTCAGGAAGATCATCGTATTTACCTTCTAAAATCTCAGCAAATCCTTTGATGGTTTCTTCAACTGGCACATAAGAACCTGGTTGTCCTGTAAATTGTTCCGCTACGTGGAAGTTTTGTGATAAGAAGAATTGGATTCGACGCGCACGCGCTACGAGAGTCTTTTCTTCATCTGACAATTCATCCATCCCTAAGATCGCGATGATATCTTGCAATTCACGGTAACGTTGCAACGCATGCTGAACTTCGGTTGCTACTTCATAGTGTTTTTCCCCTACGATTTCAGGAGCTAATGCACTTGATGATGAAGCCAATGGATCTACCGCAGGATAAATCCCTTGTTCAGTCAATTTACGTTCCAAGTTCGTTGTCGCATCCAAATGGGCAAATGCAGTTGCTGGTGCTGGGTCAGTATAGTCATCGGCTGGCACATAGATGGCTTGAATCGATGTTACAGATCCTTTTTTCGTAGAAGTGATTCGTTCTTGTAATTGACCCATTTCAGTTGCTAGAGTTGGTTGATAACCAACGGCTGATGGCATCCGGCCTAACAAGGCAGATACTTCAGAACCCGCTTGTGTGAAACGGAAAATATTATCGATAAACAAGAGCACATCTTGACCTTCAACGTCACGGAAATACTCAGCTATGGTCAAACCAGTCAAAGCAACCCGCATCCGGGCACCTGGTGGTTCATTCATTTGACCGAAAACCATGGCTGTCTTTTCGATAACGCCTGATTCTTTCATTTCATAATACAAGTCATTACCTTCACGCGTCCGCTCGCCAACACCGGTAAATACTGAAATTCCCCCATGCTCTTGAGCGATATTGTGAATCAATTCTTGAATCAATACGGTTTTACCAACACCGGCACCACCGAACAAGCCGACTTTACCACCTTTTAAGTAAGGAGCTAATAAATCGATAACTTTGATCCCAGTTTCAAGGATTTCTGTACTTGTTGACAATTCATCGAAATCTGGGGCTTTTTTGTGGATACCACTACGTTTGGCATCTTCTGGGAATGGTGCTTCCAAGTCGATAGTATCGCCTAGTACATTAAATACTCGGCCTAGAGTATCTGTTCCTACAGGGACAGAGATTGAGGCACCTGTATCGATGACTTCCATTCCTCGTTGCAAACCGTCTGTAGATTCCATTGCGATGGTGCGGATCACACCATCCCCTAGTTCTAAAGCGGCTTCCAATACTACTTTTGTTTTTTTCTCGTCTTTTTTGTAAACGATCAACGCATTGTTGATATCTGGTAAGGATTGGTCTAGAGAGAATTCCACGTCGACAACGGGACCAATGACTTGAACAATCTTGCCTGAACTCATTCGTATTCCTCCATTCGTTCTCGAAATTATTCTAACGCGGATGCCCCCGCAACAATTTCAGTAATTTCTTGGGTGATTGCTCCTTGACGCGCCCGGTTATAAGAAATCGTCAAATCCCCAATAATATTTTTGGCATTATCTGTTGCCGTCTTCATCGCAGTCATTCCAGCAGCATGCTCTGCTGTTTTGGCATCGACAATGGCACCATAAATCAAGCTTTCAGCATATTGCGGCAACAACTGATCCAAAATTGCTTCTCTTGAAGGCTCAAACAAATACTCTTGTTCATAGCTTTCTGCTTCTTCTGGATCCAAATCTGAGATAGGCAGCATTTTTTCCACGCGAAATTGGCTCGTCAACGAATTGATGTGATGGTTATAACAAACATATAGTTCATCAAATACTTCATTTTGATACATCGTTGTAGCTAAGGTAACAATTTTACGCACTTCGTCAAAACTTGGCTGATCGGAAAGATTTCTCAACTCATAAGCTAACTTGATTCCTCGTGTTTTAAAGAAATCTGCTCCTGTCGCACCGATGGCGATCATAACATATTCTTCATCTTGAGCATGATCTTCGTCCAGCATCGTCATCATTTGTTTCAAAATCGAACTGTTGTAGCCACCGACTAAACCGCCATCTGAAGTAATGACGATATAGCCAGTGCGCTTTACAGGACGACTAACAAGCATACTGTTGTAATTGACGCCCTCTTTAGGTCCAGCAGCTGCAAGATCTGAGAGTTGTTGCGCAGTAAGGTGAGTAACGATCTCACGCACTTTCGTTGCATAGACTTGAAATTGTTTTGAGTGTGCTTCTGATTTAGTCAATTTAGCAGCCGAAACCATTTGCATGGCGTTTGTGATCTGACTGGTTTTCTTGGTTGAGGCAATTCGTTGCTTGATCTCATTTAATGAAGCAGCCATTCATTCTCACCTCTTTTATGCATTTTGCATTGTTGACATTTTGTCTTGTGCTGAAACACGTGATGTATTTGCAGCCATGAAAATATCTTTGAATGCTTTGATTGTGTCATCTAATAAGCTTTCTTCTGGCAAGTCTTTCGTTGCACGAATCGTTTCAAACACATCTGCTTGATTTGCTTCAATGTATTCAAACAATTCTGCTTCAAAGTCTAATACTTTATTTACTGGCACACTGTCAAGGAATCCGTGCGTCAATGCGTATAAAATAACCACTTGTTTTTCAACTGCCAATGGTTCATGCAGTTTTTGTTTCAAAATTTCAACAGTCCGACGTCCACGATTCAATTTTGCTTGAGTAGCGGCATCTAAATCAGAACCAAATTGCGTGAAGGCTTCTAACTCGCGGTAACTTGCCAAGTCCAAACGCAATGTTCCAGCCACTTTCTTCATCGCTTTGATTTGTGCAGAACCCCCAACCCGTGAAACGGAAAGTCCGGCAGCTACGGCAGGGCGAACACCTGAATAAAACAGGTCATTTTCTAAGAAAATTTGTCCGTCTGTAATGGAGATCACGTTGGTTGGAATATAAGCAGAGATATCTCCTGCTTGGGTTTCAACGAATGGCAAGGCAGTCATTGAGCCTCCGCCTAGTTCATCACTTAATTTTGCAGCCCGTTCCAATAAGCGAGAATGCAAGTAGAAAACGTCCCCTGGGTAAGCTTCACGACCTGGCGGACGACGAAGTAGTAAGGAAAGTTCCCGATAAGCAACGGCTTGTTTTGATAAATCATCAAAAACGATCAAAACGTGTTTACCGTTATACATGAATTCTTCACCCATTGCTGCTCCAGCATAAGGGGCGATATATAATAGTGGTGCAGGTTGAGAAGCACCGGCTGATACCACGATCGTATAGTCAAGCGCACCATAACGGCGCAATGTTTCTACTTGTGCACGAACCGTGGAATCTTTTTGACCGATCGCTACATAAATACAGATCATATTTTGACCTTTTTGGTTGATGATCGTATCGATTGCGATGGTTGTCTTCCCTGTTTTACGGTCACCAATGACCAATTCACGTTGTCCGCGTCCGATTGGAACTAAAGCATCAATGGCTTTCAATCCAGTCTGCATTGGTTCTGAAACGGATTTACGTTGCATAACACCAGGTGCAGCTGCTTCTACCGGACGAGATTTATCTGTATCGATTGGACCTAAGCCATCGATTGGTTGTCCTAACGGATTCACTACTCGTCCAATCAAGGCATCCCCAACAGGAACTTCCATGATTTTTCCAGTACGTTTTACTTTGTCACCTTCACGAATGGATTCAAATTCACCTAAGATGATGATCCCTACATCGTTTGATTCCAAGTTTTGGGCCATACCGTAAGAACCGTTTGAAAACTCAAGCAATTCTCCACTCATCGCATTTTCTAATCCGTGAGCCCGGGCGATCCCATCCCCTACGTATGTGACTGTTCCAATTTCTTCTACAGAAAGTTCATTTTGATAATTTTTGATTTGTTCTTTGATCAAGGCACTTATTTCTTCTGCTTTGATGGCCATCCGATTCACCTCTTATCTCTTGTTTATCTGCCGATCTGTTGTCGCAGATAATCCAGTTGGCTCTTAATACTACCGTCGATCACTTGATGATTGGCTTCCACGATGACCCCACCTAAAATGGCTGGATCAACTTTTTCTGAAAGCACTGCTTTCTGGTAGCCGAGCGTCTGTGCGATTTGTTTCGACAATTGTTCTTTTTGACTTGACGACAATGCAACTGCTGTGGTCACCGTACCACTGACTAAACCTTGCTGCTCGTCATAGCGGCGTTCATACTCATCAATGATCAGCAATAGGTCGTCCATACGATTATATTCATACACGATCTCAAGAAAATTTTTGACTAATCCATCAAAGTTATTAAATAACTGATCAACAAGTTTTCTTTTTTCATGAAGATCCAAACGATTATCGGTCACGATTTGGCCAAACATCGGAATCTTTTGATAAATCTGACGTAGTGTCATCAACTCATGATAAACAGCTTCAGCTCGTTGTTCTTCCATCGCCAATTCGAACAACGCCTTGCCATAGCGTTTACCTACAGTAAATTTATCGAGTTTCATTGACTGAACCTAATCCTTCGATATATTGATTAATTAAAGATTCATGATTTTCGGGAGTCAATTCACGGCCCAAGATTTTTTCTGCGATTTGAAGTGAAAGATCTGCAACATCATCTTTGACTTCTTTTAACGCAGCTTCTTTTTCAAGCGTGATATCTGAGTGAGCTTTTTCTTTCAAACGAGAAACTTCTTCTTTGGTCTCGTTCAAAATATTTTGGCGACTCAATTCTCCGCTGTCTTTGGCGCTTTTGATGATCTCCGCAGCTTCTGAATGGGAATTGGCCAATTTTTCTTGGCGTTCTTTTTCCAGTTTCGCTGCATTCAAGCGGGATTGTTCCGCTGAATCCAAATCATTGGCGATTTTTTCTTCCCGTTTTTGCATCATGCTACTAATGGCATCCCATGCAAAGTGTTTCAACAAGAATAGCAAAAGAAGAATTGAGCCGCTGACAAGAATAATATTGCCAAGCATAGCATTTTTTACTTCTGCTAGAACCAAGTGATTTAGCATAACGACTCTTCCTTTCTGAAAGTAATTCTCTCATTTAAAAAAGCAAAAACGAGTGCATTGTTCGTTTCTGCCTTTTTCACGTTTAGCCTTGGAAGACTAATAGCAACGCGATAACTACCCCCAAAATAGGCACAGCTTCGACTAGCGCTACCCCGATAAACATTGTTGAACGTAATTGACCTGACATTTCAGGTTGACGTGCCATTGATTCGATCGTTTTGGCGATTACTTGTCCGTTACCATAACCTGCACCAATTGCTGCTCCGATAATTGCTAATCCTGCTCCGATGAAATTCATATTGTTTTTCCTCCTAAAAGTGTTTGTTTTGATTAGTGTTCCGCCACGATTTTGTGGCTCATAAATACCATGGTCAATGTGACAAATACATAGGCTTGGATGGCGCCTATAAACAATGAGAAGCCAATCCAAATCATTTCAAGCGGCATCGCGATAGGCAATGACCACCAACCTAGACTTGTGAACATATTCGCTATCAACCCTAACAAGACCTCTCCAGCAAAAATATTCCCATAAAGCCGTAAGCCCAAAGTAATAACATTTGTAAATTCTTCGATAATTTTCAATGGTAATAAGAAACCAACTGGTTTCAAGTAAGAATTGATCATAAAGTTTTTGAAACCAAGCGTTTTGATACCAAAGAAATGTGTCAAACTAATAACCATAAGTGCAAGTGTCAAGGTGACAAAAGGATCCGCTGTGGGACTCTTCCATAAAGAGACATCATCAGCTGTCACGATCTTTGTGACCAGCCCAATTTCATTCGCCACAAACACAAAAAGAAACATTGTTACACCCAGCAAATGAAAGTTGTTCACTTGCGATCCTGGTATATTGTCAGCTACGATTCCGCGAACAAAATCAATGACCCATTCAATAAAGTTCTGCTTCCCTTTTGGCTTCATTTGCAAATTTCGTGTACAAATGAACACCACCAAAAAAACAATTATACAAGAAATGATTGTCATCATTGCTACAGTTCCATCAAACCAAATCGGACCGATGTGAAACATAAGCGATTTTTCATCCAATCTTTCTCACCTCTTTTCCTGTCATCTCCAGAAAATATCTGGTGTTACAATGCGTTTCCTCTCATAACAATCGGTATCATACCACCACGACAAGAAAATTTCAAAGTATTTTCAAGAAAATTAGACAAAAAAGTTTTTCTGCCAAAATTCGAAAAAAAACTTAATTGAAACACTGTCGTGAAATTTCATGAAAAGCTTGGTACATCAGTACCTTTGCCTTAAATGCTACCAAATTTTTCCCTAATCTCAAAGCAATACACTTTAAATGATTCTAAAAGAACTTCTTAGAAGATTAAAAGTTTCTAAGAGCACGATCAATTTGCCGTTCCTGATCTTTTCGTTTTAGGGTTTCTCGCTTGTCATATTCGCGTTTTCCTTTGGCTAAGCCGATCAAAACTTTGGCATAACCATCTTTGATATAAACTTTTAGCGGAACAATGGTCATTCCTGTATTTTTGCTTTCACCGATTAACCGAGCAATCTGCTTTTTATGCAGTAACAATTTTCTTGTACGCAAAGGATCATGATTAAAAATGTTCCCCTGTTCATAAGGACTTATATGAACATTATACAAATAGGCTTCTCCATTACGGATACGAACAAAGCCGTCTTTTAGATTGATCCGACTGTTGCGGATCGATTTGATCTCAGTTCCTTGCAGCACGATCCCTGCTTCGATCGTATCAAGGATCGTGTAGTCATGACGAGCTTTTTTGTTTTGGGCAATTAGTCTGCCCTCTCCCTTAGGCAACGGTCATCTCTCCTACTTTTTCTTAATTCCTTTATAGAAAGGTTTCTTTTTTGAATTTCCGTTTTTTTTCTTTTTACGAGAAGATTTTCCCCGTAAATTTTCTTTTTTCTGTCGATCTGAGGTTTGTCTTCGCTGTTTGTTTTCTTTATTTTGCTTATTTTTAGGCTGTTGGATTCGTACGACTTCTTCTGCTTCAATCAATTCAAAATCGATTTCGCGAGTCTCTGGATCCGCTTTGATCACTTTGATGCGAACTTTTTGTCCGATCTTAAACGTTTGCCCAGTACGTTCACCTACTAATGCGAGGTGGTTTTCCAAGTAATGGAAGTAATCTTGTTTCAATGCAGTAATATGGATTAACCCTTCGATGGTATTCGGCAACTCCACGAAAAGTCCGAATTTTACTACTGAGCTAATAATCCCATCAAACTCTTCTCCTACTTTATCGGCCATAAATTCAGCTTTTTTAAGAGCATCTACTTCACGTTCTGCTTCCACTGCTCTTCGTTCCATTTGTGAACTGTGTAAAGCAATATCTGGAAGGTTCTGCTCCCACTTTTCTTGATTGCTTTCTGACGGATCAGTACTGTATGAACGAATCAGCCGATGAACGATCAAATCGGGGTATCGGCGGATCGGTGATGTGAAGTGGGTATAGTAGTCTGCAGCCAGTCCATAATGCCCATAGTTATCTTCAGAATATTTTGCTTGTTGCATACTTCGCAACAGCATGGTGTTGACCACCATCGCTTCAGGTTTATCTGCAACATCTTCCACGACTTTTTGTAGATCTTTGGGCGTGATGGAGCCTTTTGTCTGCTTGACAACAATTCCTAACGCAGAAGCAAAATCAAAAAAGCGCCGCATTTTTTCTTCTTTTGGTTCTTCATGGATCCGATAAATGAACGGCAATCGACGTTTGTTGAAATGCTCTGCCACTGTTTCATTAGCAGCAAGCATAAAGGACTCAATCAATCGTTCGCCAACTCCTCGTTCGCGAAGAAGGATGTCCTGAGGATGCCCTGCTTCGTCAACCAATACTTTGGCTTCACGATCCTCAAAAGAAACTGCCCCCCGCCGAACGCGCATCGCTTCTAAGATTTGATGCAATTCAGCCATTTCCTTAAACATCGGAACAAGCGAGGCATAACGAGCCATTGTCTCAGGCTCTTGGTCTTCCAAGATTTCATTTACTGCTTGATAAGTCATTCGTTCTGTTGTTTGAATGATGCTTTGAAAAATCTCATGTTTGATCACTTTACCTGAAGAATCGATTTCCATCTCACAACTCATTGTCAACCGCGGAACGTGAGGATTCAGTGAGCAGATACCATTTGACAGCCGCTGAGGGATCATAGGAATGACCCGATCGGTCAGATAGACACTGGTGCCTCGTTCAAAAGCTTCCTTGTCTAGGGCACTGTTTTCTGTCACATAATAAGAAACATCTGCGATATGGACCCCTAAGAAAAAGTTGCCGTTGGCTAATTTACGAACGGTGACCGCATCATCAAGGTCTTTCGCATCTGCCCCATCGATCGTGACGATCAATTGTTCCCGCAGGTCACGACGTTCTGGGAATTGTGCCGGATCAATGGCATCAGGAACTGCATCAGCTTCCGCTAATGTTGCTTCTTCAAACTTTGTCGGAATGCCGTTAGCTACGACGATCGACAAAATATCCATTCCAGGATCATTTTTATGACCAACTACTTTTTTGACTAGTCCTTCCAAGCTTTTAGAGTAGCCTTTCTCCGGATAGTGAGTGATCTCAACGATCACAATGCTGCCATCTACCGGACGAACGCCTTCTGCACCGATGAATACTTTTAACTCATTCATTTTTTTATCTTTTGGCTGAACGACTCCATAGAGGTCTGTTTCTTGGATCTCCGCTTCATCAAAGAGTGTAAACTCACCGACAACTTGTGTGACTGCCCGTTTGCGGATTTCAACGACTTTGCCCTCTGCCCCTTTATCGGAAAAAGGATCAGCAGCATGAAGTATGTCGATAGCAACTGTATCTCCATCCATCGCATAGCCAGTCGATTCTTTAGGAATATAGATGTCTTCTTCTTCCTCATCGATACTCACAAATCCAAAGCCTCGTTCGTTTGCTCGGAATGTTCCTTCAACTAAGACTCGCTGCATTGGCAATTTGACTTTGCCTTTCTTATTGAAGAGAATGCTCCCCTCTCGTTCCATTGCGGCTACTGTTTGAACAAGATTTTTGAAATCCTCGCTTTTTTGCAGTTGCAATGCTTCGGCAATTTCTTCCATGGAAAAGCTTTTCTTGCGGCTTTCTTCCATGAACTGAATAATTTTTGTTTTAATCGTCTCTTTCATTTTTTACCCTTCCCAAGCGAGGCTTTCCAGAAAAGCCCAAACATCTTGTTCTAATTTTTTTCGTTCTGGGCCGACAGTCACTACATGTCCACTATGTGGATACCACTGTAATGTGTAGGGCACATGAGACAATGCTGCTGCTGTGCGAAAAACCGTCTGGGGATCGATCATACGGTCTCTTCCTGCTTGTGCAAGAAAAACAGGCACATCGATCGTGTCAAGATTAGTTGCTGTTTCTTGCCCAATCGATTCAATTTCTAGCAGCTGATCTCTGACTTGTTGCGGTACGCGAGCCAAAATCATTTGCTGCTCTTCGGATGAATAAGAAGAGTATTGCAGAATCATTTCTGCATATTTTTCAAAATTTCGCGGCACATCATTCTTTGTTTCAAAGAGCGGTGAACAGAATAGCCCACCACCGATTAGCGCAGGTTCCGCTTGTGTCAAACTGTTCATGGCAAAGATGCCTCCCATTGACAATCCCAACACAGCAATTTTTTGGTAACCTTTTTCTTTCAAAAATTCAATCGCTGCTTTGGCATCTGCTCGCCATTGTTGAATCCCTTGATTCAAAATATCTTCAGGGTTTGTTGTCCCATGACCCGAAAACATCGGTGTATAAACAGTATACTCTTTTTGTTCTAAAAACCGGCAAAGCATCCGCACATCATTGGGACTACCAGAATAAGCATGGAACAAAATCACTGCCCGATCTCCGTGGGGAGCAAACACTGGTTTTGGTTGGTTAAAATTCTTCATTTCTTCGTTTCACCTCACGTCCAATTCTACCATAGTTCGATGATTTCAACGATAAATGCGTTCATAAGATTTTTGGCAAAGAAAAAACCCCTCGCAGCCGAGAGGTTCCAAATTTCATCCAATTATTTTGATGACAAATAGGCCAAAAGAAATAGCAAGACCATCCATACAAAGCCTAAAATGGCAGTTGAACGTTGCATTACCGCTTCAAATCCACGCGCTTTTTGTTTACCGAACAATTGGTCTGCTCCACCCGTAAACGCGCTGGCAGCACTATTTTGTTTGCTTGGTTGCATCATAATCGTAATAACCATGATCACAGAAATCACAATCACTGCTGCTAATAATATATTGTACACGATAGCTCCTCCTTGCTTGCTAGAATCGTCCTTCTAACTCTACCACATTCGGGACCTTTTTTCCAGTATATTTTATTGATGCTATGGCGATGTTCCCTGCATCCAAACAAGACAACTACTAAATCCCGGAACAAAAAAAGACACTAGCCGTACAGCAACATAAAAATCGTTGTTGCACGACTGTTGTCTCAATCATTTTCTACCGAAATTCAGCGAGCCAATACATCATCATATTCTGATTTTTCTTTGAACTCTTTGACAGCGAATGAACAAACTGGCATGATTTTTCGATCTTCGCGGCGCGCTTTTTCTACCACCGCATTCAGTAATTTTTGTGCTAACTTCTGACCGCGATACGCAGAATCAACAAATGTATGATCAACCACCAACACATCGTCTGGCGCCTCTTGCCAGGTGATTTCTCCTATTTCCTTGCCGTCATCGTATAAGGCAAAACGTTTGTTTTCTTCTTTGATTTCCATTTTTTCACATTCCTTTCTAGTTAAAAAAATTCAAATGCACTATTACTCTGTTGCCTGGATAAATTGTAGAATAGTCGGCCAATATTCTGGACTTTCTGTGACCGCTTGAAGATGGCCCATCTTTGGAAAAATGACTCGTTTTTTCTCCCCAGCAGTTGCTTCCATCAATGTGTCTGTTTCTTCTGCTGAGACAAATGGATCTTCAGAACCATGTAAAAATAAAACAGGTAAATGGTTACTGCCTAGTTGGCGTGTGACAGAGATCTGTAGAAATGGGTACCCTACTAATTGTTTACTGTAAC
Organism: Enterococcus sp. AZ091; assembly: GCF_051714805.1. Lineage (NCBI taxonomy): Bacteria > Bacillati > Bacillota > Bacilli > Lactobacillales > Enterococcaceae > Enterococcus > Enterococcus sp. AZ091. The sequence continues at coordinate 1,352,180 of NZ_JBIOSO010000001.1, read as the reverse complement.
GATTTGCCATACGCAGGAACCGTTTGACGGGTAATCCAGAAAGACGCGGTAAATTGGCTCGTATCAAACTATAGATCGAGGTATAGCTGCTGTCTGCAATCAATCCTCGAACTTGAATAGGCAATACTTCTCCACTCGCTAAGAGGACTGTTGCGGCCCCCATCCCTTGACCATACAAGAAAATCTGGCATTGCGCATCTTTTTCAACTAATTTCTCGATCCAGAGAATCAGATCTAAGCGATCCAACCAGCCTAACCCGATTTGAAGCCCTTCACTTTGCCCGTGTCCGCGAAGATCTGGCACTAAGACATTGTGTCCGGCTTGCCACAAGCGTTCCGCGGCATCTTGACAATCGACTTGTCCAGAACTGCGATAGCCATGAAGACAAATCACCCATGTTTTGGCACACTGATCAAAGACCCGTGCATGTAACAGAACATCATCCGTTGCAGTAAGGGTACATTCGGACCCTTCTTGCCAGAAAGTTGAAGGTGCTTCCTGTGATCGCTGTCCCGAAGGAACAAGTTGTTTTCTGCCTTCTTTTTCATACCAATGGTTATTGCGCATGATCAGAGCAGATACAAAATAACGTACACCTTTTTTTAGGACTGCAGTTCGGTAAATATAGTATAACCCAGCAATCAGTCCAATAAGTACAATTATCAGCCAAAGCATAGGATCCCTCCCTTGACTCTAGTGTACCATCTGCACAGCAAATGAGCCAAAAATTTAAACAGATTTTAGGTGTCCTTATAAAATAACCAGTAATCAAAAAACTTTGAGAAAAAACATTTCTGAACCAGATAAATTGATTTTCCCCAAAGATTTTTTTACGGTGACGGTAGCTGAAGATACCAGCAATCAGAAGGAGCAAACCTCCGAAGAAGATTAAAGCACAGAATGATCCTTCATTCATCTGCGACAGTTTGGCTGATAGATGATTGCCGATGACCAATTCTTGCCCTATTCGAGTATCGGATTTAAGCAAAAAAATCCAACCACGAGAAAAAGAGAATCTTGATCGTTTATCGATCAAAATTCTCTTTTTCATTGCTAAATGGAAGGCTCCTTGTCATCATTGATCAAGAATTTAAGCAATTCTGACTGTTCTGCAAAAATTGCTTCCACAGATGAGCTTCGATAATGACTCTTTTGCTCGGTAACTTCTGATAGCTCGGAATCAATTTGGTTAGTTGATTCGACGTACTCTTCGATTGGTGCAGATTCTGCACGCACTTCCGGTTCTGAAAAACAATGATTCATAGCTGATGGACGGCTATCCTCAAAGCGATCAGCCGAAGTCTTCGGTTGGTCTTGCCAGAACAATTCCCCAAATAAATACATTCCCAGCGCATTTTTATTATTAAACACTTTACAAGATAGCCCCATTTTAGCTAATACCTGATTCACTGTGTTTTCATTGATCGTTCCTGCAGAAATATCCCGGATCAGTATTGTATCCGCATATTGAACATCCTGATCACTATTGACATAATCAATGAATTGATCCGTCAAAGCCGTCAGCTCTTTTTTTACGATTTCGGTTAAATCGACGGTCTGACGTCCATTGATCGTCACAATAAATGGATTGTTCTTCTTCGTTGTGACCAGCATATCGTAGATTACCCCAGCATCCAAATCAAAAGTTGGCGTGGGATGATTTCCCTCATTTTCTTGGTAAGCTTGTACCACGTTGCCGGCTAATTCATACAAGCCGTCTGTAACTTTTGTACTTTTGATCAGTTCGCCATTTTCATAACTGTCACAAGTTAGATAATGATCATTAATCTCAAACACATAAGTCAATCCCGCCAGAATTTCTTCAACGCCTAACATTAAATGAATATCGTTTCGTCTACTTTCAAAAATCACAGCCAGCGATTTGGGAATCAGTTTTACTCGTTCGATTCGTATCCGATAGTGGGTACCATTAACGACTGTCTCGAATTCATCTGCCAGTTGCCTCTCGATTTCAGCCAGCTGGTCAAAACTTTCTGTTGCTACGCCAATGCACAATGAGCAGCTAAAGCAATCCTTTGCAATTTCAGTGAAAAGCGAGGTTCTCTTCTCTACTAAATAAGAAAGTATCGTTTTGATATATGTCTTAAAATTTTGGTCTCCAATGGCTGCCAATGGATTTCCAAAGGTTTGGTAAGCCTTCGAACGTCGACTATATAACTTGTCGAAGCCCCAAGTAATTTCTTGCTCGCTTCCCCCGAGAAGAATTCGTTCCCCAACTTTGTTTTTGGAGTGGGTCGGTTCATTATTCTTTCCTAAAAGATACTGCAGATTATTTTTTTTGACTTCTGAATAAACAGAACTTCTGACATCTTGATAACCATAGCCAACGACGCCTACTCGAAATTCATCAATGTCTAATGCAATGATTTTGTCCACACTAATCCTCCTAACTTCCCTATTTGTCATGATTTCTTGCTCCCCAAACATTCTGTTGTTGTTTCAGCCGCTACTCTTTTGTCTCCGCTTGAATAAAGAATGCATTTGACAGTTCTTGTATTTTCTTCGCCTGTTCGTTGACTTCTGTTTCTAAAAAAAACAAATCGTTGAAAATCGCTTTTGTATTGCGTACATGTTCCAAAAGGTCATTGACTTTGACCCGCTGCAAGTCAATTTTTTGGCAAAGATCTCTCAGCTCATCTTGACTATTCTTCAGAATAAAAAAATCGCGATACCCAATGGTGGACTGTTTTTTTTCTGAGATCATTTGCTTTAATCGCTCAATTTTACTATCCCGTTGTTCGATCGTTTGATTCATCTCTGCTAGCATCTGGTCTAGCTCGCTGATCTGGACGATTGCGGATAATTTCTTTGTGATCATCGATTGTGTCATTCTTGATTTGCCCCTTTGTTTAGGAGTATTTTTACTTCTGAATCCACTAGTGCAGTCCTAGTAAATATTCCCGATCGCAGTAAGCAACTAAATGAAAGAACATTGTTCTTCATTCGCAGCATTTCTTCATCTGTTAACTCACCTAATTTATGGTCAATTTCTTCAATCCCAGCGATAACAATCCCAAGTCCTAGTTTCTGTACCATCTCTGCTATGGCTGCTTGTTGCCATACAATGACAGGGATGCCTAATGAGAGATACAATGAAATTTTGTGAGGCGCATTATACTTCGTGTACTGTTGATAGTCACCACCAGCTGGCAATTTATCATCCCACGCAAGACCAAAGCCATTCTTCTCCATCTTGCGAATCAATTCTTCTTGCTCAAATACACCACAATAATGGACATTTGCGCCAAAAGGGCGATCATTCTTTTCACCATATACGAGAATTTCAGTGCGATTGGGCCATTGCTGTAAAAAAAGGGTTTTTGCTAAATTCCCTGCAAAGACAACTCGTTTTTCTGGTCTCTCATGACTGACACTTACTTCCTTGTGTCGATAGTCAAAAAACGGTTTTTGGACCATTTTTCGGGTCACTCCTCGTTCGACTAAAGCTGTCTGCATAGCTTGACTATGAACGATTAATAATGTGGCTTCGTTGAAAAGAGCAGCTTCATCAAAGTCGACTTTCCCTCGCAACATCTCAGCATCATGGATGAATAAGATCGTATAGATCCCTCTTTGCTTCATTCTTTGTAAAAACATCCGATCGAAATGGGCACCATTATAGCTTGGATATTGGTAGACCACCATATCTTGATTGGCAACACCAGCTGTAATGCCATCGATCCTCGAGGTAAGTGCGTAATCATCTTCATTCTCATCGATATAACGATAAATATATAAAGGCTGATAATCCATCCCCTTGGCAATGTCACAAACATCTGCTTTCGCCTTTTTGACTGAATCTGCTGCATTCGATTCAATGATCGTCGTCACCCACCGATTCACGCTTGCCCCATCTCCTTTTCCATCATTGCTCGCACAAACATCACTTCATCTTTTGGTAAGCACCATTCTGCACCTTTCAAATTTTTGGAAAACAGTTGCACAGCTGGATCTTCTTGCGAAGTATTCCTTGTAAGGATCAGATATTTGACTAGCTTTAGAACCGTTTGATTGTAGACATCAATATGCCAATGTTCTTCCATTAAACGACTCGCATGTTGAAGCAATTGAATGGCATCTTCACAGCGTTGCATATCTACCAAACATTCCGACAAATCCAATACGGCTCCTACTAAAACTGGTCGCAGTTCAGTAAAGTCAGTTGCATTTATTTTCTTTAATAGACAGCTTTCTAACAGAAAAATTTGTTTTTCTAAAGAAGAGGATTGCAATCCATAGCGATGTTTGATGCGCAACGTAGCCAAATATAAGAGACTATCAAACAATGTATAAAAATCAGTTCCGAGAAAAAATGTTTCAAGCATCTCTAAACTTGCTTGTGGGACTTTCTGGTTCATACAGCCGAACACGAGGTCAGAATAGGCCAGCATAAGTTTAAACATCACATTATCCTCAGTAGCAGGACGAAATTTTTCTAACTCTTTTCTGACTTTGAGAAAGGTGACGAACATGTCCTCTTTCGTTGATAAAGAGCTATAAATCAGTACACTTAATAGATGAAGTTGTTCATCTGTTGACATAGCAAACATGTCTAACAATTCGGTATCTGATATGCTCAACATTTTCTTGATTCCAACAACCATTTCGAAAGGCAGGTCGATTTCATATTGTACCCACCTATAGTATCGTGAGCGAGATAACCCAATCTTTCTTTCAAAAGACTTCACAGATAGACCTTTACATTTGCGGATTTCTTCTAATTTCTCGCGATCAATATTGACAGCAACTACTGATGTATCAGGTATCTTTAAGTCTGGGTTGATCGTACTGATTAATCGACAAACGCTTAGTAATCTAGTTTCCATATTTTTCAAATCCTTTTTTCTAAAATGCAGGACCTATTTCCAATTTTTACTTCTGTAATGCTTCCAACAAAGAATAGACCAACGATCCAAGGATCACGATCGACATAACCAAGGAAAGCACGATGGTGACAGCTTTCCCTTTTTTTTTCTCTTCCGAGTGATCTCTTACGTTTTCTCGTTCTTCTTGAAATCCTGCTTGAATCGTTTTATCTAACTGATTATTTGCCAACGAAATCACCTCTCCCCAGTTTATTTCCAGCTAACAACTATGAAGAATACAGTGTTTAACTATTGGATTTGATCAGTTGCCAGCTATAGCGACTCACTCATTTCTGCAACGTTTTCTGTTGGTTCGTTTTCCTCTGCACCTGTATTAGCTTCTACTTCTGTTTCTTCTAATGAACGCAATTCATGAATCAGCTCTTGACTCAATTGACTCACTTCGCTATCCTGTCTTTCTACGGTTGAGGTCAACATATCAATGATCTGATCGGTTTCATTCAAGAAATACGTCCGAAGCATTTGCTTTTCAACCTCGTAAGCAGAAAAGAGTTTTTCATAAATCATTTGCAATCTGTTTTGCTCTTCCTGTTGCTGCTCAAAAGACGCATTGAATTGTTTTTTTAACGCTTGGATCTCATTTAGATCGATGTCATTTTCTGACTTATTGATCATTGCTTTCATCTCTTGATTGATCTGAATCAATTGATCAATCAATTCTTTTTGTTGATGCAGGATGCGCTTTGCTTCCTCCTGCTCATTCTCAAAAGAGAGCATGGATCCGCTGTTTTCTTTGATTAATGACATGATTTGCTCATACAATTCATTGACCTTCATTTTCTTCATTTCGTCTTCATCCTTTCAAGACAACTTTGTCCATGCAAACATTCTTATTTGCCAATAGTTGATAATTCTTCTGATCCACTTCCACCCTATGGATGTAAGGGATGTGATCATCTAAAATACTCATTAAATTTCCTTTGATATTCCCTTTGCCATCAAGAGGCGACTCTTCTAGATACAGGGTATTTCTTGAATTAGATGTTGCTAAAGCGAACAATTCTAATCCCATGTATGAAATTCCCACGGTATCATTTTCTGTTAACCGCAAAGCTAACTGTTCCCGAATGAAATCAAGTGTTGTATTAAATTTCTGGGTTACCTTCAATGTTGCAGTATCACGAATCGTGACCAAGTTGATTGCTCCCTGATAAAAGTAATAATTCAAGATGCTTTGCTGCTGATCATTGAAAAAAGCAATCTCTTGAACCTGATCGTTACAATAATAAATAGTTGAGAACAATTTCCCGTCAGCGGCATATTCTTCAATGAAGTCTATCGTACCATCCGGATAGAAGTACCGTACCTCTTTGACATGTCTTCTAGTCATAGGGTATAAGCTCACTTTGCCTATTTCATCCCCGTCTGTAATCAACGAAATGGTACGATCTTCGTTCATATAGACTTCTGTACAATAAGCCGTTGGGACTTGGTTAAAAAATAAAAAGGTTTCTGGATCGTGGCTCCGTTGTGTGACTTGATCTAAAATATTTATTCCCTGCACCGCTTCTTTTTGAAGCATCGCTTGAAAATTTGGACTTGGTGAGATAGACAACACTTGGTTTCCTTCTTTGATTCGTGATTTTTGTGTCATCCATATCCGGTCATTGGGTCGGATCACAGTGACTAATTCATAATGCATCGATCAACTCACTCCATTTCTCTGCAATTATCGAGTCTTGAAACATCCGGACAGACTTGCGGGTGTTGGCTTTAAGTTGGTTTAAATCAGTAGCGACTAACTGACGAATTCCTTCTGTTAGTTGCTGGACATTGTAGGTATCATCATTTCTGGAAAAGTCTTTCAAATACCCGTTGACCCCTTCTTTGATCAACTCCATCGCCCCAAAACGTGCCTTGTACGTCACAATTGGTAATCCCGCATTCAATGCTTCGATATAGGTCAATCCAAATCCTTCTGAAAAAGAGCCAGAAATAAAGGCATCATAATTGGGATATACCTCATTGATCGCATGGGAGTGGCCTTTTAATTGAATATATTCTTCTGCATTTAGCTCTTTGATTATTGCATTCAACTTGCTTTCTTCTCCGCCTTGACCATAGATATCTAAAGAGAGCGTTGGATGTTCTTTTTTTGCTGCAGCAATTGCACGTATCACAAGATCAATGTGCTTTTCTGATGCCAAGCGAGAGACCGTCACAAACTTCTCCGCCTGTTGTTTGCCTTTTTCAAATGATTCTTCTGTCATATCGCGAATCCCCCCCACAGGGATCGTCACAATTTTTTCGGATTCGTTTGGAAAATCGATCAGTAGATCTTGTCTCTGCAATTCTGTCGCAACAACGATGTGAGTAACTTGCTCTAAATGCGTCAATGCATATTCATAATAATTGTTCCAAAGAGGCGCACGAGGTACATCACGATCAGATAAATGATCAGCATGTACTATTTCGATCAATTTGATTTCTGGAGGACAATGATCATATAAGGCGGCCTCACTTTCTTCTCCTCGATCAATGATGATAGTTTTGATTTCTGGGAACTCTTCCATCAATTGTTTAAAGAAAAAGCGTTGCAGCAAGACTTCATTTCTAAAGAAGCGATGTTTGCCCTTAAAAGCAAACAAGTGAATATTCGTCATCACTCTTCCTCGATGAGGATCATTGCGATAGCTGTACATGATTTTTCTTTGATTCGTTCGATAGTCAAAAATCTCTAACCGATAATCTGAAACTAGCAATAACCCTTCTTTTTTTCGGCTAGGGGATTTTTCCATGTGCTCAACGATTTTCAATCCTGATGATGTGATGGTTTCTTTAATCCTATGCGTGTTCGTGGCGTCTACCAAGAGATCCTGTTTCGCGGTAAAATTCGCTTTAGCTCCTTGTCTTAAATAGTCACCTTCTAGGGCAAAATATTCCCACATGGAGATGACTTTATTGTCTGGTATCTTCCAAGCTGCCATCGCTTCATGAAGATTCTTTACTAATTCCATAAAAATATATTTATACGGAATATTTTTTCTATCAAAACAAGCAGCACGGTAGAACTGTGCATGTTCCACACCAGAATTGCCGATTCCCATTGCTTTATTTACAAAAAAATTCATGATGTCCCCCTTTTATTTAGGTTGATTTTTTTCTATTTTCTTTTAAATTTTCTAATACATTCAGTGCCCTTCGATTAAGTACGATTTTTTTCTGCAAACGATGCATAAGCTCAGTTGACTCAGTTTCTTTATTTGGTTTTGCAAATAATAAAGCCAGTATAGAAAAATCATCGTGATAACAGGATTCCAGTAAAGAAAAATTTTGTCCCATTTTAAGGGTGATTTGATCAGGATTATCGATTCGCTGATAGATTTGTTCAAGCAAAACTTCCAAAAACGATGAAGCAGCCGTAACACCGGGTTCAATAAATAATCCCGCTTCACAATCAGGAAGTGAATATTCTTTGACATAACTATTCTGTTTTTTCGAATACGACCGATAATGCAGCACTTTCCCCCACCAACGGAGTAACTGCAACAATGTTTGCTCCTGAGTTTGCTCCTATAGGAACCACCGCCAAAGCTTGGTTCTCCTTAGTGGATAAAACCAATTCCTTAAAAAGAATCTGTTGGTGCTTTTTGTTTACCATATGAATTTGGTAATCAGTGGCGTTTTGTGGAAAACGGAAGCTCTCTTGGGTTGTTTCGAAGACCAGTTTTTCAAGAAAAAAGCCGTCTTTATCAAAAAATTCCACCAGCAGCTGGACTGCTTCTTTACGATCGAATTCAGCATGAAGTGTTAACTCGTACTCGTGTCCAGGCAGCAACATCGGCAACATAGGTGATTTTCGACTACTGTGAAATTCTGTTTTCGAATACCAGGACTTAATACTGACGCCAGGAGGCATCAGAGGTGAAGAATAAGCGACGTCACCAGAGGATGTGTAGGCTATTTTTGCGCCATAATTGTAATTATCATTAAAGTCGATCCCCCACTTGATACGGTACATGCGATTCATCGACTCCCCCATTTCTTATAAAATTTTCTTGATATTCCGATGAAATGTATGCACAAGAATATTCTTGTATTGTTTCAAAAACCAATTGTTGATGGCGGGACTATTGTCGTTATGACGGCCTATCATGCCTTTATATAGAACACGAGTCATGGGAAAATTGTTTTTTAGAAATTCAAATAACATTGGAAATGCCTCCATGTCATAATCGTCTTGTTTCATGTAGGCGATAGCAAATGTCGTTTGCCTGTAGTCTCCACTTTTAAACTTTTCCCAGAAACGTCCATTCAATTGACTACTTGCTTCTTCTGAAACAAAGCCAATATTGTAAAGCAGCATATCCAATGAGGTTGGAAATCCTGTTGGCCGATTGATGCGTTCATTGAGTGCAATAGATCCAAGATTCGTCAACGGTTTCCCCACGATGACACTGTTTGGACTCAAATCACTCGCATAATAAAGAGCGCCAAAAGTGCCCATCGACAATCCAGACAAAATGAGATCCGATTTTTGAAATCCCAACAATGCTAGTTTTTCTAATATGATTGTTACGATTTCTTGTTCAAATTTCTGGCTGCCTAGATAGAAATTTCCTCCTTCTAGACGGGGGTCACCAATCAGCAAAAAAGGACAGCCCATGCTCCCCATCATTCCACGTCCTTCGAATCCTTCAGCAGAGCGATATCCGGAAAAATAAACCGCTAATGGAGGTTTTAGGTCTCCTGGATTAAAGTAATAGATCACTTCTCCGCCCAGATGCTCATCATCCCGGATCCGGCCGCCCCCTGGAATCATGACACTTTCATCTGCCATTGCTCGTCGCAAGTGCATTTGTCCGATCGTAAATTGTCCTTGATTTCCTTTGGCATACAATGAGACGTTGATGTATGCCTGTTGATCCAATTTGAAGTAAATCGGATCCCCATTTAGGATGCGATCGTGGGCGATCTCAATCACTTGAATGACCTGATTTGTGTTTTCTTTGATGAAAAAAAGTTTGATCTTCAGTATCGCCTCTCCTTGGATATTTGCGATCTCGGGATAAAAACATGTCCGTTCCTCTTTAGGGATCAGGTTCGTCATTTTCCAAGTAGCGATTTGCTGATAATCTGGTGTCAATTGTGCCTTTACCTGACAAGCTGCATGTCCTTCTTTAGTGATTTGCAACGATACATCTTTATTAAATTTCATGTGATCCATCGATAACTTATATCCTTGCTGCTTCGCTGAAAATTGTTCATTGATGCTACTAAAAACATTTTCCAACTGTTGTTCATCAAACAGTTTTGCTGCTTTTAATGTGAAGAGCGCTTGAACTTCGGGAGACAGCTGACAGTTTTTTTCGTAAAAGATTTGATAGGCTGGCAGTTGTTCCAATAGCTCCTTGTCTTCAAGAATCAACGCATCTTTCTCTAGTAGAAAAAGGGCTCGATGGTACTTGCTGTTATATTTGTCTTTCTCGAACAGCTGCAGTTCCTGCTCATCTTTTCTGAAATCATAGGCTAACGGAAGCCATTGATAAACAAACAAAGAAGAAAGCTGTTTTTGCCACTCTGAAGAAACAGCTGCAGCCGCAATATGGAATATCTTTATTTGTTTAGACGACGCCATAGAGCAGATCCCTCCATTGTTTGATGACATTTTCTTCGCTAAATCGTTCAATATAACTGATATTTTCTACTAGTGCTTGGTTCCAATTGTTTAAATCATCCATATAAAAAGCGATTGCTGGATCTAGGTCTCTGATTTGACCAATGATTTGCCCATTCTTTTGGTCATCAACATAATCGGTTTTCTTCCGAACGAGCTGAGGAATTCCTGCGCTTACTGCCAATGCTTGTTTCTGCACATCAACTTCAGCAGACAAATCAATATACAAACGTGTCTCATTAAAATCCTGTCGAATCGTCGTGAGGTGAGAATCCAATCGAAAGTGAATCCTGAAGTTGACATCAACTGCTTCTACCAGATTTCTCCAGTTTTCACTTTCTCGGATCTCTTCAATCGCCTCTTCATCTGTTTTAAATAACTTCTTGGCTTTTTTTGCTTCAAAATACTTCAGTACCTTCTGATACTCCTCAGATTCACTATCGACACCAAAGTGAGTATCAACCATTTCTTTTTGTGCTTCACGTAAAACGACTTCGCTTTGGAATGTCGTCGTTTCGATAATTAAGTCATAACGATCATTTTGAATGACTTTTTGCAGCAATAAGTGATGGATTCTCAGAACGTCTTCGTTAAGCTCACCGGCGTTCCAATAAAGAACCAGCTGCGGAATGGAGTTGCTATTGCCTAGATGGAAAGAAGTTGTGTAAATAGGTATGCGCTGTATACGAGATGGGTCATTGACACCGGAATGTCTCATTAAAGACAAGAGCGCTGTTTGATTACTAGTGGAATCAGTAATAATTTTATTTTCGGCTGCCCACAATTCTGCTTTTTCCTCTGGTGCACACTTTGAAAGTTGGTGAGCATCAGAAACGATCTGAATCACTCGCTTTCGTTGCTCATTCGTTTTGACCAATCGCAGATTCCGCTCATTTGTCAAACAGATCAGTTGATCTTCGGATTCACTATTCCATTGAAATTGATTCATCATTTCTAAGAGAAGATCCTCCATACTTCGATACTGACTTTTCTTTAGTCCAATTCTTTGAGAATCAATCAGCTCAACATGCGGATTTTCTCCAAAGTATTCCACACATTTTTCCATTCCCGATTCGTTATAGTAAATCCTCTTTACTTGTTCCCCATTGTCTGTCTGCAATGATTTTGCAGAAATAAATCCTCGATCATCGAAGAAGAGAATTTGTCGGTAAGGGTCCGTCATTAAATACATTTGTTCCGCAAAGCCAAAAGCATTGAAACGAATTTCACCAAATGGTTGATCTTCCTTGATCAACGTGATTCCAAAAGGCGTATAGACTTTCTCCACATTGTGAGAAAGAGGCAAGTCATCTACATCTAAAGGAAACCCATTGATCTTGTGAATATCTTGCAAGCGATCGTAAAGCGAAGTCATCTGAGCTGCTTCTAACCCATACGCATGCATTTTATAGCGCAAAAACGGGATATGTTCCAATAACAATAAGTGGTACGGTTCTCGATTGTTCTTGAAAAGCTGAATGACATTCATCATGTAGTCACTTTCTAAATTGCCGCTGCTGGTCGTCCAATCGGGAATAAAATAATTCAAAGAATTGCCTCCTAACATCCTCTAAAAAATCCGGTAAGTGCGTCTGGAAAAGAGGAAGCGTATTTCATTTGTGATAGTTTCTAAAATAATGATCAACATAAAAATACTTCCAAAATAAAAAGCTAAGTTGGAAATGATCTGATTTTGCAACCCAATCAATAACGGAATCATTGAAATGATCACAAGATAACTGTTGCCAAGCAATGCAACCGTAGATAATCGCTTCAATATATATCTCTCCGTCTGTTTACCAGGTGCAATATTTAAAATATAGTCTCCTGTCTCTTTAAGATTTTTGGCTATATCGTAAGGTCGAACGTTAATAAAACTAAATCCATAACCTAAAACATAGAGAATCAGACCATAAGTGAAAACACCCCGCACATTATTAAATGAAAAGTAAGTCGTAATAAAATTCGAAAAGCCTGTGTCTCCCCACTTTTCATTCAAGAGTAAAAGCTGCGGCATTGAAAAGACGGTTACCGCAAACATAAACGGCATCGCTCCTGCAGGCAAAAGACGAATGGGAATATACGAATTGTTGAAGCGACTATCAATACCTGTCCGTTCAATATTGATGCGGTATTCTGCACTGTAAAGGAAAAGCGTTAGATAAATAAAGATTAAAGTCACTATAACCAAACCAATCATAAAATTTTGACTCAAGTGGACGGATTCTGTTTGTCCCGAAATTAACATAGCTGGGATGTTCATCAATAGACCTGGAACGATAAACAAGCTTTGACCACCGATTCCTTTGTCGATATTGATATCGGCTAGCCACGCAACGAACAATCCTCCAGCAGTCAAAATAAGGACTGCTCCTAAAAACAACAAGACAACGGATCCCCCAACAGCTTTTTGATCGATCATTGATGAACGAAATTTTAACACTAATGCGCAACTTTGAAGGACAGCAAATAAAAGAGTCAAACAACGTTGAATATAGCCGATTCTTTTTGTGGAAAGATTTCCGATACTTTCTGTATCAATCATGCTGATCGTTGTCCAGATGATCAGAGCAGTCATATACGGTCCCATTCCTAAAGAAAAAAGCGTTGGAACAGTGAAATTTCCACCGGTTGATGTTGCTAAGAATTTCAGAATCAAGCTAGTTGATTCCTCTGGTATCTTTTCTGAAATAAAAAAAGGAATCGGAATATGCTTTCCTATCTCAACGATGAACAACAGGAAGAAACTCGCGATGACCCTACGAATGAGTTCTTTTTGATTCTTCATTTTCATCTCCAATTTTTCTTACTTTTTTTTCATCTGTAAGGATTAACAAAATAATAGCAAGTTTAAATCCCCCTTTTTTATTTGTTTTTTTGTTGAAACGAAAAAAAAATGAAAAGGTGGTGTTAGTCATTGTGGTATCATCGTTTTAAATTCAAATAAGAAAACAACGCTTCATTTTTAGATGATCATCTGAGAATGACGAGGATTGGAAAAAAAAGGGGAGAAAATTCCGTAGAAACATCCCCAAAAAGAAGGATTTCATATGAAGAAACTAATTGAACTCATCATACCTCTTGTTTTGCTGTTAGGAGGTATCTTTTTTTTGAAAGATACTTTGACGAATAATGAAACACAGACTGTAGAATCAAGGACTCCTGACAATGAACCTAGTCCTAGATTAGACTTGAAAGCTGTCGTTTTACGGACTGAAGATACTTTGGAGGTAGCTGATCAAGAGTCCATCTATCATGGGGAATTTCCCTACTATAATATGGACACCACCAAAACCTATACGTTTTCCCTTCACTTCGTAACAAGTTCTGGTGAAGCGTTGCTTGATCAAAACAAGGAACCACTTATTGCGTCCAAAAAAATGAAACTAGCTGCTCCGAAGGGAAAAATCGTCTTTTTTTTAGAAGCCAATGATTTGATGCGGGATTATCTTTTTGAACTAGAGGACGTAATGATTCGTGCTAAATTAGCCAGTAACACAAATTAATCTGCTAACACTATCAATTTTTTGGGGAAGGATCAGCAAAAATGAAAGATAAAAAATTTCGCAAATATATGCGGTTAGCGAGAAAGGTTCAAAATCTCGCAGACAAGTATCGGCAATTGTCGGATCAAGAATTACAAATGCAAACTATTCTTTTTCGTCAACAACTCGAACTAGGAAAAAAGTTAGAGAGTATACTCCCACAAGCCTATGCTGTAGTTGTCGAAGCAGACCGTCGTGTCTTAGGAATGGAACCTTATTTTGTCCAAATTCTTGGCGCGATTGCTCTTTTTTATGGCAATGTTGCTGAGATGAAAACCGGTGAAGGAAAAACATTGACAGCCACCATGCCGATGTACTTACACGGTCTGGGAGGCAAAGGAAATTTTTTGATTACTTCCAATACCTATTTAGCATTGCGGGATATTGAGGAAACCGGGAAAGTCTATCGTTTTCTAGGACTAACCGTGGCTGCTGGAGTCCCCGAACATGAAGATGAAGGAGAAGAAGTCGACAAAGAGGTCGTCTATGCAGCAGACATTGTCTATACTACCCATAGCGCATTAGGATTTGACTACTTGTTTGACAACTTGGCCGTTTCTCCAGATGAACAATACGTTCCCCACTTCAATTATGTACTGATTGATGAAATTGATGCAATATTACTCGATATGGCTCAAACACCATTGATCATTTCAGGAGCTCCCAAAGTCCCGTCCAACTTTTTTACGCTATCTGATTGGTTTGTAAAGAGCCTGATTGAAGGGAAAGACTACCTAAGGAGCGAAAATAAGCGCCACGCCTGGTTTACAGAAACAGGTATTCAAAAAGCAGAAGACTATTTAGGTATCGAAAACATTCTTTCAGAAAAATGGAAAAATCTTTACCGCCATTTAGTCATTGCCTTGCGGGCCAATTATCTCTTGCACTTAAACAAAGACTATGTTGTGGAAGACAATGAAATTCTCTTACTTGACGAAGCAAATGGGCGCAAGTTGATCGGAACAAAACTACAAGCTGGGCTTCATCAAGCAATCGAAGCCAAAGAAGGTGTAGAGATCACCACGGAAAGCCGATCCATGGGCTCCATTACCTATCAGAATCTCTTCCGAAAATTCAAGATTTTATCCGGAATGACCGGGACAGCCAAAACAGACGCTGACGAATTTCGTGAAACTTATAATATTGACGTAATCGAAATTCCAACGAATAAACCCATTCGCCGAAAAGATCATCAGGACCTTGTATATGTTACCAATCAGTCAAAGATCATGGCTTCTTTAGAAGCAGTAAAAAATGCTTTGATCCAAGAACGTCCCGTTCTGATTGAAACAGGATCGGTCTCAATGTCGACTTTATACTCTCTGATTCTCTTAAAGCATCGAATTCCTCATAACCTTTTAAATGCTACAACAGCGACCAAAGAATCCTGGATCATCTCAGAAGCGGGCAAAAAAGGGGCCGTAACAGTAGCCACTTCAATGGCTGGACGCGGTACAGACATTAAACTTGAACAAGACGCGCGGGAAAACGGCGGTCTGTTAGTAGTTGGAACCGAACGAATGACCAGTGACCGAATCGATAATCAGCTGCGGGGGCGCTCCGGACGTCAAGGAGACCCTGGTGATAGCATTTTTTATGTATCCATGGAGGATAAAATCGTTGTTGAAAGTGCACCTAAATGGGCAGCCCAGGAACGAGAATTATTAACTGAACAAGAAAAATCAGCCAATGGTTTCAAGCCATTAAAAAAGAAAAAATACAATAAATTGATCAATCAGTCTCAAAGCAATCGCAAAAATCAAGAAATTGCTGGACGTCAAACAACGCTAGAATTTGACTCAATCATCACCATTCAAAGAGACAAAATGTACAGCATGAGGAACAGTATCATGACAGGCACGCCAGTTGAGTTAGAAAAAATCTTCAACAAATGCATGGAAGAAGCAATCAATCAATTCATCACTAAGAAAGAGAATCTAAATAAACAAGCGATCCTTGATTTCATCTTTAATAATTTGGACTATAATTTTGATATTTTTGAAATCGAGAAACTGGATAAATTTAATAAACGAACCGTCAAAAAATTCTTATTAGCTCTGATTTCAGATCGTTTGACTCACATTCAGCAATTCATGCCAGACAGTTTCCAGCAGCTGTTCTTCAAGCGAATTGTTCTTTTAAAAGCGTTGGATACTCTTTGGATCGAACAATCAGACAACTTGCAACAATTGAAAACAGTCATCAATGGAAGAAACTGGGGACAACACCGTCCCATCTATGAGTTTCAAGTAGAGGCACACCGTTCTTTCACTCAAATGCGTGAAGCAATTTATCTAGAAGCAATCAGAAATTTATTATTATCCGAGTTGGTAAAAACAGAAGATGGTTCATTCGATGTTGAATTTCCATAATCGGCTATAGCGAATAAAAAAGCGTCACAGTTAGGCAAATCTAACTGTGACGCTTTTTTATTGAGTAGTAACACTTCTATCATTTTAGAAGAGCTAGGAAATTTATCCCAGCCCTTCATAAACTGAAAGGAACTGATTAATCCGTTTCACGCTTTGCTGCATCTTTTTTCTTTTTCATTAAAGCAATCGCAGCTAACAGCGCGGCAATTCCAGCAAGAGACATTTGACTACCGCTTGCATCAGATTCACCAGTCTTAGGAAGAGTGGCTCCAGTCGCATGTCCCCCCACTCCTATGTTGCCTTGTGACGTTCCTGTATTTCCATTCGTTGCATTATTCTGCTCGGAATTTGTAGGAGTTGAAGTAGATCCGCTGATTGATGCACTTTCTGAAAGTGAATGATCTTGACTAGTTGATTGTGATTGTAGTTCTGAAAGACTTTCAGACAAACTATTACTATGATAGTCACTGACGATTTCAGAGTTGACATCACTTGTACTTGTACTTAACGAAGCAGATTCACTAATGCTTGTACTTTCGCTGATTGATTCGCTTGCGCTCATAGAGACGGAGTCCCGATCAGAAGCACTAAAGCTTTCACTCAGACTAGCAGAGTTGCTAGCACTTGTACTATCGCTTGTAGAGCCAGATTCACTTGTCTCAGCACTGCTTGACATTGAGTCACGTTCACTATCACTGATGCTTGTGCTTTCGCTAGCTGATTCACTCACACTTAGACTTTCACTTGTTGAGTTCGAATCACTTACACTTGCACTATTCGACATTGAATCACGTTCACTATCACTGATACTTGTGCTCTCGCTAGCTGATTCACTCACATCCAGGCTTTCACTTGTTGAGTTCGAATCACTCACACTTGCACTATTCGACATTGAATCACGTTCACTGTCACTAATGCTTGTGCTTTCGCTAACGGATTCACTCGTACTTGTACTTTCACTCGTTGAATTCGAATCACTTACACTCGCACTATTCGACATTGAATCACGCTCACTATCACTAATGCTTGTGCTTTCGCTAACGGATTCACTCGTACTTGTACTTTCACTCATTGAATTCGAATCACTTACACTTGCACTATTCGACATTGAGTCACGTTCACTGTCACTCGTACTTGTACTTTCACTGGCTGATTCACTCATACTTGCACTTTCGCTTTGACTAATCGATGTGCTTTCACTTGCAGAAATTGACTCACTTGTACTGAAACTGCGGCTTTCTTCCGTAGAAATACTTGCGCTTTCAGACTCAGAATCACGAGTGCTGGAGCTGTCGCTTATACTCTCAGAAGCAGAGACTTGGTCGCTAGTGCTCATTGATTGACTCAAACTTGTACTGTCACTTGCACTAACCGATTCAGAATCTCGGAAACTTTCACTCGTACTAATACTTTCACTAATCGAAGTTGATTCGCTAGGTGAAACCACCGTACTATTCCGCTCGCTTTCGCTAGTACTGATGCTGACGCTAACTGATTCACTTATACTCGAACTTTGTGAATCACTTGTTGAAGCACTCACACTTTGAGACTCAATCACTTCTTGTTTTTCGCTAAGCGACGTACTGATTGATGCCGATTCGCTTAGACTCGTACTAATTGATTGTGAGGTGCTAGTGCTTTCACTAGCACTTGCTGAGACAGAATCATTGGTACTTGTACTGTCACTTGTTGAAAGGCTAGAACTATTCGATCTTGAATATAGATCACTTAAGCTGTCACTTGCACTAGCGCTATTGCTGATTGATGTGCTAGCACTATCACTCGTGCTGAAACTACGTGATTCGCTTGCACTTTCAGATCTAGATACTAAATCACTTTGGCTCGTGCTTAAACTTAAGCTGTTACTGATCGATGTGCTGCCGCTATAGCTCAGGCTGTCACTTCGCGATTCACTCGCACTCTCTGATCTAGATAGTAAATCACTTAAGCTAGTACTTGCACTCAAGCTATCACTGATTGAAGTGCTCATGCTGTTGCTTACACTATCACTCCGTGACTCACTAGCACTTGTTGATTGAGAGTTCATTTCACTTAAACTTAAGCTAGTACTGCTGCTTCCGCTAAAGGAAGTACTTGTGCTTTGACTTAAGCTATTGCTTCGCGACTCACTGGCACTGGCTGAACGAGATAGTAATTCGCTCAAGCTAGTACTGCTGCTTTCACTCGTACTAATTGACGTGCTGCTGCTATAGCTGACGCTATCACTCCGTGACTCGCTGGCACTTACTGATTGTGATAGTTGTTCACTTAGACTTGTACTAGAGCTCAAACTCGTACTAGCTGAAGTACTATTACTGAAACTATTACTTAGACTATTACTTAAGCTAATCCCTTCGGAAAGCGAGTCGCTTGTCAATTGACTCAAGCTAGTACTCAAGCTGGTACTGTTGCTCATGCTAGTTGACGATGAATCACTCAATGAAATACTAGTACTTGTGCTGAGACTCAGACTTGCAGAAGTACTACTGCTGTAGCTTTGACTTTCACTTGCTAATGATCTACTTTCTGAAAGACTATCGCTATTGCTCAAGCTTGCACTGATTGACAACGAGTCACTGATTGATGTGCTGAGACTCAAACTTTCGCTCATACTTACAGAAGCACTATTACTAATACTTGTACTATCACTAGTGCTTGCACTAATGCTTGCTGAGGTACTACTGCTGTAGCTAGAACTGTCACTAGTACTTTGACTAATACTTGCCGAAGTACTGCTGCTATAGCTTTCACTCATACTAGAACGTGAATCACTGATTGACGTACTCATACTATTCGATTCACTGTTGCTGATACTTGAACTAATTGAAGCAGAATCACTGACTGAAGTGCTGACACTTGTGCTCAGGCTCAAGCTGGCTGAAGTACTACTGCTATAACTTTGACTTTCACTAGCCCGCGAATCGCTAACTGACGTACTTGTACTTGTTGATTCACTAATACTTGCACTAGTACTACCGCTGTAGCTTGCAGAGTCGCTCGCACTTTGTGAAACCAAACCACTAGTACTCAATGAGGATGAATCACTGATTGATGTGCTTACACTTGATGATTCGCTGTTACTGATACTTGTGCTTACAGATAATGAATCACTTAGCGATGTGCTTGTACTTATCGAGTCACTGTTACTTACACTTGTGCTGCCGCTATAGCTTGCAGAATCACTCGCACTTAATGATGCGGAAATACTCATGCTTAGAGACAGCGAATCGCTGATTGATGTACTTGTACTTGTCGAGTCACTGTTACTTACGCTTGTGCTGCCACTGTAACTTGCAGAATCACTCGCACTCAGTGATGTTGAAATACTTGTACTCAATGACATAGAGTCACTGATTGACGTGCTTACACTTGCGGATTCACTATTACTAATACTTGTACTTACAGATAATGAATCACTGATCGACGTACTTGTACTTGTTGATTCACTGTTGCTTTCGCTTGTACTTAGCGACGAAGAATCACTTAGTGACGTGCTTTCGCTTGTGGACTCGCTATTACTTACGCTCGTACTACCACTGTAGCTTGTAGAATCACTCGCACTTAATGATGCGGAAATACTTGTGCTTACTGACAATGAATCACTGACTGACGTACTTTCGCTTGTCGACTCACTGTTACTTACGCTCGTACTACCGCTGTAACTTGCAGAATCACTCGCGCTTAATGATGCCGAAATACTTGTACTCAATGAGGATGAATCACTGATCGACGTACTTGCACTTGCTGATTCACTATTACTGATACTTGTGCTTACTGATAATGAATTACTGATCGAAGTGCTTGTACTTGTTGACTCACTGTTACTTACGCTCGTACTACCGCTGTAGCTTGTAGAATCACTCGCACTTAGTGATGCCGAAATACTTGTACTCAATGAGGATGAATCACTGATTGACGTACTTGCACTTGCGGATTCACTATTACTGATACTTGTGCTTACTGATAATGAATCACTGATCGAAGTGCTTGTACTTGTTGACTCACTGTTACTTACACTTGTGCTACCACTGAAGCTTGCGGAATCGCTCGCACTTAATGATGCAGAAATGCTTGTGCTCAATGAGGATGAATCACTGATCGACGTACTCGTACTTGTCGATTCGCTATTACTTACACTTGTGCTACCACTGAAGCTTGCGGAATCGCTCGCACTTAGTGATGCCGAAATACTTGTGCTCAATGAGGATGAATCACTGATCGACGTACTTGTACTTGCTGAATCACTGATACTTACGCTAGTGCTTAGTGATGATGAATCACTCATTGACGTACTTGTACTTGTCGAATCACTGTTACTTACGCTCGTACTACCGCTGTAACTTGCAGAATCGCTCGCACTTAGTGATGCCGAAATACTTGTGCTCAATGAGGATGAATCACTGATCGACGTACTTGTACTTGCTGAATCACTGATACTTACGCTAGTGCTTAGTGATGATGAATCACTCATTGACGTACTTGTACTTGTCGAATCACTGTTACTTACGCTCGTACTACCGCTGTAACTTGCAGAATCGCTCGCACTTAGTGATGCCGAAATACTTGTGCTCAATGAGGATGAATCACTGATCGACGTACTTGTACTTGCTGAATCACTGATACTTACGCTAGTGCTTAGTGATGATGAATCACTCATTGACGTACTTGTACTTGTCGAATCACTGTTACTTACGCTCGTACTACCGCTGTAACTTGCAGAATCGCTCGCACTTAGTGATGCCGAAATACTTGTGCTCAATGAGGATGAATCACTGATCGACGTACTTGTACTTGCTGACTCGCTGATACTTACGCTAGTGCTTAGTGATGATGAATCACTCATTGACGTACTTGTACTTGTCGAATCACT
The DNA here is from genome assembly GCF_051714805.1 of Enterococcus sp. AZ091. NCBI lineage: Bacteria > Bacillati > Bacillota > Bacilli > Lactobacillales > Enterococcaceae > Enterococcus > Enterococcus sp. AZ091. Next base: position 1,330,868 of record NZ_JBIOSO010000001.1, on the reverse strand, counting down.
GTTACTTACGCTCGTACTACCGCTGTAACTTGCAGAATCGCTCGCACTTAGTGATGCCGAAATACTTGTGCTCAATGAGGATGAATCACTGATCGACGTGCTCAAGCTTGCTGACTCGCTGATACTTACGCTAGTGCTTAGTGATGATGAGTCACTGATTGATGTGCTTACGCTTGTTGACTCACTAATACTTGCAGATATTGATTCGCTAGTCGACGTACTTGCACTTGTCGATTCACTACTACTTACGCTCGTACTACCACTATAGCTTGCAGAATCACTCGCGCTTAATGATGTTGAAATACTTGTACTCAATGAGGATGAATCACTGATTGATGTACTTACGCTTGCGGATTCACTATTACTGATACTTGTGCTTACAGATAACGAATCACTGATCGACGTACTTATGCTTGTTGACTCACTAATACTTGCAGATGTTGACTCACTAGCTGACGTACTTGCACTTGTCGAATCACTGTTGCTTACGCTCGTGCTACCGCTGTAGCTTGCAGAATCGCTCGCACTTAGTGATGCCGAAATACTTGTGCTCAATGAGGATGAATCACTGATTGACGTGCTCAAGCTTGCTGACTCGCTGATACTTACGCTAGTGCTTAGTGATGATGAGTCACTGATTGATGTGCTTACGCTTGTTGACTCACTAATACTTGCAGATATTGATTCGCTAGTCGACGTACTTGCACTTGTCGATTCACTACTACTTACGCTCGTACTACCACTATAGCTTGCAGAATCGCTCGCACTTAGTGATGCAGAAATACTTGTGCTCAATGAGGATGAATCACTGATTGACGTGCTCAAGCTTGCTGACTCGCTGATACTTACGCTAGTGCTTAGTGATGATGAGTCACTGATTGATGTGCTTACGCTTGTTGACTCACTAATACTTGCAGATGTTGATTCACTTGCTGACGTACTTGTACTTGTCGAATCACTGTTACTTACGCTCGTACTACCGCTGTAACTTGCAGAATCGCTCGCACTTAGTGATGCAGAAATACTTGTGCTCAATGAGGATGAATCACTGATTGACGTGCTCAAGCTTGTTGACTCACTGATACTTGCAGATGTTGATTCACTTGCTGACGTACTTGCACTTGTCGATTCACTACTACTTACGCTCGTACTACCACTATAGCTTGCAGAATCGCTCGCACTTAGTGATGCAGAAATACTTGTGCTCAATGAGGATGAATCACTGATTGACGTGCTCAAGCTTGTTGAGTCACTGTTACTTGCAGATGTTGATTCACTAGCTGACGTACTTTCACTTGTTGAGTCGCTATTACTTACACTCGTACTGCCGCTGTAACTTGTTGATTCACTTGCACTTAGTGATGTCGAAACGCTGACACTCACTGAGGATGAATCACTAAGTGAGGTACTCAAGCTTGTTGAATCACTAATACTTACCGATAAAGAATCACTAGCTGATATGCTGGCACTGATTGAGTCACTGATACTTGTAGATGTTGATTCGCTAACTGACGTACTCACACTTGTCGAATCACTGTTACTTACGCTCGTACTACTGCTGTAACTTGCAGATTCGCTCGCACTTAGTGAGGTAGAAATACTTGTACTCAATGAGGATGAATCACTGATTGATGTGCTCAAACTGGTTGACTCACTGATACTTACTGATAGTGAATTACTTGCAGAAATACTTTCACTTGTTGAATCGCTATTACTTACACTCGTACTGCCGCTATAGCTGGCTGATTCACTACTAGACTCACTATTACTATCGCTAATGCTCAATGACATCGACGTACTAATTGAATTTGAGATCGATTCTGACTCCGATAAACTTTCGGATAAACTCATGCTTGCACTCAACGAATCAGAAATAGATTCACTTAAACTAATGCTTTCACTGAGGGAAGAAGAATCCGATTCACTGATAGCGACAGATAATGATTCTGATGCTGAAATACTTTCTGATACTGAGTCACTTTCTGACAGAGATAGTGACGTGGATTCACTTAGTGATTCCGAGAGTGAAACTGATACTGACTCTGATAAAGATAAACTTTCAGAATCACTTGTACTGTTGCTCAATGATCCAGAAACAGACGCACTTAAGCTGGAACTATCACTTTCCGAATCAGACTCTGATACACTAGCTGATATAGATAACGATTCTGATGCCGAAAGGCTTTCTGACATTGAATCACTATCCGATAATGAAATAGATGTTGAAATACTTTCAGATAGGGATTCTGACAACGATTCTGAATCACTAATAGAAATTGATAGAGACATTGATTCGCTTTCTGAAATAGATGTAGATAACGAACCACTTTCTGAGTCTGATACCGAAACAGATTCACTGATAGAAAGAGACGTTGACTCTGAGTCACTCAATGAAATCGAAACCGATTCTGAATCACTTAAAGAAGTTGAAGTAGAGATTGATGTTGACAATGATTCAGAAGTCGAGTCATTCATGTCAGATTCACTTTCTGAAATAGACGATGACACTGAGTTGCTCTCTGAATCTGATACTGAAACAGACGCACTAATTGATGTAGAAATTGATTCTGAATCACTAATAGAGATCGATTCTGATAATGAGTCACTTTCTGAAATTGATTGAGAAAGAGAAACACTTTCTGACTCAGAAGTAGAAGTAACAATGGATTCTGATAATGATTCGCTTCCCGAAATAGACTCGGACGTAGACAATGATACCGGGTCTTGTTCATAATTGACCGTAAACATCTGTGGCGAAGAATCCGTTTGAGATGCTCCATTGCTGGTAGTATCAAAAGTTTGATTGGCAGCCATAGCTTCCGCTAATGTATTGTAGACTACTCCATCTGGTCCTGTAACCGTATAGATATACCCGTTTCTCTCTAAATCTGCATCTGTCACCCCAAGAGTGAAACTTTCATTTGAAACACCGGAAGTACCATATTTTCCAACAGTGACAGTTCCTGGGATTTGCTCAAATGCTTCCCCTGTAGCAGGATCTGATTCAGGTTGATTATTACCAACGACACCGACTTCTTGATAGGATGGATAAAGAGTGATCGTAATAAATTGTTGATCACTGTCTGTTGTACTGCCATTATTACTAGTACTATCAAAAACAAATGTTCCAGTTTGATCTGCATAATAACCAGCTTGAGTTAGGTAATCCGCGATTAAGTCAGAATAGCTTAGTTCTTGACCAGTCGTCCCATTGATAGCAACTGTGCCAACTTGGTTTTGTAACGGACGGCCATCTGAATTAACAAAAGTTACATTGACAGTTTGTGTGTCTGCTGCAACGTAAATGGTTGTCAGACTCGCTTCAGTTCCGACTGTAGTAGATCCAGGCTGTACATTGCCATTCAATACGGCACCTGTTGCATAATAGTAACCTGGAGGCAAATTAGTCGAAGTATAGTAACTATTTGTCCAATCGATAACATTCCCGTAGTTTGCAGGAATTCTATCTGTTCCGGAAGCTTCGGTACCAGCATTCATATACTCAGAAGAGATTACTTGACCAGTCTTAACGTCGACATATTGGTACTGAACCGAATGATTGGCAACACCATATACATAAATATTATAAGTATAATTTGTGTTCTCCATTGGAACAATCGCAACCGTCGCTTGCCCATAGCTGTCCCCATTATCGGCATTAGTCGTACTATCTCCGCCGCTTTGACCATCATTTTTAGCTGAACTAGCAACTTGGGTACCGATTGCCCACATATAATTTTCAGGCATTAACTCCTTGGCATACTCCAATGTTTGCAAATCAAGATACTCACCAATGTAATTAACGTCTGGATCAATTGGCATATCAACAGTTTTAATAATATTGCCGTACTGATCAACATAATTTACGGTTACGGTTCCTGGCGCAATCGCAACAGTCGCTAATTCACGGGTAGAAGTGTCTACAATGTTAGATGTAGTAACATTTCCAGCCGTATCTTTAATAGTTGTTGTCGAACCTGAAATAGTCATTTCCACGAATTTTAAGTTACGGTTGCCTTCTGGAGCAGCGGTTTGGCTACTGCTGCCTTGCCATGTACTGATCTGAGAATTATTCATGACAAATGTTCCCGAACCGGTAATCAATCGACCTGCCGAAACAGCTCCTGAAGAAGTTAGACGGGCTAAGTGCAATGCCCGCGGTGAAATAAAGCGAACTGTTGCACCGGAAGCCACGTTCACAACAGTGTTGGCATTCCATTGTTGCAGATCAAGTACCGTTCCTGCATTAAATGTAACAACCGCCCTATCTGTGACATTCAACGAGTTCGATCCTACTGTGCGAGTAGCCGTCATCTGCAGATTTTGACCAAAAGTTGCGGTTCGGTCATTTGATTGACTTCCCGAGTAACGAGAAAAATCGAGTAGCATTTGGAAACCGTCTTGTTTCCAAGTTACGTCATCTCCGACAGTAATTGAGTTAAATCCATAATAGACAAGGGGATAGTTGTTGCTGTTATAGGTACTAAGCTCGTTTCCAATAATTGTCGCGCCATCGCCCACTTTAAAGGTGTGATTGAATCCTGTATCACTCGCATTATTGCCACGGATTGCCATATAGTAAAACATGGAGTAGCCGGTAGTACCAGCTGTCCGATTCAACTCTACATGGGCTCCGTTAGCGATTGCTACTTCACCAATTTGCATCAATTCTTGTTTGACATTTGCGACGATTTTACCTGATAAAGTAACGTGACTGTCCTCTGCATCCAGCAATCGTCGTGGTTGATAAGCGGTATCTGTCCCGTTAACTCCATCTCGACCTTCGAGAGTCACATTATTGATATTGAAGAACCAGTACCCATAACCACCGGTTGCTGATCGTGAATCGATCACTCCATCTGCATTACCTGTGCCACTGTCTCCCGAGAGGGTTCCTGATTGCCAATGAATCAAATTCACATCTGTGATCGTAAAGATAGAACCGCGAACTGTAGAACTTGTCCCTACATTAAATGCTGCTCCTGCCATATTGACTGTAAACCCATTACCGTCAATAATCACACTCGTTGCCCGCCATCCTAAATCACGGGTAGCCACATTGGTAGCTGCCGTAATATTAGCGGTTACCTCAATATAGGTAATCGAAGCATTTCCATATGCTGCTTTCAGCGTAGCCCAGTCATTCACTGCTGCATAAGTGCCATTAGCAATAGCTGTTTGCTTGTATAATTCCTTATTTTTCACTTGGTCCGGAACATCAACCGTCACCCCAGAAGGTGAATTGGTTTTGTTACCATCGTTGATTGCCTGTTCAAATTCTTCTCGGCCCATATCTGGATCCGCAGAAACATTGATTTTAACAATCTGCCCTGATTGGGTGGTGATGGCAAAACTAGCAATCAAATTATTGGCACTAGCATATTGTTGTGCTGACCGAATCAAAGATGTGCTTGGTGATTTGCCATCTTTGACAACAATTTCTAATGCATTCGTCGTGGTGTCAACCGACGCTTGTACTTTCTTGGGTACTAATTGATCGAAGAGATCTTGTGCTTTTTGTGACTCCACTTTATTTTTTTCGGAAACAGTTTGTTTTGGTTGGTTCTTTTGACTTACTGAAGTTGAATGAGAGCCACTTGTCGATTGTGACAACGATAGACTTGTCGATTCTGAGGCACTTGACGACAATGAGCCGCTTTCAGAAATCGAGGCACTTTCAGAGATACTCAAACTTTCTGATTCAGATCCGCTCTTCTCTTCCGAAAGACTCCTTGATTCAGAAACACTTTGAGATGCCTCGATACTGGTAGCATTGTTTTCAGTTTCTGAATCACTCATACTCTGTGATTCTGTTACACTCGTTGACTCTGTCGCACTTTGTGACTGGGTGTTGCTTTCGGATTCAGAAAAACTTTCCGATGGACGTATGCTTTCAGATTGTGAAGTAGCCTCACTTTCTTGCGTCGATGAAGCAGGAATTTTGGCATTCGTTTTATTTGCCAAGACGTTCTCGGCATTTGCTTCTTTACTTGCATCTAAAGGCGGTGTGATTTCTGAAGCATGCGCCACGATTGGTGTGATACTCAATCCAGCAATGCCAGTAAAAGAAGTGATCGTTGCATAGACCCAATGTTTTCCGCTTTTATACATCTTGTAGCGTTCACTCTTATTGGAGCGTAGCAACTTTCGATAATTATTCTTTTTACTCATTACGTTTATTTTTCTCCCCTTTCATAAAACTATTTTTATAAGCTTCCCCTAGTCCTATTTTTAAAAGATAGGACAATTCATTATTTCATAACTAGTAAAAAAGTTACGTTTTGTCCCAGAATCGGGACAAAAAAAGAGCAACCTCTTCCATAAAAGAAGTTACTCTGCTTGAAATTCATGTTTGACTAGTTTTAAAGCGGCTGCAATCGTATCATCCATATCATAATAACGATAGTTTGCTAGACGCCCACCAAATAAACATTTTTTTTGCTGATGCGCTAATTTTTCATACTTGCGATACAGTGCATGGTTGATTTGATCGTTAATTGGGTAGTAAGGAATGTCTCCCTTCCGCCAAGTTTTTGGAAATTCTTTCGTGACAACTGTTTTTTTTGTCACAACTGGACAAAAATGTTTATGCTCAATGATTCGCGTATAGGGCGTTTGACTGTCTGTAAAGTTCATGACTGCTGTTCCTTGATAATTATCTGTATCATATGTTTCAGTTTCAAAATGTAAAGAACGATAGGCCAACTCCCCGTAACAATAATCAAAATATTGGTCAATCATTCCAGTATAAACAATCTTCTTGGTTGATGCTTCATGACGCGTACGGTCTGCAAAAAAATCAGTTTCTAAAGAAACTTCAATCAGTGGATTTGAAAGCATTTTTTGAATCATTTCTGTATAGCCCAATTTTGGAATGCCTTGAAAAGTATCCGTAAAATAATTGTTGTTAAATGTATACCGGACCGGCAGTCTTTTAATAATAAAAGAAGGTAGCTGAGCACATCCTCGTCCCCACTGTTTTTCCGTATAGCCTTTGATCAGCTTATGATAAATATCTGTCCCCACCAAAGAAAGAGCTTGTTCTTCTAAATTTCGGGGTCTTTTTATTCCTGTCTTTTCAATTTGAGCCATTAATTTGATGCGAGCTTCATCTGGTCTTTTGGTTCCCCATAATTGGTAAAACGTGTTCATATTGAAGGGGAGATTATATAGCTCACCTTTATAGTTTGCAATAGGTTCATGAATATAGGGATAAAAATCAGCAAACTGATTGACGTAGTCCCAAATTTTTTTGCTCGATGTGTGAAAGATATGCGCACCATATTTATGTATGTCAATTCCGACTTGTTTTTCTGTATAACAGTTGCCACCAATATGTGCTCGTTTTTCCAACATTTTCACCGAGTGACCCCGTTTAGCTGCTTCATAAGCAAAAACCGAGCCAAATAGTCCTGTACCAACGATTAGATAATCATACGCCATGTATTTCTCCTAAATTTATTTTTTCTTTTATTATAGAGTTTCGCTAAACCAGAACTATAATTTCTTTTTTTAGAAAAAGAAAATAAAGAAGAAAAGACTGCTCTCTGTTCCATGAGAAAAATAAGTCTTGATTCAAATCACTTAATCCAGACAGCAAAAAAGCTCTGAAATCACAGCGGTTGTTAAATCAACCGCTGCTCTTTCAGAGCAATGTAATCATCGAAAGATTATTTGTTTTTCAAGTTGTAAAAAGCTTGCAAGCCTTTGTATTCAGCAACTTCACCAAGTTGGTCTTCGATACGTAGTAATTGGTTGTATTTAGCAATACGGTCAGTACGTGAAAGAGAACCAGTTTTGATTTGGCCAGCATTTGTTGCAACTGCGATATCAGAGATTGTTGAATCTTCTGTTTCACCTGAACGGTGAGAAACAACGGCAGTATAACCAGCTTCTTTAGCCATTTCGATCGCATTGAATGTTTCAGTCAATGTACCGATTTGGTTTACTTTGATTAGGATTGAGTTACCGATACCGTTTTTGATTCCTTTTTCAAGGATTTCAGTGTTTGTAACAAACAAGTCGTCACCAACTAATTGAACTTTGTCGCCTAGGCGTTCAGTCAATAGTTTCCAACCATCCCAGTCGTTTTCATCCATACCATCTTCGATTGTGATGATTGGGTATTTGTTAACTAACTCTTCCAAGTAGTCAACTTGTTCTGCAGCTGTACGTTTCACACCGTTTTCGCCTTCAAATTTCGTGTAGTCGTACACGCCATTTTCGTAGAATTCAGAAGAAGCACAGTCAAATCCTAGGTAAACGTCTTTACCTGGTTCTAAACCAGCAGCTTTGATAGCTTCTAAGATTGTTTCAACACCATCTTCAGTTCCTTCAAAACGAGGAGCGAAACCACCTTCGTCACCTACTGATGTTTCTAAACCACGTTTAGATAAGATTGATTTCAATGCATGGAATACTTCAGCACCCCAACGTAGACCTTCTTTGAATGTAGGTGCGCCTACAGGCAAGATCATGAATTCTTGGAAAGCGATCGGAGCATCTGAGTGAGATCCGCCGTTGATGATGTTCATCATAGGTGTTGGCAATACTTTTGTATTGAATCCGCCTAAGTAGTGGTATAAAGGTACTTCTAAATAATCAGCAGCTGCACGAGCAACGGCAATAGAAACACCAAGAATTGCGTTAGCACCTAATTTGCCTTTGTTAGGAGTTCCATCTAAAGCGATCATTGCTTTATCGATAGCCATTTGGTCACGTACATCGTAGCCGATGATTGCTTCAGCAATGACGTTATTTACATTGTCAACTGCTTTCGTTACACCTTTACCACCATAACGAGCTTTGTCGCCATCACGTAATTCAACTGCTTCGTGTTCACCTGTTGAAGCTCCTGAAGGAACCATTCCACGGCCGAAAGCACCTGATTCTGTGTAGACCTCTACTTCGATAGTTGGGTTACCACGTGAGTCTAGGACTTCGCGTGCGTAAACATCAGTAATAATTGACATGTTTTGTCTCTCCTTTGAGTTTGTTTTATCTTAAGGGAATCTCCCTTGCGAACATCTTAATTGTAGTGAAAAAAGCTGTTTTCTGCAAACAATATTTTCATGAGAATGAAATTATTTTACTGCATCCAACAATGCTAGGAATGAATCAGCTTGCAAGCTTGCGCCGCCAACTAATGCTCCATCTACATTTTCTTTTGCCATGTATTCTGCAATATTTTCAGGTTTTACAGAACCACCGTATTGGATACGTACAGCATCAGAAACTGCTTTACCGTATAATTTTTCAACTGTTTGACGTACAACACCACAGATTTCATCAGCAATTTGTGCATCTGCTGATTTACCTGTACCGATCGCCCAAATTGGTTCGTAAGCAATGACTAGATTGCTGACTTGGCCATCTGTCAATCCTTCTAAACCGGCAGTGATTTGTCCTTCGATCCATTCAGCTGTTTTTCCAGCTTCATAAGTTTCTAAAGATTCACCACAACATAGGATTGGGATCATACCATTTGCGAAAATCGCTTTCGCTTTTTTGTTGATGTCTTCGTCAGTTTCATGGAAATATTCACGGCGTTCTGAGTGACCGATGATTACATAGTCAACACCTAAGTCAGCTAAAGCAGCTGGTGAAGTTTCTCCTGTAAAGGCACCTTCATTTTCCCAGTAGCTGTTTTGAGCAGCAATTTTTAATTCTGTACCTTCTGCAGCTGTTACTAATGTTTCCAAGAACAACGCTGGTGCTCCGATAACAGAATCTACTTTATCGTTGCTAGGAATTTTTGTTTTGACTGCTTCAGCAAATTCTTTTGCTTCTTTCGCAGTTTTATTCATTTTCCAATTTCCGGCAATAATTGGTTTGCGCATTTTTCTGGCACTCCTTTGTTATTTAAGGGTCACGGCTGCTTATTGCAACGCAGCCGCGTCATTGCTTGATTATTTGTCGTTGATTGCTGCTAATCCAGGAAGAGTTTTACCTTCTAGAAGTTCTAAACTAGCACCGCCACCTGTTGAGATGTGAGTGAATTTATCAGCAAAACCTAATTGTTCTGCAGCTGCAGCTGAATCTCCACCACCGATGATTGTTGTTGCATCTTCAAGGTTTGCGATTGCTTCACAAACACCGATGGTACCATTAGCAAAGTTTGACATTTCGAACACACCCATTGGTCCGTTCCAAACAACTGTTTTTGCACCTTTTAATGTTTCAGCGAACAATGCAATTGTTTCAGGTCCGATATCTAAGCCCATTTGACCTTCAGGAACATCACCAGTATGTTCTTCTGTTGGAACATCATTTGAAAATTCAGCAGCTGTGATTGAGTCAACTGGTAAAACAAGTTTATCGCCAGCTTTTTCGATCAATTCTTTTGCCAACTCAACTTTATCCGCTTCAACAAGAGAGTTACCAATTTCCATTCCTTTTGCTTTGTAGAATGTATAAGTCATTCCGCCACCGATCAAGATCTTGTCTGCTTTAGGAATCAAGTTTTCAATGACACCGATTTTGTCAGATACTTTCGCACCACCAAGAATCGCTACCATTGGACGTTTTGGTTCTTCGACTGCTTCACCAATAAATTTGATTTCTTTTTCCATTAAGAATCCAGCAACTGTTGGGATTCCTGTAGAAGCGATTCCGACGTTTGAAGCATGGGCACGGTGAGCTGTACCAAATGCATCATTGACAAAAACATCCCCTAATGAAGCCCAATATTTACCAAGCTCTGGATCGTTTTTGCTTTCTTTTTTGCCGTCAACATCTTCAAAACGAGTGTTTTCGAAAACAACAACATCGCCGTCTTTCATGTTGTTGATTGCTGCTTCCAATTTTTCCCCACGTGTTTCAGGAACGAAAGTCACTTCTTTGCCTAACAATTCGCCTAGACGTTTTGCTACTGGTGCTAAAGATTTGCCTTCTTTATCTGCTTCTTCTTTGACACGACCTAAGTGAGAGAAAAGAATTGCTTTTCCGCCATTTTCGATCACGTAATTAATTGTTGGAAGTGCTGCTTTGATACGAGTGTCGTCACCGATCACACCGTCTTTCAATGGAACATTGAAATCCACACGCACAAGAACTTTTTTATCTTTTAAATCGATATCTTGAACTGTCATTTTAGCCATGAACAGATTCCTCCTAATGTAATTGTTAAAAAAAGCGGAGAAGCGCGCTGCTTCCCCGCTTTCTCTTGCGATGGTTTAAATGAATGTACGACGCAAATCTTATAATTTAGCGAAGTATTCTAAAGTACGTACTAATTGTGCAGTGTATGACATTTCGTTATCATACCAAGCAACAGTTTTAACTAATTGTTTGTCGCCAACAGTCATAACTTTTGTTTGAGTTGCATCAAATAGTGAACCGTAAGTCATACCAACGATATCAGAAGAAACGATTTCGTCTGTGTTGTAACCGTAAGATTCGTTTGAAGCTTCTTTCATTGCTGCGTTTACTTCGTCAACAGTTACTTCTTTGTCAAGAACTGTAACTAATTCAGTTAATGAACCAGTTGCAACAGGAACACGTTGAGCAGCTCCGTCTAATTTACCGTTCAATTCAGGAATTACCAAGCCAATAGCTTTAGCAGCACCAGTTGAGTTAGGAACGATGTTTGCTGCAGCAGCACGCGCACGGCGGAAGTCACCTTTAGGGTGTGGTCCGTCTAGAGTCATTTGGTCACCTGTGTAAGCATGGATCGTAGTCATCAAGCCTTCGATCACACCAAATTTGTCATTCAATGTTTTAGCCATAGGAGCTAAACAGTTAGTTGTACATGAAGCACCAGAAATTACTGTTTCATCACCTGTTAAAGTTTCGTGGTTTGTGTTGTAAACGATTGTTGGTACATCGTTTCCGCCAGGAGCTGAGATAACTACACGTTTTGCACCAGCTGTTAAATGTTTTTCAGCAGCTGATTTAGAAGTGAAGAATCCAGTACATTCTAGCACGATTTCAACACCTAATTCGCCCCAAGGCAATTCTTCAGGGTTACGGTTTGCTAGAACTTTGATTTCGTTTCCGTTCACGTTGAATGATCCTTCATGAACTTCAACTGTACCGTTGAAACGTCCTTGTGTTGTATCATATTTTAACAAGTGTGCTAACATTTTAGCGTCTGTTAAGTCGTTGATAGCCACAACTTCGATTCCTTCTACTTCTTGGATACGACGAAATGCTAAGCGTCCGATACGTCCAAATCCATTAATACCTACTTTAACTGTCATTTAAGATTTCCTCCTTATGAAAATCATAAAAATATTTATTTTAAAGGGTTGCCCCTTTTAAAATCTCATTGGCACAGGCTTCATCTGTGATGAGCCATGTTTGTTTTGGTGCATTTTTCATGTATGCATTGATCGCTTTGGCTTTTGATTTACCGCCTGCGATTGCGAAAATGATCGGCACGTTCTGCAAGTCCTTCAACTGCAGTCCGATACGAGGAATCTTATAAACGACCTCGCCTGCTTCATTAAAGAAATAACCGAAGGATTCCGCTACTGCATTCTTTTGTTTCAGCATCAGGATCTCTTTTTCTGACATCTTTCTTCGAGCTGCCATATGCAGTGCTCGTCCAATACTATGAATAACACAATTTGCTTGACTTATCAAGTTTAAGACATCAAGGATCGCTGGTTCTTTCAACAAAAATTCATAGGTGTTAGTGCTTAATTGTTCCGGTACAAATAGGGAACGATAATTACCATTGGTACGCATCGCCATCACTGATCCGACTGAATTTGCCTGAACATTGACTGCTTCTCCGATGCCCCCTCTGGCTGGGACAAACAAGTTATGGCGTTTGCCAGTTTCAAGATTGCCTAGTTCTTCGGCAACTTTTGCCATTGTCGTACCGCCCATCACAGCGATCGTATTCTCACCATCTGGCAGCAATAAGTCTAACGACTCATTAAGCAGCTGACCGAATTCAGCAATCACTTTCGGTTGACGGTCCCCATCACCGCTGGCAATCAAGCAACGATCAATCCCGAAGTACTCGGATAATCGCTTCTCTGTTTGATGCATGCCAAACAATTGATCCATCAAACTGCCGATTTTTGTATAGATTTCTTCGCCATAGGCCGTTAATTGCATACCGCTTTTAGACGAATCAATCAATTTAAGTTTTTTGAGGATATCCGTTTCAGACCTCAACACACGTTCCGTCATTGCTAAGCTTTCAGACAATGTCCGCCGCCCTACTGGTTGCATCCAATAGATAGTCCGTAAAATACGGTAACGTTCTTGAAGCACCGCGAGGATATCCGGGGTGATTGCCTCAATCAATTTCAATTCATCGAGCATTTTGCATCCTCCCGTTGGACTTTTTTTGTCCTACAATGACTTAAAATGACCCATCTATTCCAAAAAAAATTTAATTCATCTCTTACACCAATAATAGTAGCACTTCTGGACGCCTCATGCAACTATTTCAATTATAAAAAATGATTCTCCAAACTTTTTTAACCGTAAAGCGGATTCTTATCACAGCCAAAAATAGCTTTCAAACTAGTAAAAGAAATCAACAAAGAAAAACTCGAGCAAAAGGATCAGCGACCGCCTATGAAAAGCGGGCAGAGCTATTTATCACAAGTAGCCCTGCCTTTGCTACGATTATATGAAACCCAAATTGCTTACCTGTCTTCTTATGTAAAAGAGGTGGGGTCATTGGACTTTTTGCCGGCATTCTTGTTGAATCTTTCTTCAATAGCTGGACCAGAACAAGAACTGTATCGAAAAATCAATCAAACCGCTTTCGTTTAGATGATCCAGGAATATTAAGAGCCTCACGATACTTGGCAACAGTCCGGCGAGAAATTTCCACTTCTTCCGCTTTTAACAAATCAGCCAATTTTTGATCAGAAAGCGGCTTCTGCTTATTCTCTTCGTTGATCAAAGCTGCCAAACGCCGCTTGATTGCCTCCGTGGTGACATCCTCTCCACTTTGGGTGGACACTTTTTGACCAAAGAAGGACTTCAGTTCAAAAACACCAAATTCTGTCTCCAAATATTTCCCATTGACGGCACGACTGACTGTCGATTCGTGAATACCTAATTCGTCAGCGATTTCTTTGAGGATCAATGGCTTCAATGGTCGGTCAGCTTGTAAAAAAAAGGCTTGCTGATGATGAACAATCGCTTCTCCCACTCGATAGATGGTATCTCCTCGCTGCTGGAGAGTCTTTTTTAGCCATTCAAATTCTTGGGCTTTGTTGTCTAAATATTTCTTTACCTCAGCATCGCCACTTTGTTTTAATTGATCAAAATAGTGTTGTTGGAAACGGACTTCCGGCATTGCTCGTCGATTAGAGGTAACCACTGGCTGGCCTTCAATAATCGTAACTCGCAAATCTGGGATGATATACAAACCATCTGTAGACCCAAAGGCCGCCCCTGGTGTTGGGGTCAACGTTTGGATATAGTCAAACACCTTCTGAATTTCTGAAAGCGAAACTGCTAGATTTTTCGCTATTTTGTCCCACTTGCGCTCTGCTAATTCCGTGAACCATTCTTCAAGAACGATATAGGCGAGTTCTGGCGCAGCATCGTCCCGTTCAGTTTGAAGCATGAGGCATTCTCGTAGATCTCGTGCGCCGACACCCGCTGGATCCAACTGCTGAATCAGTGTCAAGGCATCGAGCATCTGAATCTCTGAAGCTCCGATCATTTGACCAGCCTTCACCAAATCAATGGTCAAAAATCCATTCAAATCAATATATTCCACTAGAAATAACACGACGGTGCGTAGAAAGGTATCTCGGTAATTTAAATGGATTTGATCGATCAAATACTCAAAGAGCGAACTTCCTCTATTTGGGATCTGATTCAAATATTCATTGAATTGCTCAGATGTCCCACTGCCTTGAGTATAACTCGTCGGATATTCATGGTCCGTTAAATCGATCAGGGGATTCTCTAATGCCTGATTATCTACGAAAGCAAGCAGTTCATCTGATGAAAATTGCAGCACTTGGATCGACTGCTGTAATTTCTGCGTCATCGCCAACTTTTGTGTCTGTTTTTGTTGTTGCGAAAATTGTTGTTGAAATTTCATCATTTTACCTCTTGTTTTTTCTGAGAAAATTGGTTAAACTGTTATTTGTGCTTCGCGCCTTTAGTGTAGTGGATATCACGTAAGATTCCGGTTCTTGAGACGGGGGTTCGATTCCCTCAAGGCGCGTTTTTCATTTCATTTATAGTATACTTTATCTCAAGGGATAATTCAAAAAAACACGGAAGTGCTGACAGCACTTCCGTTTTTTTTATTTTGATTGAGCTCTTGCCATCTTCCATACGCTGTTGCCTTTGCTAAACACAAAAAAGAAGAGGCCTATTCCTCTTCTTCCTCGTCATCAAATTCGTCTTCTTCATCATCATCGATGATCGTTAGATCTTCTTCAATGTTCCCTGGTAGTTCCTCTTCGTCATCATCGTTATTGTCTGCACCAATTTCTTGCAGATCTGAGTTATATGCGGAGATTTCTTCATCCTCATCGTCATCATCGTCAAAAAGATCCTCTTCATCGTCATCAGACAAATCAGTATCCTCTGGGTCATCATCGTTATAATCGATCGCGTCTTCATCGTCACTAATAAAGGCATTCACTTTCTTACGTTTGCGACGACGCGGTGTATCTTCATCTTCATCATCGATTCCGTGGTTGACTTCTTCATCGATTGAGTCGATCGCATACCATGAACGCAATCCCCAGCGATTGTCTCCCAAAGAAATAAAACTGCCATCGATATTCAAGTCTGTATAAAACTGCGCCAAAGAATCACGAATCTCGCTGTCCGAAGTTTCTAGATAGTTTTGGATTTGGTTGACCAAATCAGAAAAATCCATCACGTCACCGCGTTGCTCTAAAATCGCATGGGCAACTTCGATCATTGACAATTCGTTTTTATTTACACCTTCAAATACATTAATTTCCAAACGGGACACGTCCTTTCACAGTCTACTCCTAATCATACAAAAATGTGAGACAAATTGCAATTTATTCTTTCAAAATTTGCATTTATTTAAGCAGTAAACTCCAAAGAAAGTTTGTATTCTCCCACTTTGTCTTCCATCATAAATAAATCATAATGGACATCGACTTTACCTGAATAAGGACGATCTTTCAGACTCACATGTAAGTGACTTGTATATGTATGGAAATGCATCGTGCCGTAAGGCGTTTGATAACTTGTTTCTAAACGCTCTTTGTAAGCGAATTTCAAGCGTGTTCGCATTTCTCCCGAGCGAATCAGTTGGATCACGCCATCTGGCATAATTTTCATCGTCACTGGTACTTCGGCTCCTTCTGGCTGAATCTCTTTGTATCTCAGATACAGCGTATCGCCGATTTTGACCGCCTGTCCTTGTAAATCAAACAAAAAATCTTGTGTTTCTCCCGCTTGTTCGACCTTTGTCGTTAAATGGATCGAAATCGGAATTCCTTGTGACAATTCCCTCATGATAGTGTGCCTCCTTAGCAAATTTCAGTTCCATTTTTCCTTTTTTCCCCTCTTTTGTCAATCATTTCAGCTAAAACATCCACTATAGAACGTTTTCTTAGCTTTTTGATTAAGTTTTTTCATGATCTTCATATATAATAGTAGGAGATCTTATTATTGAAGGAGAATCTAAGCCTACCGTGACCATTGAAATGATTGATCAAATGTTGCCATTTGATCCCCAAACTACCGAGAATCGTTTTTTACCGTTTGCATTGACCGATGTATTGAGTGAATATGCAGGCGTTCATCATCAGGAATTTTTACACTTTTGGCAGTTGCCTGATACTATGATTTTAGGAATGAAAGATACCCGAGTGCCTTATTTCACCGAAGGAATATCCGCTTTGACGACTGCTGGCTTTCAACCAATCATCCGCAACTCAGGCGGGCTTGGGGTCATCAACGATGCCGGTGTTCTGAATGTATCGTGGATTTTCCCAAAAACGTTAGCTGCTACTACAGATGCGGCTTATCAGCGAATGGTCGACTTGATGCGAGAAGCATTTCCCGAAAAAGAAATTGCTGCCTATGAAATCCCAAACTCTTATTGTCCCGGTACCTTTGACTTGAGTATGGACGGAAAGAAAATCGCAGGGACTGCCCAGCGCAGGATCAAAGCAGGAATTGCAGTCATGATGTACCTTAGTGTCAACGGCGACCAACACTATCGAGGAGAAGTAGTAAGAACGTTTTATCAAAGAAGCTTGAAAGAGCAGTTTGGTACTAATGGCTATCCCGCCGTTGAACCTACCAGTATGACAACACTCCAAGATGTGCTTCAGCGTTCTTTCTCTGTATCAGAAGCTGCCTCACGACTGCAAGAGGCCTTGATGCGGCTAACTAAGTCCTCTCTCAGCCCTGTGACTGCATCCGAATGGGTTGAAAAAAATGATCAAGCGGCATTACTAGAGGCTCGTATGACCAGTATGTATCAACGAAATCAACCGATAAAGGAGAGTTCACAATGAGCATCCCATATAAGTATCAAACACTTGCTATTGAAAAAGTATTCCGTGATCCTGTACACAACTATGTGCATGTGCAGCATCAAGTGATCTTGGACTTGATCAATTCGAAAGAAGTACAGCGCCTGCGAAGGATCAAACAACTAGGAACTTCTTCGTTTACTTTTCATGGTGCTGAACATAGTCGCTTCTCACATTCGTTAGGAGTCTACGAAATTAGCCGCCGCATCTGTGATTTGTTTCAACGAAATTTCCCAGTTGAAAAAGTTGGGTCTGATGGCTGGGATGACCGGGAACGATTGGTCACGCTTTGTGCTGCTTTGTTGCATGATGTTGGCCATGGCCCTTATTCTCACACTTTTGAACATATTTTTCATACCGATCACGAAGCCATCACTGTAGCGATCATTACTTCTCCAGAAACAGAAGTCTATCAAATCCTCAATCGTGTGGAAGAAGGTTTTCCTGAAAAAGTGGCCAGTGTTATTACTAAGACATACCCAAACCCACAAGTGGTGCAAATGATTTCCAGTCAGATCGATGCGGATCGCATGGATTATTTACTGCGGGATGCATACTTCACGGGAACGGAATACGGCACATTTGATTTGACACGTATTCTGCGAGTCATTCGTCCCTATGCTGGCGGGATCGCATTTTCTATGAGTGGCATGCATGCGGTAGAAGATTATATTGTCAGCCGCTATCAAATGTATGTCCAAGTCTATTTCCATGCCAGTTCTCGGGGAATGGAAGTTATCTTGGCACATTTACTAAATCGCGCTGCCGAATTGTATCAAGAGCATGAAGAACTTTTCCAATCGCATTCCCAGCTTTTGCTGCCCTTTCTTAAACAGCACTTTACTTTGGAAGAATACCTAAAACTAGACGATGGCGTCTTGAATACGTACTTCACTCAGTGGACGGAAGAAAATGATCCGATTCTTAGTGACTTAGCCAAACGATTCTTGAACCGCAAACCGCTGAAGTCTGCACGTTTTGAAGAAGACACTCAATTGCCATTGATTCATGAACTGCAATCTCTTGTCGAAAAAGTCGGTTTTAACCCCGACTATTACACAGCAATCAATTCTAGTTTCGATTTACCTTATGACTTTTATCGCCCAACTTCCGGCATGCATCGGACACAAATCGAACTGCAAGAAAAAGACGGCTCCCTAGTGGAATTATCCAAGGCTAGTCAACTAGTAGCTGCACTTGCTGGGCAAACACAAGGAGACCAGCGCTTTTATTTCCCAAAAGAAATGATTGACCCCGCACTACAAAATCACTATGATTTATTTTGGGATACGTATCAAGAGTTTGCGAAACATATTCGCAATGGTGCCTTGATCAATACGAACAACTAGGAGGAAGTTATGAGCATCAAACTGATTGCTATCGATATCGATGGCACGTTACTGAACAATGATCGAAAAATCACACCTGGAGTGTACCAAGCACTAAAAGCTGCGGAGGCACAGGGTGTTCGAATCGTCTTATGTACTGGCCGCCCCTTAACAGGTGTCCAAGATTTATTAAGTGAACTAGACTTGTTTTCAGAAACGGACTACGTAATCACATATAATGGTTCTCTCGTACAGAAGACTAAAACAAAAGAAATCGTTTCTGAATTCGGATTGACGCATGAAGAATACTTAGAAGTAGAAATGACTGCCCGTAAATTAGGGGTTCATTTGCATGTGGAAACCCAAGATACGATGTACACAGCGAATCGAGACATCAGTCCTTATACCGTCTATGAAGCCTTTTTGGTCAATATGCCTTTGAAATATCGTACACCGGAAGAAATGACTGCGGATCTGAATATCATCAAAATGATGATGATCGATGAGCCTGAATTGATCGATGCTATTATTCCACAATTGCCAACTTCATTGACTGAGCGTTTCAATATCGTCAAAAGTGCACCATTTTTCTTAGAAGTCTTGAATAAGAAAGCTCATAAAGGGGCTGCGGTTCAGAAGCTAGCTGAGGAACTAGGTATCTCACAAGCAGAAGTCATGGCGATTGGTGATAACGAAAATGATCTAACGATGGTCGAATATGCGGGTCTTGGCGTTGCAATGGCTAATGCAACAGAAAACGTCAAACAAGCGGCCGACGTCATCACTGCTTCCAATGAAGAAGATGGTGTAGCTAAAGTTATCAATGACTATGTGTTAAATGAACTAAAATAAAAGAGTAAAAAAGACAACGATCACTGCCTTTATGCATGATCGTTGTCTTTTTGATTTACCCATTGTTTCACTGCCCAGGCATGACTGCCGCGTTTCAATAAATGAATGGCTTCTTCTGGTGTATGCCACGAAAGTTGGTTGTGTTGTTCTGTTGGCTCACCTATTTTTTGCCAATCGGTCATTAAATAAAAATAAGCCGGATGATGGTAATACGTTTCTCGATGTCGCGAGTAAAAATAATCAACCGCCTCCCCTAAATAACTGGCGATCTTTCCTGCAAATCCTACTTCTTCGACCAATTCCCGTTTGATCGTTTCTTCCTTCGATTCACCGGGTTCAATCTCCCCTCCTGGTAAAAAAAAGGCGCCATTTGGCGCTTGGACCAAAATCACTTGTTGGTGTTCATTCGGAATCACGACATAGGCACCGAATCGTGAAATATAGTCAGCCCCCGGCTCTTTTTGCCCAAACACTTTCTCCTTGTTCCCCATGTTTCCCTCCATCATCTCTTTCTTTCCATTCTACCTTAGGAAGCCACTGGCGACAAGCTGCAACTTGACGGGGTGCACTTTTCTTACCACAAAAAATCGGGTTATGTTATTATAGGCTTACCACAATTGAAAGGATGAATGACAAATGAAAATGGCACATACTTGTGTGCGAGTGAAAGATCTTGAAGCATCACTTGCATTTTATCAAGAAGCATTCGGTTTTGAAGAATCGCGCCGTCGTGATTTTCCAGAAAACAAATTTACGTTGGTTTACCTGACATTACCAGGAGATGATTATGAATTAGAATTAACTTATAACTATGATCATCCCGGCTATGATCTAGGTGACGGCTATGGTCATATCGCGATCAGTACCGATGATTTAGAGAAACTTCACGAGCAGCATAAAGCAGCTGGTTTTGATGTTACTGACTTAAAAGGCTTGCCTGGTACTTCTCCTTCTTACTATTTCGTGAAAGACCCAGATGGCTACAAAATAGAAGTGATTCGCGAAAAATAAAAAAGTACTGTGACTTAAGTGCAGCAACAAATGGAGCATCCGAACGATAACGAAATTGCATCTACTCTCTAGTAGGTCCTCGCAATTTCGTGGAAAAAGTCAGTTCGGATAGCTTCCTTTGTTTTCCTTTTGTCACAGTTTTTTATTCATTACTGCTGTCAAAACAGCTGGAAGGAGAATGCTTATGAAACCAGTGATTGGAATTGCTGGCAACGAACGAACGATGATTGATGGGGAAGCCCATTGGATTACATATACCCCGAGAAATTTTGTGACACAGATTCAACAAGCCTCTGGCCTTCCCCTTATTTTACCCATGGGAGCTCCCGAAAATGCCGCCCAATATATTGCCCAGATTGATAAATTACTTTTGGCAGGGGGTCATGATGTGACTCCTCGCTATTATGGCGAAGAGATGCATCCACTGATCCAAGGTACACATCCTGAACGAGACGCATTTGAATTGGCGTTGATCAAAGAAGCTGTCGCACAAGAAAAACCAATTTTTGGTGTCTGTCGTGGCATGCAGCTATTGAATGTTGCTTTCGGCGGCAACCTCTATCAAGACTTGTCATTGGTCGAGCAACCAACCATCAAGCATGTGCAAGCACCGACACCCTTTCGCTTTCCTACTCATGCCGTTGAGATCGTTGCTGACAGTCGTTTAGGAAAATTATTAGGAACCACCTATCAAGTGAATTCGTTTCACCATCAAGCCATTAAAGATGTTGCAAAAGATTTCCAAGTGATCGCAACTGCCCCTGACGGTATCGTAGAAGCCATTGAAACTTCTGCCTTTGCGGCGCCGATTTTAGGGATCCAATGGCATCCTGAATTAACCGCACAAGAGATTGCTTCAGAACAGCAAATTTTCGACTACTTTGTTCATCAGTTTTGACATTATGCCAACAAAGATTTCGCTAGCAGAGGCAATGCCTGATTGAAAAAAGACTTGGTTATATTTGAAACTAGTAGTTTAAATGACTCGTTTAACTTTAATAGTTAGTAATTAAAGGCTGATTGGATACTAGCTTGATCAATTGGCGGTCTTGACTCATTAAAGCTACTTTACCTAATTCTACGTAGAAAAAAACCGATGAAAAGCAGAGGGTTTTCTGGATACCATTTGGTAATCAGAAAGCACAAGCTTTTCATCGGTTTCTTTATTGAAGCCTAACTAATCGGAGAATTTGTTGGCTGGTCATTTTTCATTCTTCATCAAAACGAAAGATTGTTTCAATGAAGCCAAAATGCCGTTATCGTTATAAATCAGTACGTTTGACTTATACATTCTTGCTGAGATCAGCATCAATGCCAATGTACTTACTGCTAAGATGGCTACAGAGACTGCCGCGCCTCCGATACCTACTGTGTCGTTAGCCAATCGGACTGGCATGATAAATGAAGATAAAAACGGGATATAAGAAGTGACCCGCAAAATGATATTGTTAGGATCTGTACCGCCTAGAATCAAACCTAACATATAACCGGCTAAAGAAAGGTAAGTGACAGGAATGATCGCCTTGGCAGTATCCTCTGCTTTATTGACTAATGAACCGCACAAAGCAGACAGGACAGAGTAAATCAAAATTCCTAATAGGACAAAGATGACCGAGTAAATCAAGAATGGACCGAATAATCCATCAATTGAGAAATTGGCTAATACATCTTTGACCATTGAAATGTCTTTGATCCAATAATAACTGATAGCAAAGATACCGGCGTAAGCCAATAACTGAGCTAATGCGACCATAATTACACCGGTTAATTTGGCATAAAAGTGAACCTGTGCTCTCGTACTGGACAAAATAACTTCCATGATCCGGGTCCCTTTTTCGGAAGCAATCTCTTGGGCAATGATTTGAGCGTAAGTCAAAATAAACATGAATAAAATAATTGTTCCGATATAACTCACAATGTATTGGATCGAACTATTGTCTTCCCCAAGCTCCATTTTGCCATCTTCGGTGAAAGAAACTTTTTGTTTACTGAAGTTTGCTGGCTCACTTAAACTAGCCACTTGCTCCTGATTTAATCCGAGTGCTGCGGCACGTCCCGAGGCTTGCAACCCAGACAATAATTGCTGAACCGTCAACTCTGTGGTTTGTCCCATAGAAGATTCACTCAATAATTCACCTTTGATACTGTCGGCCTCTGAAGTAACGATCAAGAATGCATCGACCTTTTCATCCGCTAATTGTTTTTTTCCAGCTTCTTCAGAATCCACCACTTCAAATTGATAGTCTTCATTTTTCTGAGCTGTGATTGTTTGTGCAATAGCTGGTTCATTCGCATAAACAGCAATTTTATCGGCACTGTTCATTCCATCGGTAAAAATTCCTACCACATAAATAATGCCCAATGCAATAAATGGAATCAATATCATGATCAAAAATGAGATCGATTTCACGTTTTTCTTAAACACATCGAGCGCGATCACCCAAAATTTACTCATTGTCTTTTCCCGCCTTTCTCTTAAAGATTTCTTCTAATGTCGGCGGTTGTTGGTTAAACATCGGGATATAGCCATCAGCTGTGGCCAAATCAAACAATGTGCGACCGACTTCAGGATGCGATAATGTAATGTCATAACTCCCATCTTCTTTATGAAGAACTTTTTCGACACCTTCAACTGCTAGGATGGTTTCTTTTGACAATGAAGATTCCAAGAAGACTTTTGTCCGCCCAAACGATTCACGGATCTCATGAACTTTTCCGTTGAGAACCGTTTGACCATCTCTTAGCATGATCAAATGATCGCAGATTTTCTCAACATTATCCATGTTATGACTAGAAAAAATGACACAAGACCCTTTTTCTTTTAGTTCAATAATGCCATCTTTCAGCAACTCAGCATTGACAGGGTCCAATCCGCTAAATGGTTCATCCAAAATGACTAATTTAGGTTCATGAATCAATGTTGCGATCAATTGGACTTTTTGCTGATTCCCCTTCGATAATGATTTAACTTTATCTGTCTTTTTCCCTTTTACTTGGAATTTTTCCATCCATTCGTCGATCTTAGGTTCAATTTCTTCTTTCTTTTTTCCACGCAAGCGTGCAAAATAAATCAGTTGGTCTTGGATGGTTACTTTAGGGTAAAGTCCCCGTTCTTCTGGCAAATAACCAATCAAATTGTATTCCTTTTCTGTGATTTGATGGCCATTCCATAGTACTTCTCCTTGTTCAGCCCGTAAGAAATCTAGAATCAATCGGAATGTCGTGGTTTTACCAGCACCATTTTGACCGATCAACCCCATGATCTCGCCATCGTTGATTTGAAAGGACAATTGATCCACTGCCCGATAGTCCCCAAATGTTTTCACTAAATTCTTTGCTTCTAACACAATTTCACCTTCCTTGTCTTTTAAGTTAGTATAAATAACCGGCTAAAAAGCCGATAATTCCTCCAATTAATGCGCCGACTCCCATAAAGAGCAGCGTATCCCGTAACACGTGTTGCCGCTTAGCTAGTTTCTCTGGTTCTTTGTAAAAAGAGGCGCGGTTCTTGTACAAGCGACGCATGAGAAATGACACCACACCGATGATAAGAGGCGCACAAATCAGCCCAACTGCAACACCATATGAGAAACCTAGTATCTCATTATAGGTAAGTACTAGCCAGCGAGCGAGGAGATAAATCAAAAGCAGAATAACCAAGCCAACACCTGTTATGCCAAAAGAACGTTTCATAAGATAGCGTGCCTCACTATCGATTCGTTCTTGATAGCTTTGCTGATCACTAAAAATAGCTGGTGTCTCTAAAGGAGCCTGAAAATAGTAGTAACGGTTTTTGTAGGAACTAATATACTCCCATCCGCCGGCTTCATACATTGCCAAGTATTCATCAACATCAGATTTGTCTCCTTGAAAAAAATCGACAGCAAACTTCTTCTCTTGTGGTTGGCTTTGAATAAACTTCAAAAAACCGAACTGATTCATATGCACAAACTGCCAACCTTTTGCTGCTTGCTCTTGCAGCCGCATCATTTCTTTTTCTGGATAATAGGCAACACCTAATGAATACAAATATTTTGTCTTACGTTTGCTCATCTGCCAGTCCCCCCAACTCACCCATAATCTGTTCACCAATCTCAAAGAAATGTTTTCGTCGCTGAATGTCCTTTTCTAAAGCCGTTTTTCCTTTGGCTGTGATCTGATAGATTTTTTTACGATCTGTCGTCTCTTCTAAACTGATCATTTCATTTTTGGTCAATTTTTTCAATATAGTATACATTGTTGCCGGACCGATTTCATAGGTACCTTGGCTTAATTCATTGATTTGCTTCATGATCACATAGCCATGTTTTGGCTTTAATAAAGCTAACAAAATCAAATAAGTTGAATCGGTCAATGGTTCATCCATGTGTTTTCCCCCATCCTAGGAAACTATATCACTTATTGATATATTATCGAATGATATAATAAGTGTCAATCTCTTTTTGTAAGCAATTTTCTCCCGGATTTGGGTAGTTTTCTGATTATCTATCGGCGTATTTCAGAACTATTTACACTTAGTTGACCGCTTTATACTTACCTTAGTTAGCAACTAGGGATTCGAGATTGATGCTCCCTATCAAGCTTCGAACGGACATGTCAGTCATTCAAAAGAGAAATCCTTTTCCCAAACGGGCGACACAGATTTCAAAGGGCAGTTTTTAGTCAATTGACCCACTTTACAAATCTAACTTCTATCAAAATATCAAAAAGTAAAATATCAAAAAGGCCTTGATCTCTATTCAGAAGATAAAAACTTTCAACTCTAATTAGTGAAGTGCAAATCAACAGCTCTTTTCGCTACAAAAAAACTGCTGCATCCTTATTCAAAGGATGCAGCAGCTAGAATCAGTTAACGATTTTTACGGGAGTGTTGTAAGGCATGTTGTAATAGAACCATTTAGCATCAGGGACTGCTAATCGAATACAGCCATGAGAAGCTCGCTGTCCTAGTTTTTTGCCTTCCACCGAACTAAATGAATTGGTTGACCAAGCAATGCTTGTTGGAACGGTATGGAATAGATAGACACCATGATCTTTGAAAGAACGGTAATAAGCCGCTCCTGAAAAGGCGGAGCCTTTCTCCTGCTGAATTCTAAAATTACCTAACGGTGTCGGCGTAAAAACTGTCCCCGTGGAACAAAGCATGGTATAAATGACTTTGTCGCCTGACTTAATGTAAACTCGCTGCTTACTGATGGACACATGAATGTTTAAATTTTTGACATTTAGCGAAGGGTACTTGCCACCAGTAGTGTACATCCAGAATTTATCATTCACGCTATACGTCTGATTCTCTTTGATCCACCCGATTTTCCCTGCTGGTGAAACCAGATACAGATAATTGCCATCACTCGTTTTGGCTAATTTGGTTGCTTTCGCCATATACCCTTTATAATTACTCTTTTTTCCTAATTTGCTGCTGTTAGGATCAGCAGCATTCAGAAAATTCCCGCTGGCATTGTTGACGATCACATAACGGCTAATATTGCTCTGCGAATGGATTACATGAGCATTTGTGACACCTGTAGCATTGATATAGCCGATCCATGTATTGTTTAAATACAATGAGTAATAGGTCGCACCGTTATAATGCTGATATTTTCCGGTGACTTTGATATTTTTGTTCATATAATTGCCACTCGAAGCTTTCTTCTTAGAAAAATTCAAATCTTGCCACAATGTATAGTTCTTACTTTTCATCCGGATCGTCTTGTTTTCACTCTGCCATATGCCACCTTGATTATTAGCCACAGTAGCGGCTTCAGCATTCAAATAGCCGATCCATTTGCCAGTAGAATCAGACAATGAGTAGTAAGTTGATCCGTTCCAATGTTCATATTTTCCTTTAGCCTGGTAAGTTTTTCCATACAATGAAGAGGTAGTGTTCTTTTTGCTCGACCAGTTAAAATTACCCCAAATTGTATAATTTTTCTTTGTTAGAGTAACATATTTACCGTAAGCCTGGTAAGCTCCCTGTGCATTTGATGTCGTTTTGACACCGGCAGCGTTGATATAACCTAACCACTTGTTCTTATTGTCATACAACGAATAATACGTTGCACCATTAACATGGCGATATTTTCCTGTGGCTTTGACGGTCTTTCCATTTAAAGCAGCTGTCGTTCCTTTTTTGGCTGACCAATCAAAATTTTGCCATAATGTGTAGTTGCCACTGATGATCGTGGCGTATTTTGATTCAGATTGCCATATGCCTCCAGGTGATTTGGCATCCGCGGCTCCTTTGGCATTAATCCAACCAATAAATTGGTTCTTATCCGTGTACAGAGCATAATAGGTCGAGCCGTTTCCGTGTTTGAAACTTTCTTTTACTTGAAACGTTTGTTGATTGATTGTTTTTGTCGTGCCTAACTGTTTATCAAAAAAAATTGACTCCCATAAAGGATAATTGCCACTTTGAACAGTAGCATATTTTTTTTCTGACTGAAACACCCCATCTGCTGTCGTGACAGACTCTGCTTCAACAATACCAATCACGTGATTCTGTTCATCAAGTAGTTCACTATACTTCTTTTTCGTCGCTGTATCTTGGTACTGTTTGACACTTTTATAAACGTGACCCGCAAGTTCAGTAATTGATCCTGTGGCTGTTAGTTGCAATTGATTGAGGGTATATAAAACCTGACGACTATCCATTGCTTGCGACTCCGTTGTAGTCGCTGTGAAAGTGTTGATTTTGACATAGCGATTTGAATTGGCTAATTCCTTAACAGTGATGACTGGATTCGCTTCTGAAGTATCCGTTTCTTCTGTGGAAGAAACAGTTATTTCTGAACTACTTGTAGTTGTTTCCCCAAAGCTATCAGTCGAACTGTTGGTACTCGCTTCGGAAGTTGACGTGTCTATTGTAGACGATGTCGCAGTTGTTGAGTCAGTCGTTTCGGTTGTCGTCCTACTGGTATTGGTGGTTGATTCGGTGACTTGATTGACTGAAGAAGTTCCTGTATCAATTGTTTCCGCGTAGGTCGCACCTGCAGATACAAGCGGTGCACTGACCAAGGAAATGATACAGAGCAGCCGGTACCCCCATCCTCTATTCTTTTTCATTTTTCATCCCCCTTTTCAAATAAAAGCACTCCATAGAAAGTAGACGCTCCCCATATTCACACTTTCATTATACCATTGCAAGAATAAATCCTCGCTTAAAACTACTCAAAAAAAAGCAGCGATCGCTTAAGATCGCTGCTTACTATAAAATTTTCTTACATGTGGCTTGCTACCATTTCTTTCAATTGATCTTTGGTATGAACACCAACGGCTTTATCTACCACTTGGCCATCTTTTTTCAACAATAGCGTAGGGATCGACATGATACCAAATGAAGCTGGCGTTTCAGGATTTTCATCCACATCCATTTTGACGATTTTTAATTCGTCTTCTTCATATTCATTTGCTAATTGTTCCAAGATTGGTGCTTGCATCCGACATGGACCGCACCATGTTGCCCAAAAATCAATAAGGACTAAGCCTTTATCGGTTTCTTCTGAAAAAGTTTTATCTGTAATTTCTTTTGCCATATTGTTCGCCTCCATTTGATTGCTAAAAAAAGTATAGCATGTTCACGTGCTTTTTTGAAATCCTCTGCTTACAAAAGGTAAGAAGCCTTAACGATTATTTAAATTTTACGATGGTCGCCCCATTGCCACCTTGATTTGCCGGTGCAAACTCAAAACTTTTGACACTACGATGATTTTTCAAATATTCCGTAATTCCTTGCCGTAATGCCCCCGTCCCTTTTCCGTGAACGATCGTCACTTGTGGGTAACCAGCAAGAATCGCCGCATCGAGATACTGATCAACTTCATTCAATGCCTCTTCATAGCGTTTGCCACGAAGATCCAGCTGATTAGGAACATGCGAAGACTCCGCTGAACGGACGGTATGAACGACGCGCTGCACAGGTTCTTTGACAGGTGCTGCCGGCTGTAGATCTGATTCAGGCAGCGTCATTTTTAAGATTCCCAATTGCACTTGCCATTGTGATTGTCCCATCTTTTTGATCAAAGTTCCTCGCTGACCATAGGAAGTAACTAACACTTCATCGCCGACCTTCAATGTTTTCGCAGCTTTGGCTTTTTGCAAGACCTTGTTCTTTTGCAAATGTTCTTCTTGATGAAGATCAGACAATTTTGTGCGGGCTGCGATCAACTCATGTTCTTTGACATGGCTCTGTCCGCTGCTCAATTGCATGTTGCGGATATCCGAAATGATTTTTTCCGATTCCTCTTTTGCTTCTTCAACGATTTGATTTGCTTTCTTGCGGGCTTTTGCTAGTTCTGCTTCGCGTTCTTCAAAGAAAAAGTTATATGCTTGTTTCAATTCTTTTTGCAGCCGTTCCGCTTCTTCTACATAATGCCGCATTTCCAAATACTCTGTTTCGGTCATCTTGCGCCGGTTTTCTAAGTCGGCGATCATCTCATTCAAGTCCTGACTTTCGCCATCCATGATTTGCTTGGCTTGCTCAATGATCTGGGTGTCCAAGCCCAGACGTTTGGAGATTTCAAAAGCATTACTGCGACCAGGCACACCGATCAGCAAACGATATGTTGGGCTTAGGGTATCGACATCAAACTCCATTGAAGCATTGATGGTATTGGCACGATTGTAACCGTACACTTTCAATTCCGGATAATGAGTCGTCGCCATCACATAGGCAGAGCGTGCACCAAGTTCATCAAGAATAGCAATCGCTAACGCCGCGCCTTCTTGCGGATCGGTCCCAGCTCCCAGTTCATCGAATAAAACTAAACTTGTATGGTCCACTTTTTTGAGAACATCGACGATCGTCGTCATGTGAGAAGAGAAGGTAGATAAACTTTGTTCGATGGATTGCTCATCCCCAATATCAGCAAAAATTTCTTGAAAAATGCCCATTTGGCTCTCTTCATCGACTAAAATCGGCAATCCAGATTGCCCCATGATTTGAAGCAATCCCAGCGTCTTCAAGGTGATTGTTTTCCCACCAGTATTCGGACCGGTAATTACCACCGCTTGATAGTCTTCACCAATAGCAATATCATTCGGTACGACTTTTTCTTGATCGATCAGCGGATGACGTGCTTGTTTGAAAACGACATGATTATCTGTATTGATAGCCGGCACGATTGCCTGCAATTCTTTCCCAAAGCGTGCTTTGGCATTCATGAAGTCCATCATCCCGATCACATAGGCGTTGTGCAGAATTTCGCGTTGATAAGGAGCTAGCTCTGCAGAAAGTTCCGCTAAGATTCGTTCAATCTCCGTACGCTCAGCGATTTGATGTTGGCGCAGTCGATTATTCTGATCCACCACTTGTTTTGGTTCAATAAATAATGTCTGCCCAGAAGAACTCTGATCATGCACGACCCCGCCAAACACGCCACGATATTCTTGCTTCACCGGAATCACATAGCGCTCATTTCGCATCGTGACAATGGTATCGCTCAAATACTTGGCATTTCCGCCACGTACGAGACTATCTAACGTTTCTCTGATCGTTCGTTCAGAACGACGAATATTTTGTCGAATGACACGTAGCTCTGGAGATGCTTCGTCAGTCAACCGACCGTCTTCATCCACTGCTTCTTTCAGGCGACGGCTAAGCGTGGGCAGCGTTACTAACTGCTTTTCCCATTCATACAGTCGCTCGAACTCGATTTCGCTGTCTGATAGATCTTCAAAGAAACGCTTCAATTCATTGGCTGTCACCAACACTCGACCTACTTGCGCTAATTCTAAACCATTAAGGTCCGCTCCTATTTCGATTCGCTTCATTTGCGGACGAATATTTTCAATTTTTGGTACAGGAATACCGCCCCGCAATCGCTGTACTTTTAACGCATCTTCTGTTTCAGCCAGCCAAGTGGAAATTTGCTGAGCATCTGCTGATGGCGCTAATTGAGCTAATTCTTCTTTCCCTTGGGCGGTCACTAGATACTGCCCAACCAATTGTTTTACTTGATCGAAAGCTAAAACATCAAGAATTTTTTTATTCATAGTCTCACCTACTTTTTCATTTTTTTACTTAAGAAAAAAAGCAGCATGGGTCTAATGACCAGCTGCCTTATACTAACCAATCACATTAGTGATCCACAAACGGTAAAAGTAATCAGAAATGATTGGCGAACTTTCAACGATAAAGTGTGCCGTGCTGCTCTTATCAAACAAATTTTGGATAGTCGCTAAAGGAATCATCGAGAGGATCATAAAAAAGAAATAGATATTCAGATAAACTAATAGCGTATTCAAGATCCCTGCTACGACCCAATCATAGCCTTTCAAAAAACGCAGACGTTTGAAACGCAGTCCATTTGCAAAAATGCAAATCAATTTTGTCACTAACCAGCCAGCAAAAAGGATCATAATAAAAGCGACAGCTGCATAGTACGCTTTGTCTAGGTCTAGAGCAAGATCTAGGTTATAAAAGACCAACTTTGAGTCTGCGGTCACAGACATATAAGGAACATATAATTCAATTTTTTTTGCCAAAGCTTGGTAATTTGCCACTGCAACTAAAAAAGAAAAAAGGTATCCTAAAACGGAGACCAGCTGCAATGAAGTCCCTCGCCGTGCGCCACCATAAAATGCCGCTAACAAAAGAACCAGAACCAAAAATCCTATCATTTCAGAGTCCTTTCCGCGCCTACTTAACCATGAGCTGCTTTTTCTTGGATTTTGCGCTTACGTTGTTCATTTAGTATTTGTTGAGCCTCCACATGATTATGGATCTCCACATCTCCGCGACCTGTCTCATCCAATACTTGGCGCGCTTCAGACTCAATCGCTTCGATTCGCTTAATCCGATTCTCTAGTTCGGTCGCCTTAATCGCTTGACTGCGTAACTCTTCTACCTTATTTTGCAAACTTAATACTTGCTCTTGTTTTTTCAACTGATCAGAAATCGCATTGATTGCTAATAGAATTGCTGCTTGCTCTTTATCGACTTGAGAAGACAGCCCCATGATTTCTGTCAATTGGTCATTGACTAATTTCGTTACCATATCCATATGTTGTTTACTTTCACGCCCAATAATCGTGTAGCTTTGATTGGCGATTACTGCTTTATAACGTTTCTTTTGCTCCGTCATAGGAAAGATTCCTCCCATTGCTGTTCTGTACTATTTTATCACTTTCTGCACGCGTATCGCAAACTCCTACCTATTATACGTGATTTCTAGTGTAATTTCCATGCCAATCGTTTTTTTAGAAAGAGGCTTCGTAAAATTTTTACCTATGGTAGAATCTAAGAAGATGTTCTATTCAAATAACCAGTATGTATATCGGAGGAAGATAATGAGTAATATCGTCATTAAAGTATCTCAAAAAACTATCGCAGAAATGATGAACTTCTATCAGCAAGCGCTGTTGAATAAAAAAGTTCCTTATACCGTGTTTGTTGCCAAAAAAGAACAAACGACCATCACCGCTTATACTTCTGGTAAAGTGATGTTTCAAGGCAGTGGTGCAGAAGCTGAAGCAGCTCGTTGGAGCAATTCCGCCGACTTGTCCAAAACAGCAAATACGAACAACAAGGCTCCTTCATCCTCCTTGCCTGCTGATTTTTCACAGTGGAGTGTCGTTGGTAGTGATGAAGTTGGCAATGGCAGTTATTTTGGTCCTTTAGTCGTTTGCGCTGTCTATGCCAGTAAAGATCAGCTACCCGCATTGAAAGCATTAGGTGTCAAAGACTCCAAAATGTTGACTGATCCACAAATTCGGGCAATGGCCCCAAAAATAAAAAAACTTGTGCCTTATCAATTACTGACAGTTGAACCAACTAAATACAATGAGATCCAACCTAAATACAACACCGTTCGAATGAAAGTTGCGCTACACAATCAAGCCATTCGGCTACTGTTGCAAAAAATCGCACCAAAAACACCGGATGCCATCTTGATTGATCAATTCACTAGCGAAAAAAATTACCGTACCTATCTAAAATCAGAAAAAAATCAAATCACAGAAAAATTGTTTTTTGCAACAAAAGGGGAGCAATATCATTTAGCAGTGGCTGCGGCCTCCATTCTATGCCGCACTGTTTTTCTGGAGGAACTAGAGAAGGCGTCACAAGAAGTTGGATTACAGCTTCCTTCGGGTGCCGGCAGCAAATCCGATCAGGTCGCTGCTCAGCTTTTGCAAAAAGGCGGAATGCCTTTATTAGCGAAGTATACCAAACTGCATTTCGCCAATACTGAAAAAGCACAAAAAATTGCTGGCTACTATCAGTAGACAGTCAGTAGACAGTGAAAAAAACGAAAGTCTCACACCTGAACTCGGCCACCGAGTCTAGATGCGAAACTTTCTTTTTTTGTTTATTTATCTGATCCTTTCATGCTTCATTGACTTACTTCGTCCAAGCTGCCACTTCTTCTGGGTGTTTGGTTACCCAATCTTTTGCAGCATCTTCAGCAGAAGTTCCATCGTTGATTGCCAGCATGACTTCTTCCATATCTTCTTGTGTCCAATTGAATTTATCCAGTACTTCATAAACTTCTGGCAGATCATCAGCTAATCCTTGACGTACCATCGTATTGATACTCTCTGCTTCTCCCATCGTTCCTTCAGGATCATCTAGATATTTCAAATCATATTTTGCAAACATCCAGTGAGGCGACCAGCCAGTGATCACAATGTCTTCTTTATTCTTGATGGCTTGTCCTAACGCCACAGTCATTGCCCCGGAAGAAGATGTCGCCACATTCCAATCAGAAAGATTATCATATGTTGCAACTGTATTTTCAGCAGCAGCGACCACACCTGCACCTGGTTCAATTCCCGTGATCGTTTTTCCTGCCTCATCCGATAGATCTGCGATAGAGTCAACTGCCATGTAGCTAGGAACTGCAATTCCCAGTTTAGCTCCCTCTAAGTTTGGTCCTAGATTTTCTACTTGGTCTTTATATTGTTCATATTGAGCTTGGTGAGTCGAAGGCAACCAGGCAGCTACCATCCCGTCAACTTCGCCTTTAGCCACAGATTCCCACATGATCGCATTGTCTAATGGTGTCGTCTTGACTTCATAGCCCATTTCTTTTAACACTTCAGCTACCACATGAGTGGAAGCCACTTCTGTATCCCATTCGACATATGCTAAGTTGACTGTTCCTTTATTGTCTGAAACACGACCAAAAGCTACAGAAGCACCAATCAGCGCAACAACAGCTGCGGCAGCGATCCCGCCAAAGAGACGTTTTTGCTTGCGGCTTTTCGCGGACACGGCTTTTTTCTTATGAGCGGGTTTATTCAAGTTTTGGGTAAACCGATCCATAATGATCGCTAAGATCACTAATGAAACCCCACTCACAAATCCATTTCCGACTTGTGCCCGCTGCAGTGCAGATAGGACACCTCGTCCAAGACCAGGGGCACCGATCATCGAAGCAATCACTACCATTGAAAGAGCAAGCATCGTGGTTTGATTGACACCTGCTAAAATCGTACTTTTCGCTAATGGCAATTCTAACTTGACCAATTTCTGCCAGCCAGTTCCCCCAAAGGAATCCGAAGCTTCGACTAATTCACGAGAAATTTGACGGATTCCTAAATTAGTCATCCGTACAGTCGGCGGCAATGCAAAAATCACTGAGGCAAAAACCCCTGGTACCATGCCGATCCCAAAGAAAGCGACTGCTGGGATCAGATAGACGAAGCCAGGCATCGTTTGCATGAAATCTAAGATTGGCGTAACGATGCTTTGCGCCTTTTCGCTTTTTGCCACTAAGATTCCGAGGGGAATACCGATAATGATCGATACCAGACTAGAGAGCAGAACCAATGTGACAGTATTCATCAAATCAGTCCACAAACCTTGATTGTAGATAAACAGTAGCCCGACAAATGTAAATGCCGTCAGCCCCCATTTTTTACTTGAAACAAAAAATGCAGCGATTGTCAGCAGCAAGATCATGACTAGTGGTGGCACAAAAAGCAAAGTATTGGTCATTCCATCCATCACGAACTGACCAAAAGACTGCAATGCGGAAAAGAGCCCACTAAAAGTTCCTGTTAGCCAATCTGTAAAGGACTCTACCCAATCAGCAACTGGAATCGTTTGTTGAAGAAAATTACCCATTGACGACCACTCCTTCCTCTGTCACTGATGAATCCGTTTCTGCCAGTGCTTCGATCACACTGCCTCGAATAACTACACCGATCAGACGATCATTTTCAACCACCGCTAACGGTGTCGGGGAATCATAAATTAAATTGAAAATATCCGTCACTAGCATATCTTTGTCGATTTTTTGTACATTTTTATCGATGACTTCTTTTAGGGTCAAATTGTTTTTGCGTGCTTCGCGAGCCGACTCAGCTGTCAAACTACCTTTTAGATGACGTTTTTTGTCTACCGCCAGCAACATACTAACTTCCTCTTTACGCATTCGATTTAGCGCAACGCTTGGCCCATCGATTTCGATATTTGTCGTTAGTGCTGGTACCATGATGTTTTGAGCCGTCAAAACTTTCGAGCGATCGACATCTTCGACGAAATCTCTCACATATTGGTTCGCAGGATTGGTCAGAATCTCTTCTCCTGTCCCAATTTGCATGATTTGTCCATCTTTCATCAAAGCAATGCGATCACCAATTCGCAAGGCTTCATTCAAATCATGAGTGATAAAAATAATTGTCTTTTGGACATTGGCTTGTAATTCTAACAACTCATCTTGCATTTCACGACGAATCAACGGATCTAACGCTGAGAATGCTTCGTCCATCAATAAGATCTCTGGATCATTTGCTAATGCTCGCGCCAGACCAACCCGTTGTTGCATCCCACCAGACAGTTGATCAGGATAGTGATCCTTGAAAGATAATAGCCCAGAATTAGCTAAAGCTTTTTCGGCTTTGGCTACTCGCTCTTCTTTGGGAACCCCTCGCACCTCTAAGCCATATTCTGTATTCTCAAGAATCGTTCGGTGAGGGAACAAACCAAAGCTTTGGAAAACCATGTTGATCTTATGGCGTCGGACTTCACGTAATTCTTCTTTACTCATCTTCGCAATGTCTTCCCCATCAATATAAATGTCCCCACCGGATGGTTCGATCAACCGATTCAATAAACGGATCAAGGTTGACTTCCCACTACCAGAAAGTCCCATAATCACAAAGATTTCTCCTTCATTGACTTCAAAATTCACATCATAGACGCCAACAGTGGCCCCAGTTTTTTCTAGAATTTCATTCTTGCTGCGTTGTTCTTGAATCATGGCAAACGCTTGTTGCTTCTTCTTGCCAAAGATTTTCGTTAAATGTGCAACTTTAACTTTACTCACTTATACTGACTCCTTTTTCTGAAAAATTTCACGAAAGTGACCATACTATACTAACAGCATGTGGTCACTTTGTCAAAAAAAGATTCCATCTCTTCTTAGAAATGGAATCTTTCGCTATTCAATTAGCGGAGTCTTGTGGATAAAAAAAGTTCGTCATACGTTGTAGTGCCAACTCATTTCCGACAAAATAAATCGTATTGCCGGCACTAAACTTGGCGTAAGGGCCTGGTGAGAGCAATAACTCCTGTTCCGTTTGGATTGCCACGATGGTTGCTCCCGTTACTTGCCAAATATTCAGCTCGTGGACACTTTTCTCTAAGTGCTGGGCATCTTCTTTCAATAACAATTCAAATGGCAGAAAAGGGCTCATATTATGCACTTTTTTCGTTTGCCGAACCAAAACATTCAATAGTTCCGAAAAATTATCCAGCTCTTGTTGTTGCCGTTCAACGCTTTCTAAAATGTCTTTACGAATCTCTTGGATCGATTGAACATCTTTGTACTGATCCAAAAAAGATTGCGCCTTTTCTTTTGAGGCAATATACGCGCCGCTCCCATGACGGACATCCATGATCCCCAAATCGACCAAGACATTGATTGCTTTACGGGCTGTTTCTGGCGACACATTGAAGTTACTGGCTAATGTCGAACGGGCATGAACCTTTTGTCCAACTTCGTAGCGATTTTCCACGATTCTTTCCGCGATCTCCACAGCGATCTGCTGGTATCGAGGAAGCGAAACATGTTTTTTATTTTGTATCTTTTTGGCCATCGGGATCTTCCTTTGTCTTTTTTTTCATGATAGCAATAAAAAGACATACTGACAACTATCGTCCTGCTGATGTTCGCAATAGAATCTTTTGTTCTAACTATCCTCGGTTGCCCTTGTGCCAATCAAAACATACCAATCGAGTATCACTAATCAAACTTGATTGTCTCAAAATAGCCCTACCCGGCTTGTAAGTCAGTTGATTTAAGACGTTATGTGAAAAAAATCCCAAAGTAACTATTCTTAAAAAAAACGCTATGTTAAAATGAACCATAGTTTGAGAAAGGTGACTTTATTAACCATCGAAGTTAACAAAACACCGTCATCAATTTAAAGGAGTGTGTTATTTTGTCTATTTTAGCGTATCAACCATTGAATCTTTATACCAATTACCGCGATGCGGCGGAGGCTTATCCAGACGTCCCAATCATTCATGATGAGATCTTGCCAGCTTTTCCTGAATTGGGTTACCGCAGCACATATCATTCAAGTCATGAAATAATCTTAAAGCGGGCGTATCAACTTGCCCACCTTGGCGTCCAAGCCGGAGATAAAATCATTATCTATAAATCATCAAAATTTGATACGTATCTTTTAGCTACAGCTGCTGCTTATTTAGGCGCTGTCCCAGCAATGATTTCTTATCATTTTCCAGCTTCAACGATCGAAGTCTTTGTTGACCGCTTAGAAGATCCTTATATCCTTTTTGATGAAGAGACAGAAAACCGAGTGGCAGCTGTCAAAAACAGCAGCCCGAACAAGCAGATTGCTGTCCGCAATCTATTGTTGCAACCAGCTGAACCTGTTGGCCAAACCGAATTGCCTCACGATCAAATTTCTTATATGACCCACACCTCAGGCACAACAGGAATACCAAAATTGATTTGTCACTCGGCCAATTCTATGGGGTGGCGGACAAAGTGGCAGCGAACTGTCTTCACAAAAATCGCAGAAACAAAATTAGTGGCGTTCCATATTTCACCGGTTCATTCTCGCTTCAATATTGGGATCTCTTCTTTGATGTCTATGGGCTTTCCAATGATGCCTCTTGCTAGTGCGAATGGTCCTCACGTCGTTCGGATGTTGAAAGAGAATCCACCGATTGCCTTAGAGACACACCCAAATAACTTCGTGCAATGGCGATTCGTTGCAGAAGAACATCCTGAAGCTTTTGCTGGAATACGGTATTATCACTCCACATTCGATGCCATCAATAATCAAACAATGGCAGCTTTCTTACAAACTTCTGCCAATCAAGATGCCATCTTCTTGCAAGTATACGGCCAAAGCGAGTGCGGCCCAATGATCCTGAAAGCACATACGCTAGAAAGTATACAATCAAATGATGCTCGCGATATGGGCATTGGTTTAGGCGATTTGACCAAAGCACGAATCGCAGATGCTGACGGCAATGAATTGCCTGCAAATACAGACGGACATATCCACTTCCTATCCAAAGGACGGGCATTGACTTATTATAAAGAAGATCAGCGTTTTACTGAGAATGTTTATGGAGATTGGTGGGATAGCGGCGATTATGGCAGCATGAATGAAGAAGGCCATTTATTCTTGAAAGACCGCCAAGTGGATCTGATTGAATCCATCGATAGTAATTTAGCTTTAGAAGATCTGCTTTTAGATACATTGGATTTTCTAGCTGAAGTGGTCATCGTTCGTGACAAAGAAAATTCACCGCAACCGATCATTGCCTTAGCACCAAACCGTGAAATGGATTGGACAGCTTGGTGGCAAGCAGTAGAAGATCTTCCTCGTTTGAATCAGCCAATTCTCTGGGACTTTGAAAAGATCCCTCGTACAGCAACAATGAAAGTTCGCCGTTTGCAAATTGAGAAAGAATTTAAAGAACAGGCTTAGCAACAGGCGCTTGCACGCCCTTTTATCCAAATAGCAGCAAAAAGCACCCTCTCTAAAAGCGAGAAGGTGCTTTTTGCTGCTTGATAATTGATCTGCTGATCAAAAACTATTTCTAAAGTTCAACCTAACAAACGAGTACGGGAAACACAATAGTCAGCTATTTTCTTTTCATCTAGTGTGAAGCCCGCTCCCACACCAACAGGCACCTGAAGACAGCCATTTTTGATCTTCGCAGGTTCAGTGACGATGTCATCGTAAAAATAACGATCAGAAGCAGATAGATCACCAGGGAAGTGGAAGGGAGCTTGGCTGGCAAACTGCAGATTCAACGCTCGTCCCACTCCTGATTCGAACATTCCACCTAGCCAGACATCCAATCCATAATGTTGGCAGGCTGAAACAATTCGCATCGCTTCGGTGATTCCTCCCACTCGCGGAATTTTTAGATTGATTGCTCGGCAACTATCTAATGAGGCAACAACAGCGACATCTTCTGCAGTACGTATATCTTCATCTAAACATAGCGGCGTCTTTAACTGCTTCTGCAGACGGCGATGCCCCACTAGATCCCGGATCTTCAACGGTTGCTCGATCATTGCCAGCCCCAATTCATCTAATGCGAGAATCTTTTCCGGTTGATCTTCATAAGCGCCGTTCGCATCAGCCATCAGCACTAGCTCGGGAAAGGTTTCCCGAACGGCTGTCAACGGCTCTAAGTCGACTCCCGGCTTGATTTTGATTTTTACTCGCTGATATCCTTGCGCTACATAATCAGCGACTTGTGCGACTAGCTGTTTTGTGGATGCTTGAATCCCCACACTGACCCCTACAGCAAGCTTGTCTCTTGTTGTAGGATAAAAAGAGGTCAGACTGCAATGTTTTTGGCGGCCATATAAATCCCAAATCGCCGTTTCAACTGCTGATTTGGCCATAAAATTTCCTTGAACTGTTTGAAATAACGTCCAAACATCTCGCGGATGATCGATGTTTCCTGTCAGCAATGGGAATAAGAACTTGCTAATGACTTCTCGAGCTGAAGCCAACGTTTCTTCAATATAATCTGGTTGCTGAAAAGCCACCAATTCTCCAACACCTACGGTTCCGTCTTGGTCGGTCAGTACAAGCAGGTCAAATGCTTTTTCCGTCAAGCGACCATAACTCGTCTCAAAAGGCTGCCTCAATGGGAGTCGACAAGCAATCCGTTCTGCTTTGACGATTTTCATACGCGCTCTCCTTTTCCAATATCAGTGTGCGGTCAACCAAGCATGCACTTCATTTGCCACTACATCTGGACGTTCCAAATGCACGCAATGACCGGCTTTTGACACCGAGAGGATAGTCAACGCTGGTTGTTGCTGCTGCATTTTTTTAGCGATCAGGAAAAATTTTTCATCCCATTCCCCAGTGAGAACCAGAAATGGGCACTGAATGTCTGCCAAATTTTGCCAGAAGCTAGGTTGTGTTCCTGTTCCGCTATAGTACAAACTCATCGCCAAACCAAACGCCTGTTGGCTCAAACGCGTCGCTCGTACTTGCTGCTGTATTTCCTTTGGTAATCGTTTTTGACTAGCAAACAATGGCAGTTCTTGCCAATAATCAACAAAGTCAACCAGCGGTTGCTGAATCAATCGTATCGCCAAACGTTGATCATTGCGTCGGCGAAGACTGCGGGCAGATTCTGATTCCAGTCCCGGAGAGCCGCTCTCCATGATCAAGCCAGCGATCTTATCTGGGAAAGCAACCGTCCATGCCAATGCCGTACGAGCACCCATTGAATAGCCATAAAGATAATAACGGTCAACCGTTAAACGATCCACCAATTCTGCCAGATCCGTTACCATCTGAATCATCTCATAGCGTAACGGGTGCACATGACTGGCGGAACCACCATGACCCAACAAATCGATTGCTAAGACATTGAAGGACGTTTCTTGAGCAAACACTGGGCGAAAAGAATCTGAAGTGCCAGTAAATCCGTGCAGAACTACGAGGGTCGGCAGATCAGCCAGATAAGGTCGATACCACTGATACAAATAGTTCACACCGTTAACGTTTATTTTCATTGGAGATCCTTTCCTGAAACTCCTGTTGCAACGCTTGCCAAGCGATCACAGGATCTTTTTGCAGGCCAACTACTTCAATGATCTGAAAACAAGGCGTCGTTAATGATTGCTCGATTTGGGAGGCAAAATCAGTCAAAGTTGCTGGAGCGTGCCATTTCGCGCCATAAAGTTTTGCAGCTTGCTGAAAGTCAAGATCCAACGGGGTGCCAAATAGCGGCACAAAGTCACTTTCTGACAAGGTATTTTGCGATAAGAAGGAAAAAATCCCACCACCGTTATTATTCAGTAAAATGATCGTGACTGGCAGCTGATATTGTTTGAGCAATTGCAGCCCATTCATATCATGAAAGAAAGCTAGATCGCCAATCAATAAATAGGTCGGTTTTTGGCTGGCAGCTGCGATCCCAGCAACGGTCGATATCAACCCATCGATACCATTCACACCGCGATTGCCAAATACTTGGTAAGCACTACCTGTAACCGTTCCGTATCGATCAACAAAGCGGATCGCATTACTATTTGCTAAGAGCAATTGGGCATCATGTCCCAATGTTTGTTGCAAGATCCGTACAGCAGCAGTTTCATTCCACTCCGTTAAAGAATGAGTCGTTGCCAATGCTTCCTCAGCGACGGCTTGCAGCTTTTGCCATGGCTGAAACCATTCTGGTTGTGGTCTGCTAGGCAACTTGCTTACTTGCTCCACAAAATCCTCTATCGTAAGCTGTAGCAAAAAGGCTGAGCGATGCAATTGATCTTGCCACTGTCCAGATTCATCCACGAAAAGCCAGTCGATGCCTTCCGGCAGACCGCTTAACCAAAGCAAGACATTTTTGGTCACTGGCAAGCGACCAAAACGAATAACGACTTCGGGAATAAAGTCCGCATCTAGTTGTGGAAAAATCAAATCAGCCTGTGGGAGAAAATGAGCCGACGTTTCCCCGCAAGTGGCCAAATTTGTCAGTGGATCCCCCACTAGCGGCCAGCCAAGATGATTGGCAAGCGCATGCAGCGTTTCTGCTTCAGAAGGTGTCAAACTTTCACCCACCACTAGGAGCCCTTTTTTCATAAACAATGGTGCCAGTTCTGTCAATACAGCTGCAGGTAGCGATTGCTGTGTAGGGAGGTAAGCGATATTTTGTTGGATCGAACAAGTCCGCGTGAAGTCAGGCAGTAATGGTTCCCGCAAAGGAAAATTCAGGTGTACGGGACCACGTGGTTGCTTTAATGCTTCGATCGTTGTCGTGGCAGCCTGCCAAAAGCTGTACTTCAGCATGTTGGGTGTATTCTCCGGCACAGTCATTTCTACCATTTTTTTTACATGAGAAGCATACAGACTTTGCTGATCCATGGCTTGCGGTGCACCAACACCACGTAGTTCCGGTGGCCGATCAGCAGTTAAGACGATCAATGGCAAATTTGTGGCTTCCGCCTCACAAATTGCTGGATAGTAATTGGCTGCAGCAGTACCTGATGTACATAGTAAAAGTGTCGGCTGCAAATCGACTTTGGTCATTCCCAACGCAAAAAAAGCTGCTGAACGTTCATCGACATCGATCCAACAAGTGATTTCTGGATCCCGATGCAAAAGCAATGCCAACGGTGTCGACCGCGATCCGGGACTGATCACCGCTCGCTTTATTCCAGCGGCTTTAAACCCATGGATTGCTGCCAACAAGTAGTCAGTCATGACTTGCTGATTCATTCTCTATCACTCCTCTTAGCATAGGTTGGAATTTCAAGGCTGTCTCTTGGCGCTCTTCTTCTGCAACAGAATCGGCGACGATCCCGCATCCTGCGTAAAGGATGCCTTCTGTCCCATGAAAAACACCAGAACGAATCGCTACTGCAAATTCTCCGATATCTTCTTGGATACCTAGCCACCCGATTGGTCCACCATATAATCCCCGACGCGCAGGTTCGTGGTTACGAATCCATGCCAGCGCATCAGCTTTTGGCTCCCCACCTAGGGCTGGTGTTGGATGCAGCTTAGCCACTGCTTCTAAAAAAGAAACAGCGGGCTTCCGCTTGCCAGACAAAGGCACGAATAAGTGCTGAATGTCGCGATTCTTGATGATCGATCGCGCCTCTGAATGGAACCCTTCCGCCAATAAGGAAGACAACGCCTGCTCCAGGCGATTGACAACTACTTGATGCTCATGGGTATTTTTGGGATCAGTTAATAATGCATCAGCTATTTGCTGATCTTCTGCTGGTGTGCTGCCTCGAGGCGCAGACCCTGCAATGCTGACTGTCTCGAAATGACTGGCAGTCGCCTTTAACAAGCGCTCCGGTGTGGCACCAATAAACGAAACCTCGTCTTCAAA
This sequence comes from Enterococcus sp. AZ091, assembly GCF_051714805.1. Classification (NCBI taxonomy): domain Bacteria; kingdom Bacillati; phylum Bacillota; class Bacilli; order Lactobacillales; family Enterococcaceae; genus Enterococcus; species Enterococcus sp. AZ091. Next base: position 1,287,912 of record NZ_JBIOSO010000001.1, on the reverse strand, counting down.
AGCAAAGAGATAGGTATTGGTTTGTTGCTCTGCAAGACGGGCCAACACCGCAAAGGAATCAATCTCCTTCTTAGTAGTGATTTTCATTCGCCGAGCTAAAACAACCTTCTCCAAAGGCGTTTTTGCAGAGCGGATCGCAGCGACTGTCTCATCGACCGCTTTTACCCATTGTGGTACGTCTAATTCTGTTTGCTGCAACAAACAAGCCCCTACAGGCTGTTGCGCTTGTTTTCCCCATTGCTCAACGAGTTGTTGTAAATCAGCAAACTGTCCGAACAGCGTTTCCACGTCATTCGTATCCTTCGCTTCGACGGTCAAGATCACACCATACACATCATTTATTTTTCTAAAAAGAATTTTCGGCAACACAAAAAGACCATTGCCGATTGTGCCCCATTCTGCTGCTCCTTGGCTTTGTTCATCAAAAGCAAAAGCCCCTAATAATGTAGCAGCCATTTGGTCCGTATTTGGTTGAAAATGCTGCTTTTTAAGGTTTCGACGCTGCCGCTCAAAATCAATCAATGATGGGTTCGCGTACCGTTTCACACTGCCGATACCCAAAAAACAGGTTGCTTGATCTGATGATCGCCAAAAATAACGTTCACCAATAAATTGACTGGCAGCAGCATATAACTGAACAAAATCACAAGGTGCAAGTGGGTAATAATGACTAAACACCTTTTTGCCAGCAGCTAATGCTTGTTGATACTCATTCTTTGATTTGCTGTTCAATGTAGTTCACTCTTTCTTCTGTCAGCAATACACGCTTTACTATTTTCCCGCTAGCGGTACGCGGCATTTCTTTTACTTGATAATAGCGACGGGGGTGTTTGTACCGAGCAAGCTGTGGGGTTAGATAGGCGATCAATTCTGGTAATGTAATCGGCTCTTTGAGTGTAAGATAAGCAACTGGCTCTTGTCCCCACACTCCACTTGGCTCGCCCACCACTGCCGCTTCTTCAATTGCAGGGTGGCTAACTAATGCCTGTTCAACTTCAGCTGGATAAATATTTTCGCCACCGGAAATAATCAATTCGCTCAAACGAGATACCACATACAAATACCCTTCAGAATCCAAATAGCCAAGATCACCGGTGGCAAACCAGCCATCCTGCGTCCACTGCTCCAACCCGCGATCATTCAAATAGCACGTAACGATCGCAGGTCCTTGCAACTGGATTTCCCCCAGTTTTCCTTCTTTTTCGATAACAGATTCTTTCAAAGACTGCGACTGAATCCGCAAATTGACTTGGGCTAATGGTAATCCAGCAGAACCAATTTTTTCCTCGGCTTTATCTGGAGGCAAAGCAACGACTTGCGAACAAGTTTCAGTCATCCCATAGGATTGAATAACTGATAAGCACTTGTCTTGGCATTGCATCAAGACTGATCTGGCAATCGGACCACCACCTAAAAGAATATAGCGCAATGAAGGGTAACCATTGTCTCCAGTCAAAGGCAAAAGATCGGTCAGCATTTTGGTCACTAACGAGAGCACCGTTCCTTTACCAGCAGCTAGGTCTGATGCGATTTGCTGCGCATCGAATCGATCATATAATCGAACACTGATCCCTAAAATCAAGGAACGCAACAAAATTGATAAACCGCTAATATGATACAACGGAACGACACAACACCAGCAGTCGTCAGCAGTCACCGACAAGTTGATCTGCGTGGCTTGTGCACTGGCAAAATGATTGCCAAATGTTTGAGGCACTCCTTTGGGATTACCCGTCGTGCCAGAAGTGTACATGACCGATGCAACTTGTGTTTTTTGGTAAATCGAAATCGGCGCAGAAAAAAAACGTTCTTGCAATTTGCCAAAAGGCAGGAACTTGATTCTCGGCAAGGAAAGCGATCGATTGGTGACTACCCACTGACAGGCAGCATCGGTTAATTGAAAGTACAGCTCTTTTTCAGTCAATCGAGTGTTTAAGAAGTGAATTTGTTTTCCTAATTCCCAAAGTGCCAAAATCGTGAAATACATCTCAGGAGAGTTATTGCTTAAAATCGCTACTCGCTCGATTGTTTGAGGAATCCGATGTTCATAATAGCAAGCATAAGCCGTGACTTCTTTTTGCAAGGCAGCAAACGACCAGCTTTTATCTTGCCAATAAAAAGCTGGTCGTTCTGGATGAAGTTGTGCTTGCCGTTGCAGCCAACTACCATTCATTAAGGGAATTTAGGGAATTGGTCGAAATTAGGCTGACGTTTTTCTTTAAACGCATCGCGGCCTTCTTTTGCTTCATCCATTGTGTAATACAATAAGGTCGCATCGCCAGCAAGTTGTTGGATTCCGGCTAGCCCATCTGTATCGGCATTCATTGAGGCTTTGATCATGCGCAAAGCCAATGGGCTTTTTTGCAGCATCGTTTCTGCCCATTCCATCGTCACATCTTCCACTTGATCAAGAGGAACGACTGTATTGATCCAGTTCATTGCTAAAGCTTCTTCTGCTGTATACTGTTTCGTCATAAACCAAACTTCTTTGGCTTTCTTGTGGCCAATCGTTCGAGCAAGATAGCCTGAACCGTAGCCACCATCGAAACTGCCGACATTCGGTCCTGTTTGACCAAATTTCGCATTATCTGCCGCGATCGTTAGATCACAAACCAGCTGCAGCACGTTTCCGCCTCCAATAGACCAACCTTTGACCATAGCGATCACCGGTTTTGGTAATGTCCGGATCAAACGTTGCAAGTCCAGCACATTGAGACGAGGAACTTGATCTTCACCAACATAGCCGCCATGTCCGCGAACTTTTTGGTCGCCGCCAGAACAAAAAGCTTTGTCGCCAGCCCCTGTTAGAATGATCACACCAATGCCAGGTTCATCGCGACTGATTGAAAAAGCATCGATCATTTCAAACACCGTTTTCGGTGTAAAGGCATTGTGGACTTCTGGACGATTGATCGTGATCTTCGCCACTTTACCATGCTGTTCAAATAAAATTTCATCGTATTCTTTTAAGGTTTTCCATTCTCTCATTACAGGTTCCTCCTTATGTCACATGTTTCCATTATACACATTTCTGAGCGAATTTCGTTAGAAATTGCTTTCTGTCAAACGTTTGTTATAATCAAATCATCAAATTCTCAGAAAACGAGGAACTCTATGAACTTACTTGACTATTTAGGCATCCAGATCGAAGAAACAACCGCTACTCAGGTTCGGTTATCTTTAGTGGTCACCGATCAGCATAAACAACCTTTTGGTCTTCTGCACGGTGGTATCAATGCCGTCTTGATTGAAACAGCTTGTAGTCTGGGGGCAAATCAAGCCGTAGCTGAAGACCAATTTGCCGCCGCGATTGATCTACAAGTCAATCATTTAAAAGCGGTCAAACAAGGAACTGTTACTGTGGAAGCTGTCCCTGATCGAATCGGTGGAAAGATCCAAACTTGGCAAGCTACGATCAGACAATCCGATGGAACGAAAACGGCTGTCGGACGTTGTACATTAACTGCCGTCACCAAATAAAGGGACTGTGCCATAAGTCTCCTACAAGTAACACTAGCCGAACATTAATGATTATTGCTCCTGCGGTGCAGGGACTCCTCGTCGCAAAAGTCAGAGGAATCTATCCTAGCAACAGACTATTATTCGGTTTAACTTGTTGGATACTGACTTATGGCACAGTCCCTTTTGATTGTCGAGCATTTCTTGATGAACGTTCTACTTCAACTTATTTCAAAACAATGGCGTCTCAATCGTCTCTACGATTTTGGCGCCAGACAGCTCATTGTAATAACGGACACCATCTGATTCAAAGATACCGATTTTTGTAATATTCTCCATTGCTGTTCGTGCTGCTTCTGCCGTTATCTCTTCATCAAAAACTTTTGGCTGCAATGTGTGTTTTTTGCCCTCGCTAGTCAAAAATAATGCATGAAGCTTTTTCATCTCTTTCTCTCCTTTCGTTATTTTACGTACTCATTCTGGATCGTTTCTACCACGCCAGCCAAAGACGCATTCTTAGAAAATCCTGCCATGGCTTCACCAAACGCTAACATCTTAGCCTCCTCTGGAGCATTCATGACTTGATTGACGGTCTGACTGACAGTTTTTTCTGCATCTGGTGCTTGGATTCGAATCGTCAGCCTTGTGGTGGTTTTGGTCTTCATCGCTTCTTTTCCTCCTCTATTGTATTTTGATTGCTTCGTAAGTGGCGCCCTTACATATCTATAAACGAATCAAATAAGCAAAAGTAAAAAATAAAATTGGTTTGACTCGCTCTTTTTTTACAGAAAGTGCTGCTTTCGTTATAATGAGGCTAAGAAAGTGAGGCTCTTCTATGAAAAAAAACCGTTTAATCCAATTTTTAGGAGGAAAAACCAGCTATTATGTACTGGGATTGATCATTCTCTGTGCGATCGCTGCTTTTTTACTTAAACAAATCTCGTTTCTTTTTGATCCTTTTTTTGTCATTATTTCTACTCTTATTCCACCATTTTTATTCGGCCTGATCTTGTATTATTTGTTCAATCCGTTAGTTGATCGCTTAGAAACGAAAAAGATTCCCCGCATTGTTTCCATTGGCGGGATCTATCTTCTGATTCTTTTAGTGATCGTTTTGGCTGGGTTTCAGCTTTATCCAATCATCCAAAAACAAACAACCGATTTGATCAATCAATTCCCAGATTTGATTGCTGATTTCGAGCGAAACGCTGACTCATTCCTAGCGAATACGCCATTTGGTGCTCAGATCGATCAGATCACGGATACTCTTCAAAAAGTTGCCAACAATATCATGGATTTCATTGGTGACTATTGGCAAACCGGTGCTGCAGGGCTTAGCAGTATCTTTTCGACGATCTCAACGTTGTTTATCGCATTGTTTACAGGACCGATCATTGCTTTTTTCTTACTAAGAAATCCAAACAAGTTTTATTATTCTCTCCTGTCAATCGTACCACCGCGATTTCGTAAAGATTTCAACACGATCGTAAAGATCGCTGACCTACAAGTTGGTGCCTTTCTGAAAGGACAGATTATTTCTTCCTTTATTTTAGGCGGAATTTATTGGGTGATTTTTTTGCTGATTGGTTTAGAATATGCAAGTATCTTGGCGATCGCTGCCGGGATTTTATGTATCATTCCATATATCGGTCCATTTATCGTCTTCTTCCCGGCCCTTTTCATCGCAGCACAAGATTCAACAGGAATGCTGATCAAATTCCTGATTGCTTGGTTCGCCGTACAGCTGCTTCATGGTGACTTGGTCGTTCCTCGTGTAATGGGAGATCGTCTGCAGATCCATCCGATCACGATTCTCGTTGTTTTATTAGTTATGGGGGATTTGATGGGGATCGTAGGTGTCATTTTCGGAATACCGATCTACTGTCTCTTAAAAGTATTAGTGGTGTATGGATTCCGCAAATTCAAGCAACGGTACAATACCTATTACGGCGACGAAGGCAAGTATTTTCACAGTGAATTCACCAGTGAAGACTATTTAAAAGATGAGTAGTAAAAGAGAGAGAATCGCTTAAGCGCGGTTCTCTCTCTTTTCATTACGTGTTTTCATTAAGTACACCAACGGTTAAATGGATCAAGCGGATTCTTTGTTTGTTTTGGCTACCCGCCAGCGTAAGACTGTTTTTGCTTTTTCTGGTGCTGTCTTTCGCGGATCTGACAGATAGATCTCCCGATGCTGATAATTGCCCATCGTGGGAACAATTGATAGATCGTGGGCTTCGCAATAGTCTTGCATTTTCGCAAACGTTTCTGTTTCTGTGTCAAAAGGACCGATGTGACAAGCTTGCACGGACCAGCCTTCTTGGTATTCTTCGAAACGAATTCGTTCCAAAAAACGATTTTCTTTTTTCTTCATGATTTGTGTCAACTGTTCGGCGGCTAAATCAGCAGTTACTTGTTCCGGTTGCCGAATCATGATTTTATAGATCAACTCTTCTTTAGCAATCGGTCCTTGTGGTTTTTCAGGTAAAGTCCATACGCCTTCTAGCGGGTATACCGTATACTCAAAAGGCGTATTGCCGAAGGAGCCTTTTTTCAATCCCATGCGCAATCCATAGGCCATCATATAAAGTGCACTGATTTGCTCGGAAAATTCAGGACGGTTAGGATTTCCTTCGCCAGTCAACGTAATGAATTGATAAGCAGGCACTTCGATCAGCTGTGGTTCTTTTGGTAAATAGTAAGCTTTTTCTTGTTTTCGCCATTCATATTTCATTGTCTAAACTCCTTTTTTGTAAAGTGTACCACAAACAAAGAGATTGATTCATAAATAATCCAACCAGCGAATTTTTTTAGCTACTTTTTTGACGATCAGCTTTTTTGACGATCAGCCTTTTTGACTTTCAAAGCGGTCAGCAAATCGTTTTTCTAAGCGATGTTGGAGCGCTTCGATCCCGATACACAGCAACCAGTAAATGATCGCCACTAACACGTACATCGACATATAATCAAACGTCCGGCCGCCAACAATTTTGGCTTTTTGAAAAATGTCCGGGATCGTGATCATTGCCGCTAACGAGGTTCCTTTCAACAGGTCCATCGCGACATTGCTTAATGCTGGGACCGATATGCGAAATGCCTGAGGCAGAATGATCAACCGTAATGTTTTAGAAAAACTCAATCCCAGAGCATACGCTGCATCCCATTGCCCGCGATCCACTCCGGCGATCGATCCTCGATAAATTTCTCCAATAAAAGCACTGCTAGTCAAACTAAAACAAATAATGGCAGCTGTCAATGCGGGTAATTGATACGGCAATCCGAAATAGAGCAAAAACAACAGCACCAATGCGGGTACTCCTCGCAGAAAGGAGATATAGCCTCGAACGATCCTTCTTACCAAAGGGTTTTGAAGCATCCCCAGAAAAGTCAGCAATAAACCTAAAGCATTTCCTGCGAGAAAAGAAGCAATGGCAATCCCTAACGTATAGGATAACCCTGTCAGTAAAAAAGGAAGCGACTCCCACATCAGTGGAAGATCAAGAGTTGGGATATACATTACTTTTCAACCTTTTGGATCTCTTTGTCAGATGGTACAGATACATCTGTTTGGAAGTATTTTTCGGAAATTTCTTTTAACGTCCCGTCTGCTTTCATCTCTTTTAAAACACGATCGACTTCGTCATGCAATGCTTGGTTGTCTTTCGCAAAAAGAAAGCCTGTTTCGTTCGGATTGAAGTAGACATCTTCCAAGATTTTAACTGGAATATCTGGCAAAGCTGCCACCGACATCTTTTGCAGATAATAATCATTAAGGATCACATCGGTCCGTCCGTTTGCCACATCTGTCAGATACTGGTCATTCGTGGCATTATCATAGGTCACAAGTTTCGCACCATATTCTTCGGCTAACTTCATGTAGCTTGTATTGGGTTCTCCCGCTGCTTTTTTGCCTGCTAAATCATCTAGAGAGGCAATGCCAGAATCATCGCTTTTTCGCACGATCATACTATCAAATGAATACTTGATTGGTTCAGACAGACGAAACTTATCTCCACGGTCTCCGCTGAGACCGAAATCATTTGCGGCAAAGTCCGCTTTACCTCTAGTCAAGGACGCCACTTGTCCGTCTACATTGTATTCTTTGAACTGGATCGAAACACCCATCCGCTTGGCTACTTCTTTTGCAACGTCTACGTCATAGCCAACTAATTGATTGTCATCATTGTAATAAGAGGAAGGAAATAACGTACCTGACGTAGCAACAGTCAATTCTTTTGACTCTTGAACACGACTTAAACTATTGTCCTCTTTAGCCTTACTTCCGCAAGCACCTAACAACATCACAAAGGCACCTAGTACAACGATATTTTTCCACTTGTTTATTTTGATTGTTTCCATCTTTATCCCCCTAGAAAATCATTCTTGAACCGTCATTCATCGACAGTTATTTTTTGGGTAAATGAAATTGCTCCCATCGTTCAAACAATTCACCCACTTGAAAAAGTAAATCTTCACGGCCTTTTGATGCCATAAACTGAATTCCCAATGGCAAACCTTCCTCACTAACAGCTGTTGGAAGGCTGATTGCAGGTTGGCCCGTTAGATTGGCCAATTGCGTATAGGGCGTCAGTGCCAAACTTTTGTCGAACATCTGATAAATCAAGTCTCCGGCAGCAGCAGCTGTTCGTCTTTCTATCTCTTGCAGTTCGCGTCGAATCGTATCACTTTGCAAATCCTCTTCGATCAATGGCGCCGTTTGTGCTGTTGCAGGGGTCAAAAACAACTCATAATCTGCAAACAAAGCTTCCATCGTTACTGCCAGCTGATCCCAATATTGCAATGCCTGGATATAATCGGCAGCCGCTAATTTTTTGCCATATTGGTACAGCCCCCAAGTCATCAGCTCCATATCTTTCTGTTCCACTGGTCGTTGCAGCATTGCCTCGATCTCGGCAAACATTGCTGCTGTCTCTCCACCATTCATACGATAATAGCTTGCCATCATCGTTTGACCGTCAACAGGATAACGGATTTCTGTAACCTGATGTCCTTGATCTTCCAAAAATGCGACAGCTTTCTTGACAGCTAAGACAGCAGTTTTTGAAACTGGACTCCCGACTGGAGACTCGGTTGTGTACGCAACTCTCAGTGTTCGATTCTGACTGGGTCCATGATGTTTCCATTCGATTCTAGGTGCCTGATAGGGAGCCGCCGGTTGAGACGTACGTAATCCATAAAACAAACGTTCCGTATCTCTCATAGAAAGCGTCAATGCAAAATTGATCGAAGCACCTTGCCAACTACGCCATTCTTGAGGTCCCACTGGCATAGTTCCTCGCGTCGGTTTTAACCCAATTAGTCCGTTGAAAGAAGCTGGGATACGAATGGAACCGCCTCCATCACTAGCAGCAGCTAATGGAAATAGTCCAGCCGCTACGACGGCCGCCGCTCCACCGCTGGATCCCCCTGCCGAATAGGCGGACTGCCACGGATTGCGTGTTGGACCGTACAATACTGGATCGGTAACATTTTTGAAACCAAATTCCGGGGCATTGGTTTGACCCAAAGGAATCAATCCTAGCTGTTCCAGCCCGTTGACAAATGCACTCGTCTGCTCTGCTTTTGCATTTGCAAACAATGCAGCCGCCGATGTGGCCGGCCACCCCGCTTTACTTTGACCCAATATTTTAAGTGGTATTGGCAGCCCGCCGAATAAAGCCGCTTTTGTTTGCGGATTCTGTTCATACTGCTTAATTGCTGCTTGCCGATCAAAAGAAACAAGCGCATTTAACGTTGGTTCAACTTGCTGAATTTTTTCTTCGATCCTAGCTGTCAATTCCGAAAAACTGATTTTCTTCTGCGTTAATTGCTCTGCCCAATAGGTCGCATCTTCCATAAATCTCCCGCCTTTCATCGTAACAATTATAGCTTCTGTACTAAAAACAAAAAAAGCTTTTAATTAACAACCAATATACCAAACAGAGTGAAAAAGTTCAATACAAATATAACAGAATAACACTCTGTATTATTAAAAAGAAGCAATTTGTTTGATAGCGGTTCCCTTATTTTTCGCTACTCTTGTGTACATCACACAGGGGGGTCTACAGCATGGAAATCGTTCCCCAAAAAACTGTGCCATCTGTCAGACATATGTAACCCCGAAGAAAAGAGAGGCCGTTTCATGGCCTCTCTGGTTCTTTCGGGTATCCTGTCTTTAAGTAACGGATGTCACAGCATTCAAGTGTGTTAAACTAAATGATTTTTTTCAAGGATTTCGCCGATATAGGTATCTTTCGTCTTCTTAACAAATCCTTCTACTAATTTGCGTTCGATAAATGGCAGCTCCATCTCAGTCAATTTTTTCTTGTCCGATAAATAGTAAATCGCATTGGCCAATGTACGCAGATCATAGGCAGAAGCAAAGACTTCTGGAACGCCTCGTTCAATAGCTAACAATTGGTAGACAGCTTCCATCGCCGTTCGTACAGAATATTCAGTCGTAAAGACGGTATCACGTTGCGTTTCGGCAAAGTTGCCGATGAAGGCTAAGTTTCGTGAACCATTCGGTATCACAAGCGGACGATCTCCAGGTTCCCGCAACATGAAGTAAGAAGTGATAAAAGGCATATACACAGGGATCGCTGAACATGATTCATTAGAGATCCGTAGAATTTCATCTTCTGGAACACCTAAGTGATACAATAGTTCTTGAACGATTTCTTGTCCGGAACAGTGTTCAATCGGTTTTTTGATATAATTTCCTGGTGTATTAGACAATAGACCATAAACCCAAGTCACCGTTTGTTGATCGCCTTGCTCTTTGAAATGAGGTTGACGATGGGTCGCAAAACTCATCAGCCAATTTGAATCTTTGATGGTGACGATCCCACCGGTCACTACTCTTCCTGTCCGTAATTTCCGTTTTGTCAAACGAGAAATATAAGGTTCAATATCAAAGTTTTGCCATGTGACTGTCGCTGATACAAACCAGCTTTCTGCTGGCAGATTGTCATAAAAGACTTCTGGGCGACCAAATTCAGGAGATTGAGCAGCCAAGTTCTTCCAAAGATTCCAACTGCCGCCTAATTCATGAGTAATAGGGGCAGGCGTATGGTGATCCCCTTCAGTCGAACTCTCCGTGATTGAGCCGTTTGTTACAAACACCAGATCATCTGCTGTCAAAGTGATTTCTTGGGCTTTGCCATTTCTCATCAGTGTGATACTTTGGGCGATTTTCTCTCCTTCAGTGATCTTCACGTCAATATTCATGACTTTGGTTTCATATTGGAAATCGACACCTTGTGCATCAAGGTAAGCTAATAATGGTTTAACTAACGATTCATATTGATTGTAACGAGTAAATTTCAAAGCCGTGAAATCAGGCAATCCATCGATATGGTGAATGAATCTTAAAACATATCTACGCATTTCGATGGCAGAATGCCATTTTTCAAAAGCAAACATCGTACACCAATAAAGCCAAAAGTTTGATTCAAAGAACTCGTCTCCAAAAACATCCTCGATCCGTTTGCCAACAAGCTGATCTTCTGAAATCATAAATAGTTGGACCAACTCTTTTTGGGCTGCTGCTGATAAAGTGAATTCTCCGTCATCTGCTGCTCGTTGGCCACGATCATGAATGATCCGACAATTGGATGAGTTTGGATCGTCATGATCCAACCAATAAAATTCATCTAAGACGGAGGCATCTTCTACCTCCAATGATGGAATCGAACGGAATAAATCCCATAAACATTCAAAATGATTTTCCATTTCACGGCCGCCTCGAGTGACAAAGCCATCATGAGGAATAAATTTGCCGTCGAGTGAGCCGCCTGAAAGAGACAGCTCCTCCAGCACATGGATTTTCTTTCCCTCCATGTGTCCGTCACGAATCAAAAAGACTGCTGCTGCTAATCCAGCTAATCCGCCACCAACAATATAGGCCTGTTTTTTTTCGACATCTTTCGGTTTTCTGCTTCTTGCAAAAGCTTCATAATTTCCGTTTGTATATCTCATATGATCCCCTCCTAATATTGGTACGAATCCATGGTAGCAGTATCTTCTATTTGTGACAAAAATAACAACCGCTATTTTTCACAGATTTAGACAAATAAAGTCGTTTGTCCAAAAGTGCAAAGAATAGCAGCACTTCGTTGCCTTGTTCTAATTAAAAAAGACGGTCCCATAAACAGTCAACAAACAGACGGAACGACCGGATCTAAACAAAGCCCAATAAATTCTAACGATCGCAACTGCTGCTATAGTACCTAGGCACTCTCACAGTTTCCAAGACGCGGCAGCCACTTTCTCTCATTTACAATGTCCGTTTATTTTCACTCATGGCACAGTTCTCTGTAGCGGAACAACAATCGATTACTTTTTTTGCTTATTCATCTGATATAAGCCATCTATTTATGCCCGTTAAGCCAAACCAAATAGACTTCTAGCAATGATGCCCTAATTTGAGCACCTGACTTTAGCGGCTTTGTTCGTTTCTACAAATCAGCTGCGCCCAATCTGCATGCGTTCAGAAGTATCGATTTTTAATAAACTGCAAATCAGTGGTGCCAACTCTAATTGATTCATTTTTTCGATCCCACAGTCTGGCGGAAAAATATCTGAAAAAATATAGAGGGGGACTTCGCGATGAGCAGCCATGCTTCCGCCATGCAACCCATATTCATCCATTCCGTGGTCCGCAGTAACAATCACTTGATAACCTGCAGCCAACCAATCGTGCAAATACAGACCAATCAATTGGTCTGCTTGGTTGACGGCTCTTCGGTATTCTTTTGAAACAGCCGTATAACGATGTCCCGCGGCATCGATATTCATGGAATGTATCAGTAACAAATTCGGCTGATACGTGTGCAGTAAATAATGTCCATCTGCAAACACATGTGAATCGGGATACTGGTTTTCACTATAAAAGATCCCATGTTGGATACTTTTTTTGTGGTCGTGTTGAATACGATCTCGTTTGATTTCATAAGGTGCTTGATTGAATAATTCACTTTGCCAATAATGTGCTGCAGCTGCAGTACTTCCGCCGGCAGCTTTGACAAGATCAAAAATCGAGAGTTCTTTGGAATGTTGACCATCGGCATTGGTCAGAATCCCATTCCGGTAGCTTGGTACACCAGTAGCCAACACTTCATACAATGGCCGAGAACTGCTAGGCATTTCAGCATGGACTTTGATCAATTGTGCTTGTTTATAATCCACATGATGATTCAAGATCCCCATCTGTTCAACCGCGGTATCGTATCGGCAGCCATCCAAAACCAGTAAAAGCAGCTTTTCGGTTATTTGCGATTTAATGGACATAGCTTGTCACCCCCATCTGTCGGTCTTTGCTGATTCTCAAAAGCCATTTCCTAATTACTATTATAGCTAGCCCGTTTAGTATCTTTTTCTTAGCAAGTCCACGTTGGAACCGGATACTTTTTTGAGGATCCAAAATCCGTTTGCTTTTGGAGGTGTTTCGTTTACAATCCCTTGCAGGGATATGGGGCAGTCTCTTTTCAATAAGTACCTTTAGCCTATCATGATTCATCTTTTCACCTCATTACTCATTTACTCCATCCTATCAAGCAATCGTTAACATCCAGTAAGCGTTATGAAAAGTTCATGTTAAGTTGGTAAACTTTTGCCTAACACAATAAAGGGCTCGTAAGTGTCCCCCCTTAAAAAAGCGACAAAAAAGAGCCAAATCATCACTTTGATGGCTTGGCTCTCACAGGAAAAAATTTATTTTTTCAGTCTTTCTCATATCAATAAATAAATATTGACTTTTATTGACAAATCTCACAGAATTCTGTTATCTTTTCACGTTTTTCTAATAAAACACTTGCATTTTTTCATTAAATATGGAAACGTTCCCTTGATTTATACCCTCGCTTTCTATAAAATAAAAGCGAATAGAAACCAAAAAAGGCACCCCATCCCTTAGCGGCAACTAAGGAATAGGGCCTTGATTTGTCAGCAGCAACTGACCATCAAGTTTGCCATAGTCAATGCAGTACATCAACGTGTTTATTGTACCCAATTTTCTGGGTGATTTCTACCTCTTTTTAGGTAAATCAACACGCTTTGGTCTGCTTATTTCACTATGACAAAGGTATTGGGCAGGATCGTCCGATACCTCTTTTTTATATATATCCTTTTTTAAATTTGGGCGCTTAGCGATCAGATGTAAGTTGTCCCGTTCGATCCTGTCCCCTTTTTCCAGCGACGTTTCATGATTATCTTCCAAGGGGGAGTGAGGATAGTACGTGTGAACGTCGCTATTCAGACAAAGGTTGCCTCGGTTTCTATTCCATAAAAAAACAATCGATCATCTGACCGATTGTTTTTTTGTCCACGCAGTGGTTATTTATATTTTTCTTCTAATTTACTCATCCAAGCTCCTAACCAGTACCCTAAAACAAACAGTATCACACCGCTGACCGCAGTCAGCCAAGTAAATCCGCTATAATCAGCCACTGGTGGCAAGACGATTAATACTGTTGATGCAATCACAATTCCCAAAATAAAGTGATAGACTTTCGAATGATAATGCTCCAAGAGCCACTCCATCAATTTTGAGAACAGCAGCATCACGAGTAGACCACCAATTGCGATCGGCAAGAAGACGCCTAAGATGTCGAACCCCTTGAAGCCTTTCAACATCGGATCATACAAACCTAATACGAGCAATAAGTTAGATGGGCTTAATCCAGGCACCAACACACCTAATGCAATCAATCCGCCGGCCAAAACAAATCCTAAAAAGTTTGCTGGGATCGTTCCTAGAATATCACCCATGAAATAAAGAAATAAGAAACCGATGATCATTGTACCAAAGAACCAAAACAGATCCCCCATAGTTCGTTTGCTTTTAAGAGTCGATTCTTTTGCAAGTGCAGGCAATGTACCAATAATGGCTCCGGCAAATCCCCATAAGACGACAATCTGATAATTTTGCAGCAGCCATTCTAACGGTTTCGATAAAAGCCCGATCCCAACGATCCCGCCGATCCCTACTGGCAAGAAAAAGAGCAGATTTTCTTTGAAGTTTTTCGTTAAATGTGCCATAAAACGCAGCATTCGTTCATAGATCCCTAAAATTGCTGCTAGAACTCCACCGGAGACCCCCGGCAAAATAAATCCTAAAGCAATAACGACTCCTTTTAAAAATCGTGATAATACACTTTCAGTTTTTTGTTGTCCCATTCTTGTCTCCTTCATCTGTCACCATAATTTTCATTTTTTAGTTAGTCATTTACTACTATACTGGAAGCTCTATTAATTGAAAAGGAATTTTCATCCTCCTCTTGCTCCCTCTTTCGAAGTCACTAATGGCATCTCTCATCGACAGGTTTTCGACTTTGATTTTTCAACAACGAATCGAAGAAGAGTGACTCTCTTCATATTTGTTTTTCCATTAAATAATCGGTCTGTTCATCATCCCCCATGAAGAAAGAATGACTGCCTACTCGTCGAAAGCCCATCTTGTTATAAAAAGCCAATGCATTGGCATTGTGTTCCCATACGCCTAACCACAAAGACGTCTTTTGTTTTGCCTTGGCAAACTCTTCCGCAAAAGACAACAATTGCTGACCATAGCCGCGGCGTTTGTAGTCACTTCGGATGTAGATCCGCTCAACTTCAAGTCCCTCTGGTGCAATCGGCTCAGTTTGAGCTGTTCCCCAATTAAGCTTTAGATAACCAGCAATTGCTTCTTCTTGCAAAAAGAAAAAAGCAGACTGCGGATTTTTCAGTTCTTTGTGCAATTTTTCTGAATGATAAGCAGCCTCTAAATAAGCTTGCATATTTTCTTCCGTATTATATGGCGCAAATGTGTCCTGATACGTCTCAATACTGATGGCTTTCAACTCAACAAGGTCAGCCGGTGTACATTGGATAATTCCCATGATAAACTCTCACTCCGATCCATTTCATTTCGTTCTATTGTGGCATAATTCATTGCCAAAGACAATAAAAAATAGTTCGTCAGCAGGCGCCCATTCAACTGTTGCTGGGATTCTGCTTGACGAACTATCGGATCAGTAAAAAACTGTTTATAGCCAAGATCCGGAAAATTGGTGGATCACCATAGTAGTTGGATCTTCCTCAACTTCGCCGGTAATATAACTTTTTGGCGAGAAAGTCATTTGCGGGAAAATTTCTACCCCTTTAACCGTTTGACGCTGATTGTTTAGTTGCAGACCATATTCCTGCAACAATTCAGTGACTCGAATGACGTTGGTTACTACATCTTCCGTTTTTTCTGCTCGCACAAATTCACGATCATCATAGTCATGATACCATTCTTCCATGAAAGGATGATGAGGCACTGCACCGATGATACCGGTGGAAATTTTGGTTTCGATCTCAAATCCCATAAATGCCTCATAGTTTAATAGATCATCTAATGGTTTTACCACTTCGACATCGGTATCCATATAAATGCCGCCTTCTGTCACTAATGCATACAAACGAACAACGTCAGAAACAAAGGCCCATTCTTCTTGTTTGTAGGCTTCTTGTAAGTAAGAACCAAATTTTGAAAGATCGATCGTTGATTCATCCCAGCGTTTGATCTCATAGTCTGGGCAAAATTTGCGCCAGGTTTCGATATATTTCTGTTCGCTTTCCCCTAATTCATTGCCCCCAAACCAGCAATAATGAATGATTTTTGGAATCATTTTACCCTCTCCTTTTTGATTTCGTTAATTTAAGTGTACAGGGTTTTCTCTCCTTTTCAAAATCATATACACTGTTACTATCAAATAAATCGTAGCAGTTCGTTCTTGATACCGGTGATTTCCTATAATCAACCCAGATACAAAAAAGCCATAAAAAAAGCCCCGCTGCCGTGGCTTTCAAAGGTTTCAGTTCTTTGAATTTCTGGCTGCGTGCGGCAGAGGAAGGCTCTTTTTATTACTATTTTTTATTACATATAATGATTGTCCCGTAGTTTCGCTTGGCGAATATCTGCAATCGTTTGAGTCCCTGCTAATTGCATTACCATCTCTAATTCTTTTTTGAAGAAATCGAACACTTGCTGAACGCCTGTTGTACCGCCTAACGCTAATCCGTAAATCACTGGACGTCCAATCGCCACTAGATCAGCACCAGAGGCGATTGCTTTAAAGACGTGCTGCCCACGGCGCACACCGCTGTCAAAGACGATCGGAACTCTGCCAGCGACGGCATCTGCTACGATCTGTAAAGAATCAAAAGCAGCTGGTCCACCATCTAACTGACGGCCACCATGATTTGAGACCCAAATCCCTTGTGCTCCAGCATCTAACGCACGTGCTACATCTTCTTCTGATTGAACCCCTTTGACATAAACAGGTAAGTCAGATTCCTTCGCAATGAACGCCACATCTTGAGGACTCAGTTTTTGTTTGGAGGAGCCATATACCGCATCCATTGTTTGTCCGATTCCAGACTGATAAGCTTGCACAATTGGCATAGCCAATGGAAAGGTAAAGCCGTTACGGCGATCCGTTTCTCGGTTGCCACCAACTGTGGCATCCGCTGTTAAAACAATCGCTTTGGCACCATTGCGTTTCGCCATCGCCAAAATATCCCGATTGATGCCATCATCTTTGCTCATATAGAATTGAAACCACTGAGGTGCTTGTTCTCCGCCGGCTGCCCGAATTTCTTCTAGCGTACAGGAAGCATAAGAACTAGCTGTGTAAATTGTACCGAAGCGCGCAACTCCTTTTGCCGAGGCTTTCTCCGCATTGACATTGGCCAAGCCATGAGCGGCCACCGGAGCCATGATGATCGGTGCATTTAATGTATCACCGAAAAAAGTAGTCCTGGTGTCTGGTAATTCAATGTCTTTGAGGACATGAGGAATAATCAGCTTATGATTGAATGCGCGTTCATTTTCTCGATAAGTGAAGGTATCTCCCGCACCGCTAGAGATGTAGCCATAGCCTCCTTTGGGAATCACTTCTTTTGCTGCCTCTTCTAAATCACGCATGTTGATAAAATCGACTGCGCCTTCTGCCGTACTTGCTTGATAAATTTTTTCCATCCCTATCCCTGCTCTCCAATAAGATAACGTTTACAATATTATGTTACGCTTGTTTGGTCAGCCAAGCAACTGATTCGCTCCAACGCTGGTAGTCACTCTTTTTTGATCACTCTCAAGCTGATTGACGTATTCTCCAGGAGAGCCACGAAGGTTTTTCACAAAGAGAAGCCTTTGCAGCAACCTTTCGGACTTTTTTTCACTAGCAAATACAGCTTATGGTATGATATGATTCGTTTGAAAGGGTTAAGATGATTTCTTATGAAAGGATGGCATTATTGAATCTATTCGGATTAAAATTTGGTTTGCGAAATCTAAAAACGGGGATCAGCGTCTTCATTTGTATTCTTCTAAGTTTTCTTCTACAGCGTGAGACATACGTTGTTTCAACGATCACAGCTGTCTTTACCTTAAGAGAAGATCATGGGACTACTGTCAAATACGGCCGGCATCGGATTGCTGGAAATACCTTTGGCGCATTAGCATCGATCATCTGTATCGGAATTTTTAAATTTTTTGGCTACACACACCTTGTTCAGCTGCTATCGATTCCTTTCGTTATCATGCTGATGATCGCATTATTAGTGAAATTCGACTATCACGAAGGAACGGTCGGTGCCTGTGCTACCCTATTGACGATTTTATTTATGGTTCCCCAAACTGAATCCTATCTTTATGCCTTTAACCGGGTGATCGATAGTTTCATTGGGATGGCTGTTGCGATTGCCGTCAACCGCTGCTTGCCTGCATCAGCTAAAATAGTGGAAGAATAAGGTAAAAAAACGTGCTGAGCTAAATTGCTCGGCACGTTTTTGCTTTAGTCATAAAGGATTTCCTCGGATTCCCTTTTCAAACAAGAAGCACTCGAAAAATAAACCATTTTCGAGTGCTTCTGTTTTTTTGAGAGTGTAACGAACCTATGTCCCAACAATTTGTTCATTCTTATTTCATCATGCACAACGTCTTAATTACTTACGTAAATCGCAAAAAACATCAATGCTGCACCTAACATGACAAACAAATGCCAGATTACATGGGTGAATCGTCTATTTTTCATACTATAAAAGAGCGAGCCTACAGAATAAGCGATTCCTCCAGCAACTAACAGTAGTAATCCGGTCAAATCGATATTCTGATAGAGCTTAGGTAAGACAACAATGATTGCCCACCCCATCACATTGTAGATGATCGTTGAAACTTTCGATACTTTGTTCGTTTTTGTCAACGTCAAAGATTTGTAAATAATCCCTATTACTGCGGTGGTCCAAATGACACTAAGCAAGATCAACCCAGCCATTCCCTGTACGACTAAGAGGCAAAATGGGGTATACGTACCAGCGATCAAGAGATAGATCGAGCAATGATCGAATACTTGGAAAACTTTCTTTGCCTTCGTAAAAATCAGGCTATGAAATAACGTAGAGGAAAAGAAAAGCAGAAAAAGCGAACTTCCATAAATCGCAAAAGCGACATAATCTAAGGTGGTATGGGCGCGATCCATCAGCAAATTAAAGCAAAACAAACTTAACAACGCTGCGATCCCATGGGTCACTGCATTTAATACTTCATTGATGATTTGATACTTTCGACTAAATTCTATCTCCATCTTGATCCACTCCGTTTCATTTCTTCGACTCCATTATACTCGAAAAACTATCTGATTACCAAAACTTTTTCATCTAGTTTTTAAAACTACATGTATTTTTAACTTTTGTAAAATGTTTTATCACCATCACCAAAGACAGCATCAAAAGGACAACGATCAAACCAGTCACGAGTAAAAAGGTCGTTCGTTTTGCTTGCTGCACTTTTGACAATGACGCGCTTATTTCCTCTTGCTCAACTGCGACCCTGTGTCCGCGAACCAGCAAACGGTGACTATTGATCATATAAGGGGTGCAAGTAACTAGTGTGACCAGGTCTTGGTTATCTTGGATCTGAAGTGCTTCTGTTTTTGTCGGCGCGACGGTTTGTATTTGATCGATTTGATACGCAAGATATTGACCATTGATTTCGATATAAAAGCGATCCTCTATCTGTAACCGAGGTAGATCTGTAAAGAGTTTTGCTTGTGGTAATCCTCGGTGACTAGAAAGTACCGCATGTGTCGATACTCCTCCGACTGGATATGAAGTTCCCTCGAGCAGACAGGCCCCTTTCTCCAATAGTTTTGTTGTCGTCTGATCAAAGATTGGTAAATTGACATTGATTTTCGGGATCGTCAAAACACCTATCGTGTGTGCTTCTATATAAGATTTCAGCGAGTTCTGCTTTTCCTTTTTTTCCTTGGAAAATGGGTCTGCTTCTGTCTTAGGTTCATTTGATGCCATTTTTTCATTTGCTTCACGCATCTGCTTGTTCAACTCAGCAATCACTGACGCATGTTCAGATTTTGCTTTTTTCTGATAGTTTTTGATGATTTGTTGATCGAGATAGTCATTCAATGTATCGCTAACAAAGGGATACGCCAAGCTGAGGATACCGATAAAAAATACCAATAGCATGATTAGATCTAAAGGATGCCTTTTTTTTTGCTTCATTTCATTCTCCTCAGCTATCCATTCGTTCTTCGTTTGACACTAAGCCTTATATCTTTTTATCCAGTAGACACCTACTATCGTCAATAAAACGACGCCTAAACCAATATACAAAGTAACTCCCTCGCCGCCAGTTGCTGGTAATGTTCCTTTCTGTTTGTTTGGTACTTTTTCTGGAGTAACCAATTCATTCGCCACCGCATAAGATTGTGAATCTACTTTGAAAGCAATTCGTTCATTTAATTTGATATAGCTATTCGGTGCTTTGGTTTCTTCCAAATATTAGGTTCCATAAGCTAATCCTGTAATGTCTACTAATCCATCGTTCGTTGTATTGAAAGTTGTTGCTTTCTCCGGAGAATTCGTCCACGCCACTGCTTTTGTGACTGGATCAATGATCAAATAGTTCGCGGTCGCCGAATTTTCGTCGCGTACGACAAACGATGTACCTGCCAATGGCCGTAGCTCAATCACTGCCCCATCTACTTTTATGAATCTTTTTCCCCCTGTCAGAACCTCAACAGTCGGTGGTGTTTGATCTGTCGTGTGACCATTATCGACATTTGCTTCGTTTTTATAACCTTTCGTCGGATCTGCTAGTTGATTCAAATACATGTAATAAACGAATCGCAACGTTCCACCTGGAGTCAGGGAAGGGATATATGTGGGCGCAATTGCTACTGTAAAACCATTGGCATGTTCAGTGATCTGATAATTATTAGTATCAATGAGACGTTCACCATCATAGAGTGCATAGCTTGTTTCTCCCTTGGACTGATTCATAAATGTCAATGCAGGATCGTGGCTATCGATCAATTTGAATGAGGTATACTTGTTGCTCTCCTCCTCTTTATCGGCAATCCCATCAGGTATATTGACGGTGATCTCATAGTTGATTGCTTCACCGATGGCTACATCTTGTCCTTCTAATTGGGGCGTGTCTTTTTCTACTTTAGTCGTATCATTTTTTACCGTCTTTGCTACAGGCGTTTGACTTCCTGAAATGATGGTAAATAGCGTAGTTGTTTGGTCGGCAATCATCTCAGCATTTTCAGGCGCTTTGACTTCCTCCAATACATACTCTCCGACCTCTAAACCAGCGACGATCATTTGTCCTTTAGCCGCAGCACTCTCGACAAAGTCCTCTTCTCCTATTTCATAACGATTGCCGCTGACAAAGTGTTTCGCCTTTGATTTGTCTGACGTCCATGTATACATACCTTGTGCAACGCCTTGTATATATTTTGTTACCTCTGATTCTTGTTTGACAATGACGAATTCCGCACCGTTCAGTGCTTCACCCTCAGCGGAACCAATTTTCGTGACTTGCAGTGTGCCATCATTTTCAACAATGTTTTTAGGATACAAATGAATCATCGATAGTTCTTCTGTTCCATATTGATACGTACCGTCTGCTTGTTTGATCAATTCATACACAGGAAACGCCACGACCATATTTGCAGCAGCAGTCACCCCTGGTTTTGCCGCTTCTTTGATCACATAGACGGCATCTTTTCCTGCTTGTTTTTTGGGCAATGATAAAGAAAGATCCCCATGGGTATCCGTACTGCCTGAAAAAAGAGCTGTGCTGAAAGTTTGTGATTGCACCTGTGCTTTCGCTTCTTCAATCGTTGCGCCGTTTTCTCTTGCTTTAGTAAATGCTGCGGTCGCATCGTAGACATGGAAGGTGACGTCAGCTAGTCCTTGATAGTCATCAAACTCTGCCATTTCCTTCCCTGTGTTTTGGATCCCTTGACTTGGAAAATCCAACATTTTCTTCTTGTGGATCACCAGTTGCACCTCAGTTCCATCCGCATACACGTGCTGGATAGAAATCAATGCTGCCAATGTTACTAGTGAAATAAAACATAGTACCAATCGTTTGATATACTTTCTCTTCTTCATTTTCTTTACTCCTATTCTTTTAATAAACAATGAATTTTCCTACGATCAATTTGCCATCAAGAAAACCATTTTTTCACTCCATTTCAGAACCAACAATGAACAAAAAAGGAATCCTCTAATCAATAGTGCTTACTCATTGATTTCCCTTTTTCTTCGCAAAAACGAATAGATGGCAAATGAAACAATGCCGCTGAGACTAGCAATGATGCCAAGTCCTCCCATGCCGCCGGTCTCCGGCAGAGAGAGCAACGCCTGATTGGTAACCACTAATTGCAATTGGTTGTTTTTGTTCCCACTTTGTAAGTGCACTTCTGTTGGTTCTCCAGCTATTGTCACTTCGCCATCCTCTTGGATAACAATTTGCACTGGTTCCTTTAGCCCGACATGGCCTTCTGGTGTTTTGATCTCCTCCAGCGTGTAATTCCCGGGTTTGAGATCTTCAAAAACAAAGGTGTCGATTGCTGTTTCATCACTTGGTAATTCGATTTGTTCAGCTGAACCAGATAGTCGGAATGCCGCGCCTTTTAACGATTGACCTGTGTCTGTTTGCTTTAAGACAGTTAAATCAAATGGTTTGATTTGATTGCTATGTGTCAGCGTCCAAACTGCTGCATGTTCTACATTTTTCCCGTCATATTCAATCGTTCCATAAGGATCCACTTCAAACTCATAATTTCCTGGAATCGTATCATAGCCAAGCGGTCCTGCGGTTTCCACTATTCGGTATTTGCCAGATTTTTGGATGGTAAATTGCGCCAATCCTGATGCCGCTGTGGTGGCTTCTTTCAGTGTTTGATAGCTTCCTTTATCCGCTTTTATTTGTAATGCAAAGGTCGCGTCTGCCAAATTTACTTTTTCTTTGCCTTTTTCTGTATACTTTCTTATAGCGATCGGAAGGTCTAAAAAAGTGTTCTCGATTGTCAACTGGATGACTTGGTCGTCAACTGCTGTTTTTTGACCGTCCACTGTTACTGCGCCATTATTAGAAATCGCGATATCCCACATGTGCTTTTCTGAGCGTTCGTGTCCAGTGGGTGGACTGATTTCTGTCAATGTATAGTTTTTTCCTTTTTCAAGAAGTGTTCCTTCTGGCAACGAATACGTACCATCTTGATGATCGATCAGCTGAATCTCCCGCTCCTCAATCGTTAGTTGGAATACCGCGCCTTTTAGGAGATGATCATTTGCAGAAGATTTCTTGGTTACTTTTAAGTCTAAAGGGACAAATTGTTTTGTATTTTTCCAAGTCGTTGCATTGACTTTTTCTGATTGATAGCCGGGAACCGCTTCTTCATTGACCGCCTCATAGTGGAAATCTTGCCCTAGATTGTTGTATTTCGGTAGCCCAAGGATTTCTCTGATTTCTTCACTAGATTCTAAAACTTTGGTGACTTTTGTTCGCTCCCAACGATTTGTTTCGTCCTTTGCTGGCTTATTTAATTGTATATAGCCATTTTCCCAACTTGATGATTGAGTGATCCCCCTTCGCTTGATTTCGTAGATCACTTTTTCTGGTCGCGTTGTCAGATCTTCATCAAATTCTTCCCATTCTTTGAAGAAATCAAGAGAAACACTGGGCGCTTTCGCTGATGGAATACCAAATTTAGCAACTACATCTGGGTTGGACGTTGGCTGAAAGGTGGTCGAACCATTCATCTGATACCACCTATCTGGTTCGAATGTTTTACTTTCTGTTTGGATTCTAACTTGATAATGCAGTTGGATCTCTTGGCCTTTTTCTAAATAGATTTGCTCGACTCGAATGATAGAATCCTCAATGGCTAGAATCGGTTCAACAGATAAAGGACTCGTTCCGACACTTTTAACAGAAACACTTTCTGTTTCATAAACGAATGGCTCAATGATCGGATCAGTGATTTTCCCATCAACGACGGTCCCAGACAATTGCACAGCTTTTCTGGCTAAATAATCAGCAATATCTGAGGAATCATTTGCAGACTCGTAATACAGTGTCCCATCCTCCCCATTCGAGACCATTTTCCGCATTCGACTCTCGACTTCTTCTTTCGTGAGTCCTGCGGTTTCATCCCCCTGTAGTTGGATTCCTAACCCATGGATTTCGATTCCTCGTTGCTTCAATGCCATTGCTTCACCGATCGTAGCAATAAATGTCGAATTGATCCAACGCCGTTGCGAAGATTGGTTGCTTACTGAAGCAAGATAAGGGGGGAAGATTTTCGAAGTATAGTCTGGATGATCAATACGTCCGCTAAAGGCTGTACCATAATAACTACCATCTTCATCGTCCATTACACTAGATACTTGATACGAGCAAGTCGGAACGCCATCGGTTAAGAGAACGATCACTTTTTTGTGTCCATTTTGTTCTGATAATAATTCTCCTGCCTGTCGTAACCCATTTTGAGTAAATGTTCCGCCACTTGTTGAAAGAGGGGTTGCTGCTTTGATTTCTTCTTTTACACTATCAAAGGCTTTTAGCGGAATCGTACGGTTGCTATATCCTTCACTTGAGAATCCGACATACCCTAAGTTGATTTTTTCCGTCACGCCACTATCTGATAATGTATCAATAAATCGGTCAATGCCATTTTTCACCTCAATGATCCGATTTTCTTCATTCATACTCCCAGACCAGTCTGCAACGAATACGATATCAAGTGGAAGAATGTCCTTTTGCGTGTTACCTCGGACATTTACATACAGATCAAACAAACCTGGAGTTGCTGTCTCTTTAGCAAATTTTCGGATCGCATAATCGGCTGCTTCTTTCTCCCCACCATATTCAATATAAGAATTATTTTGATTGGTTGGATCACCATCCCAATTAGTCACTCCATCCCATTGTTGTTTTCCCTGACGATTGCCTTGGTGATTTCGTACATACTGATTATTATTTGGTTGCCACATCGCTTTCGGATAAGTACCTTGCCCATCCGTTACATACTCTGGTTCGATCGTAGTTAATCCATCGGAACTCACCTGTCCGTTGAACAATTGCGGCTGATCAAACGGATGATACTCGTCCGAGATGACCGAGGAATCCTCTGATGTATCATATACTTCAGAGGATGCTGTTGTTTCCGCTATATCTTCACTTGTAGCTGACGGCTCTTTCTTCTCATTAGCGATAGAGAATGGATAAGAAGCGGCTTCTGATAAAAGTAACTTTCCTGCTTTTTCTTCAATCTGAATATTGAGTTGAAACTCTTTATTAGTATTTGGCAATGCGACATTCCATTCTTTTTCGACACCTCCCTGCGAAAAATCACTGCCTATCCATTTCTGTTGCTTCTCATCTGTATATTCTTGGTATTCCTGAGAAGTGTAAGAAGTAAGCAAATTGTTTTCAGCTGCATCCTTGGGATGCAGCTGAAATAAAAATCGTCTTTCTTGTGTTGACTCATTTAAGCGGTAAAAGAGGATCAAATGATCATCTGTTTGCTTGATACTCACTTCTCCATAATCATTTTTCAGCACCTCTACTACATCAACAACATCTTCATCATTTGCTACTACCTTGTTTATGTGTTGAGAATATAAGTAAGCGATGAAAAAGATGGCCAACAAACTAAGAAGGACAAGATGCTTTCCCTTTTTCATTTTTAGTGCCTCCTTCGAAATTTTTTTAAAATTCAAATAGATAATAAAAAAAAAAGAAAAGATTCACTAATATTTCTAATTCTTTCCACTTCAGCTTCTAAATATTCAATTATAGTTATTTATATCCATTCAACACACTAACAAGGAAGCAAAAACAAAATGGATATCGTTATTTAAAATCATGGGTTATTTCTTTTCTCTCAAAAAACATACTCGCTGAACGCTATTTTTGAGACAAGTGAAATAGAAATATTTCTAAACCTTGTATAGACTTGTTAGAAATCTGAGACACGTATTTACAAGAGAAGTTAAATACGCTAATAATAATAATTACAAAAAAAGGAAGGTGATCAATTGATTGAAAAAATTTTGTTAGATGATCATGCCAGAACGAAATTGAGTGTCTACGGCAAGTTGATGACACTCTCACCCGGGGAATACAGCATAGATCAGGTGCGGGAAAACTTGGATTTTTATTACGGCCCTGCACGCTTCAAAAAAATCTTGAGTGCAATCCAAGATGATTTAGAAAAATTTACTACCATCGAGCTATTACATAGTAAAAATAAGTTAACCGTCAATGAACAACTTGTTCAATACACCCAATACCAACATTACCTTTCAACTGAAAGTGTTCCTTATAAATTGTTGCTCAGTATGCTAATAGAAGAGGACGACGATCTCGCTGCTTTTTGTAACCGGCACTATATCAGTCGCTCGACCTGTTTTCGTCAAACAAAAAAGCTGGTTGAATATTTGAAGGAATACAATATCAACTTGAATTTATCGAATCTGACCTTGTCAGGTTCCGAAATGTTGATTCGTATCCTCTTTTTTAATTTCTTTTGGTTTGTATCATTAGGTGAAAGTTTGGACATAGTTCCTTATAGCCAAGAAGTGAGAGCATTGATTTATAAACATGAAGAAGCACAGCATAAGAACAAGTTTGACTTAGGAAAAAAACAAGCCAGTCTCCATTGTCTGATTTGTTTGCTGAGGATCAAAAACAGCCACTTTACTGATATCTATCACTTATCAAGGGATTCTTTCATTCCAAGTGGTACAGACCTCAACTTCTTTTACGATTTCTTCAAGATCGCCAATCTGCGTTTAGACCTCTTGGAGGTAAACTCTTTGTTCTATTTGTTTTATTATTGGCCGTTTCTGACTTCCAACCAAGACATTCGTCTGCCGATCATCCAACATTCTTATCAGCAACCAAGTAATGACCCCAAGGAGATTTTGGACGAATTCCAAGACCATTGTCAGACGTTTATCGGTACGTTTCATTTTGAAAATGAGCCAGCTCTATATTTGAACATCTACCTATCGATTGGTAACTTTAGCTTGTTCAAACAAAAAATCCCTTTGACCACATTGTTTATTTCTTCGTATATCCAAGAAAAGTACCCACTCTTACATATCTTGACAATCAAAATCGAAGGCTTCTGGAAAAAATTTTCCCAACGGAAAAATTATACGTGGCTGAAATCTTGTGTAAGTGAATTAGCTTTCATCCAAGCTTGTTTGCTTTATCCGTATTATTCAGAAATCGACGAAAGCTATAAGTTGAAAGTTGGTTTTGTCAATGTTTCTGAGCATCTGATTTCCGCTGAGATCTTAAACCTAGGCAAAAAGATCCCATTTGTCGCTATCGAACAGCTGACACTTCCAATCACTGAAGAATATGACTTTATCATCTTAGGGTCACCTTTGCTGATTCCGAAGGGCCTAGATCCTTTTAAATATACGGTCCTTGATTATTGCCATTACAGTGATTTCGAAACTGATTTATATCAACGCCTTCTAGAAGTCCATCATCGAAAACTACAAACTTTGTTTTCTAGTTAACTGATTTATGTAAAACTGGCTGTGGTAAAATTCAAAAAAAATCGTCAGAAATGAGCTATTTCATTTCTGACGGTTTTTTAGATAAAAAAGCTGAACCCTTGACTATCAAAGGTTCAGCCATCAATTCTTTATTCAGATTCTTCTTCAGCCATGAATGTGTTAAAGACTTCTTCGATCATGTCCCATTCAGCTTCTGTTTCAATTTGTTCTAATTCGCCTTCTGTACCATCTTCGTTTTCAACGTAGGCATAGGCTTGTAATTCGACATCTTCTTCTTCTGGTACTCCAGCTGGATAAAGCAACACGTAGTTGCGTCCAAATTCTTCTTGTCCATCTACTGTCAAAAGAATTTCGTATAATGTTTCATTGCCTTGATCATCGACCAATGTAATGTGTTCGTGACCTTCATGGTCGTGGTTGTGATCATGATTGTGATCATGCGTATGTTCTGACATATTTTTTCCTCTTTTCTGTAAACTAAAACAGTTGTTTTCCAGCACCATCTAAATAATTCTGCAAAATCATTACTGCTGCTAATTTGTCAATGACTTTCTTACGTTTGGCACGAGATGTGTTGGCTTGTTCAACTAGCATTCGTTCTGCTTGAACAGTCGTCAAGCGTTCGTCTTGGTAGTCAACAGGCAAATCAAAACGTTCTTCGATGGCCTTGCCGTAAGCTAGTGAAGCCTCTGCTCTTGGACCAATGGTGTTATTCATATTCTTGGGCAGTCCCACCACAAAACGAGTCACTTCATACTCTTTGACTAATTCTCCAAGACGATCATAGCCAAAGTCATTTTCATCTTCGTTGATTCGAAT
Organism: Enterococcus sp. AZ091; assembly: GCF_051714805.1. Classification (NCBI taxonomy): domain Bacteria; kingdom Bacillati; phylum Bacillota; class Bacilli; order Lactobacillales; family Enterococcaceae; genus Enterococcus; species Enterococcus sp. AZ091. The sequence continues at coordinate 1,259,757 of NZ_JBIOSO010000001.1, read as the reverse complement.
GATCTCGATCCCTTGCGCAGTCCATCCCATAGGATCACTAACAGCTACACCAACTGTTCGTGAACCGACATCTAAACCCATGACTCTCATTATAGGTTGATCCCGTGATTTCCTAAGTAATAACGAATCAAAACTTCCAAAATCTCATCGCGTTCATGACGACGAATCAAGTTCCGGGCATCCCGATAACGAGGAATGTAAGCCGGGTCGCCAGAAAGGAGATAACCGACGATTTGATTGATTGGATTATAACCTTTTTCTTCTAATGCACGATACACGATAGCCAGTGTTTCACTGATTTCTTTCTTGCGGCTATCATCAAAATCAAACCGTACTGTTTCATCTGTAAAACCCATTTCACGACACCTCTCTTTATATTGTTTTTTAGCACATTGTACGTTTCTATTGTACTCGACGTTTTGTAAAACTACAAACATCTGCACTAGTTTATCTTTATTATAACAAAGCTTTATGATATTTTTGTGAACTTTTTCAAAAAAACCGATATTTCTCTCATTTCGCTAGAATGATCGATAAACATATTGGTTAGCCGGTGCCTCGATGGTTTGTTCTTGGTCAACGATTACCATTGGCAAATCTCGTTTAAAGGGTTGATAGTATTGCGACTGGATGGTTCCTTCAATGTGCAGCCATTGGTCATTCTCGGTAACCGTTTGTTCAGGTAACTCAACACGTAATCCAAAAACACCTGAATCCGCTACACAGTGAATGATCCCAAAACGAAACAGAAAGATTTCATTACGATCATCTTGCGCTGCATGATAAACAAAACCGTCGTAGCTGATTTTTTTCCCGATAAATTCACTTGGATACGTATAGATCAATTCCATGAGTTCCAAATAATTCTCGTCGGTGACAGCAATCGTTTGTTTATCGGCATACTTCGCTAACGAAGTCGTCATTTGCTCGTCATAATCATCTTTATTGTAATAAAGACTAGTATCTGGTTTAAGGTATTGGGTATTCATTTCGGGATCGCCGACAGACTCTTCACTCAGCGGGAAATTAAACCCTTTTGCTTCAACAATGGTCGTATCCAGACTGACTGTTGGGAAAAACAAACCAACAATGATTGGCAATGCTAATAAGAAATACGCAATGATGCGCTGAGATTTTTTTTCGAGTCCATGGTGATGCTCATCTTCATGTTCATCAGGCGTTTGTTTGACCCAAAAATACAACTGGACTAATGCCAAAAATAAAGCGACAATCATCGAAAGTATCGCTAGATAACGATAGTGGACATTGATGAACTGATTCAGTTTTCCTGATACCTGCAAGTACATCATCAACTCAAAATATCCAGATAAAATCAAAAAACGGATCATTGTTTACACCACCCATGCATAAATTGAGACCACAACAGCAATTAATCCCACCATTGTTGCAATAAAACGACCGGTAAAATATCGTTTCATCATCAGAAGATTCTTGATGTCCACCATAGGACCAAAGACCAGAAAACCCACGACTGGACCGGCGCCGAACAGACTAAGCAGCGAAGAACCGATAAACGCATCTGCTTCAGAGCACAGCGACATCGTCAATGCCAAAACAAGCATGACCAATACCGCCAAGAATTTCGTAGAACCCAAAGTCAACATCATTCCCGTTGGCAAATACGTCTGCATCGCTGCTGCAATCAATCCGCCAATGATCAAATACCGACCAGTATCGAAGAATTCATCAATACTGTGTTGCAACAAATGCCGTATTTGATGGGACCATTTTCGTTTCTCAGAACCTGTATCATGAGCATGCCCATGGTGATGTCCTTGATGGGTATCCTCTGAAGCTGTGATCAATTGGGTTTTCAAAATCTCTCGCTTACTGAAATAAGCCAGCCAAACACCTACCACCATTGCCACCAACAAGCTGCCAAGTACTCGCAAAAAGGCAAACTTCGCTGAATTGCCAAATGCGATGAATGTCGAAAAAATCACAATGGGATTCACAATAGGGGCTGTCAGCATAAAAGCAAAAGCCGTGTAGACTGGTACGTCTTTTTTGACGAATTGATTGACGATCGGAACGATTCCACATTCACAAGACGGGAAGAAAACGCCTAAACCACACCCCATTGCAATGGAGGCCAATTTATTCTTTGGCAGGATTTTTGTCACTCGTTCTGGCGTCAGAAAAACTTGCAGCGCCCCTGAAATCAAGCAGCCTAATAAGACAAAAGGCAAGGCTTCAATGACGATGGAGAGAAAGATCACGCTCATCTGCAAAACAGAATTAGGTAAGCTTTGTAACATATATTCAACCTTCTTTATAAAAAAATAATTGCGCTGGAACTACTATACGTTTTTTTGCCTCAATGCACAATGTTTTTTACAGTCTTTGCTGGCACCTTAAAGCTTGCTTTAGTTTTTATTCTTTTCCAGCAGTTTCTTTGACAAGTTGTCCCTCAAAACGTACATTAGACAGAGAATCTGCTTGGAGGAATTTGCATGATACAAATGAATACATTAGATGAACTGCTGACGAAGATAAAAGAAACCCCATTGGCACTTATTTATCTCTCACAGCCGGCTTGCAGTGTCTGCTTAGCAGACAAACCTCGTCTTAATAAATTAGCTTTAGAAAAGCATGTTCCACTTTATGCTGTCAATGTAGCGGAAGTCCCAGAGGCGGCTGGCCAATTTTCAGCATTGACTGCTCCTGTCGTCCTTCTTTATTTTCAAGGAGATGAACGCCACAGAGAAGCACGAATCATTGATTTTAATAGGCTGGCTGCTATTATTGATCGCTATAGGACTGCCTTGACCAAAACCGAGACCATCTCTTATGACGATCTTTTTGATCAACTGATGGAATAAAAAAACACTGTCTTTCCATCACCTACTAGACGCGATGGTTGATGGAAAGACAGTGTTTTTGGGTTTTATTCTGATTCAGTTGTTTCGTGGTTTTCCGGTTCATCTGTCGTTAAGACGTTGCCAGAATGCAAGAAATAAATCAGTGTTTGTAATTCATTGGTCAAATCAACATTTTGGATCAGCACACCTTTTGGTGCAGTGATGCGCGCAGGCGTAAAGTTCAAGATTCCTTTGATCCCTGCTTTCACAAGCTCATTGACTAAGTCTTGCGAATGTTGTGCGGGAACCGTCAAGATCGCGACATCGATCTGTTGGATCTTCACTTGTTCTTTCATATCGCTCATTGGATAGACAGGAACGCCATCCACGATTCGTCCTACGATATCTTCATTCACATCAAATGCAGCACTGATCCGAATGCTATTGCTCTGATGGAATTTATATTTTAACAGTGCGCTACCTAGATTACCAACACCTACTAGCGCGACATTTGTCATATGGTCTTCATTCAACGTTTTAGCAAAAAACTGCATCAGGCTTTCCACGTCATAGCCATAGCCGCGTTTTCCCAATTCCCCAAAATAAGAGAAGTCGCGACGAATCGTTGCGCTATCCACTTGGACAGCTTCGCTTAATTCAGTAGATGAAACCTTCAACTTTCCAGCATTGTGCAAGATGCGTAAATAGCGGTAATACAAAGGCAAACGTTTCGCTGTTGCCTTTGGAATTTGATGATCTTTCAAGAAATACTCCCCCATTGTGAAAAATTCACGTGTGATGTAGCTATCATATCAAATAGTTTGCTCAAAAATCAATTTGATTGCTCACAATTTGAAATTTTTTTTATTTAATGATACAATCATTCTTTTTTCATAATCGCTGTTTATCACAAAATGTGATAGACTGATAGTATTGCAACCAAGGAGACAAGTGACTTCAAGAATAGGAATGAATACATATGATACTATTACAAGCAAATCAAATCGCCAGACTATTTGGCGCTGAAGTTTTATTTGAGAATATCAACCTAGAGATTGCCAGCCATTCCCGGATCGCGCTTGTGGGAAGAAATGGCGCCGGAAAATCGACCCTGTTAAAAATCATTGCCGGGATCGAAAGCCCCGATAAAGGAACGATCGCCAAAAATAAAACTGCGACACTAGGTTATCTTGCCCAAGACACTGGTTTAAACAGTACTGCTACAGTCTGGGAAGAAATGTTGACGGCTTTTGCCGGCATTCGACAGATGGAACAGCGGATGCGCTCATTAGAAGTCGCCATTTCAGAAACAGACCCGACAGCAGTCAATTATGATGGTCTATTAAAAGAATATGACCAGCTACAACATGAATTTGCCGAAAAAAACGGCTACGGATATGAAAATGAGATCCGTTCTGTTCTACACGGCTTTAAGTTCGACGGCACTTTTTATGAGCAATTCATTGAAACATTGTCTGGTGGTCAAAAAACTCGTCTAGCACTAGCAAAGATGCTGTTGCAAAAGCCAGATATTTTGATTTTGGATGAACCGACTAACCACCTGGATATTGAGACATTGTCTTGGCTTGAAAACTATCTTCAAGGGTATGCCGGTGCTCTTTTGATTGTATCTCATGACCGTTATTTCTTAGATAAAGTCGTCAATGAGGTCTATGAGCTTAGCCGACGGAAAATGCACCATTACAAAGGGAATTACAGTCGTTATCTGGTTTTGAAAGCCGAGCAGCTGCAAAGTGAATGGAAAGCTTTCGAAAAACAACAAGAAGAAATCAATAAATTAGAAGACTTTGTAGCGCGTAATTTAGTTCGTGCCTCCACAACTAAACGGGCGCAAAGCCGGCGCAAACAATTAGAAAAAATGGAGCGGCTCGATCGGCCTCAAGGAGATGAAAAATCCGCAAATTTCCTTTTTTCAATCAGTAAACCTTCTGGCAATGTGGTAATGCAAGTAGCCAACGCAGCCATCGGTTATCAAGAGACTGTTCTATCCGAGCCGATCGATTTGGATGTTCGCCGGAAAGATGCCATTGCATTAGTCGGCCCTAATGGAATTGGCAAATCGACATTATTAAAATCACTGATCCACAAGATTCCTTTGATTCGCGGTGACGTTCATCTAGGTGCCAATGTCTCAATTGGGTATTATGATCAAACCCAATCAGATCTCCATTCAACAAAAACAATCTTGAAAGAATTATGGGATGAGCACCCCACTACGCCAGAAGTAGAGATCCGCACAATTTTAGGAAGTTTCCTTTTTTCTGGTGAAGATGTTGAAAAACCAATCACATTGCTCAGTGGCGGCGAAAAGGCACGGGTCGCTTTAGCAAAACTTGCGATGGATCATGACAACTTCCTGATCTTAGATGAACCGACTAACCATTTGGACATCGACAGCAAAGAAGTACTCGAAAATGCCTTGATTGATTATGAAGGCACATTGCTTTTTGTTTCTCATGACCGCTACTTTATCAATCGAATCGCGACCAAAGTCATTGAATTATCTGAAACTGGCAGCAAATTGTATTTAGGGGACTATGATTATTACGTGGAGAAAAAAATGGAAGAAACAGAACTAGCTGCGATGCAGCAATCTGATGTTCAAGAGAAAGCCATCTCACAAGGCAAACAATCTTTCTTCCAGAGCAAAGAACAACAAAAAGCCATTCGCTCATTGCAGCGTAAAGTCACTCAAATTGAAGCAGACCTAGCCAAAACCGAAGCAGAGCTTGAAGAAATCGAACAAGCGATGACTCGTCCTGACGCATTGAACGACCACGTCCGTTTGTCTTCGCTGAATCAAGCAATGGAGACTGTCCAAGCCACGCAAGAACAGCTGATGGAAGCTTGGGAAAACACGAGTCTGGAATTGGAAGAACTAGAAACAACTGACACGAATCAGTCCACAGGCGGATGACAACCTTCATTCCCTCTGCTTTACTTGAAGTAAGGCAAAAAAGGCACGATACTTCAGGAGGGAAGCTATGAAGAAAAAAGGGAAACAAAGAAAGCGTTATGTCTTTCTTGTTTTGTTGGGTTTATTATTGATTTTTGCTGCATTTATCCGACTTTCTCATGTGAGCTATTCCAGCCAAGATTATGAAGAATATCCCATGATGGATGACATGGATTTTGATCAAGCAGCTTACAATGAACAAGCGAACGAGTATTTACAAGAAAATGGAGTGACTACGCCTCTTTACCTACAAACAAATGAAGAATGGGCTGATTATTCCTATGGTTCAGATGGTACGCAAACTTTAAGCGATAACGGCTGTGCCCTGCTCTCTCTTTCAATGGTACTCGCTTATTTGCGAGAGGATAACGTTTCGCCGCTTGAAGTTTTGGATTGGGCACAAGATAGCTACTATGTCGATGGGCAAGGAACCGATTGGCGGATTTTCTCTGATTTTGCGGATTCCTTTGGTTATTCGTATCACGATTTGGGCATAGACACCGCGCAAGTAGCCAATTATCTGGCAGTTGGACAGCCAGTGATCGTCTCTGTGACCAGTGGAGATTTCACAGATACTGGTCATATCATGGTGCTGGCTGCTATGCAAGACGAAAATGTGGTTGTTTTAGATCCAAACGATACGCCGGAAAAAAAACATTATTTAACGTCCTATTCATTGGAAGAAATCGCTGCTCAAAGTTTACATTTTTGGACATTTACAGAGGACAAAAGTACCAATTTATAAAAAAGAAACTACCTATAAGTTGTCAGGAAGGATCAAGCACGATTACCTCTTTCTTGACACTCTATAGGTAGTTTTTTTTATAAATAGTCCTCATCAATGCATGTTGATAATGACCGCGCCTCTTGACAGCTACCTTGAGAAATCTTCGCTTTCTCCTTACAATGGATCCGCTTTCCTTTATAATAGAAGAAAGAAAGGTGTGACGCATATGAAAATCGGAATTCCTAAAGAAATCAAGAACAATGAAAATCGTGTAGCTTTGCCGCCAGCTGGCGTCTATGAATTGGTTCAAGAAGGGCACGAGGTCTTGGTTGAAGCAAATGCAGGCATCGGATCAACTTTTTCAGACGAAGCCTATCGAGCAGTCGGCGCAACGATCGTTGCTAACGCTGCAGACGTCTGGGCGGCTGACATGGTGATGAAAGTCAAAGAACCGCTGCCAGAAGAGTATTCCTACTTAAGAGCGGGATTGCTGTTATTTACTTACCTACATGTTGCTGCCAATCCAGAATTAGCAAAAGCGCTCATGTCCTCCAAGGTTCGAGCGATTGGCTATGAGAATGTCCAACTGGCTAATGGGGCGCTGCCTCTCCTCTCTCCAATGAGTGAAATTGCTGGTCGAATGGCAGTTCAGATCGGCGCACAATTCTTAGAAAAAATCTATGGCGGCAAAGGAGTCCTCCTGTCCGGTGTCCCGGGTGTTCGAAAAGGTCAGGTCACGATTATTGGCGGTGGCGTTGCCGGAACCAATGCCGCGAAAATGGCGTTAGGGCTTGGTGCGCAAGTCACAATTCTCGATGTATCCATCCCACGCTTACAAGAATTAGACCAGCTATTTGACGGACAAGTTCAGACACTCTTCTCTAATCGTTTCAACATTGAAGCCGCTATTCAACAAGCAGACTTGGTGATTGGCGCCGTCTTGCTGCCAGGCAAAAAAGCGCCAAATCTAGTAACTCGTGAGATGGTGAAAACCATGGCAGAAAAATCAGTGATTGTAGATATTGCGATTGATCAAGGAGGCATTTTTGAGACAGAAGATCGTGTCACTACTCATGACGATCCTACCTACATCCAAGAAAATGTGATCCATTATGCTGTTGCCAATATGCCTGGCGCAGTTCCACAGACTGCTACATTGGCATTGAGTATCGCCACATTACCCTACGCTAAACAATTGGCTGCCGATCCTGAAAAGGCATTAAGAACAAACGCTGCACTGGCGCGTGGTGTCATCGCATTTGACGGTCACTTCACGTTGAAGGAAGCCGCACAAGATCTGGCGATCGATGCCGTCGATCTCTCAGAGCTGATTTAGTTTTCTCAGCAAAAAAGTGCCAGCTCAACAAAATCGTACGCTGCCATGGGACAATCCTCCCATGGCAGCGGCTTTTTTGATACGGTTTTTTTGACCGGAGCTTTTTTATAGAGGCTTTTTATAGAAGCTTTTTTGAGAGGGAGAGTGTTTATCATGAGAATTTCCTTTTTTCACTAGCACATAACCCGTATCTATGCTATATTCATACATAAAAAAATTCAGCGTACCCTGCGTATGCGAGGAGGAATGACGTGTTAACGAAAAGCCAAATCCAAGCCTTCCCTAAAGTAGAATTGCACTGCCATTTGGATGGATCGATTCGCCCAGAAACATTACTTAAGATCGCCAATCAACAAAATCTGCCTATCCCACAAGAACTGTCGATCCTTGAAGAACGGATGCAAGCCCCCCAAGACTGTTCTGATCTTAATGAGTACTTGGAACGCTTTGATTTCGTTCTTCCTTATCTCCAAAGTGAATTTGCATTAGAAGCCGCAGCGTTTGATGTCATGGAACAAGCGTTTGAAGATGGTGTCGCGTATATCGAAATCCGCTTTGCTCCTAGTCAGTCAATGGAACAGGGTCTTTCCTGCCCACAAACGATTCAAGCAGTAGCTAGAGGGATCGCTCGTGCGGAGTCCATCTATCCGGTAAAAGGGAATATCTTGATCATCGGGATGCGGCAAGAGTCTGCTGCTGCAATCTCCCAGATTTTTTCGGAGTCTGTTTCTGAAGAGAAAGTCGTGGGCATCGATTTAGCTGGTCCTGAAGAAGATGACTATGTTCCCAAATTAGCGCAAACTTACCAACTTTTCATAGACGGTCAAAACGTGCAATTGACATTGCATGCCGGTGAATGCGGCTGTATCCGTAATGTCTATCAAGCAATCGAAAGTGGTGCAAAACGCATTGGTCACGGTATCATTTTGAAAGGGGATAAGAAAGCCCAAGAATTTGTCTCCCGCAATCAAATCTGTATTGAAGGTTGTCCTACTAGTAATGTGCATACCAAAGCCATCACGGATTATCACCAATATCCTTTCAGGGAATGGCTGACAGCTGGGGTCCCTTTTTGCTTAAACACAGATAACCGCACCGTTTCTAAAACAACATTGACTGATGAATACATACACATGACCCGTCACTGGCAAATGTCGGAAAGTGAGCTGCGCTTATTGAATGAGACCGCCGCCCGCCATTCCTTTGCCAGTGAAAAAGAGAAAGAACAGCTGATCCATAGGATTCGTCATTGGCAGATCAACGAATAAAACAGCCTCAATTAGAACGTATCATTCCCAACAAAAAAGAAGCGACAGATTAACGTTTAACGGGACAGAACACAAACATCCTCATCGCATATTTTGAGCGTTAATTCAGAATATTGGCAGGATTATGCGCTAGTGTCTGTTTGTCCCATTCTAACTTATGCTGTCGCTTCTTTTAAATAAACGTGCTCTCTAAATGTGTTCGCGATTAGAGGCAATCACTTCTTTGACGTCAAATGATTTTTTTGCCAATAGGTTCATTCGACTCAGCTTAGCCCCTCTATCATAGCAACTGCCCGTTTGATTCCTTCATCTTTTGTTCCCTCCAATACGACATAGCAATAAGGTTTGTATTGGTCAACGATTTGTAAAATGGCTTGATAAGGAATGATTCCTTCTCCTAAAGGGACAGAAACAATGCGGTCCTCTTCAATCACGTAGTCTTTCAAGTGGAGACAGACAATTCGTTCACCAAACTTCTCAAAGGCCTCTGCAACGATTTCTACTTGTTTACTTGCCGTTTCTGGAGTGATGAGATTGGTAGGGTCATAGACGATGCCCAGAAAATCAGAAGGAACGCTTGCGATCAATTCCTGAATTCGGTCATTGGAAAATAGGGGGTGATTTAATCCCGCTTCGATCCCAACCATTGTTTGATAACGTTCCCCGGTTTTTACCAACCGCTGGACAACAGTTACAAGCTCATCAAAAACTTCATCTGTGAAATTTTCTTCACTGTAACCAAGTGTGGGAATAACGGAACCCGTTTCCGAAGCAACCATTGACGCCCCAAAATAGCGTGCATGAAAAAGATAGCGTTCAAATTTCTGCAGAATCTTTTCTCGTTCATGAGGATCTGGATGAATCAAATTACTATAGCAGCTCAACAATGCCACTTGAACATTCTGTTGCCCAAATTCATTTTTAAAAAAAGTCCCCATTCCCGGATTGATCTGGGCAGCAGCACTAAGTTCCGGAAATGAAGCATTTAGTGCAAATTGAACATTTTTGATGCCTTTTTCAGCGATTTGACAAGCGAGATCTTGTGGATCACAAACCTTGGTTAAGTCGTGGCCACGAACAGCGAGATTAAACATCTTTTCATTCCTTTCTTCTACTAAGTGTCTGATTCGTTCAACAAATGAGCATTTTAGAGTACCAGTTATCCTAAGAAGAAATGCTATTATCTAGTTCTTTTGAGGACGTAGTAAAACTTTTACGTGTGTGCCTGAATGAAACACTTTCCGTATGGGCACACTCTGGAAACATCGTACATCCTTTGAAATAGCTATGTTTTTGCTTATTCCATTTTTGGACAATAAACCCTGATTCACATTCCGGACATTTGACTACTTGTTCTGGCAAACTATTTAAAAACATGTGCTTTTCCATTGTTTCTGGGATCAATGTGTTCAACAACTGCAATAACCCGTACCTGTCATACCATTCAATGTTTTGTGCTTTTTCATTCTTCTCGATCTCTAAATAAACATGGGGATTAAATAAAGATGTTGTGATAAAAAGTTTATTTGTCCAATTTTTATCTGAGATTCCTGAATATTTATTGACAAACTCTTTCGTGATCAAGTTGGGTGCTTTCGTGTTCAAGCGGTAATGTTTGGCTTGAACAGCAATCCGTTCCGCATCTTTGCTTAAAATCAAGTCTACATTGTCATCACCAGTGTAGACCTGTTTGCCTTGCAGATAGCTTTTTCTGGTGATCTCAACATCGTAGTTTGCTAGCCGAAAGACCGCTGCCAAAAATTGCTCAAAGGCATCCCCTTGCTGTTTCCGTCCTGCAGGCGTTGTGTCATACTCTCTGTCCATATGATTCAAAAAGTCCATAACGATCGATTCATCTTCGTTTTGTTCAAAAGAAAGCCCTTTTATTTCTCTGTGTTCTTTAGATACTACTTCGAATGATTGTTCTACTTTCCCAGTTTTTCGTGTAAATTTTTGCAAAAATTGTTGAATCATGCTTCCTCCTCCAGATTGTTTATCCACTTTGTTGCTATATTTATAATACCCCTAAACAAACTAGATTCATAGATTTTTATGAAATCCTGTCTTTGATAAGCAGCATTGCATATCTAGCTAGACTCTTTAAAAATTCTACTGTTACACTACTATTACCAGTAGAAGCGCAGAGACGATGTTCCATCAAAAAAAGAGTCCCTTTCTATTCACCTATTTATTTTGTTTGCTCAAAAAAATAGAGCCCTCCTCACAAAATTGCAAAGAAGGATCTATTTTTTAGCCATATCTATGTTTGATGTCACTTATCAGAAAAATAAGTGACCTTAAAATTTCTTTTATAGCAAGTTTCTTTTTTCCATTTCATCTCGATACAACTTGTACACTTCATTACTTTGTTTTTCATGACTTTTGTAAAAAATTCCATAAGAAAATATGGCTTGCATCGTATTATATTGATTTGACTTTGCAACAGAATGATACAAGTTTACAAGTTGTTGATCTGTCATCTTATTACTCTTCAGTCGTTTTTTAACGGCTTTTTGCGATAAGCTAAATAAAACAGAAGTAACCAATTGATAAATAACCCAAATAACTAAAATAACCAATACAAACTTTACTAGATCTGACACGACATTCCACTCCTTAGGCAAACGGTTCAGCAAAGCGAATGATAGCTGTCATCAAACATTCGCTTTCCCATTCATTTGTTATCTAATTCAGGAGTTGTTTCGTATCTACTTAACAAGTCACTAAATTAGCTATAAAAATTAGTATAAATTTAATCTCCCAAAAAAACAAACCATTTTGCCCTTTAAGCCAAAGAAAAACAGATTCCAAAATCATCCAGTCTTCTTGGGAAAGAAGAGACAGCTTTCGCTTACATACACAACTGCATTTCTTCCACCTTTCATGGCGTTCTCAATCAAGGGTCATTTCATGCGATAATTTCTAGAAAAATTCCATATCATTATCTTCGAATTAGCTGATTCATTCTAAAAACTACGGCTATAAACCCTTGGCCCTTTTCAAAAAAAGTTACTGTAACTGACGCGTTGTATTTTTAGTTTTTATAGGATAGCGCTTTGTTTGGGACTATTCCTTGTTTCGACCTAGTACTGCTTAGTATTTCTTCTGCAGGACAGCTGCTTCCAATTGTCTCAGCGACTCTTTTCTAAGACAAAAAAACCTGTAGACAAAGACTTTTGCTGTCTCTCTACAGGTCGCTAGGAAGCTGTAACTATTTTAAAACACAATGGGAAAAGATATTTTTGAAACTTGCTTCCTTCCCTTGTATCAGTCAATCAGCTGCATACTTACTTTCGATACATCTTCAACTCCAAAAATAGGTCATTATAAATGCCTAAATATTGGGCGCCTAGATTTTCATAGACTTCCAAATGCTTCATCAGCTCATCTGAAGGATAGAACTGTTTGTCTTGCGTGATTTCATCTGGCAATAACGCGAGTGCTTTTTTGTTTGGTGTGGAATAACCGATATACTCAGCATTTTGGGCAGCATTTTCTGGTTCAAGCATAAAGTTCAAAAATGCATAGGCCCCTTCTTCATTTTTTGACGTTTTGGGAATAACCATATTATCAAACCAAAGATTGGATCCTTCGGATGGGATCACATAATGGATATGTTCATTCTCATACATCATATCGGCTGCTTCTCCCGAGAAAGTCACAGCGACAGAGGCTTCTTCGTTTGCCATATACATTTTGATTTCGTCTGCTACGATTGCTTTGATGTTTGGCGTCATTTTGCGCAATTTGTTGAAGGCTGCTGCAAGCTGTTTGTCGTCTTTACTGTTCAATGAATACCCCAAACTGTTTAACCCTAGACCGATGACTTCCCGCGCGCCATCGATCAGCATGATACTGTCTTTTAGTTCTGGTTTCCACAGATCATCCCATTCCTTGATTTCACCTTCAGCAAAAAATTTATCATTATAGACGATACCAAGAGTCCCCCAAAAATATGGGATCGAATAGCGGTTGTCAGGATCAAAACTTAAATCCAAGAAGCGGGGATCAATATTGTCTAACCCTTTGATCTTGCTGTGATCAAGAGGTTTCAGCAAGTGTTCTTCCATCATTTTTTGGATCATATATTCACTTGGGATGGCAATGTCATAGGACGTTCCTCCTTGCTGAATTTTCGTAAACATCGCTTCATTGGAATCGAAGGTTTCATAATTGACCTTATAGCCGGTCTCTTTCTCAAACTTCTTCAAAAGATCTGGATCGATATAATCACCCCAGTTATAGATATTCAAAACTTTGGCGCCCGCCATTCCTGAAGAATGTTCCAACTCCCGTACACCAAACAGCAGTACCAAAATGATGGCGACAATTCCTATGACCAAAGATTGTAATCTTTTCATCGCAGATTTGCCACCTCCGCTCGCCGATTTTTACGTAGTTTTTTCGACACATTTTCTTTGCTGATAAAGTAGTACCCTACGACTAGAATCATTGAGAATAAAAAGACCAATGTGCTCAAGGCATTGATTTCTAGGCTGATCCCCTGACGGGCACGAGAATAGATTTCTACAGAAAGTGTGCTAAAGCCATTCCCTGTTACAAAGAACGTCACAGCAAAATCATCCAGTGAATAAGTGAAAGCCATGAAATAGCCGGCAATGACCCCCGGTGTCAGAAACGGCAAAATAATGTTCTTGATGACTTGCAGATTATTGGCACCTAAGTCACGAGCGGCATCAATCATGGAATCATTCATTTCTTGTAGCTTTGGTAAAACCATCAAAACAACGATGGGAATACTAAAGGCCACATGAGACAGTAACACACTAAAGAAACCTAGGCTAAAGCCGCGGAACAAATTTCCGATCATCGTGAAGAAAATCAGAAAACTGGCTCCAATGATGACATCTGGAGAAACCAGTAAGACATTGTTCAAACTTAACAACGCTGTTCGTGTTCGCCGTTTTTTCGTATAGTAGATCCCCATCGCACCGAACGTGCCGATCACTGTTGCTAAAAGGGCGGATAAAAATGCCAGCATAAAGGTATTCAATACAATGATCATCAGACGTGTATCTTGAAAGACGGACTGGTAATGTTCAAAGGTAAACCCAGTAAAGTCATTCATTGTACCGCCATCATTGAAGGAATAAAAAATCAAATAAAAAATTGGGACGTACAATAGGATAAAGACAACGACAAGATAAAGATTTGACCAGCGGAATTTTTTCATTTTCGTTGTCCTCCTTTTTTCTTCTCACCTGTCAGGAGCATCACTAAGAACATAGCAATAATCAAAATTACACCGATCGTCGAACCCATGCCCCAGTTTTGTGTCACAAGGAAATGCTGCTCAATCGCAGTTCCTAACGTGATTACACGGTTTCCTCCAATCAAACGTGTCAGCATGAAGAGTGAAAGAGAAGGAATGAAAACTGCTTGTACGCCGCTTTTGACACCGTTCAATGACAAAGGCAGAATGACCCGGCGAAAAGTCTCATAGCTGTTCGCTCCTAAGTCACGGCTCGCACTAATCAATGAAGGATTCATCTCCTCTAGTGCATTGAAAATCGGCATGATCATAAAGGGCAGCTCAATATAGACCGCTACCGTTAAAAAGCTAAAATCGGTGAACAAAATCTGTTTTGGTCCGACACCCATGATTTCCAAAAAATGATTGACGCTGCCATGAATTCCAAAAATACCAATAAAGGCATAGGCTTTTAACAGCAAATTGACCCATGTAGGTAAAATAATCAGCAGTAACCATAAGTCTTTATGACGTAGTTTTGTCAAAAAGTAAGCCGTAGGATAACTGATGACCAGCGTGATCAATGTGATCAAAAAGGCATACCACACGGAGTTCAATGTCATGATCAAATACTTGCCGGAACCTAAATAACTTTGATAATTGACCAGTGAAAAATTCCCATCCATATCGAAAAAGGACTGATAGACGATCAATAATACTGGTGCGATAACAAATAGCAATAACCAAAAGACATAGGGTATTGCATAGAAACGACGCATTTTCGTCATGTGCTCCCTCCTAATCTTCGTAGCTCTCTAAACGAGCATCAAAATCTTCTTCTGATTCATTGAAACGCATGACATGAATGTCTTCAGGCTCAAAAAACAAACCGATCTTGCTGCCTTCTTTGGCTTTTCTAGTCGAATGGACCATCCATTCATTGCCTTGTTCATCGTAACAAATGATTTCATAATGTACGCCGCGGAACAATTGCGTGTCTACCTCAACGATCAATTTCCCTTTCTCAGCGGTGGTCAAACTTAGATCTTCTGGGCGGATCACGATTTCAACGGGTTCATTCGCCCGCATACCGCCATCCACGCACTCGAAGCGTTTGCCGACAAACTCGACTAAATTATCATCGATCATCGTGCCATTCACGATATTACTTTCGCCGACAAAGTCCGCCACAAAATGATTGATCGGCTCGTCATAAATGTCTACCGGTGTTCCACTTTGAATGATCTTTCCTTTATTCATGACGAAGATCTCATCACTCATCGCTAATGCTTCTTCTTGATCGTGGGTCACAAAGATAAAGGTAATTCCTAATCGCTGCTGCAGTTCCCGCAATTCGTACTGCATGTCTGTTCGTAATTTCAAGTCTAAAGCTGACAAAGGTTCATCTAAGAGTAAAACTTTCGGCTCATTGACGATCGCTCGCGCAATCGCCACCCGTTGACGCTGTCCACCGGACATTTCACTGATCTCACGATTTTCGTAACCTGGAAGTTGGACCAATCGCAATGCTTCTTTGACTTTCTTTGTGACTTCGTCTTTCGGAAGCTTCTTGATCCGTAAGCCAAAAGCCACATTCTCGAACACGTTCATATGTGGAAACAACGCATAGTCCTGAAAGACAGTATTAACTTGTCGCTGATTTGCCGGAACATCGTTGATACGCTGGCCATCAAAGTAAACATCGCCTTCTGTTGCTTCGGAAAATCCGGCAATGATCCGTAAGATCGTGGTTTTCCCACATCCTGAAGGACCTAAAAGCGTATAAAAACGCCCTTCTTCAATATCAAAACTAACATTTTTCAAGACGGTTTCATCGTCATCAAATCGCTTGACCACGTTATTGAACGAAATAATTGT
The DNA here is from genome assembly GCF_051714805.1 of Enterococcus sp. AZ091. NCBI lineage: Bacteria > Bacillati > Bacillota > Bacilli > Lactobacillales > Enterococcaceae > Enterococcus > Enterococcus sp. AZ091. The sequence continues at coordinate 1,243,537 of NZ_JBIOSO010000001.1, read as the reverse complement.
TTTTCCCACACTTTTTCCCCCTAAATCATAAATAAGAATCAGTTACAACGATCAAGGCGCGGCTTTTTTGCCGGCCGATATTTCTCAATTGATGCGGTTCTGTTGCTTGGTAATAAATGGACTGTCCCTTACGTGCTTTGTATTCTGATTCCCCGAGGCTCAGTGCAATCGTTCCTTCCAAAACATAAATAAAAGTTTCCGCTAAAGAAGGTTCAAATGTCTTATACTCGCCGGCTTTCTCAAAAGTCAACACGACTGGCTCCATCTCTTTTTCATTCGAGTCTGGAATCAGCCACCGCAGTTCATAGCCATTTTCTTCATCATAATAACTCGTACTGTCTTCTTCTCGATAGACCACTTGATGGTCTGCATTTTCTTGACGGAAAAATTCTTCCGGGGTCACTCCAAGGACTTCTAAAATCGTAAAAAAAGTTTCCATTGAAGGTGAACTTAAATCCCTTTCTAATTGGGAGATGTACCCTTTGGATAAATCGGTTCGTTCCCCTAATTCTTCTTGTGTCAGATTTTTTTGGACCCGCAAATTGCGGAGCTTCTCGCCAATCTCCATCTACATTCCCCCTCGATCATAAATATAGTAAAAAAATCCTACAAAAAAGTTTGCTAATAGTAAACTTCAAGTTTAATTTCACTTTTTCCAGTATACAAACTTTTCTAAAAAAAACAAGTCTTTTTTTACCTTTTTTGAAGAGAATTTTTCGAAGCTTTCTTATTGACTAAATGAGCTGCAGCCAATGGGCAGCTGTCACATAATGCCTTTATTTAGCCATTTTCATTCAGTAGCTCTCAATACCCTTCTCTCATTCTAACGAAGAAATTGGCTCATGAATAATCATCTGTTTCGCAACAATGATTAAAAATCAACCAGATTATGGTATCATGAGTTCAAACCATTAAAGGAGTTGCCTTGAATGACAGAATTTTCGTCTTATATCGTAACAAATGAACCAACATTTACTGCCACTTTAAAGACCTGCAAACTGACAGATTTACCTGAGGGAGACGTTCTTGTCAAAGTCGCTTATTCCGATGTCAATTATAAAGATGCTTTAGCAGCTAAAGAAAATGGCGGTGTTATCCGTACTTATCCGATGACACCAGGCATCGACTTGGCTGGTGAAGTCATTGAAAGTCAAAGTCCGGATTTTTCAACCGGCGACCAAGTACTGCTGACAGGTTACGGCCTAGGTGTTTCTCATCCCGGTGGCTTCAGCCAATACCAACGGGTACCGGCTGATTGGCTGATCAAACGACCAGAAACTTTATCGGCTAAAGATAGTATGTGTTATGGTACTGCTGGCTTTACTGCGGCACTGGCTGTCACCGAACTTGAAAAACTTGCCCTTGAAAAAGAAGCGCCGATCGTCATTACCGGAGCTTCCGGAGGTGTCGGAAGTATCAGCATCGCATTGCTGCATAAGTTAGGCTATACAAACATCGTCGCACTTTCTCGTAAAAAAGAGGCAGACTGGTTATTGGCACTAGGAGCAACCAAAATCACTGATCCAGCTGATTGGCAACCAGAAAAAATCAAACCGTTGGCGAAGCAGACAGTAGCGGCAGTTATTGATACCGTCGGCGGTTCCCTTCTTTCCGCATTATTGCCGCAAATCCGTTACGGCGGCGGTGCCTTTTTATGCGGAAACGCTGGGGGGATCAACATCGAAACGACGGTTTTACCCTTTATTCTTCGCGGCATCCGTGTGATCGGTATTGACTCGGTCAATGTTGACACTGCCACTCGTAACGAACTTTGGCAACGTCTAGCAACAGGCTGGTATGTCGCAGATCAGCTGCATAGTCATGAGATTACCTTTGAAACATTGCCGGAAACACTCGCATCCTTATTAGCCGGTACCCATCAAGGTCGGACGATCGTCAAGGTGGCATCAGAAGCATGAGAATATTGATCACTGCCGGCGGAACTTCCGAAAAAATTGATTCAGTACGGTCGATCACGAATCATTCAACAGGTTCATTAGGCAAAGCCATCGCTGAAGCGTTATTAGAAAAAAGGATTGAAATTGATTATGTCACAACTCGTCAAGCAAAACAGCCAGCTAACGATTCACGATTGACGGTCCACTATATCGAAGGCACTCTTGGATTATTGAATTGTCTTGAGTCCTTATTATCGGCACATACTTACTTTGCAGTGATCCACAGCATGGCGGTCAGTGATTTCACACCTGCTAACAGTTGGTCACAAGAAGCATTCTTGACAGCGATCAATCAGCTGCTTCCACAATTTGACAACCAAGTATCTCCTGAGTTGTTAGAGACATTAGTAGCACAATCAATGGAACAGTCAGGCAAACTCTCTTCGAATACTGATCATCTAGTGATGGTCTTAAAGAAAACACCTAAAGTGATCCAGCGAATCAAAGCAAAACAACCCCAGACAAAGTTGGTGGGTTTCAAATTATTAGTCGATGTTTCGGAAGAAACACTTTTTCAAGTAGCCCGTGATAGTCTAGCTAAAAATCAAGCAGATTATGTCTTGGCCAATGACTTGACTACGATCAAAGAAGATCAGCATATTGGTCACTTACTAACTGCCGATAAAAAAATCGGTACCGGCCATACTAAGCCAGAAATTGCCGCATTGATCGTAGATACATTATTGAAAAATGAAGAGCCCCTTGGATAAGGAGGAATTAAAATGAAACAAAAACATGTATTATTAGGTATTAGCGGAAGTATCTCCGCTTATAAAGCAGCGGATATCGCGAATGAGTTGACAAAACGAGGGTATGCTGTCGACGTGATGATGACTGCTAATAGTACGCAATTCATCACACCATTAACTCTCCAGTCATTATCTAAGCGACCAATCCATATGGATGTGATGCAAGAACGCCAACCTGACCGGATCAACCATATCGAATTAGCGAAGCAAGCGGACCTTTTCTTGATCGCGCCAGCCAGTGCCAACTTGATTGGTAAATTGGCTCATGGTTTAGCAGATGATCTGATCTCAACGGTCGCTTTGGCATTGACTGCGGAGGTACCAAAACTGATTGCACCAGCGATGAATACCAATATGTATCAAAATCCAATCGTGCAACGAAATCTAGCCATTTTGAAAGAGGTCGGTTATCAAGAGATCGCTCCTCGCGAAGCCTTGTTGGCTTGCGGGGATTTCGGCCGCGGCGCGCTGGCGACCGTGGAAGCGATCGTTGAACAAGCTGTTGCAGCATTGGAAGTACGAGGAGTCTAACATGAAAAAAATAGCCACTTTTGATTTAGTTTTAACTGCATTTTTCCTGGGGATCTTGATTCTTTTAGCATCCGTTCCTTTTCTAGGGTTCATTCCTTTAGGTCCGATCAATGCTACTACGATGCACATTCCCGTGATCATTGCTTCCATCATTTTAGGACCACGGATCGGCGGCTTTCTGGGAGGGGCTTTTGGCATCATTAGTATGGTCCGTTCAACGTGGATCATCTCGCCGCTTTCTTTTGTGTTCTCGCCATTTGTCCCAGTCTATGGCATGGATCATGGAAGTTGGAAAGCGATTTTGGTTGCTCTGATTCCTCGCATTCTGATCGGAATCGTCCCTTATTTTGTCTTTAAAGCCTGCCAGAAAATGTGGCAAAACAAGCGGCAAAGCACTTCGTTGCTGATTGCTGGAATCGCTGGAGGATTGACGAATACGATTCTCGTGATGAACCTCATCTACTTTTTATTCCAACAAGAATATGCCGCTGCGATCGGTAATGCTGGAACTGCCGTCTATACTGCCATCCTTGGCGTTATTTTGACACAAGGTATCCCAGAGGCGATCGTTGCAGGAATTGCGACCATGGCTGTTGCTTCTGTATTACTGAGATTGACGAAAAAGCCACGTTTTTGATTCATTTGAAAGAACTTCAAACAAAAAGAGCCATTGAAGCAGCTTGATAAGCTTGCTTCAATGGCTCTTTTTTAGTGTTCCTTTATGCTGCTCATAAATTTTGGCTTACTTGCAATGCCTCAGCCAAACGCTGGTACTGTTCTTCGGTCAGTAAGTCTTCATAAATCAACAAAAAATCAGCGATTTCTTCATCCGTCATGCCCTGTAGATCAGTGGCAACCATCTCTAATAATTGGTCAAACTCCTCGTCTGTTAGCGTATAATTTGTCCAATCTTCATCAGAGAGGGGATCATCGCCGTAATAACTGTCATCCCAAAAAGAGTCTTCTTGATAGGAATCAAAAAACTCTTGCTGATCAACGACATTTTCTGAAGCAGGTAACTGGACTTTTTCATCACTTTGTTTGCCGCTGATAGTAAACGTGATCCCAATAGCCAAAGGCAGCTCGCCAGATTGGGTCATGTTCATCACAACTTTTTGGTTTTGTTTCTTTGCATTGATAGATACAGTCAAATCAATACGTTCACTGTCTTTCAGCAGATCTTCCCATTGCGTAATCTCACTAGTGTCTGCCTTTTGTTTTTTGGCATAGTCAACAAAGTCCAACAGCTCTTGTTTTGTGAATGTATGCGTGATGGTGTCACCATCTCTTTTAAAAGATTCACGATCCAACGTTTTGACATACTCTGCCAATGTCTCAGAAGAAAATAAGCTATTGTCCAATAGCTGGTCCGTGTCAAGATCTGACATCTCATCTGGTGACAGACGAATATATTTATCTTTCCCCGTCGTATCTGGCGTTTCGCTACTATCAAATGTATCCGATGTACCGAATGTATCAAATGCAAACAGATTGCTCATTGCCTCAACGATTTCTGCAGAAAGGTAGGTGTCATGGCTCTTCCCATCGATCAAAAGATTCAGTGGAACATCGATTTCTCCAGAAGACAGTGCGGCATCCAAACGAATATTTTTGCTTTTTGGATCTTCAACAAAATTTCCTGTGATCTTGGTTCCCGCCAACTGGGAGAAAATCATCCCTGCGATCATGCTTTCTTGTGAATTTTGGCTGTCCTCGCCAGCAAATTCAAATGTATCGATCGTCACGCTAAAGTCACCAGCATTCATATCTTTTTGTACTGTTAACCCATCAGCAAACTGATCCTGCGGTAATTTCGTACAACCGGTTAAAAAGAATAGCCCAACCAACAAGCCAATACCCAACCACTTTTTCATACTATCCCTCCATTTTCCCCTTTTCTTTATTGTAGCCAAGACGGAATGGGTAGACAAATAGTACAGCCTTCCCATTGCCCTTTTTAATAAAAAATGTGACAACTGCCCAAATAAACAACCGTTCTGAAAGATTCAAGTAATGCTATAGGTTCTCGATACATCGCAACGATGCCTTACGAAGCCTTGCAATACATTCATTCTTCAGATATCGATTTGTCATCAGACGTTGTCACAATTACGAACATGTTGAATTATTTTGCTTCTTCTCCGATAATACGCACTTCTGTCTCTAACTGGACATCAAATCGCTCCTTGATCACTTGTTGGATATGAGCGATCAGTTCCACATAGTCCGTCGCTGTAGCATGATCGACATTGACGATGAAGCCAGCATGCTTTTCAGAAATTTGCGCGCCGCCCCATTTCAATCCTTGTAAACCGGCGTCTTGAATCAACTTGCCAGTGAAATGACCAACAGGCCGCTTGAAGACACTGCCGCAAGAAGGATATTCTAATGGTTGTTTCAGCTGACGGAGTTCCGTCAACTCATCCATTCGTTTCTTGATTTGATCTTGATCCCCTTGCGCCAAATCAAAACGAGCCGACAGAATGATCGCATGTTGGTCTTGAAGCGTACTGTGGCGATAAGAAAACGCCATCTCTTCTTTCATCATAGTCACGACGCGGCCATCTGCGAGCAAGACATCACAGGACGCAAAAACATCTTGAATCTCACCATCATAAGCACCGGCATTCATAAATACCGCTCCCCCGACGCTTCCTGGAATCCCGCAAGCAAACTCAAATCCTGTCAACGATTCATGGAGTGCCACATACGTTGTATCGATCAGCTTCGCGCCTGCTTCGACGATCAAAGTGGTATCTTCTACCGTTATCTGATTCATTTCTGATAGCATGATCACAACACCGCGAATCCCACCATCACGAACGATCAAGTTGCTAGCATTGCCTAAGACCAACCAAGGAGTATCAGTTTCTCGACAATAGGCGACAATTTGTTCTACTTCTTTTGCTGATTTGGGAAAAGCCAGGATATCTGCAGGCCCTCCTGTTTTCGTATACGTATAATTCAATAAAGCTTCATCTTTTAGTAACGCAATTTCTGGAAATTGCTTGATCATTAATTCTTTATTCACAAGAAAGAGTCCTTTCACATTAAACATCTTCCTTATTTTAGCATGTTCATTGAAAAGTTGCTACTTCTCTAAAGAATCACTTTTTGCCCGATGATTGGCAGCGATCATTTCTTGGCAAAGCTGGTGACTGTCTATCACTTGCGCTTGTCGCAGATCGATAGCTGTTGGATCGGCGACTGCTGCAATAAATGCCGAAACTAATGGATAGAACCCTCGTTTGTTCAACGTTGTTTCCCAATCGCCAAACTCATGTTCCACCGTTTTCCCCTCCACATACTCCGTAAGAGCAGTCAAATTCCTCACATCATAGGTTCCGCTTTTGGCGGTGATCCGGTAATCTTCCGTATTGGCACCACTCTTGAGATCCATCGTCAAAATCGCCGTTGTATGTGCTGTTTCCAAGATCAGTGTGGCCGTCTCCAATCCATCCGCTGATTCTTTGATCTGACTAGTATGCGCGATGATCGGTTCATCCAATAAATAGACACCAGTATCCACCAAATGTAAGAAGAGATCATAGATCACATACTTGGTATCATGACTAGCAGCTTGCCGGTGTTTTGACAGATAAATCATCCGCTTATCCGGAATTTGTTTTAATTGATCGACCATCGGGGCAAAGCGGCGATTGAAGCCGACCATCAACAACTTTTGTTTTGCTTTAGCTAGAGTAAACAATTCTTCTACTTCAGCAAAATTCTCGCTGACCGGTTTATCGACAAAGACATGGATTCCTTCTGTCAGACATTTTTTGATCAACTCATAGTGGCTGCCAGTAGCTGTATGAATGAAACAAGCCTCGATTCCCTGATCGATCAGCTCGTCTAAATTGGTGTACATATGCGCCAACCGATAACGTTGCTGCAATTCTTTCTGAACGGATTCACGCCGAGTGGCAAAATAAAAATCCGCTTGATCCTGCAATGCAATATAACTTGGCAAGTATGCTTTTTGTGCAATATTTCCTAACCCGATAACACCGATCTTCATGACTGATTCCTCCTAAACGTTACGTCTTGCTTTAATCTTACACTTTTTTTCGGTAGAATGGAAAATATAGTTGAACCGAGGAGGACAAATATGAAATTTATTTCTTGGAACGTGAATGGCTTACGAGCAATCGTCAAAAAGAACTTTTTAGAAGCCTTTGAGACCTTCGATGCAGACTTCTTTTGTTTGCAAGAAACGAAGCTGCAAGCAGGGCAGATCGAGTTGGATCTGCCAGGATACACGCAATACTGGAATTATGCAGAAAAGAAAGGATACTCTGGTACAGCGATCTTTGCTAAAGAACCGGCACTTACTGCCCATTATGGGATTGGTATCGAGGAACATGATGCCGAAGGCCGGGTGATCACACTGGAATACCCCGAATTCTTTTTAGTCACTTGCTATACACCAAACGCCCAAAATGAATTGCGTCGTCTCGATTATCGCATGACATGGGAAGATGCTTTTCGTGCCTATCTGACCGATCTGAAACAGCAAAAACCAGTTATCCTATGCGGTGACTTGAACGTCGCTCATCAAAACATTGATCTTAAAAACTGGAAAACCAACCAAAAAAACGCCGGCTTCACTCCTGAAGAACGGGAAAAATTTTCAACCTTACTTTCAGCAGGCTTTACGGATACTTTCCGCTACTTTTATCCCGATGCTGAAGGGATTTATTCTTGGTGGAGTTACCGGTTTAATGCGCGCAAAAATAATGCTGGATGGCGCATCGATTACTTCGTTGTTTCAGACGATTTAAATGACCGCCTGGTTGATGCAAAAATCCATACAGAAATCTTAGGCAGTGATCATTGCCCCGTCGAATTGCAGTTAAACTAATTGCTTACCTTATTCTTTCGCTGTGTCCTATCGGCCATCCTGCCAAAAAAATCTTGTATCTTTTCATTTCAAAGATTTGTGCTAGAATAGCTTTGAGGTGAAGGCAATGAATTTTATCGCAATGGACTTTGAAACAGCCAATTATCAAAAGCACAGTGCTTGTTCATTGGCATTAGTCATGGTTCGGGACAGTAAAATTGTTGGAGAATACTACACGTTGATCCAGCCGGAGACAGATTTCTTTTGGAAAAATATCCAAATCCATGGCATTCATCCGGAAGACGTCGTCAATGCTCCTAAATTTCCTGACATTTGGAAACAAATCCAGCAATATTATAATCTCAACAGTCTGATCGTTGCCCACAATGCTGGTTTCGATACTGGCGTTTTAGCTGGATGTCTTGATTACTATGGGATAGAACAGCCAAATTATCTTTCACTCTGTACAGTACGTACAAGCCGCAAACTCTATCCTGAATTCGAGAATCACAAGCTGAATACTGTCTGCCAACAGCTGCAGATTCCTTTGCTGAATCACCACGATGCCCTTGAAGATAGTCGTGCCTGTGCTCAGATCTTATTACGTCAAGAAAACGATTTTGGGATCGACCCATTAAAAAAACTGGTACTCGTAAAATGAGTATCAGTTTTTTACTTTTCTTCTTACTTTCTTACTCTTTTGTCTTTCAGTTATTTGTTGAAAGCCAATAACGACGAGTACTATTCCCATTTACCGGATCGATCCATATATCTTCTAATTGACCACCATTTTTTTCAATGACCTTAGCAGACGCTTGATTGTGAGCATCGCATGTCACCAGTACTTTTTCTATTCCAAAGCTTTTGGCAATCGACAAGGATTGAGCAAGCATTGCTGTCCCATATCCTTTTTGGCGATACGTTTTTTTCACAGAATAACCGATATGACCGCCTTGCTGCAGCAAATAGTCGTTGAGCTCTAGCCGCAGATTCAAGATTCCGATGACTGTATCTGCTTGTTTTGCAAGATAAACCCGACTAATGACATGACCAGCAGGAACAGTTGCCGGTGATTTGTAGGCTTCTTGCAGTTCAAGCCATTTTTCGATTGTCTCCGCTGTTTCTAGCCCAGAACCTCCGTGGATAGTTTCATTGTCTTCTAAAAATGATGCGCGATAAGCTGTTAACTGTTCTTTGTCTGCTAGGGCCGGTTCAACAAGCAGGATCATCCTTCTCACTCCTCATCAACTAATTTTGCCATCATTAGAACATCAATTCGTTGCCCATCTTTTGTTTGGGCGGCTTGTTTCATACAACCTTCAATTTCAAATCCGTACTTCTGATATAAATGGATAGCTCGTTCATTGCGCGCTTGGACCGTCAACTCCAAGCGTGTCAACAACCCTACTTCACTGACCCATTCAAGCAATTCTTCTAAAAGAAGTGACCCTAGTCCCATTCCCCAATAGTCTTTTAAAATCGATAGACCTATTTCTCCTACATGTGCCATGCGCCATTCCGAATAACCTTTGATAGAAGCCATACCAATAATTCGTTCTCCATCAAGAGCTAACAATAGGAGGTGATTGTCTTGTTCATACAAGCTTTCTAGTTGCTGTGCCAACATTGCTTCAGGCAGGGCGAGGCCTGTTTCATCCATGACCAAAAAGTCAGTTTCTTGACCAATCTTTTGACTGACTGCCAAGAGTTCTGCCGCATCTTCGCCCCGAGCCTCACGCAACGTCAAGTGAATGTCACTCATTATCTGCCTCCCATTGCGCCAAAATACGCTGTTGGAAAGCCTCAGCTTTCGGACCAAATGTAAGCAATTTCACAAAGCGTTTTTGCTCTTCTGTATTATCTTTTTCCAAAATCAGTTCCAAATAATCTTCCGGTAAAGACTCTTCTAGAAGATTTCCCCACTCGATCACAGAAAGACCATCACCTTCAAAATAATCATCTAATCCCAAGTCTGATGCGCCAAATTCTACCCGGTAAATATCCATATGATAGAGTGGCAACCGACCTTCAGTATATTCACGAATAATCGTATAGGTTGGGCTTTTGATCAGTTGACTGATCCCCAGACCTCGAGCGATCCCTTTGGTCAACGTCGTTTTACCGGCTCCCAGTTCCCCAGTTAACACCAAATTGTCTCCAGGCAGGGCCACTCTGCCAATCACTTCGGCAAATTTTTCTGTTGCATCTAAATCAGCGATCGTTATCATGTTTGATCCGTCCTTTATCTTTTCACTTGCTGTTAGTAGTTAGTATAGCTTGTTTTAGAAACAAAAGTAAAGAGCGTACCGTCGCAAGGAGTTTGAAAGAAAAGCCATTTTTATCCTGCTGTGGGCAGTATTTTTGGCAGCGACGCCCCTCATCTTGCTTTGCCTGCAATTGTTTCTAAGCTTGTTGCGCTAACTAGACTTCCATGCCACTCTAAGGGTAATCGTTGTGATTCATACTGAGGTTACTACGCTTTCTTTTGTCCCCGCTGCTCATCATCTGCTCTCTGCTTCGCAAGTCAATCGTTGTGATTCAGGCTGAAGGTTATCACGCTTTCTTTGATCCTCGCTGCTCATCATCTGCTCTCTGCTTCGCGAGCCAATCGCAGTGATTCAGGCTGAAGGTTACTACGCTTTCTTTGGTCCCCGCTGCTCATCATCTGCTCTCTGCTTCGCATGCCAATCGCAGTGATTCAGGCTGAAGGTTATCACGCTTTCTTTGATCCCCGCTGCTCATCATCTGCTCTCTGCTTCGCATGCCAATCGTTGTGATTCAGGCTGAAGGTTACTACGCTCCCTTTGGTCCCCGCTGCTCATCATCTGCTCTCTGCTTCGCATGCCAATCGCAGTGATTCAGGCTGAAGGTTACTACGCTTTCTTTGGTCCCCGCTGCTCATCATCTGCTCTGTCTTGCTATGCAAGCCAATCGTTGTGATTCGCAGCAAAAAGCCGTTCCTTGACAAAAGGAACGGCTTGGTTGTTTGATTAGTTATCTTATTTATCCATCAATGTTTGTGCTGCTGTAATGATGGATAGTTTGTAGACGTCTTCTTCGTTTGATCCGCGAGAAAGGTCTGAGATTGGTTTGTTCAATCCTTGCAGGATTGGTCCAATTGCTTCGAAGTTACCGAAGCGTTGTGCGATTTTGTAGCCAATGTTTCCAGATTGTAAATCTGGGAAGACAAAGACCGTTGCTTTACCAGCTACTTCTGATTCTGGTGCTTTTAATTGAGCGACAGCTGAAATGTAAGCAGCATCGAATTGCAATTCACCATCGATTTCGTACTCAGGCGCCAATTCTTGGGCAATTTTTGTTGCTTCAACCACTTTATCGACTTCTGGTGCTTTAGCTGAACCTTTTGTCGAGAAGCTAAGCATGGCAACTTTTGGATCGATATCAAATAATTCCGCTGTTTTTGCTGAATCAACAGCGATCTCTGCTAATTCTTGTGCAGAAGGGTTCACATTGATGGCACAGTCAGAAAATAGGTATTTTTCTTGATCACGACCACGAACCATCAAAAAGGCACCACTTGTGCGGCTCACGCCTGGTTTTGTTTTAATGATCTGCAATGCAGGTCTAACCGTATCGCCCGTTGAATGGATCGCACCTGAAACCATTCCTTCAGTGATCCCCATGTAAGTTAACATCGTACCAAAATAATTAACATCTTTTAAGATTTCTTCGGCTTGCTCTTTTGTTGCTTTGCCGTTTCGGCGCTCAACAAAAGCTTCGACCATTTCATCCCACCGGTCATAGTTTTCAGGATCTAGGATCTCAAAATTAGCGATGTTGATTCCTCGAGCTTCCGCTGCTTTTTCAATCTCAGCAGGGTTACCGATCAAAACTGGTTCTACCAATTCTTCTGAACGTAGACGGCTTGCTGCACCAAGGATACGAGGATCCGTTGCTTCTGGGAAAACGATTTTGATATGACGACGCACGATTTTAAATTTTAAACTTTCGAATAGTTCCACGGGTAAAGACCTCCAGTTTTTTTATACCCTTACATTGTACAATAGTTGCAAAAAAAAGAACAGATAAAAATGCTGTACTAATCGAAAAAGATAATTTTTGTTACACAATTCACAGTCTGTCTCTTCTGCACTACTACAGTTTCACACCTGTACTATTTTTTCTGGTAATTGCCAATTGATAGGTGATTCACCTAACGCAATCAATGCTTGATTGATTTTTGAAAATGGTTTCGATCCAAAGAAACCACGACTGGCAGATAACGGACTTGGATGGGGAGATTCTATGATGATATGCTTTTTCGTATCGATCAACGCTTTCTTTTGCTGGGCTGGTTTTCCCCATAATACAAAGATCACTGGTTTATCCCGTTGATTCAGTTTTTCGATGATAGTATCTGTCAATCGTTCCCATCCTTTGCCTCGATGCGAATAAGCCTGTCCTTCACGAACTGTCAACACCGTATTTAGTAGTAAAATTCCTTGTTGCGCCCAAGGAACCAAATAACCGTGAGAGACTGGCGCGATGCCTAGATCACTTTGCAATTCCTTATAGATATTGCGTAAAGAAGGCGGAATCCGTACTCCGGGTTGGACTGAAAAAGATAACCCATGGGCTTGATGCGGACCATGATATGGATCTTGTCCTAAGATCACTACTTTCACTTCATGATACGGAGTCAGTTTCAGTGCTTCATAAATATGGTCCATTGCCGGGTGGATCTTCTGTGTTGCATATTCTACTTTCAAAAATTCCCGTAACTGTTGGTAATAGGTTTGATCGAATGAAGCTTGCAAAACTTCTTGCCAATCATTTTCTAAAATCTTTCTCATCGTCTCGCTCCTTTGCTTTTAGTTAAGGATAACAAAAGATCTGCCTAAGAAACAAGAAGACATTCTCAAAAATAATTGCTGATTTGTGGTACACTATTCTATAGAAACCATAAGAAAGGACGCTGACAATGATAAAATTAATCGCTTCTGATATGGATGGTACTTTACTAAACGCCAACATGCAGATTTCAGAAGAAAATATCCAAGCGATCAAATATGCCCAATCCCAAGGAGTCGAATTCATGGTGGCCACTGGGCGCAACCGGAAAGAAGCTCTGCCGCCTTTGCAAGAAGCCGGTATTGATTGTGCTATGATCACACTTAATGGTGCACAAGTGTTTGACAAATCAGGAACTTCTTTATTCACCGTTCCTATTTCTAAAGAAAAAACCCGTTCATTGATGGACTTATTAAGAGAAAAAGACATTTATTTTGAGATTTCCACGAGCAATGGCATTTATTCAGAAAGCCAGACGCGCCGAATCGAGAATTTTGCGATCCATACAGCAGAAGCAATGCCCCATCTGACCCACAAAATGGCCATTGCCATGACTGCTGCACGACTAGCTTTTCTTCCCATCAATTATGTCAAAGACTTCAATGAACTGTTTGCGATTGAAGATCTGGAAATCTTAAAAATCATTTGCTTCCATCAAGATGGCGCGCGTGTTTTAGGACCGATCACACAAGAAATCGATGGTTATGGCGACTTAGTGGTTACTTCTTCCGGACAAAACAATATTGAAATCAATCATCGCAATGCCCAAAAAGGGATCGCGGTGGCACACGTTGCTAAAGAGCGAGCGATTCAACTGTCGGATGTCATGACGATTGGTGACAACTTGAATGATGTCAGCATGATACAGCTTGCTGGTGTCAGCTTTGCTATGGGTAACGGGGAAATCGAAGTCAAAGAATATGCGAAGTATCTGACGGATACTAACATTGAATCAGGAGTCGGCAAAGCAATTATTCGGGCAATCGATGAGAATTTATAATTGACGCAGCTTTTCGGGATACAAGAGGAGGCGTAGATATGTCGGAATTTTTTATTCAAGACAGACAACTCAGCAGTATCACGCGAACGATCGTTAAAGACGAAAAGGGCAAATCGTTATTCTTGATGGTCGGGCGCTGGGGAACTAAAGGCGATGCACTTTCCCTCTATCGTTTGGACGGCACACTGGTCGCCAGTATTAAGCAAATCAGTTTTACCTTTGGCACACGATTTGAGATCTACAAGGACTTTGAAAAAGTAGGTACGTTACAAAAAATTTTCAACTGGCCTGGGGATTTTTATTATATCCAACAGCTCCATTGGGCTGTCCATGGGGATATCTACAATCATCGGTATGCGATCCATCATTTCAACAAGAAGATCATGGAAATGGATAAAGCAACACTATTGACTGGCGATTATTATGTGATCGATGTGGTCAACGATGAGGATGCGCCAGTTTGCATTTGTATTGCTGCGATTATGGATTATTGGCTCTACAATCGCAAACGCAAGACCCAGCAACATTTGGAGTTACGATTAACGAACGAAACCAGCTGAGATACTCAACTGGTTTCTTTTTGCATATGATCATATAGATGACCACTGATCTTTCGTTCAGCAACCACTTGAAAACCGTGACGTTCATAGAGACGTTTGGCGTGTGGATTGGCTTTATCGACACTTAAACCAATTGTGGTATAGCCATCTCGTTGGGCAATTTTTGGCAGTGCAGCCAATAAAGCTGAGCCAACCCCTTTTCCACGGAATTTTTCATCGACACAAATGGTATCTAAGTACCATTCGTTCTGCAACGTTTCTTGATCAACGAACAGTTTCATTTCTTTATCCAAACCGTAGGACTCCAGAATCTTCGTTAACGGTTCATCAATGGTAGGTTCATCTTTATCTGGGTAACCAAAAGCAACCCCAGCCACTTGTCCATCGATTTCATTGACCAATCCTCTGGTATAACCATAACGATAATCAGGCTCTAACATCGCTTCAGCCAAGATCTCGAGCGTTTTTTCTTCTCCTATTTCTGCCACAAACGGTAATTCCATATCTTTTAAAATGACTAAAACAAGTTTCGCCATAGCAAAACGATCTTCTTTTTGTGCAAATCGAATCACGATTTCTCCTCCTTGTGTTTTCTTCAGAATAACAGCATTTTCTTGTCATCCCAAGTAAAAAAGTGTCGTTGCGCTTCGAATGAATCCCTCGATACTATTCGTGTAGTTCCAGTGGCAACCCATCTGGGTCTTGGAAGAATGTCATTTTTTTATTCGTAAAGCTGTCAAAGCGAATCGGCTCACACGTAATTCCTTTTGTTTCAAGTTCTGCTACCACTTTCTCAATGTTTGTTACTCGAAAAGCCAAGTGTCGTAAGCCGGTTGCTTCCGGATAACTTGCTCGTTTAGGTGGTTGATCCACGATAAACAACTCAATCTCAGATGAGCCAAAAGCCAAATCGATTTTGGTATCGTTTTTTTCGGGACGATGGTGCTCACGGATCACCTTAAATCCTAATTTGTCGACATAAAATGATTTTGCTCGTTGGTAATCACTGGCAATAATGGCCACATGATGCATCTCAGAAAACATATGCTCACTCCTTTTCTATCTACTTAGTTTACCTATTTTTCCTTCCTTTGGCTACAAAAGACCTGCTCTATTTTATTTTGATTCTGTTATACTGGATACGGAAGGTGATGACATGAAACTACTTTATATTTCAATCTCAGGAAATACCCGGGCATTTGTCAAACGACTAATGGACTATGCCGCCCAGCAGCCAACAGCGCATCCTCTAGAATGGTCCGTCAAAGAAATTGATGACAATTCCATTTTCGAAGAAGAAAGCGAACCTTTTGTCGTGTTTGTGCCGACCTATCTTGAAGGCGGCAACGGCGTAGATAATGGGGATCAGGAAATTTTGACAGAAACCATGCGGGAGTATATTGATTATGCGGATAATGCCCGCTATTGTCGCGGTGTGATCGGCAGCGGCAACAAAAATTTCAATTATCAATACTGCCTGACTGCCAAACAATATGCTGAACAGTTCCAGATTCCATTTCTAGCTGATTTTGAACTGCGAGGAACAACGCAGGACATCGCACGCATTTACGATGTCTTGCGTAAAATCAATTAACTTGGAAGGAGCAGGAGCTAGATCCTGCTTTTGCTCCTAGAAACGGAGAAAAACATGGACGCAAAATATATGGTTATCTTGATTATCTTGTTCGTTAGTGCACTTATTATTGGCTTAGATACTTGGAACCGAATAAAATTAAGACGTCGCGTCAAACAAGAATGGGGAAAATTCCCCCGTCAGCCTCGCTTTGACAAAGAAGAAAGCCTCAAAAAGGCCTGGATGGTAGAGAAAGATTTTTATCCCCATGATAGTGAGATCGATGACATTACTTGGTATGACTTAGACTTATTCGAGGTTTTTGAAATGATCAACAGTACTTACTCCAGTGTAGGTTCTGAAGCTCTCTATCAGCAGTTGCGCAACTTTCAATTTAAGCCGGATCGACAGCTGACCGCGTTAATTGATTTTTTCGCAGCCAATCCAAAAATTCGCGAAGATACCCAATATACCTTTGCCCAACTTGGGAAACTGGATAATAACTTTTCCAAAAACTATCTGGCATCAGGGAAGAAAGAAAGTATTGGCAACTTGCCTGTCTTTATTTTATTGGGCTGTTTGCCGATTGTTGGGCTGATTTTGATAGCTTTTGGCTTTTTGCCAGGAATTGCAGTGATTTTGATAAGCGTCCTCTTTAATACGGTTTACTATTCGATCAAAAAAGCCACACTAGAAACAGAACTCAACAGTATGCGCTATCTAGTTCAGACAGTGGCCTGCGGCAACAAGATTGCCAAACTTGCCACACCATTACAAGAGCAAATCAAAAAAGAACTGCTGCCTCTGAAAAAAATCCCCCGATTCGGCGTTTCTTTTCGTTCAAAAAATGGCAGTGAAGGCGATATGCTTTTTGAATACATCAATATCATCTTTATGCTGCCTTTTATCTCGTACCATTACGTCGTTACCTTATTGGCTCGATACAATCAACAAGCGATCGCATTATGGGAATTGTTAGGCAAGTTGGAAATTGCTTGCGCGATCCTTAATTTCCGTACCTATATGCCGATCACTTGTATCCCTGAATTCAAAAAAGGAACGGTCAGCGCAAAAGGGACCTATCATCCCCTTCTGACTGAAGCTGTCATGAATGATGTCGACTGGCAAACCAATACACTGGTAACCGGGTCGAACGCTTCTGGCAAATCGACCTATGTCAAAAGCATCGCTATCAATTGTCTATTGGCGCAAACTATCCAAACAGCTGTTGCTGAATCCTTTACGATGGAACCTGGTCATGTGTTGACCTCAATGGCGGTCGAAGACGATTTGTTTGAGGGCGATAGCTATTTTGTTGCAGAAATCAAGTCGATCAAACGATTGTTGGAACAAGTTCAGCAAAAAGAACGCTGCTATTGCTTTGTCGATGAGATACTGAAGGGAACCAATACGATTGAGCGGATCGCTGCTTCTGCTAGTATCATTCATTGGTTGAGCCGTTATCCAAGTTTGGCTTTTATTGCGACTCATGATATTGAACTGACTGAAATATTGAAAAATGACTGCAGCAATATCCATTTTTCTGAACAAGTCACAGCCGATGACGGTATCTCTTTTGACTATAAGGTCAAACAAGGTCCTTCAACAAGCCGTAATGCGATTGCCCTACTGCGAGTGCTTGGTTATCCGAAATCAATCGTTGAACAGGCTGAAAATGAAGCAGCTTACTTCAATCAGCAACGGACTTGGCAAGATCTATAATGACCTACAAGAAATCTGTGATCCTTAGCAGAGACATGCTGCTTAAAACACATCGCTAGGATTGCTCAATAAATAAAGGCTATGACAAAAGAAAGACTTTTAGCGAAGAAACCAGCCTACTCTGAATAAGAGCAACGTGTTTCTTCCTTGATCCTTCTTTTGTCACAGCCTTTTATGTTAGACAATTTTTCTTAGCCAAATAAATCTGTCTGTAAACTATATTGTTTTCCTTGTAAAATGTCATATTGAATCATCTGATAGTCTTCATAGAGCTGCCGTGATTTCGCATCTAAACTTAGCTCACTCCGCCACTGTTCGCCTTGGTAATATTGCCCGTGTTCAAAAGCCGGCAATTTTTCTTGCAGTGCTAGCAGCAACGCATAAAATCCATTGATTGGTTGCTGACTTTCATTCAACACGTTAGGTGCAAAGTAAAAGGGACTCGTTACCGGAACAGTGTCAGTTGAAAAGGTTCCATCAGAATCCACCATCAAGAATTCCGTTTCATGCAGCGCAGCAGTATCATTTTGATCTTTAATCGCATCCGAGTAGATGCCTGGCAGGTGATCCCCCCAGAAAACGACTACTGTTCTTCGATTCAGCTGCTTCAATTGTTCAATAAAGTCTTTTAGTGCGGTACTACTGTAAGAAATATCTTGCAGATAATTTTCAAGAGCAGTCCTATTTCCATCGCCTGCGGCTTGATAATTTAATGTCTGATACTTTCCTTCATAAGGCATATGGGTCTGCATCGTCACCAAGTGAACGAATTGCGGCTTTTTCTCATCTGACAAAAGAGACAGAACTTCTTTATAAGCAGAAGCATCCGAGATATAAGGATTGTTCTCGATCTTGTCCGTGTAAGTCATCGTGTCTTGATCCAAAAAGGTTTGGAAACCCATCACATCATAGACATCTTTACGTTTGTACATCGATGTATCATAGGGGTGGATCGCAATCGCATCATATCCTTGTTTTTGCAAGAATGAGACCACTGAAGGCAATTGTGTCAATTTAGGCACTAACATCGTGTAGGGCGTGGTCATTTGCGGATTCAACAGCCCCATTGAAAAACTGGTCAATGCTTCAAATTCAATGTTTGCAGTCCCACCGCCATAATTTTGCGACAACATTTTCCCACTGATCGTTTGATCGGCTACCGCATAATAATCCTTTAACGGATCTCCCGTGATCGTCAATCCTTTTAGATGACTTGGATCAGAAAAACTTTCACTCATGACATAAACGATATTTGGCGCTTCTTGGTCACGCGTTTTGTTTGTTTCGGCAGCTTCCGCGGTATATTTTTTTGCGATCTCTTTTATCGCAGCTTCAGAATAATCTGCTGGTTTCTCCATTGCCTCCACTCGTAGATTGAATAGAAACCCACCAATAAAACCGGTATTGTAATAATTCATTTTTTGTGAATAAGGAATCCATAATGCGGTCCGGTTATACGCTTTTCTAAGCAGATTATTGCTGTCATTAAAATGCGAAACATAAACTAAACCAACTGTACAAACGAGCATTGTCAGCCCTCTGAGGATCTGTTTCTTTTTTGATAATTTACGGCTTCGGTAAATACTCCAGATAATTGCTCCCAATGCGAGTATCACACAAAGCATCGCCAAAACGAAAGGTCCAGTTCCGATCATTGTATGCAGCAAGTCAAACTGAGTAATCATTTTTAAATCATCTGGATAAATTGGTTCTTGACGATAAGCCATCTTGAGGTAATTTGCATAACCCAAGATCCCGATCACAATACTATAGAACAGCGCTCCGACTCCTAGCGAGCCAGCAAGACTTGCCAATAATCCGTAGAAAAGCAGCAGCACCAGACAAGCTAAGAAAAACTTTTCTGTATGC
The DNA here is from genome assembly GCF_051714805.1 of Enterococcus sp. AZ091. Lineage (NCBI taxonomy): Bacteria > Bacillati > Bacillota > Bacilli > Lactobacillales > Enterococcaceae > Enterococcus > Enterococcus sp. AZ091. The sequence continues at coordinate 1,223,920 of NZ_JBIOSO010000001.1, read as the reverse complement.
CAAGAAAAAGCAAATTTTAATGCTAGCTCAACAGAAAGGTTGTTTTGACACCATTGTAGGTATAGATTACTAAAGATGATCAGAATAAAACTAGCGATTAGTTTTATTCCCAACTTCAAATTGGGATGAATCTTTCTTTTCACGAAGGACATTCCTCCTTTTCTAACCATAACCTGTATTTTATGCTTTGTGATTTAGAATGTAAAGAGCCGTTTGCTTGTTTTGTTTTTTTATTCTTGCCATTCTTCCTTGACGAGAGTTATGTCTAAGACAAAAAAAAACAAAAAATCCCGAACAATCTATGAATTCCAGAAGCCCTTGCTGATTGATACAGCGAAGGCTTTCCAGAGAAGGTTCATTCATAAATCGTTCGGATATTTATTTTCTCCTAGATGCGATGGACCAAAAACTATCACAGAGTAAAAAAGATTTATTTCCAGAAGTCGTCAAAGATTGATATTGGCAGATGCCGTTTATGCTGTGTTTTGCGCCACCAATTTTCAATCGTTTGTTGCGCATTTGGTGAAACGGTCTTTCCTTCCAAGTAATCATCGATCTCATCATAAGTCACACCAAGTGCTACTTCGTCAGCGATCATTGGTTTGCCATCTTCCAAATCAGCAGTAGGAACCTTTTTGTACAGTGCTTCCGGCGCTCCTAATTCTTGCAACAATTGACGTCCTTGACGTTTATTCAAACGAAATAGCGGCAAGAGGTCAGCTCCGCCATCACCAAATTTTGTAAAGAAACCGGTGATGTTTTCGGCCGCGTGATCTGTTCCTAAAACAGCGCCAGCTTTTTCGCCTGCAACGGCATATTGAGTAATCATCCGCTGACGTGCCTTGATGTTGCCTTTATTAAAATCAGAAACAGGTAAGCCAGCTTCTTCGACGGCTGCCACTTGCGCATCGACGGCTGCTTTGATATTCACTCGTAATGTAATGTCCGGTTTGATAAATTCGATGGCTTTTTTGGCATCTTCTTCGTCAGCCTGTTCTCCATAAGGTAAGCGGATCGCAATGAACTGATAATTGGGATCATTCGTCTCACTGCGCATTTCTTCCATTGTCAACTGAGCCAATCGACCAGCCAGTGTTGAATCTTGTCCACCGCTGATCCCTAAAACAAGAGTTTTCAAAAAGGGATTTTTTTGAAGATATGCTTTTAAAAATTCAATGCTATTACGAATCTCTGCTTTCGCATCAATTGTTGGAACTACGCCTAACTCGCGAATGATTTCTTGTTGCAATGTCATAGAAACGCCTCCTAATTTTTTTGAAGATTGGTCCTAGCTTTCTAGGACCAATTAAATAATTTCTGTTTTGGTTTGCGTACGCACTTTTTCAATGGTCCGCATCTTGTGATTCCAGCACTCTTGAGAGAGATCGACTGGGTATTTTTGCGGATTCAAATCTCGTTTGTACTCATCCCATAATGAATCCAAACAATTTGTAGCATAGGCTTTGATGTGTTCAAGATCCGGCAATTGATAGACTTGCTGTCCTTCTACAAAAATGTCTTGCAGCAAAGGCCGAGCATCAAAATCTGTCACTGTTTTATTGATAAAGGTGTGAACCGGATGGAACATGAACAACTCTTTTTCTTCCTGGGGGTTTTCGTCCCAAAGAGTCACATAATCCCCTTCAGACTTGCCGTCTTTTTTACGTGTGATACGCCAGACTTGTTTCTTGCCTGGTGTAGAAACTTTTTCAGCATTACCGGATAATTTGATCGTATCGATCATTTCGCCTTGTTCGTTTTCAATAGAAACCAGTTTATAAACGGCTCCCAATGCCGGTTGATCATAGGCGGTGATCAACTTTGTACCGACACCCCAAACATCGATTTTGGCTTTTTGCATTTTTAGACTTAGAATCGTGCTTTCATCCAAATCATTTGATGCGTAGATCTTAGCTTCTGTAAAGCCAGCTTCATCTAGTTGTTCTCGGACTTTTTTGGAGATATAAGCCATGTCTCCACTATCGATCCGTACTCCTAAAAAGTTGATTTGGTCCCCTAGTTCTTTTGCGACACGAATCGCATTTGGTACACCTAAGCGCAATGTATCATACGTATCGACTAAAAAGACACAGTCTTTGTGCGTCTTGGCATACGCCATAAAGGCATCATAATCATTGCCATAGGATTGCACAAGAGAATGAGCATGCGTCCCGCTTGCAGGGATGCCAAAGATCTTGCCTGCTCGAACATTACTTGTGGCACCCGCACCTCCGATATAAGCCGCACGAGTTCCCCAAATCGCTGCGTCCAGTTCTTGCGCACGACGAGACCCAAATTCTAATAAGGGATCATCTCCGATCACAGACTTGATCCGAGCAGCTTTTGTTGCAATCAATGTTTGGAAATTAACCATGTTCAATAAGGCTGTTTCGATCAATTGAGCTTGTGCCAAAGGTCCTTCAACTTGAATGATCGGCTCATTGTTGAATACGAGATCGCCTTCTAAAGCTGAACGAACCGTGCAGGCAAATTTGAATTCTTTCAGATAATCCAAGAAAGCCTCCGGATATCCGCCGATTTCTCTTAAATAATCGATATCTGAATCTGAAAAGGTCAAATTGTTCAAATAATCGACTAAGCGTTCTAACCCTGCAAAGATAGCATAGCCATTCTCAAAGGGCATGTCACGGAAATAGCACTCGAAGACTGCATTCAAATCCGCACGTCCTAATTCCCAATAGGTTTGCATCATATTGATCTGATAGAGATCAGTATGCAAAGTGAAACTATCATCTTTAAATAATTTTTGCATCGTTTTGCTCCCTCATACTTACTTCTCCCTATTATAGCAAAAAAATAAAAAAAGAAAGTATTTCTTGTTTTTTTCCTCAAAAAAAGTCTGTGCCATAAGTTAGAAAAAGACCGAAAAACTTCATGATACGATGGGGTATTCCACCAGTTTCACTCGAATCATTGGGTCTTGCTTCAACTTATAACACAGGCTGCTAATGGTTAATCAACTGCTAATTGAACTAGGATGATATCTTTGCGAGGTTTCGCAAACTTGACTCCCGCTGCTTCCATCTTTTTACGGATATTGACATCTACAGTGACATCCTTGCGGTCAACTTTTAGTAAGCGATGAATCGCTGTATCCACTTCTCCGCGGCTGATCTTCTTTTTATTGTTGATCAAAACCAATGTGATCTTGTCAAAAGTATCCACATACATGATCTGGGTTCGATCAAGAGAATAAAGTTTGTAGTATTTAATCGCGACTTTATCAAAAATAAATTTTGAGATGACCGGATAAAATGTCTCCAAATTCAAATTTTGGTTGACTGGTGTTTCAATCAATTTCATATACAACATCCTCTCGTATTAGTTCATCCATGATAAATTGGCCGACTCCGCCGTCAGCTGCACTAGGAATCATACGATCGCAAACGTTACGGATCGATTCACTCGCATTGGCTACTGCAACAGAGACATCTACCACTTCAAACATGGCTAAGTCATTCTCACCATCCCCGATCCCAAAACTCTTTGCATGAGGGAAAGCCTGCATAAAATTCGTGATCGCGGCTCCTTTTGTTGCTAAGGGATCAACGACTTCCAATGTCTGAACAAATGACTGAAACGCACTGACTGGTTCAGTCTGCAGCAATAGACGCAACTGTTCGATCTTCTCATCCGATGCTTCCATCAGTTCGATCTTTAGGACATTGATCGTCGGCCGTTCCTGAATGTAGGCTAAAAGATCCGGTGCATGAATGCAGTCATGCACAAAATAGGCTTGCTTGTATTCAGCAATCATCGCCCCTCTCTCACCGAGATCTGTAACTAATTTATTGGTCAATGCGGTCAATTGTTCTTGATAATCCGCAGGATCTTTGCAGATCACTCCTTGATCGGTGTGCAGAAAATAAAAAACTTTTTCTTTCTCTAAAATAGCTGTCACCGCTTCTAAGGTAGCTAGCGGCAAACAATTGGCTAAAACAGGCGCCTGACCTTCCAACTTCAAGCCGGCGCCATTGCCAAAGATGACATCACAGGAGATTCCTTCTTCTATCATCAGTGTTTCTACCAGATCATACCCTCGACCAGTCACAAAAACAAAATGATCGCCTTGTGCTTTCAGATAGTTGATCGCTGTTTTATTGATTTCAGGGACAGGCTGACCCATTTCCTGAAATGTCCCGTCTATATCGGAAAAAACTATTTGCATCGAATCTTCCTTTCTTTGCTATAATTATAACATAATTTGACGAAGCAAAAAATTTTTTGTTGACATTGACGTTACGTAAACCTTTATGATGAGAGCATAAGGAGGGAGAAATTTGGAATATAGTATAACAGCACTGGCTAAAATTTCTGGCGTCAGCAGCCGTACATTGCGCTACTATGATCAAATCGGATTATTAAAACCACAAAGGATCAATTCAGCCGGCTATCGTATTTATGGGGGACAGCAAGTGGATCGTCTGCAACAGATTTTGTACTTTAAATCCTTTGGCCTCCCTCTAGAAGAAATCCGTCATTTGCTAGATGATCCCGAACAAGATGTTCAAACACTGTTGGTTGCTCATTACAACCGATTGTCTCAGGAACGAGCAGCGCTTGATCGCTTATTGACAACATTAGCCCAAACAATCAATTATTATGAAGGAGAACAGACTATGTCAGATAAAGAAAAATTCACTTATTTTAAACAACAAAAACTCGCAGCCAATGAAGAAACCTATGGCGAAGAGATCCGTGCCGCTTATGGGGAAGAAGTCGTTGAACAAAGCAATCAAAAATGGCAGAACATGTCATTTGAAACCTACCAAGAATTGGAACAAACCGAAAACGAACTAATTCAAACATTGAAACAAGTGGTACAAGAGCCATTTGACGTGACTTCTTCTTTGGCAAAAACAGCCTTCCAGTTGCACAAAAAATGGCTGCAGCTTGCAGCGCCATTTTATTCTGCCGATTATCATCGCAGTTTAGGTGAAATGTACATTCATGATGCACGTTTTACTGACTATTACGATCAAAAAGCAGGCCAAGGCGCAGCCAGCTGTTTACAGGCAGTCATCGCTCATTACGCAGATTAATGACCCATAAAAAGGACTTGAGCCGCATTATGTGTGCTCAAGTCCTCTTCGTTTGATAAACGTATAAGGAATCCGGATGGACCCTTGTTCTTCCTGGATTGCTAACTTCAACGCCATTTCTCCACATTCATGCAAATGATAGTCGATGGTTGACAATTGAAGAACTTCACTAATAAATAAATTGTCTCTGCCAATAAGTAGTCGTTCGGAGGAAGAAGCCAATTTGATACCAGCAGCTACCTGATCCCCATTGGTAAAAATCGCTTGGACATTTTTATCAGCAAAGAAAGCGGCTGCCTCTCGCCCATCTTCTTCCGTCAAACAATCCCAAAAAATCAATTCTTCGGTAAAAGCTGGGAAATATTCCTGACACAAACGAACTGTGATCTTCGAATTGCTGCTCAGCTTACGACTTCTTCCAAGTGTAATTCCAATACGCTCGATACCATTTTCTTTCAAATAAGCAAACACTTCCCGAATGGATTGCTCACGATCGATATAGGTGCAACCATCTTGGACAGAGTCGATCTTTTCACAAAAAACGATACGGCCATAAGCACGATAGGGCAATAGTTTTTCGAGCGGATTTGCTCTCGATGTGATAATCAGAGCATCAAACCCTTTTGCCGCAAATTCCTGCAGGTACTTTTCTTCCATTTCTGGTTCATAGCGGGTAGGCAACAAAGTCACCTTATACCCACGGGAAAAAGCACTTGCAGTAATCCCGCTTAGAAGGATATCAAAATACGGATGATTGACAAATGGGAGAATCACTCCGATGTTCTTCGTTTTTCCCGAGCTTAGTACACGTGCAGTATGATTCGGGATATAGTTGACTTGTTCCATTACCCGCAAAATCTCCTGACGCTTCTGCTCATCCACATAAGGATTATTATTGATGACTCGTGAAATCGTTGAGACCGAATAACCGGTCAACTTAGCAATATCCCGAATGTTCGCCATGCGCTTCTCCTTAGACAAATAATTGTTCTTTCATATAGTCTATCACACTTGCCCCACATTCATAAAATTGGTAATAATCATTCTGATGAATGAAACTGATTCGTTGCGCACCAAAATATTCATCCTGTACCAGGTGTCCAATTTCTGCAAGCGGTATTTGTGCGACCTTTTCCCTAAAAAATCCCTTGGGCTTTGTGAGAATCAAGTTCATCCCATCAAATTCAAGTGCAACATAGCAGCGTTGTATTCCATTGTTTCCCTTTACTTCCATATAAGTGTGCATCTTCATACGCCCCTTTCATGAATAGAATAATCTATGAAACGCGTACCAGAGCAAGCACTTTGTTTTCTTTTTTTCTCCTTGTTTATTTCTGAGGTTGTGAATCATTTCGCTTATTTCTAGAATGTTGTTACAATAGAAATGGAGAAAGAAGTCATCAATCATTTTTCCATTCGAGGAGGAACGCAAATTGACATTAGAAGAAGCTTTTTTATTGGATACATTGCGTTGCCGATTCAAATTTTTGCGAGAAGGGCAAGCATTGACGCAAAAAGAGGTATCGCAGCAAATCGATGTATCGTTGGAAGACTATTTGGATTACGAAGCTGGTGATCGTCTACCAGACGTTATGACGATTTTGCATCTTGCTGCCTTTTATGATGTCTCAGTAGATTACATTTTAGGCCAAACAGAAATTATGCAGCGCTATCCGCTGTCTTGATAAAAAAGTGCTACATGAAACTGCTCCTTGCTAGTTAGAATAAAAATCAAGCTAGTAAGGCGCACGTTCATTTTGAGTAAAAGGACTACTTTTTAAGCAAAAATACCCACTCTTGTAGGAAGAGTGGGTGTCTCAAAAAGAGAATGAAAATGAAATAGATTTGATAGATTGATCATAAACTTCTTCACTGAATCATTCAACATGAAGTTAATTCCTATTTGGTGTAAAAATATGGAGTATCTCTTTTGAGCTATGTTAGCAGTGAATACCAAAATGATTAAGAATTCAATATACCAATGAGCAAGCAATGGATCATTGGTATTGGCTCCTTTCTATCATAGAAATAGAAGCATAAAGAAAAGAACCCCTTCGCTAAAGAAAAGAACCCCTTCGCTAAGGGGTTCTTTTAGTATAATTACATCATGCCGCCCATGCCCATGGATGGATCCATTGCTGGAGCTGCTGGTGCAGCAGGTTCAGGTTTGTCAGCAACGACTGCTTCAGTTGTTAACAGTAATGCGGCTACAGAAGCGGCATTTTGTAACGCAGAACGTGTTACTTTTGTTGGGTCAACGATTCCTGCTTCAAGCATGTTTACCCATTCGCCAGTTGCGGCATTGAAACCAACGCCAAGATCTGCGTGTTTCAATTTATCGATGATCACTGATCCTTCATATCCAGCATTTTCAGCGATTTGACGTACTGGTTCTTCTAACGCACGCAAGACGATTTTCACACCGGTTGCTGCATCGCCGTCTGCTTCGATGGCTGCTACTTTGTTGATGACATTGACAAGAGCAGTTCCCCCACCAGACACCATACCTTCTTCAACCGCTGCACGCGTAGCGTTCAATGCGTCTTCGATACGTAATTTCAATTCTTTTAATTCTGTTTCAGTTGGTGCACCCACTTTGATGACTGCAACACCGCCTGCTAATTTCGCTAGGCGTTCTTGTAATTTTTCGCGGTCAAAATCAGACGTTGTGTCAGCAATTTGATTTTTGATCAATTGCACACGAGCATCGATCGCTGATTTGTCGCCAGCACCTTCAACAATAGTTGTATTATCTTTGTCCACAACAACTTTACTTGCTTGTCCTAAGTTGTCGATCGTCGCATCTTTCAATTCTAACCCTAAGTCTTCAGTAATGACTGTACCGCCAGTCAAGATCGCAATGTCTTCTAGCATTGCTTTACGACGGTCACCAAAGCCTGGAGCTTTAACTGCTACGACATTGAATGTTCCGCGGATTTTGTTCAAGACCAATGTTGGTAATGCTTCGCCGTCTACATCGTCAGCGATGATCAACAATGGTTTTGATTGTTGTAAGATTTGTTCTAACAATGGCAAGATATCTTGAATGTTAGAGATTTTTTTGTCTGTGATCAAGATGTATGGATTTTCCAAAGCAGCTTCCATTTTATCATTGTCAGTGACCATGTATTGTGAAAGGTAGCCACGATCGAACTGCATGCCTTCAACTACATCTAATTCTGTTTCGATCCCTTTTGATTCTTCAATGGTGATCACGCCGTCATTGCCGACTTTTTCCATCGCGTCTGCAATGTATTTTCCGACTTGTTCGCTACCAGAAGACACAGCACCAACTTGTGCAATAGCTTCTTTTGAGTCAACGATGGAAGAAATGTTGTGTAATTCTTCAACCGCAACTTTAGTTGCCATTTCGATCCCACGGCGAATGCCTAATGGATTCGCACCAGCTGTCACGTTTTTTAGTCCTTCACGAACGATCGCTTGTGTTAGCAATGTCGCTGTCGTCGTTCCGTCACCAGCGATGTCATTTGTTTTAGATGCAACTTCAGAAACAAGTTTTGCACCCATATTTTCAAAATGATCTTCTAATTCGATTTCTTTTGCGATCGTTACGCCATCATTTGTAATCAATGGTGAACCATAAGATTTTTCTAAAACGACGTTACGACCTTTAGGGCCTAAGGTTACTTTTACTGTATCTGCTAATTTATCTACCCCGCGCAACATTGCTGCACGTGCATCTTCTGCAAATTTGATTTCTTTTGCCATGATTCATTCACCTCAACTAAATTATTTTTTATTCAACTACTGCAATAATGTCTTTTGCAGCAACGATCAAATATTCGTTACCTTCAAATTTCACTTCTGTGCCAGCGTATTTTTCGAACATAACTTGTTCGCCCACGTTGACAGCAACAGGAGCTTTTTCACCGTTTTCTAGCGTGCGTCCTTCACCGACTGCAATGACGGTTCCTGTTTGAGGTTTTTCTTTGGCTGCTGAAGCAAGCACGATACCTCCCACAGTTTTTTCTTCTTCTTTTGCGACTTCGATAATCACGCGATCACCTAATGGTCTTAACACGATAAATCCCTCCAATTATATTTGATAGATTTTCTATTAGCACTCTCACACATAGAGTGCTAACTCACAAAATTAATATTACTCATTTTCTGTTTTTTTTGCAAGCCTTTTGATTAAATTTATTTTGGCTTTTTCTTTTTATCGATCCATACTGCAAAAACCTAGGGAAAAATTTTGTTTCTAATGAGTCAGTAGTCTATAATAGAAAAAAAGGAGTGTGATGATTTCACTTATGTCTCTAAAAAAATACGCACTATCGACGATTTTGATTTATGGGGTCGCATTTTTTATTCCTGTCGCTTTTATATCTAGTGGTGCCACGATCCCTGCAACAACTGTTTCGTATATCGTCGGCGCAATCTTGATGATTTTTCTTTATTTCAAACAAAATGAACCCTTATCCTTTGAACGTAAGGAGCCAAAAGTATCGGCTATTATTATTTATGGTCTAACAGGAATCATTGCTGCCATTCTTTTGCAAAACTTCGCTGTCTTTATTGAGTCGCTATTTGGCGAAGTAGCGGCATCGGAAAATACAGAAAATATTATCTCTATTATTCTGCAAAATCCGATTTTTGCCCTTGCCGCTATGGTCGGCGGGCCTATCATGGAAGAATTTGTATTTCGCCGTGCCTTTGTGGGAATCATTGCGAAATATTCAAATATCTGGGTTGGTGTCATTGTCAGCGCTGTTGCCTTTGCCTTTGCCCACAGCGACAATCATCTATTGGTGTATATTCTATTGGGTCTCTTTTTCTCTGGACTCTATGCGTTGACAGGGCGTATCTGGACATCCATGATTACCCACGTGGGAATGAATACACTAGTTATTATCATTCAACTATTGGTTCATGCCGGCTATATCAATGTGCCCTAAGCACTAAAAACAAAAAAACGATGTTGAAAAATTTCAACATCGTTTTTTTATAAGATAAATTTCTAGCTTTGTAAAAACTGTCTGCATTCAATCGCTATTGCTTTTCTACAAAAACTTGCTAGCCAATCATCCTCAAATACTGAATAATTCGGTCGCTTTATCTGGATCAGTGTCATAAACCTCAAAGGCTTCACCGACACCTAAGTCGTGTTCTTTCATCGTATTGACCATGGTTAGATGGGCCAATTCTTTTAGATTGTTTTCTTTGCTCAAATGCCCTAAATAGACGCGCTTCGTATTATCCGTCAATATGTCTGCCATGACTAATGCCCCATCTTCATTGGAGAGGTGCCCACGATCCCCGAGAATACGCTGCTTGAGGCTCCATGGATATGGACCCATCCGCAACATTTCTAAATCATGGTTGCTTTCGACCAGATACGCATCGGCTCCTTTGATAATCCCCCGGACATGATCACTGCAGTAACCAGTATCAGTCAACATCACAAAAGATTTGCCATCTTTATGGAACCGATAGAACTGCGGTGCTGCCGCATCATGGGAAACGCCAAAACTTTCGATGTCCATATCTCCCATCGTCAAAACTTTTCCCATCTCAAAAACATGTTTTTGTTCAACCGCAATATTGCCTACCATATTGTCCATCGCCTGCCATGTTTTCGTGTTGGCGTAGACATCCAACTTGTATTTGCGAGCCAAGACCCCTACGCCATGGATATGGTCACGATGCTCATGCGTGACTAAAATAGCATCCAGATCCTCTGGCTTGCGTCCAACTTCATCCAATAATGAAGTGATCTTTTTGCCGCTCAGTCCTGCGTCCACCAGGATTCGTTTTTTATTGCTCTCGATATATAACGAATTTCCTGAACTTCCGCTAGCTAAAATGCTTACTTGAAAGGCACTTTCCTTCATCATTGTTTCTGTCTTCCTCTCTCTTACTTTCAACGAGTTCCATTATACCTATTTTTCTATGGATTTTCTACTTTTTGTACTGCATTGTTTGTAATGATTCGATTACTAAAGGCATTGACAGTTTCGATCTGAATATTTTCATCCGCATCTGCTTTGACAGCAACGAACCAAGCCGGAATGTACACATTCCGATCACCAACAATCAAAATCCTTGTGTAAGCCAGCTCTGTCCATAATATCTTAGAATGACTAGGCAACTTATTATTCAAATAAAGCGTGTTGACGGCTTCTTTCTCTGAATAGAGAGTCATTTTCTCCCGCAGCGGGGTGATATTGGAAATGTGGGTCTGAGTATACTTAGCGATCTGCAACAGTTTATCTGACGATTCTAAAGTCATATCGATCCGGCTTGAGCTGTCATTGAACGGGATATTTTCATAGGACTGACTGGCAACAATGGTTGGGTATTCTTGATCTAATAGCGACAAGTTCTTCATATAGTGATATTCCTCTCCATAGAGGACTTGATCTTTTCGCTGAAGGTATTCATTGACCGTCTTTTCCGCCTGTGTGTCATCACTAATGTAGAATCCTCCGGAAGAAATATGGGTCAACTGCTGCCCTTTGACAGTAGTCGCCTCGACTAACCGCTTGTCCCCTTGCGCTTCTTTCAAAGCAGCAGCCAAATCGGTTTGTTCACCGCTTAAATAGTACCCGCTCAAATACTCGTCAGAAAGTTCTCCTGAATATTTGATGTCTTCTGAGGCTAGTCGCTGTTCAATCGGGATCGTCTGATTTGACTGCAAAACGTTCTGCTGTTCACTGCGGGCTTCACTGTAAATGTTGAACAAAAAGACATTCAACCCCAAAAACGCTAGGAAAAAAATCCATTCGATTCGCTTGAAATCCAATCAAACTCCCCCCGTTTCTGTCAATTTAGCCATTAATTCCTGATAATTGAACCAGTTATTCTCATACTTTACATACCAAGTTGGTGTCAAATCGACGACAGAAGCCCCTTTGATGTCGCCCCATTGATAGCCAACAATAATCTGCTGTAGCTGATCCGTCTCTGCCCCTGCAGAAAGCAAGTCACTGCGAACGGTTAAGCTTGAAGGCAGCTCCACCTCGGTCTCAGAAGGAATCGGCACTTGGATCGCATTTAAACTAGATTCGATTGCCATCTCTCGATTCCCTAATTGCCCACTGTTAGAAAAAGTTACTTTCATCAATCCCTGAGCACCACTGCTGAAGACTGGATACCCTTCTACAAAAATACGATAATCTAGTTGATTGCTCAACCGATCAAAAAAGCGTATCGTTCCGAAATTGTTGCCCAAACGACGAATATAGTCCGCACTTTGCATAAACAGATCCGTTTCATCACTTTCTGAAACAGTGGTTTCAAATTTGACTACTTGATCATCATGCAAAACCGCCATATTCTGTCCACCTTCATAATAATAAGTATCCACACTATCATCATTGACTTTGACATCTTTTGGCGAAGTAAAAAATGCTTCTCGAAAGAGATTCGCCGATTGCAAAGAGGAAACATAGCTGTATTTTTTCAGCTTGATCGTGTCCTGTGTATAGAACTGATTGCTTTTTCCTGATTCTTCCTGGCGCATCGCTGTCCATTCTCTTGGATTATCTTTCAAAATGCGATTCACATCATTTTTATCCCAGTCAATCTTGCCTTCAATGATCCGTGATTCTTCCAAATTCACAAACTGGATTTTATTCTCTTTCAAATCGATTTGAATACGGGAGAAAGCCGTTTTGTTGGCTTCGTTGTCACCTAATGCCAATTCAACATCAAAGGTCTCCGCGTAATCATTTAGTAAGAACGGCGTGTAATACGCCAACGTCACTCCCTCATCCAATGTTGCTGCCTCTGAAAAAGACTTGGAATCATAATTTTGTACCGTCAGATCATTGACTTGAGCATCCGAGAGCAGTCCCTGAACGTCACGAATCAACGTTTCAGAATTGGTTTCCTTGACTTCATCTTGGTGGATCCAGGTCAAATACAATGGCAAAAATAAATCACTTTTTTGTTTGTAGGTCTGAATACTCGTATTGACTGTATCTGTAGCCTGTTCGACTGAACGATCGTAGCCGGTGGGATTCAGCCAAATCATGTAGGAAAAGTAAAAGCTTAGGGCAACCATAACGATCAGACCTAAACGAATCATTTTTTCTGAGACTTTCATTCCCACCAATCCTCCTCATACGGTTCATATGGCAACATGATATAAAATGTTGAACCGCGGTTTTCTCGGCTTTCTGCCCAAATGGCTCCTCCATGAGATTTGATCACTTCGCGGGAAATGGCTAATCCTAAACCAGTACCACCTTGTTGCCGGGCGCGGGCTTTGTCAACACGGTAAAAGCGGTCAAAGATTTTGGTAAGATCCTTTTTAGGGATGCCTAGGCCTTGATCATTGATACTCAAAACGATATTGTTATGGGTTTCCATCAATTTGACTGTGATCACACCGCCATCAGGTGAATATTTGATAGCATTGTTCATAATATTGTCGATCACTTGAATCATCTTATCCGTATCGACTTCGACCCAAAGTTCACGTTTGGTGAATTCACGACGAATCACATATTTTTTGTTCTCATTCGTCACCATCATATCAAATCGATCCAATACAAAGCTGACCAACTCATTGAAATTGATGTATTCCAATTGCAGTTGCGCATTGCCACTGTCCATTCGTGAAAGACTCAGTAGGTCATTGATCATTCGAATCATCCGATCCGTTTCATCTAATGTCACTTTCAAGAAGTTCGGTGCGATTTCTGGATCTTGCCAAGCCCCTTCGCTCAACGCTTCAATATAGCTGCGCATACTGGTCAAAGGTGTTCGCAATTCGTGAGACACATTGGATACAAACTCTCGCCGCTCTTGTTCATTTTTCTCTTGTTCTGTAACATCATGCATCACCGCTACTAAACCAGAAATAAATCCAGACTCACGGCGAATCATTGAAAAGTCGATTCGTAAAATCAAATTCGTTCCAACGATGTCATTGTTGGGCCGTTCGATCAGCATTTCATCAGGACTTTCTAGCAGTTTACGCAAGGTGTATTCTTCATCGATTTGGAGCAGAGTCAGAATCGATTGACCGACTGCTTCTTCAGAAGTAACATTCAATAACGACATCGCCATCTCATTGATCGTAATGACTTTCCCACGGCGGTCAGTCGCTACGACGCCATCGGTCATGTGGGAGAGGACACTATCTAGTCGATTTCGTTCCGACTCCATTGCTTCTTGTGTTTCTTCGATACGTTCTCCTAGCTGATTGAATGTTTCAGCCAGCTGTCCCAGTTCGTCTTGGCCATGAACTGCTACTTTGCGGCTATAATCCCCTTTGGCAATCCGAATGGCTTGTTCCCGCATTTCCCCAATCGGCTGAGTGATGGATCGGGAAACAAGTAGGGCAACAACAATCGAGATCGCTGCAGCAATTAAAGAAGCCGTCACAAAAATCACGGCAGTATCACTGACTTCACTGTATTTCTGTTCCAGATTGCTTCGCAGGTACAATGTACCTAAAACCGTATCCCCTGTAGGCGACTGGATCGATTGGACAATGTTGTAGACCCGCTGTCCTGTCGATTCGTCATACAACACTTCACTACGGTTCGTATCATAATCTCGGTAATCGTTTTTTTCACCCACTGAACCTCGATCATTGATATTGGTGGTTGCCCGAATGATTCCTTGTTCATCTACGACCCGCATCTCTAAAATCTCAGAAGAGTTGGTACTGGAAAGGATCCGGTTCAAAGAAGAATTCATTGCATCCCAATCGAGGCTGTCTTCGGCGTCCATTCGACTAAGTTCTGAACCTAGAGTAACGACCAACGTGCTAGCTCTTGCCTCCATGTCGCGCTTAAAGGCATCGATCGTTGTTTTCTCTAATTCGCGAATAAAATACGCCCCGATAATCTGGATCGAAATCAATAAGATCAAGATAAAAGTCAGGGCGATTTTGAAGTTCACTGATCGAAAAAAGCGAACCTTATTTTTCATAGCTTATTCCTGTTCAGGGTTCCGCAAGTAATAGCCGACTCCGCGACGAGTGACCAAATAATTCGGATGACTTGGGCTATCTTCGATTTTTTCCCGTAAACGGCGAACGGTAACGTCGACGGTCCGCACATCACCAAAATAATCATATCCCCAGACGGTTTGCAGCAAATGTTCCCGTGTCATGACTTGACCTAAGTGTTTCGCTAGATAGTGCATTAGTTCAAATTCACGATGGGTCAATTCGATTGCTTCGCCATTTTTAGTTACCATGTAGGCATCTGGATGGATCGTCAAATCACCGATCGTCAATTCTGCATTCGGTGCTTCTTCTGCTTCTTTCGCCGAAGCAGAACCGCGACGTAAATTAGCTTTGACACGAGCTACTAATTCACGGTTGGAGAAGGGCTTAGTCACGTAATCATCGGCACCCAATTCCAGTCCTAACACTTTGTCGATCTCAGAATCTTTGGCGGTAACCATAATGATCGGCATATCGTGATTTTTTCGAACTTCACGTGCCACTTCTAATCCATCCATTTTCGGCAGCATCAAATCTAATAAAATCAGATCCGGTTCAACTTCTGCCACTTTTTCTAATGCTTCTTCACCATCATAAGCTGTATATACTTCGTAGCCTTCTTTTGTCAAATTGAATTTGACGATGTCCGAGATCGGTTTTTCATCGTCCACGACTAGGATCTTTTTCAAAAAATGTCACCTCATTTTTTATTCTTTCCTACTTATTATACATGATTTAGGATGTGTTTTCATCTTTCCTCAAATCTTAGCCTTGATCTATGCTTATTCTTAAGAAAATTTTGTATCGATGTTCTTTCTTTTTCACACACATGATTGCTAACTTATTCATTCCGTAATAGGTTTCACAACAACTTTTACAGTATCGCCAATGTCTTTTTTGATCTGTTTGCGAATCTCTTTCTTGATTCCTAAAATATAACAAATACTTCCGTCTTGATTTTTCAACCCCATATTGACGATACTTCCTTGATAGTCAACGCCATCAAATGTTGCCTGAACTTTCAGCCGCCCTTTATTCCATTCAGCCCGCAAATCGTAAGGAAAAATCACGTATGCTCCACCTTTACCAATCTCAGAAGAATAAATGGTTGATTCAAAAACATATTCTTTCATTGTCACTCACTCCTTTTTTATAAACAACTCAAGATACTGCCTTAAGTAATCCGGATAGCATAAAGCTCCATCTGTAAGCATCCGTCTCCTTGAAGAACTGTTGCTTTGTTCTATGAAATCATTATACTGCTTGTTTTGTTCAACGAAAATAACTTAGGTGTAAATAGGAGTAAGTAGGCGCAAAGGAGAGCAACGAAGAGCAAAAGAGAGCCAAACCCTTCAGGTCACTGACCATTGCGGCATCTCTAGAGAAACAGGCTTCTTTTCACTCATCGGCACAAAAAAAGGTATGAAAGTTGAAAAGACAACTTTCATACCTTTTAACATTCATTAATGAATGATTGTGAGCGGCTCTTAGAAAACGATCACAGTCACTCGATCAAATCCCCGTTTCGTCTAACAGCTGCACTCCGACGCCTAATAATCCAGGCCCTGTATGCACAACCAGTGCCGGTGAAATCTGTCCAAAGAAAATTTCTTTCACTTGAGGAAATTCTTGTTCAAGACGAGTTTTCATTTCTTTAGATTCTGCCAGCGCATCCCCCTGGGCCACGGCTAGGCGAAATTGTTTGTGATTTCCAATGTACTGTTTCACCAGTTCAACGGTCTTGTCCAAACTCTTTTTACGTCCTCGTGATTTCGCTACTGTGTAATAAATCCCTTCGTCATTACAAGAAATGATTGGATTCAATTTCAAGGCATTTCCGAGAATTGAAGCAACCAAACCAATTCGGCCGCCTTTTTGCAAGTACTCTAATGTCGCTACATTGAAAAAGACCTTATTTCGGACAACTTCTTGTAGCAGCTGTTCTTTGAGCTCTTGCCATGTGATTCCCTCATTCAGCAACTCAGCAGCTCTGATCGCTTGTAATCCAGCACCAATCCCGATATTTTTCGTATCTAAAACAAAAATATCCAAGTCATTCCGTTGTTCTCCCATCAAGCGAACAACATTATAAGTACCGCTCAACCCACTAGAGATGGTGACTGCCAGAACTTTTTCATAGCCATCGGCTTTGATTCGATCAAATATCTTGTTGATGGTTTCGCCATCGGGCAATGACGTACTAGGAATTTCTTGCGGCAATCGTTGATAGATCTCTTCCGCTGTAATATCCACTTTATCCGTATACGTCCGATCCTTGTATATGATCTGCAATGGCAACATATACATACCATATTGTGACATGATTTCTGCCGGGACATCGGTTCCCGAGTCGACAAGCAGGGCAATTTTCTCTTTATTCATGGGATTCTCCTTTGTGCGTTTCCAAGTAATTTACTTCTAGTTCAATCGTTTTTTCTGCCAATAATTTATTTGCAAACGAACGGGTCGCCCCTTTGATCGCGATCAGTTCTACTGGAATCGGATCGGTAGACACCGCTTCTTTTGACCCTGCTGCCTCTTGACAGACTGTCCAAATGGCTTTTTCCTGTTCTTCACAAAATAAATTGTACGCATTTCGTATCCCGACTACTTTTCCTTGAAACAATATTCCCGTCTTGATTTCTGGGATTGTCAACACTTGCTTCAACATCGTAATGGCAATCAAGAATGCCAAATGTTTTTGGTTATACCTTTTTTTCTCTGGGGGTGGGATCATCCCTTTTTTGACGTAATTATTGACCATTGATGATGTCAGCAGTGAATGTTTTTCCGACTGGATTACCGGCGACAAGTACTGATCGATCAACGTAATGACTTGATCCATGTACAGTTCCAAAGTTGGCAGCTCTTCCCACCGAGGCAAATGAAAGGAATTCAGCGACTCGCTCCAATCAAATAAATCTGAACGTAATTTTTCCATAATCTTCTCCATCTTAAATAGCAGAATATTGGTTTATCAAAAACTTTTTATCTGGTTTTGATAACTAGATAAATTTTACCATATACTGGTATTGGATTGTAGTCCTCTGCTCAAAATTTAGGAAAACAAAAGAATTTGATTTTTGAAACGCACAAACATCACGAACAAAGTGCGCTCTAAGTATTCTTCTGTTGGAAATTGAGATAAAAAACGGATTTTTTTTAACAGAACGATTGATTTTTAAAAGTCGGAGTGCTAAGATAATAAAGTAATTTTGATACGGGCCGTTAGCTCAGTTGGTAGAGCAGCTGACTCTTAATCAGCGGGTCGCGGGTTCGAGCCCCTCACGGCCCATTGGGTGCCAAACCCACGAGACTAGTACATTCTTGGCGCTTTCGAGCGTTTAGAAAAGAATGTGCGTAGTCTCATTTTTTTGTTTCTTTTTTTATACTCGCGTAAAAAGGTATTGAATGTTTCTTCTTTCTTTATTACTAGCAGAATGATTACATCGGTATCCTTACAGTAGTCGTGGTTTTGCTAAAAATTGGATACTTGCGTCATATACTGAGTGACTCTTTCTTCAAAATACATCCCTTTATTTTCCTCAAGTTGTTTATTTTCTTGTCATTTAGAACTAGAAAATGAAGTCATTTTCCCTAAATCTAGTTCTCTAAATCTATTCTTTTTTCATTATCTCAACAATGAATCTCTGTTTTAAATTCATCCACAAAAAAAGTACGTTCTCAAAATAAGAAAACGCACTTCTATTTCTTTATTATCACGAACAATTCTTCTCGTTCTTCACTTCCATCTACCCATTTTTTTTGAATCATACACTGATGCTAGCAAACTTAAAAAATGCTATCTCTCTCCAGTAAATTAAGACAATTCATTGTTAGAAGTCAATTTCTAAGAAATTGCGTTAGTAGCTATTCTTTTCTCAAGCAGCTAACCACTCAGATACCATGATTTTGATGATGGCAGCAATAGGTACTGCTAAAAACATTCCAACAATACCAAAATAAGCTCCACCAATCGTTATGGAAACGATAATGATGATCGGATTGATATTTAATGCGCCACCCATGATCCTTGGACCAATCACATTTCCATCAATTTGCTGTAAAATCAATAGAGCCAGCAGAATTGTGATTGCTTTACTGAGTCCTCCTGTAAATAATGTAACTACCCCAGTGACCAACGATGCAAAAATCGCACCAAAATATGGAATCATGTTACAAATGCCTAAAAGCAGCCCTAACGTGATGGCATACTTTACTTGAAAAAGAGACAGGATGATGGTGGATAAAATCCAAATGACACATGCATCTAAAAATTGCGAGCTGATAAATTTATAAAAAACCACATGTGTCGTATGGATCCATCTTTTCGAATTTTCAAATACTGTTTTTGACATTAATTTCTGAGATACCAAAGAAACAAAGTTCACTATCGAATCTTTGTAAATTAAAACATAGATAGAAACCACAATCGATAAAAAACTATTCAAGATGAAGCTTGACAAATTTATTGTAAGTCCGCCTAATGACGAAACAACTTGTAGCCAGTTTGCAGAAAGATTCTCCGTGGAAAACTTCTTCGTGAGCTCTGATAAAAAACGCTCAAACGGAATTTGTCTTAATATTCCCCTTTCCTCAAGTTCTTGTACATACCTAATCACTGATTCTTGAATTTGCGGCATGGCAGCGATCAAATCGTTGATATTTTTAATGATTAATGGAATCAAGTAACTTAACATGATAAATAAAAGAAAAAGAATCGATAGATACAACACAACAATACTCAAGGGATGGCTAGCTGATTGGATAGCTGGAAGCGGAATTTTTTCCAATAACATTTTAAAACGATTTTGTAATCCACTCAGCAAGTAAGCAAAAATAAATCCTATAACAAACGGAGCCAAAATATGCAAAAATCTTCCTAAGTGATTGAGCACTATTTGATAGTTTAGAATGATTAATGTTGCAATGATAATACTCATCCAAAAAATGAATCTACTTCCCCACTGATTCCAATTGACATTTAACTTTTTCATCAAGTCACCTCAAATTTCTGTTCTTCTATTGTCTCATCTTCCTATGAGATTTTTTCAAGAGTTCCTATCAATAGAACGATAGGATAAAAATAATTTCATAGTTGGTAGATAAATCAAATTCAATGACTCAGCTCTTTTCAATGATCTTCACCTGTCACTTCTTATTGTATGTGCTTTTAACCAAGTATCTGTTTTTTTCAATCAACTCTAGGAGAAATATTATTCGCTGACAGCTTGCTATTCTTACCAACCTTTCTAGGGTTTATTTCGTAATAAGGTATAGCTAGAATGGCTGCTGTGGTGGCAGCCCTAGTATTCGTTTCCTTTATCTGTTTGACGATATTCAACCAGCTCAGATGTCCGCTTTTGCGCATTCATTTATAGATAGTTAATATTTATGTGATTATTTCTATCTGCAATTAATCATACTAAAGAATCAGTTCTTTAAATAGCCCTTTCTCATAATAAAAAATCTGGGGCTGTGCCATAAGTCTCCTACAAGTAACAATATCCGAACAGTATATAGTATTGCTCCTGCGGTGCAGTGGCTCCTCGTCGCAAAAGTCCGAAGAGTCCATCCTAGCAATCGTATATTATTCGGTTTAACTTGTTGGATGATGACTTATGTCACAGTCCCAGATTTTTTGCAAAACGACACGTCATTCCTTATTGATGAAGGGCCTGCCGATGGTATAACCAATTTTTTTTGCTGTTCTTTGCCTCGAAAGATGTCCCTCTTTTACAAACACGCTGTGAAATCTTCAATTTGTCCTTCTACCCTTTTTTTCTCTGTTTTTTAAGTACCACATCACAAAGACAATGACTACGCCTAGCATTCCTATATAAGAAAAGGTGCTTCCAGTTTGTGGGAGTGTTCTTGGATCATTCAGGTCTGGTTGGGTGGGTTCTTCCTCTTGGTAAAAGCTCACAACCGCACGATTCTCATTTGTTGTCGCATGTCCAATCACTGTGCTCCTTGAAAAGACGGGGATAAAAAAGCATAGACCGACCAAAAACACGACCACTCTCTTTCTCATCGAATGCCTCCTATCGTCGGATCCCCGACTAGTTCCCAAGTAATTGTTGCTTGATACTCTCCCTTGTCCACAGGTGTATTGGCAGGCAAATGAAGTGAAACACCGGTTAATGTCTGGTCTTTTACTTCTCCAATTTGAATGATTGTTCTTCCGTATTCATCTCTTGTTCCTGATCCATCTCTTGCCGCAATCATTTGAGGGGTGGTTCCCAACAGGATAGTATTTTGGGGAATGGAAATACCTGTATGAACAGATTCGATCACTTTCAAGTCCTTCAAAGCGATGGCTGCTTCTCTTAACTCCTGATTTCTTTCATTTATAAAAGGGCTCATCGACGCATAAAGGCTCCACTGGGCAGTATCACTGTAATCACTGACCATAATCGTTGGAGCAGACTCTCCTTGCGCTGAAATATTTTGTCTACGGCTCGTTTTTAGGACGTCGCCAAAATCAAAATTGCCATGAGCAATTCCCGCAAATTCCAGTCGTCCAAGTCCAACTGCAAAGGATACCTCGTACGTCATTGAAAAACGGTACCCATTTTCTTTTGTTTGTGTCACTTGTACAACTGCTTTGCCTTCTTTGCCTGGTAATAGTGCATCAGAACGGATCAAATCAAACGAAAGCTCTTCTTTTTCCTGTTCCGTAAATTCTTCATGGAAATTGAAAAATTCTGTCATTCTCTGAAGGATTTCTTCTGTTGAACTACTAGCTGCAAAAGTTAATTTATTCGTCGTTAATTGATTCACTCGCAACAATTGGAAGCCGCTTGGTGTCATCATATACAGAGCCTCTGGCCAGCCAATCGCCTCTCGAACAGGTTCTTCATTTCTCGTGACCCATGTATTGGCTCCATTGTAATTCTGATTGGCTACTGCGAACCTATTTACGCTTAATCCGATCACATCACCAAAGTCAATCGGACTATTGTTTAACACATTGTTCCAAGCTTGTACGACACTGCTTCTTGATTGGTTTACTGTAAAAAAAGGAAGCAGCGTTTGGTTGGTGTAATCGTTGCGATAAATCGTATAACGTGGTCTTGATGTAACTTGATTCGGCCAAGAATTGCCAAATCCTTCTGATGCAACAAGAGATGGTCCGTTATCATTGATATGAAGACTGATTACTCCAGTGCTAGCACTGATTGCTGCTTCTCGTGAAAATATCGAGTGGCCCCATATCACTTCCACCGGTACATTTATCTGAGTCGCTGCTTGTGTTTCTACATGTACGACGGTGATTGGGACTTGCAGATTTCCCAGGAAAGTGGTGTTCGGTTGATTCAAAAGAGTGACTTTAAAGTCCTCACCTGCGACTTCATCTCCATTCAGCCTGACGTTTGTCACTAACTCATTCAGTCGTTCCTCGACAAATTTCCCACCTAGTCCTATCTTTTGAGGGACTGCTTCGGCTGTGAGCACAGTTTCGTCAGAATAACCGCTATGTTCACTTGGTTGAATCGTTTTAGACTCTTCCGTTCTGTCTGGAATCGTGCTTAATTCAGGATCAATGTTCTCTTCATCCAACCCTGAATCAAGCAAATCTAAGTTTCCCTCTGATTCATCAGCCGCATGATCTTCTGCATCTACAGGTTCAAAAAATTGATGTTCATCTGAATCAAGAGTGGAACTTTGGTCTTCTGCCCTTTGCCTCTCTGACGCATCAACGGTTTCCGCAAATAGGATTGTCGAGGGAAGCAAGTGCCCTGTAACGAGTAAACTTGCTATGGTGATAAGGACATTTCTTTTCATTTGATCGCGCCTTTCCCTTCAAATTAATCCAGAAGAATTTAGGGTGATTTATCCACCTATTCCTGTAGTCGGATCCGCAACCAGCTCCCAAACAATCGCAGTAGAATATTCAGTATTGTTTGCTGTGGTATTGGCTGGTATACGCAATACAACACCGTCAGTATGCCCTTCTCCATTTGATTGTCCTAATGCTAATGCCCAAGCACCTGACCCTTGCGCGGCATCTGCTGTGGCTAGCGTTTGTGCTGCTGCTCCGAGGACGATCTCATTTTGATTGACTATTGGTGTAGCAGCCGTTGCATTCACATAACGCAGCCCGGATAAAGTAATCGTTGCCCCAATCAATTCATGACCACTCGCATCTGCCAATTGATTCGGCTGTGATACTTGTAATTCCCATCCTAGCCGTTCACTTCCTCGGCGATCTTCTGTCGCGACAAAAGGCACACGCGAGACTTCTTCACCGTTTACCCACACATGATCGAGCCGCGCTTTTTGTTCAATCGCACGCGAGACATTTTGAATCTGACCAAAATCAAAGTTTGATACATAGTTGATCCGTAAAAGTCCCGGATAAGGATTGGTTGGTTCTTCGGGAGTAACCTCATTTCCTGGATTCTCCGGGTCAGGAACGACTGGGTTTGAAGAGTCATTTTCCAAGATATTCACTTTTCCTTCAGTCGTAATATTCGCTGCGTCATCATAAGTTGCCGCATCCCCCATTTTGCTACCCAATCCAAGACTAGCTGCTAAAAGTACAATTGATAATGTTCGTGTCGTTTTTTTCATTTTCTTTCCTCCGTTATCCTTTTAAAGTTCATTTTACGGGGTGTTCCTTCATAGTTTCACAAGATCCTGCTCATTCATTTCATTACGATTAAGCATTTTATGCTCTTTAATTTGCTGGATGACTCCGATAAGCCAGTCCTTTTTATATCATGGGTCGTTTTCTTCTCTTTTTTCTCCGAGTCTGCCTTCGAGTCCACCACATCACCAAAAGAACGAGGATCACGCCAATTCCGACAAATATCCCATATGACATGTAGGATGTCGTCCGCTCTAGATTGACCGCACTTTGATTTAATTGCCGGGCATCCGCATTCGTAATGGAAAAAGATTGTTCAAAGCGATACTCTTTTTCATCAGCTGTTACTTGCATCTTTAGAACATAATTCCCTGCTTCAATTGGCTGATTTCCAGCAGGGATGCCAAAGTTGAAATTAGAATTTGGTGCCATTCGCAACTCGTATGCGTCATATGTATAGATAGGGGTTCCACTTCCTTCTCTATAAATGCTTGACTGAATAGACATGTTGCGAACAATCACAGCAGCTCTATTTTGTAGATTTGCTTCAATGTGATTCCGATAATTACGCTGACACGCGGTCACCTCATTTAAAGACAATTCATTTTCAACTGCTGACCCGCCTACTCGATTTAAAAGAATGCCTACCGTATAGGCGACTTCATGAGTCACAGTTTGTTCACTCTGCTGATTCTTTTTTTCAGTAAAACGAATGCCTCCAAGGATATCCCCTTCCCATTCTTCTTGTGGTAAGGAGATAATCAGTGTTGTGAGTACCGAAGAACCTGCAGGAATCAGGAGTTCACTCTCTTCAATTGCGACCAGTTGATCCATTCGATGAATGAGAGAAGCATCATACGCTTCTTCCCCTAAATAACTGGGGATTCCATTTTGATTCGTAGAAGCTGGATTTACGGTCACATTCACGCTGATTTCTTCTTCAGAAAGGTTATACACTCGAATTGGAACAGTGCGTTGCTTTCCTGGCTCGTCAATGATATGGTAATAGCCATTCTCATTCACATTTCCATTCTCATCTAGTGGTTGGATTGAGAACGTATTGACGTTTTCTGCAAAAACTTCTTTTTGGAAGAGACCAATAGTCAATAGCGCCAAAACTGCTATCATGACAAATCGTCTAATTTTTTTTCTTAAATTGTTGTTTTCCACCACACCCCTCCTCAGTCTAATCTTTTGATAGTATAACTTGACGGTAAAGGCTGTCCCAAATTCATCTCTACCTTCATTTTGACTAAAAAAAGGAGTGAATCTAAAAAAAAGCAAGTGCAATCAATAATACGCAATGATTGCTCTCGCTCTTTTTATATGAAAAATGTTAATTTAATTATTAAAAATGATCCTTCTGGATGTTATAAGCGGGTTTACTGCATGATTCAGCGGAATAACTTAAATAGTGCCTCATTCAATAAGGATAGGATTCCCATGTCCTTATTAGATGTAAATAACCTACCTCAAGCGTATACGTCTGATTAAAAGCACGATCGATTTATTGCATGATCTCTCATCAAGTAACCTAAATGCTCTTTGACTGTTCAGTGGTATTATCTTATCTACATCTTCGTGTGTCAGTTGTAGTGGAAAGAGTCACAAACAACACTGATTATTGAAGCAACCCAATAAGTTAGATTTTTGGGGGTTGATCACTCTGGTGTAGTTATTCAGTCCAATTACATCGGAACCATATGCTTATTTTTCAAGAGAAAAGATGCGATCCAATCAAAGATTTGTTGAGGATCGGCTTCTTGTTCGAGTAAGTTGAAAAAACTTTCCTGTTCCAACAAAGCGACGAGCTCGGCAATGGCAGATAGATGTTTGCTGTGATCAATTGCTGAGAGGGTGAAGATGTATTTAATCGACGCTTTTTTGTTGATTATCACTGGTTCTTGTAAGACTGTGATGCCTAGGCCTAGCTTTAACGCGCCTTCTTCTGGCCGTGCGTGAGGCAATGCTACTTGATCCATGATAATGAAAAAAGGGCCTTCTTTGCGAACGTTTTGGATGATCGTATCAATATAACCACGTGAGATCACTTGATCCTTGATCAGTGGCGTTGCTGCCAAATAGAATGCCTCTTCCCAAGAGCGTACTTTTATATTAGTCAAAATGTACTGTGGGTTAAGCATATCAATCAACGCAACGGGCTTTCTTTCCTCGCCTAGGGTTGCTGAATAAGCTGGATTGACTTCTCTTCTGGTAAGGAGCAATTGCAATTCTTTCTTCAAACTTTTATCATCTTCGATTGTCGCATGCTTTTTGATAACAGCCATAAGTTCTTCCACCCCAATCAGAGAAATAGCTTCGCTGGGCTGATGGTAAACTTCTTGAATCAATTGATTTCTTTCTTCATTGGTCATTATTGGATTTACCACATAAACTGGCTTTTTCAGTGTATAAAGACTGACATTGGGTACCGTAGTAAAGATCAGGTCACATTCAGGGCGCTCAAGCAATAGTTCTTTGGTCTCAATGGGTCCAATAAAAATAATGTCCGGAAAAATCATTTTTAATTCATTATAGATCATGGCAGAGCTGCCGATTCCATTCGGACAAACAATCACACCAATTTTTTGATTGACTTGATATTCATCAAAGTCATTAATCAAAGAAGCAAAGTGAATGGTCAAAAAAGAGATTTCATCTTCTGGGATTCCGCGTTCAAAAAGATTTCCGATGGGACGTAATGTTTCTTGAACAATCTGATACAAATCTTCATATTCTTTAATAATCTTTTTATGTAAGGGATTGATGATCGGCAATTGAAAAAACAAGCGATAATAGGCTGGTCGAAAGTGACTATACAATTGATTGATGACCTTTTGCTGGTCTTTAAAGCGGATACCAGACAACAGTTCAAAGCGTTTGATGATGCGCTCGACCAATTCATGAATAATCGAAAAATCCGCTGATGGGTAGGTAGTATCCCCTAGCGCCATCCCCAGCAGCCACCCACAGACATACAATTGGGCTGATTTATTTGTGATGGAAAATTCTGCTAATAATTCTTTTGCAAACAAATATTCTTTCATCTGAAAAAATGTTTGGTAATTATAGGTTTCATAAAAAACTAACCACTGCTTGTTTAAGCGAGGAAGCATCATCGTAAACAAATAAGAAAACTCATTCAAGCGATTTTCTACTAACTCTAACGAAAAAGTTTTTAGTTTTTCCCTTGCAGTAGCTTCAATCTGCGAGAAGCCATCAATTTTTTCATTGACCAAGAAATAGTGATAGACAAACTCCTCCTGATTATCCCCAAAATCATGAAACATCATCTTCATAAAAAAATTGCGCAGATTTTCTTCATTCCCCATCAACCCATAGCCGTTTTTTCGCGTATAACCAATGGTGATCATTGACAGAGCCAGTTCTTTTTCTAATTTTTTAATATCTGCCATAAAGGTGGTCTTGCCGACACGCAGCGCAGATAAGAAGTGATTCACAGAGAGATAGTCTGATTCATAATAAAACAACATCAGAAAAATATATTTTTTCCGTTCTTCACTATTCATCTCATACTGGGTATAAACAGCACTGTTTAGGAAATCATTCAGAAAAAAAGCTTTTGCTTTTGGTGCTAATTGAATAAAATAAGGATCTGATCGAATCAACGGCTGTTTGTTGGCTTTTAATAGTTCATTGATTTTTCTAATTGCATAATCCAGTTGATTTTTTGACAGAGAAAAGAAGCGCATCATCTCCTCTTGCTCCATCAATGGTTTTTGAATCATTTTCTGTATCAGCTGTAATGTGCGTTGATCGATCATGATCCTCACTCCCCTCTTTGTTAATCCATAAATGTGTCAATCTCCTTGCGCAAACGTGTCGCATTCTTCGCGATTTCTGCTTGCGAGCCTTTTGTCAATAATGTTCCAACTCCCATACATTCTACACCAGCATTCAACCACTCTGTAACATTTGTCAAAGAAACGCCACCTGAAGATAAGATCGGGACAAACGGCAATGGTGTTTTGATCGTTGAGACGATCCCGGGCCCATGTAAAGAAGACGTTGGAAATGCTTTGATCATATCCGCCCCTGCTTCAAGAGCTTCTAAAACCTCAGAAATCGAGCTACAGCCTGGCATATAGCTGATCTGATAGCGATTGCTTATCTGTGCGACTTCCTTGGAAAAAGCTGGTGAGATAATGAATTCAGCATCATGTATAATCGCATCCCGGGCGGTTTCGCTATCCAATACGGTTCCAGCACCGACAACGATTTCATCTTGATAGATTTCCTTTAACTGCTTGATGATTTCTCCGGCATTGTTATTCGTATAACTGATTTCCAAGCAAGTTATACCACCGGCTTTACAGCCTTCAACAATTTCAACGGCTCGTTCCACTGTTTCGACCCGTACGATGGCCATGATTTTTTCTTTATGGATCCGGTTGAGGATCGCGAGCTTCTTATTCATTGAATCCCTCCACTTTTCGATATTCCGCTAAAACTTGATGAATCTCTGGATAGTCCTGTTCACCTACTGGCAGCACCGGCAGCTTAGGATCACCAACAGGAATCCCCATCCAACCTACGCTGTATTTGAGGACACTGGGTACTGTACCGAACTTTAAGATACGGCGAAAGTCTTCAATACTTAATTGATAGTTTCTTGCCTGCTGGATCTCTCCCATTTTAAATGCGTGATAAATAGATAAGTCAGTTGTCGTTAAGACATTTGAAGTCGCTGCGACTGCCCCATCAGCTCCACATTCCAATGCTTGCAAGATCAAAGAGTCAGAACCTACTAAAATAGAAAAGTCATCTCGTCCATTCAAGTTGAGATAGCTTTTGAGGTTTTCAATATCCCCGCTGCTATCTTTGATACCAATAATAGTGGGTATTTTCAGCAATGCTTTAAAAATGGTTTCATTGATCGAAATGCCAGTATTCTTAGGAATGTTGTAGAGAATCAATGGGAGCTTTGTCTTTGCAGCAATCATTTTGTAATGTTGGATCACTTCTTGATCCGTAAGCTTGATCAAATAAGGAGTGATAATGGAAGCCGCTGTGACTCCAATGGTTTGAAATTCATTCACTAAATCAATGACAGCTTCTGTCGAAATCCCGCCTGCTCCTGCAAATACTGGTACCCGACCTGCAGTCTCTTCCACAACGATCGTTGCCAATTCGAGCTTTTCAGCATGAGACAATGCATAAAACTCCCCATTGGTCCCTAAAATAAATAACCCATAGATCCCTTTCGCAATCAATTGATTGACTAGCCTTCTAGTAGCTGCTCGATCGATTCCCTGCTCGTCTAAAGGAGTGACCATGGCTGTAATGATTCCTTCGATCTTCATTCTTCTACACTTCTTTCTTGCATGATAGCACTCCCTAAGCTTCCTCCAGGATGCCAGGCATAATAATCATCAATATCAATGGCAGCTTCTTGCTGCAGTAAAATCGACAAGCTTTGTAAAACGATGATTTCTGCTAATATCGAGATTCGTGGGGGCTTGTTCAACGGATCTCCTTCATTCGTGATGCCAGCAAATAAGAAGGCATCGGAATGTTTTTGCAGCCATGAGTCGATACCTCCACTCACTCCGATGACTTTTATTCCTAAAGCTTTCAGAGTAAGAAGCGATTTTTTCAATTCTTCTGTTTCGCCGCTATTGGAAATAGCAATCACGACATCCCCTTTTTCGGCTTGTCCGGCAGAGCCGTGGATCGTTTCAGTTCCATCTAAAAAATAGGTAGGAGTGCCTGTGGAAGAAAGCAAAGCTGCTATATATTCCGCAACATGACTTGGCTTACCGATGCCAGTCACATGCACACGCCCCTTCTTTTTTTTTGCAGCAACGATCAGTTCAGCTGCATCAATCAACTGTTGTTGATTGATCTCATTCAAATAAGCTGTAAGCTCATCTTTGGTTGTTTGCAAAAAATAAGCTAAATTCGTTGTTTCCATAGAAAATCCTTTCTGTCACTGATTCGTTTTCACTGAATCTTTGCACACTTTGAGATAGTTCTTTTTGTGTGCAAAGATTCAGAAGTTCAGCTGATGACAAATGTCTTAGCGATCGATTACTGACCAAACAAACTTAATAGTTTATCTAATAAGATTCCCATGACGTTGTAGTCGATATTTGGGAATGTCGATCCCTCGATGCCTAAGCTACCATACACCGGGTAAAGAACTGTTGGTAAAAAGGCGAGTAACAGCCCGATGACAAAGGACCCTGCAATCGCTCCCCGCCAACCGCCAGTAGAGTTTCCAAAAACGCCGGCTGTTCCTCCGGAGAAAAAACAAATATGGGCTGCTGGAATGATCACGACTGGAAACTTGAAGACTACCATAATCAGCACCCCCAATAAGCCAGCGACATAAGAGGATAAGAACCCTACAATGACTGCTGTTGGTGCAAACGGGAAAACAGTTGGCACATCCAATGCCGGACGAGAATTTGGAATGAATTTTTCCGAGATCGAAACAAATGCCGCC
Organism: Enterococcus sp. AZ091; assembly: GCF_051714805.1. NCBI lineage: Bacteria > Bacillati > Bacillota > Bacilli > Lactobacillales > Enterococcaceae > Enterococcus > Enterococcus sp. AZ091. The sequence goes on along the minus strand of NZ_JBIOSO010000001.1, from coordinate 1,193,867 downwards.
GTAATTTCGGACAAGAACATGCGAACACCAGTCATCAAGATCGACATCCCCGCAGTAAAGGTAAATGCCTGCACGAAAGGAAAGACCAGCCAATGAGTCGTTCCTGCTAATTCTTGAGTGACATCTCGTCCCGCTTTTAATGCGGAGATATAGAATAGCACTAGCATAACTGCCGCAACGCCCATCAAGAAGTCTCTAAAAAAGGATAACCATTTAGGAAAATTGATGTGTTCCGTTGTTTTATCTTTGTGTTTACCAAATAGCATCCCAATGTAACCAGACAATGCATAACCCACCATGTTAAAGTGTCCAATGGCGGTCTCATCACTGCCAGTAATGCGCCGCATAAATGGTTGGCACAGCTGAGGTAACGCAGCAGAGAAAAAGCCGAGTAATGTTCCGCCAATTAATATCGCTGGAATATCAGCAAACTGATGAGCCTTTAGAATCAATGACAACACACAAGCGAAAAACAAACTATGTCCTGTGGTAAAGAAAATATTTTTAAATGGCGTGATTCGAGCAATGACTAAGTTCATCAAAAAGCCGAGAATCAATGTACAACTGGTCACAAATGCAAATTCTGTTTGGGCTAGTGCAGTGGCGGCCTCTGGCGATGCAACGACCCCTACGATGTTGAACCCTTTTTGGAATAGGGTATTGAAATTCTGTAGTGCGCCAGTCATGATCGAACCGCCGGAACTGAATACTAAGAAACCGATGATGGTTTTAAAGGTTCCAGTCAACACTTCGGTCATTGATTTTTTTTGGGCCAATAACCCAATCATTGCAACTAAACCTAAAAGTACGGCTGGCGTACTAAGAAAACTGATAATTAAATCCATGAGCGTTTCTCCTTCATTGATTTTTAGACTAATGCGGCTGCGATTTTTTCTTTGATTTCTTTCTTATCAACGATGTTGTTGATCCCAATAATGGTTTGCTGTAAATTTTTTTCTCTTAATTCATTGGCAACATCTGTCAAAGTAATGATCAAATCTCCCGTAAAGCCGGAGACAGCATCTAAAGACGCATGTTCCACCTCGATTGGAAAGTCGTTTTCCCGGATGACTTCATTCACTTTGATTTTTAACATCAGACTTGAGCCTACGCCTGCTCGACAGGCAATCAATGCTTTATGCATAGTTATTCTCTCCTTCAAATTTTTTTAGAAATGCGATTAGCTCTTTTTTTTCGGTCATCCTTCCTAATAATTCCAGAAAGTCTTTGTTGCCCAGCAACTCAGCCAGTTCGGATAACAATGAAATATGGGATTCATTGTCTGGTGCGCTAAGAGGAAACAAAAACTTGACGGGGTCATTTGATTCATGACCAGAAATGACGGGTCGTTCTAATCGAGTGAATCCTAATGCTAATTTCTTTGCACCCTTCTCTATGGGTGCATGAGGCAGCGCAATTTGTTTCGTAATAACAATGTAAGGCCCAATCTCATGATAAATGGAAAGGATGGATGAAATGTATTCATTCTCGATGACATCGGCAGTCAATAGCGGCTGTGCGGATGCTTTGATTGCTTCGTCAAAATTTTCTACTGAGATATCCAATTGGATATAGTCTTCTTTTAATAATTCGCTTAACAAAGTTAACCACCTCTCGTACAAAGAATTCTCGAGTCTTCTTGTATGCGTTTACTATAAGCAATATCACTGGTACCGGCAATAGTGATTGCGTTCATCTCTTCTAGAAAAAAGCTTGAAAAACTGAACTGTAGCCAATGAAATTTGCTGAATTTTGCTGTTTTACCAACTTACAACAGCTATCCCTCTCTCAGTTTTTGTCATTCTGTTCAACTTATAGGTGCCATTACTAGAAAAATTGGACTAAATGCTTCTTAAGATCTGCTGCACATTGATCTAAACACTGAATAAAACAGAAAAAAGCAGACATCTTGATTCAAAAGATGTCTGCTTAATACATGTCATAGGTTAGTGAGACAGATTCAGCTGCTTATTTCCATTTTAAATTTAGCAGCTCCATCATTTCATGATACGCGGTTTCGATTCGCTGGCGTTTGTCTTCGGGTACTTTATCCGCATACTTCCCCCCAGGAAGATATTCTTCTGCCAGTACAACTTGAAAATCATAGGCTTCGGTAGTGCCAAACTCTGGATCGTCATATCTACGATCAGGGATCGGCTCTTTAGAGACCCATGTTGGATGCAGCTTGATATCACTCAAAAATGTACGATCACCTTCTTTTGTGAGCTCGACTTCTGGAATGACCCCTCGCTCGGTCCAATAGTTGTTGACTGTTTCGTAGCGTTGATTGGATAGCAAATTTCCCATTGAATAGAGAATAAATTTTTTCTCGCCGTCTTTTTCGATGATTTCTGTTGGTTCAGCGACATGTGGATGACCGCCAAAAATGATGTCCGCTCCGAGGTCGATCATTTGTCGATAAATCTTCTGCTGTTCTTCTGTAGGTTCTAAGGAATATTCTACACCGAGTTGCGGCATAACAACGGTGATGTCGGCTACTTTCTCTGCCTCTTTGATTTCAGCTGCTACTTTTTCCATGGATAAATCTTTTAAATAGGTCGTATATTCTTCCGGTGCCAAGCTAGCTTCATTGCCATTGAATCCGTAAGCATAAGCCAGCATCGCTACTTTGATGCCATTGGCTTCTTTGACGAATATCCCTTGATCATTTACATTGACACCAATCGGCTCCAATCCAATCTCCTGAAAAGCATTAGCAGTCGTTTTAAGCCCTTCGATTCCAGTATCCAAAATATGATTATGGGCTAGATCAATCACATCAAAACCAGCTGCTTTGATACTTTCTACTACATTCGGAGGCGCATTAAAGGTAGGATAACCGCCTAGTTCTTTGTTGGGATTGATGGTGCCTTCAAAGTCACCAAAAGCAATATCGGCAGAAGCGATCAACGGTTGCACCTGCTCAAAGTCATTGTCAAAATCATAGCGTTTCCCATCAAATGCACTCATATAAACTGGTCTGTGATAGAGCATATCGCCACTTGCTGTCAGAGTAATTTTCGACGATTGAGAGGCTGTTGTTGTTTCTTGGCTGGAAGTAGAAAGTGACACTTGGTTATCTGGGGAGCTTGTTGACGAATCAGTCCCAGTACGCATGGTGTGAATCAGCCAATAACTAACGGCAATCGTAACAAGCAGTAAACTTATGCCCAATGCCCATAGAAGCTGTCTTTTCCGTTGTTCAATCCTTCGTTGTTGCCTCATTGCTGCTCTCCGCCTTCCCAATATTAGCCTTCTTTGTCAACATTTTCTCATTACCTATCACGTTATGCATTGCACGGTTTCTTGCTTTTCTGCTTTGAATGGGCTAAAATCGCTAATTTCTTTTCGATAAAAGAACTATATATAGCAAATAAATATTATATATATAATTAATCATACTAAAGAAACAGTTCTTTTGATAGCCCTTTCTCATAAAAAGAGCAGCTAGGCATTTCTGCCTAACTGCTTTACTCATACTCGCTAGTTACCTAATAAAACTGGCGTAAGATTCATGAATGATTTAAGATTTTCTCTTCATGCTTTACCGGACAGCTTTGGTGGCAATCAGAACAACTGCCTTTTTTGACCATTCGATAAAGCACTTTTCCTGCATAGCCAAAGATCACTAGACTTAAAAGAATCGTTGCAATCATTTTTCGCCTCCTATTACTTCTCCGACTACTTGTAATAGTGGTGAATTTTTTTGTTGGGGTCTCTTTATCAGAGCAAACAGCAACAAACCAAGAACAATCAACGCTGCCAAGGTTCCTACTGTCAGTTGCCCTCCTTCAAAGAAGATATGCCCGAATTGGTAAACAATCAGACTTGCACAATAAGCCAGTCCACACTGGTAACTAATAGCCAACCAAGTCCACTTGCTATCCCCCATTTCACGATGGATCGCGCCGATGGCCGCAAAACAAGGGGCACACAATAAGTTAAAAATCAAAAAGGAGTAGGCGGCTACTGGGGTGTAATCGCCTCGCAGCACTTGCCAGATCTCTGTACCGGTTTCAGAAACCCCACTTTGGCCGTACAAAATCCCAAAAGTCCCGATGACATTTTCTTTTGCCACCAATCCTGTAATGGTCGCCACGGCACCTCGCCAAGTGCCCCAGCCTAGTGGCGCAAAAATCGGTGCTAACAAACGGCCGAAAAAGGCTAAGATGCTTTCTTCTTCCCCCACTCGATCAAAGGTAAAGTTGTAGCTAGAAGTAAACCAGATAAAGATACATGCAACGAAGATGATTGTTCCGGCTTTTTTGATGAAAGCTACGGCTCGATCAATCGCACTTTTCAACACGGTTCCTAGTTGCGGCAAATGATAGGCAGGCAATTCCATGATAAAAGGCGCTGGATCGCCGGCAAAGAGAGCGGTCTTTTTCAATGCAATGCCTGATAAAACAATGGCTCCCATCCCAATGAAGTAAGCCGATGGTGCGACCCATGAGCTTTCGGGAAAGAACGCCCCGGAAATCAGTGCAATGATTGGCAGTTTGGCAGAACAAGGCATAAAAGTCGTGACCATAACGGTCAAACGGCGATCTTTTTCATTTTCGATGGTTCGGCTCGCCATGACTCCTGGAACCCCACAGCCAGTAGCGATCAGCATCGGAATGAAGGATTTCCCAGATAAGCCAAACTTCCGGAACAAACGATCCATCACAAAAGCGATTCGTGCCATGTAGCCACAATCTTCTAATAAAGCCAAACAAAAAAAGAGCACAAAAATTTGAGGGACAAATCCAAGGACAGCCCCGACACCTGCCACGATCCCATCTTGGATCAATTCCTGCAGCCATTGTGCCACCTGCCATTGGTTCATCAGCTGCTGCAGAATATCCGGAACCCAACTGCCAAATAACACATCATTGACCCAGTCTGTGCCCATCGTGCCAATCGTTTGGATGGATAAGAAGTAGATTCCCCACATGAAAAAGGCAAAAATCGGTAGTGCCAGTAGGCGGTGGGTCAACACACGGTCGATTTTATCACTTAAGGACAAGCGGTATTCCTCTTCCTTGATCGTTGCTAAAGCCAACAACTGCTGAATGAATTCATACCGTTCATTTACTATAATCGCATCACTGTGCTCGTCAAAAATCATTTCCGTGATTTTGATAATTTCCGCTAATTCTTTTTCATTGCTCGGCGTCAAAGTGACTTGTTGACGAATCAATTCATCGCCTTCAAACAGTTTGATGGCAATCCAACGTCGTTTGCTTTCAGAAATCTCTTCGGGCAAAAGGGCCTTGATCTCTGCTAAGGCAGCCTCCAAACGGGAATCATAGACAACCACTGAGTCGCCATTCCCAGCTTTTTTCTTTGCGGCATCAATCAGCTTATTCAATCCATGTTGTTTTAAAGCACTGAAGCCAACGACAGGTACGCCTAGACCATAGGACAGCTTCTCAAAGTTGATCTGGATCCCTTTGCGCTTTAAAAGATCGATCATATTGATTCCCACTATTGTAGGCAGACCCATTTCCAACAATTGTAAAGTGAGGTAGAGATTCCGCTCCAAGTTCGTTCCATCAACGATATCTAAGACAGCATCGATGGGGGCTTCTGCCAAATAATTTCTCGAGATCACTTCTTCAGGAGTATAAGGAGACAATGAATAGATACCCGGCAAATCCTGGATCGTGATTTCTTTGGCTTTACGGAGCTTTCCTGATTTTCGTTCGACTGTCACTCCCGGCCAGTTCCCAACGGTTTGCTTGGCCCCCGTCAGTTGGTTGAAGGTGCTAGTTTTGCCGCTATTGGGATTGCCGACTAATGCGAATTGATAGGTCATTCCTCTACTCCTTTTTCAACAAAGACGAAAGCTGCTTCTTGTTTTCTCAGCGACAATTCATACCCTCTTAAGCGAATCTCGATCGGATCACCTAGTGGCGCTAGTTTCACGATATGAATCGGCACATTCTTGGTGATCCCCATATCCATCAATCGCCGCCGCAAAGCACCAGTCGTTGCAATTTTTACCACCTTGCCCTGCTCTCCTACATGTAATTGATCCAGAGAAGTCAAAACCGTCTGCTGTTGTCTTTCGGACACGTCAATCTGCTCCATGACGCTGGCATCCAATGCGATCCGGTTGTCCCGATGCAAGATGATGCCGCTTTTGCGGTTTTTTTGAACCATGAGAATGTCAACGCCTACCCGAAGACCCAAATCATTTAAATGCGCCGTGACGTTCTTTGGTGTCGCGATCGCTTCGATTTGGTATATTTTGGAAGCCTCTGTTTGCGCCATTTTCATGATTTCTTCCTCCTCTTGTGAAAGATTCCTATTATTTATCCGTTCAATTGAGAATGATTATCATTATAATAGAGCGATTTAGGACTAAAGTCAATCTGTTTCACAGATGAACTTGAAAGTTCGTTCACAATTCGAATTTTTTTTACTCACATCCATTGCATATTCTCGGATCTTTTTGGCTAAAAATCGCGATTTCCTAGGAAAAATCGGCTTTTTTCGGTTGTATAAAAACCAGATAAACACTATAAATAGTGTATGTAATTTTCACAAGCACTAGATATAGTGTTTTTTCGTTGACTTTCTCCTAGACTTATTTATACTAGATTTATAACTACTACTGACTCGGAGGAAATCATTATGAATATTAAACTATTTTCAAAAAACAACTGTATGCAATGTAAAATGGCAAAACGCTTTTTAAGCGATAATCATATTTCTTTTGAAGAAATCAATATTGACAACCAGCCTGAAGCAATTGAGTTTTTGAAAGAACAAGGATTCCAAAGCGTTCCGATCATCACTTCTGATGCACAAACAATCATTGGCTTCCGTCCGGATCAATTACGTCAATTGGCCAGCTAAGCAGTAACTTAACCAATGTGTTTTTGGAGGATTTGTCAGTCGTCAAGACCTGCAGATCCTTTTTTATACGATCAAAACAAGGAAAGAGGTTGCCTTTTATGAGCTTAAAAGAAATCAAGGATGTAAGCTACTTTAAATTGAATAATGAAATCAACCGCCCCGTTGATGGACAGATCCCTCTACACAAAGATAAAGAAGCACTAGCGGCTTTTTTCAAAGAAAATGTTGAGCCAAATACGATGACTTTCGATACAGTTACTGACAAAATCAATTACTTGATTGAACATGACTACTTAGAAGAAGCTTTCATTCGTAAGTATCGTCCTGCGTTTATCGAAGAACTTTATCAGTTTCTATCTGAACAGCATTTTACCTTCAAGTCCTTCATGGCAGCGTACAAATTTTATTCTCAATATGCATTGAAAACCAATGACGGAACAGCCTATTTGGAAAGTTATGAAGACCGTGTGGCATTCAATGCTCTCTATTTTGCAGATGGCGATGAAGAATTAGCTTTGGCTTTGGCTGATGAAATGATCTATCAGCGTTATCAACCGGCAACGCCTTCTTTCTTGAATGCTGGCCGCAAACGCCGAGGTGAATTGGTCTCTTGTTTCTTGATCCAGTTGACCGACGATATGAACGCAATCGGTCGGGGGATCAATTCCGCATTGCAACTTTCTCGGATCGGCGGCGGCGTAGGGATCACGTTGTCTAACTTGCGGGAAGCTGGCGCGCCTATCAAAGGTTACGAAGGAGCTGCTAGCGGTGTGATGCCAGTCATGAAATTGTTCGAAGATAGCTTTAGCTACTCCAATCAACTAGGACAGCGTCAAGGTGCTGGTGTCGTCTATCTCAACGTGTTCCATCCAGATATCATCAGTTTCTTATCTGCCAAAAAAGAAAATGCGGATGAAAAAATCCGGGTCAAGACTCTTTCTCTTGGTGTGATCGTTCCTGATAAATTCTATGAATTGACCCGTAAAAATGAAGATATGTATTTATTCAGCCCATATAGTGTCGAAAAAGAATACGGTATCCCGTTCTCTTATATCGACATCACCAAAGAATACGACAATTTAGTCATGAATCCTAAAATTCGTAAAACCAAAATCAAAGCCCGGGATCTTGAAAACGAAATTTCGAAATTGCAACAAGAATCCGGCTATCCTTATATCATCAATATTGATACGGCCAATCGTTCCAACCCAATCGACGGCAAGATCATTATGAGTAACCTTTGTTCCGAGATCCTCCAAGTGCAAGAACCTTCTGTGATCAACGGCAAGCAAGAATATGAAGTACTTGGTACCGACATTAGTTGTAATCTTGGTTCAACAAACATCGTCAATTTGATGGACAGTCCTGATTTTGGAAAATCCGTCCGTGCCATGACTCGCGCGTTGACTTTTGTTACAGATGCTTCTGACATCGACGTTGTTCCTTCTATTCAAAATGGAAATGCGTTGAACCATACGATTGGTTTAGGTGCAATGGGCTTGCATACCTATTTTGCGAAGAATCAAATGGAATATGGTTCTCCTGAATCATTAGAATTCACAGACTTATACTTTATGTTGCTCAACTACTGGACACTTGTAGAAAGCAATAACATCGCCAAAGAACGGGGCGAAGTGTTCCATAACTTTGAGAAATCAGCTTATGCGGATGGCAGCTATTTCACAGACTATATCACAGGGGATTACCAACCAAAATCAGACAAAATCAAAGCGTTATTCGACGGTGTCTTTATTCCTTCTGGAGAAGATTGGGCCGCATTGGCAGAAGCAGTCAAAAAAGACGGCTTGTACCACCAAAACCGTTTAGCCGTTGCGCCAAATGGTTCTATCTCTTATATCAATGATACAAGTGCGAGTATCCATCCAATCACACGAATGATCGAAGAACGGCAAGAAAAGAAAATTGGGAAGATTTACTATCCTGCACCTTACTTGAGCAATGATACGATTGGTTACTATCGCTCAGCCTATGATATGGATATGCGTAAAGTTATCGATGTTTATGCAACTGCACAAAAACACGTGGATCAAGGAATGAGTATGACCCTCTTCATGCGCTCAGATATTCCAGAAGGGCTCTATGAATGGAAAGAAACCAGTAAACAGACAACCCGTGACTTGAACATTCTGCGTCATTATGCGTTCCATAAAGGGATCAAATCGATTTATTATGTACGGACCTTTACGGATGACGCAGAAGAAATCGGCAGCAATCAATGCGAAAGCTGTGTGATTTAATCACGCACGCTAAGCTAAGCACTGACTAAGAACAAAAAAACTACCTGATTGAATCAAATGTCTTCACCAAAGCATGATCGAGATGGATTAGAGATCCTCCCGAAAGGTTGAAGGCATTTGCGACTGACAATCAGGTAGGCTCCTTTTGTTCTTGTCTCTGGTATCAAGACTACTATTGGAGGAACCTAAGATGGGCAAAACTTATTATGAAGCAATCAACTGGAATGCGATTGAAGACATCATCGATAAATCAACTTGGGAAAAGCTGACAGAACAATTCTGGCTAGATACGCGTATTCCATTATCCAATGATTTAGATGATTGGCGGACACTTTCAGATCTAGAAAAAACAACGGTTGGTTATGTATTCGGCGGGCTAACACTGCTCGATACGGTTCAATCAGAAAGCGGAATGGATCAGCTGCGTAAAGACGTACGCACGCCCCATGAAGAAGCTGTTTTGAACAATATTCAATTCATGGAATCCGTCCATGCCAAAAGTTATTCTTCTATCTTTAGCACATTGAATACAAAAGCCGAGATCGATGAAATCTTTGAATGGACCAATACGAATCCCTATCTGCAAAAAAAAGCAGAACGTATCAATGAGATCTATAAGAACGGTACTCCCCTTGAAAAGAAAATTGCGAGTGTTTTTCTAGAAACGTTTCTTTTTTATTCCGGTTTTTATACACCGCTCTATTATTTAGGCAATAATAAATTGGCTAACGTTGCAGAGATCATTAAACTGATTATCCGTGATGAATCGGTACATGGAACGTATATCGGCTACAAATTCCAATTAGGTTTCAATGAGCTTCCTGAAGAAGAACAACAGCGTTTGAAGGACTGGATGTACGATTTGTTGTATGAATTGTATGAAAATGAAGAACGGTACACCGAAGAATTGTATGACGCGATCGGCTGGACGGAAGAAGTCAAAACCTTCTTGCGCTACAATGCAAACAAAGCATTGATGAACTTAGGCCAAGATCCCCTGTTTCCAGATACGGCCAATGATGTCAATCCGATCGTAATGAATGGTATCTCTACCGGAACCAGCAATCACGATTTCTTCTCTCAAGTGGGGAATGGCTATCTATTAGGAACGGTAGAAGCAATGAAAGATGATGACTATTTCATCGGTCTAGGAGATTAAAAAAAGTTGACCTTTTATTAGGGTCAACTTTTTTTCGCGTTTTGAAGCCTTACAGCATCACATTTTTAAGGAAGTCGAGAGTTTCATCCAAACATTTCTTTGATTCTTCTAGCGAATAATCAAATTGGTATTCATGATTGACTGCCTCAGGAACATCTTTGTAAAAGAGAGATTTAACTGGCACATCTAGCTCTTGAAGCTTCTGATCAAAAGCGATTCCTTGATCCTGGAAAGAATAGGCATTGCCATCCGTGATATAGGTTGGCGGAAATTCTTTGGTCAATTTATTGACTAATGACACTTGCTGCAATTCTTTACTGTTTTTCCAATCTTTGGTTCCTAATAAAGACCACGCGACTGTTTTAACAAAGAATTTCATGAAGCGATCATCAGAAGTTTGATGAGCCATTTGCTTCAAGTCAACAGGTCCGCAATAAGAAATGAATCCTTTTATATCTCCTGATGGGATCACTTGCGTCATCTTCATATCTTTGGCGTAATCCGAATTGGTTTGGATCGCTAAGAATTGCCCAGCAATCTGTGAGCCGGCAGAGTCTCCACCAAAAATGACTTTTTTAAAGTCTAACATTGGATATTGCGCTGCCTCTTTCTTGATCGATTGATAGGCTTGATTGATTTGTTTGACTTGCCCTGGGTATTCTAGACTAGGAGCCCACTCATAGTTCAATGAAACCACTGCCACTTGTCCGCGATCTGCTAAGTAGGTCGCAAATTCTTTGGCCCCTTCCTTATCACCACCGACGTAACCACCACCATGCACCCAGAAAACAACTGGTACTTTCGAAGCACCTTGGGGATAATAGAGGTCAAATGTACTACGATCATAGTCAGAAGTATAGGTCAGATCATTTTTTACCGTCACATGAAGCAAACTTTTTTGATACGCGGTTTCATCTGTGATCTTCACCTCGTCATTAAACATTTTTCCAATCAGATAGGCCCCTGGACGAGGTGACACTTGAAAAGCAATCAGTACAACTAATGCTAGTATTACTAGAATACCGACAAGCCATAAACAAACACGCAAAATTTTTTTCACATACATGCTCCTTTGCTCTTTTTTCAGCTTCTTTATTTAACCACTTTTGCTGGAAGAATTCAATCAAACGCTGGAAGAATTCAATCAAACGAAGGAATTTATCAAAAAAAAGAAACGATAGCCATCTAGCAGATCGCTATCGTTTAAAAGATCAATGAGTCAATTAGAGCGGTAAAATCATGAATAGTCCGGCTGCCAATGCTGCACCGATAAAAGGTCCAATGATTGGTACAAACGCATATCCCCAGTCAGATGTTCCTTTATTTTTGATGGGCAAAATTTGATGGGCGATCCGCGGACCTAAATCTCGAGCTGGGTTGATGGCATATCCTGTCGGTCCGCCTAAAGAAAGACCGATCGCCAAAATCAAGATTCCGACTACGATTGGGTTCAAGCCATCCGTAAAGGTATTTGCACCAAATGCCAACAAGCCAAATACTAAAACAAACGTACCGATCACTTCGGTCATCGTATTCGCGGCTAAGTTACGAACGGCAGGTCCAGTGGCAAATGTCCCTAAAATAGCGCCTTGATCTTCTGTTTCATCCCATAACGGCAAGTAATTGAGCCAAACAAGAATTGCACCGACGATCCCGCCTGCTAACTGTGCCAACATGAAAGGTACCGCCAATCCCCAAGAAAAATTACCCGTCATTGCCATTCCCAACGTTACAGCAGGGTTCAAATGGGCAGGTCCCATGAAGCCAGAGGCATAAACAGCAATCGTCACAGCTGTTGCCCAGCCTGTCGCGATCACGATCCAGCCGGAAGCTTCTGCTTTACTCTTTTTAAGGTTGACTGCCGCACAAACACCATCCCCCAGTAAAACTAAAATTGCCGTTCCCAGAAATTCACTAAAGATTTGTGTTGCATCACTCATATCATTCTCCTCCTTTTAAGGCACTCAAATCTGATTCCGCAATTACTTGATCCAATTCTTCGGCATACATTTGCTTGTCTGCAGCTGTCCATTCAAAATAATCCGCCATTGCATCGATCACACCAACTTTGATCTGATCCAACGTATCTCGCATAAAGAGAACATGATTGGTTCGTCGCAATAAATAATCCACAGGGGTCAGAACCAGTTCTTCTTGCAAGGCATAATTCAATGCCGTGCTTTCTTTTTCATCCAGCCCCGCAAACGTGGTTTTATAGGTAAGGACTATCGGTAAGTTTGAACCGTAAAGATCGGCCAAGTATCGCGCATCTTCTGGGGAAAAACCGGCAGCTTCGGCGGTTTTCGCCAATTGCGCCAGTTCGTCCTCGACATTGGTCGGATCAATTTCGCCGCCAGATACCGGATAACGCGTGGAATCCACTAATTCAAACTGCTGCCCTTTTGCAGCCAGTAATTCATTGATTCGTTTGACGGCGCCTTCAGCCATTAACCGATAATCTGTAATCTTGCCTCCGGCCAGTGTCAACAGTCCGTCTTGAGACATTTCCAAGCTGCTGCCCCGAGAAACTTGTGAAGGATCCACACTGCTGGCTTCTAGACGTTCCTCTGCTTGTTTGATCGCCTTTTCGACTTGCGGGCGTTTGCGGTGATCGTCCAAATACGCTTCTACAGTTTGCACGATTTGATCAAAGCTTTCATCCGAAAGTTTGCTCTTAGCTCCGCCGTTGTAATCAGAACCGCCATTAGCCGTAATCAGCGGGCGTAACCCCGCCCAGCTAGCTTCAATATCATCCAGTTGGATCGCAGCTTCTGGAAAGCGATGGTTGATGATCTCTAAAAGATAATCGACGTCTTCTTGCGTAACAGTCGGATGGGCAAAATCGCCCGTGTAATCCGTATCTGTCGTACCAAAATACGTCTTGTTCTCCCTAGGAACCACAAAAACCATCCGACCATCATTCTTGCCAGTATCAAAATAAGTTGGCTGAGGTACTTTCAGCTTTTCACGATCCACCACTAAATGGACACCTTTGGTTGGGCGCATTTGCGGCGGTAAGTTATCATTGCTATCTAATTCTCGAACGATATCAGACCATGGTCCAGTGGTATTGATCACAACTTTCGCATGGATGGCGAATTGTTCTTTCGTTAATTGATCTTCTACTTGAACACCATTGATTTTTCCTTGTTCATCATGAAGCATACCGACAACTTTGGCTTTGCTGATCATTGCAGCACCATCTTGATGGGCCCGTTTGATATTTTCGATCACTAAACGGGCATCGTTGTTGCGGAAATCCAGATAGACTCCGCCTCCGGTCAAGTTCTCATGTTGCAGTTGCGGTTCTCGTTCCAATACTTCTTCTTTCGTCAACGTATAATTGGCATATTTACTATCTGTTACATTTGCCAGACGATCATACAAATCCATGGCAATCTTGACAGAAAAAAGATTGAAGGTTGCACCGGGCTCATCGTAGATAGGTAAAAGCATGGGATCTGGTTTAGGAATATGGGGAGCGATCTGTTGCACGATCGCTCGTTCCCTCACTGTATCTGCCACAACTTCGACATCAAATGTTTTCAAATAGCGGATGCCCCCATGAACCAGTTTCGTCGAACGAGAGGAGGTTCCTTCAGCAAAATCCTGCATTTCTACCAAAATCGTTTTCATGCCGGCAGCTGCCGTTTGCACGGCGACTCCAGCACCAGTGATTCCGCCACCAATGATCAATACATCATAGGTCGTATTTTTTGCTTCTGCTAGGGCTTGTTGCCGATCTTTATAAGAAAAAGTCATGGCTTACTCGCCTTCTTTCTTCACTTTGAATTTAAACATCTGAGTCGCTGCCACTGCTTGTTTCCATCCTTCATAAAGGTTCTCACGTTCATCAGCTGGCATTTCTGGTGTAAAGAGTTGACCATCTTCTGCCATTGCTTTCAATTCGTCGAGGTCTTTCCAGAAGCCGACGGCCAAGCCAGCTAAATAAGCCGCCCCCAGTGCTGTCGTTTCAAGATTGGCTGCCCGTTGCACTTCAATATCTAAGATATCTGCTTGGAATTGCATCAAAAGATCATTTTTAGCAGCCCCGCCATCCACTTTCAACAATGGGATATCGATCCCTGAATCTTTTTTCATGGTATCGATGACATCCTTCGATTGATAAGCGACAGCCTGCAAGGTCGCCCGCACGAAGTCTTCTTTCGTTGTCCCGCGGGTCAAGCCAAAAACTGCTCCCCGAGCATCAGAATCCCAATAAGGTGCACCTAATCCCGTAAAGGCTGGTACGACATAGACTTCATTGTCGCCAGTCGCTTTTGCCGCTAATTCTTCAGATTGCGGAGACGTCTCGATCATACGTAAGCCATCCCGCAACCATTGGATCGCTGAGCCGGCAACAAAAATACTACCTTCCAATGCGTAGTATACTTTACCATTGATTCCATAGCCGATCGTGGTCAACAGATCATTGTCGGATAATTGTGGTTCCTCTCCGGTATTCATAACGATAAACGCCCCTGTACCGTACGTATTTTTGATCATGCCTTTTTCAAAAGCCATTTGCCCAAAGAGAGCAGCCTGTTGGTCCCCTGCCATCCCAGCAATCGGTACTTCACTGCCATAAAAATGATAGCTGCGAGTATGGCCGTAAACTTCGGAGTTGCTTTTGACTTCCGGCAACATGGATGCTGGAATATTTAACAAATCCAAAATTTCTTGATCCCATTCTAAACGATGGATGTTATAAAGCATGGTCCGACTCGCATTGGAGTAATCCGTCACGTGGACTTGCCCATCTGTCAGTTTCCAGACAAGCCACGAATCAATGGTACCGAATAGTAGATCTCCATTCTCTGCTTTTTCTTGTGCACCTTCCACATTATCAAGCAGCCAGCGGATTTTCGTAGCAGAGAAGTAAGCATCGATCACTAACCCTGTCTTTTCATGGATCATGTCTGTATGTCCGTCGGCTTTCAATTGGTCAGCAATCGGAGAAGATTGGCGCGATTGCCAAACGATCGCATTGGCGATCGGTTGACCGGTATTTTTATCCCAAACAACTGTTGTTTCCCGTTGGTTGGTAATCCCGATTCCGGCGATTGCTTCAGGTCGAATCCCAGATTCGATAAAGGCTCCCGCGATAACCGATTGAACAGAGTTCCAGATTTCATTGGCATTGTGTTCTACCCAACCAGATTTTGGAAAATATTGGGGAAATTCCTTTTGCGAACTACCGACATTTTGTCCGTTGCGGTCAAAAATAATTGCTCTTGAGCTTGTAGTTCCTTGATCGATTGCCATAATATAGTTTTTCTCTGCCATGTTTCTCTCTCCTTTTAAATGGTTGATTTATTCTTTTGATACCGTTTTCTTACATTTATCTTACTCGAATTACCTGTAGTGATCTCGTCAACTTTTTAGAGATTTTCTAAGAAATTGACGAAATCTGGAAAAACGCCATTAGTTGAAGCGTTCGCGAATCATCTTTTTGATTTTTTCTCGATCGTAAGTCGTCCCTAACTCACTGATCCGATATGTAGGAATCGATGTTTCAATCGGATAATTCGTCAAGATCAGATCATAGTCTTGTTCTTTAGCATAGCGCTCAACGACGACCCCATTCAAATTTTTTAAGTACAGCAGCCACATATAAAAGACTGCCTCTTTGAAAAGTGCATCCATATTCAACGCGATGCCTACCCGAAATTCCCGATTGATTTGGTAATCAATGATCGTCAGGACACTCAAATATTTGACCATGGTCATCATATACAATGTATTTTCTTCTGATGCTTCCAGCTTCATTTCTTGTACAGCAGTATTCAATAAACGTTCACTGATCTGGCGAATATTACGACTTGAGAGTTTTGCTTCTAATTGCCAAATATTTTCTCGATCAAAAACTTCGACATCTCCTTTAAAAAAATACAAACGACTATGGATCTGAGAAAGATGAAAATAACAATTGGCTTCGATTTCTTGCGGGACAGCCGGTCGATACAAATGCAAGATATGTTCCAAGATCAGCGTATCGGTAAGTGCTGTCGGCGTAAATCGGGAGCGTTGCAGCATGTACTGGCGAAAATCTTGTTCAGAGAAAACGGAAAAGGAAAGCAAGAAAACAAAATGGAGCATCGCCTCTTCTTCACGAACTTCCAGTGCATAATGCCCAAAACTGCGAAAGACAAGTTCCCGCAGTTGCTGATACAATGGATCTTTCTCATAAAACGCCATGTTTTCCCGTAGTCTTTGAAACGATTGTCCGGGCGCTTTCAAACGATACTTCATGATCTTCAGCCACAAACTGACCCGTTGCTGTGCTTCCTCGGTAAAGGTCAGATTGAGCCCACGAGCGATCAGTCCCACAAATTTTGTATCAATCGGTAATGGCTGACTCTTGAAAGAATTTAAGTACCAAAGCAGCTGAAAATAAAAATAGCGAATCTGAGCTTCTTCTCCCATGAGTTTCCCCTGCCAAATCTCTAATCCAAATTCTGCCAACACTTGATTCAATTCTTTGATTTTGCGAAACAGGGAGGATTCACTAATCATTAATTTTTGCGCTAACGGAATCGTGGCGATTTCTTGATTGATCAATACATGTTCCAGCACTTGAAATTTGATCGACGAGTGGTAGAACACATATTCAATCTGATTCAACGAGAACTCTGGGCCCGTTTCTAGAACTAATGATGAACCTTGATAAAAAAGATGGCATTGATCAGAATAAGGAGCTAAATATAGAAATAACTCATCAACATATTTTTCTAAGGATGGTTTGCTGATCCTAAGGTAAGCAGCCATCTCATGAAGCTCTAGTTCACCTCCAACTAGAAGCAGCTTTTTCAGTAGCTGTAATTGCTTGGCTTCTTTTTTTTCTAATAATTGTTCAAATTTCATTGGCAGCACTTCCTAAAGCAATCGCATTGGACAGTTCAAAGACATCAGTAAAATGAGGATGAAAAAAGAAATCTTTTTGCGCTAACTCTGACAATGTGCTCTCCTTTTCAATGGCAAATGCCAGCAGGTTGATTTTTTCTAAGAGATTGTACTTTGACAGTAACTGAGCGCCCAATACTTGCCCGCTTGTCTTGGCAATGATCAGTTTCCCGTGGATCAGTGTGTCATCTACTAATGAAGCTTTAGCGGTAAATTTTTTGACGGTAATTTCTTGTTCATAAAAGAAGCGATCTGATTCAGTCATTCCTGTACTAGCCAGATACCAGCCAAACAGATGGGTTCCCACTGTCCGTAAGCCGCCGCGAAAAGGTTCTTTTTTTTCTTGCAAATTATGCGCAGCAGCGATTCCGGAACGAACTGCATTGTTTACCAATGGCATATAAGCCGTATCCCGTGTAATTGGACTGTAGATCTGAATCAAGTCACCGACAGCAAAAATACCCTTTTCGGAAGTTTCCAAATAAGCATCCGTCCAAATCGTATGATCACTGTGCAAGCGCAGCTGCTGAAATGCTGGGTGCGGCCGCGGTCGGACATTGACGGTCGTCAATGCAAGCGCGCTGAGCAATGTCCGATTGGCGGTCTCCACTCGGAAGCCTGTTTCCGTGGATTCAATGGCAATGGTAGGTTCTGCCAGATAAAGCTGCAGATTTTTTATTTGTGCTAATTCATCTAAAAAAGGAGCCAGAAACGATTGATCAAAATATTTGAATAAAGGATACGTCATTGATTCCACTAGTTGGACTTGTTTTCCTAGCGCCGTTAATGTGTTGGCTGCTTCCATACCTGCTTGTCCAGCCCCAACGATCGTAATCGTTTCTGCCTGATCTAATTCCTGAATAAATTGCTTGGCAGCGCCGTAATCTTTATAGGTCAATGCGGCTTCATTCATCGGTAAGAGAATTTCTGATTCTTGTGCAGATCCTGCTGCTAAGATCAACCGATCATAAGCGATTCTGCGTTGATCTGTTTGAACGAAATGGTTCTTAGGATCAAGTTTCAACATTGTTTCTTGCAATGCTACTTGAATGTCCAGCTGCTCAAGCTGTTCCTTGGAGCAAAAGAATGCGTCTTGCAACGAAGGAATCTTGCCTTCTAAATACAGGAGCATCCCGCTGGGAATAAACCCGATATGGGCTTTTTTTTCAATCAATACGATTTCAGATTCTGGATAGATTTTGCGTGCTTCGATGGCGCAGCTGATCCCTCCGAATGAACCGCCGATGATCACGATTTTCATACACTCACCTCTTAGTCTAAGCTTAAATGAAACGCTCTCATTTGACGAGTAAAATGCTGTCAGCAACGAAAAAAAGCTACATACAAGTTTGCTTTATGCTAAACTGATGAAAAAAGCGAGGTGGAAGCTGTGGTCTTTTTCTATCAATTTTTACTGGGACTGATCTGTAGTGCATTTGTAGCAGGATCCGCTTTTATTTTGCAGTGGTTGTCTTTATCCGGTGCTTTAGCAGCTGCCTTAAGTGGGACGATCATCATTGCTTTGGGACCTTGGTTCAGTATCTTTTTAGTTGGTTTCTTTTTTGCCAGCTCTGGGATCATCAATCACTTAAAGAAAAAAAACTCAGCCGATGATCTGGTGATCAAAGGTGCGCGCCGCGATGCCATCCAAGTGCTGGCTAATTTATCGCCTAGTTTATTGGCATTGATCGGTTACGCCTCTTTCAACAATGAGAATTATCTCTGGGCATTTATTGTCGGGATCGCTAGCTGTACCGCCGACACTTGGGGATCAGAGATCGGTGTTTTGAGCAAAAAGGCACCCCGGAATCTCTTAACGGGAAAAAAATTACCTGCGGGTCTTTCTGGCGGTGTCAGCCTCCTAGGTACCATTGCTTCTTTTGCGGGCAGCGGCGGTATCGTTTTACTTCTGGCGATCTGTCTCTGGCTCAGCGGCCAACCGCTCTCTTTGACAGCATTGATTTGGGTACTCTTGTTAGGATTTAGCGGTAGTATAATCGATAGTTTATTGGGAGCAACGATTCAAGTACGTTACCAATGCACGGTTTGTCATCAATTTACCGAACAAAAAAACCATCACCAGCAGCCAACGAAAAAAGTGCATGGCTATGCTTTGATCACAAATGAAGCAGTCAACTTTCTTAGCAATCTAGCGATTGTCGGGATCGCATGTTTCTTTCCTAACTAAAAAAGTACTGCCAAAGGTGTGACCTTTGGCAGTACTTTTTTAACTAACATCAACCAACCGCAGCTTAGTGATATTTTTATAAACAGATAATTCTTCGATAACATCAGAGAAACTCAGCCCCCACGGTAAGTTGATCGTATAAATATTGGTATAGATCCGATAGTCTTCCATGAACTTCACATCAAAGTTGACATCTTCGATCACGATTTTTCGATCAAGAAAATACTCTGTCAAAAATTCCTTTGTTTCCGCACGATGAATGTATTGAATCTCCAATTTTTTGGCTGTCGGGACTCGCACAATTCGCTTGATCACCGTCAGTGCAAAAAAGATCCCGGCAAAACTAGTAATCGAAATCGCATAAAATCCCATGCCGATCGCAATCCCTAAGCCAGCAATCGCCCATAATGAAGCAGCTGTCGTCAATCCAGTTACCGAGCGTTTTGTCACGATAATCGTCCCGGCACCCAAAAAACCAACCCCACTTACCACTTGTGCGATCAATCGAGCTTCATCTGAACGAATGACCCCTGCGAGATCTGGATGATTCAACGCATCACGCATCGCCCCACTAGCGATCTCTACTTGGATCAATGCAATGACACATGCCCCCATACAGACTAAAATATGGGTCCGTAATCCCGCTGGTCGACTTTTGTACTGTCGCTCAAAACCGATAGCGCCTCCCATGACCATTGCTAAAACGAGTCTAAGAATAATTTCTGGAATCGATAAGACCATATCAACCATTGAAACACCCCTTTTCAACTATACCATCTATTTTTAAAAATGAAAAAAGGAAGGTCCAAATTCCGCAACCCATCTTTAAGCTGTATTCCATGAAAAATAAAAAAACCGAAGAATCATCGAAAATACCAACTTTTCATCCGACTGGATGAAATGGGGAAGTAGCTGGTTTTTCCGATGTTCATTCGGATTTTGTCGATTAGATTGGACGCTCTGCCAACTAATTGATGTTAGAGATTGGCTGCCGCTGCTTCATCCACGATGACTGTGACATCTGGATGATTTTGCAAAGCAGATGCAGGCAGATCCGTCGTTACCGGACCTTCAATCATCCCTTGGATTGCGTCCGCTTTAGCTGGTCCAAAGGCCATCAAAATAATTTTTTTACCTTTCAAAATTGAACCGATGCCCATTGAGATTGCAGTAGTGGGTACATCTTCTACCTTGTCAAAATAGCGTTTGTTGGCATTGATCGTTGATTCAGTCAAATCAACGACTGATGTTGTGCCATCAAAAGATGCCCCAGGTTCATTGAAGCCAATGTGACCGTTCTGACCAATTCCTAAGATTTGGATGTCAACTGGATGTTCCGCGATCACTTCATCGTATCGTTTGCATTCCGCTTGCAAATCTTCGGCTTTTCCATTCGGTACAAAGGTTTCCTTGAATGGTTTTTTGTCAAATAAATGAGCATTCATAAAGTGGCGATAACTTTGATCATCTTCGCCGCCAAGTCCGACATATTCATCTAAATTAACAGAAGTCATGTTTGAAAAATCGACATCGCTAGCTGTCATCTCTCCATACAATGTTTCTGGCGTACTGCCTGTCGCCAATCCAAGAACTTTAGCGCCGTTTTCAACGCCTTGCTGAATCAATTCAAATGCCTTTTTCCCACCTTCAGCTGCATCTTTCACGCGAATAATTTCCATGATACGCTCCTCATTTCGTTTTGGTATAGTCCAATGATACCACACTCTCATTTTTTTGACAAGAATTAGTCTAGACCATAACAAAAAAACAGCTGCATATTTCATGCAACTGTTTTTGCTGATTACCAGTTTGTGTAAACGTCGATTCCGCTGTGACCAACGCCTGTATCATAGACTTTGTAGGCACCCAAAGAAGATTGCCCTGTTGAGCCTTTGGCTTGATTGTCACTAGCTACAACGATATAACCATCTGCATCACGGATCGTTCCGTCAGCGGCAACATGTCGGCCAGGAATATTTAAGCCGCCACCAGCTAATACTTTTTGTGAATAATAAGATTCTCTGACACCATTATAGTAATTGATACCGTCCACTGGGTTCAAGACTCCTGAACCAGTACTTGGTGTACTTGCAGCGCTAGTGCTAGCAGCGTTTGATTGTGTAGCTGCCGGCGCTGTTTCAGTTTGCGTTTGCGCTGTTTCTGTCGTTTCTTGCGCGCGTGTCATCGGTTGTGCATCACTAAAAATCAGCAATGTTTCGCCATCAAAAATCAAATTAGGGTCTTGAATGGATTCATTCAATGCTAAAAGGTCATCCACTGTCGTACCATATTCAGTTGCTAATCCTGACAGTGTGTCTCCTGGAGCAACCACATGGGTTTGTTCCTCTGCAGATGCAACAGTGCCTCCGATAAATAAACCTAGTCCTGCAACAGCTGTGAATACAAATTTTTTCAAATGAAAAAACCTCTCTTTTTGTGTATTTGTACCTCTCCCCAGGCACAAATAAAAGATTAACATTACAATATTGCAAAATGATTTCAATTCTATTTTCTTCTATCACAATTCCTCGACAGAAAATTACAGCTATATTTTCATGTAAATAATCAAAAACTTACAATAGTGTTATCTTTTTCAATGAATTTTTTAAGCTAGTCCGTGTTATAGTCGTCTCAGCAAAAAAGAAATGAGGGTTAATTATGAAAAAAATGATGCTTGCTCTTCTTGTAGTCGCACTTGGTGTAGGAGGCTATTTTAGTTATAAATACTATTCTGAGACCTATCAAGGAGTCACTGCCTATGCACGCACACCAAAAGAAACACCTGAAAGGAAACAAACAGTAGACGGTTCAGGAAAAAAAATCGAAGGCTATTCTTCTTATAAATATACGTTTGAATTTGTTAAAGAAAATGGCGAAAGACAAGAAATGACCTATGAATTGTCTGGTGAAGATATCCAGCCTTATGCTCCTAACACACTAGTTAAAGCAGAGATCAGTCAAAAACGTATCATCTCCGGACCGAATGAGGTCGCTGAAAAAGATGTGCCAGCTGATGTATTAAAAAAATTAAATGCACAAAAATAACATTTTTCATTGATAAAATTGATTTTTTTCAAAAACCAAAAACTTCTGAACTCAAGAGTAACTGTCTTCTCCACTCTGCTTTCAGGAGTTTTTTTATTTATACATTGTTTTAATAATAATATTCAATCCCTCTTATAACCTTATTGTGACGGGGTTTATCAAGGTGCATTCCTCCGTGACAGAAAATCACCGCAATTTTCCTCAGTCTGTAAACCAAGATTTCATTTCTTAAGCAAAAACAATCATGCCTAATGATCGAACCATTGAAATAACAAATCCTACTGTTGACCTCTGAATAAAAATTTGCTAAATTATTTTCTGCCTTTTGGTAATTTTTTTTAGGAGTGTGAACATGCCTTTTGTTGTATATTTTTTCTTTCTTTATTAATCATTTATATCCCTTTTCCCACAGCACTTTTGTTCTTTCAACAGCTTGCCGAACAACATGATACCATCACTGCTTTAAACAAACTATCATTACTTTTTTTTGTCCTACTCGATTATTACATCAGCTATCACCTACTAAAAAGATGCCAAGTAAAAGCGAGTAGTTATCTTATCTTGATTCTCATGAATCTTGGTGAATTACTCGTACATATCTACCTTTACCAGCGTTACGGAACGGTCAATTTAACGATTATCTTACTTTTTCAACTCTTTCTATTGTTCTGCATGTTTGTTTTTCCTTGCTTCAAAAAATTTAGATGTTACATATTTGGATAAACAAAGGTTTATTGATTACTTGATGAGTAGTGAAGAAACTTTTAGTTCCAGTAGTTTCTTCACTTTTTTGTTTTAACAGTTGTTTGAAAAAATTGGCCTTCTTGATTGCCGAGGAATAATCGAAAAAAAGAGTTCGATAACTTGTGGGACTGAATTATCTTTTACTAATAGGCCTAAAGCCCTATATATTTTTAGAAAGTTATAATTTAAACTAATCTAAAAAGGATGTGTGAATATGTTAAAAGTATTAGTCTTTTGCATAGCCGTAGCTATAATCATTGCCCTGTATTCGAATAAAAATCGCTCGAAGAAATAGAAGTTCTTTCTATTTCTTTTTTATTTCGTCGGATAGTGAAATTATTTATTTCGACTTTCTTTGGCATTATTTTTTCACATTGAAAATAAAGTATGATATGCTGTTCAAAAGGAGTGAGCACTTTGAAAAGAAAAACTAGTTTCTACCTTTACCTGCTAGCCGCTTGTGTAAACTTTATAGCAGCTTTTTTATTTTTAGCTTCAATTGGTGCCATTCCAAAAATTGCAGGGCTTTTATTTTTTGCGAGCTTTTGTGTCCACCTAATACGAGCAATTAAACTTAAAAAATCTGAAAAGCAAAACTGATTCTGATTTCATCTCGTTAGTTGCCTGATTTGGTGAATAACTGATTAAGTATCAATTTTTTTTGATATTATTTATTTATCATAGTATTCTTTTTATAGAGGTGATTAGATGAAAAAGAATAGTGCTTGGTTAAAACCTTGGAAAATTATGTTGATTGTTCTCGCTTTTTTTGCTGGTTCCTTTATTGCAAAAATGGTCTTTTCTTTATTTTTTGTACACATGTAATAACTTTGATCCGCCCATAATCCTTACTAAAAGAGCGATTTCTTTTAGTAAGGACGTTATTTATTCCTACAGTTCCTAGTGTGTGGAAAGAAGAATGAAAGCACGAAGATATGGTATAGAGATACTTGTATCTCTATACCATATCTTCTAGAATGTGCGTTGAACGTATGGAATAATAAATACGGAACAAAACACTTTCATCATAATTATATTTTTACTTTTGACAGCGAATCTATTTTCGTTGAACCCATGAAAATATTTTGCTAAAAAAAGAAAGCTCTTAGAAGCTCCAACTTCTAAAAGCCCTAACCTCATTTCTGAGACAGTACAAATATATTATATCAAAGAATCGAGGAAATAAAAATGGCAAAAAGAGTTAGAGGCGAAGATGGTAAATTGTATAAGGTAAAAAAACCCTTTTACAAAAAGGTATGGTTCTGGATTTTAGTGGTAATTCTAGTTGCTGCAGTTGGCGGATCTCTTGGGGGTAATTCTAAAGATAAAAACTCTGCTGAGAAAACATCTACCAGCTCAAAAGAAGCAACTTCGACATCAGATAAAACATCAGAAAAAGCTTCATCAGAAAGCCAAGCTCCAAAAGAAGAGAGCAAAAGCGCTGATGAACAATATCAAGCTATTCTAGACGAATACACTCAAAAAATTAAAGAAGCAGCACCGAAGTTAGTTGATGAATACAATGCTGAATATCCTAATAATCAAAACGGAGTAGAAGGTTTAGCAGAATTGTCAAACGACAAAATAAGTGAGTTGGCTGAAATTTCCAATGAAGGAATACAGGAAATGGCAAATGTTCATTTGACTAGCGGATCTGGGAAATATGAAGATTACGAAGATTGGGCTACGAAATTGACCGATGTCTATATGGAGCAAGCAGAATTAATTACTGATGCATATATGACTTCTGCACAATAAAAAAACACGCCCCACCGACCAAAGCGAGAGCGTGCTAAAACCAAATAAACCTAATGCTTATTTGCTATACCCAATTATACCAAATTGAAAGGAGTGATGCCACTCGTTCGACATGCTGGCGGGCAAGAAAGGACGATAATATATTTATGGCGAAAATAAAGAAATATAAAAAGAAGAATGGTGAAATTGCCTATAAATTTCATGTTTACCTTGGTAAAGACCCATTAACTGGTAAAGAAATAAAAACTAATCGTAGTGGTTTTAAAACAAGACAAGCGGCAAATCTTGCTTTATCTCGATTGCTTCTAAAATCAAAAAGCGCTGATTTTATTTTTGATAGTAACCTTCACTTTGAAAAAGTAGCAGAAATGTGGTTAGAACAGTATAAGAATACTGTGAAAGCAAGTACACTTACTGCTCAAAAAGTTGCTCTAAAGAAGCATATCATACCTCATTTCGGAAAAATTCCGATCAACAAGATAACTATCCCTTATTGTCAGGCTAAAGTAAATCATTGGTTCAGCTATTACAAAAAGTTCAATAATTTGATTATGATTACTTCTCAAATCTTTCAGTATGCTATTAGTGTACGCTTGCTTACTAATAACCCAATGAATGGTGTAATTCGACCCAAAAGACAAATGGACATTGATCAAGAGGATTATGCAGCACCCTACTACAGCCAAAAACAATTGATTACTTTTCTAGATAAAGCAAAAGAACAGTTGCCTTTTTCTGAATTCCTGATGTTTAGAATTCTAGCATTTACCGGACTTAGGAAAGGTGAGCTACATGTCTTACGTTGGAAAGATATAAGTTTTGGTCGAGGAACCTTGTCTGTTAAACAGACGGTTGCTACTGCTGATGGTTGGAAATTAATTTTTCAAACCCCTAAGACAAGAAAAAGTGTCAGAGAGTTATCTTTAGATGATGAGACACTCAAACTTTTGAAACGTTGGAAATTACAGCAAAAAGAGCTTTTCTTCAAACTAGGGATAAAACATGATAATGAAGAACAATTACTTTTTACCTCAGAAGAAAACAAAGTTTTATATCTTGATTTTTTAAATCATCGACTAACGAAAATTCTTAAAGATAATAACTTAGAATATATGACAGTTCATGGATTTCGTCACACTCATTGCAGTCTCCTACTTGAATCTGGTGTACCTATCAAAGAAGTTCAAGAGCGAATGGGTCATACAGATATAAAAACAACAATGAATGTGTATGCTCATGTAACTGATAAAAAGCGGGAAGAGACTGGTAATCGCTTTGCACAATTCATGACGAATTAAGTTTAAATAATATCGCAACAAGAAACGCAACATGCACAAAAAAAGAGATGCCCCCGACTAAGGAAAACATCTCTAAATCGTTGGTAAACCAACGTTCTAACCTTGTTAGAATTATTCCGCAGCGTTCGCGTCTTTGAGACCGTATTTTTTGTTGAAACGGTCCACACGTCCATCTGCTTGTGTGAATTTTTGACGTCCAGTGTAGAATGGATGTGAATCAGATGTTACTTCGACACGGATCAATGGATACGTGTTGCCATCTTCCCACTCAACAGTTTCTTGTGAATTCTTTGTTGAACCTGATAAGAATTTGAAACCAGTAGTTGAGTCCATGAATACAACTGGATGATAATCTGGATGGATATCTTGTTTCATTTCTTCTTCTCTCCTTTGCCCTGGTCCATTTGCTGTACCAGAGTTGATTTGTCGATTTTACAACATGACTATCTTACCATGTTTCGTTTTTCGATGCAATTATCTTTTTAGATTTCTTTTTGGCCGTTTATCACCAAAATGTACGTCATGAAAAGCAGACAAGAAATCCGCATTGGTTTTTGTTTTTCTTAAAAACTGTAGGAATTGTTCCGTGAATTCTAATGAGTCACCAGTCATATTATTGCGCAAGCGCCAAGTCTCTTCTAATTGTTCGCTGCTCATCAAGAGCTCTTCTTTTCTGGTACCGGATTTCTTGATATCGATGGCTGGGAAAATACGACGCTCGGCTAAACTGCGAGAGAGCTGCAGTTCCATGTTTCCAGTTCCTTTGAACTCTTCGTAGATGACATCATCCATTCGGCTGCCGGTATCAACTAACGCAGTGGCTAAAATCGTCAGACTGCCACCTTCTTCGATATTCCGAGCAGCTCCGAAAAATTTCTTCGGTTTGTATAATGCGGCTGGATCGATCCCGCCACTCAATGTACGGCCGCTTGGTGGCACGACTAAGTTATAGGCACGCGCTAAACGCGTGATACTATCCATCAGTATCACAACATCACGCTTGTCTTCAACTAAACGCATGGCACGCTCCAAAACCAATTCAGAGACCCGAGTATGGTTGCTAGGCTGCAGATCAAAGGTCGAAGAAACAACATCTCCTTTGACACTTCGTTCCAAATCCGTCACTTCTTCCGGGCGTTCATCAATCAATAAGACGATCAACTCTACATCCGGGTGATTGTCAGTGATCCCGTTAGCGATTTCTTTCAAGATACTGGTCTTCCCGGCTTTCGGCGGGGCAACGATCAATCCCCGTTGACCAAAGCCAACCGGCGCCAGCATGTCGATCATCCGTGTTGACAGACGACCAGGGGTAGTTTCCAATTTCAAATGACGATTCGGATAAAGCGGCGTCAATGCAGGGAAGTGCGGCCGTTCTTTTGCTTCTTCCGGATCTTTGCCATTCACAGATTCTACATGCATCAAACCATAATAACGTTCTGACTCTTTTGGCGGTCTCGCTTTCCCCGCTACTTTGTCGCCATTTCGCAAACTGAAGCGGCGAATCTGAGAAGAAGAAATATAGATATCTTCTGCACTGGGGCCATAATTGATTGGACGCAAAAAGCCATAACCTTCCTGTCCAACGATATCAAGGATACCTTCCATATAAAAGAAACCCTGTTTTTCTGCTTGGGCCCGAATAACAGCCAGTGATAATTCTTTTTTGTTCATTTGGCTGTAATAAGGAATTCGAAATTCTTTGGCAAACGTGTAGATTTCTTTTAGCGTTTTGTTCTCCAGTTCTGCCATTGTTAGATAGTCGCTCATAGTTACTCCTCTACCATTTGAATGTCAGCCCCTAAGGCTGTAAGTTTATCGATTATATGATCATATCCCCGTAAAATATATTCGACATTGAAGACTGTGGTGGTTCCCGTAGCCATCAGTCCAGCAATTACTAAACAAGCTCCTGCTCGCAAGTCTGATGCAACGACTTCTGCGCCATGAAGCTGGCTCGGTCCGTTGAGCAAGATCAAATTGCCTTCCGTTGTTGCTTGCGCACCCATCCGTGCAAGTTCTGGTATGTGATTGACACGTTTTGCATAGATTGTATCCAAAATTTCTGACGTGCCATTTGCTTTCAAAAGTAAGGGAGTGATCGGTTGTTGCAAGTCGGTAGCAAAACCAGGGTATGGGTATGTTTTTACATTGGCTGGCTTTAAATCTTTCGATGGATAAACATAGATTTCATCTTCACTGATATCCATGCGCACACCAATTTCTTCTAATTTAGCGATGTAGCTTTCAAGATGCTCATAAATGACATTTTTGATGGTGATTCCTTCACCGGCTGCTGCCGCCAAAGAAAGATAAGTGCCTGCTTCAATCCGATCGGGAATGATCGAATGGCGGCAACCGTGTAATTCTTGGACGCCTTCAATGCGGATCTCGTTGGTGCCTGCCCCACGGATCTTGGCTCCCATGTTGTTCAGCAAAGTTGCCACATCAATGATCTCAGGTTCGCGAGCGGCATTTTCGATGATCGTCTTGCCTTTAGCTTTGACAGCTGCCAACATGACATTGATCGTCGCTCCGATAGATACCATATCCAAGAAAATCCGTTCTCCGGCAAGCCCCGCTTCACTTGTACGCAAATACATCGCGCCATGCTCATTCGTAACCGTAGCCCCTAACGCCTCGAATCCCTTGATATGCAGATCGATCGGACGAGGACCTAGGAAACAGCCGCCAGGTAAGCCCACGACTCCTTCACCGAACTTGCCTAACAATGCGCCCATGAAATAATAAGAAGCGCGTAAACTATTGATTTTGCCGCTTGGCATCGGAATCGAAACGATCTCGGTTGGATCGATCGTCAGTGTGTTTTCTTCAAAGTGCGTTTGAACACCCATAATTTCTAAAATTTCAATCAATGAGTGCACGTCTTGAATATCCGGCACCCCTTCTAATACGACAGGAGAATCAGCCAAAATCGCCGCAGGAATCAACGCTACTGCACTATTTTTTGCCCCGCTGATCGTCACTTCTCCTTTTAAGGGACGATTGCCTTGAATGACAATTTTTTTCATCTATATCCACCTATACTTTAGAGTTTGTGTGTATCATGCCAATTTTAGCATAGAACAGACAAAGAAAAAAGCAGGATTTCCCCACAAAAAAAGAACGATCACTTGTGATCGTTCTTTTGAACTGAAAGAATTAAGCTTTACCAGCTGAACCGAACCAGTCAATGTGTTCTTCTGCATCTTTGATGATTGCAGCTTTACCTGGTGCCAATAGTTTACGAGGGTCAAAACCTTTACCTTCTTGGTCTTTACCAGCTTCGATGTATTCACGTGTTGCTTTTGCGAATGACAATTGGAATTCAGTATTTACGTTTACTTTAGAAACACCCATTGAAATTGCTTTTTCGATTTGTTCTTGAGGAATACCAGAACCACCGTGTAATACTAAAGGAACATCAGAACCTACAGCATCAGCGATTGCTTGTAAGTGGTCAAAAGCAAGTCCTTGCCAGTTTTCTGGGTATTGTCCATGAATGTTACCAATTCCGCAAGCTAGGTAATCAATACCAGTTGCAACCATTTGTTTACATTCTTCGATGTCTGCTAATTCACCAGCTCCGATGATGCCATCTTCTTCACCACCGATTGAACCAACTTCACATTCAACAGAAACGCCTTTAGCATGTGCTTTTTCAACAACTTCTTTAGCCAATTTCAAGTTTTCTTCGAATGGTAAATGAGAACCATCGAACATAACTGAAGTATAGCCAACTTCGATACATTCCATTGCTGCATCGTAGTCACCATGGTCTAAGTGAATCGCAACTGGAACAGTGATGTTCATTGATTCAACTAGATCACAGATAAGATCTTTAGCAAGTTTGTATCCGCCCATGTATTTTGCAGCACCCATAGAAGTTTGAATAAGAACTGGCGCTTTTTTCGCTTCAGCAGCTTCTAAAATCGCTTGAGTCCATTCTAAGTTATTTGTATTGAATCCACCTACTGCATATCCACCTTGACGAGCAGCTTTTAAGAATTCAGCTCCTGATACTACTGGCATAAAAAATTCCTCCTAAGTTTTAAAAAACTTTATTTGTTAAGCAATGCTTAACCGACACTGCTATTTTAGCAAACATTTGCAGTATTTGCTACTAAAAGATGTAATTCTCTTTTCAATAAAAGATTGCACAAATTAAAAATTCTTTGCTTTTCATTTTCTTTTCTGAAAAAACTTTGTGAAACTAGCCTCTCGTCTTACATTTGTTTGCATACAATAACAAGAATACTTCTGAAAATTCGAGAAAAAATTCACGAACTTTTTCAACAATTTATCATTTTCCCGCTGACGATATGGATTGCCTATCGGACAAAAAAAGACTATTTGTTTTTGAGCATATGAATAGCTCTGGCAGGTGGAGTATACTATCATGAAAAAAAGGAGGGATAGAATGAAAAAAACAGTAGTGGGATTTATAGCGTTGTTGGGTATATTCTTTTTAGCAAGTTGCGGAGCAAATGGAGCGAGTCAAAAAACCAAGACATTCACGAATGAACAAAACGGAGTTCAAATGGAGTTGGTCTTCAATTACGAAGGTGACGAAGTGAAAAAGCAAACCGCCAACAATATCATGCCTTATTCTTCTGTTGGCGTATCTACGAAAGAGGAAGCAAAACAATTATTGGATCCGATCGCCAAACAGTATCAGGCAATCAAGGGTATCGATTATTCGCTTGATTACGGAGAAGATGCAGCAACCGAATCATTGACGATCGATTACAGTAATTTAGACTACGATGCGGCAAAGCAATTGCCAGGGGTCACATTTGAAGGTGATACTTCAAATGGCATCAGCATGGAACGAACGGAAAAAATGTTACTAGACCAAGGGTATACCTTGAAAAAATAAACTATTCCTTTGAGAAACGAGCGAATGTGGAATGGTCCTAGAAAGATCATCCCTACTGGCCCCTGAAAAAGGGGCTTTTTTAATGAAAACCAGTTTTCCCCCATTTCTTCTTAACGGAAGAAATGGGGGAGCTGTTCTTCGTATGTTTCTTTTGCTTTTTTATTTCTTTGAACGAGTCCATGCATCCCATACTCTCAAAGGGATAGTGCCATTTGCTTTGGTAATCCACTTTTCTTGCCTGCTCCGTTTTGAGACCAGCTTTTTTTATCTTTTTTCCTAGAAAAATGTTCCACCTGCCATAGACCAAGAAAAGACGTCCACGATTTCACTCGAATCGTCTCATCGTAGACGTCTTTCTTCTTTGATTGTTATTCTTTTGTGTTCAATGAAGAAATATGCTGATCAATCATCTGCTTTAGCCCATTTACTTCTTCATAAAGTAAATTGAACTCTTTGGCCAACTCACTCATAATATCTGCACTCATTAACAAGTCCTCGGCGTGACTCAATAACAACGACATCCAAACTTTATCACCTTGTGCTTCTTGCTGTACCAATTGCCGATGAGCAATATGCGCTTTGTGATAATGACTCTTGCCGCTTTCAATCGCAGATAGTGCCTCTTTTGTTTGCTCTTTTCGCATTTGTTGAATACTTTCGAAAAAGCAACTTCTTGCCATCCCAGCTTCGGAAATAATTTGAAAACAAATTTGTTCTTTTTCTTCCATCTTACTCTCCTATCAATTCCAGCGCTTGTTCTAGTGCTTTTTGTCCGTCCATCATACCGTAAGTTCGCATATCAATAGAAGCTGTTGGGCAAGCCACTAACCCTTGAACTTCTGCTAAACGATAAGAAACCTGTGGACCTAATAACACACAATCTGCACCTTTAGCCACACTAGCTACCGATTCGATTGAAAATGCGTCAATCGATACTGGAATAGCTTTTTTTTGAGCTGCTTGTTTCATATTATTTACTAAGACACCAGTAGACATTCCACCAGCACAAACTAAAACAATCTTTTTCATCTTAAATCCCCCACTTAATTTTAATTTATAGGCTGTCAGTACTTGTTATGCTTGCGCAATTTTTCCTTCTTCTGCCAGTGCTGCTTTATCTTGCCAGCGCATGAAAGGAATATAAATCAGCACACATAACACAAATTGGATCAGCTGAGCGATAATCCCTTGCCAGCCATTCGTTAAGAAACCGCCAAAAATGATTGGAAATCCTGTTGGGATATTAACGCCATTATGATAAGGCATAAAGCCAACAATCGTTAATAAATAAGCTGATAAAACAGAAACAGCTGGTGTTACCATAAGTGGTATCAACATCCTTATGTTCATCACCTGCGGAATCCCAAATTTGATTGGCTCTGAGATCCCAAACATAGAAGGAATCAATCCAATTTTCCCAACAGCTTTGAGCTGTTCTGATTTGCAACTGAAAATGGCTAATAAAGCTACTGCAAAGGAACGAGCGCCGCGATTGTTGAGTATAAAACCAATGGTAAACAAATGTGGCAATGGTTGACCAGCACTATAGACAGCCAAGTTGTCTAGCATAGGTTGATAAAAGACCAGCATCAACACTGGATAGACTGCCAATACACCATGGATACCGAAAAACCATAGGAATTCAATAAATGCCACAATAATCATGCAAGCAAACACATTGGCACCCAACAAGGTTAGCGGTGCTTGAACCCACGTGTAGATCATATCTGTTAACGTTCCATATGGAGTAGCTGCTATTGCAACATAAATAATCCCCATGATCGTGGAAACAATCACTCCAGGAACGATTGCAGCAAAGGACTTATTGACAATTGGTGGGACTGAGTCTGGCATTTTGATTGTCAGATTCTTTTCCACACATAGAATATAAATCCTTGCACCTAGTATCCCGCCGAACATTGCAACGAACATTCCGCTAGAACCCAGCGTCGAAAACTCGATCACTTTGGTCTCTTCGAATGTTGCGATGGGACTTAAAATCAAGAATGAAACTAAACTCATAATGCCAGCGTTTAATTGATCTGCATTCAAATGTTCCGCCAGTTTATAGCCAACTAAGAAGGCAACATAGACGGAAATGACATCGATGGTCATCGCATTGATTTGTGTCAACAATGATTTAAGACCTATTTGATCC
Source organism: Enterococcus sp. AZ091 (assembly GCF_051714805.1). Lineage (NCBI taxonomy): Bacteria > Bacillati > Bacillota > Bacilli > Lactobacillales > Enterococcaceae > Enterococcus > Enterococcus sp. AZ091. The sequence goes on along the minus strand of NZ_JBIOSO010000001.1, from coordinate 1,160,631 downwards.
ATTATTTGTTGTGTATTGCCAATATCGATAGCATTGATTAAAGAAGCAATCGAACTGATCATCATAATCGGCATTAACCCCATCATGGCATTAGAGATCGCTTTCATATAAACATTATTTTGCACCTTAATTGCTCCCGCCAACACCTTATTCTTAAACGTATTCATAATATCCTCCTATCCTTAATTTTGTAAGTATTTTTCTCTTAACAGGCGGATTTTTTGTTGGGAAAAACCAAGTTTGTTGACCACATAGTCCTCAACTCCACCATAAGCACCGATTCGCGCCAATGCATTCTGCAAAAAATGACGATCAGCTTCTTTAAAATAGCGCATCGCCTGAACAAAATCGGGATTATCGGTCTCTTGAAGCAACCGCTGCAGGCTTTTCTCATTTTTTTCTTTTTTGTATACATTGGTTAAGAGATAGTCATGCATCACATCTGCTTCACTGACGCCAAGTAGTAATTGAATGAGAGCGACGCCATAACCAGTGCGATCTTTCCCTCCACGGCAATGTTGGACGATTGCCCCCTCTTCAGCTAAGTGAATTTCTAAGACTTCTCTATAAACGTCTTGACACTGTTTATTTTCAACAAATTCTTCATTCTGACGGATCATTAATTCTTTTGCCAGAGCCGCCGTCATTTTTTGGGGAGAAAGTGCACTTTCTTCATCATGTTCAGAAGAAGCTAGGGCAGCAATATCCGCAATGGGTGTCAAATAAAGAATCTCTGCATTACCGATCGGTCGATCTTCATTATTCAGTCTTTCCTTTTTATTTCGATAATCAATGATCTTACTGATTCCAAGTTGTACTAACTTTTCTTGATCTGCAGCTGTAATCTTGCTTAATTCATCAGAACGATAGAGTCGCCCACGTATGAGACGCTTTCCTTCTTTGTTACGGTAGCCGCCAAAATCGCGAAAATTGTATGCTCCTGATAGTTTGATTTTTTTGTCTGTCATAATCTACTCCTTTAAGTGATGGATAAATGTGATGAAGTCATTCGTTGCAATCAGTTCGTTCACTTTCTCAGATGATGTACATATTTTGATCAAATGATCGTTTAGCGACTTAGCCTTTAAATGGTCTTGCTCAGCAATGACTAGTAAGAAGACCAAACGAACCGATTGTTTATACCAAAATATTGGTTTCTTCAAATGGGCAACAGCAATCACTGTTTCCGATCCAATCAATACATTGGGGTGTGGAAAAGCAACCATCGGCAAGAAATCGGTTCCAAAAAAAGCTTCTCGTTCAAATACCAAAGCTTCAAAATTATTTGGCATCTGATATTGTTCGTTAATGCAATGACATAAAAAATGCAGCACTTCTTCTTTTGTTTCAAAGTCTTGGTCACAAATAAACAGCGGTTCCTTAAAGAAGGTCAAAAGTTTTTCAACGGTAAAAACAGTCGACAGTGCATCAGCTATTTTTTTGATCATTTCAGGCCGCATAAAATAGTCAAAACTCATTACAGGAATGGTTCCTTCATAAGGTAGATCGATCGATGAAAAGATAAAATCAAAGTCTTGTTCTTTTAGGAACTGAGCAAATTCATATTGATTACAAACCGTTACTTCTTTAATGTAATTTCGGAAATAGAATTCAAACTTTTCTTTTAAAAATGCATTGGCTGCTCTCCCCAGATCGTTTACAACTAAAATATACTTACGCTGCGTTTGTGAACTCTTCTTATTCAGGGCGACATCAAAGTGCATGGCTAAATAGCTAAGTTCATGATCGCTGATACGCTTATTGAAATGCGCAACGATTACTTGTCCAGCAATAATAGCTAAGTCGTACCCTACATTGCAATGGACTTTTACGTCATCTAACAGCGGGTTTTTCAGCTCAATTCCTAATTCGATTCGATCAATCAAAGGAACAAAGTGAAGCATCAGCATCGTCTGTAAGTCCAAATCTTGACTGAAGTCAATTTGTCTTCGGTTTTTGACTCTTTTTAGAACTTGCCTCACTAAGTCCGAAACTTCCTCTGAGACAACGTTTTTTTCATTTTTGGGAATGACCCGTTTCCCCACGATCTGACCAAGCACATAGTTTCGCTCACATTCTGTAAAAAGAACACCGCATTCTTCTTCGATCCGCTTGACGATTCGCTTGCCTAATAATGATTGTTCAGCATTGGTTCTTCCTCCAATAGGCAGATTGCGATCCAAGTAGCGGCCGCTTTGCATTCGCATTACAGCGATTGCTAGGTGATTGACTAAGTTCGTCACTATAGCTTCTGAAATCGGATAAGCTTTTTGAGAAAACTCAGCTAAAATGATTGCTTGAATCTGTCGATGCAACTGCGATGGCGTCCCTTCACTAGAAGGTAATTGGTGCAGTTGTTTAAGGTGTGTCTTTTGCAGATAATTGCTTGCCATAAAGCGACGTAAGTCGAATTCACTGCCGCAAAGCTTCATGCCGTAGTAAGGCTTTGTTTGGATGGATAAATTATAATGGCTTAAAATCCGTCGCAGTTTTTTGAGTTCTTGAGATAACTTGCTTTGTGAGATAAATAAGCGTTCACATAATAATTCTGACTTGATGTATTCGTCTTCTTGGACGAAGTACTCAATGATTTGTGTCACAAAATCTTCTTGAGGTGTGTTTTCTAAGCTACGTTGAAATAATTCATGATTGATTATTTGTAAAAACAAGCCACTTCCTTTCTTCCCTTGTATCACACAGCCATAAAATGATTGGCTTTGATTGATTTTCTCCACATATCTACGAACTGTTTTCGTACTGACACCTACTTTTGCAGCGATCTCTTTGGTTGTCATAAACCCGTCTTGCTCTGAAAGAGCCCTGATCAACAATAAGCTTATTTTTTCCATCTTTCTCTCCCTCATTAATTAGTTTAGAGTCTATTGTAGTCAACCTCCATAGGTATATGGTCCCTTTTATTAGGGTCAATTTCTACAAGAAGTTTTATCTTTAATAGTTAGGAGTAGCTGAAAAGGCGTATCACTTCGGATGCTACTAAAAAAAGCACTAGCACTGGCTAGAACGGAAACGCCCTTCAAAAGTTAACCCAAAAAACTAACTTTTGAAGGGTGTTTTATGAGAACGTTCCTTTATAAATGGGTCGAGTGATCCTGACTATATTTCCCCCACATTTATTTAGAGCGTACTCTTATGCTTAAAAAAAGGCTGTAGGCCTCCCTTTTCCGGGACATTGCCTACAGCCTGAAACCAGCTCAACAGCTGGTTTTTAATCTGGTACTATATGTGTTACCCACGATTGTCTAATGATGCACCAACAAATGCTTTGATCAATCGTTGTGGACGTGTTGGTCGTGAAATCAATTCGGGATGGAATTGGCAACCAACAAAGAATTTATTTTCTGGAATCTCAACGATTTCAACTAAGCGATTGTCTGGTGAGACACCTGAGAAGACCATACCTTCTGCTTCAAAGATTTCGCGGTATTTATTATTGAATTCATAACGGTGACGATGACGTTCTTGTACGACTTCTTCTCCTTCATAGGCTGCAGCTGTTTTCGTTCCTTTTTTGACTTTACATGGATACAAGCCTAAACGTAGCGTACCGCCTAAGTTTTCAATATTTTCTTGATCTGCCATCAAATCAATGATGTTGTTTGCTGTATCGGGATCAGTTTCTGCCGAATTCGCATTTTCTAACCCAACGACATTGCGGGCAAATTCCACGCAGGCCATTTGCATTCCCAGACAAATCCCTAGGAATGGGACATCATTTTCACGAGCATACCGAATCGCTTCGATCTTGCCTTCGATTCCACGATCGCCAAAACCGCCGGGAACTAAGATACCGTCTGCATCCTGTAAGTATTCGGCAACATTGTCTTTCGTTAACTCATGGGCTTTGATCCAATCGATCGTAATGTCGGCATCATAAGCAAAACCAGAATGTTTCAATGCTTCAACAACAGACAGATACGCATCTGGCAATTCCACATATTTCCCTACCAATGCAATGCGGACTTTCTTTTTCAAGTTCAATACTTTTTCCTCTAATGCTTGCCATTCTGTCATATCAGCTACTGGCGCATTCAATTTCAAGTGATCACAAACGATTTGATCCATTCCTTGTGCTTGTAAAGCCAATGGGATCGAATAGAGTGTTTCTACGTCTCGGGATTCGATAACCGCTTCAGGTGCAACATCACAAAATTGGGCCAATTTGTTTTTTGTTGATTGGGACACAGGTTGTTCAGTCCGAACCACTAGGATATTTGGTTGGATACCCAATCCTCGCAACTCTTTTACACTGTGTTGCGTTGGTTTGGTTTTCATTTCACCCGCTGCCTTTAAGTAAGGAATCAACGTTGTATGAATGTACATCACATTGTCCGAACCAACGTCAGCTTTCATTTGGCGCAACGCTTCTAGAAACGGCAACGACTCGATGTCGCCAACGGTTCCGCCGACCTCAGTGATGATGACATCTGAATCGGTCATTTTTGCTGCCCGCATGATTTTTTCTTTGATTTCATTGGTGATGTGCGGAATTACTTGGACAGTTGCTCCTAAGTATTCCCCTTTACGTTCTTTGCGCAAAACTTCTGAATAGATTTTTCCAGTCGTTACATTTGAGTATTTGTTCAAGTTGATGTCGATGAAACGTTCATAATGGCCTAAGTCCAAATCTGTTTCTGCACCATCATCGGTCACGAATACCTCACCATGTTGGTATGGGCTCATCGTTCCTGGATCAACATTGATGTAAGGATCAAACTTTTGGATCGTTACTTTTAAGCCACGATTCTTCAATAAGCGTCCTAGTGATGCTGCCACAATACCTTTACCGATCGAAGAAACCACACCGCCGGTTACAAAAATATATTTTGTCATAAACTGAAAAACTCCTTTTAAACTATTTTGCAGGAAAAGCACTTAGAAAATAAGAAAAGCTCCCTATCCATAAATGAATAGGGAGCGAAAATTCTAAATCACTTTCTGACTCTTTTTCAAGAGTGCCCAAACAGAATGATACAATCTTGCCTAGCAAAAGTCAAGCAAACTTTTCTCGAATCCTTTCTGGATGCGGATACATCGAAAAATCGCTGATTTCGATGAACATTCACAAATCGCTAAACTTCTTTCTTACTTTCTTAATGGATTCTTTGGGTCTGCTTGTCATAATGATTCTTGTAGAGGAAGCTCGGTGCTTTACTTGTTTTGTTACAAATGATCAGAAATCGTTTTCTTATCATTTTTGCGAAAACAAGGTGCAGGTTCGATTCCTGTCTTCTACTTTGAATAGATAACAGAACAAAACCGCTAGATTGGTTTTCTCTAGCGGTTTCTTTTTTTGTATCGGTTGTCACAGACGCTTCAATAGATTCTAAGGACCATCTTCCAATGACTTATTCGTTTGTTGCCTCTGCAGATCGAACGACTAGTAATTGATTAGTACAATTCAAGGTACTGCTCGCGTTCCCACTCAGAAACTGTTTGACGGAAAGCGGCCCATTCCAAACGTTTGGCTTCCACAAAGTTCGCAAAAATGTGTTTGCCCAATGCATCGATCATCACGTCATCTTTACGCAATTCTTTGATCGCATTGTGGATCGTTGATGGCAGGTCTTCGATTTGTGCTTCTGCACGTTCTTCTTCATTCATCACATAAATGTTGCGGTCCACTGCAGGCGGCGGTGTCAACTCACGACGGATACCATCTAAACCGGCTTGCAGCAAGACAGCCATTGCCAAATACGGATTAGCGGATGGATCAACGGAGCGCAATTCTAACCGGGTGGACAAGCCGCGAGATTCAGGAACACGAATCAGTGGTGAACGGTTGCGTCCTGACCAAGCAACATAAACCGGTGCTTCGTAACCTGGGACCAGACGTTTGTAAGAATTGACTGTTGGGTTGCAGACTGCTGTATAAGCACGGGCATGTTCAATCAAACCGGCTAGGAAATGATACGCCGTTTGGCTCAACTGCATTGGTCCTTCTTCATCAAAGAAGACATTTTCTTTTCCATTGAACAAGGACATATTGCAGTGCATACCTGACCCATTGATGCCATATAATGGTTTTGGCATAAATGTCGCATGCAATCCGTGTTTGCGGGCAATCGTTTTGACAACTAATTTGAAAGTTTGGATGTTATCGCACGCTTCTACCGCATCGGCATATTTAAAGTCGATTTCGTGCTGGCCTGGTGCTACTTCGTGGTGGGAGGCTTCCACTTCAAAACCAAGGCTTTCTAATTCTAATACGATATCGCGGCGGCAGTTCTCACCTAAGTCAGTCGGTGCAAAATCAAAATAGCCGCCTTTGTCATTTAGGTCTGTTGTGATTTCGCCATCTTCATCTAATTTGAAAAGGAAAAATTCCGGTTCAGGCCCAAGATTGAAAGAAGTAAAACCTAGAGATTCCATATCTGATAGTGCCCGTTTTAAATTGCCGCGAGGATCGCCAGCAAATGGCGTGCCATCAGGGTTGTAGATATCACAAATCAAACGAGCGACTTTGCCATGCTCACTTTCCCATGGGAAAATCATCCAAGTAGATAAATCTGGGTAAAGGTACATATCACTTTCTTCAATCCGTACGAATCCTTCAATGGAGGAGCCATCGAACATCATTTTGTTCTCAAGTACTTTTTCCAATTGGCTAACTGGTACTTCTACATTTTTGATCGTTCCCAAGATGTCAGTAAACATCAAGCGCAAGAAACGTACATTCTCGTCTTTAACGATTTGTTTGATATCTTCGGCTGTTCTTTCAATTTTCGGCATAATATCCCTTCCTTTGACCTTTATTCTTTCGTGCCACAACATTGATCTACATTAGCGGACCTTTTTGTTGGAATGGCTGTTGTTGATTCAGACCACCTTGCGCTAGGAGTTCGTCATAAAAGATTCGACGAACATCTTCGTCAGTCAGTGGCGGTTTGTTCTTTGCTTCTTGTTCTTTGGCAATTTTCATCTCGTACACACGTTTGATCCCAGCCATATTCAAACCATCTGACAGATAGTCTTTGATTTCTAATAGCGTATCGATATCATTTAATGAATACATGCGTCGATTACCATCACTGCGTTCTGGATGGATCAGTTCTTGTTCTTCATAGTAACGAATTTGACGAGCCGTCAGATCCGTTAGTTTCATCACTGTTCCAATCGGAAAGACAGACATCGAACGCCGCAACTCTTTTTCCCGCATAACGTGGCGCCTCCCTCATTTAGATGATCCTGCATAACTTAATTGAAACTATACCAATTGTTTTTTCCACTGTCAACCCTTCATGTAAGAAAAAGTGACATAGACATTTATTTTTTTTCTGTTTGGCAGAACAATCACTAGAAAACCATCCTTTTACTGGTTGAATGAAAAAAATTTCCAATGGGAATAACTGAAAAAAAACTGCGTGAAGGTATTAGAATTCCCTACACACAGCTCGACCACTTCATTTCCTGAGCGTTACTCTTCAATTGTTGGATAGATCCCGGCAGAACCTGGCAATGCAAAACCTTTTAGGTGATAGGTTTGATCTTCCTCGTCAAAGTCATTGGTAAGCAAGAGTGTTTCCCGCTTCAAACGGTTCAATCGCTTGCCTTCATTGGCAGCTAAAACGGTTTGATAAGGCTGCATGATTTGCATGAGTTCCATTTTAATTGCTTGGATCAGTTGTTCTTTCCCTTTACTGCTCTTGGCAGAAATCAAAACATTGGGGAACAGCGTCGGCACAAATTGTTCTGGATCAATGCGATCAGCTTTATTATAGATCGTCAGAACTGGGACTTGCGTCAATGATAGTTCTTCCATCAATGCTAAAACTGTTTTTTCTTGCTGTTGCCGATCATGAGAACCAGCATCAACCACATGCAGCAGCAGATCCATATTTTGACTCTCTTCTAATGTAGAATGAAAGGCATCGATCAATTGTGTCGGCAGTTCTTGAATAAAGCCGACAGTATCGGTAACGGTCACTTCCAATCCTTCCGGCAACCGCCAACGCTTTGTCAAAGGATCTAACGTCGCAAACAGTTGGTCTTGCTCATAGGTATCCGCGCTAGTCAATAAATTCAAAATCGTTGATTTCCCAGCATTGGTATACCCGATCAAACCGATCTGAAAGACTTGACTGTCGCGGCGTTTCTGACGGGTACGATCACGATGAGCAGCGACTTCCTTCAACTCTCGTTTAATGATCGTGATCCGATTACGGATATGGCGTCGATCCGTCTCCAGTTTGGTTTCTCCTGGTCCTCTCGTTCCAATACCGCCCCCCAGACGGGACATATTTTTCCCTTGTCCGATCAATCGAGGCAGCAAATAATCTAATTGTGCCAGCTCTACTTGCAGTTTTCCTTCTTTTGAACGAGCGCGCATAGCAAAGATATCTAAAATCAATTGGACACGATCAATAACGGGCGCCCCTAATTCTTCACCAATCAACTGGCTTTGTCGGGGTGTCAATTCATGATTGAAAATCACCAAATCAGCTTCATGGGCATCCACTAACTGTTGCAGTTCAGCCAATTTTCCTTTTCCGATCACTGTTTGCCGATCAACTTGCGGCCGTTTTTGGATCAGTGAAAAAATCACCTCTCCGTTTGCTGTTTTAGTCAAACTTTTCAATTCATTCATTGAGGACGCAAAGGTCGAATAATTTCGTTCTGTTTCTACGCCAACAAGGATTACGCGTTCTTGTGTCATTCCTTCTCCTCCAACCATTGGTCGATCGCTTTTTCGATCGAAGATACGTCCTCAGGATGCTGGACAAGATCGACCCATCTAGGAGCGAGTCGATTCTTGAACCAAGTCAGTTGCCGTTTGGCGTACCTGCGAGACTGTTGTTTGATTTGTGCGACCGTTTCTTCTAATGAACATGTACCGGCAAAATAAGGGGCAAATTCTTTGTACCCGATTCCTTTTGCTGCTTGGGTCTCAGGATGGATCAGCACCTGTTGTGCTTCCGCAACCAAACCTGCTGCCACCATTTGATCGACTCGCTGATCAATACGCTGATACAACAACTGTCGGTCTGTGGAAAGCCCAATCATAAAATAATCGTATACCGCTTCCGGTGCAGTAGTCGGAGCTGCAATGCTTGTTCCCGTTGTTTCCAAGACTTCCAACGCGCGGATCACTTTACGTTCATTGTTGTAATGGATCTTTGCTGCGGCTAAAGGATCTAATGCCTGCAACTTTTGCCATAGCGCTTCTTTGCCAATTCTTGCTGCTTCTTGCTGGTAGCGCTGCCGAACGGAAGGATCACTTTCCTCAGCGGCTCCTAATTGATAGTCATAGAGCAAAGCTTGGATATACAATCCGGTTCCCCCTGCTACGATAGGCAGATGGCCTCGTTGATGGATGGCCGTGATCAACTCGCGGGCTTCTTTTTGAAATTCTGCCACAGAATAGGATTCATGGCTGTCGCGAATATCGATCAGATGATGAGGGATTCCTTGCATTTCTGCAGCTGTTACCTTGGCTGTCCCAATATCTAAGCCACGATAGATCTGCATGGAGTCGCCGCTGATCACTTCTCCCTGATACTTTTTCGCCAGTTCGATGCTTAAGGCCGTTTTTCCAACCGCAGTCGGTCCGACTACCACAATCACTTTTTCCATCAATGAGCTTCCTCCTGAACCTTCCTTTGGACTTCCCGGACTCGCTCAGGAAAATTGGTAATAATTCCCGTGACCCCTACTGCAAGACAGTGACGAATTTCCGCTTCTGTATCGACTGTCCAAGGACGAATGGCAATCGGATAATCCGCGATCTGTTCCTCATGTTTCTTGACCCACTCATAGGCAGGATGAATCCCTTCAATGTAAGGGCGCGACAATGCTAACGGAGGTTTCTCCTCCGATTTTCCCATAATAAAGTCAAAGGTTGCTTGCGGTTCAATCGCATACAATCGATCCAATGTGTCAACATTGAATGAACAATACCAATGAGTAAAGGGCCAGCTTTGACTGGCTAACAATTCAGATACTTTCTTTTCGATCCCTTGATACTCGTAATGGTCTGTTTTCAATTCAATCGTTAAAATACCACGATAATTCTTTGCTGCTAAAAGATCGAGGACTTCCTTCAACGTCGGCACTTTTGTGGCGGCATAATCTTCTGAGAACCAGCTGCCGGCATTCAATTCTTTTAGTTCTGTCAGCGTTTTATCACAAATTCGGCCTTTGCCGTTCGTGGTGCGATCGACTGTTTCATCATGCATTACGATCAGGTGACCATCCTTTGATAGATGAACATCTAGTTCAATGATATCGGCTTTGACCCGAACTGCTTCTGCAAAGGCTGGTAACGTGTTCTCTGGACGGTCTCCACTACTGCCACGATGGGCAACGATTTGTACCATTTGTTTCACTCCAATCTTTTTCTATTTTACCACGGAACCCCATAGAACCAAACTCCTACTCCTTGTGCCATCCTCATTTTCTAAAGGCATCGCTAGGATTTGTATATATCAGAGAATCGACAAAAAAAGAGGCTATGACAGAAGTTTTTCCACAAAATGATCCTCCCAACAATCATGAAATTGCTCCTACTCTGACTCTGCAGCAGGTCTTCATCAAATACACGATGGAGAGCGCAATTCCGTTCACGTCCTTTGGATCATCTCGTTGCAACTTCTGTCACAGACTCAATGTTATAGCCCCATTCTCGATTGACTCGACTATAATGGTTTAGAAAAATAAGTTAATGGTTCATTGGTCAAATTTTTCATTTGCGTTTTGCGCTCATTGACCATTTCAGTCAGTGTATCCAAGAAATTCTCCATGATGACACGACCGCCTTTATACGTATAACCGCCGATCTTCACCGTTTCTTCTGGTGAAAGGATCACTCTGCGGGTACCGATTTTCTTGAAAAATTCTTCTAAAAAATAATTCGGCAAATAAAAGTTATTCTGTGCGGCAAAAGACTGTAAATAAGCAAAATCATCGATCGTTATATAACAGTCATCGAAAGCATCGAAACTGACATATTCGTCCATCAGGATCACCCGTTTTTGTAAAATTTCGCTGATTTTCCGGTTCAATTGGAGAAGTGTCTCGATTTCTTTGACTTTATGCTCCAACAGCCGTCGCCGTTTTTCTTTTTGTTCATCGTAACGAATTCTAAGATTGAAGATGATCGTTACTAATAAGGCGCCTACTAATACGCCGATAAAACCTGCAATCGCTACTGCCATTTTCTTCTGACCCTTTCATGCTTACTTTCTTTTTATTGTATCATAATTTAAAAGAGAGGCAAAAAAGATAACGAACTTTTTATTTGACCTTTATTGACCTAATGGGTATACTTACTTTTAGATATTGCAAAAACTTTGTGCTAAACTATATCTATATCGATTTTTAGGAGGACTAAAAAATGAATTTAATTCCTACAGTCATTGAACAATCATCTCGTGGCGAAAGAGCCTATGATATCTATTCTCGTCTATTAAAAGACCGCATCATTATGTTAAGTGGTCAAGTAACAGATGATTTAGCCAATTCGATCATCGCCCAACTTTTATTCTTGGATGCACAAGATTCTGAAAAAGATATCTACTTGTACATCAACTCACCAGGCGGAAGCGTAACAGCCGGACTAGCAATCTTTGATACCATGAACTTCATCAAAGCAGACGTGCAAACGATCGTTATGGGGATGGCTGCCTCAATGGGTTCATTCTTATTGACAGCTGGTGAAAAAGGCAAACGCTTTGCTTTGCCAAATGCTGAAATCATGATCCACCAACCATTAGGTGGCGCACAAGGACAAGCAACAGAGATCGAAATCGCAGCCCGTCACATTTTGCAAACTCGCGAACGCTTAAACAAAATCTTGTCTGAGCGAACAGGTCAACCGATCGAAGTCATCGAAAAAGACACAGACCGTGATAACTTCATGACTGCTCAAGAAGCAAAAGATTACGGCTTGATCGACGAGATCATGGAATCAAACAGCTTAAAATAATTCATCCATCAAAAAACCAGCTGTGCTGAAGCACGCTGGTTTTTTTGCGCCATTAAACGAGATCCGATTGACTTCGCTTGCCATTAATAAACATATTTCCCTTGCAAGTAGTCTTTTCCCAAGGAAACATAATGGGCGATATTGGCTTTGTTTTTGGCAATTTCTTCCTCTGTCAACGGACGAATCACTTTAGCAGGACGTCCAAAAGCCAGCACATTGGGCGGAATGATCGTTCCTTGAGTAACTAAAGAACCGGCACCAATCAAACTGTTTTCACCGATAACTGCATGGTTCAAAACAATGGAACTCATGCCGATTAAGGCCCCTTTTTCAATCTTACAGCCATGAAGCATGCACTGATGACCGACAGTCACATCTTCTGCAATGATCGTGGGTGCATCATGATCCACATGAATGATCGTCCCATCTTGAATATTGGTCCGCTCACCTACTCGAATATAATTTGCATCTCCCCGCAAAACTGCTTGGAACCAGACAGTCGCCTCACTGCCGATGGTGACATCTCCGACGACAGTCGCATTTGGCGCGATAAAGTTTTGCGTACTAGCAGTTTCTGCGTTTAGTTGATTTCGTTTTTGGCTATTTGTCTCTTTTTTCCGATCCATTGTTAAACTCCTTTAGGATTTTTCTTTCTCCACTATACTTTACTACTACACTTTACTACTATACTTTACTACTACACTTTACTACTATACTTTACTACTACACTTTACTACTATACTTTACTACTATACTACTCTATTCCTGTACTCAGGATACCACGAATAACTATGAAAACCATGAATCAGTCCGTAAGAGAACAGCGACTATATGCGGATATCTTTACACTTCATACAAAAAAAGAGTGCGGCTGACACCACACTCTTTTGACCTATTCTGCTTCTTCTGAAAACTGACTCTGATAAAGCTGACTGTAAAATCCGCCAGCTGCCAGTAGTGTTTCATGATTGCCTTTTTCTATGATTGCTCCTTGATCCATGACTAAGATCAAATCGGCTTCCCGAATCGTAGACAACCGGTGAGCAATGACGAAACTGGTTCGTCCTTCCATCACTTTGTCCATCGCTTTTTGGATCAACGCTTCGAGCCGTGTGTCCACAGAGCTTGTTGCTTCATCTAAGATCAAGATTTTCGGATTAGAAATGACTGCTCGAGCAATCGTCAAGAGTTGTTTTTGACCAAGCGAGATATTATCCCCTTCGGAATTGATAAACATCTCATAACCGTCCGGCATCGTCCGGATGAAATGATCCACATTGGCTGTTTTAGCTGCATCTACCACTTCATAATCGGTCGCATCTAACTTACCAAAACGAATATTGTCTCCGATCGTTCCTTCATACAACCAAGCATCTTGCAGAACCATGCCGAATAACGAACGGACATCGCTGCGGGCCATTTTCTTCGTATCAATACCATCAATCTTGATCGCCCCTTCGTTGACATCGTAGAAACGCATCAACAAATTGATCAATGTGGTCTTTCCGGCTCCAGTTGGTCCGACGATCGCTACCGTCTGACCAGCTTTCACTTCAAAGTTCAAATCTTTGATCAGCGGTTTCTTCGGATCATAGGCAAAACCGACATGTTCAAATTGAACATCCCCATGAAATTCCGCTGGCAATGGAATATCTGTTTGGTTGACTGGTTCTTCCGGTTCATCCAAAATTTCAAAAACCCGTTTTGCAGCTGCCGAAGCACTTTGTAAGACAGAGGAAAGCTGGGTAATATTCCCCATTGGCTGACTCACTTGCCAAATGTATTGGATAAAGGCTTGCAGTTGCCCTACCACGATCACACCGCCAATTACATAGAAACTTCCCATAACTGCCATAGCAATATACGTAAAGTAGGCAGTCATTTGAACTAACGGCATCATCAATCCCGAGACGAAGGCCGAACGGAAGCCGTAATAGCGCAGTTGGTGATTGACTTTTTTAAAGCCGTCAAGTGTTTGTTTTTCTCGTCCATAGACTTTCAATACACTGAAACCAGTCATATTTTCCTGAACATAACCGTTCAAGTCTCCTAATGCATTTTGCATGCCTTGGAAGTCTTTTTGCGATTTCTTAACGATCGTTCTTGAAATGATCAATGACGTTGGAATCATGATCAATGCGATCAACGCCATAAACGAATTGATATAAAACATCATCGCTATCGCCATGATGATTCCTAGAAAGGCATTGACGATCCCGATCAAGGCTTGCTGCATCGCACCACTGACTGCATCCACATCGTTCGTTACCCGTGACAAGATATTTCCTTGCTGATTTTTGTCAAAATATGAAACAGGCAAGCGGTTGATCTTTTCTTCAATGTCTTGACGTAAATCACGCATCGCAGATTGAACGACATTTGTGATCAAAAGCCCTGACATTAATTGTGAGAAACAATACCCTACACCGACAACGGTGATCCAGATCAAACAAACGATGATGTAATCAAAATTCAGCGGCTCTCCCGCTGCAATATTCCGACTGATCTCTGTTGTAGGCAATCCGGACACATACGGCAATGCCGCGTTAAAGCCAACTGTAGCGACAGTAAAAAGTAAGACTAAAATAAAGGAGACTTTGTAGGGTTTGATGTAGCGCCCTAAACGTTTTAAAGAAGAGAATGCTTTCATTGTGCCAACTCCTCCTCTGATAATTGTGATGCTGCAATGTCGTAATAAACCGAGCAGTTTTCCAACAGTTCTTTGTGGGTGCCGATACCAACTACATCGCCTTCATTCAACACAATGATTTTATCCGCGTGCATGATCGTCCCCACACGTTGCGCCACGATCAAAACAGTTGATTCGGTCGTTTCTTTTTTCAAACGCGCCCGTAATTTGGCATCGGTTTGATAATCCAGTGCAGAAAAACTATCATCAAAAATATAGATCTCGGGACGACGGATCACCGCACGAGCGATCGCCAGCCGTTGTTTCTGACCACCAGAAAAGTTCGTGCCTCCTTCTGCTAGACGTGCATCAAAGCCATCCGGTGTTTTAGCAATAAAATCAGCTGCTTGTGCGATCTCAACCGCACGTTCTAAGTCCGCTTGTGTCGCATCTTCTTTCCCATAGCGCAGATTTTCTGCGATCGTTCCAGTGAACAGCAACGCTTTTTGGGGAATAAATCCGATCTTATTTCTCAAAGCGGACAAGCTGTACTCGCGAACATCGATCCCATCAATCAAAACCTGTCCTTTTGTGACATCATAAAAACGAGGGATCAATTGGATCAATGTTGATTTCCCGCTTCCAGTACTGCCGATGAAAGCAACTGTTTCACCAGGAGAAGCAGTAAAACTAACATTGCGGATCACAGGACTCTCAGCATGTCCCGGATAGGCAAATGTCACATTCTTAAATTCCACATATCCTTTGGTCTTGCCTTCTGTCACTGGCTGTTCGGCTTCCACGATTTCTGAAGTCATATCCAATGCCTCCTGAATCCGTCGGGCTGAGACCGCTGCACGTGGATACATCGTAAAGACAGTCGCAAACAACATGAATGAGAATAGAGCATGGAAGATGTATTCGATAAAAGCAATCAAGTCACCGACTTGCAGTTGCCCATTTTCGATTTGAATACTTCCTGACCAAATGATCAGTACCATCACGATATTGAATAAGAAGAAAAAGCCCGGCTGTGCTGTCGCCATCAAACGGAACAAGCTGCGAGAGCTGGATGCATACGCTTGATTGACTTTGCTAAAGCGTTTCTCTTCAAATTTCTCATTTACGAACGCACGGATGACCCGTAAACCAGACAAGTTTTCCCGCAAAATACCATTGATCTTATCCAAATTGGCTTGCTGCTTGTTAGACAACGGCTCGGAAATCTTTGCGATGGCTATCACAGCAATCAACAAGATCGGCAGTGCCCCTAACACATACATCCCTAATTTTGTACTTGTCCGCATGACCATATACAAACTGACCGCAAACATCATCGGCGTCATCAATCCGATCCGCAGAATATTCTGCAAGAACAACATGATTTGATATGCATCATTGGTCACCCGAGTAATCAAGGATGAAACACCGATTTTTTCATATTCCGTATGTGAATAACCTTGCACCTTTTCAAAAAGATCATCTCGAACATCTGCTACGATATTCGTTGTGATTCTTGAGGTAAAGTACCCTAACATAATATTCATTGCGATCCCTGTCAAAGTAATAGCAATCATTGCCATTCCCATCTTCCAGATATACTCTCGGTCACCATTTCGAATACCGACATCGATCATTCGAGCCAGCAATGTGGGTAATCCTAGTTCAATCAAAATAAATCCAAACACACAGATGAAATTAAAAACCAACAGTTTTTTATTGCGCATTGTGTAATGCCACATTAATTTCAAAAAAGCCCCTCCTTTTTTTACACATTACTTTTACTATATCATAGTCCCAATTTCAAGTAACCCACTTCCCGAAGAAAAAAAGGAGATATTTTAAAGTATTTTTTTAAGGATGACCAAGGGAAGCCCTTTCAAACCAACTAGTTTCTATACTTATTTACTTTTCTATGATAAACTAATACTACTTGTAATGGAACGATTTACAAAAACCGGTGAATTTTTTATGACAACATTTGGAAAGCAAAGACGAGGCTTTCTCTTTTTTCTCACAACGATTGTCTGGAAAAAGCATGTAGCGGTCCACTGACGACCCCCACTTTTCAGGTCACTTATCTAGGGCCTTGATTTTGTGATGCACCGAATCGAACAAAACGATAAACTACTGCATTAGCAGATAAAGGAGAATTTGTATGATTTACAAAGTTTACTATCAAGAAACAAAAGACCGCAACCCAAAAAGAGAACAAACCCATTCCCTGTACATTGACGCAGAAAGCGCGGTTGCTGCACGCCGTACAGTCGAACAAAACACCCCATATAACATCGAGTTTATTCAAGAACTTGATGAAAAACATCTTGCGTATGAAAAAGAGAACGCTGATTTCAAATTAGCGGAGTTTTAATAATGAAAGTTTCTCTAAAAAATAATGAAACTGGCGTATTCGGCGTCGGCGGACTAGGCGAGATCGGAAAAAACTGTTATGGGGTTCAATTCCAAGACGAGATCATCTTGATTGATGCCGGGATCAAATTCCCGGAAGATGAACTGCTTGGGATCGACTATGTGATTTCCGATTATAGCTACATTGTCCAAAACATCACGAAAGTCAAAGGCTTAGTCATCACTCATGGTCATGAAGATCATATTGGTGGTATTCCTTACCTTCTGCGTGAAGCAAATATCCCAATCTATGCTGGTCCATTAGCATTGGCTTTGATTACCAACAAGTTGGATGAACACGGGTTACTGCGAGATGCTACATTACATGAGATCAATGAAGATACCGTGATTCGCTTCCGCAAAACATCGGTCAGCTTTTTCCGAACGACCCACAGTATTCCTGATGCGCTAGGCGTTGTGGTGAAAACACCTTCGGGAAATATCGTAGCAACTGGTGACTTTAAGTTCGATTTCACACCCGTGGGCGAACCAGCAAACCTACACAAAATGGCCAAAATCGGAGAAGAAGGTGTGCTATGCCTCCTTTCTGACAGTACCAATGCTGAGATTCCGACCTTTACCAAGTCAGAAAAAACGATTGGTAGTTCGATCCGCAAGATTTTCGAAAAAATCGAAGGCCGGATCATCTTTGCCAGCTTCGCTTCCAATATTTTCCGTTTGCAACAAGCAGCAGATGCTGCGGTTGCCACAGGTCGTAAGATCGCTGTCTTCGGTCGAAGTATGGAAAATGCGATCGTTAATGGGCAGCGCTTAGGTTATATCAAAGTCCCTGACGGTACATTTGTCGAATCTCATGAGATCAATCGCTTACCAGCTAATGAAACCATGATCCTATGTACTGGCTCTCAAGGGGAACCAATGGCAGCCCTTAGTCGGATCGCCAATGGTACTCATCGACAAATTCAGATCCATCCAGACGATACGGTCATTTTCTCTAGTTCACCGATCCCTGGAAATACGACTAGTGTCAACCACTTGATCAACTTGCTGTTAGAAGCAGGTGCACATGTGATCCACGGGAAATTGAATAATATCCATACCTCGGGACATGGTGGTCAAGAAGAACAAAAATTGATGCTTCGTTTGATGAAGCCTAAGTTCTTTATGCCGGTCCATGGAGAGTTCAGAATGTTGAATATCCATACCCAACTGGCACAAGATGTCGGCGTTCCAAAAGAGAACTGTTTTATTATGGAAAACGGTGATATGCTGGCGTTAACTGCAGATTCTGCTCGTCGAGCAGGTCATTTCAATGCGGGTGATGTCTATGTTGATGGTAGTGGAATTGGCGACATCGGTAACGTTGTCTTACGAGACCGTCGTATCTTATCAGAAGAAGGCTTAGTGCTAGCCGTAGCCACCGTCGACTTGGCGAAAAAAGAAGTCTTAGCAGGACCAGACATTCTTTCCCGCGGATTCGTCTATATGCGGGAATCTGGCGAGATGATCAATGAAGCACAACAGATCCTGTTCCGTGCCCTCAGAGAAGTCTTGAACCAGCCAGATCCTAGCGAACATAAAATGCGAGAAGCCATGTCAGCTGCTTTGCAACCCTTCTTATTTGAAAAAACAGAACGTCACCCAATGATTCTTTCGATGATCATGACACCTGACGACCTCTAACAAAAAAACTCGACCAAACCCTCAATGGAATTGGTCGAGTTTTTTATTTTTCATCCTACTGACTTCCTCAGGTTTAAGACTCTCTTCTTTCGAAATTGGACGCAGGATTATCGATATTGTCTCTTGCCACAGCTATTTAAAACTACTTTGGAAACTTAGCTATATTGGAGGCTATATTAAAAACTGTCTTAAAAACGATCTAAGAAGTGATCTCACCGATACATCTCTTCAGGAGAACTATCTACTTTTCGCTAAGCACCAGTTTAATGGTTTTAACTTCATATGGATGCAATGAAAATGCGATCGGCTCCGCTTTTAACTCTTCGCTAGCTTCTTCCATCATGTTCGTCTCTTGCCAGCGAATTTTGCCAGTTCCATGACAGTGAATGGTAACGTCGCGATCGCTCCCTAAATGGTCATAGCAACGCAAAATCCACCCGCTTTGATCTTCCGCTAACTTCAATGCGTCGATTATCACACTTTCATCAGCCTCGATTTCAAGAGGAATACTTGCCATCTCTATTTGAAGTTGACTCAATGGTGCATTGATCTCCCAAGCTTCTTCCATCACCTGACCAGTTGCAAAATCTCCTTGATGCGGAAATAGGCTGTAGGTAAGCGTGTGGGAACCAAGATCTGCCTGAGGATCCGGGTATGTTGCTCCTTTTAATAAAGATAATCGCAGCTGATTGCCTTTGATATCGTAGCCGTATTTGCAGTCGTTCAAAAGGGCCACCCCGTAATCCATTTGTGCAACATCCGCCCACTGATGACCTACTGTCTCAAATTTGGCGATATCCCAGCTCGTGTTCCAGTGAGTTGGACGCTTCACATTCCCATGCTGAATATCAAAAATAGCTTCTGTCGCGCGAATATTGACATCAAATTTCACTTTCAACAATTGCTGGCGTTCTTGCCAATCCACCGTGGTAACAAAATCAATTCGCTTCGTATGAGCATAGAAATAGATTTTTTGTAAAATAGTTGACTGCCCAAAAGTGACTTGCTGTTCTAAGACAGTAAACAAAGGATTGTTCGCGATGACTTGAATGCCTGCACTGCTTAACTCCGTGCCTTTTTCTTGATAAAAAAGATCGATATCCCACGCATCGAAATTCAATGGTTTGTCTTCAAATAATTGAAAGACATTCCCTGTCCCAGCAAGCACTTCTCGTTGTGCGGTTTTGTCATAGATCTGGGTCAAATGCCCCGCCTCATTCCATCGGACTTGATAAAACGGAGTCTCGAGTCGGTCTTTTTCACTAACGGACACTGCTTCCAATGGCAACGCACAGATACAATCCGGCAAAAGACTCGCTTGGAATGCTGGCAAATGTACCAGAGCGTAACAAGAACCGTCGAAGAAAACTTGCTGCTGTTCAGGTACCGTGCCCGGTGCTACTGCAATGATGCTTGTTCGCTGCCAAGCGGCTGTATTGATGATACGTAATTGTTGTTCTTCTGTCTCAAGAGCAGTTGTCAGAGCATGAAGCTGCTTTTGACAAGCAAGTGCTTCGTTCCGATAATCTTGATAGACTTCTTTGATGGAAGAGCCCGGGATAATGTCATGAAATTGATTCTTCAAGACGCTTTTCCAAAGCTTTTCGAATACTGCAGCAGGATAAGCCGTTCCTGCTGTCATAGACTGAAGACTGTACAAACATTCAAGTTCCCGCAAGCGTATTTCAAACCAGCGATTCATTTTCTTGATAAAGGCCTGCGAAGTATAGGTACCGCGATGGTACTCCAAATACAGTTCCCCATCCCAGATTGGTAGATCGTTCGAATTTTGGTCGACAGTTTCATGTAACTCTTCAAAAAAGTCAGCAGCCCGACCCGTTTTAAGCATCGGTAATCCCGGAATTTCAGCCATCTTTCTGCGGTTTTCCAACATTTCTCGGGTGACACCACCGCCGCCATCTCCATGTCCATAGGAAATCAATAGATGTTGATTCAATGCTTTATTCTGATAGCTGCGATATACTCCTAAAACCGTCTCCGGGGTCAGCAACCCATTATACGTGTAAAACCAATTGGATTTTTCTGTCCAGCTGCCACCACCTGGAACGGGTGTCGTGATGAAATGCGTCAAAATTTCAGAGCCATCGATCCCCTTCCATAGAAAGGTGTCGTTTGGCATGCGATTGTATTGATTCCAACTTATTTTCGTCGTCATAAAGGTATTGATTCCACTTTTTTTCAGAATCTGCGGCAACGCCCATGAATACCCAAAAACATCCGGCAGCCAGAGATAGGTGCTTTCTCGCCCGAATTCCTCGCGAATAAACTTTTTTCCGTAGAGAATCTGGCGAATAAGGGATTCGCCACTAGGCAGATTACAATCTGCTTCGACCCACATGGCGCCATCAACTTCCCAGCGGCCTTCTGCGATTCGTTGTTTGATTTGCACATACAATTCAGGATAGTCCTCTTTGATATATTGGTAAATTTGCGGCTGAGTTTGAAGGAACACATATTCTGGGTATTCTTTCATCAATTTCAAGACTGTAGAAAAGCTGCGGGCCGCCTTTTCACGCGTGTGCTTCAACTGCCAAAGCCACGCAAGATCAATGTGGGTGTGTCCAATCGCTGTGACTTGAACCAAGTCACTTTTGGGAAGTGCTTGCAGCGCCTCTTTTAGAAAAAGATGTGCTTCCCGCAAACTATCATAAAACTGCGGTGATCCTTTTTCTCGCCAATCGATCCGTTGAAACGAACCATTCAACATCTTGAGCAGCCGATATTTGCGGTCATGGTCCTCTGCTAATTGCTGGATCGTTTCTAAAATCATTTTAGAAAGATAAAAATAATTGTTGGCTTCTTCATCCAAATAACCGATAAATGCAACTTTCAGTTCATGGGTCAGCTGCCGTTCTTCGCCACCGCCTTCTAGTCCAGACCATAACTTCAGTGCAACGATCACTTCTTTTCCTAAATGTGCAGGTTCTAATAGAAATTCTTTGTGGTTGGCGTCGATTCCCTGAACAGGGACACCATCAATAAATAAAAGTGATTCAAAACCAGAGTTATTGCCGCCACCAGTTTTTCCAAAATCAAAAAACAATATATTCATCTTCGGGGGAATGGTGACTTTCGCTTGAAGCCATAAATAGCGATCCCTTCCTTGCCACGTTTCCCCTATGTGCATGACTTGTTCAGTCGAAAAGAGTGGCGGATATTTCTGACACTTTGTCTGATCCTCTGTGACAAACCATTGCTGGATCTGACGCTTGTTTCGATACCTCAATGCCTCGATTTCTTGAATGCGGCGCTTGATTTTTGCTTCTTGCATAAAATAATCCATTTTGTTCTGCTCCTTTGGCATTCACTAGGTTTTCCTACTGCTTATTCGCCCTTAAGTTAGTCTTGATTAAAGCGTTCAAATTGTTGCCGACGGATCTCCAATAAGCGTTGGGCACCGATACGATCCAATTGCTGCACATAGTTGGTCCAATCCTTTTCAAAATTCCATTCACCTGTAATGAACTTTACCCGCGATTGTTCCACATGGGTTGAGATATCTGTAACGATCGTTGACAATTCCGCTGCTTCTTCTTCCGTTGCCATAAATGTCGGCAGCATGTATTCCGGCATATATTCTTCTTTGACATCATCATAGACAGCCGGTTCTTTGCCAAACGCTCGATCTCTGATTTCTTGATCCAATTCCGCATAAGGGAAATAGCCTCCATACACATTATCGACCCACTGGAAAGCACCGAGTTGCGGCCCGTTTTGATAGTTTAAGATTTCGTCAATATAGACCATGTGCCCATCTTCGTCAACTTCATAGGTCACTCCTTCTTCTCCTAAATAAGCAAAAATCTGCCCTTCAGGACTATAGAAGTAATCCACCCACTCAAGAAGTAATCCTGGATCTGCTGCATCCTTCGTAATGATAAATGCGGAAGTACCAGAAACAGGCGGTTCCGTATAAAGTGTCTTGTCGCCATAAGGTCCTTCAATGACATTGATCGGTGTATACGTTTCTGGTCCAAATGGGCCAATGAAATCAGGATCGACCCACTGGAAGAGACCAACTTTGTCTTGGGCAGCATCCGCTCGCCATTTGTCATCATCCACGCCGGCAAAGGATTGTTTTGCAACTAATCCTTCTGCATACAACTCTCTTAGGTACATCCAGACTTCCCGCATCCGTTCATGGTTGATGGTCAACTGTAATTGCCCCGCTTCATCCACAAACAGCATATTCCCCATCGCCTGTCTGCCGCCTGTCCCCAATCCATAGGAAGCCATCAAGACCTTTTCCAGTCCGCCGGCTAACCAGCCACTTGGCATATAATACCCTTCTCGTCCTTCCCCGCTCGCTACAAAAGCAGCTAGAACCTCTTTCAGTTCATCTGTTGTACGAGGCACATCCAAGGACAATTCATCCAGCCAATTTTGATTGATATACAGTCGAACCGTTCGCCCGCCGCTCATTGGATCCAAAGACATATACGGCAGCGAGTACATATGACCATCCGGTGCTGTTAACGTCTTTTTGACAATCGGATTTTCATCTAAGATTTTTTGCAGATTCGGCGCATGTTCGGCAATCAGATCTTCTAATGGAATGAACAATCCTTGCTGTCCGTATTTCACGATCTCATCATTGCTCCAGCCGGTCTGATAAAAGGCATCAGGCAGCTTTCCTGATAGAATCAAATTCTTCTTTTCCCCAAACTCTTTTACTTCTTCCCACTGTACTTTGACTCCAGACTTCTTCTCGTACTCTTGCCACATCCACAGGTCTTCGCTTTTCGGCCTCACGTCTGTAAAATCATTCCTCATTAAATGAATCGACTTTACGTCATCTGCTACTTTTTCACTTGGACTAGATTGGCAAGCCGACAACAGCCAGACGAAGGACAACAAAAACAATAGCACTTTTTCATACAGTTCTCTCCTTTTTATACATTCGAACAACGGGCGACATCAAAAATAGACTCCTTTCATTTTGTT
This sequence comes from Enterococcus sp. AZ091, assembly GCF_051714805.1. Taxonomy (NCBI): domain Bacteria; kingdom Bacillati; phylum Bacillota; class Bacilli; order Lactobacillales; family Enterococcaceae; genus Enterococcus; species Enterococcus sp. AZ091. The sequence continues at coordinate 1,137,043 of NZ_JBIOSO010000001.1, read as the reverse complement.
GAATTTGTTGAAATACAAATATCCAATCCCATAAGCAGGCAATCCGATCCCTAAACAGATCCCTAAAAATGGATAGTAACGATAAAGAAAACTAACCAATCCAAGAAGTCCCATACTTATTAACAGCTGAACGGGACAAATAAACACAAACAGTAACGGCTGTAACCAACGATGGACTTTGTCTAATGAAAAATAAGCATGCACAGGGAAAAATGTGATCGCCAGCAATAAAATAATCAGGAGATTCGTCCGCATCGTAAACTCAAACAAGAAATTGGTGGGGTAATCACTCGCTAATGTGTGATGAACCCCAATAACGAAACCAGTCAGAACAATAGCCGCAACATGGAACCAGCGATTTTTTTGTTTGTTGTGCCGATATTGATCTGAAAAAATTTCTTTGAGAGGAGCTTCATTTTTCTGCAGAATCCTTTTTCGAATGCAATCGTAGACAGTAATCGTTGCCGGTATCAGACTAAATAACACACCGCCCATAAGTGTATAGCGCCACCAATACACATTCAAAAGCATCATATCGTACACTAATTCACAAAATGCAACGATCGCTTTTAGCATCGAAACACCTCCTCATCCCTTGATGGATCCTACTAGAATGCCTTTTTCAAAGTATTTGGCTACCACAGGATAAAATAGGAGCACAGGCAGACTTGAAACGATCACTACGCTGTATTTGAGGGTCATTTTCAGCATAAGCAATTCAGATTCCGCACTACCGGCAATGATTTGGTTCATATCTTGGCCAAACTGTCCCTGAACCAGTATTTCTCGCAGAATAATCTGCAGAGGATACTTGGCACGATCCTGTAAATAAATCAACGCGTCAAAGTAGGCATTCCAGCGACCGACACCATAGAACATTGCCATCACTGCGATAATCGGGGTAGCCAGAGGCAAGACGACTTTCCATAATAACCATAAATCGTTGGCACCATCGATATAAGCGCTTTCAATCAAATCATTAGGAATATTTTGACTGAAATACGTACGCATCAAAATCATATTATAAACACCCAACGCTCCAGGTAAGATCATGACCCAAAGTGTGTTAACGATCCCTAACTGCTGATTGACTAAATAAGTGGGGATCAACCCTCCGCTAAAAAACATCGTAATCGTAAAAAATAAAGTAAAGAAACGCTTGCCTCGTAAGCCGGAACGAGACAATGGGTAGGCAGCAATCGTCGTGACGATTAAGTTGATCACTGTCCCTAAACCCGTGTAGATCACTGCGTTGCGAAAACCCGTCCAGATATCACTGCTCTTGAGCACTTCCTTGTACCCTTCAACATTTAATCCACGGGGATACAAAAGCAACGGGACCTCATAGATCCTAGTGGGATCACTGAAGGAAGCATTGACCACAAAGATAAGCGGATATAAGATAATCAGGGCAATCAGACTGACCAGTAAGATATTGATAGTATTAAACAGTTTATCCCCTTTCGTTGCTGATACTTTCATTCGTTTTCCTCCTACCAAAGACTCGATTCACTTGTCTTTTGTGCTAGTTTATTCACGATAAATAAAACAATAAAATTGATCACATTATTAAAAAGACCGACTGCAGCAGAAAAACTATATTCCCCATTAATGATCCCCATCTTGTAGGTATATGTCGAAAGCACCTCAGAGGAAGCGAGATTCGCAGCGTTCTGTAAGAGAAAAGTCTTCTCAAAGCCCACGGATAAAATGCTTCCTGTCGCCAATATCGTGGAGATCACGATGGTCGGCATGATGGAAGGAATCGTGATATGACGAATACATTGCAAGCGAGAGGCACCATCCAAGTAAGCGGCTTCATATTGATCGGGAGAGATCCCGGACATCGCTGCCGTATAAATCAACGTTCCCCACCCCACACCTTGCCAGACACCCGACCACACATAGATATGCGGGAACCATTTAGGACTTCCGAGAAAATCGATCGATGGAAAACCAAATGTATTCAGCAACATATTAATCATGCCATCTTGACTTGAAAAAAAGAATTGAACCATCCCGATCACGACAACCACCGAAATAAAATTTGGGATGTATGAAATCGTCTGAACGGTTGATTTGAACCATTTCCGATTCAATTCATTGAATAATAGCGCCAAAATGATCGGTAATGGTACACTGACCAACAAACTGTAAAGACTCAAGCGCAAGGTATTAACAATGATCTCGAGAAAAAAATAGGAAGCAAAAAACCGCTCAAAGTGCTTCAATCCCACCCAAGGGCTACCTAAGATCCCAAATGCGGGAGAATAATCTTTGAATGCGATGATCACGCCATACATTGGCCAATAATTCCAGATCACGACAAAAATAACTGGAATGATCAGCATGACGTAGAGCCACTTGTGTTTCTTTAAATCTTTTTTTAGATCCTGGAAATTTCTTTTGTTTTTACCCAAATAGTCGCTTTTTGCAACTGTACCTTTTACAGGCATCTTGAGTCCCCTCCTCCATTTAACTAGGTTTGTCTTTTTGTGTCGTTATGTTACCTTCGATGCTAAAAAAATACGTCCAATCAAATTGGAGCACTTTACCGATCCGCTTCGCTACTTCAACACTTGGTCGTCGCTTTCCTCGTTCAATCATATTGTAATATGTTCGCTCAATTTCGGATTCCTTAGCTACTTGATCCTGAGTGAGTCCATTTTTTTCACGTTGCCTAATGAGCCACTCCCGCATACAGTTCCCTCCTTCTTCGGAATGTAACGTTCCGACACACACTCATTATATGTTTCCTTATGACACTTGTCAACGACATTTAGTAACAAATAGACACTAACCGACTCTTTTTTTCTAAGTAACGGTGTGTTACTATCACGAGAGAGGCAGGTGTCATTATGTTTCCGCAAATCATAAAAAAATTACGTCTGGAAAAGAAGTTAACTCAGCAAGAAGTGGCAGACAAAATCGGGATCACACGTCCAGCTTATACTGCCTATGAATCAGGAAAAAGAGAGCCCGACTTTAGCATGCTGCAAGTGTTAGCCGATCTATTTGGTGTGTCGACCGACTATCTCTTAGGCCGATCTGATAAGAGACACCTCTATCCTAAAGTAGAAAGTGACTTGATCAGTTCCCATGTCGATGAATCAATCTCAGAAGAAGGAATCAAAGAAATCCTCACGTTCATTGATTTTGTCAAAGAACGCGAGCAAAAAAAAAGACCATCTGAATGATGGTCTTTTTTGACTGTGCCTTCACTAATCCCATGAATGCAGTCTTGTAAATAAGCTTACGCTTTGTTTACGTTTACTGCTTGAGGTCCACGATCTGATTCTTCAACATCAAAAGTCACTGCTTGGCCTTCTTCTAAAGTCTTGAAGCCTTCACCTTGGATTGCTGAGAAATGTACAAATACGTCTGTACCGTCTTCACGTGAAATGAAGCCAAATCCTTTTTCAGCATTGAACCATTTAACTGTACCTTGTTCCATTATAAAAAACCTCCTCGTGCATAAGCACTTAATTATGTGTAACATTGCTCGTGTCCGATAGAGGTGTAACAAGCGTTTCAACATCTATTCAGCAAACAAAATTACACTAATATTTTACACTTGCTACTATTTTTTTGCAAGGTAGACGATCAGCCTTCCCAGAGTCCTTCTTCTCGCAAGCTGATATATGAATTATTACCAATAATCAAGTGGTCCAGCAAGTCGATACCCATCAATTCCCCACACTTCATCAATCGTTTGGTAAAGGTAATATCCGCCTGCGAAGGTTGGGGACTGCCGCTGGGATGATTGTGCACGCAGATCACTCGGGCGGCACAGCAACGAACTGCTCCGTGATAAATTTCTCTTGGATGAGCAATCGACTGATTGAGACTGCCGATGAATAACGTCTTTTTTTAGATGATCTCATTTTTGGTATTTAGGTAGAGACACAGCAAATGTTCTTGCTGATAATCTTTTAATTCCTCCATCATCTGATTGGCAATATCCACACTGGAATGAACTCTGCCGTATTTCGGCTGTGCTGCTCGTTGGATACGGGCGCCAAGTTCTACGGTAGCTTTGAGTTCGATCGCTTTGATCTGGCCTACCCCACGAATGGCCTGCAGTTCGTCCACTGTCACGTGCTTTAGCTCATACAAGTCTTTAAACTCGTTGAGGATCTGACCAGCTAGTTCGATGACATTGAAAGGATGAGAACCCGTTCGTAAAAGAATCGCTAACAATTCTTGATTGGATAAAGCTTCAGCGCCATAATGCAATAGTCGTTCCCGAGGATAGGAACTTTGAGGAATTCCATTGTCTTTCATAAAAAAAACTCCTTTGCGTTAGTCTAAAATAAAACTACGCAAAAGAGTTCATGGTTGATGCGACACTACCAAGTATAGGCCTGCTCAAAATAATCCGGCACTTCTACCAGTGAAGGCAAGATATGCAGCACTTTTTCTTCGATCACTGACGTCGGAGCAACCAGATCAGGTACCATGATCACCGGAATGCCAGCTGCATGCGCAGCATGAATACCGTTAGCGGAATCTTCAAGAATGACTAATTGATTTTTCGGAACCCCTAAGCGATTATGGGCTTTTTCGAAAATTTCAGGATCCGGTTTCGCCCGCACAACATCATCGAAACAAACGATTTCTGGAAATTCTTGCGTCAGACCTGCGGAATCCAGCAATGTATCGATGACTCGTCGTTGGTTGCTAGAAGCAAGGATCCGCGGAATCCCTTTTTCATCCAAATAGCGCAGCAAGTCATGGACGCCCGGTTTTAGTGCTGCTTGACCTTGCTCAAAGAGCAGCAGAGTTTGATCAAAAGCGGCTTGGATGAAACGATCAACAATCTCTGGACCGAAGGCAGCATCATATCGTTCATGATAAGCCGCCCAGACTTCTTCATCTGAAACACCAACGTATGCTAGATAGACATCTTTTGTATAAGGGATCGCCATCTGATCGGCCACGATCTGTGTTGCCTGATAGTAAAGAAGCTCCGTATCAAAAATCAGTCCGTCCATATCAAAAATCACACCATTTAATTCAGCCATTTCTTCCTCCCATTCCCAACAAAAGTTCCCGAACTTCTGATACAAAATAAAGCGAACCAGTGATCAGAAGCAAGTCTTCATTGGTCATTTTTTCTAATAATTCTGCTAAGCCAAACTGCCATAGTGAAACGATCGAGATGCGCGCTTCATTCAATTGCTGGTAATCATCACTTAAATGGATCGCTTTTGGAAAATCAAATGTGGTCAAATAGATTTCAGCTTTCGGGATCGTTAACAGCTGTTGCAGCATCTCATCGACATTTTTTGTCTCCAATGCCGAAAACAAGATATGAATGCGATAGTTGGTGAATTCTTCTCTAACTGTTTCAACCAAGCGTTCCATGGCGTGCGTGTTATGCGCACCATCTATAATGATCAGCGGTTCATTGCTGATTTTCTCCATTCGCGCGGGCCAATAAGCTTTCTTTAAGCCATTGCGGACTACTTTTTCCGAAAATGGCAGTTTTTTTAACTCACAGAATAAATAATATAATTGAATAGCGACACCGGCGTTTTCTGGTTGGTGTCGACCAATCATCGGCGTTTTCAGTCCTTTGATTTTTCCGCGGTCATTCTCAAAATCAAACCACTCTCCCCAGATTTCATCCGGACGATGATACGTGACTCGATAGTCTTCTCCCAAGTGGGATACAGGAGCCTCAGATTCTGCAGCTTCAAGGTCGATTACGGATAGCGCACTTTCAGGGATCTTCCCAGTCACTAGTGGCACCTTGGGTTTGATGATCCCGGCTTTATGGGCAGCAATGGCCTCAATCGTGTCACCAAGCATATCCATATGGTCCATTCCAATAGTCGTGATGGCCGTCAAGATTGGTGTGATCACATTTGTACTATCCAAACGGCCGCCTAAGCCAACTTCTATGATAGCCACATCGACTTGTTGCTGGGCAAAGTAGCCGAATGCCAGTGCAGTCAAAATCTCAAATTGGGTGATTCCGGTCAATTCTTCTTCCTGATCCAGTTGCATGACGAGTGGTTGAAGTGTTTCGACCCATTCAATCAGCGAGTCATCTGGTATAAAACGCCCATCAATCTCGATCCGTTCATTGAAAGACTCGATATGGGGCGATGTGAACGTTCCAACTTGCAGCCCACTTTCTTCTAGAAGACTTCGTAAATAGCTGACAGTCGAACCCTTGCCGTTCGTTCCGGCAACATGGATCAATGTCAGATTTTTTTCTGGATTGCCTAATCGTTGTAGCAATGCTTCTACTCGCATCAATCCTGGACGCATCCCGAAGGTCTTTCTTCCGTGGATCCATGCAATTGCTTCTTCACTTGTCATGTTCTTCACCTCAAAATCATTTTAGCAAATCTTCCCTTTTTTTCCTAATTCTACTGCTCTTTCTCTCAGAGCGTTCCCAACAAAAATCGATAGGAAAACTACCCGATCTATAGCGGTTAGGAATTCTTTCCTCTATAGATCGGGTAGCTAGAGATCGGGTAGTTAGAGAGTAAATAGTTAGATCGGTAGTTTGCAACAGCTAGTGTTCCATAGGAATATCGATGATTAGCTTGCTGCCTCGATTCAATAAATAGATTATTGAATCGTACGCAATTGCTCGATCCGTTCTTGAACTGCTTTTTGTTTATCCAAATAATCGGCTTCTTTCGCTCGCTCTTGCGCCACAACTTCTTCAGGGGCATTGGCAACGAAACGTTCGTTTGCTAATTTCCCTTGCACGCGTTTGACCTCTTGATTGAATTTCGCCAATTCTTTTTCTAAACGGCTGATTTCTTCTTCGATATTGATCAAGCCGGCTAATGGCAAATAGATCGTTGCTCCGGATAAGATAGCTGACATCGCCAGTTCCGGTGCTTCCAGTGTATTGGAGATCACTAGCTCTTCTGGATTGCAGAATCGTTCGATATAGTTTTTGTTGGTGATCAGGAAGCTCTCGATCTCAACATCGTTGGTTTGGATCAGCAATGTAATTGGCTTAGAAAGCGGCGTGTTGACTTCCGCCCGAATGTTGCGGACAGAACGAATCAACTCTTTTAACACTTCCATTCCTTGTGCTGCTTTCTCATCCGACCACTCTGGCTGAACTTCTGGATAAGCAGCTACTACAAGCGAATCGCCTGTATGAGGCAGTTTACTCCAAATTTCTTCTGTGACAAACGGCATGATTGGGTGCAGCAAGCGTAATATTTGATCCAACACATGAACCAAAATGCTCTTATTGACTTGTTTAGCTGCTTCATTTTCACCATATAAGGTTTCTTTGCTCATTTCGATATACCAGTCACAAAAGTCATCCCAAATAAAGTTGTATAACTGGCGACCTGCTTCACCGAATTCAAAACGATCAAACAACTCAGTCACTTTCTCGATCGTTTCATTTAAACGAGTTAAGATCCAACGGTCCGCTACGGATTTCTCGCCAGAAAAATCAATATCTGTCACCGTCATTCCTTCAACATTCATCAAGACAAAACGGGACGCATTCCAAATCTTGTTGATGAAGTTCCAAGCAGCATCCATTTTTTCATAGCTGAAGCGAACATCTTGTCCTGGTGCAGAGCCATTTGATAAGAACCAGCGCAATGCATCGGCGCCATATTTTTCGATGACTTCCATCGGATCGATCCCGTTCCCTAATGACTTACTCATTTTACGTCCCTGTTCATCACGAATCAGTCCATGGATCAGCACATTTTCAAAAGGACGTTTGCCTGTGAATTCCAAGCTTTGGAAAATCATGCGGCTTACCCAGAAAGCAATGATGTCGTAGCCTGTGACTAGCGTGTTGGTTGGGAAATAACGCTGATAATCAGCACTATTTTCATCTGGCCAGCCCATGGTTGAAAATGGCCATAATGCGGAGCTGAACCAAGTATCCAGTACATCAGGATCCTGTGTCCAGTTTTCGGCATCTGCCGGTGCTTCTAAGCCCACATACATTTCACCAGTTTCATTGTGGTACCAAGCAGGAATTTGATGTCCCCACCACAATTGTCGGGAAATAACCCAGTCGTGAATATTTTCCATCCAGCGCAAGAAAGTTTGATTGAAGCGCGGTGGGAAAAACTCGACTGCCTGATCCGTCGATTGGTTGTCGATCGCTTCTTTAGCCAATGGCCCCATTTTGACAAACCATTGCGTAGATAAACGAGGTTCAACAACGACACCGGTTCGTTCTGAATGGCCAACACTGTGAATCATTTTTTCAATCTTTAACAAACGTCCGATATCTTCCAAATCTTTGACGATCGCTTTACGAGCTGCAAAACGATCCATGCCAGCATATTTACCGGCTAAATCATTCATGGTTCCGTCATCGTTCATAACATTGACCCGTGGCAAGTTATGGCGGTTACCGACTTCAAAGTCATTCGGATCATGGGCAGGGGTGATTTTTACTACGCCGGTTCCAAATTCTTGATCCACGTAAGTATCCGCAATGATTGGGATCTCTTTATTAACTAATGGCAAAATAACCTTTTTGCCGATCAATTCTTGGTAGCGTTCATCCTCTGGATGGACAGCGATCGCAGTGTCTCCTAGCATCGTTTCTGGACGAGTGGTGGCAATCTCTACGGTACCAGAACCATCTGCCAGTTCATAAGTCATGTGGTAAAAAGCTCCTTCGATCTCTTTATGGATGACTTCGATATCAGATAAGGCCGTACGTGCTTGCGGATCCCAGTTGATGATATATTCGCCGCGATAGATCAAGTCTTTTTCGTAAAGAGTTACGAAGACTTTACGGACAGCATCTGACAGACCCTCGTCTAATGTGAATCGTTCTCGACTATAGTCAAGAGACAATCCTAGTTTTGCCCATTGCTCACGAATATGGCCTGCATATTCTTCTTTCCATTCCCACACTTGGTCGACAAATTTTTCCCGACCAAGGTCATAGCGGGAGATCCCTTGTTCTCTTAGTTTTTCTTCGACTTTTGCTTGTGTCGCAATTCCAGCGTGATCCATACCTGGTAACCACAATGTATCAAACCCTTGCATCCGTTTTTGGCGAATGATGATATCTTGAAGGGTTGTATCCCACGCATGGCCTAAATGTAGTTTACCAGTAACATTTGGCGGAGGAATAACGATTGAATAAGGCTTGGCTTTTTGATCACCACTTGGTTTGAATAGATCTTTGGCTAACCATTCCTGGTAGCGTCCCGCTTCGACTTCTTGCGGGTTGTACTTTGTTGATAAGTTATCGGACATTGTTTTACCTCCTACTTTTTTTGATCAGTTCCTTCAAGACCGCTCGGCTTTTGGGAATAAAAAAAGTCCTAAAATGCCGAAGCATTTTAGGACGCAAATACGCGGTACCACCTAAATTGTAGATTTCTCTACCTCTTGGGCGTGAGTTAACGGTCACGAAGCGTTTGATTCTACTGAACAAGGTGTTCCTTGCTGTTCCAATCAAAGACTCACAAGCTACCTTCTCAGATTCCTGCTGAAAACCTTGCACCAATTGGTCTTCTCTCTGTAAAAACAGTCCGTCTGATACTCCTCTTGATCCTCGTCTTCTTTCAATTGATCTTGTTCATTCTACAATGAACTTTTTTGAAAGTCAAACAGCGATTGATCTGGCAGCGGCCAAAGCCGATTGATAGTCCGGTTCTTGAGAGATTTCAGGCACGATCTCTTCGTAGCGGATCACCCCTTTTTCATCTAAGACAAAAATCGCGCGGGCAAAATGTCCAAACTCTGGGATCATAATTTGATAGGTTTCTCCAAACGTATTTTCTGGATCATGCAGCATCAGCATATCGATCCCTTCTTGTCCACACCAATTTGCTTGTTCTTCTTTCGTATTGTTCGAGATTGTCACAAAATTAACCTCATCAATCTTACTTGCTTCTTCATTGAAGCGCTTCGTCTGCAATGCACAGACCCGCGTGTCAATGTCGGGAACAATGCTTAAGATCGTCGGTTTACCTAAGAAATCAGCCAAGCGATAAACTTTGTCATCTAAACTTTTCAGTTCAAATTCTTTGGCTTGATCCCCTACTTTTGGCTGAATGCCTGGTACTTCAAAAATGGTTCCTTTACGTGTTACTTGCATGTCATCTCTCCTATTACAGTTTTCTCCAGTATAGGAGAGAACCCGCGAAAGCCAAAAGATTTTGCTCAAAACCTACGATTTCTGAGAATAGGTATTGTCAAAAAAGATCAACGTCTGTAATTCTGTCGTCAGATCGATGTATTGGATATGAACATTTTTAGGTACATTGACGCGATCAGGGGCAAAATTTAAAATCGCTGTAATGCCAGATTCTACGATCGTATCGATTGCCGCCTGAGAATATTGACTAGGTACTGTCGAGATAGCTACAGTGATTCCTTTCTCCTGAACGATCTCAGCTAGCTGATCCATTCCATAAACATAGTGACCGTCGATGGTCTTACCGATCAATTGCGGATCATTATCAAATACAGCAACGATCGAAAGATTCTCATTGCGGCGAAAGTTGTTGTTTGCAAGAGCTTTACCTAGATTGCCAAAGCCCACTAATGCAATGTTCTTTGCTTCGTTCGTTTCTAATATATGGCTAAAAACTTCAATCAAGTAAGGAACTTCATAACCATACCCGCTTCGTCCTAATTCCCCTAAGTGGGAAAAGTCCCGACGAATCGTTGCGGAAGGAACTTGTGTGATCTCAGCAAACTCTTTTGATTTGATTCGATGGACACCTGATGCATCCAAAAATTTTAAATGCCTTAAATAAGCAGGCAGACGTTTCGCTGTTGCTTTAGGAAGTTTTTTTTCTCTTAATGCTTCCATGGTTTCCGTCCTCCTTGTTAAATAGTTCACATATCGAGTTTAGCATGCTCGTCATTGAATAGCAAGCAATTTTCACAAACTTTTAATGCTTCCTAGATTCCAGTCAAACGACTGTGAGAAATCTCTCACAGGTCCAGCATAAACGAAAAAAGACGGCTACTTGGGCACACCCTTTGTAACCATCTTTTTTCTTTAATTGCCAACAGTCAACAGCTGGTTTTTATCCCCTGATATCAAAATTTTTTCTGATGTGAAGATCAAAGAAAATCAGCGAATTCTGCTTTTTCGGAAGCTTGGATCTCTTCGATTTTCAACCCAGCTATTGCCCGCTTCATCATGCCTGTTATATCTAAGCGCTCTTCATATAAATGCACTTTCTCCAACTTCGGTCTTGTCTTAGGCTGTGGCGGAGCAAAAATCGTGCAGCAGTCTTCAAATGGCTGGATCGCCAGTTCAAACGTATCGATCTCTTGAGCTACATCAATGATTTCTAATTTATCCATCGTTGCCACCGGACGAATGATTGGCGTATTCGTTACTTCATTGATCGCCACCATACTTTGCAATGTTTGTGAAGCCACTTGGCCTAGTGATTCTCCGTTCAAAATAATCAATCCATGACGAGCTTCACGGATCGCATCTGTGAGTCGCAGCATCATCCGGCGAGTGATCGTCATCCAATAGCCTTGAGGCACATGCTTCTTGATTTCTTCTTGAACTTCAGTGAATGGGACTTCAATAAACTGAATACCGCCAACATAAGGGGTTAGTTTCTTTGTCAGATCTTTGGCTTTTTGTAGTGCCTGTTCGCTAGTATAAGGCGGGCTGGCAAAATGGACCGCTTCGATCTCTACCCCGCGTTTCATCGCAAAATAACCGGCAACGGGGGAATCGATCCCGCCTGAAAGCATCAGCATCCCTTTCCCACTCGTTCCAACCGGTAACCCACCAGCTCCTTGGATCGTCTCGTAAGAAAGGTAGGCTCCATCCATACGGATCTCTACCCGTAGATTGATATCTGGCTTTTTCATTTGAACTTTGATTTCTGGAAAGCGATCAATTACAGCATTTCCTAACGTCAAATTCAACTGATTACTGTCTTGGATGAATTGATGGTCACTGCGTTTGGCAGTGATTTTGAAGGTCTCAGTCCCTGTATAGATTTCACTCATCACTGTTTGTACGGCCTCTTTTAACACTTCGACGTCTTTTTCTACCCGAATGCTGGGAGAAAAATTTTGAATCCCAAACACTTTTTGCAATTTCAATATAATTGCCTGACTGTCTTCCCCATTCAGAAGTAAATGCATCCGATCACGTTCTGCATGAACTTTGACTTTAGGAAAGTCGGCAAGTGTTCGCTTCACATTCTCCGCCAACTGCATAATGAAACTGCGGCGGTTTTTTCCTTTGGTTGATAATTCGCCGTAGCGAACCATGATCTCTGTATAATTCACGAGTAAAACTCCTTTGTTTGTCGTTGGTATGTTCGCAACATGCTCTTATTGGCTTAATTTTGAGAACTTTTGATAAAGCTGATTAAATACAATCAAAAATTGTTCTACTTCGGCCATCGTATTACTTTCATCCAAGCTGACCCGAACTGCTGAAGTAGCTAAGCGACTAGGGACATGCATCGCATGCAATGTGCTGCTAGCCATTTTCTTGCGGGAAGAGCAGGCACTGGTCGTTGAGAGATAAATCTGTTTTTCTTCAAAGGCATGGACAAGCACTTCTCCTCTGATCCCTTCCAATGAGAAACAAAGAATATGCGGCGCAAAATGTTCGGCTCCAGAAAACACCGTCACTTTCTCATACTCAGATAATGCTTCTGAAAGGTAACTTTTCAATAAGCCCACATGGTTAGGCCGGGCAGCTTTTTGTTCAAGTGCTAGTCGCAACGCTTTAGCCATTGCAACAATTGCCGGTAAATTCTCAGTCCCGCTGCGCTGATTTTGTTCTTGCCCGCCACCGGTCATTAATGGTGCTAGCTTACGGCCTTTTTTCCAATAAATAAAACCGACGCCCCTAGGTCCATGAAACTTGTGGGCAGAAAATGTGGCAAAGTCTACCCGTTGTGGCAACCATTGCTGCTGATCAACCTTCGCAATTGCTTGAACAGCATCCACATGGAAGTGGATGCGAGGATGAGCTTCTAGAATTTCAGCGATTTGATTGATTGGCTGGATCGAACCAATTTCGTTGTTGACTGCCATCACAGAAACAAGAATCGTTTCCTTTCGGATCAGTTGCTGCAAAGCAGCGACATCTACAAATCCAGTAGAAGTAACGGGTGCGATACTCACGTCAAACCCTAGTTCCTTCAACTGTTCTGCGGTCTCACTGACCGCTGGATGTTCGATGCCAGAAATAATCAAGTGATTGCCATAAGCTTTTTTGGCGATCGCGGTGCCTTTTAAGACCCAATTGTCTCCTTCCGTCCCCCCACTGGTAAACCAAATCTCTGAAGCAGAAACTTGCAGCAGCTCAGCAATTTGCGCCCGAGACTGTTCCAAAAGACGGCTGGCTTGACTGCCAAGATCGTGAAGACTTGAAGGGTTGCCGATAATACGCTGACTAACTTTTACATATGTATCTAATGCTTGCGGATAAATTGCGGTTGTGGCGCTGTTATCAAAATAAATCAATGCTAGGACCCTTTCTTTGAAAAATTCTTTCCCATTATAACTGCTCTTTCCTGCTCTTTCAAGAAGTTCCTCTTCTTGGATCGATTTGTCGGTAGAGAATCCGCCAATTCACTAAAAAAGCCAGACAGTTTTTCACTGCTGGCTTTTGCTTTATACTAAATCACGATTCTTGAAATAGAAGTTCTCGATCCGCTTGAAAGCACCTGGTTCGACGCGTTCCAAAGCTGTCCCGATCTCATCTAATGCATCTTGATAACGATACTCTTTCGTAAACAGATACAAACTCTTATCAATCGCTGCTTTGATGTCGGCATGTGAATGACGGTAACGGTTTGCATATTGCATCATTTGTTCTGTCAATGCAGCTGCATCCACTAAATCTTTCGTTTGTTCATCAAGCATGTCTAAATCTTCTTCACAAACTGAAACCAATTTATTGATTTCTTGCATGTTGATCCGAATTTTATTCAATTCTTTGCCTAATTCTTCCACTCGGTCAGTTGCGACAAAGAAGAATTCTAAGTATTCCCCTGGTAAGCCTGGCAAACGCTGTTTCTCAACAAAACGTTTGAGGTTACGTAAACGAAATTCGAAGTTCTCTACTTTCTCTTGTGCGACCTTTTCACCACGGCGTAGATCACTTAGCGCTTCATCGATTTCAACTTGTTGCGCTTCGACATCATCTAAAATTTTGTAAGCATCTTTATAAAAACTTTGTACTTCTGAATAAGGGATCTCATGGTTTTCCAACTGCGGCAAGTATTCATTGTTGCGGCGAGCCAATTCATCGACTTCTGTTTGGAAGCCACGAACCCGACCTAATTCATTATGATTCAATGTATAGCTTTGAGCAGTATGATCCAACTCAATCAATAATTGACGATTGTTTTTCGTCGCATGATCGATGTAGTCAACAATCACTTGACGATTTTTAAGAACATATTTCTTCGCATTGATTTCACGTTCCATTACCGTATACAACGCATCGATGTCACTAGCTGTATCCCGATTAGCTACCTCCACAGAAGCAACTTCTGTTTTGGCTAAATCATTCATAGAATTTTCAACCCGTTTTTTCACGCGGTTGATATCTTCTTGGAAGTTAGCTTCAGGAAAGACGTATTTTTGATCCAATAATTTTTTGTATCCATCTTGGATTTCTTTTAATTGATCAGGGAACGTACGATTCAGCTCTTCATAAGCAGTTGGGATTCGTTTCATCAAATCTTCGACTTCATAGGTGTGTTGCTCTGCTTGTTCTAAAACTTCCCGAGCTTCGACCGGATCACCGGAAGTATTCAGCTTAACAAATTGAGTGAATTCAATCTCGATATTTTTGATTTGCTTTTGCAGTTCGTTATAAGCTGGACCAAATTCCTCTCCATGCTCCCGCAAGTTTTTCTTCAAATCTTCATAAACATCCAATGCTTTTTGGACTTCTAGGGAATTGCGTTCTTCACTTTCACGAAGTTCTTTCAAGCCGGCACGAATCTCTTCGACTTGACGTTCCATATCATCCATGGTTGCTTCCGCTTGTTCGATCGCTGTTTTAGCTTTGAAAAAGCGAATCCGTTCATTCAACTCTTCGACTTCAAAGATTTGGCTTTCCAGTTCCGCAAATGAGGAGGTGGAAATATCTGTCCATTGCTGGTTCCATTCTCGGAATGTGTTTTGGCTTTGACCCACCAAATGCATTTTTTTCACTTCATCGACTTCTTCAATGACCGGCAGATCAAACAGGTTTTCTTTACGTTTCTCTAAGACATCCAGTTTCTCCTGATTTTTCTTTCGCATAAAGTAACCGATCGCATATAAGATCGCCGCGATGACGACAATGGCAATAACGATTCCAAAGATGATATTAGTTCCCATTTTATGGTTCCTCCAATTTTCAAATCTACACTTTTCGTATGAAATCCGCGTTTTCACAGATCCGTTTTTGGGTATGTAAGGTATCTCAAATAAAAGGACCCACTTGTCCCTTTTCAAAAAAAGCATCTACGCTAGATTATAGCATAAAGAAAAAAATCAAGCATTAAATTGCGGCAAAAAAGATTGACTTTTTTGCGACTTCCTCCAATTTTTCATTCTTTTTTTAACAAGCTCTCTCCAAATTTCCTTGGAAAAGCCGAAATCAAAAAAGCTTTTTCCTGTTTTTTGGTGCCTTTTTTAAGAAATGCCTTGATTTCTCACTTTTGACACTGTACTCTAGAAAAAAGCTTGAACAGGAGTAATGCAAGATGAAAGTAGCAAAATTTGGTGGTAGTTCGCTCGCTTCAGCCGAGCAAGTGCAAAAAGTAGTTGATATTATCCAAGCAGATCCACAACGCCGTTTTGTTGTTGTTTCTGCCCCCGGTAAACGCCATGCAGACGATACCAAAGTGACTGATCTTTTATTAGCCACTTGTGAAGGACTAGCTGCATCAAAAGATGTCCGTCCCTTATTAACAGAAATTTATGCGCGTTATGCTGCCATCGCTGCCCCTTTTCAAGTGGCGCCTGAATTATTGGCAGAGATCCAAAGTGCTTTACAGCAGTTTCTGACATTGTCGCCTAATGATGACCCACATTTTCATGACAAGATCTTAGCTAGTGGAGAAGACAATAACGCTCGTTTGATTGCCGGAATTTTACAAGCATCCGGTCTAGCAGCACGTTACTTAAACCCAGAGGAGCTAGGGATCTTAGTCACTGATGAACCCCAAAACGCCCGGATCTTGCCAGCATCTTACACAAAAATCAATGCCTGGGCAGAAACAGAAGAAATTTTAGTGATCCCAGGATTTTTTGGGTATACGGAGGATGGAGAAATCTGTACTTTCTCTCGAGGCGGATCAGATATTTCTGGTGCATTGGTAGCTGCTGGTGTCAACGCGGCGCTTTATGAGAACTTTACAGACGTCGATGGTATTTTTTCGGCTCATCCAGGTTATGTCCATCACCCAGAACCTATCAAAGAACTGACTTATCGAGAAATGCGGGAACTTTCGTATGCCGGATTCACGGTGCTGCACGATGAAGCGTTGATGCCTTCTTATCGGGCAAAGATTCCCGTCGTTATCAAAAATACGAATAATCCCACACATCCAGGAACCATGATTACCAACCAACGGAACAACTTGACACAACCAGTTGTCGGTGTTGCTAGTGATGAAGGCTTCTGTATGATCTACATCCGTAAATACTTGATGAACCGAGAAGTTGGTTTTACTTTACGCGTCCTTGAGATTTTCAAAGAATTTGATTTAAACTATGAGCATATGCCGTCCGGAATCGATGATATCTCGATCATTATGAGAGCCAATCAATTAAATCCGGTGTTGGAAGAAGAATTGCTGCGCAAGATTGCTTATGAGATCGATCCAGATGAATTACGAATGACCCACGACTTATCCATGGTCGTAGTCGTTGGAGAAGGGATGCGCCAACGAGTGGGGATCACTGCAGACAGCACAGCTGCATTGGCCCGCAAGAACATCAACTTGGAAATGATCAACCAAGGTTCTTCCGAGGTCAGTATTATGTTTGGTATCCATAAAGAACAAGAGAAAGCCGCTGTTCGAACTTTGTATTATACCTTTTTTGATTGATAGTCAGTGGCCTTTCCCAACAAAGCCGCTCCTCAAATACACTTAGAACAAAAAAAGATGACCCTTGCGAATGATTTTGCAAAGGTCATCTTATTTTTATGGTTGTTCACTCGTTTCAAGTCAACTCTTCATTTTTGCTGCGATCTGATGTTCAATTTCAGCTTTGATGCGGGGCTCTGGAGCAAAACGTTCTTCCCAATCTGCAGGTTTCATGACTTTATGAGTCACAGGATGGTAATGGGGCATGCCATCTGGAAAAAGTTTGCCCATATTGGCTTCATGAACGATTTTCAAAATTGGTGCCGGATCGACACCCAATAGTGAAAAAGAGCCATAGGTGAAATACAAAAGATCGCATAAGGCATCGACTTGCTCGACTAACGTATCCGTCACTGGTTTTTGTTTGCTAGTGATCTTTTCTTTTGCTTGCTCGATTCCCTGATGCAGATCCGCCACTGACTGTGCGAACTGCTCGGGATCATTGTTGGCCGCTGCATACAAAAACTCAACTAATTCTTCTACTTTGAACCCTGCACGGAAACTGGCCTTTTCTGGTGTGAATGGCCGTGGTTGCTCCGGACGTGTCGGGTCAAAGGTTTGATGAAATTCTTCTGTCATTTCAAAAGGACTCATCTTCTTTCCTCCTCCGTTGATCTCACTCAATCAATTCGTGTATTCCATTTATTCCTCTAGTTATGTGTTATTCGATGATGCCATAGTGTCTCAGAGCCTGAGCGATACCATCTTCATTATTAGATGCTGTTACATATTTGGCCGCTGTCTTTGCCGCTTGCTGCGCATTCCCCATAGCCACCCCAATACCAACACCTTTCAACATCTCGATATCATTTTCGTGATCCCCAAAAGCCATGGCTTCCTCGATCGCGATCCCTTCATAAGCCAAAAACTCATGGATTCCCTTCATTTTCGAGCCTTTCTTGGGGACGATATCCACTGAATAGGCATTGGAGCGTTTGAAATCACAGGAAGGCAGTTTTTGCTTTAGCTTTTCTTTCTCTGATTCGGGACTCAGCATAATGCACTGATAAATTGGTTCCCGCAAAATATCCAGAGACTGATACCGTTTGGCATTTCGATTTGGACTGAATCGCTGCAGCAATTTTTTTAGCACCCCAACGGGAAACTTCTTTGGGACGAATCGTAAATAACGTTGCATCACTGGTGATTGACTCAAGCGAATCGTCAAACTGCCAGCCACTTTGGTTTCTCCGCCAAACATTACCTGCCGATAATTTTCATCTGCATATGCAACAATTTCTTCAAGGATGTTCTTCGAGAAAGGTTTGGCATAAATCAAATTTTGTTTGGTGTAGACAAACTGCCCATTATAGGTGATGAACATATCCAAATCTAAATAATCGATGACTTTCTCTAATTCTACAGGTCCGCGGCCTGTCGCCACGCCACATAAAACACCTTGTTTTCTGGCTTCTTTGATCGCTGCTCGGGTACTTGCCATCGCTTTCCCGTTATCTGCGATCAATGTACCATCGATGTCAAAAAAAATTGCTTTAATCATATAACTCCTCAAAATAGCTCCAATTGGCTAGGATTCAGTTGTTGGTAATCGATTTGCATGGCTTCGATCAACGCGCGGGCATTGTCCGCCGCATCACCGCCAGCATTATTGTTAAAAATAACAGCAACTTCTTGTGCGTGAGCCGCTGTTTCTTCGACTGCTTGACGTAGTTCACTTAATTCTTTCTCATTGTAGCGATAGAGCGTCCGATTCTTTTTGGCGTCAGGTCCGGTAGCTGTCCAACCAACATCATTTCTGCCATGAAAACGACATACGGCAAATGCCGGGTTAGTCACTAGCGGTTCTAAAGGAACCGTAGTGGAGAGTTTCTTGGGCTCATCAACAATAACCAACGAGAACTTTTGCTTGCGCATATAGGCTTGCATCGAAGAGCGGAACTCTGGCTGATACCAACTATTGTCCCGCAGCTCGATTGCTACCGGATACGCTGCAAACCACTGACGTACTTCATCTAAATACGCCACACTTTCTTTCGTACACTTAAACCGGTTGGGAAATTGTGCCAGCAAACAATAAAGCCGGCCAGCATCCACCATAGGTTGAATCGCCTGCTTGAAAGCTGTTAGTGCTTCTGCCATAGACATACCTTCCGGCAAATCACCTTGTGTCGTTACGCTTTGATGCACTTTAAGAATAAAACGGAAATTATCCGGTACCTGCGTCAACCAATTCCGCACATCCTTCTCTTTGGGTAAATAATGATAAGACGTATCCAGTTCAACCACAGGAAAGACACTGGCATATTAAAAAAGTTTTGATGTTTTTCTCTGAACAAGAGAACCATGTTCACTAAATGTCGTACAACCAATTCGAATCATTTTTCCTCACCTTGCTTGTTTTCTTATTTGATTAGTATACAATAGTTTTGGAGTTATGAGTAAAATAATCTTTGAGGTGACAAAAATGAAAAAAATCCTCGTTTTGCATACAGGTGGCACCATTGCCATGAAAGAAGATGTGTTGACCGGTGGTGTCAGTCCAGACGTCACAAACCCATTGATGGACGCCCCTATCCATATCGATGACGATGTTGAACTGATCGTTGAAGATATCTTTAATCTACCTAGTCCTCACATTGCACCTGAGCAAATGCTGCAAATCAAAGAACGCATCCAGTTGGCTCATTTAAGTGGAATCGATGGCGTAGTTGTCACTCACGGAACAGATACATTAGAAGAAACTGCCTTTTTTCTAGATACAACGATCGGCAATCGGCTGCCTATCGTCATTACAGGTGCCATGCGCTCCAGTAATGAAGTCGGTAGTGACGGTTTATATAATTTTGAAAGTGCCATTCGCGTAGCAAAATGTGATGATGCTCAAAAAAAGGGTGTTCTAGTCGTTATGAATGACGAAATCCACTCTGCTCGTTATGTCACAAAGACGCATACAACGAATGTTGCAACTTTTCGCACGCCAACACTAGGTCCCATTGGGCTGGTCACAAAAAATCGAATATTATTCATGCAGGAACTATTAGAGAGTCGCCAATTGGATGTTGATCGGGTCGATGGCTTGATTCCGATCGTTAAAGCCTATGCCGGCATGCATGGAGAACTTTTTGAGGCCTTAGCAGAATCCAATATCGATGGATTGGTCATTGAAGCCCTCGGAGCTGGCAATCTACCACCCCAAACATTACCGCCGCTAAAAAAATTACTGGCGAAACAAATCCCAGTCGTACTAGTCTCCCGCTGTTTCAACGGTATTGCCGAACCTGTCTATGGTTATTCTGGAGGCGGAAAAGAACTGCAGGAGATGGGAGTCATCTTTTGCAATAGCATCAACAGTCAAAAAGCCCGAATCAAATTGCTGATCGCCAAAAATCGTCGGCTGCCATTAGTTGAATTACACGACTTTATGGAAAACTGATTGTTGACTTTTTTAGAAACTAAACTGACAAAAAACCGCACCTTCGCTTGTTCTTAGCAACTGACCTTTTCTTTTTTAAGAGAAGGTCAATCGCTAAGAACAGACGATTGTCAGTGCGGTTAGTTGTTTTCATTATTTTTTGTTCGTTCATGCCACTTCATTGCGGCTTCGCAGTACGTCGTCTCTCCGATTCTGATCTCATGTAATGTTTCCAAATGGTTCTCGTCCCGAATCGTTTCAAAATGACTTTCTACCAAGTTCCCGTACTCAACTTCTCGGTCAAAACGAATCGTTATTTCCTTCACCTGATGCGTCGTCAAAAATTCATAGCCTAAAACATCCAGCAACCAATTAAAATACATTGCATTGTTGACGTGCTGATTGCTGTCGATATCATAAAACCGAACCCGATAAGGTAAAAAATGTCCTTTTTCTGGGGAATTGATTTTAGGATAGCGCTTGATGCGCTTGATTTTCTCACTTTCAAAAGGAGCGACGATCTCATCTGGAACACTGCTGACTTTGCGTGTTGCCAAATCCATCAATGCAAAAACCGACTCGATCTTCACTAATTCATTTCCTTGGGCGTCGTGCAGCCAGAAATAGCGGTAGCAAAAATATTTATTGTATTCTTTTGCTTGTGTTGAGACCATGATCTGTTCCCCGACCATCGGCAACCGATTGACCGTGATATGGTAAGTAGTAATGATCCATGTCAGTCCAAAAGAGCGAATGTATTCTGGCCCACGCTCCAATACTGCACTTTGCTCTTCGGATACTTTGATTGCCACTCCCAACATTGCTGGAAACGTCATTGTCTGATTGATATCGCACTCATAATAAGCGACTTCATGTTCTTTTTGATACTTTGCTACCATCTTGCCAAATGCCTCCTAATATCTACTCAAAATCTCATCTACATTATTGCCGTAACTTTCACCGAATAGATTCAAATGAACCAATAAATAGTACAACTGATACACAGGAACCCGCTCTTGCCAATCTTTTTCCAGCGGGAAGACTTGCTGATAGCGTTGGAAAAATTCCGGACGAAATCCGCCGAATAATTGCGCCATCGCCAGATCAAGTTCGCGATCACCAAAGGATACAGCCGGATCAATGAAAACTGGATCACCCTTCTGATCAAACAGCACATTGCCGCGCCAAAAGTCACCATGCAGTAAAGACGGTTGAACCTGTCGACCTGACCACTCTTGATACAGCGTTTCTTTCAGATTTAGGTACTTATCTTCTCGGCGAGGATTCCAATGATTTCCTAACTTGGCCAATTCCACCTGAACGTCTAAGCGGCACGTGGTATAAAAACTCACCCAATCCTCTGCCGCGGGATTCACCTGCGGCAATAAGCCAATAAAGTTGTCCTGTTCAAATCCAAACGTTGGGCTTGTTTGCCGATGGATCTCAGCTAAAGCAGTGGCGATCGACTCTTGATCACCTTCACCAACATCGATCCATTCTAGCAAAAGGTAGGCGCCATGTTCGTTATCTCCATATTGATAAACGGCGGGTACGCGAACATAGGGACGTAATTGTGCCAGTCCTGCTGCTTCTGCTTGAAAAAACTGCTGGGATACTCCTGGATGATACTTCAAGAAATACTGTCTTTCTTCTGACCGCAACCGGAACGTCTGATTCACGTCACCCCCGCTGATCGGCGTTAATGTTCCGGATAACCCAAACTGGGCAAGCAATTCCTGATTCATGTTGGACACATCCTTTACTCGGTAAAGTGGGCGTGAAAATACTCTTTTTCGTCTTTTGTGATTGCCAGTCCTTCTTTTAAATACTGATCCACCGTGCCAAATTCTTTTTTGATCGCTGCTAAACTTTCATCAAGAAAACTTTCTTTTGCACTCATCAATGTGGTGATGGCTTCAAGAACTTCAGGCGGCATTTGCTGCGCCATAGGAGCAAATTTTTCTTTTAAAAAAGGCCCCAGATAGCGATTCGTTGCCAGATAGTCTTGTTTGATAGTTGATTGATCCACCTCTAATAAAGATAAGAGCAGAAATGCCCCGAAGCCTGTTCGATCTTTCCCTGCTGTACAATGAAATAAGGTTGCTCCTGCTTCCGCATTTTCTAATACCAAGTCAAAAAAATGACGGTATTGCTTTCGAGCATGCGGACTTTCGACAAAGTGGCGATATACCTTCTTCATCTGATCTTCTGCATCATCCCCATCTGCCAGCTTTTGCTTCAATGTCTCTGGTGATAAGGAAACCATCGTTTCATCTTCGCTAAAAATCGGCAAAAAGAACTGCTGGGCATAACGGATTGGCTGATCTGGCTGTGCTTTGGCTTCTTCATAGGAACGAAAATCAATGATTTGATTGATGCCATAGTTGCTCAATGTTGCTTGATCTGTCTCAGACAGCTCATTGATCGCGGCACTACGAATCAGTTTTTTCCGCTTAATGGTCTTCCCTGATGTCGTTTTATAACCGCCTAATTCTCTGACATTTGCTGCATTTTCTAACTGAATCAGTTGTGTCATCTTGATCCCTCCTGCGCCTGTATACAAAAAGTATAGCAGAAACCCATAAAAAAAGCGGTGAATATTTCTTTATTATTCTCTCATCTACTAAAGATAGCGGTCAGAGTAGGCCATAATGACACATAATAACAATAGTGACTCTGATTTTTGGTCACAAAAAAAGAAAGACCACACGCAGTCTTTCTTAATAAACACTCTTTTGTTATCACTTGATTTAGTAGCGGCTTCTACTTGAATCAATCGGCATCAATCACAGCTGTTTGACTTTCAAGTGTTGCACGATCTAGTTCATGGATACGACTGCTAGTCACCACACCGGCAACCATGCTGTCACTGACATTAACCAGTGTTCGAGCCATATCGATCAGTGGTTCAACAGAAATGACTAGACCAACGATTGCGATCGGCAAGTTCATTGATCCTAAAACGATCAATGAAGCAAAGGTTGCCCCACCACCGACACCAGCAACACCAAAAGAACTGATGGTTACGACCGCCACCAAAAGCAGGATAAACTGCCAATCAAAGACATTGATTCCTACCGTAGGCGCTACGATCGTGGCTAACATCGCCGGATACACACCAGCACAGCCATTTTGTCCAATTGACAAGCCAAAGCTGCCAGCAAAATTGGCGGTTGCTTCGTCGACACCTAGCGCTTTTGTTTGCGTTTCGATATTCAATGGCAACGCACCGGCACTTGAGCGTGAAGTAAAGGCAAAACTTAACACTGGAAAAGCTTTCTTGAAATAAGTAATTGGATTGACTTTTACACTCGCTAACAACAAGGAATGAACGAGCAAGACAATGATCAATGCTGCATAAGAAGCTAAAATAAATTTCCCAAGATTTAGGATCGCTTCGAAATCACTTGATGCTAGAACATTTGTCATCAACGCTAATACACCATAAGGAGTCAACCGTAACACAAGTGTGACGATTCGCATCACGATCTTGTACAAGCTGTCCATTAGATCAGCAAACGTTTGCGCCTCTTTCGGGGCTTTTTTCTTCACCCCTAAGTAGGCAATCCCTACAAAAGCAGAAAAAATCACCACTCCAATCGTACTCGTTGAACGTGTCCCAGCTAGATCGGCAAAAACATTATTCGGAATAAAGGATACGATCTGTTGAGGAATTGACAAGTCTTGGACTTGGGTAGAACGTTCTGCCAACTCAGCGATCCGTGCGGTCTCCGCTGCGCCTTCAGTAAAACTCGCACCGTCTAAACCAAACAACATAACCATCACGATTCCGATCAGTGCAGCGATTGCTGTCGTGCCCAACAAAGTAGCCAACACAGTAAAGCTGATTTTTTTGATTTTTTCGCTTTCTTTCATCTTGGTAAATGCCCCGACGATCGAAACAAAAACCAATGGCATGATCAACATTTGCAGCAGTGCTACATAGCCGTTCCCCACCATTGTGATCCACTCTAGTGCTTGGGTGATCACTTCCGAGCCAGTTCCAAAGATCGCCTGTAAGATACCACCAAAAAGTATCCCGACAAACAACGCTGTAAACACTCGTGTAGAGAATTTCAGATGACGCTTTTGCATCAGGTAGAACCCATAAATAAGGGCAGCAAAAATAAGTACAACAATAACTATAAACAGATTTGTCATTAGTCTCCTCCTTTAACATTAAGTAAAATGACAAAGTCTGTCAGTGGAAGTAAAGGTTCCCAGTGACCATTCTTCAACAGTTCACTCTAATGAGACGTGTGGCATCATTAGTGACTGTTCTATTTTATAGAAAGAATAGCGATCTTACAATTAATAAGTTTCACATTTTTCTGCTAAAGATCATAAAAATGGACAAAAAAAGCTGTGACAGCGCAGCTAATAAACGGTCCATCAAACAAATTGGTCTACCTGATAGAAAATGAACCGTTTCTATCTCAGTTCTCGTAAAATTTGTTCGATCGTCTCTTAACATACGCCCACAGCTTTTCATTTCTTCATTATGCTAAAGCTCCCATAGGGTCCCAAGGAGCTAAGACTTGCGGCTCTGCTTCAAAAGCAGCGAGTTGTTCGGCCGTCAAAAATTCCTTGCGAACAACGATTTGATAGGTGTACTCATCCATCCATTCATCACTCATTACAAAAAATCCATTGGTACCGACTTTTTCTCCCCAGCTGTTTTCGACTTTCCATTTTGTTGATTTGCCATCAACGATGTCCACACCAGTCAAGACCATCGCATGGGTCATCAGACTTTCACCATAATCTAAACGTTGAGCTTTCGTCATCGTGAAATCGATATCGAATAAGTCGTTCATATCATACGCATCCAATGCCATGATTCCAGAATCACGGGTAGAAGATTGCCCAACATCACAGCCAAACCAGACAGATTCTCCTTGTTCTAATTGGGCAATCGCCAATTTTTTGAATGTTTCCATATCCACATTCAAATATTTCACTTCTTTACCTCCAACAACGTTCCCCAACATTTCCACTGTATAGGACTTGTTATAAGGTTTGTCAGCAGTAGGGGCGTTGATGATGCTTACATAATCATCCAGATCTACCCCTACATATTTGTCATAAAATGTTTGCGGCGTCAGTCCGCGATCAATATGATAATTTTTCTCTTCATCACGGTATTCAAAGTCAAACGTTTCTGGTGGAGTCCCCAAAGAAGTCGCTAAGAAATTGTAGATTTCTTGTAGCATCCCTTCTTTTGCTTCTTGAATAGCTGCTTCGGATTGTCCATCCGCCACTAATTGGCGCAATGTCCCAGCATCTTTGCGCAATTTTTTGTTCAAGTAGTTGTTCAAGTCACGGGAATTCGATGAATTACTGCTTTCTGGCATCACTGCTTTTGGCACGACACCATATTTTTGAAAGATCGACACGATCATATCCCATTGTCCGCCATCTTGTTGGGGTGTTTGCAGCAAGAAAGCAACCTTGCGGCTAGATAAAGGCTCTTGTGCTGTTGCCAAGACATTTTCATAAAAATAGTTGGCTTTTTCATATTTATCCCAGAAAAAAGTATGGTTCTGTGACAATTCAAAGTCCTTCAAATTAAAGGCATTCAACATTTTGTGACGGAATGTGTTCAATGCTGCAAACATCCAGCAGCGACCTGATTGTTTTTGGTTTGACACTTTGCCAGTCGTCACATCAACTGAAAAGACTGGTACATTGTTGACATGACCTTGAATCGTTTCTGCTGAAGCAGTGATCCCGTTTTTGACCACGCCTCTTTGCAGTGCATTTTGCTTGTTATTTTGCTGATACGCTTCAGCAAATTTTTCAGTAGTATTTTTGGAAATTTCTGACATATTTCTCCATCCTTTCACTTTATTCTCTTCATTTTACTCTTGTCCAAATCAAATAACAACCGCCTGAGCAAAAGTCTGGCAGATCCAAACTTGCGAAGGCGGTGTTTCCATTTAGATTCAGTTCGCAATCATGAAGATACCCAAGCCCAATAGGACAAAAGAAATCCCTTCTTCAAAACGGGCGTAGAACTGCCGAACAGGTCTGCTGGCTAATAAGATCGTCAGTAAAACACTGACGACGATCAACGCCATAAACCCGAGCAGTGACAAGTTTAGTTCAGTGATTGCCAGTGCTCTCAATCCTTTAATAAAGATCCCTTGCAGCAAATAGACTAACAGTGTGTTCTTGCCCCATTTGGTAAAAAACAGCTGTTGCCGTGGGACGAGTCGCAGAAAACCAATGATCCCCAGCAATCCAATCACAAAGAACACCCCACGTAATGGTCCTCCGAACAATGGATAGCTCAGATAGTCTTCATAAGGTTTCGAGCCAAAGACCATGTACTTATTCATCCCATGGAAAAGCGCAATAAACAAGTAGATAATCGGCAAGAAAACCAGACTGATTTTTTTTATTCGTGTTCCTTGTAAAAACTGCATCTCATTTTTAGGAAAATAAAAACCGATGATAAAAAATGGTAGAAAGACAAATGTCCGCTGCAGTGTCAGAACTTGATTAATAAAAGGGAGGTAACCAGCAAAAATGCTCAGCAGCACACTAAGCAAGATGGCTTTTCTGGCAGTCATTTTCTGAAAAAAGACGAGGGAAAGCTGCCAAAAGAACATGCTGAGTAAGAACCACAATGCCCATTGAGGGTTGAGCAGCTGAATATTCAACGACGCGTCAAGTCCAATCACCCAGTAATAAACTGTATAAAAAAGTTGAAAAAACACATAAGGAAGTAGAAACTTTTTGACCAGATCTCGAACTTTTGAACCTTTTGTGAGCGGTTTGGCAAAATAACCTGCTAAAAAAACAAAGGCTGGCATATGAAAGGTAAAAATAAAATAGTACAGATCATGATAAAACTTGTGATCACCAATGAATGGTTGCAATAAGTGGCTGAAAACCACTAAAATCATTAATAAAAATTTTGCATTATCGAAGTAAGCCGTCCTCGGGGAATGGCTCATAATGTCTCCTCCTTTATTTTTTCTAACTAAAAGCATACCGTAAAATTCAGTCACTGCGATAACAAAGTGATTGCAAAACAGCAACGAAAAATTTCAGTTTATTACTCCTAATGCTGCGAAGTGAGTTCCTTATAGAGAGGATGATTATTGATTGCATGTTCCATCTATTTGTATTAATATAGATAATACAAAGGAGAGAGCGCCAGTGCAATTCGAAATTAAACCTCAAAGCAATACACCCATCTATCAACAATTACGCGATCAAATCATTCTTGGGATCGCAACAGGCGAATTAGCTGTCGGCGAACTACTTCCCTCTGTCCGTCAACTTGCAGAAGAGATTGGCATCAACACGATGACTATTTCTAAAGCCTATAATTCACTGAAAGAAGACGGGCTGCTGATTACCGATCGGCGCAAAGGAACTGCTGTCGCAGCGCCTCGCAGCTTTACCTTCTCCGAAGAGGAATATTATCAACAACAGCTGCAGCTGCAAGTAGCCTCTGCATTGATTCACGGAAAAAGCGAAGCAGCGATCATTGCCGATATTCAGCAATGTTTAGAACAGTTTTCTGAAAGGACCGAATTGAAATGAATTACATTTTCTTTGGCATAAATCTGATCGTCATTTTTTCTATCGCTTTTACAATGAATCTGCTCAGTAAGCCCCACAAAAACGTATTATTGGAAAATACATTATCTCCTGATCACTTGCAGCATCCGGACGTTTTGGCGTTAGTTGCTGAATACCGCCGCCGTATTATGCAGTTTGTCGGTATCTTAAGTGTAGCAAGTCTGATTTTTTTGTTCAATTTATATGACTCTATCCTCATGACCTTTTTCTGGCTGCTCTTGTTTTTGCTTCTGGGGGCAAGCTACGTCTTACAAATTCATTATATTGGAAAAATGCACGAACTAATTGAGCATAAGAACTGGGGACTCCCTATCGATCCTGTTTTAGTAGACACCAAATTGATCCAGCAAAAAAATAGAAAACTGTTGCCATTAGTCAGTTTTCTTCCATCATTGTTATTAGTCATTGCTGGTGTAATTTATTTCCCTACCGTGGAGAACGGACCCGATTGGCTATTCAGCCTCATCAACTGCTTGATCTTTTTGCTTTTCCTCTATTTATGGCAAGTGATTCGCCGCTTACCGGTACGTCCATTGACGAAGGATTTTCAAATCAATCAACAGTTCAATGATTTAACGAAATTCTATTGGTCCCTTCTGGTCGTCTTAATGAGCACGGGCACACTGCTATTGTTTTTTGTTCCACTGCTCTCGACCCAGTTGACGGGGGTAGTTGGAGAGTTATCCGCTGTTCTTTTCGTCTTGTTACTGGTCTTCTTGATGGTCGTTCCTTTTGGGCTATTGCTGCGATTACGAAAAAAACAAGATCAATTGTTGGCTTCTACGGAACAACGGTATTATGATGAAGACCGTTATTGGCGTTATGGCGTGTACATTAATCCAACAGATCCTCGATTATTTGTCCCTGACCGCGTGGGGTTGAATATCGGTATCAATTTAGGCAAAAAGACCGGAAAAGGTTTCGCAATCGGCACCGGCATTCTGATGATCGCGATCATGGTTGTCACTATCGTTCCTTTGTATCAATTAGATTTTAATCCTGATGCAATAAGTGGAGAGATGACAGATCAATCCGTACAGTTTGATGCCCCATTAGCTAGCCGAAAAACGATTCCGTTGGATGAAATCAGAACAGTCACGCTTGTTGATACACTTCCAGAGCCAACGGTTCGCACAATGGGGATGGCGACAGATCATTACCTGACAGGCAACTTTAATGTTGCTGGTCAATCTGCGAAACTATTCATGGACAAACGATCGCAACCCATTCTCCGGCTCTCGACAGCCGATATCACGATCTACTACACGAACAAAGACGCCTCTGAGACCGTCAAACTGTATGAGACTCTGGAGCAAAAGCTTCAGTAGGCAATAAGAAGATATTTAGCAAGCAAGACAAACAAGCGAAGCGACCCCTGCAATTAGTAAAAATTGCCCGAGTCGCTTCGCTTGATTTTTCATGCTTCTTAGCTATCAGGACTGTGCCATAAGTCATCATCCAACAAGTTAAACCGAATAATAGTCTGTTGCTAGGATAGATTCCTCTGACTTTTGCGACGAGGAGTCCCTGCACCGCAGGAGCAATAATCATTAATGCTCGGATAGTGTTACTTGTAGGAGACTTATGGCACAGTCCCAAAAATCGCTACATTGGTTTCAGATTCTTCGCTAGCCGTTCAATCATCCAAGACAAACGCTTTTCGCGTCCAGTGTCGGTTTTTGCATCATAGTATGCCCGCGTGTAGGTCTTTTTGACAGAGAGAGACATTGCTTGGAAATTTGTATAAGCTGCCTCATGTTTCTTTAATAAGCTTGCTACGGTATAGATTTGTTCCTCCGAAATCTTTGGAGACTGAACCGCATCCCATTGACCGTTTTTCTTGGCCTCTTCTATTTTTCTTCGACCATAATCAGTCATTAGTCCTTGGCTTTCCAATGTTTCAGCTAGTGCTTTGTTTTTTTCTGACCACTTGCTGTTCTTTCTGCGCCTCGCAAAGTATTTCTTGTATGTTTTATCATCAATCTTTTGCATGACGCCATCGATCCAGCCAAAACAAAGCGCTTCTTCAAGTGCCTCGTGAGCCTTTATCGTCTTAGGACCGCCAGCTTTTCCGATCAAAAGCCAAACCCCTTCACTTGATACACCATACTCTTGAAGCCAGTCACGAAATTCATTTCTATTTGTAAATGTGATGCTATTGTCCATAGAATCCCTCTCATCTTCTTTATCCACTTTGGACACCTTTTTAAGGAAACTGGGTCTTGACTTGCGCAATAGTCGAATGAGTCATTTTCCAATAAATCACTGTGGGGTAGGTCAACATATAAGCATCGTAAAGCAGCAGACAACTATCGAGTCTCTGAAATAAAGTGACTTCCCTATGTCGACTGCTTTGCTTATCCAAAAAACAAGTAGCCGCAAGGAGATAAACTGTTGAATCTATCTATAAAGCAAACCCCCCTGAAATTCAGGGGGGTTTGCTTTACCCATCCATCATCTTTTCATCAATGGGGACGTTTTATTTATGACTCCGGCAGTAGGACTCGAACCTACGACATCATGATTAACAGTCATGCGCTACTACCAACTGAGCTATGCCGGAAGAATCTACCTGTAATATAGCAAATATTCAGATAAGTTGGCAAGTGAAAAAAGAAATTTGTATGTGTCTGTAATTTTCCCAGAAGCTCTTTTCTCCTGTAAAAATTAGAGAACGATTAAAACACTACCGCATACGCATTTTGTGTTTATCGTTATTTTATTTGCTTTTCTATTTATTTCTTGTTGCTTTCTTCCCTTTCACTTTAACATATTTTACTCTTTTTGCAAGAGAGAAGTTAGAAAAAATTCTCTAAACGATTTATTTTATGAACAAAATAATTGATATTTGTTCTTGTAAATAACACAAAAACAAGGTAGAATTTAAGCTGTAAAAATTAGAGATTGATTTAGATTGGTCACAGTGCATAACCAATCTAAATGGCTCTTTGCTTTCTCGCAAAGGGTCTTTTTTTAATTTTTGTTGCCTTTGTACCAATCTATTCGCTCTCGAGTTCGTTGTGACGGATTTTGATAGTTGATTGCATAGGTTTTTACGCTGTCTACTTTTTGTCGCTCATCATCGAAAAAATGATTTGGATAATCTCCTAATTCCGACACTATGCGATCATCTAACGCAAAGGATTCTTTCCACTTCTCTAAAAAGATTTCCTTTAGTGTACCGTTGCGTTTCGTGGTCAATAACCAAGCCATTGCCTCTAAACCTCTTCCCCAATACTTACTATTGCGTTTCATACGGAAAGTCAAGATTCGGTGCAGACTTTCCATAATACCAATTCCTTGCTTTTCACCAGATAACTTGCGTAAGTAATACGGCTTGATAATTTTCCAATTTCGCCGCAAATACGCCCGTAACTTTTTGACATGAGTTTCTTGTTCTTTGGTTTCTGCATGTGATTCTAATGTATCTAAAGCACATTGTAGGTCTTTAGTAGAATAATTATTGATCGCCTTCTGAAAGACAGGGATCAGTTCTGGTACAAAGACACGCTGCTCTAGTTTCAATGTGATATGGTAACGATCTAAAAAGTGTTCATGTCCTTTTACTACTGGCAAAAGACTTTTAAACGTCTTTTGGCTATACCCTTTTCCACCATCTGAATTGGTCACAATCACGGTGTTTTTTAAGTCATAGGTACGATACAAATAGTTTTCTACATGATCCAACGTTTTCTTATGCCCTAAACCGACAAATTGTTTGAGATTTTTCGTCATTTTCCGTTGACCGTTGGTTTCTATTCCTTCGTGAACGATAAAATGGGCCAATTCCTTGCTTTTTCCATCTTTGCCACCCACAAATACACCATCCCCTTCGATATAGAGATAGTCCACTGTACGCTCGCCTTCTGTACCATATTCTTCAAGATAGGCTTCATGCTCTTTGTATTTCTCTCCGTATTCATGAACGACTTTCATGACAGTATCTTTTGAGGCTTGAACATTACCAACCACCTCAATCAATTCTGACGCTTTCCGGTAGGAAGTCACCATGCTTAATTCTGCCAATGCGTATTTTGTTCGTAAGGAATAACGATCATATCTCTCTAAACCAAGCAATTCATCGATTGGATAAATGATGTGTCCGTTTCTTTCGACAGATTTTCTTGTATACGTAAGCACGCCAAATAAGAACTGCACACTACGCTCGACAGCTTTTCCAACGGTATATCCTTTCACTTGATAACTTTGAATCAATTGCGGCTCTTGCCAATTGATCCATGATTGGAAAACACGATTCATTAGATTCGAAGAATAATTCATTAATTGTTTCTCTTTCTCTAACCCATCGTTGTCGGTGCGTAAAATTTCATGCAAGTCTGTCAAAAAAGCGGCAAACATGTCTATTTCGTGTCCTTTCTGTATCCATGATTATGTATGTACCAGGTAAAACTTAGACCTGGTAGGTTGTTTTGTGCACTGGTTCAATCATTTCAAGCAGTAATTGCGAGAGTTCTTCCGGCGTATGATTCTCAAGCAAACTTTTTAGTAAGTCTTTTAGTTGTTTACGTTCTATTTGTGATAATTCAGACTGTGCCAATGCTTCGTTGATATGTGCTAAAAAAGTTTCATTTGTCATAACTCGTTTTTCCCTTCTGCTTCGTTTTTTGATACTTCGCCAACTGTTCGATACATAAACGCAAAAACGTCTCTTCTGATATGATTTTCACATGTTTTTCGAGAGCTTGTTTTCTTTTCAATGATTCGCCAGAATCAAACAGCGTTACTGGATGTTTGCCAGCAACTAAGTAAGTCGTTTCTTTCGTGACCGACTGCTGAACACGACCACCTAAGGCAATTACTAGGTGTTGTGCTTGTTTGCGTGTAAAACAGTCCAACGTTCCGGTAAACACAAAAACCTCATGCATTTCTCCTACCTCTTACAATTGCCGAATCAATGCAGTTAAAAATCCGGAAGCATTTGGACGCCCTTTTGGGGTCACATAGCCTGCTTGTTTTGCTAAGTCATTTAATTTTTCTCGATCACTTGGATAAAGCGTAAATATATAATCCTCTTTCCGCTCTTTTTCTCGCTTAGCCATTTTTTGAATCGCCTTTGATGGTTGAAGAATGTTTTTTGTTTTAACTTGTTCTTGTTTGGAAACCTTTCGCTGTATCGCCTCAAAATGATTCATTATCCATACTCCTTTTTTTATAATAATTTTAATCTATATGGTCATTTTTTTACATAGGTATTTTACATAGGTATTTTCCATAGGTATTTTCCATAGGTATTTTCCATAGGTATTTTCCATAGGTATTTTCCATAGGTATTTTCCATAGGTATTTTCCATAGGTATTTTCCATAGGTATTTAGGAGGCGTTGCTTCGCTCGCCTCCTAATCACGATCAATGCAAGCTTTGATCTTCTCTAATAGTTCATACGTTTGCTTCTTGAAATCCTGGTATTGTTTTTGTTGATACTTTTCTTGTTCAAACAAGTCTAACAAAGAAATACGCTGTAAACTAGCTTCATTGAATGCGGTGCGATCCTGAAAATAACCTAAAAACGTATCATTTCCTGCAATGATTTGTTTGAATTGTCGAGAAACGTCGGTATTATGCGCAATTTGATTTCCTACATAACGTACCTTCGCATGGACATAGCTTTTTCCAGTAAACACATCTGTTAATTCGTTCGCTAGATACTCGATATGTCCATTTAAGTTTAGGAGTGCTTCAAAGCCGTCTGCACTTGGATCGGATACACCTAAAACGAGATCAGAAGCTGCTAACATATTATTCGTGATAATATTGCTATCGTTTCGCGTATCAATCACAACATACTTATACTTCTTGAATGTATCAAATTGGCGTAAATAGCTACTAAAAATCAATGTATTATTTATTCGCTGGACCAATTCCGTATTCACTAGCTCTAATTCTGATGTACCTGCAACCAAATCTAACTGCTCTCTCACTGACATTGGTACGACTTCTTGCCGCCGAAATAATCGGGTCAATTCTGCTTGTTCCTTGATTTCTTCTGTAAATCGTTTTGTCGCATTCCCACTTTCATCGGAATCAATCAAGCATGTCCGACCAAATCGTGAGAGATACACTGCTAACATACAAGATACGCTTGTTTTCCCTGTGCCGCCTTTTTTGTTATTTACTGTAATAAATTTTGTCATCGTTTTTCCCTCTCTTTATTGTTGGTATTCTAGGCTTTCTTTTTTTCTAAATTGTTTCCCTTCTCGTACGCCTTCCTGAAATGCTTCAATATTTTTTGTTTTGTGAGACGTGTCTTTCCCTGGTACTAGCGATAATCGATCAAACTCTTTTTGCACGTGCCCTGGTACTTGTAATGCCAGTTCGTATCCGTTTGTTGTTACTTGCTCCCAAAATTGTTCCCGCAATCCAACAAGATATCCTTGAATATAATCTTGTTTTAACTGCCATTTCCGCTTTCTTTTTCGCTTGATTTCTGGCTGCTGCATGAATCTCCTTGCACAATACGCAATGCTTCCCTTTGCATAATGAAACGTAATATCCGCAATTTCTACATCTGATTTTGTTCCTAAAAAATGCAACTCAACGGGGGTACCTGCTACATAATAGTATTTCACTCGAAAATTCCAAGAAATAACTCCTGCTAATCGATATAACCATTTTTGTGGCTTTCCCTGATAAACTACAAAATCAACCACTTTTTCTTCAAAAGAAGCTTGCTTGTATTCAAAGACTTCCTCTTCAGAGATTCCATAACTCAACATTAATTCTTGAGCCTTCGCTAATGCACTCATCGATTCTTCGTCATTCGCATCATTCGCTAAAGCTAACAATTTCTGGATCTTCATAAAACGTTTTTCTTTCACTTCTTTTTCCTTCTTCCTGAAACACCAAAAGTTTTCATTATCTGATACTCCGCTCGAATCATTCGTTCAAGCGTATGAGCTGGAAAATACCGAACGTTGCTTTCTGCTCGATCTCTTGCGACAATCTCCTCCCACATTTCCCTGACTTCCTGTGATACAAGACAGTCGATTCTTGTTTTTAGCTCCACATGTGGAACTATTGGATTCACATGTGGACTTGAACAATCTTTTTTCATTTAAATAACTCCCTTCTTTTTTCCATACTTTGTTGATACATATATTCGTCCCAGGACATAAACAAATAAATGAATAAACTTGAAAATAGTCCTAGTTGAATCATGCCAGGCAATAATCCTGTAATCATACCTACCAAAATCAGTGCAACAATTAGTCGCTTATTCATCTTAAAATTCCGCTCCTTTTTGTTTAAAATGAACTTACCAGTAAAATTTTTCTCTTTCAGTTCTTGTTTTTTAGCAAGGACTGTCTTTTTTTCTAAAAATTGCTTATGAAAAAACTTCTCCTCGTTTCATGCGTGTGTATTTATAGCCAAAACACGCATAAGCCGCTTGCTTACTTTTAAACCCGAATCCTCGGCAGTCATCGACAATTTCACCTGTTTCTGTGTCTACCATGACATAGCGGTCATCTTTTCGTTTCGACAAACGCGGCGATAATTTCGCTCGATATTTCTTTTCCATTAATTTTCCCCTCCTTTGATTATTTCGCCTTCATTCCAGCATAAAAACCAGCACAGTCTATCTCAAATCGTCTTTTTAACACCTTCAGACAATATTCTTGTCTTTTTTTCGACTGACGAATATTTAAGTCGTGGTAGCCAACTATGCCCGAACAATTTTGTTGAAACATTTTGCGTGCTAAATATGCTTCGCGCTGTAAAATGAATCGATAATCTTCTTTCATGTACTCGGTTGCTTTCAACGCTTTTCCGCTATTTACAAACGCTAAGTAGTGATTGACAAAATCATCTTCTGAGATCCAGCGCTCATTTTCCTGAAATAAATCAGAACGGTTGATTCCCCATTCCTCGAAGCGGTCCATCAAAACAGTATAATCGGGTTTGCGCTTATAAGTAGAGACATAGCACTCGTATTCTTGTATCGCAAGCAAATACTCATTGTGTAAGAGATCCAAAGAGCGTTGACTCGTTAAATCACATTCAGGATATAGACGAGTCACACCTGTTTTAATGATTTCAATATAACGATCAACGTACTCCTGCAATTCCATCATTTCACCTCTAAATAAAGACTTTTTCTAAGAAAGGCGTTCAAACTGCCTTGTGCCTCGTATTAATCGATACTTACTTTTACAGCTAGGACATTCCCAAATATAGGTCGGATAGAAATGCCCTTGGTTTCGTTTTATTTGGTGTTCTGCTAACTCGGAACAATCACATTTTATATGGCTTGGTGGCCAATGATGGTGCTGATTGAACTGATTGACTGGAATCAAATATCTTCCGTCAAAGCATTCATGGTTTGAAAATTGATACATGCTCTTCACTCCTTGTTACTTACTCTTGACGAACCGGTCAAATAATCGATAGTAGAGCCTTCTTGCATATTGTGGATATACAACTTGTCCTTGTTCATAGTTGACTGTAGCTTCTTGTTATTGGTTTGGCTTATCGGCCAAAAAACTGTGTTACATCATGAAATGTTTGGCTTAAATCTGCGCTTAGGTCTGCTGGTGAGTGGTTCCATTCAGAACCAACCACGACCAAGCCTATCAAGGCGAAAACGCCCATAAACCTCTTTTTAGTTTCTTCATTGGTTGTCTACCTCATTTCTTCATAGCGATTGAAAATGCTGACTTTTTCAATCGGCAGGTTTCCAGTTTGTTTTTCGATCAGTTGGGGCAAGATTGTTTTTAACCATTCTTGATCCGGCACATAATCTAGGAAATTGCCGATCGTTGTAAGCACTGTGTCATCTGTTGCAAAATCAACAAGTAAAATATTTTTGTAAGGTGGAATACTTGCAACATAATTGATAATATTTTCATCTGTTTTCTCAAAAGAACCAATATAAGTAAATTCGTGATAAATATCTATTACCTTCATCTTTTTTCCTCCTGAAAATGTTTTGATTTTTTGGGATTGGACCTGCCCCCCTCACCTTTTCGGTATTGCGTCGGGGCGCAGGGGTTTTGGGGGTGCAACCCCCAAGGTCTTGATTGGCGGGACGTTCATAGTTAGCCGTAAAATCAAGAAACTGGATTCAGTTGTCAAAGAACAAAAGTGAAAATTTAGATTAGATTTTCTTTTCGTGCATCGGTCGTTTGGCATAACCGTCTCGAAAACATGTTCTGGCAGTTGCCAAGGGCGCGAAGCGTGCATTTTACCCTTGGCAATTGTCAGGTTATGTTTTAGGTTATACTAGCCAAATGACTGATGCATGAATTAGAAAATCTTCTGATTTTTCGCTTCTTTGACAACAGAATCTCTTGATTTGTTCACGGCTGGAACGTCCCGCCAATCCGGACGCTTGGGCGTCCAAAATGTTCGTCGTTTCGACGACGAAATCGATCACTGTTCTATTTTTGTGTTCTACACAGAAATAGAACAGTGGTTCCTTTTCGAGCGTGAGCGTTAGCGAACGGCATTCAATCCCTCGTTTGGGTTTTTGTGTTTTACACAAAAATGGGGCAGTGTCCATGTGCCGACTTTGCAGAGGAACGGCGCAAACAAAGGTAAATTCGACTGACGGAGGAACGGAGTCACCAAGAATTTAATGGACACTGCCCCAACAAACGAAAAAGAGGGATGGGCTGAACCAAGGGCAACTGCACCGCCGGTGAAATCCCTCTTTTGTTCCATTTCACCTTGTAAAGAAGTAGCTAATTTTTTGTTTCGCTACTTCTTTGTTTGATTTAGAATGGCAAATCTTCTTCTCCTTCATCTTCTTTTCTATCTGGATAATTGATTGACGGTTCTTCTTTCACACCGTTTTCTTGATTCTTTTTCCGATTCTCGGTTGCTTCTTTTGATTCCAATAACTCAAATTCTGTGACAAGAATTTCAGTCACGTATACTTTTTGCCCTTCTTTATTTTCGTAGTTTCGTGTTTGTAACCGTCCGCTTATTCGCACTAGACTTCCTTTAACCGCCATATCTGCTAATAATTCAGCGCCTTTTTTCCATATGACACAACGAAGAAAATCGGCTTCACGTTCACCATTTTGCTTTTTGTAGTTGCGATTTACCGCAAGTAAGAATTTTCCTACCGCATTTCCTGACGGTGTATAACTCAAATCTACTGTTTCTGTTAGCCTTCCAATTAAATGTACTGTGTTTAACATAATTTTTTCCTCCTACTACTATTTCCATTATTTTTATTTACATAGGTCTTTTACATAGGTCTTTTACATAGGTCTTTTACATAGGTCTTTTACATAGGTCTTTTACATAGGTCTTTTACATAGGTCTTTTACATAGGTCTTTTAAGAGGCGTTGCTTCGCTCGCCTCTTAATGATAAAGTTGTTCAAAAAAGAACTCTGTATCAAACGCAGCCTGACTGCTTGCCGCAGCGGAAACAAAACTCCAAAATTCATTTTCAAGTACGTTATGACTAAACCAAAATTCTGGATCACTTTCTTCTAGTTCCTCTTGCGTTTCTGCACAATAAACGCTTAATACTAAATTGCTTTTTCCGTCATATTCTTTTATGTGCATGAGTTCCACAAAAACTGCCTTCCTTTTTGTGATTGCATTTAACCATTGTTCAAAAATTTCAGGAGTATAGATTGCTCGAATATCCCATGTGATTGCTTGTTCCTCTGTCATTATCATATGTTATGTTCTCCGTTCCCTTTTTATTTCTGAAAGGGGGAAAATCCCCCTTCTATGAAAGCTATTGTTTTATTTTAGTGTTGCCATGTCATCATTTAAAAGTTCGTGAACAAATTGTTTATCACTTTCGGTGTACGCTGGATAAAATGATGAAATGTAAAATTCTCCATTTTGATCAATTTCAAGAGCTACTTTCTTCAATCCCTTTACAAA
Organism: Enterococcus sp. AZ091; assembly: GCF_051714805.1. NCBI lineage: Bacteria > Bacillati > Bacillota > Bacilli > Lactobacillales > Enterococcaceae > Enterococcus > Enterococcus sp. AZ091. Next base: position 1,098,141 of record NZ_JBIOSO010000001.1, on the reverse strand, counting down.
ATAGAAAATTGGTTTTTTCTTCCATTGAATCACTGCTCCACTATCAATCAACTTCTGTGTTTTTTCGGAAACTATTTTGGTTCGGTCTCTTTCTTGCATCAATTCGAGTTGGACGATTTTTCGTTTAAGTTTAGTTATCTTATCTCCATAAGTTCGATGCTTAATAGCAGGTTTCGTTTTGTTATAAGCTTTAGCTTCCTCGTTTAATCTTTCTAGCTCTTTTAACTGTTCTCTAAAAAACTCAAGATTGTTAACGCTTGTTTTGGCTCCTACCGTTGCATAACCACTTTTTCCAACAACATGAACATCTTTAAGTAATTTATTTTTTTCTTTGAAGGACGCAACCTTTTCAAGCATTTCAATACGCTTTTCTTGCTTTTCCTCTTCTTTAAGCAATCGTCTCGATTTTTCATAATGACCTTTTACTTTTTTGTAAATATCGGGACGTCCAATGATATTCGGCTGTCCAAATGGTATATGGTCATGTTGAAATCGAATTTCTTTTTGTACAGCTTCCTGCTCATTGCGGATTCGTTCAAGTTTACCTTTAGCAATTTCTATTGTTCTTTCCATAGATTTATTTTTTGACATCTTACTCAGCTCCTACAAAATTTTCTTGATTGGTATTTTCCCTACCACCTTTTCGGTAGTGCGTCGGTGGCGCGGGGGTTTGGGGCGGCAGCCCCTAAGGTCTTAAAAATGAGTGGTTTTTACACAACTCCTTTCCTTTCTTGAGAAATCGATTCAGTTTTCAAGGATCATTAAGAAATGCAGGTTACATTTCCTTTTCGTCTAGCGGTCGTTCGGCATAACCGTCTCGAAAACATGTTCTGACGGTTGCCAAGGGCGCGAAGCGTGCATTTTACCCTTGGCAATTGGCAGGTTATGTTTTAGGTTATACTCGCCGAATGACTGCTAGGCGATTAGGAAATGTTTGGCTTTCTTGTTCCTTGAAAAACAGATTTCTTACGAAAGGCGTTGTGTGCGTGAAAAACCATTTTTTGGACGCTTGGGCGGCCAAAATCCTCGTCGTCCTCGACGACGAAACCAATCAGAATAAATGGCACATTTATTCTCTTCCTTTTTTTGTGAGTGAGCTTTAGCGAACGACTTTCAATCCCTCGTTTGTTTTTTTGTGTTTTTACACAAAAATGGGGAAATGTCCATATGCCGACTTTGCAGAGGAACGGCGCAAATAAAGGCAAATTCGACTGACGAAGGAACGGAGTCATCAAGAATTTAATGGACATTACCCCATCAAACGAAAAAGAGGTATGGGCTGAACCAAGGGCAACTGCACCGCCTGTGAAATACCTCTTTTGTTCTTTCTGACTACAAAAAAAGACGATCCATTGACCGTCTTTTAGAAATATCTTTTTAACCAATCTTCTTCAACCACTTTTCTGTAACTTTTCGTACATGTTGAGGAATGACTTCTTGATTCCCATATCCTTGAATTTGTATAATTCGCTTATTTTTATATTCAATGGTATAAAGAGATTGTTCTTTTTCCTCTTTTTTCCGCATAAAGAGTATCGTTGTTTCTCCTTTCAAATGGGTTTCTACATAACTACCTACACAATGATTTAAGTTTTTACCTTCCTCCACTATATCTTCGAGTTTTTTGGGAACAAGAAACGCATATTCCTCAATCTCTTGTTCCAATTTCTTGATTTTTTCTAATCGTTCTTTATAAGTTTTTTCTTCTAGTTCAATTTTCAGCTGATTAAAAGTGACTACCGCTTCATCATGCTTTTTTTCTAAATCTCTCGGCATAGTAACTAGACTATTCGATAAAGGAGTATTTAACTTTTTCAATATAGAAAGGTAGTCTAAATAATAATTGAAATTAATTTTATTTTCGATTATCCATCGTTGAAATTTCTTGAATCCAACTTCTAAAGGAATTTTTGCAAAATCTCGATAATCAAGATAGTCTTCTATACCTGATACAATCTCACTCCTTCTTTTTTGTGCCTCTTCTTCCATTTTTAATTGTGCAAAAGTCTTCCTTGTATTTTTAATTCTCCATTTATTTTGTTTTAGCCACTTCACTGTCAATAAACGCATATCCACGCTTTTTCTATAGTTACCACCAATAAATCGATACGAGGGAAACATGATTTCTCGTGCTAGTACAGGTGCATTGATTTTTTGACAAAATTCAATTTGTAACCGATATTTATAAACATTGGCAATTTCTCTAAAATTTAATAATGGCAATTTTAAATAGCGTAATTCAGACTTTTTTTGTAGTTTCTCATTCCAATTGTTTGGATAAAAAATGGTGTTGGTATACGCTCCACTCATCATGCCATAATTGTTTAAAAGTCCTTCATACCATATTCCTTCTAAGCAATGCGCCTTCACATGTTCTCCTTTAGAAAACCGTTCAAAATTAGTCATTTCATAATGTAGTTCTTCTTTCCCATTGACAATTTCTAGCCAAAAGTCATGAGACTGTATTTCTATTCTGGTAGAGGAAACTAAAATAATCGCAAACGAGTAAAAACTAGTTGGAAACGTCAACCTAGAACGTTTCGTCAATCGTTTTTTTATCAAGAAACCATTCGTTCGATTCGACGAACGAAGTGTTTCTTGCTTGTTCTTCCATTCATAAATAGGTAGTTGAGCGTGACACCAATTGAAAAAAGCTTTTGGTGGTGTTAACGGTTTTCCAATTTTTTTCGTAAAATCGTTTTTCATTCTTCCTCGAACAAGCTAACTTGCCCGTCCACCACCTTTTCTTCTTTGCTTTTCGACTTTCTCTCTTTAGGTTTATTCGTATTAACTGTGCCCTGAATAGGTGTCACTTCTACCTTTTCTAATAAAAAGTATTCCCTTATCCAAGAAAAAACTACCTCATCAGAAACCATTGCCGAATGGTTTTTACCTGCCTGCTTTCTAGCTTGCGACAAACAGTAAGCCACTGCTCCTTTGATTGTTCGATCTTTCTTAAGAACACCTTGAAACAATTCATCTTCTTGTTGTTGACACAACCATGAATGGATACAATCTTCCGTATCTGAATGTTTTTGCTTCATTTCTTCTAACATTTTTTCTAGCGCTTGATGTTTCCAATTGATTTCGCTTTTTTGATAATAGTTTTGATACGTCAAATCATCGACAATCATGACCCATTCTTGCCCTTCGAGCTCTTCCAATACTAAAAACAAACGTGAGTAACGTCCTTTTTGATTTCTCATCGTGACAATCATTTGTTCTGGATATTGTGCAATCTTTTGAATGAATGTTTCAATCGTATTTAAGTGTACAGAATGATTGGCACCTAGTTTGACCCATTGATACCAGACACTTTGTTTTGTTCCTTTTTCTTTGACCCATTCAATATCCGAATAGCCATTTTCTTCATCAAAAATAGAAAGCATCAAATGAGAATCATACTTCTTTAGTTGCGATTGTAAATCTTTCAATGTTTTTATTTCTTTCGACATTCGTGCCCCTCTTTTCTCTCTTTTTTTGGTTTTACGCTACGCCTAACGTGAGCCAAAAGGCTGAATTTTTTGCGTTTTGTTGCGGAGCTTTTACCATTTCCTCAAAAAAAGGACAAGGGGCGCGTAGCGACTTGCCTTGCCCTTGTCCTTTTTTGAAGCTTCTTACGAGAAACAGGTTGAACAGCGCTTGCGCTGAAGTTTCAACCTGCTTTCGCAGTTAGAAAGCGTAGAGAATGGTAAAAATGGAGCGCAAAACCAAAAAATGGAGGATCAAACAATCCTGAAAGGATTGTTTCCTCTCTTTGAGTGAGCGATAGCGAACGATTTCCAATCCCTCGTTTGTTTTTTTGTGTTTTACACAAAAATGGGGCAGTGTCCATATGCCGACTTTGCAGAGGAACGGCGCAAACAAAGGCAAATTCGACTGACGGAGGAACGGAAGCACCAAGAATTTCATGGACAATGACCCAACAAACGAAAAAGAGGAATGGGCTGAGCCAAGGGCAACTGCACCGCCGGCGAAATGCCTCTTTTGTTCTTTCCTAAAGATTTCTGAGAAACGGCGGTGGCGGTTAGAGTATGGTGAACAACGAAAAATCGTTATAATTGATTTTGTACACGGTTGGTCGCGAAACACCATTTTCTTTCGCCATTCATCTTTTTCTTCCCTTTCTTGATTAATCGTAAAATAAAGAGTAAGCGATTAGAACGACTAACCGCTTACCAAGAAAAGTCTTCTATTTTAGGTTGAGAAGCCACCATAATTTCTCCTTCTTTCTTTTTCATATAAAAAGATGTTTTCTTTACTTTGGTCGCTTTTTCTTCCAGTACCATCACAAGATAACTCACTTTAATTCCTTTCTTCTCTTCTTTGATTTCATATAAAAACATGCTACTGAGTTGGCCATTCGGACGTTTCCATTGGTCCATAGAAGTTCCTACAAACTTTTCCAAGCCTTCTTTATATTGCTCTTCTTCTATTTGACTAAAATAACTCGCTAAGAAAAAGCGACTTGTTGTGTCAATTTTCGACTGTTCTTCTAGTAATATGACTTGTTTCTCCGCTGCCGTTTGCCAATCTTCCAGCCTGTTTGCTAACATTGTTTGTCTAAAATAAAGAAAACCATTCAATAAAAATAGAACGATCACCAATCCACCTAAAATCAATACGAATTTATTTTTCCTTTCTGATGTTGAAAGCTTTGATTTAGGTATTTGCTTCGTCATCATTTTTGTAGGATTTTTTGCATACTTCATTTTATCTTGTACTGGTGATTCATGTTGTTCTTCTTCAAAAACATATTCTGGTTCTATTCGATTGTTTGTTTGATTTTTTTCTTGGGAATCTTGAAATGATTGATAAGATTCTTCTTCCTGGTATTCCATTATTTCTTCTACTTTATTGACAGAAGTGGAGAGACTCGATTGTTTTCCTCGATTTTCCGAAAGATAACGTAAAATATCAGGTTGGGAAACTCGTGCTAGTAAAATTTCTAGCACGTCTGTTCCGTCTCTGTTCGTACTGAGGGCAATTGATCCTTTCTTTATTTCTTCCTTATAAATACTGATTCTTGCTTTGACTGGTATTCCTTTTGTTGTTTGTTCTTCCAAATAATTAGAGAATTTCTTCAGTTCGTCAATTGTCATCTTTTCACGAGAGATTTTTTCCTGGTCTTGTTTTGGTTCTAGTAATAGTAATGTAAAATAAAACATGCCCTTCCCCTTTCTCATTTTCTAAATAAATTCATAGCCATGTGCATCATACCCATGCCGCCACCTTGACGAACTTTTGTTGAATACCACATATTTTGTAACGCACTCGGTGTTTTTATTAACAATAACGCACAGCCGATCATAACCATGAAATTTCCTACCGTAATCTTTTCACCCAATAACAGATACAAAAGAACACCATACAAAATCAGTTTGATTAACATCGTTACTGTCTGTGATAACAACTCTTTAATCCAAATCGAAAAATAGTTTTGTTCGTCTGTTAGTAAGGACAATGCTACAAAGGGTGTTAACATCGTCAATACTAAAAAATCTGCGTAGAATACGCAGATTGAGACAAAGTATTTCGCAATGGAGTACGCAAAAAAGACAAACAAAATAAAAAGGATCACCGCTGGCAATTGTCCTCCGGAAAAAAATCCAGAAATAATCGTATTTGTCAGCTTCGATCCTAGTGTATCGATATCGATTGTTTTAATTACATCCTGAATGACATATTCTCCTAATGGCGTGACGATTTTAGTAATAAAAAATTTCAACGCCCAAGGCAGAATGGCTAACGCAATCGCGGAATAAATGATACGTTCTACTACTTTTGCGGCTAGAGCTTCCCCACTTCCATTGGAGGCTTGTATCTGTGCTTCAATGACTTTGTATAACACAATGGTAATGGCAAATATCGTGGTTGTTACGGTAAAAATATTTGTAATCGTTGCGATCACTGAGATATTCGGAATAATAAATGTCATTTTATTGGCTAAATTTAATGCTCCTTCTAATAAATCTGTTCCCCAACTGCCTAATAACGTGTCAATGGGGTGAAGAACCGCATCGACGCTTTCCTTCACCCCATTGACGACATCTCCTATTTTGTCTTTTACATCTGATACTTTATCAAGTAAATCCATTAATTTCCACCTCCTAAGTTACCTGTAATTTGCCATATTGATAGTTCATTATTATAGTTCATTTGAATAAATATAACCTTGGAGGAGTCAATATTCTTTTTGACACTACTTAAATCAACTCCGACAACTTCATAATTTATATCATTTTCCCAATCAACATTATTGAAAATGTTAGGAAACTTCTCTTTACCCTTATTTCTCCAATCAACCCACTCATAAGGAAAATCGTTACGTAACACAATTTTGGTATTCTTTTTGTCCTTTTCTGTATCAAACAACCAAGTAATAAACCAATTTTTATCATCACCTTCATACGTCCATGTCAATCCTTTATCTGGATCAATTGTTAATGGATTCGCATTTAAAGCGTCTCTTAGAGAATTATAGTAGCTATCTGCTAACAATGTCCCAAACTTATCTTTCATGTTCTTGACTAATTTTTCTTGTAAGTCATACGGACTGGTGCCACTAGGATTTTCTAACAATTCTTCATTGATTTCTAAAATCGGGGTATCATTGTTAAACGAAGTATACCAATTTTTAAACGCTGCGGTTGCTTCATCTGCTCGTTCTTTGGCACTTAACTTCAACAAATGATCTGCACCCATATCAACGGTTGATTCTATCGTCACTGCTTGATCTTTTTCTTCTTTCGTAGAAGAAACGACTGTAGAAGAAGCCTGTGGTTGGCTTTTATTATGAAAATAAAGCAATCCTGCCCCAAGAGCCAAAACCAATGTAGCTAAAACGCCAATCACGACATGCAATGCTTGTCGACTATGTTCTAGTTTCTTCACCGCTTCTGTTGGTTGGATTCCTTTTTCTTCTAATTCCTTCTCTACACGACGATCAAAAATTTTCACTGCTTACTCGCCTTCTTTCCTTAATTCTTTTTCTAATTCGTCAGTCGTTGTTTTGATTTGTTGACTTTGTTTAATCAGCGCTTCTCGCGCCTCCATATATTGTTGATCTAATCGTTTCTGATATTCTTTCGCTCCTGGTGTTTGTATCGATCGGTAGTCTTGTTGTGACACACGATAAACAGATAGTAAATCGCCATATACTTCAAACTGAGGAACTTTGAACATCAAGAATGGTTTTCCTTGAATCACGACAATACTACGACGTCCACCGTCTAAATTTTGCAGATTGATAATTTCGCCTTCAGTCATCAAATCTCTTCCTGAAAAATTAACATTTTCCGACCGTGTACTGCTTCGGTGTTGGGCGGAAGCAGTAGGAAGATTCCGACTCGTTCCTTGAGTATGGATTTTAACGGTCGTTTTTCCTAATAGTTCTGAAAAATAACGTGCTGTTTCCTTTTCGACCCCTCCTAGACATATTCGTATCGCATGATTACCGATAATCGCTTCGGCAGTTTCTTTCCCATATAATTCTACCAACTGTGGAATTGATTGTAAAATCGTACTGACAGAAATCCCATATCCTCGACAAGTAGCAAGGAAATTTTCATAAGTTGGAAAATAACCTAGATTCACAAACTCATCTAATAACATGACCAACGGATTTGGCAGCTTCGCATTGTGAAGATCACCAAACCGAAACAATTCATTAAACATCTGTTGAAAGAACAGGTTGACCAACCCATCCCATGTTCGGTCTAATGGCGAAATAAGGACATATAATGCAATCTTTTCTTTCCCCAATTCCTCAAACAAGAAATCATTTCTACTCGTCATTTTTGCCACATCTGCGTCTAAATAATCTGTCAACGTCGTCAATAAACTAATCAAAATGTTGGAACGAACTTCACTTTCTGCTTTTTGAAAGCCCAATCGATAACTCCGTTTAGCTGGGTGTCCTTCTGGTAGTTGTTCAAACTGCTGATCCAATTCAGAAACGCCTTCTTCATTATGGCGTGGATCATAAGCCTCTAGGAAATCTAAAATGCTTTCTATCGTTCGAGCCGACGGTTCGTATTCATAGTATACATATTGGATCAATGAATTCAATAGACTTTGTTGTACATTGAACCAAAAATCTTTCTTTTTCGGATTATTTTTGGCTGAAACAATGACATTGGCAATCATATTTGTATCGGTTGGCTTACGAATATAAGCTAATGGATTATAACAAGAACTGATTGCTAAATCTTTGAAGTTCATGACAATGACTTTGTAGCCTTGTTTTCGTTTGATCTCACTTGTCATTTCATAGACTTCACCTTTTGGATCGGTAATAACAATCGAGCTTTTGCGATTATTAACAGCATTCGTTAGAATGTAACTTTGTGTCTTGAAACTACCCGGGCCACCGACTACGAAGACATTTCGGTTACTGATCTTACTTTTTTCATGCTGAATCACATAATTTCCGCTTTCCATTTGTCCTAAAATCAAGCCATCTGAATAGTTTGATGAGAAAGGTTGCTTGTCCATACTCTCTTGTGCTTTCTCTTTCAACTTCTTCAAATGTTTTTTCGAGTACGTAACAATTATATTTGTCTTTTTCTCTGTTTTGGTTGCTTCCATATTTCTCTTTCTTTCCTTATTATTTAGTCTATTATTTAATTGATTTTTCTAAATCTCTTTTGAGACGTTTGCTACTCTTTCGGAAATGAACATTTTTAGGAGACCTTAACTCTTTGTCAATTCCCCAACAAGCACTTCCATGAATAGGCATGGTTCGACCAACGACTTGATAGCCTGATTCTCTTTTAGGATTTAGATAGAAAAGCAATAGAACCAAACCGATCAACTCCATTATCACAAAAACATACCAGCAGGGATTGTCTGGAATTTCTTTCATTTTTTGAATAGGATGTAGACACGTTTCTTGGATATGTTCCAATAAATTGATTTTCTTGTCCTCAATAATATAAGGGGTCAATTGATAGCCAATAAGTGAAATTGGTGTAAAAAAGAAAAGATAGAATACAATAAATAGTATCCATTTGACTCCTGAACGCTCTTTTTTCTCATTCATTTCTTCCACTTCCTTCACTTGAAATGATTTGTCTTTGGACGATTTTTTGCGTATGAACATCGAACGAAAGAATGTCTGTTTGTGTAAATGCTGTTTCTTCTCCGTTGATTTTTTGAAGAATAGGCACAGAAACAAGATAGCTGAGTTGATTTTCTGCCGATTTCAGAAATGGCACAATTTCAATCTGTTTGGATTGAATCATCGACGAACGAATGATATTTTGTTGCGGTGTTCCTTGCTGCGCCACATCAATTTCTTTTTTTATTTCTGCGTATACGACTGAATCTGTCAGTTGATTCAATTTCTCCAAATCAATTGTTTTGGCACTGTCTCGATACGTGTACAGTGTTCGATAAAAAGCAATAATCTTTGATTCTATTTGATCTTTTTGTGTAGTTGCACTCGTTGCTTTCTTTTCTTGAACGGCTAACTTGTCTTTTAGTTGATGGTTTTCATATAGAAAATAACCCGTCGAACAAAAAAATCCCACACTAAAAATCAGTGTGAGGATAAATAAAAATACTTTGGTTTTATCATACATCTTATTTATTTCCCTTCTACATAACTTGCAATAGCCGCAATTCCTTTGGGTACGACACGATAGGAAACAGTTCCACTTCCTGGATTGACAACATTACATTCTGAAATTAACAATGTCCCGTCTGGATTCACAACTTCCACAAATGCCACGTGACCATAGACTGGGCTTGAACCAAATGACCCTGGAGGAAAAGAGATCGCTGTTCCTACTTTTGGTGTATTGGTTACTTTGTAGCCTAACGCACGCCCTTTACGGCCCCATTCGCCACCGTTACCCATGAAGTCATCAACACGTTTACCGATTTGTGCCATACGATTAAACACATACCAGGTACATTGACCAAATGGATAGCTACCACTTGTATTGTAGTTATGTCCGTCGTATTTTGGATAACGTAACTTGCTCTTGTATTCGCTAGGTACTTCTAGTACGACTGAACCGGTGTTATTGTCATTGTTTTGTACACTTGATCCTCCGCTATCTTCGACGACATATTGTAGTAAATTCGGTACATAGAACATATTTCCGTAGTTATAGCGATAGCTATAACCCATTGAGGTGGAAATGGCATTAATATATGGCACAGTAACACCTAGTGCCATTTTCTTTGAAAATTCCTTCGCTAGCTCGAAGGTATATTTTCCTCCTCGCTCTTTAACGAAGCCAATGAAGCCACCACCGTAATTGTAGGCTTGTAATGCGGTATGCAAGTCTACGCCTTGCGCTAATGCGCTCTTTACATTTTGGATAAAAAATTTCACACCTTGTTCAATCGAGCGAACCGGATCTTGAATCGTATTCGGTGGTAATCCTAAGCTCTCACTGGACTGCATAGGATCACCACCACGACCACCAGATTCAACTTGCATGAGTGCCAAGATATACGGAACATATTCAGAACCACCATATTGTTTGGCATATTTTTCTACTAATGGTTTATACCTCAACACTTCGGCACTCAAATTTTGTGTGTCTGTCGCTATTCCTTCATTTTCTATCGACTCTCGATTGAAAATCAGTAGAAAAGACACAATAATGAATACAAAAAAACCAATCACGACTTGCATGATTGGTTTTCGATACTGTATGAGTAATTTAACGACGTAAGGATTCATTTCATTTCTCCTTATAGAAATAACTTGTTTTTATCTTTTTGGCTTATTTCCATCACCAGCAGAAGGTTTCGAAATCCATTTTTGAGTTAACTGATCGATTGCTACTTGCATTTGCTTTTTTTCCCTTTCTAAACGCTTGTTCTAACCTATTGTTCTCTTATTCCAACGCATGAGCTTGCGCACACAAGCTTTCATTTTCTGACTCGATTTCTGATTTTAATTTATTAAGCCTTTTTTCTTATTCGCCTGCTTTTTCTGACAATAGTTCGTTGTTCTCTTTTAACAGATCGTTTGTTTTGGTTTTCTTCTGTTCTTCAGACAGACTAGAGTCACTATAGATTTTTTCTAGTTCTTCTGTATTCAGTTGGATCAACGTATCATAGATCGAAACAACTATCTTTTTCGACAAATGAATGGAAGAATTGTTAAGAATTTGTGTGCGTAGCGTAGTCAAAAGAGTTGCGTCTTCTTGCTCGATCGCTTTTTTCGCAATCAATTCAACCAAAAACGAATCTGTATCTACTTGCAACAATGGCAATAAATCAGATAAGTCCTTGGTGTTTAGAATCTTTTGAACATCTTCCAAATAGCTGCTTCCGGCAAGCGAAAGTTCGTTGATTTGATCGATTTTTCCTTGCTTATATAACATTTGGATAATTTTATTATCCGAATTATTATCAATTTCATAGGCTTTTTCATACTCTCCAAGCTGTATATAAATACCGACTTGTTTCTCTTTGGACAACTTCATTTTCTTCATATCCGATTCGATATTTTCACTGTCGCCCTCAATGATTTTGTTTAAAAATTGAACTTCGACCTTATTTTCTTCTTTAACTTGTTTAATGGCTTTTTCTTTGCTTTGGACTAAGAACAAGACGGTACAAGAATAGAGTAAAATCCCTGCAACGATCAATGATGATTTGAGTGCGCGGTTGGTTCGTTTCATCGTCTTTTCTCTTGATTCTTGACGTTGAATCTCTTCAAAGTAAACGCGCTGTTCCGTCGTCAAAGAATCACGAATCAATTGTTCAACTTCTTCAACTGAATGGCACTCAATCACCTGTAATAATAATGGGTGATTTTCTTTCTTCACTGTTCGTTCGATGTCTTTCTGGTATTTTTCTAAAGAATATTGACCAAATAAACTACAAATAAACGTTTTAATTTGGTCAATTTCTTTCATTCGAGAATAAGGTAATTCCCCATAATGATCTGCTTTGTAAATAAACAAAATATCTTTCGTATTTTTTACTAGAATATTTGCCATGTGATAAAAGGTTGGTTCTGTCGGACGTTGGTTCAAAATCGTTTGAACGATTTCTAGCTTGTAGAAATCCGCAAACTGTCGATACTGATATAAGGGACTATAATCGTTAGGACACGCATAGATAATCTCTAATTTCTTGTCTTTAAAGGTCATTTCTTCGATTTCTAAAAAGCCGGCCACGGATTCTTCAATATCAAAGATATGCTCTTGTTTCGATAATACTTTTTCATTGATTTGAATCAAGACCGTTTCTTTCTGATAATAAACTTGTAGTTGATCAATCAATCGATAACGCATGTATATACCTCCTTATTGGATTCTTACCAACCAATTGATCGCTTGCGTGGCTGGTTGGTCATATTCCTCGACATAGCGTGTTGGATTCAATAATCGTAATTCTTCTGGCGTTAGTTTCACCGTAAGTTTGGCTCGTTTGGTTCCATGGAAAATCAAGCCCTCTCCTTGTCGTCTGGCAGTCAAATGAGCGACTTCTTTTCTTGTTAGAGGCAAGCGCAACTCACGAATAATTTCTTCTGCTTCTGATTCTTCCAAACCAAAGAAGATTTTGGTAAAACTGTTCCCAATGATCGCTTTTCCGACATTGTTGACTGCTTGGAAGACGTCTGAAATTTGTTGCGACGAAGCAGTACACGCTGCGTTATATTTACGAAATCGTTTGTAAGCTTGAAAAAAGAAGTCGGCACTCACTTCGTTTTTCAGTAGAAAGTGAAATTCATCGGCATAAACCCACGTACTGATTTCTGGATGATTTGTGATATCTTCAAATAGATACTGAAAAGCATTTAAATAAGCAAGATCTCGTATACCAATCTCCGTTTGTAAATCTCTCAATGAAAAACAAATCAATGGATTTCTTAAATCAATATTGGTGTATCCGTTGAAAATCGTGCATGTTCCGATCGCAAAATCTTCCAATGCGTCCACAAACGACTCAATTTTTTCAAACCGCCGACGATCTTTTTGTTTCAAGGCGTGTAAATGTTCGTATAAATCAGAAAAAACAGGAAAATCTTCATTTGTTAAGTTTTCCAAATTACGTCTATCATAGATCTTTCCATATAGTTTTTTCGTCTCCGTTTTTACAATACTTAACTGACTGTCAGTCAATTTCGAATCGATCAAATTAAAATAAGGCACTAAGCTATTTAATTTTTTGTTGACCAATCGATCCACTTCTTCCAAAGACAAGGATTGACCAAACGCATAGCCTTCATAGTTCTCAATATAATCTTCGTACGCTTCATCCGTTGAAAAGGCTCTCCGTTCATTATCTGGTAGTTGATTAGAGAAAATTTGAAACGGATTGATTCTTGTATCACTCATTGAGGATAATGGAATCACTTCACCACCAAATAGCTTTACACGTTCCACTTGTTCATCTTCTGGATCAAAAAGAATGATTCGTTGTTGTAACTTCTTTGAATTATCCGCAAATGCAAGCTTTTTCATCCAATCGCTGTTGATATAGGTCGTTTTTCCTCCTCCGGAAGAACCAAAAATAAATTTGTTTCGATTAACGACGACTCGTTTATTTGTGTAATCGATGGAAATAATATTTTCTGTATCTTTATTTACGCCTTCGATCATCATATTCTCCGTAAAGACACTTAATTCATTGTCATCGAATGGAAAAATACTACTTGCACTGATTGAATTCGCAATCGTATACGTGTATTCAGGAACTTCGTTTGTTTGTAATGGCAAACAACTCCAAAAGGCCTCATCAATACGGGTATACGGTGTGATTGCTTTAATTCCAATTGCTGAACAACAGGTTTCAAACTTGTCACACAAGGCCTCCAGTCGTTCTTCAGTTTTTCCTTGAACCAAAGCATAGGTGTAGAGATATAAATAGGTTGTATTTTCTTCTAACGCTTGTTCTAATTGTGTAGTTGCGATTCGCAATTCATTTTTTAATCGTAATAGTGTTGCTGGATCATACGTTCGTTCAATTTGTGCTTGTTTATTCTTGATCGTCTGATTGTAGAAATCATTTAAAGAATTTCCGTTTGCTTTCGTGTAATAATGTGAAAGCGTGATATCTCCACTTAATTTCCGTAAACGATTAAACCAATTTCCTTTGGGTTTGTTACTGTATTTAGTGATTACATACGGTCTACTGTGCTGATTGTCACAAATCACTTTCTCTCGATTAAACTCAAAAATAAATGGCGCAAAATCGGAAACAATCTCTGTATCGATTTCCAAAATATTTTTCAATTGTTCTCTTGGAATGTAAAAATTTTGTTCTCTCATATTTTCCCTTCCTATTGCATAGTCTAAAAATACTTATGAAAAACATTATGCGTTTCTTGGATCGTACAAATCGTTACCTGACAATCAAATTTCCCCATAAATCCTTGTAGCCCTGAACGCACACCTCGTACCTTATCTCTTAAACTTTCATAAGCGATTTCAATTCCTTCTGGCGAAAGCTGTACTATTTTTTCACTTAACGTCACATAATGTTGCTTTTTAGAAGTTTCCATTGTTTTCTGTAATTTCTGATACTCCACCAGATAGGACGCCTTTAGTTGTAATAACGCTTCATTTGGATTGTTCGACTTCCGATAATTTTCAACTGATTTTTCCCATTGATCCAAAAATGGTTGAATCGTAATCGGACTGTTCAATGACGTGATTTGCGGCTCATATAAAATGTTTTGAGATAAGAACGTACCAAAATCTTCGTTCAACCCCGCTTGTTCATGTACACTCAAAATATCCATATTCACACCATCAACTCTCAATAATTGGACAAAACAAAATTGTTTTTTTTCTACTTGATAGGCCACAAGTGCGTCTTTGTATACGCCTTGTATCCTGGAATCATCCTCAAAATACCGTGGCTGATTTTTCGTTGTTCGTGGGATCTTTTCTCCAGTTGGCCCTTTTAGAAAATCAAATACCATTCATTTACACCTTCTCTTTTACTTGTTCATTCGGACGACAATAATACACTTTTTGTTTTTGTTGGAAGACTTTTTTTTCTTTTCGATAGTCTGAAATCGAAATATTTGGACGATCCGAAATTGGTTTAAATACTTTGTATCCCCAAACACTAAAGAATCCAATTCCTCCTGAAAAAACATAAAGTAGAAATGCCCATACGTTTGCACTTCTAAAAAGTAAAACCATCAAAAGCAAACTACCAATACCCGTACTAATCGCTTGAATGCTTTCTTTCACGGTTAGACCAAGCATTAAGATATAATGCTCATTGACATTAGAAGGGAAAAACCAAGTCTTTCCCTTCTCTGTATCTTCATGAAGAAGTTCAAGTAATGCGTTTCTCACATCTTCTGTATTCATGATTTCATTCCTTCCAATAGATGTTTTGAACAAAATCTTAATTAAACAAACCGTATGCCCACGGAACGATCCATGGTAATGCTCCTCCGATTGCAGTCACTATAAGAACCGTTACTAAACTTTTTGACATATTGTTCTTTTCCATCGGGTCATCAAGGTAAGGTAAATACTTCACAACGATTTTTGTTGCGGCAATTGCCCCAACAATCGCAACTAAAGCAGTCAAAATCGCTTTAACGGTATTCGCAGCTCCTGTGAGTTTTGCTTGAGGATCAGCCGCATAAACAAATTCTGGAATGCCAAACGTACATCCCAAACTAAAAACGGCTGCTTCTAATTTCCATTTTCCTTCTTTGATGGTTTTGATTCCTTTTTGTAATTGCTTCATTGAATGTTTCGCTCCATTTCTACTGTTATCTTTTAGGACGTTTTTGATAACGCTCCTGTAATTCTCGTTGTTGTTTGTCTTTACTTTTTGTTTCTCGAATCCATCGATCCATGTTCCGTTTCTTTTGTGGCACACTTCGTCCAAGAAGTGATTGGATCTGACTGGTCAAACGGTACAGGATCGTTTGATCTCGATAGTGAGTGAGACGATCTTCTCGTTGTTCCTGGTAACGATTGATACGTTCCGTTCGCAATTCTTCAATATCTTGAATGAACAGTTCCTTGTCTTTTGGCGCAAGGTATCGATTCTTTTCAATCATTCGCTTTAAATTTGCTATAGCCAATGGCGACAGTGAATCAAGATCTTGCATACAATCTTGAATGAAGTACACACCATGACAGTCATTCAGTTGTTTACAGGCTGGAATATTTGAAAAGTTTCCTCTTGACACTTCTAACATTTGATTTCTCTCTTCAATCGAGTAAGGAGACAACGGTAGTCCGTCGACAACTTCAATCGAACGATCTTCTACTTGGTAATACTTGAGATACGCAAGAATCATTTCACCTTGCATGGTGGTTGAGTCTAAGTTGATTCCTAATTCCTTCAACTCATCATTCACGTATTGGTTTAAATTGACTTTCATTGTTTCTAACTGCTCGACTTTTATCTGAAGCATTTCTCTTTCTTCGAGAGAAGTTGTTGGCTTGTTCATCTGATCCGTGAGGGTTTGAATCTTCTCTTCTATGAAGCGTGTCGTCTGAAATGGTTGGTCTTTAAAGATTTGATAATCTTTTGCTTGTTCGATCAACGACTCTGTTTCAGTAAGGTGTTTAATCGCTTCTTTGCTTAACAATTCTTTTTGATCGATCGTTTCTGTCACGATTGCTTGTAATGCTTTAGGGGAATAGTTCTCTGTATGAAGTTCTGGATAATGTTTCTTACAAAAACGCTCCGCTTGTTTCGTTAAAATCTCTTCTGCTTGTTGGATCTTTTCTCGTTCATCTGAGATTCTTGACAGTTGGAGACGTTGTGTTTGAATATCTTTTTTATTTCCAAATAGAAGTGAGTTCTCCCAACGTTTCAATTCATCCAAACGTTTCTCTAGATTTTCACTGGAAACAAAAAAGCGTAGCTCTTTGGCTAACGCTCTGAGTTCCTTTTTCTCCATTGGTGAAAAAGTTTGTTTATAAAATTGTTTGGTTGGTTGTTGTTCCTGTTCAATTAGAAGTTCTTTCTTCTCTTCCAAGTCGTTCAACTTTTGAACAGATTGATTGTGTTCCCGAACCATTTGATTATGTTGAACTTGATTCGTAAGAATTCCTCGTTCTTCTAATTGTCGAGAACGAACGCCTTCATGAACCGTCGGCAATTCTTTTTTGCCAAGTTCTTTGTGCGACTTCTCTGTGATTTGTTCATCGATTCCACGTTCACGCAACAATTTGTTTGTCATGTTTGCCCATTCTTTCCTTGCCTCTAATAACAATTCTTTCTTGTCCCAATTAGTAGTTCTAATAGAGACGGTTTCTCGCTGTCCTTTTTCGTTGTAAACCTGTTTGCCATGTTCGTCTAAGACTGGAACACGTTTTCGTTTGTTTGAAATTTGTCCTTTCTCGTCTACTTTGCGCATCGTTAACATGATATGGGCATGTGGATTATTAGAATCGTCACGATGAATCGCAACATCTGCGATCATTCCTTTTGAGATAAACATCTTTTGGACATATTTCGTCACCAATTCTTTTTGATCGGCATTGGAAAGCTCAACGGGTAACGCAATATTTACTTCTCGACACAATCTAGCATTAGGAGAAGTTTCAGCCAACTCCATTTTATTCCACAAATATTCTCGATCACTAAATTCTGAGGGGACGTAATCTGGTTTTAAAATAAATGCGTCTGGTTTAACTGAACGACGACCATAGTAATTTTCTTTCTCGTACAACTCACTATACAAGCGTTCCCCACTTCGATAAGCTGCCATTGCGATTAAACTTCGTTTTCCATTGTCTCTACTTGCGACTTGCATTGAAAAGTGATAGATTGCCACCTTCTTTCTCCTTTCTTTTTAGTCCTATTTGTTCAGAACGGGAATTGGTCGTTTCTTTTTCTTGTATTTTTTCTTTTTGAATCTCCTCTTTCATACAAAATTACTCCATTTTTTAAGCAAATGAACTTTTTATAGTCAGTTTTTTTAGCTAAATGAAGTTCTCTATCTTTTTCTTAGAATTGAATTGAACATGAGCGAAGCGAATTTTTCCACACGCCTGACGACACCAATGAAGTTCATTGGTGTAGCACAACGAACCAAAACTCCGTTTGGTGGGGGTAAGTGCGCACTAGTGATTTTCAGGGGGACCCCGATTTTCGTTTTCAATTGAAATAGGTTCAAATTTTAGAGAATAATCGTTCATTGCTTATTTCCTATTCCCCCCATTGAGTAGTTTTTTTTGACTCTTTTTCTTTCTGAAACCGTAGCGGTAGATTCCCTCGCACATAAGAAGAGAAAATCGTTAGAACCTCTTCTGTTTCTTCTACACTTAAGTGAGATAGATCAAAATATTTTTCTAATAAAGCCCCTTTTTGAATCAATCGACGGGTTCGTTTCTTCCGTTCCATGGATTCAGTCGACTGATTTTTGAGTAATTGTTGTTGGATTCTCTTTTTTTGAATCTGTTCTTCTAAAGTTAGAATTTCTTCGTATCGTTTCTTCATCTAACTGACAATCGCTTGTAAATTTTCTTTGTTTTGTTCAACGATCTCTTCTAATTCTGAGTAAAACAATTCTGATTCTGCGCTAATTTCCAAAAATGAAATACCGTGTCGCTCTAAAATCTCTAAAACCTTTTCTCCTAATTCACTAACTTGTTTCTTGAGTAACGTTTCTCGACGCTTTTTTAATGCTTCAATCTCTTTGTCTAAATCATAAACTGTTTTTTTCTTAGGAGCCTTTTTCTTTTTCTTTTCCAGTTCTTTCATGTTTGATTGATTTTCTGCTTTCACCTGCGAATGACTTAATTCATATTGTGTTGGTTGATTTATTATTTCATGATTCATTGGTTACTTTCCTTTCTTCAGTGATTTCTTTTTCATTTGCGAAAACGATACAAATTCAAGATAACCGTTTTCGTTCTGACGAACGATGGCGTCATAGGTTTTCTTTTCCTTGGTTTTAATTCCTGTGACAGTTGTTTCTTTTCCTGCGATTAACTCTTGAACATTTTTCTTTGTTAACTTCTTGTGTCGGAAGTTGTTTGTTAAAGTGTAACGACAAGTTGGATAATTGGAACAACCATAAAAATCTTTTCGTTCCATCAGAACACCTTCACACTTCGGACACGAACCAACGCTCGCTGCTTTTTGTTCCTCTGAACGTTCTTCTTGATAAGTCGTTAGATCTAGTTCAGAAACAAAAGAAGGAACTTCTTCGATCAAGTGAACGAGAAACTTTTTAATGTTCGTTAAGAAGTGTTCTTGTGTGCCTTCTCTTTGGCCAATTAATTTTAAACGCGTTTCCCATTTCGCTGTCATTTCTGCACTCGTAAACAACTTCTCACCAGAGGCTGCTTGGCAAAGAACTCTTCCTTTTGCAGTGATAAGTAGTTTGTTTTTCTGTGACTCAATATATTTTTTGTTCTTTAGTGTTTCGATGATGGACGCTCGTGTAGCTTCTGTTCCGATTCCTTCGACTTCTTTTAAGATTTCTTGTTCGCTCTCATCGTCAACGGTTTTTCCGGCAGTCTTCATAGCCGTAATCAACGTACCTTCGGTATATGGTTTAGGTGGGGTTGTTTCCTTTTCTACTATGCCAATAGAAAGTGTGACTGTTTCATTAGCGGTTATCTTTGGAAGTTTGGTCTGAGTTTCAGTGTCTTTTTTTGTGTCTGTCTTTGTGTCTTCTTTTTTAGTTGGAAAGATTTCTTTCCAACCTTGAACGGTTGGCACTTGACCTTTTGCTTGAAACAGTATGTCTCCGACATTCACTTTGACAATTGTTTCTTCATACTCATAATCAGGAAGAAACATAGCAACCGTTGTTCGTGCGACTAAGAGATAAATGTTTTGTTCCAAAGAAGAGAATTTTTGAAACTGTTCATTCGTTGGCACTTGTTTCGTTAGAATGATCGCATGGTGTTCTTGTACTTTTTTGTTGTTCACATATTGTTTTCTTGGTTCAAGTTGTGTCAATGGCAAGTCAACGGATAAGAACGAACAATACTTCTCCACATGATTCTTTAAATAATCAAATTCATTTTCTGTAATATAAGGAGTATCTGTTCTTGGATACGTTAAAAGTTTTGCTTCATATAATTTCTGAACTGCTTTTAACGTATCGTTCGCACTCGCTTTAAATTGTTGGTTTGCTTTTGACTGCAAACTACTTAATGAAAACAATGCAGGACTTGTAGAACGCTTTTGTTCTTTTTCGACAGATTGGATCGTTGCTTCTTGTTCACCAATAATCGCATGCTTGTCTTTGACAAAAGAAAAAACCTCCTCTTGCTTGTTAAAGCGTTGAGAAGGTTCTAACGTGACTTTAAATGCTTGTTCCTGATGAAACACATTCCCTTCCAACTCAAAGAAGGGTTCTTTTTTAAATTGCTCGATTTGTAGTTGGCGTTGATAGATCATATAGAGAGTTGGGGTTTGGACTCTTCCTAAAGAAAACGTGCCATTGACGCCTTTTTCTTGTAGTAACAAACTATACAAAGGACTGGCATTCATTCCAACTAACCAATCACTGATCTGGCGTGTTTGCGCTTCTTCGTAATAGGGAAGATAGTCTTTTCCTTCTCTCAAATGCGTGAATCCCTCTCGAATCGCTTCTTTTTCTAAGCTATTGATCCACAAGCGTTTGTATACTTTGTCTGGCGAATAAGCTTTCGCATGATGAATGATACTCCAAGCAATATTTTCTCCTTCACGGTCGCTATCTGTTGCGACAATGATCGTGGTTGCTTTTTGTAACAATTCCGCTACGATAGCAAATTGTTTTTGTTTGTCTTCTGGTACGCTGAATTGGTACTGTTTCGGAAAAATCGGTAACGATTCTAGTGACCATTTTTTCCATTCTTCTTTGTACTTATCCGGCGAATCTAATTCGACTAAATGGCCAAAACCAAACGTGACAAACGTTTCATCGTGGAAAATAGAATCTTTCACACGAAAATAGCCGTATTCTTTTGTATAAGAAGAAAATGCACTTGCGTATGCAAGAGCTTGGCTAGGTTTCTCTGCAAGAATTACAGTGGGCATAATAATAATTTCCTCCTTAATTTAACTTTATTTTTCACAACTTATTCTAATCAACTTCGTTTCTCCCCTCACATGACTAGTAGCTATACTCATTTATTTATATGGACTAGCTTTCACTTCCTCTACTATTCTTTCTAGTTCTTCTGGATCTGGAAAGCTATCATATTTTCCATAGCATTGCACCACTCGATACCTTCCATTTTTTCTTTTTTTGATCTCAACGGTGTATCGATGCTCTTTTCGTTCATATTTCCAAATAATTGATTTTCCTCTTTGAATCCTATCTAAATAGCTATACACGCAATGGTGCATGTTCGCTCCTTCTAAAAACAACTCTTTGTTTGTTTTGATAAGTGTAAAACATGGGTTTTTCTTTAAATGTTTTTTTAAATAGTTGTATTTTTCATGTTGTTTTAGCTTAAAGTCTTTTAATCGTTTTGCTTTTTGCAAGTTATATTTTCTTACCATTAGATCATGGGTTCGTTCCAGCCCTTTCACAGTTCTAAATTTGAACGTTACTTTTTCCTTCAATTCAAAACTCATGGACAAATAGTCCCTTAAAATGACTTGATAATGGTTTAGAGAGAACGCATCGTATTCTTCCTCTTCTATGTCTTTAGACAAAATCACCATACTTACGTAAGAAACAAGAAGATCGATACAAAATTCCTTGCTATTTTTTCTTCCGCCATGAAACAACTTAGAAGGAAAAATATCGTCCTTATTTTGTTCAACGGAGGCTAAAATTCTTCGGAATTGTTTCTCAGAAACCCTTGGTTGTATCTTTTGTAAAGCATACGTATAGCGCAAAGGATACTTATTCACTTTTTTTGAGAAAAATTGTTTAGGATACTTCTTACATAGTAAATCATACTTATTTCTTGCTTGAACAATTTCAACCCAAGTAAATGGAAGCCGATCTTTTTCTTTCATCATTTCTACAATGAAAGGATTGACTTGGCGAAAAATCGGTATACAAGAATAATCCATATACGTCAATGATCTTTCACAGTTTAAAGGAAAAAATTTGTTATTACGTTTTTCTAAAATCGTAAATCCATTAGACTTGTCTTCTAGGAAACTGTGTGTATTGATCCGATATTGAAAATCGATGCCCGAATGATCCGTCCCAAAAAGATTCATTTGGTAGATTTTTCTAAGAATCAACTGTTTAAACGTTAAACAAATGTATTCTTCTCCAGTAGGATCGGACCACTCAAATAGGTCTTTTTCGGTAAACCGATGTCGTTTAGAGTAATTCAATTGAACAAAATACTCCTGGTCATACAAAAAATCAACCGAACGGATAAAGGTGCTATTTTGTTCAATCAGCTTCTTCGCTTCATGTACTTTAGAAAGCAAGCGCGATTTTTCTGGTGCAATAATTCCTTCATCCGAACACACAAAGGTTAGTTGATCGGCATTTTCTTCTAATTCTAAAAGCTGTCTCAATGTTTCTTCTTTTTCTAGTGAAAAGTGGTAAAAACGCCTTTTTACTTCTGTAAAAAAGGACTCTATAGAGAGTAATGACAAGATGAATCACTCCGATATAGCTTTTCTTAGTTTCTTTTATTTATCAGCAAAACAATAGGAGCTTTCCTAGATTGAAAGCTCCTACTCATTTCCTATACCCTTTTTTTCCACCAGATCAAACCAGAAAAAAGTGTACAAAGGCTTCCTACAAAACTAAGAGTCAGATTTATTTCTTCCCCAGTTTTAGGTAAAATATTCGTTTTACCATCTGCTGTTTTGACTTCAATATTCCCACTAGGCAGTTTTTTCACAGGAATGGATGGATCCTCTACTAAATTCCCTTGCGTATCTTGTACCAATGGCACACCGTCTTTTACCCCAACAATCGTTTGACCAGTCGCTGTTTTTAATGGTGTAGTTGGCGTTGGTACATGACTGATTTCTTTGATATCACTGGTTACGATCGGTACACTCGTTCCTTGAGTAGCACCCGTCGTAATTTTTCCAGAAGTATCCACCGACACCGTGACTTCTTTTGCCGGAGCTGCTGGTTTGTCTTCTTTTGGTTTGGTGTCTTTGTCTTCTTTGGGTTCTTCTGTTGACTGCTCTTCAGACGGTTGTGTCGGCTCTTCTGTTGGTTGTTCGAGCTCTTCACTGGTAGAAGGCGTTGTTGGTTGTTCCGTCGTAGAAGAACCCGTTTTGCTGCCTGGTGTTTCTGTTGTTCCTGGTGTTTCCGTCGTGCTTGTTCCAGGATCTGTTGGCGTTGTCGGCACTATTTCCTCTCCTGATGACTCACTCGGTGGTGTCACAGGAACTTCCGGGGTATCTGGGA
Source organism: Enterococcus sp. AZ091 (assembly GCF_051714805.1). Lineage (NCBI taxonomy): Bacteria > Bacillati > Bacillota > Bacilli > Lactobacillales > Enterococcaceae > Enterococcus > Enterococcus sp. AZ091. The sequence continues at coordinate 1,074,890 of NZ_JBIOSO010000001.1, read as the reverse complement.
CTGTTGGTTGGCTTTCTCCTCCACTAGTCGGTGGAACGACAGAATCTGTTGGGGGTTCTACACTAGGTGTTGTCGATTCCGTTGGTATACCAACAGGTGTACTAGGATCTGTTGGTATTTCAATTGGTGGTGTATTGGGATCTGCTGGAACTATTTCCTCCGCAAAAGATGCTGTTGCTCCCATTAATAACATTGCACTAAACAAACTGCTTAAAATTATTTTTTTCATTATTTTTTTTCTCCTTTACATTGACGGCATTTTTATCGATCGTTGTGGTGCTCGGTAAATTTCAGGCATTTCTTGTGAGTGATTCGGTTGTATATTTGGTTGATTGCGTGATAATTTCTTCAAATGTAAATTACTTGGATCATTGATTTCTTCTTCGATAGAAGACTCAATTTTGTGGAATAACGATTTTAGTTCCTTATTTTCTTCTGAACCAATCGTTGATTTTCCAATCTGATAATCAAGCTCCCTAGCGAATATCGCTGCTTCATCATTCCAATCAAAATTAGGAAGAAACGGCTGGTTGCGATTGATTTTTTGGAACAACTCTGCCTCTTTTTCACTCAATCCTTTGTAGGTTTCTTGAATGGCTCGGCGTTGTTCTGCCTGATTATCAAAATATCTATCCATTACTTTTGGATTACTCTTTGTCTTTATTAATTCTTTATACCGATCTACTGCTTCGGCAAATTCTTTTTTATCATGGCGCAGCGCTCGCCTTTCTTGTAATCCTAAACGACTAAACTGTTTTACTTTTTTTAACTGTTCTTCACGGTTGTTGATACTGACAGACAACATATTGATCTTTGATCGCAAACCTTTTTTCTCAGCAATAGTATCCATTTGTCTTCCTCCTTCAATTAAAAAATTTGCGTTTTATCAGAAAACGACCTCGTGAATTGCTTTCTCCAAGGTTTTAAAAATATTTTCGACTAATTTATTCATCGATTGACTAAAACGTCTCATATCGCAAAATACATACATTTCCACGCATCTCGTTGTTTTAAACACATAAAACATAACCCATGACAATGAAAAAAAGAAGGACAAAGATATAAAAAATGGTTTCTAAACTATCCATCCTCCGTTCCTTCTTGCGCTGTTCTTCTTGTTCCTTGATTCGTTGTTGATTACACACTCGTTGCTTTTCCGGTACAGAAATGAAGTAACACTTGTAATAAATAATTTTGTGATCCGCACCAAAATGCGCTTCACAAAAATAGCCCGCTTCTTCGATGGCTTGAATCACTGAAGGATCAATTGGTTCATACTCCCATGACAACGTGAGCGAATCTGCCCAATCATTCTCTTCTTGATACATTCGAATCCCCTCAAGTAATTCCTCTGCCGTATAACAATCACTACAAGAAAACATCCCAATTCACCTCTACTTATAAATAAAAGGCAGCACACTCATGAGTTGTGCTGCCTTTTACTGAAGAGTAAGCGATAAGGAGCTTTCCCCCTTCCGGTTTTTAGAATCTTGTGAGTAGTCTAATAACCAACTCTCTTACTCTTTCTTGATCATTCCAAATTGTCTAAAAACAAGCGGCTAGTTATCGCTAACCGCTTGTTCGTCCTACCTAGTCTTTGACTTTGTATAAGTCATAACCAATCAATCCTGCCGCAAGAACAAAGATCAGTCCGATAATCATCCATACATGGTTATCTTCAGATCCTGTTTTTGGCAACATAGGCACTACAGAAGCTGCTTTCACTGGTTGTGGCGGTTTTGGTGCTCCCACAATTTGTACCGTTTGATCTTCGTTTGTTAGATCTACATTGTGTTTCGCCACTTCTTCAAACGATTCTTTGTCATCTTCTGTTTTGGATTGAAGCCATTCCGCAAAACTTAACCCTTTACCTGCTAAGTTACGACCGTCTACCAAAAATTCAAACAAGAATTCCATGGTTTCTTTGTCTGCCGTAAAGATTTTTTCGGCATGTGTGCCTTCAAATGGCGTGCCGTCTGGTGTTAAATAGCCTTGAACTATCAACTTGTACAACTGACCGATTGCTAAACCGTCTACTTTGACCCATTCCAACACGGTTTGATTTGGCAAGGCCAAGATCTCTTTTCCACCATTTTTATTGGTAGCTTTGGTCGTAATGGTTGGATTAACGATTTTGATGGTTTGGTCTTTATCAGTAATATCTGCGTGAGAGGCTAATAATACCCCGTCTCTGAAGAGTTTTTCAAAGACCACCACTTCTTTGCCTCGCAACGCACGGGCGTCCAACACAAAGTCTAAGTTGACTGTACCGTCGGTACTTTCTGCCACAAAGGTTAACGTACTTGTAATTTCTTTGTCGTCTACTAACACTGGTTGTTTCGTTGCTTTATCCATTAATACCCCATTGACGGTATAGGTTCTACCAATGATCAAATCATGGTATTTCACAGCGTCTGTAATGGTGACTTTCGTTAATGGATTGACCACTTTCAAGCCAGTTGTTTTGTGTGTAGCGGTGGTGCGAACACCTGGATTCGTTACCCGTACCGTTTGCCCTTCATCCGTAATATCTGCGTGAGAGGCTAATAATACACCGTCTCTGAAGAGATCTTCAAAGACAACGACTTCTTTGCCACGTAATGCACGGGCGTCTAGGATAAAGTCTAAGTTGACTGTACCGTTGGTACTTTCTGCCACAAAGGTTAAGGTACTTGTGATTTCTTTGTCGTCTACTAACACTGGTTGTTCGGTTACTTTGTCCATCAAGATTCCATTGACTGTATACGTCTTTCCTACAATCAAATCATGATAGGCAACTGCATCGGTAATCGTTACAACAGCCAATGGATCAATCACTTGTAAGCCTGTTTCTTTGTCTGTTGCTTTGGTGCCAATTGCTGGATTTGTGATACGTACGGTTTGCCCTTTATCATTAATGTCTTTGTGGTTTGCCAGCTCTTCGTCATTTCTGAAAAGACTTTCAAATACGACGATTTCACGACCATTTAAGTCCGTTAGATCAAAAGTAAATGGCACGATCACCGTTTCGTTTTCTACTTTGGCAATAAAGCCAACACTAGTTTCTACCGTATTTCCATGCACAAGCAACGGTTCACCGGTGGCTTTGTTCATCAAAACACCTGAAATGGTGTATTCTTTACCGACAAACAAGTTGGTATAAGAAACACTGTCTTTAATGACGATCGTTTCTAACGGATCCACCACTTTTTCCCCGTCTTCTTTATTCGACGCTTGTGTTTCAAGTGTTGGTGGAATCAAATAGTTGCGTACAGAAACCAGCAGCGTTTCCCCATCATCTGGCGCATTTTGTTTGAAAGCAACGGTGAATGCTTGTTTGTCTGTATTTGGTTGGAAGCTTTCTAATGGCGCTTTTTCTGTAAAATAGTAAGCCCCGGCTACTAAACCTTTGACCACAAGCTCACCGTTGGTATCAGTGGTGTATTCCCCTAAAGCTTTTCCTTCGCCGTTATACAGCGTAAACGTCACACCGGCAAGCGGTGTTTTCTTCTTGTTCCATTCTTCATACTTGAACAATTTCACGTTTTTTCGTGCTTGACGGTTCGCAAAATTGATCACTTTAATCGGTTCTGTATCATCGGTAATCGAGAACACCAACGGTGTTTTGTTTAACACATAGTTTTTGGGTGCGTTGATCTCTTCGATACGGTAGCGATTGATTCCATACGTAAACGTACCGTTCGTAACAAGGTAGCCTTTGTCATTTGTCCGGAAAATATCCGTTACTTCGGTATCGTTTGGAATCGCAAACGTAACATACTCATTTGCTAAAGTATCAAAGATCTTGAACTCCGTATTAGCAAGTGGAATCACTTTGCCTGTTTCTTGATCGACTTTGACAATTTTCAGCTGTTGTTCAATGATTTGGTCTTCTAACACGTAACGGAAGGTTTGACCTTGTTCGGAAATCGTTACTTCGAACGGTTTAAACAATTTGTATCCTTCCTTGCCTTTCGTTTCAGAAACAATATAGGTGTCAACGACAACTGCATTTTTACCGAAGGTAAAGTAACCGTCTTTGTCAGTCAAGACTGCTTTTACGACTTTACCCGTTGTTTTTGAGGTCAATGAAATTTCAATGCCTGCAAGTTTTGGTTTATTGTCAGGATCATTTGCGTCCACAAAATCTTTATTGCCGACTTTGACCCCTTCAATCGTTCCTTTAATCACTTGATCTTTTGCCGTTGTTTCCACAGTGACTGTTTCTACTCCTTGACCGGCATAAACAAGATCAAAAGTAAGTTTGTTTGTGTTCAAGTTGTAGCCAACTGGGGCTTTTTCTTCGAGCCAATAGTAAGAAGAAAGTTTCAGATCTCTCACTTCTGCTTGAACTTTCCCATTGATATTTTTCAACGTAACAGATTTGATTTTTGTGCCGTCTGCTTGGTAAAGTCCATAGACTGCACCTTCTAAGGTCGCAGCACCTTGTGCGTTGTTTCCAGTTTCTGCATCTTGTTTGAAAATGCGCGCAATCCCTTTTTGTTCTTGGTTTTCAATGTTTTGAGTCACATTTGTGATCTCGACATCTTGACCGGCATAGGTCAACTCAACCGTCCAGGTAGCAGTGTTTCGCACGTAGCCGGTTGAAGCAGTGGTTTCTTTGATCGTATACGTCCCTAAATCTAATGCTTTTGTTTGCGCTTTTCCTGCATCATTCGTCGTAATTGTATCTACAGGATCACCTGTGATCGTTGGTCCAGCATATACTTCAAATACATTTCCTGCCAACGTATAACGATCACTTGGCATGTTTTTACCAAATTCTACCCCGGATTTATCGATCGTAATCGTCCCTTTTTGCGCATCGTTTTCAAGGGTCACTTTGATTGTTTTATTCGCTTCAATCGTGAAATCTTTGCTTGTTTTGTTCAAAACGTAACCGGTTGGGGCTTTAATCTCAACGACTGTCCCTTTTGTGCCATGCGTGATATTCTTGATCGTCGCAATCCCTTTATCATTGGTTTTCACGGTTTGATCTTTGCCAGCAATTGTAACTTTGATTTCAGCGTTGGCTAAAGGTTCTTTTGTGTCTGCATCAATTTTCAAGATTTCAAGGTTGCCTTGTTTTAGTACATTCAAGTTTAAAACAGAACGTCCTGGGTCAAATGGATTTAGCACACCAATTGTTTGTGAACCCGATTTCTTATATACCATTGGAGCACTAACAATTTCTAATTGATCTAATTTTATTTGAGCTTTTTCCGGTGCATTTTCCGTTACAGTAATAATGAGCTGATTTCCTTGTATGGAAGCATTCACTCCTGTTGGAACGTCAATGCTTTTTACTCGAGATAAAAATCCATTTGTATCATTCACTTTTATCGTTTCGCCAACTTTGACTGTTTTTGTTTGATTATCAAATGAAGCTCTTGTGTGGAATTGATTAACTAATTTCTGAATCGCTGCTTTGCGAGCTTCATAGTTCAATCCATTTGTAAGAACAACTTTTCTACCTAATACTTCTCCAATCATTAATTGTGTTGTAAAATATTGTTCCTTCGATTTATCCGGATTATTAACATATCCAAAATAAGAAATCAAAGTGATTTGTCTTCTCTTATTAACATCTTTCAAATACGTATCCAAAGCTTCTGTAGAATGAACTTGTCCATTTCCATCAAAATCAACTCCTGGTTGAATACAAAATGCGGCTTGCCCATTGACCGTAAACATCGGAATGGCATTGAATGTAAAACCTTTACGCCCTGGATCATCAACAACTGCCCAATTATAACCTTGTCCCACTAAATTTTCACGAACAATATTATCATTCGCGGCACGTGTAGAAACGGCGGCACGACGAACACGAGCTGCCCGAGGTTGCGTGACAACGAACGTTTCTTCTACTTCTTTATCCGACAACGTCGTTTCTTTCGTGTCAGAAGCGACTACAAAGTCTTCGGTCTTTTCTTCCGTATCCTTAGTGTCTACAAGTGGTTCCTCTGGTTTTTCTGTGTCAACAGCGGATACATCCGTTGCTTTTTCTACAGAAGGTTCTGTTAAGGCAGGCACCTCAGATACTGGTTGCCCTTCTGGTGTCAGTTCCTCTGGTATTTCTGCCGACTCTGTTGGTTCAGAAGAAGATGTCGTATTCGACGTACTTTCTTCTGATGATTCCGGTAAACTGTCTGTTTTTGGTGCTTCTGGTTCTACCGGTTGTGTGACAGCTGGACTGTCCCCTGGATTTTGCGCTTCCCCAATCGTTTGATCAAGAGCTGCTTTTGAGTTGGTTGTCGGTGCATCGGTCTCTGGCACGGGTTCAGCTGGCGTTTCAACAGCTAAGTCTGCTTCTTCTACCGATTGAACTTCAACTGCTTCAACGGGAGCTGGGGCAGTTGTTTCTACTGTGGGTTGACGTGGTTCATTCTCTTCTGCTTGCGCTTGAAATGTCCCCGTCAAAAAGCAGAACTGAGAAAATGCCAGAAGCGCAGCGGCTTTTAACCATTTCTTTTTCGTTCTTGTCCTCACAAGAATCGCTTCCTTTCTTAAATTTTTCTATAATAAAACGCCGTTACCAAAAATTGATAACGACGTGAATGGCTGGTTTTATTTTAGTGGATTAAATCCGGGGATCTTGCCCGTGGAAAATTTCTCATTGTATTTCACTCCAAACAAAAAAGAGAGCAGCAAATTGCTGATCTCTTTTTTTGATTTATTCAAATTAATATTTTTCAATAAAATTAACTGTCCACGATCCTGTTGGATTGTAATCTTTATCTAGTAATTGAATTCCTTCAAAAGCATGGTCGTACCATTTACTACTCGTATCATTAATTTCAGCATATCCATATTCAGAAGCCGCTTCTGCTGAATCAAACACTTTCCCGCTATTTCCCATATTAATAGGGGTAGTGTCTGGTGTGGTTGGTGTTGTCGATCCGCCTTGTTCCCCACCTGTACTTGGTTGTGTCGGTGTCGTTGGTTGAGTGGACGTGCTTGGTTTTTCCGCTGGTTTGCTTGGTTCCGTTGGTTGACTTGGCGTAGCTGGCTCACTTGGTTGAGCAGGTGTTTCTACTGTTCCTGAAGAAGTTGTTGTCCCGGCAGTAGAGCTAGCTGTCCCCTCAACAGAACCGTTTGTCCCACTAACTGCAGCACTTGTGCCCTGACTGCTTGTAGCCGTTTTGTCGCTAGTCGCAGGTGTTCCTTGCTTGTTTTGTAATTGAGAAGACGCGGTTGTTCCTGGTGCTTTTTCTTCTACTTGTTTTGCAGGCGCTTGTTTACCTACTGGTTTATTGGCATCATTCTTATCTTGTGGGGTTACCACTGATTGCGCAACTGTTTCTCCCTTATCGTTCTTAGCTGTTACAACATTCCCGTCAAACACTAGCGTATTGCCTGCGTAGATCAGATCCACATTCGCAATCTTATTCAGATCTGCGAGTTTTTGTACCGTCAAATTGGTTGCCTGACTGATTCTCCACATGGTATCCCCCCAGACAATCGTGTATTGATTGTTTTTTGCTTTCGCAATGTCTGCTTTGATTTGATCCACTGTACGTGGTGTCCAAACCCGATTGACTTCTGACGCCTGTGCATCATTCCCACTTGCGAAAAATACCACGCCTGCCGCTGCTCCAACAATCACACTCGTTAACAACGTTTTTTTCATACTCTTTTTCTCTCCTTGATTTTTTATTTTTGCTTTTATTTATCAACAGTTTGAAACAAACTGTTATTTCTGTAAAAACATTTTTCGAATTATATTTTTTGTATTTTGTTCTCTTTTTTCAATCGCTCATACTCATTTTCTACAAGCTGTCCAACGATTCCTTGACGAGAATAGTTCACGTGACGATTCTCTTTCTCCCAAGCTTCTTTAATAGCTTCGATTTGTTCACGTGTGATCACATCAATTCCTATGCTATAATTTTCTTTTGCTTTTCCCATCATCTACTCCTTCAAACACGTTATTTAAGATATCTTATATTCTTAGTCTAACATGCACCCCCCCCCCCCCCGTCAATATTTTTTCGATAGTTTTTTTATTCTTTTCTTATTTCTTTTTGATTTATTCTCGCTAGATCGATCCCCAATCATTTTTCCACTTTTTCATACTAGATTATTCAGATCTGCTAATGTATTGCTAGGCATACAATCCCTCTCTTTTCATTTCTGCATATTCAGCCACTATTGAAGCTAACTCAGTGGCTTCGATTCTAAATTCATGCGCCCATACACACCCTTTACTGATGTGTATGTGTGTCTGGGTTTCGTCGATAAACGCCATTGGAAGAAACAAAATGTACGGATCCGTCATCCCTTTTTCATGTTCACTCTCAAGAAAAGCAACAATACAATCTTGGTCTCCAGTGACTCTGATTTTCCAATAGGCAGCTCTGTTGTTGTTCACATGCAATGAACTATATTTGACATCAATGGTGAACTGATCCACGACAAAGTCAAAACAAGGGTTATTTTTCTTAAATACTCTATTTGCGTCCACCGCTTTGGGAACCAACTCCTGAAAGCGTTGTTCCGCTAATCCACCTAACTTTTGTGCTTTCGATCCATAATTGATTTTATCTTGGATCTTTAACACCCCTGCTTTTGCCAGTAAAATCTGTAAGCGAAAAGCAGGCAGTTGCGTCTCATTTTGAGTTAAGGGAAAATTACACCCATTTTTCACATAGAAATCAATAATTTCTTGTCGTTTCATTTGAATCACCTCGTTTCGTTTTCCTCTTCTCCTCCAATAAGTGATACTTTTCTCGTAGATACGTCAGTTTCGATCGAGGAAGCTGATACTCTTCGGATAGGCGTTTCATTTTTTCTCCTGCAAGTAATCGAGAAACAACCTTTTCTTCTAATCCTGGACGCAAATCAAAGAAATACTGATTGGATCGTTTTTGAAACGCTTCTTTCGCCTTCTTGACGAACAGGATCGATGGGCATGCCTAAAATCACGAGCAACCGATCCCGTCGTTTGATTGCTTGCGGATCATCCGCCCAATTCGGGTGGCGTTCTTCATCGGTCAATTCAAATAATTCTTTTCTCGCCAGCTTTTTTACTGTCGCATTCCCCTCACTCATTCTTCTTCTCACACTCCTCTAACTCCAAGTGCTGATCAATCTGATCTAATGCTTGGTGAATGCGTGCCAGCGAAATCCCAGAAGCCTTAGCTAAAGAAACAATACTAAACAGCGTGAGCGTTAAGGCATCGGATGCGCTTAAATTCCCTGCACTTACCGACAAATCATTCCCCTGTTTTTCAAACACCACACAACCATTCACTTCTTTATTCATCTTCTTTTCGTGCCCCTTTCTTTTTTGCTTGGCTGACCGGTACGAGTATTCCATGTTGAAAATCATGTTTGTTGGAATTTTTTTCGGCTTCAATGGTCTAAATACAAGGAGATACAAATACTCGCACCAGTCAGCCAAGCACTCATTTCCTCTTTTTTCTCTTTCTTTCCTGTTGTATACTTGATTTGAGCTAGTTTTCATATCATAGTTTCATGGATACCCACTAACCCTAAACAATCTAGCTCAGTGACTGTCGTTTATCCTTTCACGACAGTCTTTTTTATTTGAAGCGCTTGGGTCGCTGTTCCAGCAATGCACAAATTTGAGCAACCATCCAATGCATGTAACACCCCAACAAACGATACATTCCCCAGAAAAACAAACAGGTGCAAAATAGCATGATGCCATACACGACTTGGCTCATTTTTCCTCCCCCTAACGAATATCAACATCTGGTAATACTGCACTTGGCTTAATGGTGATTTTGAACTGATATTGATTTGTTTCTTGCCATTCCAATTGTTCCACGATATAAACCGTCGTTGGTGATAAGCCTAGAAAATGCTTTTGAAATTGATCCTCGCCAGTTTTTGCAGTAATCTCCAACTGATTATCGCCTGTATCTGCTGCAATAGAAAAGTTTCCTTCAACGGTATACAGTACTTCATCCGTTACAGTATTGATAAACGTCACTTTTCGTAATACTTTAAAATTATCGGCATCTTCACTCAAATTATAGGAGGCAAGATCTGCATCCGTACAACCAGTGAGTAGGAAGAGCCCCATTAATACCAAAACCACAGATATGATTTTTCTCATTCGTTTTCTTCCTTCAAGCATTTCGTCGAATAGCTGACTAAACCAGCGATCCGTCAACTGCCAATAATGTCGGCTCACTGTCATTAATACAATCAAAAACTTGTACTGCTGCCTCTTCACTACCGATTGGCTTCCCTGTTTCTTCACTCACCGTATTCGCCATTTTTGTGATTGCCTCTGGTTTTTCAAGTTCCTTCATATACGCCAAAAATTCTCGCTTATTTTCCACGTTACAAACTACTTCTTCATAAAATTCCATGCAATTCTTTTTGTTTTCTGCTACTATAATCGCAAAATACGGATCATTCATTTCAAAAATTCTCATTTGTGATTTTCCTTTCTAATTGTTACTGATGATATGACTGCTGACTAGTAAACACCGACATTTTTCCCATAACACATAGCATCACATGTTCCATATTTAATGCCATATTTGTTCCTTTTCAAATCAAGTTTCCTGTAACAGTAATCGCAATACAGTTGATGTTCAGCTTCTGTACCAATCTTAGCAATCCACTGTGTGCGCTTTTTTTTGACGAGCATTCACAAAATCCCCTCCTGTTTGCTATTTTGGTGGATTACTGACTAATCTAATTTCTTTTGAGCTTTGACAAACAGCATTCCGTCCCTTTTAAGTTCTACTTTCTTCCATTTTTCCAATAGATCTCTTGTGTCAAAACCTTGATCAGTTACCACTGCATATCCGTTCACAGTTTCATGAACTTTGATCATGGTACTGCTACCAAGCGCTTGTTCTACCTGATCAACAAACATTCCAATGCATTGTGGATCATCATCAAAATCAAACAAGAATTTTTTTGTTAGTGCTGTCCCTTGCTTCATAGATAAACTAGCAATTAGTTTTTCAATATTTGCCAGACTTGCATCTTGGGTATCAATTAGATAGTGTTGCAAAGCTTTATGGATAACCTCGTGTTTTCTTGCATTTACAGACACATAGAAACGGCTCATTTCTTTAGCAACGCCACGTTCACAAAACTCATTAAAATCTGTTTCCAATTCATCTGGATATTTCTGTGTTAAAAAAGCTTTTGTCCGTTGCTTGAAATTTTGCAACTCAGAATTATCTTTATTTCTTGAGACAAACATCACTACATGATACGGTCTACCTTCATACCTTTTTGACATGATCTCCTCCTTATATTATTAATAGCGGCGACACTCGCATTAATTCGGATCTTCACAACGTACGTATTTTAATGCATGTTTGAAGAGTGTCATGTAAGTTCCTGTTCGGTTTCCCTCTTTGTCTAGTTGCGCAATCATAATATCGTACGTTGAAATGAATGATAAAATCCCCTCTATTCGCTTACTGTCCATAGTCACAACCGTTACTTTTCTGTTCAAGAAAAAGTTTAATCCTGTAGGCGATCGCTTCAGTCGTCGCTCATCCGTTTTCGTGTTCATTGGACCTTTTCTTTGCATTTTTGGTTCTTGATTCTTGTTCATTTTTTTAGTTTTCATCTTTTCGTTCCCTTCAAATTTTTACTTATTTTCCTAGCCTTTTTTCGTTTGCTAGTTTGTCTTTTTTACTTCTTTAACAGAAAAATAAAAAACGTCTGACTTCGCAAGGTTTCTAGCGTTCGCAACCTCAAACTCGTAGAAAAAATGGATCGCTCCCTTGAAAACGAGCGGACGATTACTCGTCATCTTTTGTTTTCATGCTAGCTGAGTCTTCGCAACTCCTTTTTCTAGTATGTGCCTCACCCATCCAAACGCACCGCTTTTTCTAGCCGTACTATTTTAGGCGTTTTATCCTTCCTAAGCCCCGAATAGGCACGCTGATCAACTTAGAAAGTTCTTTTCGTATTCAGTTGTCAATGATCTGGAAAAAACACATCAAAAATCAGTTTACGTGTGTCGCTTCGGTTCAACTCTAGTTCAAGAGATTCCTTCCACCCACAAATAATTCCTATCTGCTTCGTGTCCGTGTGCTGTTTTCAATGGCTTTTCACGCTAGTTTTTTTGAATAAACTAACAAACGAAAAAAGGCTAGTTTCTTGGATCAATGCGTTTCTTTCAATCTTGCGTATTGCTCTCGTAAAATGGTTAAGGGTTGTTGCGGACAGCCCCGACAAGCCACAATCTTTCCATCTAAGAAAATCGACTTTATTTGTGAAAAAAACAATTCTGCTTCTTCATCGATCCCTAATTCTCTGATGACGATCACTCGTTTCTCTCCGGAAACATCCTCAATGATTCGCTGGATTTTCCGCTGTGAAATTCTCCACCGCTGGCGATTGAACAAATTCACCTCACAACAGATTCTTTCTAAATGTAAGGGCGTTAATTTCACGAAATCTCCCCTCCTTATCAGAGATATATTGTAAAAGGCAATTGGCGCATTTTACTTTTAGCCTGTATCGGCTTCAAATAAATCCAGTTGTTCACTTCTACGATGCTTTTCTAAAAAAGGCGCTATAATCATTTCTAACTCTTCATTTGTCAGCGAGAAGAAGTGCTTTAAAAGAGAAAGATAGACTTCTTGCTTCTCATGTTTTCGTTGCAAACATTGCTTTAGAAATGATTGTATCGACATCAATAAAATCCCTCCCCCTTTTCCACGTTTACTACGATAAAAAATTTTTCTTTCTTCTCTTAACTCCTTTAACAATCGATCAAGACTGCGTGAAGGAATCCCTATCTTCTCTTGTAGCTCTTTTCTGGTACTTTCTATGTAAGCTAACCCTTCGGCTTCTACTCGTTTTAGATAATCTAAAAGATCTACTCGCCATTCATGTTTGTGGCTATATTCTCGTTTGTCTCGTGGCTTTTTAAATTTCCACCATCCTCTTCGCTGAATAAACAACTCTTTTTCCTGGATGTCTGAAGCAATCCATTCCTGGCACAATTCTAGTATAAAATCTCGTCGAGCTGCTCGATAATTGCTGGAATACGCACTCTTGACAATCATTTCAACTTCTTTTTCCGCCAAAGGCTCTTTTAAGCGTTCGTTAAACTCAAACATGTTATAGCCACATGTTTCTTGACTATATCCTGAGGAAAAATAAGCAAGTGAAAGCGTAAAGATCACGTTATTTCGTCCCAATCGTCCTTCTCCCCCGATAATATCTGCTTTTCGTAACAACAAATCAAACCAAGGTTCATCAACTTGGCGATACTCTTTTTTCTCAGGAAAAACAACTAGTTTCGCTTTCTTTTCTGTCTTTTGATCCGATGCTTGTTTCATCGACCAATTGATCCACTCGGAAAAAGAATACTGATTCTCTGATTCATAAAAGACAATATTTCTTTTGTTTGGAAATCGTGCAATGCCAAAATGATTGCATCCAATATCTACACCAACTAACTGTTTCGCCAATTGTGATCGGATAGTCATTGAAATCTGTTTTGCCACATCAATTACTCTAAAATTACTTTTGCTCGTTACATAAGCAGGTGTACTTAATACAAAATAGATCTGGTAGCCATGTTCTGACTCTAAAACCAATGTCGGCATAAAGCCTAACTGATCGATACACGCTAGAATGATTTCCCCTTCATGGTTTTCTTTTGAATCGATATCTACCACAAAGGTATTGATTTGCCTCAAATTTGTCTCTGAATGTCCTTTAACGATCGAACGATTTTCGTCCGTATATGTCCCATATCGATAAACATTCGGTGTCCAATGTGTAATCCTGTCAGTCTGTTCTTCAACCGCTTCTATAGAAGTAACAACAATTCCTCTTGAACCAGCTATGGCTCGTTTAGAATAGTAAATAAAGATTGCCCCTTTAATCTCCTCAACAAATCCTGACGGCTTTATATGACTATTTCTATATTTATAGGTACGCAATCCGTCTCTTAAAAAAATTTTAAACATTTTCTCCCTCCTCTTCTTTTGATCTCCTTACGAACAAAAAAACTCTGTATAAAATTGCTTACACAGAGTTTTTAATCATCGTTATTTAATTTTTCAAGAGAATTCCAATAATTAGAAAGTTCTAATTTATAGATTGCCATTCAGGTAAAAACTAGACACTTACACTATTTTTTTTCAGAATTTTTTGGCAATGCTAGAATCTGGGCATAGCGATCTTGCCAGATCCGCTCATACCAATGAATGATTTCAGCAGCTGACCAGCCTTCGGATGCATAAGTAGTCGTTGCTTGCTGATACAACACATTCTGATACCCTAATCCATGGGCAAATTTGATCGTGCCATCCATACAAAATTCAGTTTGCGCACCGATCCATTCGATGCTGCGAACATGGTGCTTTGTCAACAAGGACTGTAAGGAGGTATTGAAAAAGCTATTCGCATGAGTCTTGCGCAAAAACAAGTCGGTTGCTTGCACAGCCAAATCTGGATGTAAGAGCCATTCATCTGTTTGGTAGCCGAGTTCTTCTTCCTCATGCTGCACAAATAAAACGGGGCGTTGTGCATGACGGTAAGTTTGGATCCGCTGATTGGCAAACAACAGCAGCGAATCGAGATGATCCAGTTTGGTGCCATTGTTTGAACACACGCCTTTTTGTAAATCAACGATGATCAGAATATCTTGCATCCAATTCTCCTTTAGTTTTGGTATAAGATTCCTTTATCAGCCAACAATTGCTTTGCTTGCTCTAACTCTGCTGCTTCTTGGTAGCGTAACGTATGGAGATGGATCCCATTGGTCAAATCAGAAAGCAGGCGGGCTTGTGAATGCTGGTATTTCCGCATAAAGTCTGCGACATCTTGTTCCGTTTTGATCCGCAGATTCCCTGTTAATTCCCCATAAATCTCATGCTCAACGATCACATCAATCACTTCGATTCCGCAAGAGACAAATGTCAACAATTCTTCTTCTGTTTGTTCCGGACGGTGTTGCACAGCAAGTTTGCTGACATGACCTGTCTCACTTGCAGCTTCTAAGCGGTAACCGCGAGCGGTAGCCACGATAGCCTCTCCTGCTGCTCGCAACAAGGCAATGTCACCAACGATGATTTGGCGGCTGACACCTAACTCTCCCGCTAATTTACTAGCACTGATCGGTTTCTCGGCGGCCTGCAACTGCTTGATGATTGCTTCCCGTCGTGTTGCTCCATCCATCATTATCCCTCCAATTGATTCTTTTGATAAGTGCGAGAATGTTCCATGATCGACTCAAAGGTTGCGACAATCGTTTCTTCGAAGGCTTTATTGGAAACGGACTGGCGAACATTGTTCAAAACAGCTTCTTCCCGAGATTCATCCAGAACTGCTGTCTGTTCCTGTTTTTTCCATTGGACGATTTCACTGACTGCTGTCATGCGTTTTTCTAATAATTCTGTCAGTTCTCGATCAATCGCATCGATCGTCTCTCGTTGATGATCGATAGCAGCAACGACTTCTGTCGTGCTTTTAGTTGCGTGAGCGACATCTTTTGCGATCTCTTCGATGGTTTCACCAGATTCAATGATTTTGATGATCCGAGCTGGATTTCCAGCGATCACCACGTTATCAGGGAACGATTTAGTCACGACACTTCCCGCACCAACGACCACGTTATCGCCTAAGCGAACACCTGGAAGGATAACTGCACCGCCACCGATCCAAGCATTGTCGCCAACTGTAATTGGTGCGCCATACTCAAGGCCACTATTACGCTTGACTGGATGCAATGGATGAGAAGCTGTAAAGAGACGAACATTTGGTGCTAGCATACAGTTATCACCAAAGGTAATGGGACAAACATCTAAAAAGATACAATCATAATTGGCATAGAAATTTTTTCCAACTGAAATATTATAGCCGTAATCAAAGCGGACATTCGGTTCGATATAGATACGGCCAGCCACTTGACCAAATGTCTCTTTTAGCAGTTGTTCTTTGATCATCGGTTCGGATTCTCGATTGATCAAGTGCATTTGTTCTCTGGCAAATTTGCGATCGGCAACTAATTCTGGATCTGGTGAAAAATACAATTCACCAGCAATCATTTTTTCTTTTTCTGTACGTTCTGTCATAATGTGCCTCCATACTCCTTTTCAATTTTAGTGTGAGAGTTTTGCAAAAACTGTTTCCCCACTTGCTAAAACTTGAGGAGTCGTATTTTGTTCAAGCATTGTTTGGTTGATGATCAAGCAATTCTGGCTATTTTGATACTGCAACAAACCAGCAAAAGGATAGACTTGTAATGAGGTGCCTACCACGACCACTAGCTGTGCATTGGCAACAGCGTTGATGGCTGCAGTAATTGTTTCTTCGCTGAAACCTTCTTCATACAAGACGATCGCTGGACGAATCTGTCCACCGCAATCGGCATGATGCCAGTCTGTCAAATAGGTTTGCCAAGGAACTTCTGCACCGCATTGACGGCAGTAACAGCGGTAAAGGGTCCCGTGGAAATCAATACGCTGCTGACTCCCCGCCTGTTGATGGAGGCCATCAATGTTTTGCGAGACTACCCAAACGTTCCGTTCTTGAGCGAACTCTGCCATCGTCTGATGGATCACATTGGGCTTTGCTTCAGGATGGTAGAGATGTTTGACAAATTGATAAAATTTATCCGGCTCTCTGACCATACAAGTATGACTCAACAGATATTCTGGCGCTTCAATGCCATGATAAATCCCTTTCAAAGAGCGGTAATCCGGAATACCGGAAGGGGTTGAAACGCCCGCTCCTGTCAAAAAAGTGATAGACTCGGCAGCTTGAATCTTTTCGACAGCTGTTTCAATCGATACTAACATTTTGCTGAACTCCTTCCGTGATTGTTCTACTTTTTAATAGTATACCTAATTTCCCCATTTTTTATAACCATCATCCGCGATTTTTCACAAACCTTCCCTTGAGAAAGCCTCACAGGAAGGAAATCTTCACTTGGAATTTTCAGCTCATTTCATTGATTCTTTCATGACATTCTACAAAAAACGTGGTAAACTATTCACGAATCAAAGTGAGGTGAAATACATTGGTAGCATCTATTATTTATTGGGCAATGATCATCATCAGTTTCGGCTGGTTGGCAGTTAGCTTATACTTCTCTATTTTCTATTTATCTCGTAAAGAAAATGGAAATCTATGGGCGTTTGCTTTCTTAAATGTCATCACAGCAATCATTCAAGCACTCGTTCTATTGGTTTATCGTACATTAGGTCAAGACTGGGGCGTTACACAATACTCAAGTCTCATTTATTTAGCTCTAGGCTTATTACTAGGTCTGACAGTTATTCAAGCTGTCTTAGGCCGCGAACCAAAAGCCAAAGTTGCTTAAAGTAGCCGAAAGTAAAGAAAAGCAGTTCCCTTTTCCAAAGAAAAGAGACTGCTTTTTTTGTTGAAAAGAATTGACAAATCCACCTTTTTCTTCTACACTCGATTAAGTATCATAATCAAATACGAGTATCCTTTAACATTTAGGTAGAGGTCGCGAGGTTCATTAATCCTGCTGAGTGAAGCAACACGTCAAAAGCAGAGCTAGGGAACATCGCCGAAACAAAATGATTCTTGCTTGAATTATTTTGTTGGGACGCAAGTGAACAACTTGCGTACTGTCTTAGCTTGGCTAAGTTGCGCTATGTTTTGTGAAAGGTTTGTCGACGAAATTGTCAACAGCCGTTTTCCAATCATGGAGTACGGCTGTTTTTTTGTTACCTTTGCCTGTCTGTAGTGCCACTCGTGAAAGGAAAGAGAAAATGAAGAAAATGAATTGGTTTTGGGCATTTTTCGCCCTCTGTTTCACACTTGTCAATGTATCGATGACTGCTCATGCAGATGATCAAACTCCAGCTGATCAGTTTCGAGTGGGGATGGAAGCGGGTTATGCCCCTTTCAACTGGACCCAAACCACCGATGCCCATGGAGCGGTACCTATTTCTGGCGAGAAAGGGTCTGCCTATGCTGGCGGTTATGACGTTCAAATCGCGAAGAAAATCGCTGATGGTCTTGGCAAAGAATTAGTGATCGTCAAAACACAATGGGATGGCCTGGCACCTGCATTACAATCAGGGACCATTGATGCGGTAATCGCTGGGATGTCCCCTACAGCCGAACGACGGGAGCAAATCGATTTTACCGATCCTTACTACGAATCGAACTTAGTCGTTGTCGTTCAAAAAGATGGTAAATTCGCAAATGCGAAAAGTTTAGCTGATTTGACAGGTGCAAAAATCACCGCCCAATTAAATACATTCCATTACACAGTGATCGATCAAATTCCAGAAGTACAAAAAGAACAAGCCATGAAAGATTTTTCTTCCATGCGCGTCGCGTTGGCTTCAGGCATCATTGACGGGTACGTCAGCGAACGTCCTGAAGGCGTCACTGCTACAGGGGCAAATCCTGATCTGAAGATGATCGAATTTGCCGAAGGTCAAGGTTTTGAAACCAATCCAGAGGATGTCCAAGTTGCCGTTGGTATGCGCAAAGGTGACCCCGATGTCCAAAAGGTCAACGAGATTCTAGCGACGATCCCTCAAAGTGAACGCACGAAACTCATGGATGCGGCTATCGAAGAGCAGCCTGCGGACACCAGCGGAGATTCAGCGAATCAAGGTCTGCTGGCCGATTTCAAAAAAATCATCGATGACTATGGTTCTCTATTTTTACGAGGGGCAGGATTGACGCTTTTCATTGCGATCGTTTCTACTGTCGTCGGATTATTGATTGGTCTATTAGTCGGTGTCTTTCGGACGCTGCCAGCTGCTGAAAATCCTGTAAGTCGCTTTTTCCAAAAATTGATCAATGCATTATTGACGATTTATATTGAAGTTTTCCGTGGCACACCAATGATGGTACAAGCTATGGTCATTTTTTATGGGACTGCTCTAGCATTTGGTGTTTCCATGAATCGTACGATTGCGGCATTATTGATCGTTTCTATCAATACAGGAGCCTATATGTCTGAAATCGTCCGTGGCGGGATCTTTGCAGTGGATGATGGCCAATTTGAAGCAGCACAAGCAATTGGAATGACTCACTGGCAAACGATGTTCAAAGTTGTCTTGCCACAAGTTATGCGAAATATCTTACCAGCAACAGGTAACGAAATCATCATCAATATCAAAGATACTGCCGTATTGAGCGTAATCAGTGTCGCCGATCTTTTCTTCCAAGGAACATCGGCTGCCGGAACAAATTATCAATACTTCCAAACATTTGCGATCATCGGTGCAATCTATCTCGTTTTGACAATCTCTGCGACTCAAATTTTACGTTTTGTTGAACGCAAAATGGATGGTCCTAGTTCTTATGTCAAACTAGAAGATATCAACCCAGAATAAGGAGGAAGACAGATGTCAGCAATTATCGAAATCGATCATTTAAAGAAAAGTTTTGGCGACAATGTCGTTTTGAAAGACATTAGTCTTTCGGTCAATAAAGGTGAAGTCGTAACGATTATCGGCTCCTCCGGTTCAGGGAAATCCACACTGCTTCGGTGTATCAATCTTTTAGAAAAGCCAACCAGTGGAAAAATCATTTATATGGGCGAAAATGTCCTAGAAAAAGGATACAGCTTACCAAACTATCGGACTCATTTAGGGATGGTGTTCCAGTCCTTCAACCTTTTTAATAACATGGATGTTCTGGAAAATTGTGTCACGGGCCAAGTCACTGTTCTAAAAAGAAATCGCGCCGAAGCAGAAAAAATTGCTCGGGAGAATTTGGAAAAAGTCGGCATGAGCCGCTACGTCAAAGCAAAACCGGCTCAATTATCTGGTGGACAAAAGCAACGGGTAGCCATTGCCCGGGCATTGTCAATGGATCCTGATGTGATGTTATTCGATGAACCAACTTCAGCTCTTGATCCAGAGATGGTCGGAGAAGTTTTGAAAACGATGAATGCGTTAGCTCATACTGGGTTGACTATGGTCATCGTGACCCATGAGATGGGCTTTGCTAAAGAAGTCTCTGACCGAGTGATCTTCATGGACAAAGGTGTGATCGCTGAAGAAGGCACGCCAGAAGAAATCTTTATCCATCCAAAAGAACAGCGGACGAAAGAATTTCTATCGCGGGTACTTAATTGATCCTGTGCTGAACTAGGGTACAAGTTGCAGACAAAATGATTTAGACGAACAGTCAGTGCCTTCCTGTCTTACAAGAGGGCATTGCTCGTCCTTACCGAATCATCTTCTTGTCGCTTGTTCCCTGGTTTCTTTTTTTGGCCTGGATCAACTAAGAGTTGCTATTTGATCATTTTTTTGTTATTTTTTTTAAAACTAGAGAACTATAGGAGTAAGTTGATATGAAGAAAAAGTTACGTATTCAAGACTATTTGTATGTTGGTTCTATGTTGTTTGGTCTATTTTTTGGTGCGGGAAATTTGATTTTCCCAGTGCATATGGGACAAGAAGCTGGTAGTAATGTAGCCCTTGCCAATTTAGGTTTCTTAGTGACCGGAATTGGGTTACCATTCTTAGGCGTTATCGCATTTGGTCTTTCCCAAAGTACGGGTGTCTTCGAATTAGCTTCACGGATCAACCGCCGTTATGCCATTATTTTCACTGTGTTGCTTTATTTAGTGATTGGTCCTTTTTTTGCACTCCCTCGGTTAGCCACAACTTCCTTTGAGATCGGACTTGTACCCTTTGTTTCCCAAGATCTCCAAGCACCCTTGTTGGCCGTATTTTCACTATTATTCTTTGGGGCTGCGTGGTGGTTCTCACGCAAGCCTAGTAAGATATTGGATTACGTAGGAAAATTCTTGAATCCCCTCTTTTTGGTATTGCTTGGCTTACTTTTAGTCTTTGCTTTTACGCAGCCAATGGGTACAATCCAAGAGGCACCTGTTTCTCCGCTTTACCAAGAACACGCCTTCTTCACCGGTTTCACAAATGGGTACAATACGTTGGATGCACTAGCCTCATTAGCCTTTGGCATCATTATTGTGACTGCGATCCGTAACATGGGTATCACGAAACCTTCCGAAATCGCGAAAGATACGATTCTTTCTGGCTCTATCAGTATCTTTCTGATGGGGATCATCTACACATTGCTTTCCTACATGGGAGCGATGAGCCTAGGAAAATTTGCGATCAGTGCCAATGGTGGGATCGCTTTAGCACAAGTAGCCAATCATTACTTAGGCCGCTCTGGAAGTCTGCTCTTAGCATTGATCGTCATTTTAGCTTGTTTGAAAACTGCGATCGGATTGATCACCGCATTTGCCGAAACCTTTGCAGAATTGTTTCCTGCAAGAAGCTACTTGTTTTTCAGTGCTGTTGCCAGCATTCTACCGGCGATCTTTGCAAATATTGGTCTGACGAAAATCATTGAGTTTTCAACTCCTGTTCTGATGTTTGTCTATCCGCTGGCCATTACATTGATTTTGTTGGCGATCATTAGTCCATTGTTCCAGCATCGTGCCAGTGTGTACCGTATGACCACTTATTTCACCCTGGTGGCAGCCGTTATTGACGGATTAAATGCTTGCCCGGCATTGATTAGAGACACTGCTGTCGTTCAGCAGTTATTGAAATTTGCAGAGCAATACTTGCCGTTCTTCAAAATCGGCATGGGTTGGCTGGCACCTGCAATCATCGGTTTCATCATAGGTCTCGTTTGGGCTTGGTGCAAAAAAGAACCGAAATCCGTCAAAAATCATTAATTCATTAAAAATGACCTACCATTTTTGAAAGGTAGGCCATTTTTTTTGATAAAAGACTGACAGTTGAAACAAAAACAGGTACAATAGACCCATTAAAGGAGGATATTTATGTTTTACGAAGAACTTATGATGGATCCGCAAACGTTGATCAAATTTAAATTATTCCGGCGCATGCTTACTTTACAAAATCCAAATCATCCAATCGCGCAATTAGCCAAAGAAATGGACTTGAGCTATCAGCAAACATTCATTGAGTTGACTGAGATCGATCAAGATTTACACGAGTTGACCCCGGATCACTTGTCAATACTTGGACGTGGTGGCAAGCTGCAGCCCCAAAATATTGCGGCAACGATTGATGAGTACCGGTTTTATCTTTTGAACAAGAGCGTACCATTCTTATATGTTCTTTATATGCTGAATGAAGAAAATCCTACCATTACGGATTTTTGCAAGAAATATGATGTCAGCCGTTCAACAGTATCCCGAAAATTCGAACATCTAAAAAACCATTTGAAGCAGTTTCAATTGCGTTTTACTTATACAGAATCGAATCTCGTTGGCGACGAGCGCTTAGTGCGTCTTTCCTTATTCAATATCATTTGGTTAGGCGTCCGGGGGATCACATGGCCTTTTGCCGTTTCTGAGTCTGATGCAGAAGCTTTCGTCGATGAGTTTGCTAGCTATTTTCCTATCTCTCGTTCTTATCTAGGGAAGCTAGAGTTAAAATATTTTGCTGCGTTGGTCCTTTTACGCATTAGAAAAGCGAATTTTGCAAAATACGACCGCCGTTATAATTTTTTGATGAAAAACAATCGCTATTATGATTTCAATCGCTTGCGTACCACGTTGACTGCCGATACTGAATTAACAGAAAAACAGCTTAAAGGAGAATCAAGTTTTATCTATTTGCTCTCCCAAATGCTACCCTTCTACTTGTCTGAGGAAGATCCTTCCTTGCAACAAACATTGACATTCTATACGACTAAACAGAATCCGATCTATCCGTTAGTTTCTGATTTCCTTGCCCAAATGAAACAGACCTATTTTGCTGGACAGCAGGAACTTTTAGATGATCCTATCTTGATTGGTAATCTAATCAATGCGACCTTTGGCAACTACGTCTTTCGACAACCGTTTCCTAATATTTACCGGCTGCTCACCCTTTCCATGGGACATGGTCTGCCACAGGAACAATTGCATCAGCATATCGATCAATTCTTTACCGACTATCGCTCTTCCAATAATGTAGACTATATCAATGACACCAATCAAGAACAGTTAGCAGCGATGTTTACTCACGTCTTGTTACCATTCTATGATAAGATCCGCTACGCCAATCGGCTGCATGTCGGTGTCGTTTTGGAAGACAACTTTTTACTTGTCCAATCCTTGAATCAATTTCTGCAAGACCTGACCTTTGTGCAAGCGGATCCTTATGATCCGCAATTGAAGGAAACCTATGATTTAGTGATTAGTTCCAATCAATTGATGAAAAAAATGAACCCAACGATGGCAACTTATCTATGGGATTATGCAGCTGCTGATGCTCAATACATCGATCTTTATCGTACGTTGAAAAAATACTTCAATGAAAAAAATCAGCACGTGTAACCGAATCGTTATCTTTTCTTAAGAACTTCCGAAAACTTTTGTCACAGAATATTCATATTTAGTTAGTATAGTATAAGCATACCAACAAACAACCCTAACTAACACTTTTCATTTTTAACTCCTAGCCTGTCAGCCACCCACTGACAGGCTCCTTTTTTTGTAAAATTCCTTTCTGTAGTACAATCAATACAAAAAGGGGGGGCTTTATGACAAACACCATTGAAACAGTTGATCAGTATATTGCTGGCTTTCCGGATCATTCCACTGTATTGCAGGAGGTCCGACATGTAATCAAAACAGTCCTGCCGGATGCCGAAGAGCGGATTCGTTATCAGATGCCAACCTATTTCCAAACAGAGAATATCGTCCACTTTGCCTGTGCAAAAGAGCACATAGGATTTTATCCAACACCCTCTGCCATTCTTGCTTTTGAAAAAGAATTGCAGCCTTATAAGACCAGTAAAGGAACAGCCCGTTTTTCGTTTACAGAACCTATTCCTTATGATTTGATTGCTCGAATAACCGCTTGGCGTTTGCAAGAAGTTTTAGCGAAAACAACTACCGATTAACTAAAAAAGTGTAACAAAAAAGTCTGTGAGTGTAATAAAACAACGTCCTAAGATCAGCTTGATTGCTTCTTCCGCCTACATGGCTGCTATCTGCTGTCTTGGTCTCTTGTTTTACTTACGTCACAGACTTTTTTTACTTTTCGGGCCGCGTTGCTTTGACCTTTAATGTGCTGACCTTTAAAACGCTGGCTAAAGGGATCATACGAATTTGTTGCCGATCACTTTGCAGTTTCAAAACAACTTGTTCTTTCGCAACCGTTTTTCCAACGATCCAACCGGTAACGGTTTCAAAACTGCCAACCTTCTCGGTTTTCACTTGTAAGACGACCAGATGTTTGTCACTGGCCGCTTTTTGCAAAATTTGCCGAATCTCATTGATCTTTTCAGTTTGATTTTTTTTATCGGCATTGTCACTGAAGAAAGTATCCAACAAGGTTGTCGAAGTCATGACAATCAACTTGCCCAGCTGCCTGATGGGAGATGATTTCTTTTCCATTGGTCTTTCCTTTCTGCTAACAGCAGCGGGTTTCTCTAAAACCGCACATACGTTCTCGTTTATTGCTTTTATTTTAACAAATTTTGAGGAAAAAACAAGCGAACATTCCCTTTATTGGGCAGCATTTTTTATTTTTTCTATCCAAAGGGGCAGTCCTGCTTGAATCAAGCGGTATGTTTGGTTGAAATCTCCTGTGTAATAAGGATCTGGAATATCTTCTCCCTCTCCAGGAACGACACTTAAGTACGTGTAAAGCTTATGCTGCGTACCTGCTGGAGCCATTGCTGACAGGTCCTCATAATTGTTACGATCCATGCCAATGATCCAGTCATAGGTTTCAAAATCCTCAGAAGTGATCTTGCGGGAAACCATGTTCTGCCAAGAAATCCCCGCATCTGCTAATAGTTGACGAGTTCCTTGATGAGGCGGATTACCCGCTTCCCATGAACTAGTGGCTGCTGAATCGATCTGCCAAGGCAATTGACGTTCTGCTATTGCTTGCTTGAAAAGCCCTTCTGCCATCGGTGAACGACAAATATTTCCTAAACAGACAAATAAAACTTTCGTCATGATTATTGCTCCTCTTTTTGATAAATTTGATAAGAAAAAAATTCCACATCTTTTGCCAAGCGAAAGAGTTGGGTCGCGATTTCTAATGGCATTTCCGGAAAATCATCACGAATCCAAGTTTCTAAGATTCCACTACAGCCATAAGAAAAGAAACGGCTGTAAAAAGCAATGTCTTGTTGCGACAATTGTTGCTCTTCATCGACTTCATCAAACAAGCGCTGAAATAACGGCTCCGTAATTTGATAAAACTCACTCATCAGAATATCTCGGTCATAAGTAACAGATTTCCGATAGAAGGTTCCGTTTTGCCGCATCGCCTTCAACATTTTCAAAGCTGCTTCTTCCCAATTATCTAGCGAAATGTTTTCAGATGTTAGATAAATCAGCGCATCTGTTTTGTAGATCCAACGAATCAATGCTTTTTTATCCGGGAAATGATAATAAAAGGTTTGTCGATTGATCTGCACCTTCTCAGCCAACTCTTGAATGCTGATTTTGTTTAATTCTTTTGTCTCACAAAGTTCAACGAATGTTTGACCAATGACTGCTTTGGTTTGATTCCCTTCTGCCATGGTACACCTCTTTTTCAAATTCTCTCCTTATCATACCAAATTTCCAACTAAAAAAGTATTCTTGCAGAAAAAATCCCAGCTATTTCACTAGCTGGGATCATGAGCACTGAAAGCAAACGATGCTCTCAGTTTTTTTTAGGATGCATTCATTCACGGTCCAATCGATTGGTTGAAATTATTTTTCAAAATGATTTTTTAGAAATTCTCTGCGGATTCCTACAACCTTTTCGGTAAAGTTGATCCAGTCCACTGGTCGCGGGGGGGCTAACCATAAAATATGATTGATTCCCATCGCCCCATAAAAAGGCATGTTTGAAAGAGTCAGATGGGTCTTTTCATCTGGAAAGCTTTGAAATTGGATATTCAAATCGAGAATCTTTTCAATATTGTTGCGAATCATTTGATTATACGAACGACCATAGGAAAAATCGACACATACATAGAGAGGAACAGATATTTCTTTTAATGGGATCGTTGAGATTAATAAAATCAGATAGCGAAAGAATAGAAATTCCTTGTTGTTCCACAAAATGGGTCGGTTCCGGTTAGCTTCAAGGTAATTCCGACAAAAAGCCACATATTCAGGGTATGTTTGCAGGAAATAAGTGACGTCCAAATGTTGATACTCGCATCGCGAACTGAAAGAAAATGAAAGCAGTTGGTAATGAATGTTCGTCAATTCAGTTGTAAGCAGTGCTAGAAGCTCTTGGGAAAG
Source organism: Enterococcus sp. AZ091 (assembly GCF_051714805.1). Taxonomy (NCBI): domain Bacteria; kingdom Bacillati; phylum Bacillota; class Bacilli; order Lactobacillales; family Enterococcaceae; genus Enterococcus; species Enterococcus sp. AZ091. The sequence goes on along the minus strand of NZ_JBIOSO010000001.1, from coordinate 1,048,753 downwards.
AGCAAAACGACCACTAAGTTCTGTATAGAAATGTTCATTTAATTGGGTGATATAATGATTTTGATCAATGTAGCGGTCATTTTCTACTAACCAGCCTTCTACGATCAGAAACCGCAATATCTCCTTTGCTTCCCGCTCTAAGGTAGTCAGGCTCACCATAGGCAAGATCTTCGCCAGCCAGTCTTTCAGCTCTTCAATGATTCGTAAGTGTTCAGCATTGATCAAACCATCCTCAACTGTATTTTGCAGAAAATGACCATTGCACATTCGGGTAATAATGATTCCTAAGTATTGTTCTTTGCGGATCTGCATTCGGGCAGATTGCTGAGGGTTCAACCAGCCTTGACTATTAAGCGCATCGAAAGTCTTTCTTTTTGTTTCGATTTCTTTCGGAAAAACCGACTGATTCAAATAGTATTCTTTCATAAAAAACAATAATATGAATTCCCTTATTTCATTTTCTTCACCGATCAATCGAAATTCCTTCGTCACCTCAATGTCATAATCATTAAGGATCTGCTTGAATTGTTTAAATTCTTTATACACAGGGGTATGGCTTAAAAAATGGTTCGTAGCGAATTCATAAAGTGAAGACAGTTGTTCAAAAAAACATTCTTTCAGCATGGAAAATTTCAGTGACTGGTCCAAATAATAGGTCAAGACGGTATCAGAGGTTGCCAAACCAGAAGCATTTAATTTGATCACGGTCCCATCAGTCACAATACCAAACTCTTCATCCAAGCCAAATTCATAAAAGTCCGTGTTTAATTCTTGAACGGTCTTGTTGATCAAAAATTCTGACATTGTCAGATTATCCATCAATGCCTCTTTTGTCTCGGATAAAGAAACCGCATTTTCCAAGTATTGAAGCAGCACCAATTTTCGCTTATCCGCTTTATTCAAAAATGTCAAAAACATGCGTTTTCAGGCCTCCATCATTCTTTTGCCCATAAAGGACACTTCCGGTAAATAAATAGCACAAGCTTGTAAGATAAGACGGCTGATCATTGCCATCACCACCTGAATCATCGTCTGGCATTGCTAAGTCGACCGACAGACTATTTGCAAGGAAGATATCTTCCACCGTCACGCGTTTTGCCAGCTGCTTGCCATCAGCCAAAAACGGTTTTGTTAGATTCAGTAACGGCTGTTCCTTTTGACTGTTTTCTTTTGATTTGGGTTCTTCCTTAGGCGATGCTGGTTCTGCTGCTTTTGGTGTCTTCTCATCAACAGGCGCCTCGTTGATTTCTGGAGGGTCTTTCGGAACGATTTCTTCTGAAGGATTCAGCGGATTATAGATGGTAGCGAATACGACCTGTTCGGTAACAAGGTCGATCATTCCGATAATAATACAGGCTCCTAAAACAAAGCCAAATTTGCTTTTCATTGATTATTTCACCGCCTTAACATAGTTCTATCTGGCATCTCACTTGGGCCTCTCCTCACGTACCATCAATAATCGATGAATCTATCAAAGACAGCCCCACACCATTAGGTGGAGCTGAAAAAGCCAGCTGTTCTTACTTGCTGCTAACTTGTTGTCCTAACTGGAGATCTTTCTCCATAAGGCTTACTTTGAGAAACAGGAAAGAAAATGATTCCGCAATGAATCGGCTATCGCTCATCACTTTTCAAAACCAGTTACTCTCCTTCATTCTTTTTCTGACGATGCCAAACAATCAGAAATGCAATGATCACCAAGAGGAGTCCAATCAATAAATATTGCCACGTATGATCTTCTTCGATAGTGACATCTTTCCGATTGAGGTCTCGCGCAACATCGCCAGCCACTGTAAACTCTTTTTTAAATTCCCATCTGTATAAATATCTTTCTTCCTCATCACCATTCTTGACTTTATACTGTCCTTCATCGCTTTTTCCGCTGTAGGCAACAGATTTCAGCAGGTAAGTACCTGCTTCAAGCTTTTGTCCTTCTAATGAGATGGGATAAGAAAAATGGGAATTTGGTGCCATCTGCATACCAGAAGTATCAGAAGAATAGCGGCTGTCGTTTTGCCCTTTTTTAGTGACATCGTTGATCAAACGAAATGAATTCAAATAGGCAGCGGTCGGATTTTGAAAAGTCACATTGATTACATTGCGGGCATTCACTTGATCAGGTTCGACGGCTAACAACTTCAAATCTGGAACGATTTCATCCGTTGTTTGTCTCAACAAAATTGCGACGACATAGGCATATTCATTTTTGATCGCTAATCCTTGATCCTCGGACTGATCAGAGGCTTCTTCCTGCTTTTCTTTTAATGTCAGTCCACCGGAAATCACGCCTTTAAATGATTCTGAAGGCATGCTTACTTTTAAAGGCAAAGTCACTTGAGACTGTTTGGGAATCGTGATGGTCTCTGCGATGTCTACCAAATCCTTCAAATTGTGCGTTAAGGTTTCATCAGGTTCGATATCATTTTGACCATACTCAACAACGCCGTTTAGATTGGTGGTTGCCGAAGCGATCTTCGGCTCAATCACTACGTCCTTATCCGTATCATTTCTTAATAGAACCTCCACCGTTTGAACAGCACCTGGTGACATCTTCAAATCAAAATAAGTCTTAGATTTGTCTATTTGGTTCTCTGGTATGACTGGATTTACTGCAAAATTGAATTCAGAGGCCATGCCTCTTACCGAAATAAAAAAGAAAAGACTTGCCAAAACCAGTATAATGAGCTGTTTACTTTTTTTCATGATGGATTTTCCCTCTCTATCTATGTACCACCCTTACGTATCAAAACCTTACACTTAAAGGGACTGGTTGCTATGGATTTGTCGGGGTATCAGTTAGCAGCCAGGTAAATGTGGTACTGTACTTCACGGCATATTTCGTTGTTGAACCAGGCACTTCTAATTCAATACTATCTACTGCTGCGAATAAACTGTCACCCCAGCTCATAAGATAAGTACCGGCTCCTTCCCCTTTTTGGGCACTCATGACTAATGATTCAGCCCCATTGGGATCCAGGGTAATCGTGCTTTTAAAATTAGAAGGTTTTGGGGATTCGGATGGTGTAACGATCGTCCCGTTAGTCAAGCGAATTTGAGCTGCTTTTAATTCTTGGTCTTTCCCTGTTTTAAATTGGCCATTTTGTTTGACATGCAACGTCCAGCCGCTTTCCGTTCCCCGGTTGTCTGTGACTTGTACAAAATTCGGTCCTTCTTGCTCCGCACCTGCTGCATCCTCATATTTTTGCAATGAGGCATGGTAGACTTCCGTTTTTGAAGTGATTTTTTGCATGCCAAAATATAAACTGGAGGCAAAGTCGATCGATAACGGTCCGTTGGTTCCTGGTTCAGGTTTGCCATCTGGCGTGGTGGGATCGACTGGTTTGATTGGATTGTCTGGATCTGGGTCTATTGGACTGATTGGATCCGTTGGCTCCGTGTTTGGTTCAAAGACAATTTGACCATTTGAATGATAAGCTGCCACTTCTGCTGCCTGAGCAGTGATCGTGCTCGTCATTCCCAATCCTACGAATACTGCTGCGGTTACTATTTTTTTCACTTTTCTGCCCCTTCTTATTCAGTCTCTGGTACATTTTTGAGGTACCAAGTCAAGGTTGTTCGATATTCTTTGGCTAATTTAACCGAACGACCAGGAATGTTTAATTTTACAGCTGTCGCTCCTTCTGATGCATCAGCACCAAAGCGATAGATCCAAGTCCCCATCCCTTTGCCTGCAGGGACATTCACCAAGTTCATTTCACTATTGGGAACAAATGTGTGATTCTCTACTACTGTTGGTGCATACTGCTCATCTGTCATAGAAATTGCTGTTCCGGAAGAAATTGATAATGAAGCCCCTGCTAGCACTTCACTCTGTGCTGTCTTAAATTGGCCTTGCTGTACGACACTAAGAGACCAACCTTCTTGTGTTCCGCGCTTATCTGTGACTTGCACATAATTCGGCCCTGCTAAACTTGAAGTGAACTCTTGCAGTTTTGCATAGTAATCCATTGTTTCTGATGTGATCTTTTGATTGCCAAATTGGAAACTGGAGGCAAAATCAATTGACAACGGCCCAGCAGTTCCTGGATTTGGTCCCATTGGATCCGTGGGATCGACCGGGTCGACTGGTTTTTACGGATCGGTAGGGTCGACTGGTTTAGTGAGATCATTATCCGTTTCAAAAATAATTGCCCCATTTGATGTATACTCTGCTGCAACTGCGGTGATCGGCAAGATTATTGAACTAAGGATGACGATACCCATCGTTATTAAACTCTTTTTCATTTCATTTGCTCCTTTTTGATAAAATACCTAGTGCTGCCAACAAGCAACCCCCATCCGCGAGTTAACTGGAAGAGTCAGAACCCGTTATGGGTAAGATTTTATGTCCTTGTTGGTCGAATGGCTGATTTCTCAGTACTTTCGCCTATGGTCTTGGATTTTTTGCTGGATATTCCTAAACGCCATAAAATGACGTTCCGCCATTGCTGTCATCCGCGCCTATTTCAGCAGCTAAGGTAGTTGCCAAAAACAAGAATAATCAGCCGAGCAAACTTGCATTAATGACTGTTTTTATCTTTACTCTTCTGCCTTTTATGGATTGCCTGGAGCAGATATTAGTTGCCAGGATAACGTTCCGCTATATTCGCCTATTTTTTGCTTTTCTACCGGAACAACTAATTTAAGACCTTTATTCGCTGTTTCTCCCCAATCTTGATTCACATGATAGTCGCCGTTTTCTGTCAATTCCGTCTCTTCAACGATAATTTCCCCATTTGTTAGTAATTGCTCTTCCCCATTTTTTACAAAGAACAACGTATTTTCTAAATGATCTGTCCCATTACTCAAGCTCTGCTGTTCTTTCACAGTGAGCCGCCAAGGACTTCGTTCAGATCCTCGTGTATCTTTGACAATCAAATCTCCTTGAATGTCAGGCCAATACGTTTGAGTGGTGGTAGTGATTTTTTGTTCTCCAAAATCGATAGTTGTCGGTACACTGCTCAAGGTCAACTCACCAGCGATCGCCACATTCACTGTTTTTTCAGCTGTTTGCCCATTTTCGGTGAAATGATACGTAGTTGTGACATTTTTTAGCAGCTCTTCTTCGCTTGTTTGCTGGATCGATTCGAGTGCTTCTGGTGCAACTTGCGGCAACTGCTCATCTCGACCATCAGCAAAAATCATTGTGGCTTCCGTATATGCTGCTAAATCAGCTTGATTCGTGATAGCCGTTGCTTCCCCTAAAGTCAAGCGGCTATCTTTGGCAAAGACAGCGAATTGCCGATTGCTTGCCAAGGCACTCTCATTTTTCACGACTACCAGATTGACTGCTTGTTCTACAGATGATTGATTTGCTGCTCCTGCTTTGAATGAAACAAGATGCTTGCGAGAAGTTGCTGACCCCAATGGTTTTTGAATCTCTGCTATTGCTTCTTCCATCAGACTATCTGTAAAGAATGGGCGTCCTTGTGCCTGCAAATAGTCCAGTGCATCTTCTTTAGTGAGGTTCTCAGCTTCTTGTTCTGTAATGATTGCGTTCTGAGCACGAAGCTCAGCTTGATTCGAGTAAGAAACCTTCACTTGATAGCTGTATTCACCATCGGGAATCTGCCAATCGACTGGATCTGAAGACGATTGTTCTGGGATTGTTTCTGTCGCACTAGCAACTTTGCTTGACTGGATCTGTCCAGCATAAAACCAAGAACCTGTATTCTGGGTTTCTGGTGTAAAGGTCAGTGTCGGTAAATTTGACCCAGTATATGGAATAAGCAGCCGCCCTTTTTGAACCTGGATGCCAGCAATATCTGTTCCCCATGCTTGAATCACAAGTGGTGCATTATTTTCTTTAACGCCTGTCACGTCATGAGTGATTGAACCTTGCCCATCAGCGATACCGGGTATTTCGACTTCATAGTCGATCACTGAACCAGGAATCGCAATTCCGTAGCCATTGACTCCCGTCACATCATTGTCCCCAATGAATGTTTTACCAGTCGCTTTTTCGATGCCGCTAAAAGTGATTGGCGTGATCGGCGTCGCATTGTTTGCAACTGGATTGATAGTCAATACTTGGTAGCTTGTGACTTCTCCAAACCAAGTGCCCTGACTTTTTACTCGTGCTGCAGCATCATTCTCCGTATTTTTGATCCAAGTCAAATGATCTTTTTTTGAATCTGGCACTTCAAAATCGGAAAGGTTGATCCGACCAGTACCCGGAGGAGATTCAATGGTTACCTCATCTTCGATGGTTAACTTACTGCCTGAAATCATGTTGTTTGCTGAAGAAATTCCAATACCGGCATTTTTCGATAGCTGGATCGTCCCAAACTGGTGATAAGTCGTACTATGGTTGGCCGCTGTAGCTGAGCGCCCATTTTTGATATCCCCACCGGTAGCCATCAATGTCAGTCCGTTAGTCACAGTTAATTCGGTAAAATTCACGAGACCTAATCCTGTCATAGATATGGGTTCATCTTGGTAAGCATTGGTTCCATCTACATTCTCGCCAAAATTCATTTTGACTTGATTGGTGCTGTTAGCAACGATTGCATTGGTGAAATTGTCCGTTGCATTTCCGCCGGAGATCCCATTGATACTTTTCGCCCCTTGAATACGCATCTCTACATCGCGCAAAATCTGATTAGAGGAAATGTTCGAGTAATAGGTGGTATATAAATTACCAATACTGGAATCTTCCGCTTGAATGTTCATCATGATCTTGCCGCTTCTCGTATTGCTAGCAGTTCGGCCGCCATCCCCATAAATCGTGGCACCGTTCAAGACATCCGATCCTGGTTTTGTATAGATGTTCAGCGTAATCGTATTGGATGTATCTGTTCCGACAATATTTGTACTGTTGAATGGATTTCCACCAGAAATATTGGTCCCGCTAGGCAGCTTAAACTCACCGTCATAATTTCTTAAATCCAATGTTAAACTTGCATTTCCCAACAGTCTGCCATTGTTAGTCACACCGCCAGAAAAACCATTAGAGCCAGTTCGTGGGGTACCGGAAAAGTTCCCGCCGAAAATCCGATTATTCGAATTTCCATTGATCGTATGAGAACTGGAATCTCCGTATGAAGCCCCTAGAGAGGCATTGATCACCCCATCATAAACCGTTACTGCCACGTTCCCACCAATCAAGAGATCGTTCCAGCCGCCGCCAGACAAGAACCAATCCACTTGTCCGTTATTGACCGTCGTTTCACCATTACCATAGACTCTTCTACCGGTATAGCCAGTACCTTCAAGGGTGTCTACGATCCCTGAGTTCAATGTATTCGATGCATTTCCTTCAATAACACCAGAGAAAGAGCCGCCATAGGTCCAGCGAGCAACCGTATTATTTAGAATTGTTTTAGTATTCCCTTTGATGTAGATATTCCAGGTAGTTCCCGGATCTCCCCCACCGCCGACAATATCCCAGCCTGATAGTTCCCCTCGGTTTTTGGTCGTTGTGGAATAAGCAAGATTGGACGGCTTTGATCCTTTATACGCGATACCGTCTCCACCTGGTCTGCCATCTGCTGTAATCGTCCCCACTTCAATCGTGGTATTTCCGTCGATGTAGCCGCCGCGGCCTGCAGCTGTAGTATAGGTTGCGCCATTTGAAAAAGAACCGCTGACTAGATGGGAAGTAATATTGCCATATACTTTGAAATTTGCTCCAGCTTCAGCTAACTGAGCCCGTTGTGCGGGAGTATAATTGTCGTAAGTCGTCGTATTCGAAGCCCCCATCGAACTTTGAGAAAGCTTGCTGACATCGTTTCCCCCGCCACCGTTGAAATCACCGATCCCACCGATACCAGCACTAGGACCCGCTTTGACCGTATTTACGATGTTCCCCTTAATTGTGCCAGAGTATCGATTGCCACCTTCAAAAGTTGCCCGACCTGTAGAATAGAGACTCGAATCAAGATTCGTTACGATGGCATCTTTAGCAGGTTCCGAGCCAATATTTCCATAATAGGAACCGCCGATAAAACGATTGGTCATCCCATTCCAGCCTCCATTACCAGAAACAGTGCTGTTGATCCTACCGTCAATCGTTCCGTACTGAACCCCTCCGACAAACGTTCCCAACAGAAAATTGGCATTTTTCGTAGCAATAGTCGTTGCAACATTCCCCGTCACATTGGCTGAATTTGTAGCGCTTGATCCAACACCACCGCCATAATAGTTTGTCAATGTGCCATTCAATTGCTTGATCGCTACTTTTGTATTGCCATCGATCGTTCCAACATTGGCGCCCCCTGCAATGGTACTTATTCCAGAGACGGTATTGTTTATGTTGATCGTTACATTCCCCTTCAACGTTCCGCCGCTTTGGTTGCCCCCATAAATATTCCAAGTACCTGAACCCGTGTTATTCACATGGATCGTCGGATTGCCTTCCAGATCCCCACTGTTTGTGCCACCATATATCGCAAAGCCATTTCCAACGGCACCCCCATTGAGGAAAAGACTGTGCCCATTCATGTAAATGGTCGATCCCCTATAGTCGATATTGCGAAACACGATATCCGAGCCAAAATAATTATTCGTTGAGAAATCAACCCGTCGACTGCCTGAAGGCAATGTCGTTGCATCTGTGATAGGATCATTGGCGTGACCAGTCAGTATCAAACGGCTAACTTTCCCTTGTAATGCATAGAACGTGATATTGCTACTGTCTACTGTGCTTGGTATTGTTTTGGCTGTCAGATCAGCCGGTAAAGTCAAGGTGCCCCCTGATCCGACATACAAAGCAAATTCACCGCCATTGCCATTTTGGTACATATCAAACAAGACTTGCCGAAAGCCATCAACACTATTTGCATACTCTGCGTAAGTTTCCCCATCGCCTGCAGGACTTGGAACGGCAACAAGTCGTGAAGGATCTGCACTTGCAATAATATCTTTGATGGACAGGTCTACTAAGGAAGCGCTAGACCGAACACTCACGCCCTGTTTAAAAACTGCTTGCAGGATCTGATCATGATCTAGGTCCACGTTTTGCAATGCTTCATTACTATAGATTTTTCCCTCTAGCTGCCAACCTGCAAAAGATACCGGATTTATAAAGGAGGGGATGTCAGTTGCTGTAAGACGTTCTCCTTTTCTCTTGCTGACCTGAAGGCTTGTTTCTCCTGTTTCCAACAAACGCCCTTCAGCACTTTTGAAGGTTATCGTCAGTTCTTCTGACTCTTGTGAAGAACTAGTAACAGATTCTTGGGAATGAGATTCAGATGCTGAATGTGGTGGCGATTCATCCGATTCTGCTGTTTCAGTCGCTTCAGATGTTTCGTTTGTTTCGTTATCCTGACTTGCGGTACCTTCACTGCTTTCACTGCTACTTTCTTTGTTACTCGTGTTACTTTCCTTATTATCTATATCGCTAAGCTTTTCTAACTCGTTTAAAGCATCCGTTGTTTCACTTTTTTGCGCGATACTTTCTGCATGTGCAACTACCTCTGTGTATGAAAAACAAGGAGAAGATACTAATAGAAAAACAAGAAAATTGGTTAAAAAACGATTCACTTTATCCCTCCTGACTGAGTGAAAATGAGTAAAATATTGCGCAATACACGCATTATGCTATCCATAGTCTATATCCAAATAAAAAAAGGATTATAATTTTTTTTTCATCCATTCCAAAATTATGATTATAAATTGACATCCTAACCGCTTGTTTCTTCTCATTTTTGGCCTTGTCAGGCAGTTTGTTTGACATTTACTTGAAATGCTTGGAAAGGATAAATTTAGAGTTAATTTCACCTAGCATACTAAAAAATCGTAAGAGTTCAAGAGATATAATTAGAATAAGATTATAAAAATCACATAATAAAGCAATCTTTACCACTGAAAAATTAATCTATTATCCGAATTATTTGTACTTGATGCCCCTATTTAGAAATCGCTAACATTATTTATATTTCATAGAATTAATAATGTTATAACGAATAATAATTCACTGTATTTTCTAAAATAAAATAACTCAAAGTATAATAACCGAAAAAAATTTTATAATTTTTTCTAAACAACATTAGAAAAATAATACAATCATAAAAAAATAAAATAACTATTAATCTAATTTAACAGTATGTATTTTTATTTCCGTGCGCAAAAAAAGCACCAAACAGTCCTCTGTTTGGTGCTTCATTTTCAATTATTTGGAAAAGAACGTCCATCAATAAATGTTGTATAGATATGCTCGTCCTCTACTTGCTCTCCTTGAATCGATTTGACGATTTTCTCTGAAGCAATCATTCCCCAACGATGCTTCGAGTAAGAAATTGTCGACAACCGCGGCTGTATAAACGCCCCTAATTCTGTATTGTCAAAACCAATGATGCGGATATCTTCTCCGATTTTTAAGTCTGTTTTACGTACATACTTATAAACCCCGATGGCCATTTCATCGTTTAAGGCAAAGATATCGATTGGTCTTAGCGGATTTTTTGCTAAAATTTCTTCTGCTCCCCGATACCCTGAGGGTTCAGTAAAATCACCAGCTATTACATCATAGGAAATGCCAAATCGGGTAAGCTCTTTGATACTGGCTTCTAACCGTTCTTGACTATCATAACTTTTTTCAGGACCAGCAAGTAAAAAGACATGTTGGCTGCCACCTGAAATCAATTTATCAATAGCCAGTGCCGCACCGCCTTTATTATCCAAAAGGACTTGATGGATATTTTCATGATCGAGGATCCGATCTAGTACAACGATTTGATGTCCCCGCTGAGCATACCGCTCAATTTCCTCTGAAGGAAAAGTCCAATCTAAAATGATGGCTCCATCGATCATACGCTCTGGTATAAACAAATGGGATTTTTTGCCGCTGCAAACAATCATTTCGTAACCAAAAGTCTCGAGACTTTTTTTAATCCCGTCTAGCAACTCTCCATAGAAACTCCCCGCGTAGTCTGCGAGGTACACGCCAATGATGTTCGTTTGTCTGCGCTTCAGTGTACGAGCAGCCATGTTCGGAACATAATTCAAGTCACGAGCAATCGCTTGGATACGGGCGCGCGTCTCCTCCGTCACTTTAGGGCTGCCGTTCAAAGCATAGGATACAGTGGAAATAGACACACCGGCTTTTTTAGCAATATCTTTGATCCCTACCATGGCTCCTCCTTTCTATCGATAAATATCGATATGATTTATTTCCTTATTGAACAACGGCAGCACTGCTGATTTGTCTAAACAAAAGGCCCCTTTTCGATAGCTGTTTTCTGCTAGTGTATAGTCTACCGGTTGGCCATTGATCAATACCTGTTCTTTTGACGCTTCGTGAAAATGGATCTTAACCGGTTGATCAAAGACCCGGTAGGTCATCGTTAAGTCAGATAACTCAGTTGGCAAGACAGGATCAAGGAACAAATCATCTGCCATTTCGCGAATGCCCAAGACATTGCTGATCAATTGATTCAAATAGATACCTGGTCCGCTGGAGTACACGCGCCAACCGCCTTTTACACCGACGCTTCCATCTCTAAGTTTACCAAAATTCTCTTGGGCTTCAAGCCTTGTTTTGAAATCGCCGTCAGAGCTGCTGAAATAGACATTGGCTTGTCGCAGTTCTGCATTTGGCACGCGTTCTTGCAACTGAATAGGATTGATGACCCCTAAAGCATGCCAAGTTTCTTCTTTTTGTCCCAATTTGGCCATTGCTTCAGTAAAACGGATGTGGGCATGAACATATTGCAACCCGATTTCCCGACCAAAGTTCGCTGCTTGCTCTGCACGTTTGAAATTCGTACTGACCCCACCATGATAAGCCGCTGGACGATTCATCAAGCGAACGCCATCTGGATGTTGCAAGTGTTCTTTGATGATGCCTAAATGGTGCTCGGCTTCGTCCGGAGAAAGTAATTCACCGATCATGCTTTGCTGCATCGGCAACAATCGGTACTGAATCCCTGTCTTTTTGTCTTCTGGATGGATCATCAATTCCACATGTTCAGGGTCTTCCATATAAACAAATCCTGGGATGGTTCCTGAGGACAAAATGTATTTATCAAAATCTGTACGAATGCCGCTGACGATGGTTTGTAAATGATCTGCATAATTTGGATCATAGTCTTTCAGCTGTGCCGCTAGTTTCTTCATCACTTCATAAGTTAATGCAACTGTCCAACTGCTGGCCATCTGCTTTTTCAATTTGCTATTGTTTGGCTGCAGGGTATCATCCCAGTCCCCATCCCCATAACATGAAAGATACGTACCTTCCAAGAAATTCGCTTCGATATATGCAATCTCTTTCTGTAAATGATCATAAAGAGAAGCAGTTTGACTTGTCTTTAAGAACGTTTCGCGATCTGTATAAGGTATTTGCGTTTCTAAAATCGCGAAGTCCTTCGTTTTTTCCAAGTAATCGCTGACGACTTTCATTGGCCACACGATCACATCTCCATGACTTTCGTCGGCTTTTTGTTTTTCGTAGCGGTCAAACATAAACCATTGCGGCCAATTGCCATCGTCGGCAAATTGATTGGCAAAGAGGTGTTTGATGATCGACGCAACGATTTCTGGACGATTGACTGCTAAGAAAAATTCTGTTGGTCCTTGTGAGACATCTCTGGTCCCCCAAGCAGCACCGCCATACTGTTCCAAACCATGAGGAGACAAATAATGGACCAGCATGTTGTGCGTGTACCACCGAGAGAGCAAATTAAGAGTTTGGACTTCTGCTTGGTCATGGGTCAATTCAAATTGATTCAGCAGTGAATCAATGAACGTCACATATTTTGCTTCTTCTTGCTGCTTAGAAGACGCTTGTTCTCGGTAAGGATCTCCGGTCAACGTTCCTTGAATCTTAAGGGTAACTTCTGACTGATCCGCAAATGTCAGAACAGTTAGTGCGCCATCACTGTTTTCTTGTAAGAACAAAGAATCATCTGTCACATCAAAAGGCTGATCCGCCTGCAGATAATAAGTTAATTCTGGATACGCTTCTTTTACTGGTGACGTAGTCCCGCTTGTGATCACTACTTGCTGATCTTTTTTCACAACCGCTGTCGGTGCTTCTTCATCTGGTCCCATCAAAAACTGGTTGCTGATGGCCCATGAATAAGCCTTTTTGCTATGGATCGTTGTCCGGATCTCACGGCTGTCAAGCAGTGTATACGTCGTGACCGTGATCAAATCATCTGCTGTTTTGTAATACCACGTTGCAGAGTTCAGCCCCATCTCGAACGCAGATGGCATTGTCAATAAGCGCCACGTATCCTGTTCTTTCAAGTAGACGCGCTGTCCTGATCGTTTCATGACATTCAACGCATTACGGCTGTTACTCAATAATTTATTCATTGACGTATTCCCTAGAACGATCTGCGAATTGAAGATACCATACATATAAACCGTCGTACTAAGCAACGGCTGATCTACCACTAGATCACTGCCACTCAGCAATATATGCCCATGAGCCCGTTCCATGGCACTTTCTTTTTCCTTCAACACAACGTGACGATAGTTTTCGGTAAAAAATGAATAAATTTGGCCATCGATTCGTTCCATTGCTTCCTGTTTTGGAAATAGCGCGGAAATATCTGCTTCTGACAAGGTCTCACCAGTCAATGTTGCTCCTAGTTGTTTTGCCGGAAGTAGCTGTGTCGTCAATGACTCAAAAGTCAATTTTTGAAACTGTTCCTTCAGAGAAGGGCGGTCGAATTGCGGACCGGATACTGCTTGTGGCTGATCTGCCTTGACAGCACTATAAAAAATGACTTCTGTTGTTTCGTCAGATAGCTGATAAGACTCGGACTGCAAAGCAATGTAGGCAAATTCATATTGATACACTTCATTCGCTAATGTTTCTTGCGCTAAGGCTTGCGGCAAATTAGTCACCTTGTATGTTCTGCCAAAAAATTGATACCCATCTGTTGAATAACTCCGCAAGGGTTGGAAACTTCCTTGTTCGACTAATGGAAATTTGCCGGATTGCGGTTGATTTTGACGAGAAGAGACGACGATCGTTCCGTTATCCTGAGTCACGTGGTGATCCAGGTATTGAGAAACATACGCTTCATTGGACTGAACTGCTCCTTTTAGTGCATTGCCTATATCTTGACCATAAATGATATCTGCTTTTCCAGAACCCGATAACTGGATTCGCCAAAACCAGCAATCTTCTGCCAGTTGCAAGTCCACTTGATAATGAACGTCCAAAAACTCTCCTGACCAAGACAACTGCTGTTGGGAATACCCAAACTTACTGGCTGAATTAGAACCGACCATCGGTGTCCAACGAATCCCTTCTGATGTATAGACTCGCAGATACAATTGATTCAAACTGCCGTCTAACGGATTGCCATTTAGTTGATTGATCATCATGCCATTGCTATCTATTTCATACAGATCCCCGGTTTTCAAAAACCTCAGGCGTGTCTGATTCTTTTCAAGAGTAATATATTGTGTCATATAAACCTTCCTATCCTTATCTTACGAATTTGAATGTAGCCATCTGCAGATCACGACTGTTGCTGCCGACCATGGCTTGGAATGTGCCAGCATCACTGGATGTTTCCTGATTGCTGTGGACGTAACGCAACATATCTTCCGTAATTGAAAAAGTTACTTCTTTGGTTTCCCCTGGTTCTAACCATACTTTTTGGAATCCTTTTAATTCTTTGATTGGTCGGACAACTTCACCAACGAGGTCTCGCAGATATAACTGGACGGTTTCTTCACCAGCAAAGTCGCTATTATTCTTGATCTGAAGGGATACTGTCAGTGTCTCTTCAGCAGACAGTTGTGATTTATCTAAACTTAACTCACTATACTGAGCCTCGTGATAGCTCAAACCGAAACCAAAAGGATATTTTGCATAGTTGGAGACATCCAAATATTTCGAGACATATTTTTCATCAGGTGCACTTTCATAAGGACGACCGGTAGTTTCAGTATTGTAATAAACAGGTACTTGACCGACTGTTTCTGGGAAAGACATACTCAAACGGCCGCTTGGATTGTATTGTCCCCATAAAAGATTTGCTAATGCGTGACCACCTTCTGTTCCAGGGAACCATGCTTCAACGATGGCTTTTGCTTCATCAATGCCTTGAAGATCTAATGGACGACCATTATACAAGGTCACAACGAGTTGCTTATTGACTGCCTGCAATTGTTTGAATAATGCTAACTGCGCTTCAGGCAAGCGAATATCACTGCGGCTCGCTGCTTCTCCGCTCATCCAGTCTTGTTCACCTAGTGCGAGAACCACTTTATCTGCTTGTTTAGCTAATGTAACAGCTTCATTGATCGCTGCTTCTGTTGGCGCAAAATAATCGAATGGTTCTTTTCCGTAAAGAATGTTCTCTGAAACTGCTTTGCTCCCTTCGATCAATGAAACGGCTTCTTCTTGTTTCCCTTGCCATGACCATGCACCTAAAATATCTTTAGAGTGAGCCGCTGGTCCAATGATCGCGACCGTCTCCGTTGATTTAAATGGTAAGATGTTCTCATTCTTCAATAAAACCATTGATTTTTGAGCGATTTCTCTCGCGGCTGTTCGATGTTCTTGCGAAAGTACGACCCTAGCTTCAGCAGCTTCATCTGCCCCACGATGAGGATTTTCAAAAAGACCAAGATCATTTTTAAGGGTCAAGATCCGCAATACCGCTTCATCCAATAACTCTTCCGCAACAGCGCCTTCTTCGATCAATTCTTTCAAATAATCGTTGTAGCAAGTCGTCATCATTTCAATATCGACGCCTGCTTTGATCGCTAATTCTGCCGCCTGTTTTTCATCCTCTGCTGCGCCATGGGCAATGATTTCTTTGACCGCACCCCAGTCAGAGATCACTACGCCATCAAAACCAAATTCTTTTCGCAACACATCACGGAACAACCAGCGATTCGCTGTAGCCGGAATCCCATCTACCGTATTAAAGGAAGTCATCACCAATTTTGCCCCAGCTGCTAGTGCGGCTTGGTAGCCTGGTAAGTAACTTTCCCGCAATTGACGCTCAGACATATTGACTGTGTTGTAATCACGACCGCCAATTGCTGCGCCATACGCCGCAAAATGCTTCACACAAGCGGCGACCCGTTCAAAATCATTGGTCAAATCTTCTCCTTGGTAGCCTTTCACGAAAGCCTCCGCAAGTCGACTGTTCAAGTAGGGATCTTCTCCGGTAGATTCCATCACTCGTCCCCAACGAGGGTCCCGGACTAAGTCCACCATTGGCGAGAACGTCACATGGAGCCCAGACACAGCGGCTTCTCTAGCTGAAATTTCGGCCATTTGTTCCGCAGCATTCAGATCCCACGAACTACCTAGAGCCAATGGAATCGGGAAGATTGTTCGAAACCCATGGATAATATCTGCCATTAGAATCGTCGGGATCTGCAGGCGATTGTTTTTGATGTATTCTTGTTGTACTCGGATCGCTTCTTTGGCACCGGAAACGCCTAGCGTTGTTCCAGCGTTGTTGATGGTTTCTTGGGTCAGTCCCAGATCACTCATCGGTCCGGTTTTTTCTTCCGCTTTGTCTGAATAAAACGCAGCAGCCAGTTGCAATAATTGATCGATTTTTTCATCGATAGTCATTTGTTCAAGTAAGTGCGTCAATTTTGTCTTTTCCATTTTTGTTCCACCTTTATCGTTCATCGAATCGGAGATCTGCTTCCAACGGGAAATGATCGGAAGGAAACCGTCCGTCACAAGAATCCGTCAAACACCCGGTTTTAATGATTCGAAATCCTTTAGTATAAATATAATCAATTTCTTCTAACTGGTTCCATGGGAGTTGATAGTCAAAATTTTGATAGGAACCTCTGGGACCGTAATGTCCTTTTTCATTTTGTTCTTTTGCGTTAACAAAAATCGTTTGCAGGGATTCATGGACGCGTTCAACTGCTTCTGCATTGAGATCCCCCATTAGTAAAACGGGTAAAGCGGCGATTTTATCCGCTAACCGTTCCAAGATGACTTTCATCCCTTCAAAACGGGCGATTTCTGAAATATTGTCCAGATGCGTGTCGATGACTAAAAAGTCATGTCCTTTTCTATCTCTTAGTACCGTCCACAAACACAGACGCAAGTATTCCGCTTCTGGATGAATACTTGGCACATCAGGTGTCAGAGATAACCAAAATGAGCCTGAATCTACTTTAGAAAACATCGTCTTCTTGTAATAGATCCCGATACCTTCTCCTGTTCCATCGCCGTCTCGTTCAGCAGTTACCGACTCGTAATCAGTCAATCTTGCTAAATCAGCGACTTGCGTCGGCCGGACTTCTTGTACGCACAAAATATCCCAATCATGATAATCGATCAATGCCAATACTTTGTCCGCACGATAAGACCATTGCCACTCTTTATCGTAATCCGTATCCACACGTAAATTGTAAGTTGCCACTTTCATTTCTTCATATCCTTTTTAACAATTTTTGGATCTGTTGCATTTCTTTTCGAATCTGTTTGGCTTCACCGCCGCCATGCCCTTTGTTTAAATACACAGTTAATTGTTTGGGGGTTGAGATTCGATGATAACTGACAAAAAAATCGGTCATTGGGCAGATAGGATCTTGGCTCCCTACTGAAGCAAAGACAGGGCCAGTGATTTTTGCTGCCAGATTTTTCAAATCATAGTAGGCCATTTGGTAATAGATGGTCTCCTTGCTATCTGGAAAGGTATCAATATATTCTTGCATCACATGATAGCTCCCAGTTCTGCTTTCGATGCGGTGAGAAATATTCGAGTGACTAGGAACATCTGCAAAAGTCGCAAAGATTGGCGTTTCAGCCAGCGCATTGACAATTAATGCAATCCCGCCGCCTTGTGACCCGCCTCTTAAAATCACTCGTTCAGAATCAATCTCCGGCAGCTCTGCTGCGACCTCTAGCAGGCGAAGACTATCTGCAATCATGCGTTTCATATAAAAATCTTCTTTTTTTAAAATTCCTCGACCAAACGGTGCCTCATGTTGCGTCGTTTCATAAGGATGTGTATCTTTCGTACGGCCGCCTTGCCCGCGATTATCGATCACCAAGCAGGCACAATCAATCAGTGCCCAGTGGGCAAACTGAAAGGGTTCCTGTAGGTGATTCATATAACCTAAATAATCGATGACGATTGGAAGTTGGCTCTTATTTTTCGGAACTAAAAGATAGCCGTAAATCGTTTCATTGTATAAACTTTGGAAATTGACCTGATAGACATCGATTCCTGTCAGCAATGCTGGTTGTTGCTTTCGTTCAAACGCTAATGGAATCTGTTTGATTTCTTGTTTGACTTGTCGCCAAAAACGGTCGATTTCCTCCTGAGATGGTTCATTTCTAATTGATTTCATTGACGTCACCCTCTTTTGCCCACACCTTATGAAAGAACAGTACTTGCAGATAAGCGAATCCTGAAATACCTAAACATACGAATAAGAAAGAATTGATCTTATTCAGCAATAGAAATACGAATACTGGAATCACTAGCAAGATGATCGCATTTGCGGTACTGCTCAACACCGCATAGGCAGTTTCGTGTGCGGTTTGTTTGACTGTGGAAGAAAACAAACAAAACAGTAGGACAAACACCGTCAAGAATAAACCAGCTAAACTGCTGAGTATCACTGCCAACACCCCAAGATAAGTGGTGATTCCCATCAATCCATAAATGATCGCCGCGGTGACAGCAACATACCCCACGATGATCCCTTCAAGTACGATTCCACGTTTGATATTTGCTAGAAAAGCTCGACTATACCGTTGCCAAACTGGAACATCTTTTTCTTGGTAAAGTTGATCGATGGTTTGATACAAGGCGATCAAGGCTGGTCCTGTCAGTACAATCGTGACCGCAGGAACAAGGAACAAAAAACTTAATAGGATCATATCCGCGGCAAAGGAAAAGACACGATAGTACCATCCTTCATAAGAGAAAATTTGTTTCATCTCCACTCACCTGCTCCCTTTCTAGTTTCAATCCTACTGATTTCTTGTTGTTTTCTTACTCATCTCTTGTTTATTATCCTTTTGCTAAAGTAGTAAAAAGATCCTTTTACATATACTTTTGTTGGTACTTTTCTACATCTGCTCGTCTACACTGCGCTTCGCCTACAGTTGCTTCTAGGCTGGCGCCAAGAAGTACTTGCATGCCTTGCTTTGCAAGCCAATCGCAGTGTTTCAAAGCACCGGGTAGGTACTTTTCTACATCTGCTCGTCTACACTGCGCTTCGCCTACAGTTGCTTCTAGGCTGGCGCCAAGAAGAACTTGCATGTCTTGCTCCGCAAGCCAATCGCAGTGTTTCAAAGCAAAAAGAGGAAAGGTCGTTGGGTCTCGCTTTCCTCTTTTCATCCTTTCTATAACTGATTATTTAAGTTTTTCGCGGTTTTCTGCCATTTTTTCAGATTTGACTTCTTTGATTGCATCCCAATTGTTGGAATCTAAGAAACTTTCAAAATCAGACAGTGTTGAATCAAACGTTTTTTCATCTTTTGAACGAATCAAGGAGATGACTGTGCTATTTAGTTTTGTTTTGATCGAATTATTGGAACGAGCTTCTGCAGTCCCAGCATCTGGATCTGTGTTCTCAATAACAAAGTGCGGATAAAGTTTTCCTTCGCCCCATTCTTGCATTTAGGTTAATGCGCTCTCTGTTTCTACTTTCAATGCATTGACACGGTCATTGTTGAAGTAGTTGAAGCGACTGATACCATATTTCTTGTTGTACCCTTCGTTATCTGTTTTCTCCATTTCTTTTACTTCAGGTAAGTAATCGATTTTGCCTTCGTCATTGTATTCATAAGTGACGCCTTCAACACCGAATTTCGTCAAGATTTGTCCTGGTTCATCGATCAAGTAAGTGAATAGTTGAGTGACTTTTGCTGGATCGACTGCATCTTTTGTGATGTAGTTGATCAACCAGCCTGAGATACCGGTTTGATTCAATGTTGGTTTCCGGCCTGATGTGCTGGCTGGTCCATCAATAGCAATATAGCGAGTATCAGAATTCTTCATAAATTCAGTAAAGTTGCCGCCTTGACCACTGGTTCCTGCAACAAGCATCGTTGCATATTTCCCTTGTTTCACTTTTTCATCATAGGTCGGACCGTCATCTGTAAAGCTGTCATCACTGATGTTGCCTTCACGATATACTTTGTTGAATGTTTTCAACCAATTGATATATTCTTCATCTAAGTTGCGGTCATAGTAATTACCAGATTCATCTTCTAATGGAACACCTAAGAAGTCTTGTAATTTATCTAAGAAAGGACCTGCTGTGTCACCGACAGTCGTGAAGCCCATTGGGGTTAGATCAGGATATTTCTCTTTGATTTGATCCATTACTTTGACAAAATTTTCTGGTTTAGAAAAGTCTGGTTTGCCAAGTGCTTCATAGACATCTTCACGAATGACGAAGTTATCATTTACCGGAATATTGCCGCTTTCATAATCGGCTGCTGTATTGGAATAGTTTGGATAGCCATATGTTTTGCCATCGTCTAATGCAAACCAATTGAAGGTATCTTCTGTTACGACATCCAATAGGTAAGGATCATATTTTTTCGCTAGATCATTCAATGAGTAAGCCCAGCTATCTGCTTTAGTGGCTGCTTGACTGGTTTTGTCCATCAATGTCACGATGTCTGGCATATCGCCACTTGAAATAAGTGCATTCAACTTCGAGTCGTCTCCGGAAATAAATTCGATATCGATATTTAAATCTTTCTTGATCTGTGCGGTGGTAACATCTTCCCCAAAAGGTAATGCCGTCCAGTCTGAGTTGATGTACCAAGTGATTTTAGTTGGTTCTTTTTTGGTATCAAGTTTCCATGCTGGTGTTTTCTCATCAAGCTCATAACGATCTTTGATCGAAAAATCTGAGCTGCTAGCGTCATCCGAGCTGCCGCCACATGCTGCTAAGCTAAGTAATGCTGCTGCTGCCAATAAACTGCCTAATACTTTTTTCATACTGATCCCTCTTTCTATTCTTTTACCGCACCGGCCATCATACCGCCGATGAAGTGTTTTTGAAGTAATGGATAGATAATCAAAATTGGTACAGTCGTGATAACGATAGTAGCCAATTGCACCCCGCGGGTCGTTGCCTGCACGACAAAGTCGGTACTACCGCTTTCGGTCATCGTGCTTAAGTTGGACTGCACAATGATTTCATAGATCTTCATTTGCAGCGGATAGAGATATTCTTTGGTGATGTACAATTTTGTGGTCATAAAGTCGTTCCATTGTCCGACACCATTGAATAATATGATGGTAGCTAATGCTGGTTTCGTTAATGGTAGGAAAATCTTGTAAAAAATTTGAAATTCGCTGGCCCCATCGATTTTCGCCGATTCTTCCAAAGAAGGAGGAATCTCACGGAAAAAGTTCATCAAGATAACGACGTCATAATAGCTGAATAACGCTGGAATGATATAGACCCAAAATGAATCTAGTAACCCTAACGATTTGATCAGCAAATAGGTTGGGATCATCCCCCCGCCGAAGTACATCGTAATGACTCCTAGCGTGGTGTAGATATTCCGGCCGATCAGCCGTGATTTACTGAGTCCGTATGCCACAACGGCACAAAACAGTGTATGTGTCACTGCCCCGATCAATGTTTTCAGTACAGAGATCAAAAATGCCCGTGGGATACTGTCATCGGAAAATACTTTCCGGTAATTCTCCCAAGTAAATCCCCGCGGCCATAAAACGAGACCGTTTTCAGCCAACCCTGAACTAGAAGATACCGATGAGACTAAGATATTCCAGATTGGAATAATGATCAGCAGCGAAAACAGAACGAGGATCACTGTGTTAAAGAAATAAAACCATTTGTTCTCTTGTGTTCTTCTTTTTATCACTTGGTCACCCCTCCTATAAGATAACTGAATTGCCATTGTTCAATTTGCGTGTCACACGATCGGTGATGACTAGAAGAATGACAGAAATGATTGCTATTCCCAAGCCAACCGCTGTTGCATATGAGAAATCGCCTTGTGTCAGACCCATTTTATAAACGAATGAGTTGATGACTTCCGATTTGTTTTGGTTTTGTGAATTCATCAAAACCAATGTCTGGTCTAAATTAGATCCTAAGATACCACTCACATTTAGGATCAGATTCAATGAAATGATCGGCGTCAAAAGTGGTAATGTGATTGTCCGAATCTGCGTCAACTTGGTGGCGCCATCGATTCTGGCCGCTTCATAAAAAGTTGGATCGATACGAGACATTCCTGCAAGATATAAAATCGTTCCCCATCCTACTTCTTTCCAAAGGTCAGATAAAACAGCGATCCACCAATATTTATCAGGATCCAACAAATGATTGACACCTTTATCCATCATTCCTAAAGACATCAGGACCTGGTTGATAAACCCATTGGTCGACAGCCATGAAATCATCATACCGCCTAGGACAATCCAAGAAAAAAAGTGAGGGATATACGAAACGGTTTGAATAAATTTCTTCAATTTTCCGTCCCGCATCTCAAAAATCATAATGGCGAGAATAATTGGAATCGCAAAGCCTAAGCCTAACTTCATCATACTGATTGCTAACGTATTCCCAACTGCTTCCCAGAAAAAACTGTCGTGTAAAATAATTCGGAAATTCTCTAACCCTACCCATGGTGCGGAGGAAATCGTATCAATGACCGTATAATTCTTAAAAGCAATAATGATTCCATAAATTGGAATATAATTAAATACGATCATGAATGCCACGCCTGGTAGTACCATCCAATGCAGTTGCCGCTGCCGGTATATCTCTTTCAGCTTACTCATACGCAAAAACCCTTTCTGTTATCGTCTCAACGCTCATCCTATCTTTTTCTTTTTAGTGAAACGTTTCTACGAGTTGATTATAAATCGCGCTAGAAAGAAATGCAAGCCTTTACATCATTAAAGTTTTATCATTTTTCATTATCTCATTTTTAATGACTTACATATCCTTTAAAGATATTTTTCACAAACAAAACCCTTTAATAACAGGGTTATCCGCTACACTAAATCACTTATTTTTGTTTTTCTACAGCTCTTGCAACCGTTTCTTGCGTTGTTTCTTTTCTCGAAGCAACTAATTTTAGAACACGAACGATAGAAAAACGTTTCACTAAACTATAAAAAAAAGAGCTTTACAGCTCTTCAAAATGATTTTCATAGCCAAAATGGGTATAAGCAAGTGTGGTAGCGATCCGTCCACGTGGTGTTCGTTTCAAAAAACCTCTCTGAATCAAGTAAGGCTCATACATATCTTCCACGGTCTCTGTTTCTTCGCCGATGTTTACAGATAATGTGCTGAGGCCCACAGGCCCTCCACCATACAACTCGATCATCGTTCGAATCAGCTTCTGATCCACATAATCTAAACCAGCATGATCGACTTGCAAAAGCAGCAAAGCTTTATCTGCGATTTGGCGGTCAATGATTCCATTCGCTTGCACTTGCGCGAAGTCTCGAACACGTTTCAGCAAGCGGTTAGCGATCCGTGGCGTTCCTCGAGATCGTCGACCAATCTCAAATGCCCCTTCTTCCACGATCTCCGTCTGAAAAATATCCGCTGAACGTAAGACGATTTCTTTTAAGTCTTGGTCTTCATAATATTCCATATGAGAAATGATCCCAAATCGATCCCGTAATGGTGCAGAAAGCATCCCTGCCCTAGTCGTAGCTCCTACTAGGGTGAATGGCGGCAACGGGAAATGGACCGGATGCGCAGTTGTTCCTTGGCCAACCATGATGTCCACGAAGAAATCTTCCATTGCAGAATAGAGCATTTCTTCGGCAACTCGCGGCAAACGATGGATCTCATCAATAAACAAGACATCCCCCGGCTGCAATTCATTCAAAATCGCAATCAAGTCTCCCGGCTTTTCGATAGCAGGTCCACTAGTCGTCTTGATGTTGACCGCCATTTCATTGGCGATGACCATCGCCATTGTCGTCTTTCCTAATCCAGGTGGTCCGTAAAGCAGCACATGATCCAATGCTTCTTCCCGATTTTTGGCTGCTTGAATGTAGATCGACAACTCTTCTTTTACTTTATTTTGACCGATATATTGCGCGAGAAACTGCGGACGCAATGATTTTTCGATCAATTCTTCTGTTTCATTCGTTTCCGGTGAAACAATCCGTTCATCCGTCACCTAACTCGCTCCTTATTTTTTCATCATCAATTTTAATGCTTCTCGTAAGTATTCATCTGTTGATTTAGTCGTATTAGGCGCTAAATATTTCTCAGCTTTCTTGATTTCTTTTTCACTATAGCCTAATGCTTTCAAAGCTGCCATCGCTTCGTCCAACGCGGTATTCGCCACAGTGACTGGTGCCGTTGGCACTTCACCGACTAATTCTGCGACTTTTCCTTTTAAGTCCAATATCATTTGCTGTGCTGTTTTTTTGCCAACACCTGGGAATTTGGTTAAATAAGTGACATCTCCGTTTTCGACAGCCGTGATCAATCCCGCATGGTCTTCATTCGCCATAATTGCCAATGCACTTTTAGGACCGATCCCAGAGACGCTGATCAGTTTTAAAAATAATTGCTTTCCTTCTAATGTAGAAAACCCGTATAAACTATGGGCATCTTCTCTAATTACTTGATGCAGATAAATCTTCACTTCTTGATTCAGCTTGCCGCTGAACGCATACGGATTGCCGAATGCCACTTGATAACCGATACCGTGCGTTTCAACAACGATATACGCCGGAAAGATATCCGTGACTTTTCCAATAATATATTCGTACATAACCGTTCCTTTCTATACATCTAGCTGTACATATGTTCCCTTTATTGTAGCATAGACTGAAAGACAAAAAAAGAAGCAAGCGAAGCTTGCTCCTTTACTCAACAAGAGAAGTATATTCTCCATATCCTTGCTCAACCATTTCTTCCAATGGGACGAATCGCAAGGCTGCGGAATTGATGCAGTAGCGCAACCCGCCTTTGTCTTGCGGGCCGTCTGAAAAAACATGTCCTAGATGGGAATCTGCTTCTTTACTGCGGACTTCGACACGGTGCATGCCATGAGAGAAATCTGCTTTCTCTTTGATTTCTTTGCGGTCGATGGGCTTCGAAAAAGAAGGCCAGCCACAACCAGCATCATACTTATCTGTCGAAGCGAATAGCGGTTCACCGCTGACGATATCCACATAGATCCCTTTTTCATAAAAATCATCATAAGTCCCTGTAAAAGGACGTTCGGTCGCATTTTCTTGTGTGACCGCATATTCGATCGGTGACAATTTCGCTTTCAAATCTTCTTTTGATTCTGACATTTTTCTCACCTGCTTTCTTCTCTTATCTTGCCTTTTTTCCAATCGTTTGTAAACGAACTTGCTTCTTTGCTTAAGAAGAGGGCAGTTCTGGCCACCTTCTGGTTCTTTCAGCAAAATGATAAAACGGCGGCTGGTCTTTCGTATAGATTTCTTCTGTGAAAACTGCTTCTGTCAATTCTTGAAACAAACCAGTGGCAAAGAAGAATTCTGCCGTCTCCTGTGCATAATAAAATAAGCTAGAGCCACACTGGCGGCAAAATCCCCTTTGCGCCCAATTAGAAGAGTTATACCGTTGAATCAAGGATTCGCCAGTAAATGTGATTTGATCACGGGAACAAGCGGCCAGCGCTAAAAAAGGACCACCATGAAATTTCTGACACATTGAGCAATGACAAGCAGTCACTTGGGGATGAACCTCCGTTAGCTCAATCGTAACTTGACCACAAAGACACCTGCCGGATAGATTCATTTTTCCAGCTCCTCCGGAAATTCTTTTAATAACTTGGCAACCGTATTAACAGGGAAGCCAACGATCGTATAAAAATCCCCTTGGATCGCTTCAACAAACACTTTTGCTGCTCCTTGGATCCCATAGCCCCCGGCTTTGTCTTGATATTCCCCAGTTTTCAGATACTCGGTAATCATTTGCTCCGTCAACAGACTAAAGGAGACTTGTGCAGAAACCAATTTTTCTCGTCGTTTTTCTTGTTTTTGTAAAACGACCGCAGTATGGACCCAATGAGTCTTTCCACTCATCTTCTGCAACATCCGTCTGGCATCTGCTTCATCAACAGGTTTGCCGAAAATCTCCTGGCCAACCACTACGGTAGTGTCACTGGCGATCACAAGATCTGTGGGAAAGCAGGCTGCGACAGTTGCTGCCTTTTCCCGCGCCATTCGCTGCACATACTCCTCTGGTGCCTCTCCAAATACCACAGACTCATCGATATCTGCCGGCTGTATCTGAAAAGATGGAACCAATTCCGCTAATAATTCTTTTCGCCGTGGCGATTGAGAAGCTAAGACAATCATTCCATCCCACTCCTTGCACGATGCGGATCTTGGATCCGTTTAAACATTCGCTCCATATCACTATTGGTAAAATGAATCAATACCGGACGTCCATGAGGACAATTGAAGGGATTCTCACACTTTGCAAGATCCGCCAACAGGATTCGTGCTTGCGCCTCATTTAGATAATGATTGGCTTTGATCGAACGTTTGCAGCTCATCATGATCGCTGTTGCTTCCCTGAATTTCTTGACGCTGACTGAACCTGTCTCTAAAAGCATGTCGATCATTTCTCGAATGATGCTTTCTTCTTCTCCTGCTGGGTACCAAGTGGGATGCGCCCTTACAATAAAGCTGTTCGCCCCAAACTCCTCCAAATGGATCCCAACTTCTTGTAATTTTTCAGTTTGTTCCTTCAACTTGATCGCATCATTATTGGGATAATCTAAGACGATCGGTACCAATAATTCTTGCAAATCGTCGCTCACTTCTCCGATTTTTTCCCGAAAATATTCATATTTGATCCGTTCTTGGGCCGCATGCTGGTCCACGATATAAAGTCCTTCGTCGCTTTGAGCAAACAGGTACGTCCCATGCATCTGTCCGAAATATTCTAAATGAGGGAAACGTTGCTTGGCAGGCGTTTCTTCTAACAAACGATCCACATATTTCGTATAGTTTTTCTGTCCGGCATGCAGTTCAGGATGCAGCCGTTCTTGCGCCTGCTCTTCGATTAACGACAAGTCCTGCTGACTAGCATCCTCGAGAACAGACGCTGCTGGTTGATCAACTTCTTGGACAATCTCTGTCACAGGTACTGTCGCAGCAAAGGGATCTCGCAACGTTTTATTGGGCAGTGTTTCTTCCAGACTATCGAAAACTGCTTGATTTTCCACAGAATATGCAGAAGACTCCGGAGCCTTTTCCCTTTGCTCCGCGCTTTCTGGAAGTTTTCCACCTTCCTCCACAGGGTTTTCCACAAAGTTATCCACAGTCTGTTGATAACCTGATGACGCCACTTGAAACTTTCCTGTCTCGCGGTTGAAAGTTAATCCCGAAGAAGTCGTAGGACTCGTTCCCAGATCCAGTTTCGTTTGTTCCACAGGTTCAGTGGTCACTTTTTTCTTAAAACGAAGATTATCGGCGGCATTCGGAATCAAATTCTCTTCTCGCAAACTGTCATTGATCGATTTACTGATCAATTTGGTCAGTTCTTCTTCTTTTGATAAACGTACTTCTTGTTTGGTGGGGTGAACATTGACATCGACTAATAATGGATCCATCGTGATCTCCAGGACCGCAATCGGGAATCGTCCCACCATCAATTTTGAGCCATATCCAGCAACGATTGCTTTATTCAAGGCAAAATTCCGAATGTATCGTCCATTGATGATCGTGGATAGATAATTACGGCTAGCCCGGGTCACTTCAGGCAACGAGACATAACCAGTCAGCTTAAAATCAAGATCTTCACTGTTGATAGCTAACATTTTTTTAGCAGTCTCAACACCATAGATCCCGGCGATGGTTTGTTTCAAATCCCCGCTACCAGTAGTAGTCAGCATTTTATTGCCTTCATGGACCAAGCGAAAAGCAACTTCCGGGTGACTCAATGCAATACGGTTCACGATATCGCCGATATTGGCCAATTCTGTCTGCAATGTTTTGACATATTTCAAGCGCGCTGGCGTATTATAAAAAAGGTTTTCTACAGTGATCTTCGTTCCTTGCCGCAAGTTCGCTGGTATATGTTCTTCCACGGTGCCTCCCTTCAACCGAAGGAATGAGCCTTGGGAAGCATCTTTGACAGCTGTTTCGATTGTTAAAATCGAGACTGAGGCAATACTTGGCAATGCCTCACCGCGAAAGCCAAGTGTCCGTATCCGAAACAAGTCATCGCGGTTATGGATCTTACTGGTGGCATGGCGCTTGAAGGCCGTAACGACATCTTCTTCGGCAATCCCCTCGCCATTATCGATCACCTGGATTTTGCGTAGACCGGCTTCTTCAATGAAGATATCGATCTGTGTGCTGCCGGCATCCACTGCATTTTCCACAAGTTCTTTGACAACAGAGGCTGGCCGTTCCACGACTTCACCGGCAGCGATTTGATTCGCTAGACGTTCAGATAATTCTTGGATCTTGCCCATCTGTTTTCCTTCTTTCTAGATTCGTTTTTGCAATTCATAAAGCTTATTTAACGCATCCATTGGGGTCATTTCTAAGAGATTCAGTTTTTTCAACTGATCGATGACGCCAACTTCTTCTGTGGACACCTCGCTAAACAATGAAAGCTGTTGTGTTTCTTCTATCACAGGCTTTTCGATCGTTGGTTCATGTTCTTCCAGAGCTTTCAAGATCGTTGCCGCCCGTTGTAGTAATCCGCTAGGCAGTCCTGCAATTTTCGCCACATGGATTCCGTAGCTCTTGTCTGCCGGACCTTCCATCATTTTATGCAGGAAGACAACTTCACCGTCTTTTTCTACCGCTCCTACATGAATGTTCCGCAGACGCAGTAATTCTTCGTCCAATATGGTCAGTTCGTGATAATGGGTCGAAAAAAGGGTCTTCGCTTTGACTTCTTTATGGATATATTCAATGATGGCTTGAGCAAGTGCCATCCCATCATAGGTGGCTGTTCCACGCCCTAATTCATCGAATAGGATCAAACTGTTTGGTGTGGCATGACGCAACGCCTGATTGGCTTCCATCATCTCGACCATGAATGTACTTTGTCCAGCAATCAAGTCATCGCTGGCACCGATTCGGGTAAAGATGCGGTCAAAAATCGGCATTTCTGCTGATTGCGCAGGAACAAAACAACCGATTTGAGCCATAATCACTAACAGTGCCAATTGCCGCATATACGTACTCTTACCAGACATATTCGGTCCGGTGATCAGTAAA
The DNA here is from genome assembly GCF_051714805.1 of Enterococcus sp. AZ091. NCBI lineage: Bacteria > Bacillati > Bacillota > Bacilli > Lactobacillales > Enterococcaceae > Enterococcus > Enterococcus sp. AZ091. The sequence goes on along the minus strand of NZ_JBIOSO010000001.1, from coordinate 1,019,663 downwards.
ATATCGGTGTCTTCATGCATCACGATGCTATTAGGAATATATTCTTGGTGCCCCAGCACTTTTTCCACAACGGGATGACGCCCATCGATGATATTCAAGGAGCGCTCTTTTTTCAAAACTGGCCGTACATATTGATAGCGTTCAGCAATTGTCGCAAAACTTTGTAACACATCGACTGCACTAATGGCTTTGGCTAATTTCTGCAAGCGAAGGATACTTTTTTTCACTTCTTCTCGTACTTCCAAGAACAATTGGTATTCCAGATCCACCGATTTTTCTTCCGCTTCTAAAATCACTGTTTCCAGCTTCTTTAATTCAGGTGAAATAAAACGCTCCGCATTAGCAAGGGTCTGTTTTCGTTCATAACGGCCTTCTTCGAGACCAGCCAGATTGGCTTTGGTGATTTCGATGTAATAACCAAAAACACGGTTGAAACCCACTTTTAAATTCTTGATACCTGTTTCTTGGCGTTCTTTGGCTTCTAACTCAGCTAGCCACTGCTTGCCGTTGCGCATCGCTTCCCGATACTTGTCTAGTTGTTCGTGAAAGCCATCTTTGATAACATTTCCTTCAGTGATCTGCAGCGGTGCGTCTTCATCGATGGCGCTATCGATCAATGCCACTAACTCATCCAGTGGCTCCAATTCGATCAACAGGTCATTCCACTCTCCACGATTGATGCCTTTGATCAACTGGGCGATCAGAGGAACTTGCTGCAAAGAAGATTTCAGCTGCAGAAGATCCCGTCCATTGACATTGCCAAAGGCAACTCGCCCAACTAAGCGCTCCATGTCATATACTTTTGTCAGTGCGTCTTGTAAGTCTGCTCGTTCAAAAAAGCTGTCCAACAATGATTGAACCATTTCTTGACGTGCAAAGATCTTCTTTGGTTGGATCAAAGGACGATCCAACCACTGCTTCAATAAACGGGCACCCATTGCTGTTTTGGTTTCATCTAATAACCATAAGAGTGTTCCATGCTTTTTGCCAGTTCGAATGGATCGACTCAATTCGAGATTGAACTTTGAGTAATAGTCCATTTTCAAAGAATGATCTGGTTGATATTCTACTGCTTGCTGGATATGAGCCAAGCTGCGTTTTTGGGTGATTGCGAGATAACCCAATAATTTGCCAGTGACCGTCTTTTCATCTTCAGGCAATCCGCTAGTCAAAAAACGGAATTCAGCGTTTTCTTCATATGTCTCTTGTTTTGAAAAAACAACACTCAAGCGAGTGGTCAACAGTTCTTTAAGGGAGTCAGGAACTTCGCTGCACAAAACGACTTCCTTGGTTTGTAAGGCAGCGGCCTCATTCAATACCGCGTCCTCGTCTTCTAAAAGCGCGGTCTTTAACTCACCGGTACTCAAGTCTGCATAAGCAAAACTGTAACCTTGCGTCGTTTTCATCACAGCCGTCAAGAAGTTATTATCTTTGGCGGACAGCCCTTTGCTATCCATCACTGTCCCCGGAGTGATCAATTGAACGACTTCCCGTTTGACCATTCCTTTGGTGGTTTTAGGATCTTCGACTTGTTCACAGATGGCGACTTTATAGCCTTGTTCGATCAACGTATCAATGTAATTACTGGCGGCATGATAAGGGACTCCGCACATTGGGATCGGTTCTTCCGCATTTTTGTTGCGGCTTGTCAATGTCAGCTCCAAGATTTGTGCAGCTTTGATCGCATCTTCATTGAACAATTCATAGAAATCTCCCAGACGATAGAACAAAAAAGCATCTTGGTATTGTGCCTTGATGCTTAAATATTGTTCCATCATAGGAGTGTTTTTAGTTTTTTGAGGCATGAGCATCTTCCTCCTCGATGGCTTTATTCACTTGCTTTTGGATTTCTGTTGTGACGTAGTGCAGCAATTCATCTGCTTCCTGAAGTGCCGCACGATAGGCGATCACGAGTGGATGCTGATCATATTGTTGGGTCAACTCAGCCACTCGTCGCAAAGCATCCTTTTTTGCTTCCGGTTTATCATAATGTTCATACTGAACGATTTCTTTTTGGGTTTGCTTGATTGCTTCTTCTAACTCCAGCAGCTTTTGATTCTTTTGCGCCCGTTGTTGAATCCTTTGAAACTCTTGTACTACCGGGTGTTGTGCCAATAATTGCCGCAATGCAGCCAATTCTTGTGCTACTGCTGTTTCTTTTTCTAGTGGGTCCATGATTCTCCTATTCTGTAAAAGGCCGATCTTCGCTGATTTGGATTGGACGAATCGATTTGGCTTTTCCAGTTTGTTCATCGATCTCGATCAGACAAGCGGACAAAATACTGCGTCCGTTCTCGATCACTTCAAAGCGTTGCGGCAATGCCGTCAAGAATTTTTCGATGATAGGTTCTCGTTTCATCCCTAAAATCCCATCATAAGGACCAGTCATTCCTACATCTGACAAATAAGCCGTTCCTTGTGGCAAAATTCGGGCATCATTGGTTTGTACGTGGGTGTGTGTGCCGACGACTGCAGAAACTCGTCCGTCTAGATACCAGCCCATGGCTTGTTTCTCACTCGTTGTCTCACCGTGAAAATCAACAAAGATAAATGGTGTACGCTTGCGGGCGATAGTCACCAACTCATCCATTTTACGAAAAGGGTCATCAATGTCGACCATGAAAGAGCGTGCTTGCATATTGATGACTGCTAATTCGATCGCATTGACTTTCACAAAGACCATTCCTGTACCAGGAGTCCCTTCTGGAAAATTTGCCGGACGAATCATTTTTTTTGCATCACCAATAAATTCAAAAATATCTCGATTATCCCATGTATGATTTCCTAGTGTGATCACATCGACGCCATCTTGAAGAAATTTCTTATAAATTTTCCCCGTGATCCCCCGACCCGCAGCTGCATTCTCGCCATTTGCGATCGTCACTTGCGGCCGATAGGCTTTCTTCAATTTTGGTAAATACTCTGTCAAGGTATTTCTCCCTAACGATCCAACCACATCTCCAATAAATAATACCCGCACACTTTTTCCTCTTCTCTTTTAACATCTTTCTTTATTATAAGTGTTTTCCTTGAGAAAAAAAAGAGCTATTCCATAACAGCAAACAACCTTAAACTACAGGAATTCCTTCCTACCGACTGCTCTTGTTACTCTTCTAGGACCCTTTAGAAAATAAAACACTCTCCAAACAACGTTGGTCGTTTGGAGAGTCATCATTATTCAGCAACACGTTTCACGATCGCAACGATTAAGTCCCGCGCCTTTGCCATCGCTTCAACAGTGATAAATTCATATTGACCGTGGAAATTCTCGCCGCCGGTAAATAGATTAGGGGTTGGGATCCCTTTGTAAGTGATTTTGGACCCATCTGTGCCGCCGCGAAAAGGGGCTTCGATCGGTGTGATCCCTAAGTCTTTCATTGCTTGACGAGCGATGATAACACTTTGAGGATTTTCTTTGATTCGGTCGCCCATATTGTAGTATTGATCATACAGCTGATAGGTGATCCGCTCACCATAGTACTCATTCAACTTTTCAATGATCTGCACCATCTTCTCCTTGCGCTTTTGGAAAAGCGTTTGATCGTGATCACGAATGATGTAGGAGAGTTCTGCTTGCCCGATATGTCCAGAAAGATTGTGAAGCAAGTAAAAGCCTTGATAGTCTTTTGTTTTTTCCGGGACTTCTGCTTGCGGCAGTGCTGCATCGATCTGGTTGGCGATCTTTAATGCATTGACGAGACGACCATAAGCCGTCCCAGGATGGACGCTTGTTCCGTTGATTTGGATATCGATCCGCGCAGCATTAAAGGTTTCATACTCCATATGTCCCACACGACCACTGTCCATTGTATAAGCAAAAGCCACTGGGAAATCGGCTGGGTCAAATAGATCCGCCCCTTTCCCAATTTCTTCATCCGGACCAAAAGCGATCCAGACATCTCCCCGTTCTTGTGGATCAATCGTTTGTAAAATCCGCAATGCATCGATGATCTCAGCAATCCCGGCTTTATCGTCTGCACCTAGGAGCGTCGTTCCATCTGTAGTGATCAACGTCTCACCTATGTAGTCTTTGAGGTTAGGAAACTCAGCGACTGTCATCATGATCCCCAACGGCTCATTGAGGCAAACGTCTTTGCCATCATAATTTTCATGGATCTGGGGTTGGATGTTTTCGGCTGCAAAATCAGCGGTGTCTACATGTGCGATAAATCCGACAGCCGTTTTGTCCGGATTTCCTGCAAGACGTCCGATCACAAAGCTATTCTTTTCATGGTACAACACATCGTTAAGCCCCATAGACTGCAATTGATCCCGTAATAAAAGCGCCAGCTCAACTTGTCCAGGGGTAGTAGGAATTGTTTGGCTGCTTGCATCGGAACGGGTATTGATTTTGGCATAACGCAAAAAATCGGCGATCATTGGTTTGTCCTTCACTTTCGTCACTTCCTTCAAAAAGATAATGGTCGATGGTCCGTTTCATGGATGATCTGTCGGAAATCTGCAAATCCTGCATCTAATCCTCGGAGCAGCATTTCTGCTGTACCGATATTCGTAGCCAACGGGATTTCATAAACATCTGACAGACGGATCAATGCGGTCACATCCGGCTCATGTGGTTGCGCTGCCAAAGGATCGCGCAAAAAAATCACCATATCCAACGCATCCTCCGAAATCATCGCCCCAATTTGTTGATCGCCTCCTAAAGGACCAGACTTATAGCGATGAACGGATAGTCCCGTAGCTTCTTGGATTCGTTTCCCTGTTGTTCCTGTGGCATATAATTGATGCTGTGCCAAGATTTCGCGATAAGCGGTGACCATCTTCACCATCAATTCTTTTTTGCGGTCATGGGCTATCAATGCTATTTTCATCTTCACTCCTCCTCTTTTTTCCATTGTACCAATACTTGCTGAAAAAAAGAAACTGTGCTCCCAAGAATCAGACATTGCCTAATCTTACACAGAGCTTCCATCATAGAATCAACCAGATCCCTTAGTAAAATAGGTAGGCTGCCACCTTAAGAAGGGGCACCGAAGGAAATCCTTCTGGCAATTTGCGGGGCTGATTTCTCTGATTTGGCTGTTGCAAAAAATTTCAGGTTTGTCTGTTTCTTAGGACACAGTTTGTTTAAATCAAATCTAGTTCTTTCAATGCTTGCCAGATGCCATCCTCATCATTGCTGGCGGTGACTTTATCAGCAATCGCTTGAATCTCGGGAGCCGCGTTACCCATGGCCACACCGACGCCGGCAGCTTGCAGCATTTCGCGATCATTTTGGCCATCGCCAAAACAAATCACATCTTTTTGTGAGATTCCTAGTTGGTGTGCCACCGAAAGAATCGTGGCTGCTTTTGAACCATCTTTTGGCACGACATCGACACTGTTTTCATGCCAGCGAACAAAACGTAATTTACTGTAGCGATCGTCAAAATAGTCTTCATACTCTTTCCCATAAAAAGCCAACGCTTGATAGACTTCTTTTTCTTCCGGAAAGTGCATGTCTAATTCAGGCAATTGTGCGCCAAAAGAGCGCATTGCTTCATCCATGATGCCAATATTTAAAGAAGAAGCTCGTTTAGCCGTATCCATTCCCACAAATGCGGTATCGATCCCTAACTCGTTTGCTTCAGCAACAAATGCTTTTAGCTGTTCTTCATCTAATAAATTTTTGTACACTTGTTGGTGTGCCAAAAATGCAGCAGCGCCATTGCATAAAATATAATTATCAAAAGCAAGGGAGCGGATGATGTCTTTCGCATGGAAACGACTGCGGCCTGTAGCAACTGTCACGAAATGTCCTGCATTTCGCAGCAACTCCAATGCTTCAATCGTACTTTCCAACGGTTGCTTGTTCGAATCCAGTAACGTGCCATCAATATCAAAAGCAAAGAATTTCCGATTCATATCCATAAAAAACTAAGACTCTCTTTCTGTAAGAAATAACAAGAATTTTTACTTTTGGATCATGTTCTCTCCAAAAAGCATACCCTATTCTTAACATAAAAAGCTGTCTATTTCAATAAGTGGCGGATCTTGGTGAATGACTCTTGCTCACCAATGAAGGTGGGCTCATTTTTTTGGGAAACTGAAATATTTTCAACCACATGAAGTGTTTGCCTCAATCGTCTTTGTCTATTTGGCAGTGACTGGTTGAGTGCCCCAGACTTCATCTGCCACTTCAATGATCAGCTGCAATTTCTTCCATTGATCTTCTTCTGACAGAATGTTGCCCTCCTCTGTTGAAGCAAAGCCACACTGCGGACTCAAGCTCAAACGCTCTAAGGGCACGTATTGGCTGGCTTCTTTGATCCGGGCAATCAAGCTTTCTTTCTCTTCCAGAGCCCCATTTTTACTTGTGACTAGACCGAGAACGACTTTCTTTGTTTCCGGGACAAACCGCAATGGCTGGAAGTCCCCAGAGCGATCATCATCAAACTCCAAGAAAAAGGCTTCGACCGCTTCATGTCCCAACAGCGAATCCGCAACTGGCTCATAGCCTCCCGATGCCGCCCATGTCGAATGGTAATTGCCACGGCAAACATGGGTAGTCACGTGCAGGTCGTTAGGCAGATCCACCAATGCACTGTTATTCAACCGCAGATACAATTCTTGTAATTTTTGTGTATCATACTCATCATTGGTCCTTGACTGCCAGTAATTTTTGTCCACCAGCATCCCCCACGTACAGTCATCCAATTTTAGATGACGACAGCCAAGATCATACAAGGCTAAAATGGTTTCACGATAGGCTTGCGCAATATCAGCAAGCAATACTTCCCGATCCGGATAGATAGCGTTCACTTTTTCTTCGTTGCTGCCTCGAACAAGTTCGACAAACAATTGAGCAGGCGCTGGGATACTCTGGCGAACAGGCACCCCATCTGCCTGAGCCGCGACAAAGCGATATTCCTCAAACACGGGATGTTCTGGATTGAATGCGACTTTCCCAGCTAATCGTGCAGAATCAGCACGGGTTTCTTCCCCATGGAACAAGTAGCCTTGATCCATTAAAATATGCTCTATTCCTTGAAATCCCCAGAAAAAATCCAAGTGCCAATAACTACGGCGAAATTCGCCATCGCTGACATATTTCAAGCCAACTTCTTTTTGTTTTGCGACTAACTCACTGATCGCCTGATCCTCAACTTCTTTTAACTCGGATCGAGTGATTTTTCCTTCAGCGAACGCTTCCCTTGCTTGCTTCAACTTCTCCGGACGCAAAAAACTTCCTACAATTTCATAATGATTGATCACTTGGCACATAGTTTCTCCTCCTTTTTTGGGTAAAAAAAAATCCTTAAGAGTTATCTCTTAAGGATGTAATAAATTTACATGGTACCACCTTAGTTTGCATCCGACTTACGAAGAATGCCTCTACTCCAATGCGACGCTGTTGCGTGATATTGGGGTCTCAGTAACGGGGACATCCGTGCGCTTCTAAAACTTGCGTTCTCGAAACACCCACTCAAAAGCCATTTTCAGATTCGTTTTCTTTCACCCTTTTTCAGCTGTCGGGGCTCTCTGTTAGAAATTCCACAGAATCTTACTTTCTTTTTCTACGTGTTTACTTATTGATTTTTAACAAGGATAGCAGAATGATTTTAGTGTGTCAATATTGATTTTAAAAAAAAGAAGCATTGCTGCTTCTTTCTTCGTTTAATCCACATAAGTTGATTTTGATTGATTGAGCCATGCATAGCCCAGACCCATGATCAAGCCGCCACCGATATAGTTCCCGATAAAGGCAAAGACAAGATTGTGAATCACGCTGCCGACAGTCATACCAGCTAAGTGGCCGCCAGATGCCCAGAAAGCTAACGTAAACGCTGGGAAGTTAGCGATGACGTGTTCATAGCCTAAGAAGGCAAAGATAAAGATAATGAAAATAATCGCAGCTACTTTCCCTGCATCATCTTTCATCCGCATACTTACTAAAACAGCTGTATTAACGACAATGTTTGCGAACATTGCTTCGACGACGATTTGGAGTGTCGGTTTATCAAGTTTTGCGGTAATGGAAGTCAATAAGAAATTATCCGCAGGCAACCCTTGAAAAGGTCCAGTCAAAGAAATAATTGATCCAAAAATCAAACCACCGACTAAATTGAAGAACACACAAGTGAACAAAATCTTCAATGCCAAAGGAACACTCAATCGTTTGCGATAAACACCGACGGTCATATACAACATATTTGATGTGCCTAATTCTGCGTTCATATATAAGATCATGACAAGGGACCAACTAAACATAAATGCATACAACATTTTTCCTAGTCCATGTGCAATGTCCTCACCTTTCATAGCAATCGCAAAGGCAATCGCTGTTCCTAGCGTCAAGAAAAGACATGCCATCATGGCCCGTACAGCATAGCGTAAATAACTGCTTTTGATCAAATCGACCTTCTTTTCAATGGAAGAATCAATTTTTTCAAATAATGGGGATACTGGATTCATTTTTCTGCTCCTTTTTATGGGTATGATAATTGAGTTCGTTATAAAGTACACAATACCTTCACATTTTAATAACCAAACGCCTATTTGTAAAGTATTTTCTGAAAAACGTTACTTTTTATATGAAATTTTCATCACATTTTCATTGCAATTGAATTCAATCATACCTTGACTTTTCCTCTTATTTTATCGTATACTGTTCCTTGTGTAAAATAATGCAGCAGGGAAATAACAGCTCGTCACCAGTTCGTTGCCTAAAAGGTTCAATTGCGTAACCGCGGCTGCAAAGGTGAAGATTGAAGAACGAACTGCACGGATGTGAATTTTTCAACGGATTATTTTACTCCAAACTATATTTATTGGAGGAACTAAATTATGTCTCGTTATACAGGACCATCATGGAAAATTTCTCGTCGTTTAGGAATTTCTCTTTCAGAAACTGGTAAAGAATTGGCACGTCGCCCTTACGCTCCAGGACAACACGGACCAAACAGCCGTGGCAAAAAATCAGAATACGGTATGCAATTGACTGAAAAACAAAAACTTCGTCATATGTATGGCATGAACGAACGTCAATTCCGTACATTGTTTATCAAAGCAAGCAAAATCAAAGAAGGTAAACACGGTGTTAACTTCATGATCTTGTTAGAACAACGTTTGGATAACGTCGTTTACCGTTTAGGTCTTGCAACTACTCGTCGTCAAGCACGTCAATTAGTAAACCATGGCCACATTTTAGTAGATGGCAAACGTGTAGATATCCCTTCTTACCATGTTGAAGTTGGTCAAGTGATCAGCGTTCGTGAAAAATCACAAAACATCTCAACAATCAAAGAAGCAATCGAAGCAACTACTGGTCGTACAGCATTTGTAAGCTTTGATGATGAAAAATTAGAAGGTTCATTGACTCGTTTACCAGAACGCGATGAATTGACTGCAGAAGTTGACGAAGCACTAGTCGTTGAATTCTACAACCAAAAACTATAAGAATTTTCACCAGAAGCTGCGACAGAAATCTTGTCACAGCTTCTTTTTTTATAAATTGTTAGAAATAACTTCTTCGGAAAGAAGTCAAAATTTCACAGAAATCCGACAAGCAATTTTCGAACTCTCCTTTTCATCTCTCTTGAAGCAGACTACTTCTGACATGACCTCTTTTTTGAGAAATCAAAAAAACTGTGCTGGTTTCCCGAAGGAAATACCACACAGTTCGCGATTAATCGGCAGGTCGACTTCAAATAATATTGACGACGGACTCTCCGGATGATTTTTTTTGATGATAGTTGAACAACAGCAAATCTTTCTGACGCTTTTTAAAGATTACTTTCCGAATATTGCGTGGCACAAATTTGCGGATATCATCTTCATTATATCCTACTTGCAGTTTGTCGCCATCAACAATGATGGGACGTTTCAATAAATTCGGGTATTGCTCAATCAACGCTAATAATTCTTCTAATTTCAAGTCATCCAAATCAATGGCTAATTTTTGATACACTTTTGAACGTGTTGAGATAATATCTTCTGTCCCGTTTTTTGTCAAAGAAAGAATTTCCAGTAGTTCATCACTATTTAATGGATCGCTAAAAATGTTTCTTTCTTTGAAGGGTAGTTCATTTTCGGTCAACCAAGCCCGAGCTTTGCGACATGATGTACAGCTAGGCGTTGTGTATAGTGAAATCATTGATCATTCTTCCTTTCTGATTTTTCTGCGGATTCTTATTGATTATCTGTGATTTTTTCGATCGTTTCTTGTTTGACGACATCCACGATGCGAATGTTGATTTCTCTGACTTCTAAAGCAGTCAACCGACTAACTTCTTGCAAAACAATTTCTTGGATCTGAGCAAACAACCGGGGAATATCCTTCCCGTAGGCAACAATAACTTCCAAATCAATTGCTACTTGTTCTTTGCCAACTTCCACTTCGATCCCCGATGTCACATTGCTCTGGTCGGCCAAATCTTCCGTCATACTTGAAAAAAATTTTCCATCTGCACTGATTAAGCCATCAATTGACGCCAAGGCTACACCTACGATCGTCTGCAAGACTTTCTCCTCAAAGGTAAGCGAAGCAGTCTCTACACTTGCCGCTTGTTCATTTTCCATTTTTCACACTCCTTGTTTGCATTTCTGAAAAAAGAACGTTTTTTTTAGTAACAGATCCACCAAAACCAACAACCTTTTGCGGTTATCTGCCACCATGGGTAAAAATACCCTCCTCTATTAGCATAGAAGTTTTTTGTTTTTTTTACAAAGAAAAACACTTGTTACCGGATACTTTTTTTGCAAATTACCGAAATAAGGTACGTTTTTTTAATATAAAAAAGCGATTCCAGAAAATATTTTCCTCGATCGCTTCTTATATTTTATCTGATTTATCTAAAAAGATTCTTCCTCAATCCTACCGCTCATTCAATCTTGTATAGCTCCGGTCAGAAGACACTTCCTTATAAGCTGGTCGCATGATTTTTTGGGCATTGACTAATTCTTCGATTCGATGAGCAGACCAGCCGACGATTCGCGCAATCGCAAACATCGGTGTGTAAAGTTCTTCTGGCAAGTCTAACATTTTATAAACAAAGCCGCTGAAAAAATCAATGTTCGCACTGACGCCTTTATACATTTTTCGTTTTTGAGCAATCACTTCCGGAGCGATTCGTTCAACAGTTGTGTAAAGTTGATATTCTTGCCAAGCGCCGATGCCTTTCTCTTGTGCGAGTTTGGCTACATAATTTTTAAAAATTGCCGCTCGAGGATCATTGTCACTGTAAACAGCATGTCCCATACCATAGATCAAGCCCTTGCGATCAAAAGCTTCTTTATCCAAAACCGCTTCTAAATAACGACGAACTGCAGCTTCATCTGTTGTATCAGCAATCTGGCGTTTCAGATCACTCATCATCTCCGTCACTTTGATATTGGCTCCACCGTGTTTAGGCCCTTTTAGCGAACCTAATGCGGCTGCGATCGTTGAATAAGTATCGGTACCGCTAGAAGTAACTACCCGAGTAGTAAAGGTCGAGTTGTTTCCGCCCCCATGTTCCATATGAAGCACCAGCGCCATATCCAAGGTTTGAGCTTCTTGAAAACTATAGGCTTTATTAGGACGCAGCATGGTCAAAATCGTTTCTGCCGTGCTTAATTCCTCCGAAGGGCGATGAATATACATACTTCCCTCTTGATTGTAGTGATTATAGGCGTGGTAAGCGTAGATCGCCAGCAGTGGAAAGACACTGATCAGCATCAAACTTTGCTCTAATACATTCTCAATACTGACATCATCGGCTTGCGGATCATAACTGGCTAATGTCAAAATACTGCGAGATAAACTATTCATGATATCCGCAGAAGGTGCTTTCATGATCACGTCACGAACAAAATTGGTTGGAAGCGTACGTTTATCCGCCAATAACTGACGAAATCCCTGCAATTCAGATAACTTTGGCAGCTCGCCAAAAAGTAATAAATATGCAATCTCTTCAAAACCAAACCGATTTTCTTCAACGAATCCTGCAACCAGTTCATTGATATCGATTCCGCGATAACGTAATTCCCCACAAGCCTCGAGGGGCTTCCCCGCCACGATTTTTTCTGGATAAATGGTAGAAATGGTTGTTAAGCCGGCTAAGACGCCTTTTCCATCTAAATCTCTCAGTCCACGTTTTACGTCATACTCTGAATAAAGATTCATATCGATTTGATTGTGTTTCTGACACAATGATGAAAGATATGCGATATTCTTTTCTTTTTCTAATTTTTCCACAGCCATGTTACCTCCTAACATCCTTACGTAACCATGCTACTAACTTCATTTGATTCAAAAAATAAAAACTTTTAAACATTATAGCACGATGTTTATAAAATGAAATATTTTTCATAATTTTAATTGATTTTTCTTTTTATAAACGTATAATTATTCCTAATAGATTGATATTTAAGGAGGATGCTTATGAATTGGCACACAAACCTGATCGTGAATGATCAGCGCTATACGTTTATTGATTTAGCAAAGGTCGCGGCTGACTTTAACGCTGAATTAAAAAGATTGCCTTACTCGATTCGCGTGTTACTAGAAAGTGTCGCCCGTCACCAAGATGAAGAGATCACTGCTGTTTACTTGGATTATTTGGTCAATTGGAACGCTGAACAGCCCACAGGCGTCGTACCTTTCAAACCCGAACGTGTCGTTTTGCAAGACTTCACTGGTGTTCCAGCGGTCGTAGACCTTGCTGCGATGCGAGACGCCATCGTTGCCTTAGGCGGGAATGCAGATACGATCAATCCTGAGATCCCCGTGACTTTGGTTGTCGATCATTCCGTCCAAGTCGATTGTGCAGGGACTCCGGAAGCAGTGGCTTTCAATACGGCGCGTGAATTTGAACGAAACCAAGAGCGCTACCAATTCTTGAAGTGGGCTCAGGGTTCATTTGACAATTTTGAAGTCGTCCCTCCAGAGACCGGTATCATCCATCAAGTAAATATTGAATCACTTTCTGATGTGATTTTGGAAAAAAAAATCGCTGGCGAGCCGTTTCTTTTTCCGGATACATTGCAAGGAACAGATTCCCATACAACGATGATCAATGGTCTCGGTGTATTGGGCTGGGGCGTTGGCGGTATCGAGGCAGAAGCAGCGATTTTGGGCGAGCCGTCATTTTTCCCGACTCCAGAAGTTATCGGTGTCTGTTTTGTGAACGAAATGCCTGTCGGTACGACCGCAACTGATTTGGCGTTGACTGTTACTGAAGTCTTGCGAAAGGAGCAAGTGGTAGGAAAATTTGTTGAATATTTCGGAACCGGTTACCAACGGTTAAGTTTAGCTGACCGTGCGACCCTTGCCAATATGGCACCAGAATATGGCGCCACTTGCGGTTTTTGTCCAATTGATGAAGAGACCCTCAACTATTTAGCTACTACGGGACGAACACCCGAATTGATCCATAAGGTTGCTGCCTACACAAAAGCCAATCATCTCTTTTATGATGCGACGGAGATACCAGACTACACCAAAACGTTCACCATCGATCTAGCCAAGATCCAGCCCGCATTGGCAGGACCAAAACGACCACAGGACCGTATCTTATTACCGGAAGTTGGCACTGATTTCGATCGTTCCCTCACGGCTGACATCGGACCAAAAGGCTTCGGTCTTTCGGAGAAGGAATGGCAAAAAAGCAGCCAAGTTAACTGGCCAAACGATCCTTCCGAAACATTGCAGACAGGAGATATCGTACTTGCAGCTATCACTAGCTGTACGAATACGAGCAATCCCTTCGTCATGCTCTCTGCGGGATTGTTAGCAAAAAAGGCGGTAGAAAAAGGATTGACCGTGCCAAAATCGGTCAAGACTTCCTTGGCCCCTGGTTCCCAGATCGTAACCACCTATTTGACTGCCAGTGGATTATTGCCTTATCTTGAACAATTAGGCTTTTATTTAGTTGGATACGGCTGTACGACTTGTATCGGCAACTCCGGCCCATTAGAAGCACCCGTAGCAGAAGCAATCGAAAACGAAAATTTACTGGTCGCTTCTGTTTTATCTGGAAACCGCAACTTTGAAGGTCGGATCCATCCACAGATCAAAGCCAATTATTTAGCTTCTCCTCCGTTAGTCGTCGCCTATGCCATTGCTGGAACCATCCGGAAAGATTTGACGAAGGAGCCTCTAGGCGTCGTAGCAGGACAAGAAATTTATCTGGCGGATATCTGGCCAAGTAACGAAGAAGTCAATGAATATATTCAAGCTTTTGTTGGACCAGAAGCGTTTCGTGCAGCTTATGCGCATCTATTCGACGCCAATGAGCGTTGGAACCGTATCGATACAACTGCCAGTGATTGTTATGCTTGGGAGGACACGTCAACATATATTGCCCACCCACCCTATTTTGATTCCTTGACCAAAGAATTACCTATCCAAACAAGTTTGTCTGATTTGAAAGTGTTAGCCAAATTGGGGGATTCTGTTACGACAGACCATATTTCTCCCGCTGGTAGCATTGGATTAGATTCTCCCGCCGGCAGGTTTTTGCAAACCAAAGCTGTTCCTTACCGTGAGTTCAACTCTTTTGGTTCACGGCGAGGCAATCATCACATCATGATGCGGGGAACTTTCGGCAACATTCGTTTACAGAATCAGCTGGTTCCTGGAAGTACTGGCGGGATCACCCATTATTTTCCTACAGGGGAAACGATGTCAATCTATGACGCTGCCATGAATTATCAGAAAAACGAACAGTCTTGCATTATTTTAGCTGGTAAAGATTATGGGATGGGTTCTTCCCGAGATTGGGCAGCTAAAGGGACCCAACTTTTAGGCGTCAAAGTAGTCTTGGCAGAAAGTTTCGAACGGATTCATCGCAGCAATTTGGTCATGATGGGTGTGATTCCTCTAGAATATCTTGCTGGGCAAACTGCCGCTTCCTTGGGATTGGATGGCTCTGAATCCTTCTTTATCCAACTGCCCGAAGAACCGCAGGTCAATCAGCAGATTGATGTGACAGCCAAACGTACAGATGAAACAATGATCACCTTTCCGACTCGGCTGCGTTTCGATGCACCAGCAGATATCCGTTACTGGAAACATCAAGGAATCTTACCAATGGTCATTCGCAAAAAAATAGAAGCAGGAGGAACTAGCAATGCATTCTGAAGCGCCCTTATCTAACACCGTTCTCACAATTCCTTATATCAGTGGTGACGGCATTGGTCCAGAAATTTGGCAAGCAGCGCAACCTGTGATTGATGCGGCCGTAAAACAAGCGTATGGTCCCAAAAGAAGGATCCACTGGCAAGAAGTTTTAGCTGGTGAAAAAGCATTTAGACAAACCGGCGAATGGTTGCCGCAGTCGACTCTTACCACTATCCAAGAGGCTAAAATCGCATTGAAGGGACCATTGACCACACCAGTTGGCAAAGGATTCCGATCCCTCAATGTCACATTGCGCCAAACATTAGACCTCTATGCTTGTGTTCGGCCCGTTCGATACTTTGCCGGGGTACCTTCTCCTTTGAAGCATCCGGAAAAGACGAATATGGTGATTTTCCGTGAAAATACAGAAGATGTTTACGCAGGAATCGAATTTGCAAAAAATGATCCCCTCACGAAACAATTAATTGAGGTGCTGCAAACACAGTTCAGTGTCAAAAACATTCGCTTTCCAGAAAGCAGCGCCATCGGGATCAAACCGATCTCAAAAGAGGGCAGTCAGCGGTTGATCAGCGGAGCGATCGAGTATGCTATCGCACACCACTTGCCGTCTGTCACCCTTGTTCATAAAGGGAACATCATGAAATTCACCGAAGGCGGCTTCAAAAATTGGGGCTATCAATTAGCGGAAACGAATTATGCCGATCAGTGCTTCACGATGAACCAATGGGCAACAATTAAATCTGAGCAGAATATTGAAGCGGCTCAAGCAGCACTTGCTGCTGCACAACAAGCCGGAAAAGTCATTATCAATGATGTGATCGCAGATAATTTCCTGCAACAGATTCTTTTGTACCCAGAAAAATTTTCAGTGATCGCAACTTGCAACCTCAATGGCGACTATCTTTCCGACGCATTAGCCGCTCAAGTCGGCGGAATTGGGATCGCTCCAGGTGCAAATATCAATTATGTAAGTGGTGCCGCAATCTTTGAAGCAACCCACGGTACTGCCCCCGATATCGTTGACACAGGAAAAGCCAATCCCTGCTCGTTGTTGCTCTCTGCTTGTATGCTCTTGGAATATATCCAGTGGGATGAAGCAGCAGTTCTTATTACCACAGCCATCGAGACAGCAATCAAGGAAAAGAAAGTCACAGCTGACTTTGCGGCAGCTATGACTGACGCGCATTGTTTGTCTACCAAAGCGTTCGGTGACTATCTGGTCACATTGATCACTCCATAATCATTCACCGCCCTCGTTGACTTGCCATTTTAAACAACTCAACGAGGGCTTGAATTTTTTTGAGACAACTCAACGAAGGCTTGATTGTATTTCAGTTGCTAGTTCCCCTATACTGGAGACACGAAAGGAGGAATTCACATGAATGAATTCAACATACGGCAAATCGGCCAACGGATTGCCAGCAAACGTCGAGAACTAAATATGACTCAAAGCAACTTAGCAGATCAATTATTGGTCAGTTATCAAGCTATCAGCAATTGGGAGCGAGGCAATACATTGCCTGACATCGAAAAATTGCCCCAGCTAGCAACAATTTTGCAGTTATCCATTGACGAACTATTAGGAAATAGCGGAGTTGCAGTAATGCATTACCACGAGGGAGTGGCCGATTCTCAGGAAATCACCACGTTGGCGCCGATCATTAAACCTAAAGAATTGGCAGCTGCGACTCAAGCCCAGCCTTTTGAAATTGAGTTAGTGGAGCAATTGGCACCTTTTTTGAGCAGTGAAGAATTATTTGCTTTATTGAAACCTATAACAGAACCGCTGACCGAAGAAGCACTAGAAGAATTTTTACCTTTTTTAGAGACAGATCATTTGGAACAATTGATGAAAGAGGACTATACTTTCGCTTTTCTGGAAGAAGCAGCACCCTACTTATCTGCCACTTTCTTAGCCCAAAAAGTTGAGCAGGCTGTCTCAAACTCGCTGTCTTTATACGAGTTGGAAGATATTGCCCCTTTTCTCGAAAAGCAAGATCTAGGACGCATTCTTCAAAAGATCCTGGCAGCGTCAGAGAATCCGGAGCAACGGTTGTCAGAGCTTGAAGACCTGCTACCTTTTCTCGATGAATCTACGTTAGTAACGCTTGTCGGATACTTTCCTGTATCCTCTGAGGTTTTTGAACTGTTTACCCCTTTTTTGGCTACAGAAACTTTGTTGCAAGCGTTGCGAAAAAAACGTTGATTTACTCTTTACTTTTCGTTAACCAAGATTTATAATTTCGTTAACCAACTATTGGATTATGTGTTAACGAAAGAAGGATACTATGAAACTACCATTGCGAGAACAAATCTATGCTGCTTTTTTTGCCATCATTATTGCTGGGCTGTCTCAACTAACCATCCCATTAGGATTGATTCCTCTGACAGGCCAAACCTTTGCTGTCGGCTTGGCGGTAACCTTTCTAGGAATGCGCACAGGAACCATGTCGATCCTTATTTACTTATTGCTGGGGTTGATCGGATTACCGGTTTTTGCCGGCGGAGCAAGTGGCATCGGCGTCTTATTCGGACCTACAGGCGGCTATCTGATTGGTTTTATCTTTAATGGACTCTTGACGGGGAAACTTTTGGAAACAGGTCGCGCCGGATATGTGAGAGGGATGTTAGCGAATATCGCTGGTGCATTAGCAACATTGTTTTTTGGTACCTTATGGTTAAAATGGAGCACCGCTATGTCTTGGACTGCTGCCATCAATGGCGGTTTTGTTCTCTTCCTTCTGCCCGGTGTGATCAAAGCCATTGCTGCGGCTTATTTAGGGATTTTCTTGCGGAAAAGATTGCAGCGGTAAAAAAAGAGAAAGTAGCAAACGTGGGCTGCTTCAAGCAATAAAAAGGAATTTCCGAAAATCGCTGCTTTATTTTTTTGAAATTTCTGCTTATTTCCGAAGAAGCTACTGTTAGTCGTTTATTCGAAAAAAAGAGGGACTGTGCCATAAGTCATCATCCAACAAGTTAAACCGAATAATAGTCTGTTGCTAGGATAGATTCCTCTGACTTTTGCGACGAGGAGTCCCTGCACCGCAGGAGCAATAATCATTAATGTTCGGATAGTGTTACTTGTAGGAGACTTATGACACAGTCCCTCACGCTTTTATCTCGTAGCGAATCAATAGTTGATCCATGTGATTGCTTGCTGGAGCTCTGCTCTTAAATGGGCTGCTTTGTATTGATTGAACGCTGCTTGATTAGTTCGCAAAAGTCCCCGTAGCTTTGTTGGCTGAAAATTTTCTGTCAACTGATTTTCCAGAACAAATCGTCGGGTCAATTGCCATTCATAGTAATAGCCCAAAGGACGACAGCTATAAATCGTCTGTCCAATCACTTGATCTTCAAACCGACGATGGGTATGGCCAAAAACTACTTGACGCACATTGTCCGCCTCATCAATAACTGCCCCAAATTCTGGTGAACCTAGAAACGCGTTCAAATGATTCCAACGAACATACTTCCCCGTTTGTTTGACGATAAAGGTTGCTTTCGGAACAAAATGAGTCGTTACGATAACTTCTTTATCTTGAGGGAGCCCTCGCAATGTTTGACGCAGTCTTTCATTGATCTGATGACTGATTTCCGGATCGGTTCCTGTCCGCTGAATCATACGATCATACCAAAAGAGGTGCTTGAGACGAAGGATCTCTTCTGTGCTTTGCAAGTCAGAATAGCCGTAGTCATACCAGCCATTGACACCTAACAAGAGTGTTTTTTCCGATAAAGCGACTGTTTGAAAGTTCAAGAAAGCTGGATCAGGATAGGTTTCGATCAATGATTCTGATAAATCAGCCATTTCATGATTGCCCCAATGAAAGGTAGTAGGCAGCTGTCTTTGAAAGAAATCAATGACGGTCATCGCTGCTGTCTCTTTGTTTGCAATATCTCCAGCTAGATGCAAGTGCGTCGCTTGATTGGCGTCTAGCAATTCGGCTATCAGCTGCAAGTCTGTTGCACTGAAATGATTGATATCGACATGCAAATCGCTGATAACGGCTAATTTCCCCATATCAGTTTCCTGCCACCTTTTTGTCCATGCGCAACAGTTGAACGTTAGATGCCAGCAGACCGCTGTCACTAGTCAACTGCAAGCGCTGATAGTCAGGATCGACCACCAAGCGTGTCCGCTCTTCTAAATACATTGCTGCGCCTTGTTTTAACCAAACTGTTCCAATTGCTGTATCCAGCTTCGTATCATAGATAGACAATCCTTCTTCTGGATAATCTGCTGGTACGAGGATCAAGCGAAAACTAATATCTAACCGGCAAGAGATCGCCGTAGCCGGAAAAGGTCCCACACCATCTTCAAAATCTAGATAAATTCGATCTCCCTCCTGTTTGACTTCTGAGATTTTTGCTACTGCTGCTGCATCCATATCAATCGTTATTTCCATATCGATTCTCCTTTACATGATTCGTTTTTGCCACTCGTCTCGGGTAATTCCCCGCATCACTTCGTCCACTACTTGCCCACGAAATCTTCGCGCAGCCGGAATCTGTGCTTCCACTTTCATGCCAATTTTTTCCATCACGCGACCAGATCGATGATTTCGCTGATCGTGCAGTGCATAAATACGAACAAGCGCTAATTTTTCAAAACCCAAAGACAAAAGCATCCGAGCAGCTTCCGGTACGATCCCTTGCCCCCAAAAAGCTTTATTCAAGGTATAGCCTAGTTCTGCCACTTCCTTTAGCGGGTCCACCCGCAAGTCGATCGTTCCGATCATTTTGCCACTCATTTTCTCTTCAATAGCAAATTTACCTAATGGCGCCGCTAAAAAATACGTTGCAATGGCGATTTTTGTATCCACAAGTGATTGATGCCTCGGAAAAACAAACTCCGTCGTTTCTTCATCACTTGCGTATTCGAATAAATCATTGGCATCTGCCATCGTCACAGGACGCAACCATAATCGTGGTGTCTCGATTCGTTGATTTTCTGCTAAAATCAATAAGTGGTTCTTTTGGATTTCCATGTTTTCACCAGCTTTCTTTCTGATCTTTTTTAGTCTTTCTTATGGCCTCACTGAAATAGCTAAATGTTTCTAATAATCGACGCTCCCTTTTTTGTGCTATAATATAAAGCAAGAAAACGCTTAGGAGGATTTTCAATGTCCGATGAATTGGAGAAACGCCTAGATACAGGAATGTACGGGACACCTCGTGTTAATCCAGATGAACAAAGAAAATACTTGGGAACGTTTCGTGAACGTTGTTATCTAAGTATGACGGTAGCAGAAATGAAGAAAAAGGACAACCAAGAAACGTTACAGTCGGTTCTCCCTAACTATCAAGGGGCACTGATCTTGATCAACGGAAAATTGCCCGAAACGCTTCAGACGACCTTTATTTCATTGATTACGAAACAACAGCTCGATTTTCGAGTGGTGACTGACGCCCAGACTGCTGATCCTGACAGTATCGGTTTACTGATCGTTGCCAATGAGGCAGTGAATGAAGAGGTAATCGATATCGAAGAAAAGTATCCTCAAAAGACAAAATCATCTTCCGAAGAAGATCCCATCAAAGAAAAAAAAACATTCTGGGAACGATTCTTCCGCTAAACAAACCAACGGATCAATTACTAGTGATCCTTCACTAGTACGAACAGCAAAAGAAGTTGTATTAGAAATGGTCAGCTTTAAGATATTTCGGCTTATTTCCGAAGAAGCTACTTCTAACCATTTATTCTAAAAAAAGGAACAGTGACAAAAGCCTTGTCACTGTTCCTTTTTCAACTTCTGACTGTTAAGCGGCTGTTAAAATCGTTCCGGAAAAAGCAGCTTGAGGACAGACATGGTTAAGCGGCGGCTTTGTCCTTGGTACGGGTAAATATGCATATGCATAGCGGGATTGAAGTTCGCTTCAATAATGCCGTATGCTCCCGGATCCTCCGCGGGCTTTTCCTTGTCAGGAATAATCAAATCAATCCCACTGATTCGTGCCTGTAATGCGGTCACGGCATCTGCAGCGATTTTTTTGTAGTCATCATTAAATTGATCGGTGACATCGATCGAATCGCCGCCCGTGCTGATATTGGAATTTTCCCGCAAGTAAACGATTTGTCCTTTTTCTGGGACAGAATCTATGTGATAGCCTTGCTCTTTCAACATCAATTGTTCCAATTCACCTAATTGGATCTTCTCCAACGGTGTCCGATGGTGGGTCCCCCGTAATGGATCGGTATTTTTCTCTGCAACTAATTCCTTGATCGTGCGCCGACCATCTCCTATTACATTTGCCGGTATTCGTAGCAAAATTGCTTCAACTTGACCATCGATCACAAAGAAACGATACTCTGTTCCAGCAAGGAATGCTTCAACTAAAATCGACTGGTCTTCAGCAAAAGCTAAACGGACAGCAGCTTGATAGTCCTCCAACGAAGCGCCATCCTTAAAGATCGATATTCCCACGCCATAGTTGGTTGTTTTGGGTTTGACGACAAAACCTCTGTCAGCAAATTGCGGGTAAGCAGCAAGCGCCTTTTCTACAGTGGCGAATTCTGCTCCTGCAGGAACCCGAAAACCATTCTCAGCTAAAATCTTTTTTGTGACCGTTTTATTGGCCATGATCAAAGGAACGATATAACGATCCTTACTTGTCATATTAGCGTTTTTGACATATTCAACATGTTCATCGATCGATAATTTCAAGAACTGATCAGATTCATCCAACACTTCCACCTTGATTCCCTTTTGAATCGCATCGAACATCAAAATTTGTGTTGACAGTTCCATGTTGGTGAAGCCTGCTAACTGATAAGGTTTTTCCCAGGCAACTTGATGATAGGATACTCCTAGTTCAGTTGCCACTTGAGCCTGACTTGACCTTTGGCTGGCTTGATATAAACGACCGGCAAAAGTTTTGCCGGGATCTTCCAACATTGGCAGCAGTTGATCCAGTAAAGGCATTGTCGGCAGACTGATTTCCTTTGCAAAAGCGATCAATTCTTCCGCAACTGCTTTAGCTTCTTCAAGATAGATCGTTTGATTCAATGGGTGTTCCAATGCCACTTGATTGTTTTTGCGATTTCCTTCTTCGACCCAAGCATCGGCATCAGCGCCCTCCTCTTTCGTTGCTAAGTATAACAAGAAAAGGTGCAGAAATTTCACTTGATCTTGCGAAATACCATACATTTCAAAGGGATTGATATCAATATTGCGTAATTCAATGTAACGAATTCCCGCTGTTGCTAAGTCGGCAACCTTTTGCCCCCCTCGCAGGCGAACTGGTGCATAAAACTCTTTTTCCTCAGATAGTTTGCCAGTTTCTACCAGCTCAGCGATATCCGCCAGATAGGTCTCAAGAGAGGCATAAGACACGTTGACATCGGTATGATTCGTGTAGCCATAGCGGCTGTTACGAATGCTGCGGACAGGTTCTTGCGGTCCAGAACCCGCCATAAAATAATTGGCTTCCGTTTGCGGCGTTGCTCCAAAGAAATAAGTCAAAAACCAGCGGTAATGCAAGTAATTTCGGGTAACTTTCAAGTAAAGTTCTGTTTTAAACCTACGATAATCTGTTTCTGACGACTTGGTAAATAACTTTCTTAAAAAATCATCCCCAAATTCAAAATTGAAGTGGATGCCGCTGACCATTTGCTTACGACGCCCATACGTCCTTGCCAAAAACCGACGATAAAGAACATCTTCAAAACGATCCAGCTTTGCGATCACGATATCCTCTTCTTTTTCCGGCAACGCAGGCGGCATACTTAATGGCCAAAGCATCTCCTCAGGTGCCATCGAACGATAAGCAACATCATGGATCGCAGCCAGATAACGAAATAGTTCCTCTGAGCTTTCCGCGACTGGCGTGATCAATTCCAACTGATTTTCAGCAAAATCGGTTTGTATGTACGGATGAAAACTACGATTGCCTAATGCTTCAGGATGATCTGTCCCAGCAAAACTTCCGTCTAAACGTGCACGCTGCGCCTCACGTTCGATCCCATAACGCCCATCAAATAAGTAGGGACGCAGTTCTTCTTGTATAAAAAGTGATTTTAGTGTCATATCATTGCCCTCTTTGTCTTAGATTCTTCCTTATTATAGTCAATAATCCAGCAGAAAAAAATGAAATTGTGCGATTCTCTTTGCTAGTTTTTTAAAAATTACCAAGTTTTTACAAATTACTTGAATAAATTTGATATTTGACCTCTAAATAAAGTATACTTACTATATAATAGTAAATTATTATGTCAATATTACAACTTTTTTGAAAGGAAGAATAGTGAATGAAACCACTCAATCTTACCAAACGCGAACGTCAGATCATGAATATCTTCTGGAATGCTGAAAAACCTTTGTCTGCAAATGACATTGCGGTTCAACAACAGGACTTAAGTAAAAACACGATCCAAGCCGTTGTCAGAAAATTAAAGAACCATGATTTATTGAAAGTAGCTGACATCGGCTACAGCGGTACTGTCTTGACCCGCTTGTATTCTCCAAATGTTTCTCAAGAAGATTTTCTAGCTGCCGAACTCTCTGAACAATCGTTACTGAATCTAGTCTCGAATTTCATTGAAAACAGTGAGGATGCCGAGACATTGAATGATTTGGAAAAAATCATCAAAGAGCGGCAAGCACAGCTAAAAAACTGATTTCTGAAACAAGTTGTTCTTGTTCACAGAGAAATGTCCACGCTGAACATTTCTGACACGACAAGGAATCTTTCTTGGAATGATTTCAATTTCAGGAACAGCAGCTACATCCTTTTAGCTGCTGATGGGGAGGTTTTGTGAACCAGAAGTCACACGTCATCTGTTACGTATTCTGCTGTGGTACTTCATGTACATCGCAGCTGTCAAACGTATGCCTATAAAGTTTATTTCCATAACCGAGGAGCTTTATGCAAGTTCCTTAACAAAAAATATCCGAACTACTACTGATTACTCCAACCGTTAACGCCATCGCGAGATGATGAAGAGGAATAATCAAACATAGTTCGGATATTTTTGTCTTATTTCAAGCGATGAACAGCATCAACCTTCGTTGATGAGACCTTTAAATAGCCCAACAACAAACTCATTTGGATCAAACGGCTCAAGGTCGTTGATTCCTTCCCCTAATCCGACCAATTTAACCGGTAAACGCAATTCATTGCGAATCGCTAAAACGATCCCACCTTTGGCAGTTCCATCTAATTTCGTCAAGACCAATCCTGTAACATCCGTGGTTTCTTTGAATTGTTTGGCTTGGTTCATCGCATTCTGACCAGTCGTCGCATCTAACACGAGCAACACTTCATGAGGCGCATTCGGCTCTACTCGTTGAATGATCCGTTTGATTTTCTCTAACTCATTCATCAAATTGACTTTATTTTGCAAACGACCAGCTGTATCAACTAATAGAACATCTGCTTGCTCTGCTTTCGCTCGTTCCATCGCATCAAATACGACGGCTGCCGGATCACCACCAGCTTTCCCCCGAACGACTTCCACACCTGCTCGATCCCCCCAAACGACGAGCTGATCGATTGCTCCAGCTCGAAAGGTATCCGCAGCTGCCAACAACACTTTCTTGCCTTCTGATTTGAATTGATACGCCAGTTTTCCAATGCTGGTGGTTTTACCGACGCCATTCACACCGACAAATAAAATGACGGTCAATCCAGGTTGCATATTTAGTTCGTTGACTTCGTCGACACCCGCTTCACCATAAAGATCGACTAGTTTTTCAATAATAACATTTTGAACCTCTGCCGGCTTCTTGACATTTCGCAACTTGACCTCTTGACGCAGTGCATCCGTGATCTTGATCGCTGCATCAAAGCCTACATCGGCTCCAATCAATGTCTCTTCGACTTCTTCAAAAAAATCTTCGTCTACAGAGCGAAAATTCGCGAACAGCTCATTGAGTCGTTGCCCGAAAGTTTTGCGAGATTTCGATAGTCCCTTCGTGTACTTATCTTGTACATCCTCTTTGTGAACCGCTGTTGGCTGAGGTTGTACTTCAGGTCTTTTTACCGTTTCACTAGGTGTCACGACGTCGAATGGTTCAGCTGATTTCAGATCTTGTGCTCCTTCTGATGATGAAGTATCAGCCGCGGACTCCTTTGTTTCTGTTGGCTGCAACGCGGAATCGGTAGTAGTTTCTGGACGAGAATCCAGTGTTGGTTCCGTCGATTCTACTGTTTGTTCTTGTGCGGAATGGTCATCTGCGACGGATGACTCATCGACAGATGACTCTGGAGATTCAACTGGTTCCTCTACTTCGCCTTGCACTTTGTCTTGCTCTTTTGATTCACCAATCAAAGCTTTTTTAATTTTGTCAAAAAATCCCATTTCAAACGCCTCCTTTCAAAACATATTTTTCGATGACAGTTGCTACACCGTCTGCTTCATTCGAATCTGTTACCACATCTGCGGCTTCCTTGATTAAAGGCACGGCATTAGCCATCGCTACACCGAGTCCTGCATAGCGAATCATCGGCAGATCATTTTCTTCATCTCCGATCGCCATGACTTCATCGATAGTGATACTTAAATCCCGAGCCAGCAATTCAATCCCATAGGCTTTCGTAATTCCTTTAGGCATAAATTCCAGCAAATTGTTCCGAGTTTTGATTACTTCATATTTCTCTCTGATTGCTGAAGGAATCGCCAAAATCTTCGGATCCAGTACTTCTTGATGATAAGCAATCACAGCTTTATTATAGAGTTTCGACTCATCCAGAGCTTCTATCGCATACGGGCGGCAATCCAGCAATGGATTCAGCGAACCATAGATCGACTGATTCGTTGCTGAAGTCGGCAAGCACAAAACGATTTCTTCGGATACGACATCCAGCGGCAAATCCAGTTCTGCTGCGACAGCAACCAATTCATGAATATCAGCCAATTGCAAAGCGGCTTTTTCCATGATTTCTCCCGTATCGTTTTTTTGCACCAGACCACCATTAAAAGTAATGCTATAGTCCCCCGATTCATTCAATGACAACTCTTCTAAATAAGGACGAATTGCCCGTAAAGGACGACCTGTGCAAAGGACGATTTTTACTCCTTGTGCTTTTGCTTGGGCAAGAACTTCTTTATTTTTTTGCGATACTTGTTTCTTTCCATCCAGCAAGGTACCGTCTAAATCAATTGCGACTAATTTGATCATTTTGCTACTCCTTCTTGATCTGCGACAAAATTTCCGCCTTCTTTGACATCTTCCAAACGCACAGAAACGGTCTTAGATACACCGGATTCCTGCATCGTCACGCCATACAACACATCTGCCGCTTCCATGGTCCCTTTGCGATGTGTGACAACGATGAACTGTGTATCATTTTGGAAGTCGCTTAAATAATGGCCAAAGCGTGATACATTGGCTTCGTCTAAAGCAGCTTCAACTTCATCCAGCACACAAAACGGGACGGGACGGACTTGGATGATCGAAAACAGCAGTGCGATGGCTGTCAGCGCTCGTTCGCCTCCAGAAAGTAGACTCAAGTTTTGCAGCTTTTTACCTGGTGGTTGGGCTTCGATCTCAATACCAGTATTTAGTAAGTCCTTTGGATCTGTCAAAATCAATTCCGCATGTCCCCCGCCGAACATATTTGGGAAAACTTGCTTGAACTGCAGACGAATCGCATCAAAAATCTCACCGAAACGTGTTTTGACTTCTTCATCCATCTCGGACATTGTATCGAATAATTGTGCTTTTGCAGAAAGCAGATCATCTCTTTGACTGGTCAAGAAGCTGTGACGCTGTTCCACTTGATCATATTGCTCGATAGCATTCAAATTGACTGGTCCAATCGCATCGATTTTTCCTTTTAGATCTTGGATTTCTCGTTTTGCAGCTTCCGGGTCATCGATCGCTGGATAGTCATTGGCCGCTTTTTCAAAGCTCAATGCATATTCTTCCTGCAAGTAAGCCAACCGATTATCCATCACCAAATCCGCGCGGTTTTTCTCAATTTCTACATTGGTCTTTTCGGATAGTTTTTCTTTTTGTTGCAAGTTTGCCAAACTGAGAGCTTCATCCAACTGTCCAATTTCCTGTTGGACGATTTGTCTTTGTTGCCGAATGTCCGCCAATTCTTGTGTCAGTGTTATTTTTCGTTGAGTAAAATCACTGATTTGCTGATCCAGGCTTTCTTCCGAAACTTCATGGTCACTCACATTCGAATTGATTGCTGCTAACTGCCGTTCTAGCGACTGTTGGCGTGCTTCATTCTCCGCTAACGCTTCCGCATTCGCAGCAATTTTTTGTCTTAAATGTTCCACTTGTTCTTTTTGAACAGCAAAATCAGCTTGTAATTGGGCGGCTGTCGCTGCTAACTGGCTTCTTTTTGCTTCGATCAAATCTTCTTCTTCATTCATGCTTTGAATGTCGTGATCGATTTTTTTCAGCTGCTGCGCAATGGTTTGCTGTTCCGATTCCAACCGAGTCTTCTTCTCGTTATACTCTTCAAAAAAGGCCTGAATCTCGCGATTTTCAAAGTCAAAGACTTGCTGCTCTTTTCTCAACCGTTCCAACTCGTTGGTGAGGTTTTGCAGTTGATTTTTTAGTTCGTGTTCCGTCATTCGAGCCGTTTCACCGGTGGTTCGCAGCTCTTCCAAGGCTGCTTGAGCATCTTTTGTCACCTTTTCGAAGTGCTGCACTTGTTTCTCTGTTTTTTGCAGGCGTTCATCCAATTGAGCGGCTTGAGCCGTTAATAGCTGCAACTCATTGCTTTGACTAAATAGGCTGCCGGCATTTTTCTTCGTCGCACCACCGGTCATCGAACCCCCGGCATTCATCACGTCGCCTTCCAGTGAAACGACACGATAGCTATAGTTCAGCGCTTTAGCTAATGCATTAGCACTTGTTAGATCTTCTGCGATGACGATACTTCCCAACAGATTTTCGGCAATGTTTTTTACATCTTCATTGAAACGCACCAGCTCACTAGCAACGCCGATAAATCCTGGTACTTGTTGTGCTTGAGAAACAGCATAACTAGGCAATTGGCGAGACTTGATCGTCGTCAATGGCAAGAATGTGGCCCGACCACCACGATTTTGTTTCAAATAGGTAATCGCTGCTCTGGCATCACGTTCGGTTTCTACTACTACGTGCTGGGCAGAAGCGCCCAATGCTGTTTCGATAGCAACTGTATATTCTTCTGGCACTTCGATCAATTCTGCAACAGCACCCACGACACCGGTTAGCTGCTGCTTATTTTTTAGAACTAGTCTGACGCCTTGATAAAAGCCAGCATAGTTTTCTTGGATATCCTGTAAACTCCGTTGTTTTGCCCGCACTTGTTGGACTTGGTTCATTAACTGATACATCTTTTTCTGTGCATCATCAAATTTTTCTTTGTTATCTTTGGCTTTCTCTTGTAAATGGATATATTGCTTCCGCTGTTCGTCCAACTGTTGCTGCACGGCTTGCAAGCGTTCATTAACGATTTCTGCGGCTGTCGCTTTTTCTTTGATCGCTGTCGACAGTTCTGTCTGCTTCGTAACGGCTGTCTGATTTTTTGCCGATTCTTGCTGGTATTGGCGCTCAAGATATTTGAGCTCATTGCCGACCGTTGCTTGCTCCTGCATTGCTTCAACATATTGACTGCGTAGTTCTTCGATAATCTCTTTGGCCGATTTCAGATACTTTTCTTGTTCCGCTCGACAATCAGCAATCGCTACTTCTGCCTCTTGGACACTGCGATTCTTTTGCGACAGTTCATGAATCAATTCAGCTTTTTCGTCATTCAACTGTTGGAGGCGTTCACTGACGGCATCCAAGGTCTCTTGATATTCTGCTGTGCTTTTTTGCGTATGCTTGGAGCGCTCCAACAGTACTTCTTTTTGGCCTTCGGCTTGCTTCAGCCCTTCCGTTACTTGCAACAGCTGCTGATTGAGCTGCTCCAATGATTCATCGAAGGCTGCTCGACGCTGCCGCAATTGCTGCACACTGCGTTCATCGGTATTGATTTGCTGCGTGATTTCAGCCAACTGATGATTTAATAGTTCCAGCTGTTCTGTAGCTGTTTCCCACGCCCGTTTGGCTGTCTGGATCTCCATGACAGAAAAAGCCACGTCTACTTCCGTTAATTTTTCCTTCAATGACAAAAATTGTTTGGCCGCTTCACTTTGAGCAGCTAACGGAATCAATTGATCCTCTAACTCATAAATAATATCTTGTAGACGGTTAAGGTTGTCTTCTGTTTCAAACAATTTCTGTTCTGCTTTTTTCTTACGCTGTTTGTATTTCAAAACACCGGCAGCTTCTTCAAAAATACCGCGACGATCTTCTGGTTTGCTGCTGAAAATCGCTTCGACTTTCCCTTGAGAAATAATCGAAAATGATTCTTTTCCTAGCCCGGAATCCATAAAGAGTTCCTGGACATCTCGCAGGCGGCAACTTTGTTTGTTCAAATAAAAGTCGCTTTCACCGGTTCTCCTTAACCGGCGAGTCACACTGATCTCACTGTAATCCATTGGTAAATAGTGATCGGTATTATCTAAAATAATCGTTACTTCCGCTACATTTAATGGCTTGCGAGTGTCAGATCCTGCAAAAATGATATCAGGCATCTTGCCACCACGCAGGCTTTTGGCAGACTGTTCTCCTAAAACCCAACGAATCGCTTCAGTAATATTGCTCTTGCCGCTGCCATTTGGTCCTACGACCGCAGTCACACTATTTTCAAAATCAATGATCGTGCGGTCTGCAAAGGATTTGAAACCGGCAATCTCTATTCGTTTTAAATACACTCCGCCATTCCTTTCTTATTGATCAAGACTTGCTAAGGCATTTTCTGCCGCTGCTTGCTCTGATAATTTCTTTGATTTTCCTTGCCCCTCGCCAATCAGCACATCGTCACAATAGACTTCTGTCCAAAAGATTCGTTCGTGGGCAGGACCTTCTTCTTTCGTTAAACGATAGTTGATGGACACATCGCCAGATCGCTGCAAGACTTCCTGCAATCGGGTCTTGTGATCCATCTCATGGGAAAAAGCACCTGCTTTTACTTTTGGAAAAACGACAGCCGTCAAGAAACCGTCGACGCTCTCCAAACCTTGATCCAAGTACAACGCACCTAAAAAAGCTTCAAAAAGATCGCATAACAATGAGGGACGCTTACGTCCGCCAGAGTTTTCCTCTCCTTTGCCTAACCGAATATATTGATCAAAACGGCAATCTTTGGCAAACATTGATAAGCTATCTTCGCGAACGATTGCTGCCCGCAGCTTTGTCAACTTCCCTTCAGGAAGGTCCGGCAGTTCACGGTACAAATACCGTGAGACGATCAATTCTAAAACAGCATCTCCTAGAAATTCTAGGCGCTCATTATCGGATAGGTGCAAATTGCGATGCTCATTCACATAAGATGAATGCGTAAACGCTTGTTCGAGTAAATCTACATCATGGAAGACAATGCCGTAATCCTCTTTTAATTCGTTCATTAGCTGTGTATTCATTTGCCACATTCCTTCATTAGTTTATCGACACTTCCCTATTATACTGGTTTTTGGCTAATTATGAAATGTTTCGTCCAAAAACTTGAAGCCTCCATAAAAAAATTTTAACCGTTTATTCTCCTGCTCTTTGTTTCCATGACTGATTCATTGTTTTTTATTGATTTTGCCGCGAACAAAATAAAAAAAGACGTTCCCGAAAGAACGTCTTTTCCTAAATTAGCGAGATTCTGCTGTTACAGAAACTGTTGCCCATGGATTGTGATCTGCATCATATGCCCATGTGAAATCTTTGACGCGATTAGATACTGGTAATACTTCGTTACGGTAAAGCGAAGGAATAACAAATGCTTCATCCGCAGCGTATTCTTGCCATGCATCAAATGCTTCTTTACGTTTTGCTTCATCAAATGAATCTTTAGAGTCGATTGCTTCTAATAGCTTCGTATTTTCATCAGATTCAAAACGAGTGTAGTTAAATGCTGAGTTTGGTCCATAAAGTCCGGTTGGTGAAGGATCTGAACCTGTTCCCCATGCACCTTGATACACATCGATTTCAGGATCATCATTTTTCAATTTATCATAGAATGCTTGGAAATCAATCAAACGACCAGTTGTGTATTTCACATCTAAGCCGATTTCATTCCATTGTTGGATGTAGTAATCAGCCAATGGTTGAGCTGTTTCGCCACCTGACATTGAAGCAAAATTGATGGTTAATTTTTCACCGTTTTTGTCTTCACGCATGCCGTCGCCGTCAACATCTTTGTAACCAGCATCGTCTAACAATTTGTTTGCTTTGTCGATATCTTGTGTGTAACCTTTAACTTCTGTATCGTGCAATGTTCCAAATACCGGTGGGATCAATGTTGTCGCATTTGAACGTAGGCCATTATAGAAACGGCTACCGACAGCATCATTATCTAGTGCGTAACCCATTGCTTGACGCAATGATTTGTCCGCCATTTTTGATTCAGGATTGTAGTTAACTTTTCCTTCTTTATCATCCCAAGTACCTAACTTAAATCCAATATACGTATAAGCTTGCTCAGGACGGCCCAAGATTTGGTAGCCATCTGCATCTTTGTAAGTTGGGTAAGTATCTGTTGGCATTGACAATGCTAAATCATATTGCTTCGCTTTTAAACCTTCTACGATTGAAGCTGCTGGAACTGCTTTAAATGACAATTTATCCATTTTAGGTTTGCCACCGTAGTAATACTCATTTGGTACGTATTCTACAGATTCACCGGCTACGATGTTTGACATTACGTAAGGTCCGAAAACGATTGGTGTTTTACGAACAGGATCACTTGATTCCATATCTTTGACTGCAATACCTTCAAACGCATGTTTTGGTAAAGCAGAAGACCAGATACCGCCGCCTGCTTGCATCATACCAGGGTGAACTTCTTTGTATTGAATTTTAACGACTTTGTCGCTTTCTTTTGTGATTCCTGAGATTGTGTCAGATTTGCCATCGTGGTAATCTTCCATCCCAACAATATTTGTAAAGTTGTTGTCATAACGGATTCCTGTGTAATCTTTGTTACCGATCACTTCATAGGAGAAAATCACGTCATCTGCTGTTACATCTTCGCCATCTGACCATTTCAAATTGTCGCGTAATGTAATCGTTGCTGTGTTATTGTCTTCATCTAATTTAAGATTTGCAGCCCCACCATCAACAATTCGAAAATCAGCATCTGTTAAGAATAAACTTTCATTACTTGGTTGCATGAACTGATAATCATAATTGTCTTGATAAAATTCAGTTTGGAACAAACCTTGGAATTGTGTATCCATAACTACTGCGACGTCCAATGTACCGCCTTTGATTGCTTCTGCGTCATTTTTGACTTCAACCGGCATAGAGCTAATATCTTCTGTTTCAGTTGCTGAGTTGCTGCCGCCTGATGAATCTGTTCCGCCACTATTGCCGCCACAAGCTGCCAATGCTAAGACTGACAAAAGTGTGACCATACCAAAAATATTTTTCTTCATCCTGTATCCTCCTTGTTTTAACCTAGTCGTTGACGTGCATCGGCTGAACGCTTAAATGCCTGACCAACGTAGTTTATACTCAACATCAATACTAAAATCAATATTGACGCGGGTAACCATATCCATTGTCTGTTGACCAGCACATCACCGCTGCTGGCGTACCCAATCAATGTTCCCAAACTTGGAACATTCGTTGGCAGACCAAAGCCCAAGAACGTTAGAGTTGTTTCGATACCGATATTTGCTGCAAAGTTCATCGTCAAGTTGGTGATGATCAATGAGCTTAAGTTCGGCATGATTTCGCGAAACATGATCACAAAATCATTGGTCCCTAATGTTTTTGACGCACTCACATAATCTCGGCGCCCTTCAGAAAGGGTCTTACTGCGGAAGAGTCTCGCTTTTCCGACCCAATAAAAGGCACTCATGACCCAGATAAACGTCCAAACATTGTAGCGAGGTACGATCGAAACAATAACGATAATGATCAACATGATCGGTAAGATCATGACAAAATCGACGATACGCATCAAGATATTATCAATCAACCCGCCATAGTAACCTGAAATGATCCCCAAGCCAACTCCGACGATCGATGTAATGATCGTGATGGAAAACCCAATCAAAATCGAATTACGCGCTCCAATGATCAATTGTCCCCAAACATCACGGCCACCTTCATCCGCCCCTAATAGGTAGGTGCCGCCATTTGGTGAGACTGCTCCTGGTGCAGCATATTTATCTAGAATACTTACATGCATGACTTGGCTTTGATCAATGACTGCCGAGCCGATGAATACGAAAAGCAGTACTGCTACCAACAAGACCAATGAAAAAATAGCGATCTTGTCTTTTAAAAATTCACGAAAAATCATTTGTAATCCCATAGGTGGGATACTTTCTTGTTTTAACACTTTTTCTTTCTTTTCAGACACGTTTATCCCCTCCTACTGGATTCTGATTCTTGGATCGACAATACTCATAATGATGTCTGATAGCAACGTACCGATCAATGTCGCCAGACCTAATATCAAAGTCAACGAAGTGATCACGGCATAATCCCGCTGTACAATACTATCGATAAATAATTTTCCGACACCTGGGTAAGCAAAGATTTTTTCAATGACCACTGAACCAGCGATCAATGAAGTGATCTCATACCCCATTTGAGATGCGATCGGCAAGGATGCATTTCGGAACACGTGACGTGAGAAGACTTTACTAGTTGGCACCCCTTTCGAACGAGCAGTTCGCACGAAATCCAATGATTTGGAATCAATCACTTCACTCCGCAGATACTGGATCGTCACAGCGGTACCTAATAGCGCAGAAGTGATAGCCGGTAAGATCAGATGATACAGACGGCTCCAAAACTCAGCCATTCCCGTTACGCCTGGTGCTACAGACCCCCCAGTTGGGAACCAACCTAAACGATAACCAAAGATAAACAGTGCAATCAATGCAAAGATAAACAATGGTACCGCAAAACTAAAGAAGTTATACACGACAACGACTTTATCTAAAATCGAATTTTGGTAACGTCCAGCCAACATTCCTAAAGGAATCGCGATCACATACGTTAAGATAACTGTTAACAAAGATAGCCACAATGTGTTGCTGATCCGTCCTGAAAGTAATGTTGCTACTGGTAGTTTATAGATAAAACTTTGACCAAAATCTCCTTTAAGTGCATTTCCGATCCAACGGAAATATTGTGTATACCAAGGATCATTCAATCCGGCTGCTTCCCGCATCCGTTCAATAACTGCTGGATCTTGGTTCGGATTAATCAATCCTGTAAATGGATCCCCGGGCATTGCTTGTGCAATCAAGAAAATTAAGACACTCAAAATAATGACTTGCGGGATCATTAATATCAAACGACGTAGAATTGTTTTCCACATTATTCAGCACCCCCATTTTTCAAAGCGACTTGATGTGTTCCTGTGATGGTTCTAAGGTCATAAACACGACCTGTTTCATCATAGTAATCTTTTTGGTGAGTGACATATTCCAACTCTACCCGACGGCGGTTTTCTTTATGCGCCTCACGATTTTTCACATCAATTTGAGGAATAGCTGACAATAACCGCTTCGTATAAATATGACGCGGATCTTGATAAATATCTTGGCGTGTACCGATTTCAACAAAACGACCTTTATACATGATGGCGATATTGTCGCACATGTGTTTCACAACACCCAAGTCATGAGAGATGAATAAGAAACTTAAGCCAAACTCTTGTTGGATTCGTTTCATAAAGTTGAGCACCTGTGCCTGTACAGACAGGTCCAATGCAGAAACAGGTTCATCAGCAACGATCAATTTAGGGTTCGATGCCACTGCGCGGGCAACCCCCAAACGTTGTCTCTGTCCACCAGAGAATTCATGAGGGTATTTGTATAAAGCATCTTCTGGCATCCCAACGATATCCAGAAGCCGTTTCACCCGTTGTTTTTCTTCTTGGTCACTCAAACGTTCAAAATTCCGTAGCGGTTCAGCAATAATATCCACTACCCGCTTTTTAGGATTCAGACTTGACATAGAATCTTGAAAAATCATTTGAACATCCTTGTTGTAATTCATTTTTTTGCGGACAGAGCGCTTTGTGACATCTTGTCCTTCGTAAATGACTTCACCGCTGGTAATCTTTTCCAAGCCAACG
Organism: Enterococcus sp. AZ091; assembly: GCF_051714805.1. NCBI lineage: Bacteria > Bacillati > Bacillota > Bacilli > Lactobacillales > Enterococcaceae > Enterococcus > Enterococcus sp. AZ091. The sequence goes on along the minus strand of NZ_JBIOSO010000001.1, from coordinate 984,517 downwards.
ATTGCTTTCCCTGTTGTTGATTTTCCAGAGCCTGATTCTCCTACCAGACCGTAAGTTTTTCCCTTTTCGATGATGAAATCCACACCGTCAACAGCATAGACATAGTCCGTTACGCGGTTGAAAAAACCGCTGCGAATCGGATAGTGGACTTTCAGATCTTTGATTGTGATTAATTCTGACATCTACACTTCTCCTTCTTCGTCTCTAAAATGAAAATGTTTATAGCAAGTACAGCGAACTAAATGATCTGGTGCAACTTCATGCAGGACAGGATTTTCTTCGTGGTCACTAGCTGGGATCCAAGGGATACGAGCAGCAAAACGGCAACCAGTTCTTGGCATGTTTTTCAATGAAGGAACGACGCCTTCAATCACGTGCAGTTCACTGTCTTGAGAATCTTCTTGTGGAATTGAGTTCAGCAAAGAGCGTGTATAAGGGTGTTTTGGATTGGCAAACAACTCTTCCGCTGTGGCAACTTCAACAAACTGACCGCCATACATAACGGCTACACGATCAGCCATTTCTGCCACTACACCTAAGTCATGGGTGATCAAAATGATTCCCGTTTGTGTTTCAGCCTGCAAATCTTTCAATAAATCTAGGATCTGTGCTTGGATGGTTACATCCAATGCAGTGGTTGGCTCATCAGCAATAACAATTGGCGGTTTGCATGCGATGGCAATGGCAATGATTACCCGTTGCCGCATCCCACCGGATAATTCGTGGGGATACTGGCGACCCACCCGTGCTGGATTTGGAATCCCTACTTGATCTAGTAATTCAAGGGCCCGGGCTTGTCTCTGTTCCGCATTCATATTTGTATGATAAGATAAACCTTCTTTGATTTGGTCTTCAATACGCATGAGTGGGTTCAAAGCGGACAATGGATCTTGGAAAATCATCCCAATGTCGTTCCCGCGAATTTTGTTGTAAAGCGTTTCATTTAAGTTTGACAAATTCAAGTCTTTGTATAAGATTTCACCGGTGATTTTGGTATTGTTTGGATCATGCAATCCCATAATCGTTGTAGCTAAGGTACTTTTTCCACATCCGGATTCGCCTACGATCGCTAAAATCTCATTGCGTTCCAACGTAAAAGAAACACCGTCTACAGCGTCATAGTAATCATCTTTAATACGAAAACCTGTATGTAGGTTTTGAACATCTAGTAATTGATTATCAGTTGACAATCGAATACCCCTCTCTTTTTTATAAGATGAAGTGCCCTCTAATGTAAAAAAGTAGGAATTATAAGTCAAATTCCAAATGCTTTCTTAACATCGTGTAATATTTTCTTAATAATTATATAGAATCACTCACTAGATTGCAAGTCTATAAATTTTTAAGATACTGAATTTTCAGAATACTTACATTGCATTTACATTTTTTCAGGATGGTGCAAAGAAAAGGCCCTTTTTTTCGAGAAACGAATGGTTATTAAACAAATTCTGATAAAGAAAGAGCTGGGTCATCTATGACTCAGCTCCTGTATCTGTCTTAAGCAAGATGGCTTGAAATATAATCAACTGCTCCGCCGACTGTTTCAATCTGTTCGGCATCTTCATCAGAAATCTCCGTACCAAATTCATCTTCTAATTCTAAGACGAATTCCATCACACTGATTGAATCAGCATTTAAGTCGTCTTTAATACTCATTGTATCCGTTACTTTATCTGCATCGATCTCAAAATGGTTTGCGATCACTACTGCAACTTTCTTGAATACTTCTTCTCGCGTCAATTGCCTTCACCTCCACGCGTTCGCACAAAACATAGAATGGCTAACAAACATTGTACTGCTTACATGCAAATTTGTCTAGTCCTTTTTTGCATTTTCATTACAATGATTGCAGTCTCATTGCGTTGGCTCTTCATGCTTAGGTGTTTCTTCAAAATGAGCCACCAATTGAGGAACCACATCTGCCTGCAACATGGTATAGATTTGTTTGATGGTTGCTGCCACGGCATCTGGTCCAGTCGCTCCATGTGTTTTGATCACTGGTGCTTTCAGACCAAACAAGACAGCCCCTCCGTGTTTGGCATAATCCATCTCATTTTTTAAATTGCGCAAGGCATCTTTCAATAATAAAGCCCCTAATTTCCCTTTGGTTCCGGAATTCATGATGGATTGTTTCAATAACGACATCATATTCAATGCGGTTCCTTCAATGGATTTCAAGACGGCGTTCCCAGTGAATCCATCTGTGACCACAACATCCGCTGCACCGTTCAAAAGTTCCCTAGCTTCAACATTTCCGATAAAGTGAATCGATGATTCTTTGGTCAACAATTCAAACGCTTTTTTGGTTAACTCGCTGCCTTTGGTCTCTTCCGTCCCATTGTTTAGCAACCCTACTCGCGGTTGTTGAATGCCTCGGACTTTTTGAGCGTAAAAAGAACCTAACACAGCATATTGAACGAGATGTTCTGCTTTATTGTCAGCATTCGCTCCTAGATCCAGCATATCAAAGCCAGTTTCTTTCCCAAGTACAGGCATCGTCGACATTAAGCCAGGACGTTCGATTCCTTTGATACGACCTACGATAAACAAACCTGCAGCTAACAAAGCCCCGGTATTTCCAGCAGAGAAAATGGCATCCGCTTGACCTTCTTTGACCGCTTGGGCTGCTAAGACCATCGATGCGTTCTTTTTGCGGCGGATCGCTTTAACAGGTTCATCATCACTGTTGATTTTTTCATCGGTATGAATGATTGTAAGCTGACTTTCGTCTGTCACATATTTTCTGATTTCATCTTCTTTTCCGTATAATAGAAATTCGATTTCTGGATATTCTTTTTTTGCTAACATGACGCCTTCAACGATCGCTTTTGGTGCGTTATCGCCACCCATGGCATCTACGGCAATTTTCATGACATACGCCACTCCCTTCATTTTTCCAAGTTAGTATACCATATTCTTTAATCAAAAAATTGATTGTCTCGTTTTTCTGCTGCTAAATAATCGGCTAGCGCTTGATACTCCGGTAAAATCTGCCATTGGTGCTTCTGCCAGATTTGAGTTGCTTCTACTTGTGCAACTTCAAGAATATGGGCATCGGCTACTAAATCGGCTGCGGCGAATTCAGGTAAACCTGATTGACGATTACCAAAGACTTCCCCGGGACCTCGCAATTGCAGATCTTTTTCACTGACAACAAAGCCATTGGTGGTTTCAGTCATGATTTTCATCCGCTCTACCCCAGTTTCATTTTTGGGATTTGCCACCAAAATACAGTAAGAAGCATCTGCACCACGGCCGACACGCCCCCGCAACTGGTGCAACTGAGCTAGCCCAAAACGATCTGCATCAATAATCAACATGACTGTCGCATTGGGCACATTTACCCCTACTTCAATAACTGTCGTTGATACCAAGATCTGTAACTGGTTGTCCTTGAACTCTTCCATGATCGCGTCTTTTTCTATATTTTTCATTTTGCCGTGGAGAATGTCCACTTGGTAGTTAGGGGCAAAATAAGCCTGCAGCTGCTCGTAAATCTCCGTAGCATTCTTGACATCTAACATTTCTGATTCTTCAATCAGCGGACAGATCACATACATTTGATGTCCTTTCGCTAATTCCTGACGAGCCCAGTCCAGCACAGATTCCAATTGAGGTGGTCGTACCCAACGCGTTTCGACCGGAATCCGGCCAGCTGGCATCTCATCGATGATGGAAACATCCATCTCACCATAGGCCGTGATGGCCAAGGTTCGTGGTATCGGCGTCGCCGTCATGAACAAAACATCCGGCAAATATCCTTTTTCTCGCAATATTTTTCGCTGATTGACACCAAAGCGATGCTGCTCATCTGTGATGACTAAACCTAGACGGGCAAAATTGACCCCTTCTTGGATCAACGCATGCGTCCCTACGACAATATCGATCTCACCTGCAGCCAATTGCTCCAAGATCACTCGCCGTTCCTTTGTCTTGGTGGACCCTGTCAGCAGTGCCGTTGTCACTTCTAACGGATCAAATAACTGGTTAAGGCTTTCCAAATGTTGTTGTGCCAGAATCTCAGTTGGTACCATTAACGCCCCTTGAAAGCCAGCTGTCATAGTGGCGTACAGTGCGATAGCAGCCACAACTGTTTTGCCGCTACCGACATCTCCTTGCAGCAGTCGCTGCATATGTTGCGGACTTTTGAGGTCATGACAGATCTCGTTGGTGACTCGCTTTTGAGCAGCTGTCAATTCGAAAGGCAGTGTCTGGGTGAAAGCTTTTAACCGCTGAACATCATAGTCAATGGCTAAGCCGTTCTTTTCAGCCTTTTCGGAAATTTTCAATCCTTGGATCTGCATTTGAAATAGGAAGAACTCTTCAAAGATGATTCGCCGCTTTGCTTGATGACTTTCTTGCGGATCTTTTGGAAAGTGCATAGCTCGCATAGCAGTCTGGCGATCCAATAACCGATATTTCTCCGTTAAAGTTAGAGGTAAGATTTCCTCGATCTGGTCTCCGTATGATTCAAATGCCTGCCTGATCAAGTCAACCAGCACACTTTGCCGTACCGATTTGTTTACATGATAGATAGGAGCGAAATCACCTGGCTTCTTACTGCCAAGAATCTTCATCCCAGCTAGTGATTTCCGTTTCGCATCCCATTTCCCGTAAACCGCGATTTCTTCAGACAAAACAACTTTATCTTTTAAATAGGGCTGATTAAAAAAGGAAACATTGAATACATCATGATCTTGCATCATTCGAAACTGCAGCCGACTCTTTTTGTAACCAAAACGATTTACAACAGCCGGGGAAACAACGATTCCTTTGATCGTGACTTTTTCTTGATCTTGTATCTCGTTCAATTGACGCTCTTGAATATCTTCGTAGCGAAAGGGGTAATATCGCAATAAATCTTCGATTGTCTGGATTCCAAGCGCTGCGAGATCTTTTGCTCGCTTTTCTCCGACACCAGACAAAACAGTGATTGGCTGATCAAGCATTTCTTCCCTCCTCAAAACTAGTTGTTTGCAGATTGCTTTCTTTATTTTACTCTTCTCTGTTTAAATTACGAAGAATTTGAATGAAAAAAGATGAGCAAAAACAGGCTGTTTCTCTATCAATCAAAAAAGAGACGGAAACAAAAATCGCCCTGCGACTTTTGCCCCGTCTGCTTTCAAGTTTTATTCAGCCGAGAAAAGATACGGATAAACAGGTTGATCTCCTTGATGGATCTCCACTTCGATCTCCGGATAGATTTCTGTCAATGCTGCTTCGATTTTTGCTGCTTCTTTGGCTTTTCCTTCTTCGCCGATAATAATCGTAACGATTTCTGTTTCATCTGAAATCATCTTCTGCAATGTATCCATGGAAGCAGAGAAACGATCGGGTACAGAAACCACGATTTTCCCATCAACCATTCCCAAGAAATCACCTTCTGTGATTTCAATTCCATCGATTGCTGTATTGCGAATCGCGTGTGTCACCGAACCACTGACAACACTTGACAAGATTTCAGTCATCGCTTGTTGATTTTCCGTTAACGTTGCTTGTTCATTGAAGGCCAACATTGCTGTCATCCCTTGTGAAATCGTACGAGTCTCAACAACAGCGACTGGGATGTCCGATACTTCTGCTGCTTGTTGTGCAGCCATAAAGATATTCTTATTGTTTGGTAAGACGATAACCTGATCTGCGTTCACTTCATTGATAGCAGTCACGATGTCTTCCGTGCTTGGATTCATCGTTTGACCACCGCTGATCACATAGCTTGCACCTAAGCTGGTAAATAGTTTATTTAATCCATCACCGGCTGCGATAGCAATGATTGCATAAGGTGTACGCGGACGTTTCACTGCAGCAGAGGGTTGATCGTGCTCCAGAATTGTTTCATGCTGTACACGCATATTATCCACCTTGATCTTGATCAAAGAACCAAATTTTTGGCCATAGTTCATGACTTCACCTGGATGTTCTGTGTGCACATGGACTTTGATAATCTCATCGTCATTGACGACTAAAAGAGAATCTCCAAGTTCGTTTAGATAATTTCGGAATGTTTCATAATCAAACGTACTGTCTACTGTTGGTCCTTCACCAATTTTGACCATGATCTCTGTACAATAACCGAATTTGATGTCTTCTGTAGCCATTTGTCCTTGAACGCTGCGATGATGTTCGGCATTGACCATTTCATCCATTGCTGCTGGTGTTGGTTCATAGACCTCATTGGCTTGATATTCTCCAGTCAGTGCATTTAAGAACCCTTCATAAATGAACAATAATCCTTGGCCACCACTATCGACTACACCAACTTCTTTCAAGACTGGCAATAGATCTGGTGTTTTGGCTAGCGCACGTTTTGCTCCGTGAACGACTGCTTTCATGACTTCTACACAGTCATCACTAGTTTGTGCTTTTTTCTCACCGTATTCTGCAGCGATACGTGCTACTGTCAGAATCGTTCCTTCTACGGGTTTCATGACTGCTTTATAGGCGGTTTCGACCCCATGTGTAAAGGCTTGTGCCAATTCTGGCGCAGTTAATGTTTCGACCGTGGGGATCGCTTTGGCAAATCCACGGAACAATTGAGACAAAATGACGCCTGAGTTTCCTCGTGCGCCCATTAGTAGTCCTTTTGAAAGAGTTGTGGCAAGATCGCCCACTTTTTCTGAAGTGGCATCTGCTACTGCTTTTGCACCGCTTGTCATTGATAAATTCATATTCGTTCCTGTATCTCCATCAGGTACTGGAAATACATTCAATGAATTGACAAACTCTGCATTTACTTGTAGACGAGCCGCGCCTGCCTGCACCATCTCTTGAAACTGACCTGCGCTGATATTCGTTACCTTCACTGATAATCCTCCTTAAAATCATCCGCCGCAAGCGGATCACTTGCCTAATCTGGCAGTACACGTACACCTTGGACAAAAACATTCACTGAATTTGCTGAAACGCCTAGCATTGTTTCAAGATTATATTTCACTTTTTCTTGCACATTGCGGGAAACTTCAGAAATTTTTGTACCATAGCTAACGATCGTGTAGACATCCACTGCAATACCGTTTTCTTCTTGACGAACAACGACACCGCGAGAATAGTTTTCTTTGCGTAAAATTTCATTGATGTTGTCCTTGATCTGTTTCTTGCTGGCCATGCCCACAATACCAAACACATCTGTTGCTGCGCCACCGACAACTGTGGCGATGACCTCGTTGCTGATTTCAATAATACCTGATGAGGTTTTGATTTTTACAGCCATAATATAGCCTCCTTAAACGGGATATTCCCATCTTTCTTCTCTCACATTTTATCATAGCTGCTAGTCAAATAAAAGGATGTGACTTATGAAAAGGGGCTTGGCATCAGATATTCTTGTATTCTGACCTTGTTTAATTTACAATGTTTACTGCTAAAAGTCAATCTTTCTTGAAAATTACCCTTGCATTTTCTAACTTTCTATGATAAATTCAGATGGTATGAGCTGAAATAGCGCTCCAACATCAAGGCAAAGGAGGAAATAACCACATGGCTAAAGTTTGTTACTTTACTGGACGTAAAACTACAAGTGGAAACAACCGTTCACACGCAATGAATGCGACAAAACGTACTGTGAAACCTAACTTGCAAAAAGTTCGCGTTATGATTGACGGAAAACCTAAAAAAGTTTGGGTGTCAACTCGTGCTTTGAAATCTGGAAAAGTTGAGCGCGTATAATCTTAACCACACATTTTCGGCCGTTCTTGCGAGCGGTCTTTTTTGTTGTCTTCCGTTTCATTCCTCCTTTCCTTTCTTATGTCCTTTGTTTTTTCTTTAAACAGCTAATGACATTGTTTTTTTAATCCTTTGAATTATGGTACACTAATAAAAAATTCATAAGGATTAGGTGACTATTCTTGGCTACTATCAAATCATTCATCAAACAACATTGGCCTTATATGACCGCCAGTTTTCTGCTGCCGTTACTGATTATGGCAGTCATTTATTTAACGATCGGAATCTATCCCGGCAGCAGCCGCAGTGTCTTAGCGAGCGATGCCTTTTCGCAATTTTCGAATTTCCATGCCAGTTTTCGTAATGTCTTATTAGGCAAGCAGAGTATCTTCTATACTTGGAATGCCTCTTTAGGGTTGAACTATCTTGCACTGATCTCTTACTATTTAGGTGGTCTTTTTACGCCGCTGGTTTTATTGTTTCCCAATCAATTGATGCCAGATGCGCTCTATGTGCTGACACTTTTGAAAATCGGCAGCGCCGGACTCGCATTTTGGTTTTACGCGAGTCAAACATTTAAAATCCAACGGTGGCATCATGTTACGCTTGCTGTCTGCTATGCGTTGATGTCCTTTATCACTGCTCACTCCGAATTGATCATGTGGCTAGATGCACTTATTTACCTGCCATTAGTGATTCTAGGGATTGATCGGCTCTTGCAACAAAAAAAACCGACTCTTCTGTTTGTCAGTTACCTACTGTTATTTATCTCAAGTTTTTATATGGGATTCATGATCGGAGTGTTCTCCGTCTTGTATCTATTCGTGCAATTAGGTCGCGATTGGAAGCAAAACAAGAAAGCAATCATCCCTTATGGCATCACTTCTTTATTAGCCGGTGGGGCTTCCATGATCATCATTTTGCCTGCTGTACTTGATTTACGTTCAAATGGGGAAGAATTGTCCACTATCACGAAGTTCAAGACAGAAGCTACTGGTGTTTTCGATCTTGTAATGAAAAATATGATTGGCGTATATGATACAACTAAATACGGTTCGATCCCGTTTATTTATATTGGCCTACTGCCATTACTACTTTGTATTTTATACTTTGTTTCTAAGAGAATTCCTTTAAAAGATAAACTGCTATATGCTGGATTGTTTAGCATTTTGATCGCCAGTTTCTATATCGTTCCCTTGAATCTCTTCTGGCATGGGATGCATGCCCCAAACATGTTCTTGTTCCGCTATGCCTATTTGTTCTCCTTTCTAGTGATTCTTTTGGCTGGTTATGGTTGGGAACAGCTGCAGCAAAAAGACCGAGGTCTGTTTGTGATTGTCGGACTATCTACGATTGCTCTCTTTGCACTTTCTTATGGACTGGGAGGAAACTCGTATGAATTCGTCACCACAGCCTCGTTTGCGTTAACGATTGTTTTCTTTGCCCTTTACTTGCTGTGTATCGGTTTCGGACAACTTGGTATGCTAACTAAAAAGAAAGTGGCACTTCTCTTGTTGGTTTTCGTTTGCGGTGAAATGGCGATCAACACGAGTGGGATGGTTCGCGGAATCTTAAATGATTGGAATTACGCCTCTCGAAGTCTGTTCACTGATCCTTATCCTTCAATCAAGCAATTGGTGGATCAAGCCGATAAAGACAATGAGACCTTTTTCCGTTTGGAAAATCTGGATCCCGTTTCTTCCAATGACAGTATCAACTATGGTTACAGCGGTGTCAGCATGTTTTCTTCAATCCGCAACCGCAACTCCTCTAGTTACTTAGATAAATTAGGTTTTCGTTCAAGAGGAACGAATCTTAATATCCGTTATCCGAATAATACATTGCTAATGGATGCTTTCACCGGCATCAAATACAATATTAGCAAACAAAACTTAACAAAATACGGTTTTGAACGCGTAGGAGAAGCTGGAGACTACAAGCTTTATCAAAATAGCAACGCTCTTCCCCTTGCCATGTTAGCAGAGCCTTCGATCAATAAGATCCAACAGCCTGCCAACGACAATCTAACCAGCCAGAAGAATTTGATCAACGGTTTGGCAAACATTGAACAAAACTATTTTGATTTTCAACCGATCACTGTCATTCACAGCAAAAACACCGATATCACTGAAAATGGCATGTACACGACATTCCAAGAGCAAGAAAGCAATGTGGCGAAAGAAATTACTTGGCAAGTAGAAGTACCTGCTCATTCCCAAGCCTATCTTAGTCTGTATCCGGCAAACTTCGGTGAATTAGAGAGTTCTACAGCTACGATCACTGTGAACGGGGAACAGCGGGAAAGTCAAATTGGAATCAATGGTCAATATTATGATCTAGGCTACTATGATACGGCAACGACCGTGCAGTTTACGGCAAGTTTCTATGGCACTCAGTCAATTTCTTTCCAAAACCCACAGGTGGTGACATTAGACACTACCGCCTTTCAACGGGCAATCGATGCCATTCAAGAGAGAGGTGTTGCGATGACTGTCGGCAAACGAAATGCCGAAGCCGATATCACTACTGAGAAAGAACAGCAGCTTATCACTACGATTCCTTATGACAAGGGCTGGTCTGCCAAACTGGATGGCAAACCTATCGCTATTGACGCTTTCCAAGATGCGTTTATCAGTGTGAAGATCCCAAGCGGTACCCACCATCTTGAACTGACTTATTTACCGCAAGGTTTTGTGATCGGAGTCATTTTATTCTTTAGCTGCCTACTGCTCTTTATTTTGTTCCGCTATTTCTATCAAAGAAAAGTAGCAGCTGAGATAGAACACACACCCACAGACAAGCCAGGCAGATGAGATCAATCGATACCTTCTTTATCTGCCACAATAGCAGTCAGCTGCGAAAAGAAGCGCCCCCCAACGGATCGATACGAATCGAACCTTAGGAGGCGCTTCTTTCTTTTAGTTCTCTTTTATTCATAGGCTACGCGAACCAAATACAACCCTTCCGGATGAGCCGTAGGTCCAGCGGCATTGCGGTCTTTTTGGGCAATAATGGCGGGAATGCTATCTGCTGGTAAGCGTCCATTACCGATCTTCAACAGGGTTCCGACCATGATGCGGATCATTTTATATAAGAAGCCATCGCCTCGAAAGGTAAAGAGTAGTTCGTCTCCGGCCTCATTCACTTCCATACTAGCTTGGTGAATCGTCCGGACTTTATCTTCTACGGAGCTGCCAGTGGCACAAAAACTGGTAAAATCATGCGTACCTAATAAATCGGGTAAAGCTTGCTGGATTTTCATTAGGTCCAACGGATACGGGTAATAGCTTGCGTAATATCTACGAAAAGGGCTTCGTGGTTTGCCGATATCTACGCGAAATTGATAGGTCTTCTCCCGCACAAGATAGCGGGCGTGAAAGTGTTCATCGACGATTTCCACCTGTTTCACAGCAATATCTTCCGGTGTTTGTGTATCAAGTCCAAAGCGCATTTTTTCTAATGGACGTTCGTCAAAGTCAAAATGAATCACTTGACCTAAAGCATGGACACCCGCATCGGTCCGTCCTGAACCGTGGATTTGGACTGCTTGTCCATTGTTCATGCGAGTCAATGTTTTTTCGATTTCTTCTTGTACTGTGCGTCCATTGGGTTGGCGCTGAAATCCTTGGAAATTGGTGCCATCGTAAGCAATCGTTGCTTTATAACGTACCATCTTCTCACCTGCTTTCATTTTCTCAAAAAAATCTGAGGAGCCGATTGCACTCCCCAGACATTTACTTTTATCCTCTTAATAATACTAAACCTACTGTAAAGAGCACAAAGACCAACACTACGAGTGTGTCGCGGTTGTGCCAGTGAAGAATCCGATACTTGGTCCGCCCTTCACCGCCTTGATAGCCTCTAGCCTCCATGGCTGTAGCTAGGTCCTCTGCCCGGTTAAAACTGCTGACAAACAAAGGGATCAGCAATGGGACGATGGCTTTCATCTTTTGCAACAACCCGCCTTCTCCGAAATCGACTCCGCGGGCACGCTGGGCATTCATAATTTTCTCAGTCTCATCCATTAATGTCGGCACAAAGCGAAGTGCGATCGACAGCATCAAAGAAATTTCATGCACGGGAAATCGGATGGCTTTTAATGGGCGTAATATATATTCGATTGCATCTGACAACTCCAAAGGTGGTGTCGTCAACGTCAGCAATGTCGACATAAAAATAATCAAAACAAAACGGCAAAAAATGAACGCACCATTCTGCAAACCAAATTCGGTAATATTGAAGATCCACCAGGACCAATAGACTTCTCCACCCGTCGTAAAGAGAATCTGCAATGCTACAGTGAATAAAATCAGCCAGATCAACGGGCGAACACCACGAACGAAAAAACCCAAATCAATTTTGGAAAGAAAAATGCTAAATAGCGTAAAAACAGCCGCCAAAAGATAGCTCTGCCAATTGTTTGCCAAAAAAATGATTCCAATAAAATAAAAACTGGCAAGTAATTTCACCCGTGGATCGAGTTTATGGATAAAGGAATCTCCTGGAATAAAGCGGCCAAAGATTAGTTTATTCATCATTTGCGGTCGCCTCCTTTGCTACGAGTTGATCCGCAAGTTCTTCTGCTGTCAATGGCAAGTGTTCGAAATGCAACCCTTTCGCTTGCAACAACGCTGCAAAAGCAGTTGCTGTTGGTACGCCTAATTGTTTTTCTTGTAGCCATTCGATATCTTGAAAAACATTCTTCGGTGCACCCTCTTTAACGATTCGTCCTTTTTCTAATACATAGACATAATCTGCAAAATTAGCCACATCATCCATCAAATGGGTCACTAAGATGATGGTCATATTTTTCTCTTGATGGAGTCGCTGGAACATCTCCATCATTTCTTTGCGTCCTTGTGGATCTAAACCCGCTGTCGGCTCATCTAATACCAATACTTCCGGTTCCATTGCTAAGACCCCGGCAATGGCTACTCGGCGCATCTGTCCTCCTGAGAGATCAAATGGGGAACGTTCAAGAAAGCTTTCATCTAAACCAACGAGTTTAATGTACTCTTTCGCTAATTCAGCTGCCGCTTCTTCACTCACACCAAAATTTTGGGGACCAAAAGCGATATCTCGAGCCACAGTTTCTTCAAACAATTGCGATTCAGGAAATTGAAAGACGATTCCTACTTTTTTACGCAATGGTTTTAAATTCTTATTATCAGTTTCAGGAGTGATCACGCGATCATCAATCGTCACTTTGCCCGCTGTTGGCTTTAATAATGCATTCAAGTGTTGTAGTAATGTTGATTTGCCACTACCAGTGTGACCCACCAATGCTGTATACGAGCCTTCTTTGATTTCGAGATCAATATCGAATAACACGCGTTGCTCAAATGGGGAATGCGGTTGATAAGTAAATGCTACTTTTTCAAAACGGATGTCCATAGCCAATCCACCATTCCTTCCTCTGTCAAGTACGCTGCAGGCACAGAGATGCCGCGCTGCTTCAAAGCTGCCTTCAATTTTTCTGGAAAAGGCAAATCTAGACCCAATTCGATCAATTCTGGGCCAGCCGAAAAGATTTCTGCCGGCGTCCCTTCACGAACAAGTTCTCCTTGGCGCATGACCATGACCCGATTGGCATTGGCTGCCTCATCAATATCATGGGTGATTGACAGAACAGTTAAATTATTTTCTTCCTTGATTTTCTTGATCGTGGAAATAACTTCTTCTCTTCCTTCAGGATCAAGCATACTAGTTGCCTCATCTAAAATGATGATATCGGGACGTAATGCCACAACACCAGCGATGGCTACTCGCTGTTTTTGTCCCCCAGAAAGTCTGGCTGGTTCTCGTGTTGCAAATTCTTCCATCCGGACTTGTTCTAGAGCATTTTTGACTCTGATCACCATTTCGTCACGAGGAATCCCTTGGTTCTCAAGACCAAATGCCACATCATCTTCTACAGTTGAACCGACAAATTGATTGTCGGGATTTTGAAAAACCATTCCGACCATTTTACGGATATTCCAAATATTTTCTTCATTAAGCAGCATGTCTCCCACTGCAACGCTTCCTTCTTGCGGTAAAATCAAACCGTTGATCGTTTTGGCCAAGGTCGATTTTCCTGAACCGTTATGACCGATAAGCGCAACCCATTCTCCTTGCTCAATGGACAAAGAGACATTCTTCAACGCCGGACGATCTTCTTCGGTATAACGAACGGTGATAGCATTCAATTCAATGATCGGCTTCATGATATACTCCTTCATTCCAGTTAATTCTTACTTACACTACCAAAAAAGTAAGTTATTTTCAATCATTCCGATGAGATTTCCAAACAGAACTTTGTTTTCACTTGCCATGACCTGTCAAGACAGATCATCGAAAGTAAAAAAAAAGCACTTTATGATGAGTGCGTACACCTCGAAATACATCGAGGTGTAGGCGCTGAGCTAGACTCGGAAAGTTTCTTCCAACATCATAACACTCTTAATAAACATCTATAAAGTGATGATAAGTGTGATTTTAAACAAGTTCTAGGATAACCATTGGTGCAGCATCTCCGCGTCTTGGTTCTGTTTTCAAGATGCGAGTGTAGCCACCTTGGCGATCTGTGTAACGAGGAGCGATGTCATTGAATAGTTTTTGCAAAGCTGATTCAATAACTACTTCTTCGTTTTCTTCACGAACGCTAGCAACTTCATTACGAACAAATGCGGCAGCTTGGCGACGTGCATGCAAATCACCACGTTTACCTAAAGTGATCATTTTTTCTGCAGTTGAACGAACTTCTTTCGCACGAGCTTCAGTCGTAACGATGCGTTCGTTAATGAATAAATCAGTTGTTAAATCACGCAACATCGCTTTACGTTGGCTAGATGTGCGTCCTAGTTTACGATAACTCACGTGGTTTCCCTCCTTCACTTTCGTATGTCGTCTCGATCAGACGAGCCGAAACTAACGTAATCGAAGACGTATTAATCGTCTTTACGTAGTCCTAAACCAAGATCGTGTAATTTCACTTTGACCTCTTCAAGAGATTTACGGCCTAAGTTCCGTACTTTAATCATTTCTGGTTCAGATTTATTAGTCAATTCTTGTACAGTATTGATTCCTGCACGTTTTAGACAGTTGTATGAACGAACAGACAAGTCTAATTCTTCAATCGTCATTTCCAACATTTTTTCTTTTTGTGTTTCTTCTTTTTCCACCATGATCTCAGCGTTTTTCGCTTCGTCCGTTAGGTTTACAAAGATGTCTAAATGTTCGGTCATGATTTTTGCAGCTAAACTCATTGCTTCCAATGGTTCAATTGAGCCATCAGTCCATATTTCCATCGTTAATTTGTCAAAATCATCACGACGACCAACACGAGTATTTTCTACTTGGTAGTTCACACGACGTACTGGTGTATAGATTGAATCGACTGGAAGAACACCGATTGGCATGTCTTCTTTTTTATTTTCATCTGCTTGAACGTAGCCGCGTCCAGGTTTCACAGTTAAGCGAGCATGGAATGAAGCTCCTTCAGAAACGTTGCAGATATACATATCTTTGTTAAGGATTTCTACATCACTGTCTACGATGATATCGCCAGCAGTTACTGTAGCAGGTCCTGTAATATCGATTTCCAGGGTTTTTTCTTCATCCCCGTACATTTTTAATGCAAGACCTTTGATATTCAAGATGATTTGAGCAACGTCTTCCCGAACGCCCTTAACAGTTGAGAATTCGTGTAAAACTCCATCGATTTGAATATTGGTGATTGCTGCACCAGGTAAAGAAGATAATAAAATACGACGTAAGGAATTTCCTAAAGTAGTTCCGTATCCTCTTTCAAGAGGCTCAACGATGAACTTGCCATAATCTTTTTCTTCATCAATCTTTGCGATTCTTGGTTTTTCGAATTCAATCATTCTTATCTTTTACCCCTTTCAAAACGAAAAGTGTCTTGTTCAATGACGTAATTGTTACACTCAAAATGAGCAGCACTCATTAAACACGACGGCGTTTTGGAGGGCGGCATCCATTATGAGGGACTGGAGTCACGTCACGGATTGCAGTCACTTCCAAACCTGCTGCTTGTAATGAACGAATTGCTGCTTCACGTCCAGAACCAGGTCCTTTAACTGTTACTTCTACAGTTCTTAATCCGTGTTCCATTGCTGCTTTGGTAGCTGTTTCTGCTGCCATTTGAGCGGCAAAAGGAGTAGATTTTTTGCTTCCTTTGAAACCTAATGAACCAGCTGATGACCATGCTAATGCATTCCCATGAGTATCAGTGATCATAATGATTGTATTATTGAATGTTGAGTGAATATGTGCAATACCCGCTTCAATATTCTTTTTCACACGGCGTTTACGACTCACTTTTTTTGCTGCCATGAAGTTTTAACCTCCTTCACTTAGGAATTATTTTTTCTTGCCTGCGACTGTTTTAGACGGGCCTTTACGAGTACGTGCATTGTTTTTCGTGTTTTGTCCACGAACTGGCAATCCACGGCGATGACGGATACCACGGTATGAACCGATTTCCATCAAACGTTTGATGTTCAAGTTCACTTCACGACGAAGGTCACCTTCAACTTTTAATTTATCAACTTCAGCACGGATAGCATCTGTTTGTTCATTCGTTAGATCACGAACACGAACTTCTTCAGAAACGCCAGCGTTTGCTAAAATTTGTTTTGCAGTCGTGTTACCAATACCATAGATATAAGTAAGTGAAACGACCACACGTTTATCACGAGGAATATCTACTCCTGCAATACGAGCCATATTTGTTACACCTCCGATTATCCTTGACGTTGTTTATGTTTTGGATTTGCTGGGCAAATCACCATAACGCGTCCTTTACGACGAATTACTTTACAATGTTCGCACATTGGTTTTACTGATGGTCTTACTTTCATGATAATACCTCCTGTGGTTTTACGGAGTACAATTATTTAAAGCGATAAGTAATGCGGCCACGGTTCAGGTCATACGGTGATAATTCAACCGTCACTTTGTCTCCAGGTAATATACGAATGTAGTGCATCCGGATCTTACCAGAAACGGTCGCTAGAACTTGGTGTCCGTTTTCCAATTCGACTTTAAACATTGCATTCGGCAAAGTTTCGACGACTGTACCTTCGACTTCAATCATATCTTCTTTTGCCACGCACAGTACCTCCTTGTACTTGTGATTTTCACACGATAAAATGGCGGAAACGGGGTTCCCACCTGATATTCTCAAACTATGCTTCTACTTAATAACAGTAGAAGTCGGACTGACATATTTTATCATACTCTGTCAAAGGTTTCAAGAGAAAGTTTTGTAGCTGCAAGTCGGTGACGGGCAATCTATGATTAGTCAATGATGTTTTTAACATCTTTAAATACAGCATCGATGTCGCGATCACCATCAATCGACTGCAATAAACCTTTTTCTTTGTAATAAGCTAAGATTGGTTCACTGCTTTTGATATTGACAGCTAGACGATTTTTGACCGTCTCAGGCTTATCATCTTCACGTTGGTAGAAGTCATGACTTCCACAACGATCACATGTTCCTTCCACTTTTGGCGGATTGAACAATTTATGATAAGTTGCCCCACAATTGCGGCACATGAAGCGGCCGGCTAAACGTTCTACGAGAACTTCTTCAGGAACATGAATATCAATGACAGCATCTAGTTTTTTGTTTAGGTCTTTCAACATTTCGTCCAATGCTTCAGCTTGTTCCAAAGTCCGCGGAAAGCCATCCAATAAGAAGCCTTTCTCTGTGTCTGGTTCAGCTAAACGCTCTTTGACGATACCGTTGGTGACCTCATCTGGAACCAAAGCGCCTTGATCCATGTAAGATTTTGCTTTCAGGCCTAATTCTGTTTCGTTCGCCATTGCAGCCCGAAACATATCGCCTGTTGAAATATGAGGAAGACCGTATTCAGCAACGATACGTTCTGCCTGAGTACCTTTACCGGCACCAGGTAGTCCCATTAAAATGAGGTTCATTCTAATTCCTCCTGTAAGTTTTTGAATAGTGTTGAGGAAGACCTCAACACTTCAATAACTTTAATTGATAAAACCAGTATATTTCCGTTTCAGCATAAGTCCTTCTAGCTGCTTCGCAGTATCCAGAGCTACCCCGATAACGATCAATAAACTTGTTCCACCTAAACCGATTGATTGCGGCAAGTTCCAAACCATCTGAGCGATGATCGGCAACAGCGCAACTAGTCCTAAGAAGACCGATCCTACTGTACTTAATCGCATAAGCAGACGTGAGACGTATTCTTCTGTTCCTTTACCAGGGCGCACACTTGGAATGTAACTTCCTTGTTTTTGTAGGTTTTCCGCTAATTTCTCAGGGTTAACTTGTACAAATGCATAGAAGAACGTAAACGCCACGATCAAAACAGTATAGATGATCGCACCAGGTACGGTGTTATAACTAAAAATCGTTTGTACTACTTCATACCAAGTTTCGCCTTTATACGAACTGCCTAATGCTTGAATGATCGCATTTGGTGTTGTAATAAACGAACTAGCAAAGATAACTGGGATTACACCGGCAGCATTGACCTTCAATGGAAGATAACTACTTGTTGGCGCACCAGCTACTCGCTTCGTATATTGGATTGGAATCTTTCGTTCTGCTTGTTGGACATACGTCACAAATGTGATGATGACCAAAACAGCAACGACAAGCAAGACCATAAACAATGCATTCATCCAAATATCTGATGGATCCACATTGATGAAATAATCTTCTACCAATTCCTTGATACTAGCAGGTAAGCGTGAAATGATCCCTGCAAAGATAATCATTGACACACCATTTCCAATTCCGCGTTCTGTGATTTGTTCTCCTAACCAAGTAACGAGCATCGTACCTGCTGTTAAGATCAAACCAATCACCACAAACGTCGAGATATTTGGATTGTTGACAAAGCCAAGTTGTGTATAATAGTTGAACCCTGCAGTTAACGTCATCGACTGAACAAAGGCCAAAACCAATGTTAGGTAACGAGTTGCTTGATTCAATTTCTTACGACCAACTTCCCCTTGCTTCGACCACTCAACAAATCTTGGCACGATATCCATCTGCAACAACTGAATAACGATTGACGCAGTAATATATGGTGACACACCCATTGAGAAAATCGAGAATTGCTGCATCGCGCCACCGCTGACCAAGTTCAACATGTTCAGAAACGGTAGATCAGCAATTTCCCGCAAACGGCTTGCGTCTACGCCTGGCACAGTAATATGTGTACCCAGACGAAAGACAAACAAGATAAGTACGGTGAAGAAAATTCTCGATCTAATATCTTTTACTTTAAAGGCGTCCTTTAGTAGTTTGAACATTAGATCACCTCGATTGATCCACCAGCAGCAACGATTGCTTCTTCAGCTGCTTTTGAGAATTTTGCTGCTTTCACAGTCAATTTCTTCGTTAGTTCTCCATTTGCTAATACTTTGATTCCAGCTTTTTCATCTTTGACGATTCCAGCTTCATGCAAAGCAACAGGTGTTACTTCTGCACCGTCTTCAAAGCGGTTTAAGACATCAAGATTGATAACTGCATATTCTTTGCGGTTGACATTTGTAAAGCCGCGTTTTGGCAAACGACGGAACAATGGTGTTTGTCCCCCTTCAAAGCCTAAACGTACTCCGCCACCTGAACGAGCTTTTTGACCTTTTTGTCCGCGTCCAGCTGTTTTACCGTTACCAGATGAAGTTCCGCGACCAACACGGTTACGTACTTGGCGTGATCCTTCTGATGGTTTTAATTCATGAAGTTTCATAGGTTTGGCACCTCCTTAATCAAACTAGATCTGCTGATCCTTAGACTTCTTCAACGTCCACTAAGTGAGAAACAGTGTTGACCATGCCTTTGATTGCATCATTAGCTGGTTTTACTACTGTTGAATTCAACTTTGTAAGACCTAACGCTTTTACAGTATCGCGTTGGTTTTGGGGACGTCCAATAATACTGCGTTTTAAAGTGATTTTCAATTCAGCCATTATAGTGTCCTCCTTAACCGATTAATTCTTCCACTGATTTGCCGCGAAGTGCTGCCACTTCTTCAGCGCGTTTCAATTGTTTCAACCCTTCAACTGTTGCGCGAACAACGTTGATTGGTGTGTTAGAACCTAAAGATTTAGATGTGATATCCGCTACCCCAGCTAATTCCAATACGGCACGAACGGGTCCACCAGCAGCTACCCCAGAACCTTCTACAGCAGGTTTCATAAGGATGCGTCCGCCGCCGAATACACCGATAACTTCGTGAGGGATTGTAGAACCAACCATTGGTACTTCTACCAAGTTTTTCTTCGCGTCTTCGATTGCTTTACGGATTGCTTCTGGTACTTCTTGTGCTTTACCAGTACCGAAACCTACGTGTCCGTTTTTATCACCGACAACAACTAATGCAGCAAAACGTAGACGACGTCCACCTTTAACAACTTTAGTTACACGGTTGATCGCAACAACGCGGTCTTCTAATTCCAAATGTTTTGGATCAATATAAACCATGAATGGTGTTCCTCCTTCTCTTAAAATTCCAATCCATTTTCGCGAGCTGCTTCAGCTAAAGCTGCTACACGGCCATGGTAAAGGTATCCACCACGGTCAAAGACTACTACTTTAATACCTTTTGCTGCTGCACGTTCTGCAACTAATTTGCCGACAGCTTGTGCTTGTTCAGTTTTGTTTCCACCTGAAATTTCTTTATCTAAGGCAGAGGCACTTGCTAGCGTCACACCCGCTACGTCATCAATGATTTGAGCGTAGATGTTTTTGTTCGAACGGAACACGTTTAAGCGTGGGCACTCAGCAGTACCAGAGATTTTGTTACGTACACGACGATGTCTTTTCTGACGTGTTTTATTTTTATCTGGTTTTGTAATCACAATTGTCACCTCTTTTTATTTGCTAGCCTAAGCCGCTAGTCGTAAATGCTTACGACTATTTACCAGTTTTACCTTCTTTACGACGTACAAATTCGCCAACATAACGAATTCCTTTGCCTTTATAAGGTTCTGGAGGACGAACGCCACGAATATTAGCAGCTAATTCGCCAACAACTTCTTTATCTGATCCTTTGATGATCACAGAAGTGTTTGAAGGAACTTCAATTTCGATTCCAGCTGGCGCTTCGATTTCAACCGGATGAGAGTAACCAACGTTCAATACAAGTTTTTTACCTTGTAATTGAGCACGGTACCCAACCCCGATCAATTCTAACGCTTTTTGGAAACCTTCAGAAACACCAACAACCATGTTGTTGAAGTTTGCACGGGTAGTTCCGTGGATAGTTTTCATTTCTTTACTATCGTTTGGACGAGTGAATGTTACTTCGTTTCCTTCGATATTCATTTTGATATCAGAAGAAAAAGTACGTTTCAATTCACCTTTAGGTCCTTTAACTGTAATGTCGTTTCCATCTTGTTTGATTTCAACACCTGCAGGAAGAACGACGATCTTATTACCGATACGACTCACTTAGAGGCACCTCCTTGTGGATTATTTTAAATTACCATACATAAGCGACTACTTCGCCGCCAACATTTTTTGCTCTTGCTTCTTTGTCAGTGATAACACCTTCAGAAGTTGAGATGATCGCGATTCCTAAACCGTTCAATACTTTTGGCACTTCGTCAGCTTTGACATAAGCACGCAAACCTGGTTTAGAGATACGTTTCAAGTTTGTGATAACACGTTCACCGTTTTTGCCGTATTTCAAGAATACGCGGATCACGCCTTGTTTGTCATCTTCGATATATTCAACATCGCGAACGAAACCTTCACGTTTCAAGATTTCAGCGATATCACGTTTGATTTTTGAAGCAGGTACTTCTAAGCTTTCGTGTTTTACCATATTGGCATTACGTACACGCGTTAGAAAATCTGCGATTGGATCTGTCATGACCATGGGATAATTTACCTCCTTTATGCGAGTATAGTTTACCAGCTAGCTTTCTTCACGCCGGGAATTTGTCCTTTATAGGCAAGTTCGCGGAAGCAAATACGGCAAAGATGAAATTTACGATAAACTGAATGTGGACGTCCGCAACGTTCGCAACGAGTATACTCTTGTGTTGAGAATTTAGCAGGGCGTTTGTTTTTAGCAATCATTGATTTTTTAGCCACGTAGTTCGCCTCCTTTTTTTATTTTTGGAATGGCATGCCTAATTGTGACAACAATTCACGAGATTCTTCATCTGTGTTGGCTGTTGTTACAATAACGATATCCATACCACGTACTTTATCGATCAAATCATAATCTACTTCAGGGAAGATCAATTGTTCTTTGATTCCTAATGTGTAGTTTCCGCGTCCGTCGAACGCTTTTTTGCTGACACCGTGGAAGTCACGGACACGTGGCAATGAAACTGTTACTAACTTGTCTAAGAATTCATACATTCTTTCGCCGCGTAGAGTAACTTTCGCACCGATTGGCATTCCTTCACGTAAACGGAATCCAGCAATAGATTTTTTCGCTTTTGTGATCAATGGTTTTTGACCTGAGATCAATTGTAATTCTTCAACAGCTTTATCTAAGTTTTTTGCATTCGATACAGCATCACCAACACCCATGTTGATAACGATTTTATCAACTTTTGGTGCTTGCATAACTGAGCTGTAGTTAAATTTGTCCATTAATGATGGGACAACTTCTTTTGAATATTTTTCTTTAAGGCGGTTCATCTGTTAGCCCCTCCTTCCTTTATTTGATTATTTATCAAGAACTTCTCCGGTTTTTTTAGAAACGCGGACTTTTTTGCCGTCAACTTCTTTATAGCCTACACGTGTTGCTTCACCGTTCGAAGGATCAACCACCATCACGTTAGAAACATGAATTGGTGCTTCCATCTCGACGATTCCGCCCTGAGGAGCTGTTTGAGAAGGTTTTTGGTGTTTTTTAACGACGTTCACACCTTCAACAACGACTTTGTCTTTCTTAGGAAACGCTGCAAGTACAACGCCTTCTTTGTTTTTGTCTTTACCAGTGATAACTTTAACTTTATCGCCTTTTTTAACAAACATGTTTGTTTCGCACCTCCTTTAGATAAGAATCACTATTACAATACTTCTGGTGCTAGGGAAACGATCTTCATAAAGTTGCCTTCACGTAATTCGCGAGCAACTGGTCCAAAGATACGAGTTCCACGTGGGCTCTTATCGTCACGGATAATAACCGCAGCATTTTCATCAAATTTAATGTAAGAACCGTCTGTACGACGTGCTCCTGATTTTGTACGAACGATAACGGCTTTAACGACGTCACCTTTTTTGACAACCCCACCTGGCGTTGCTTGTTTGACCGTAGCAACGATCACGTCACCAATATTCGCAGTTTTACGACCAGATCCGCCAAGGACTTTGATCGTTAGAATTTCACGGGCACCTGAGTTGTCCGCCACTCTTAATCGGCTTTCTGCTTGGATCACGATGTGTATCCTCCTTTCAGATTTTGCAATTCACAATCTATATAGGAAAATCTCGTGTGATTAGATAATCACTGCCTTTTCAACAATCTCTACTAGACGGAAACGTTTCGTAGCTGATAATGGACGAGTTTCCATAATTTTCACGATATCGCCAACTTTTGCTTCGTTGTTTTCATCGTGTGCTTTGTATTTCTTAGAATAGTTCAGACGTTTGCCGTAGATAGGGTGGTTTTTCTTAGTTTCAACGACAACAGTGATTGTTTTATCCATCTTGTCGGATACCACGCGACCTTGGTAAACTTTGCGTTGATTTCTTTCTTCAGTCATACGCTAAATGGCCTCCTTCCACTATTACTTTGCTTGTTCACGCAATACTGTTTTGATGCGTGCAATCGATTTACGTACTTCTTTGATACGTGCAGTGTTTTCTAATTGTCCTGTAGCTAATTGGAATCTAAGATTAAACAATTCTTCTTTCAATTGTTTTTCTTGATCTAGCATTTCGGCAGTGGTTAATTCTCTGATTTCTTTAACCTTCATTCGATTCACCACCCATTTCCTCACGTTTTACGATCTTTGTTTTCACTGGCAATTTGTGAGAAGCAAGACGTAACGCTTCACGCGCAACTTCTTCGGGAACGCCGGCAATTTCAAACATGATTTTACCACGTTTTACTGGTGATACCCATCCTTCAGGAGCCCCTTTACCAGAACCCATACGTACCCCAATTGCTTTGGCCGTATAAGATTTGTGAGGGAAAATTTTGATCCATACTTTCCCGCCACGTTTCATATAACGAGTCATTGCAATACGGGCAGCTTCGATTTGGCGGTTTGTGATCCAGTGTGATTCAACAGCTTGCAAGCCGTATTCACCGAAAACTACTTCTTTTCCGCCTTTCGCTTCACCGCGCATTTTCCCGCGGAATTCACGACGGTGTTTTACACGTTTAGGTACTAACATGTTTATTTCCCTCCTTTCTCAGTGTTCTTTTTAGTTGGAAGAATTTCTCCACGATAAATCCACACTTTAACTCCTAGTTTTCCGTATGTTGTATCTGCTTCTTCCCATGCGTAATCAATATCCGCACGTAATGTATGAAGTGGAACTGTTCCTTCTGAATAGCCTTCTGAACGAGCGATATCTGCTCCGTTTAGACGACCAGATACTTGTGTTTTGATTCCTTTAGCGCCAGAACGCATTGTGCGTTGGATCGCTTGTTTTTGCGCACGACGGAAAGCAACACGGTTTTCTAATTGACGTGCGATTCCTTCGCCTACTAATTTAGCATCTAAATCTGGTTTTTTGATTTCAACGATGTTGATGTGAACTCGTTTGCCAGTTAATTTGTTTAATTCTTTTCTTAGGTTTTCGACTTCAGATCCGCCTTTACCGATAACCATACCTGGTTTAGCTGTGTGGATTGAAATATTTACGCGATTTGCTGCGCGCTCGATTTCAATTGTTGACACAGCGGCATCAGCAAGTTTAGATGCGATAAATTTACGGATTTTCAAATCTTCATGTAGAAATTCAGCATACTCTTTTTCAGCATACCATTTTGCATCCCAGTCACGGATGATGCCTACACGCATTCCAATTGGATGTACTTTTTGACCCACTGATTGTCCCTCCTTATTTTTCTGATACGACTACAGTAATATGACTTGTACGTTTGTTGATTGGAGAAGCTGAACCTTTCGCACGTGGACGGAAACGTTTCATTGTTGGTCCTTCGTTGACGAATGCTTCAGAAACAATCAAGTTTTCAACATCTAAGTCAAAATTGTTTTCTGCATTAGCGATAGCTGACATCAAGACTTTCTCGATGATTCCAGCCGCTTTGTTTGGTGTGAACTTCAAGATCGCGATTGCTTCAGCAACGCTTTTCCCTCTGATCAAATCAATAACTAGACGTGATTTACGAGGAGAAACGCGGACTGTTTTAGCAGTTGCTTTCGCTGATGTGATTTGTTCTGCCATTTTTGGATATCCTCCCCTCAAAATTAGCGTCTTGTTTTCTTATCGTCGGCAGCGTGTCCGCGATAAGTTCTTGTTGGTGCAAATTCACCTAGTTTGTGTCCTACCATGTCTTCTTGGATGTAAACTGGTACATGTTTCCGTCCATCATACACAGCAATTGTAAATCCGATAAAACTTGGGAAGATTGTGGAACGACGTGACCAAGTTTTGATCACTTTTTTCTTTTCAGCGCCTTGTTGTGCTTCGACCTTCTTCATCAAATGGTCATCGACAAAAGGTCCTTTTTTCAAACTACGACCCATGGTGTACCTCCTCTCAAAATGTGCGACACATGGTCAAGTAAATTATTTAGTCTTGCGACGACGAACGATAAGTTTGTCTGATTTAGCTTTCTTGTTACGTGTTTTGTAACCAAGTGCTGGTTGTCCCCAAGGTGAAACTGGAGCTTTACGTCCGATTGGAGCTTTACCTTCACCACCACCGTGTGGGTGATCATTAGGGTTCATTACGCTACCACGTACAGTTGGGCGTTTGCGCATCCAACGAGAACGTCCGGCTTTACCGATGTTGATCAATTCATGTTGTTCGTTACCAACAGAACCAATTGTTGCACGGCATGTTGCCAAGATCATACGTACTTCGCCTGAGTTCAAGCGGATCAATACATATTTTCCTTCTTTACCAAGTACTTGTGCACTTGTACCAGCTGAACGGATCAATTGTCCGCCTTTTCCTGGTTTCATTTCGATGTTGTGGATAACAGTACCAACTGGAATATTTTCTAGTGGTAATGCGTTCCCTACTTTAATATCTGCATCTGGTCCAGAAACGACAGTCATGCCAACTTCTAATCCTTTAGGTGCTAAGATATATGCTTTTACTCCATCCTCGTAATGTACTAACGCAATGTTAGCAGAACGGTTTGGATCATATTCAATCGTTTTAACAGTAGCAACGACATTGTCTTTGTTACGTTTGAAATCGATCAAACGGTATTGACGTTTGTGACCGCCACCTTGATGACGAACCGTGATACGTCCGTTGTTGTTACGACCAGCATTGTTTTTCAATGGCGCTAACAATGTTTTTTCTGGTGTTGAAGTTGTGATTTCAGCAAAATCAGAACTTGTCATATTACGACGGCCGTTTGTGGTAGGTTTGTACTTTTTAATCGCCACGTCTTTTTCCCTCCCATTTAGTATTTAAATATGGTCTGCTTATTCAGCAGCGTCAAAAATTTGGATTTCTTTTGAATCTTCAGTTAAAGTCACAACAGCTTTGCGACGTTTTTTTGTGTATCCTGCATATTTACCCATGCGTTTGAATTTAGGGCGTACGTTGATGATATTCACGTTAGCCACTTTCACTCCGTCAAAGGCAGCTTCTACAGCTTGTTTTACTAAAGTTTTGTTCGCTTTTGTGTCTACTTCGAAAGTATATTTCTTGTCATCCATGGCAAGCATAGATTTCTCAGTGATCACTGGGCGTTTGATGACGTCTAGTAAGTTCATTATGCAAGCACCTCCTCGATCTGAGTAAGAGCAGTTTGTGTTACCAACATTTTATCTGCTGAAACAACATCCAATACGCTCACGTTATCAGCAGTTACTACTGAAACAGATGGCAAGTTGCGTGCAGATAATGCAGCAAAGTCGTTTTCTGTTTCTAAAACTACCAATACTTTTGAGTCAATAGTCAAGTTAGCTAAAACTTGTTTAAATTCTTTTGTTTTTGGTGCATCAAAGCTTAACCCTTCTACTGCTACCAAGTTATTTGAAGCAACTTTTTCTGACAATACAGATTTCATTGCTAAGCGACGAACTTTTTTAGGAAGTTTGTAGCTGTATGAACGTGGTGTTGGTCCGAAGACTACGCCACCTCCACGCCATTGTGGTGAACGGATTGAACCTTGACGAGCACGACCAGTTCCTTTTTGGCGCCATGGTTTACGGCCACCGCCACGAACGGCACTGCGATTTTTCACAGCGTGTGTTCCTTGTCTTAATGAAGCACGTTGCATGATGATTGCATCGTAGACAACTGTTTCATTTGGTTCAATTCCGAAGATTTCTTCGTTCAATGTAATTTCGCCATTTTGGCTTCCATCTTGTTTGAATAATGCTACATTCGGCATTCCTTAGTTCCTCCTTTCTTCCTATCTACTTATTTAGCTTTCACAGCTGATTTGATTGTAATCAATGATTTTTTCGCGCCAGGTACATTACCTTTAATCAAGATAACGTTACGTTCTGCGTCTACGCGCACGATTTCCAAGTTTTGGATCGTGATGCGGTTACCGCCCATACGTCCAGCAAGACGTTTGTTTTTGAATACACGGTTAGGTGCAACTGGACCCATTGATCCAGGACGACGGTGATAACGAGAACCGTGAGCCATTGGTCCGCGGCTTTGTCCGTGACGTTTGATAACGCCTTGGAATCCTTTACCTTTCGAAGTGCCGGTTACATCAATGATGTCTCCTGCTTCAAAAATATCAACTTTAATTTCTGAACCTACTTCTAAGCCCTCTAGCTCTACATTCTTGAATTCGCGAATGAAGCGCTTAGGAGCCGTGTTTGCTTTTGCAACATGACCTTTCGCAGGTTTGTTAGACAAAACTTCACGCATATCTTGGTAGCCGACTTGAATTGCTTCGTAGCCGTCATTTTCGATTGTTTTCACTTGTAGCACTACGTTTGGAGTAGCTTCTACTACAGTTACTGGAATCAATTCGCCAGATTCAGTGAAGATTTGAGTCATTCCCACTTTTTTCCCTAAGATTCCTTTGGTCATGATTACACCTCCATCTTAATTATTATAGTTTGATTTCAATATTTACACCGCTTGGCAAGTCTAGCTTCATTAAAGCATCAACTGTTTTTGGTGTTGGATTCACAATGTCGATTAGACGTTTGTGTGTACGCATTTCGAATTGTTCGCGTGAATCTTTGTATTTGTGTGTCGCACGGATGATCGTGTACAAGCTGCGTTCAGTTGGCAATGGAATTGGACCAGATACGCCAGCTCCAGTTCTTTTTGCAGTTTCTACGATTTTATCCGCTGATTGATCTAAAATACGATGTTCATACGCTTTTAAACGGATACGAATTTTTTGTTTTGCCATTGTTTTCCCTCCTTCGCCTATTTTGAAAAGTAGACATAGCTCCACGAAAATTTCCGTCACGCTCGTCCATGGCAAAGCGTCCGGGCGTGTCGCAACCTCTCGTTTCGTAGCCGGCAGTTTTTTCTTTGCTGCCAGTGTGACTTACGCATATACGTAAACAGCACCTTTATGATTATATTACGGATAAACGCTGATTGCAAGCTTTTTTTAATGAAAAGAAACGATTCTTTTGCGTTTTTTTCAGAAAACTTTCTTTTCTCTTGAAAACAACAAAAACCTTGCCTAATGACTTGCTCTAAGCAAAAGCTTTTCCAACAACCATAACTACTAACGCAAAAGCGCTCCTTCCGGAATAATTCTCCAGAAAGAGCGCTTCAAATCACTAATCATCTCGATTTACTACTAGTTGATTAGCCCTTTAGTCACACGTTGGATTGCTGCTCTTAACGGAAAATAAGCAATAGCGACAATCAAAATCGTGACCACTACATTGATGACCGTTGCCGGCAATTTGATGACCGCTGCCGACCAAGCTCCTGACCAGCTGCTGCCAAGATACCAAAGCATAACAGTATTTTTGATTTGCGTCATAGCAAGTTTCGCCAAGCCAGTAACAGACCCAATAACCACTAACTGCCATATTGCTTGCGGACGTTTTTTAAATAAGAGAAACGCACCATATGCAAAAGCCCCCACAATAAAACTTTCCAAAATAAAATAAGGGGCCTCTGTCGCATACCCATTCAGCAAATCAAAAATCGCAAAGCCCAGTCCCCCAGCAAGGGAGCCTTTCACATAACCTAATAATAAAACTGCTAATAAAAGAACGGCATTCCCCAAGTGCACAAAGGCGCCGGTGGGCAATGGGATCTTGATCATCGTACCAATGACTGTCAACGCTGTAAACAATGCCACAAAGACAATACTTCGAATTCTGTGATCATTCATGTGGTATCATCCTTTCTTCCGCATGATTATAAGCACCGTGCCAGACGTGACCGACATAAGGATTGATCAGAACCCCTTGTCGAATCGCCGCAACGACGAAGTCTTTGGCCAAGCGAATGCTTTCTAGTAACGGCAGCCCTTTTGCTAATCCAGCAGTAATGGCTGCAGAAAACGTACAGCCTGCACCATGGTTGAAATCAGTGTCGATCCTCCGGCTTTCTAGAGTAGTAAAAGAGTGTCCATCATAAACTAAGTCAATTGCCTGCGCTCCTGGCAACCGATGACCTCCTTTGACGACGACACACTTCGCGCCTAAATGATAAATCCTTTTCGCCGCTTCTTTCATAGCAACAAGGTCTTTTAAGTCCCCCATCCCCGATAAAATTCCAGCTTCAATCAAGTTAGGTGTCACCACATCTGCCAAAGGCAGCAAGTATTCGATCAATGCATCCACACTCTTTGGCTGCAAAATATGTGCGGTCCCTTTACAAGCAATAACAGGATCGATCACCACCTGTTTCACTTGTTGTTGCTGGATCATCTTGGCAGCCTGCGCAATATTGGCTTCATTCCCCAACATCCCTGTCTTAACGGCATCCATTGGTTCCCCCGTGAAAGCCGAAATCAATTGTTTTTCGACCAAAGAAGTGTCCATAGCTGTCACTTCGTGGGTCCATCCCATTGACGGATCCATGGTAACGATCGAGGCAATCGAAGCAAAACCAAAAACACCATACTCTTGAAAGGTCTTTAAATCAGCTTCAATTCCTGCGCCGCCTGTTGAATCGGATCCGGCGATCGTTAATACTTTCTTCATTATTATCGACTCCTTTTATTCAGTATAACCAATGGTCCCCTTGACGAAAACAGCCAATTGGCTTATTTTTATACCATCCAATAAAAAAAGGAGGGCTCTAATGACCGATAGGCAAATCGATAAACAGAAGAAGCAACCACTCTATCAGCAAATCGTCACTTACTTTATCGAGGCCATCCAAAATGGCGATTACACACCTGGTGAACAGTTGCCCGCCGAACGAAAACTAGCCACTCAATTCGGGGTCAACCGTTCAACGATCGTCAAGGCACTGGATGAGCTTCGGAGTTTAGGATGGATCACGCGCAAACGAGGCAGCGGCACACAAGTCTCTGAAGGTCGATGGGGCAACCGTCAGACCCCTCTGTCTTATCTCCGCTCGTCTCTATCTAGTCCCTACTTACAGCAAGACCCATTTGTTGAAGAGATTCAGCGATTGCGCACAAAAGACCAAATTCTCGACCTTTATACAGGTGATCTGCCACAAGAACTGCTTCCTGATTTCCAATTTCCTGCCTTTACTTGGGAGATGATCCGCAACGAAAGCCTGCAAAGCACCCCAGCCGGCTATCCACCATTGCAAGAAGTCTTGATGCGGCACTTGACGGAAGATTTCGGAATCCCCTTATCTGGACAAAAACTCGTGATCACTTCTGGCTCCACGCAAGGTATCACACTGCTTATGCAAGTTTTGTTGACTTCAGGTGATAGTATTCTTACGGAAGATCCTTCCTTTTTGTTTTCATTGCCCTTATTTACAACAATGAATGTCCGCGTTCTCGGAATCAAACAGGACGAAGAAGGGATGCGACCGAAAGACTTAGAACAAGCATTGAAAGAGCAGAAAATCAAATTTGTTTATTTAAATCCGACATTCCAAAATCCCACCGGTCGTACCATGAGCCTTGGCCGCCGCAAAGAAATTATCGCTATTTGCCAGAGGTATCAAGTACCGATCATAGAAGATGATATCTTTAGTGAGTTAGCCTTTACGCCGCAACCCGAAAAATTTAAGGCACTAGCACCAGATTCGGTCATTTATCTCGGATCTTTATCAAAACTCTTTGGGTCTTCTATCAAAATCGGCTGGTTATTAGCTCCTGAAGCATTGGCGGATCAATTTGCTCAAGCTAAAAAAAGGATGTCTATCGAGACAACGATTTTTCCTCAACTGTTAGCTAATCTTGCTCTCCGTTCCATGGAGTACCCTCAACAACAACAGGACTTGCTAAAAAAGATGGCTCAAAAGCAACATGCCTTGATTCAGCGACTGGACGCTTTTTCTGAGGATTGGGCATTCCAACAGACCACTGGGGGACTATACCTCTGGCTGCAATGGCAACACGCCCCACTGAAACGGAGAGACTGGACACTTTTCTTAAAAAATGATTGTCTAGTTGCCCCAGCCTTTCTCTTCAGCAATGATACAAACGGATTTCGTCTGAACTATACACGACTTTCGGAAAATCAACTAGACTTGTTTTGTCAGCAATTCAGAAAAATCACAACACAATTAAAGGAGCATCTGTATGAATGAAACAATTGATCTATTAACCAACCACCGCACTTATCGCCAATTCGATAGCAACTATCAATTATCAAAGGAGCAGTTAGAAGCAATTTTATCTGCTGCACGACAAGCACCTAGCTGGATGAACGGGCAAGCTTATTCCATTCTCGTGATCGATGATCGTTCACTTCGACAACAGCTGGTTACTTGGAATCCAGGTAATCCTCATATCGCTGAAAGTTCTATCTTTTTACTTTTCTTGGCTGATTTAAACCGCACCAAGAAAGTTGCTGAGAAAAAACAAACACCTTATCTGGTTGATGAAGGTCTACAACCATTGTTGATCGCAACAACCGATGCTAGTATCGCTTTACAGTCAGCTGCCATTGCTGCGGAATCTCTTGGTCTAGGAACAGTTATTTCCGGCAGTGTCCGCAAAGACAGCAAAGCGATCGCCGAATTGCTCGAACTGCCAGAATACGTTTACCCTGTGGCTGGATTAAGTATTGGCAAACCAATTGTAGATATGGCTCTCAAGCCTCGCTTGCCTCAAGAGGCGGTAATCCATTACAACAAATACCAGGATTATTCCTATCAAGCGATCGAAGACTATGACCAAATCATGACCGCCTTCGGTGAAGCGAGAGAAACAATGCCTTGGTCCGAAAAATTCGCCAATTTCTACGGCCGTGTCCCTGACCAAGGCTTTGATCAGTTTCTAAAAGATCAAAAATTGATCAAATAAAAATTTTCAAGCAAAAAAAAGCAGAAGCGCTAGCGCTTCTGCTTTTTGCATGCATCAAGTCAATTAAGCTTTGATTTCAGTTACAACGCCTGAACCAACAGTACGTCCGCCTTCACGAATTGAGAAACGAGTTCCGTCTTCGATAGCGATTGGGTGGATCAATTCAACGTCGATTGTTACGTTATCGCCAGGCATAACCATTTCAGTTCCTTCTGGTAATTCAACAACACCAGTTACGTCAGTTGTACGGAAGTAGAACTGAGGACGGTAGTTAGTGAAGAATGGAGTGTGACGTCCACCTTCTTCTTTTGTCAAAACATAAACTTCAGCTTTGAATTTTGTATGAGGTGTGATTGTACCAGCTTTAGCCAATACTTGTCCACGTTGGATGTCTTCACGAGCAACCCCACGTAGCAATGCACCAATGTTATCCCCTGCTTCAGCATAGTCTAACAATTTACGGAACATTTCAACACCTGTTACAGTTGTTTTAGCAGTTTCGTCAGCAATACCAACGATTTCTACTTCATCACCAACGCGAACTTGTCCACGTTCAACACGGCCTGTAGCAACAGTACCACGTCCAGTGATTGAGAATACGTCTTCGACTGGCATCATGAATGGTTTGTCAGTATCACGTTCTGGAGTTGGAACGTATTCGTCAACTGCAGCCATCAATTCCATGATTTTTTCTTCGTATGAAGGATCTCCTTCAAGAGCTTTCAAAGCAGAACCAGCGATTACAGGAACATCGTCGCCTGGGAAGTCATATTCAGACAATAGGTCACGAACTTCCATTTCAACTAATTCTAGCAATTCTTCGTCATCAACCATATCCATTTTGTTCAAGAAAACAACGATGTATGGTACGCCAACGTTACGTGATAACAAGATGTGTTCACGAGTTTGAGGCATAGGACCGTCAGCAGCAGATACTACTAAGATCGCACCGTCCATTTGCGCAGCACCAGTGATCATGTTTTTAACATAGTCCGCGTGTCCTGGGCAGTCTACGTGAGCGTAGTGGCGAGCTTCAGTTTCATACTCAACGTGAGCAGTTGAGATAGTGATTCCGCGTTCGCGTTCTTCTGGAGCACCATCGATTTGGTCGTAAGCAGAAGCTTGTGCCAAACCTTTTTTAGATAATACAGTTGTGATAGCAGCTGTAAGTGTAGTTTTACCATGGTCAACGTGTCCGATCGTACCAATGTTTACGTGGGGTTTAGAACGGTCAAATTTTTCTTTTGCCATTTTAAAATGTTCCTCCTAAAAATACAGTTTATTTTTTTATATTTGATAGGTAGAGGGCGCGAAGCCCCCCATCCCTTATCATCGATAATATTGTACACGAAACTTCATAAAAAATATAGCTTTTTACTGAATTTCGCATTTGTTCATCAATTATTCAGCTTTACCGCCGTTTTTCTTGATGATTTCTTCTTGAACAGACTTAGGTACATCTTCATAGTGATCAAATGTCATCATGAAAGTACCGCGTCCTTGAGTAGATGAACGAAGTGTTGTTGCATATCCGAACATTTCAGCCAATGGAACAATCGCGTTAACGATTTGTGAGTTACCATGCGCTTCCATACCTTCAACACGTCCACGACGAGCAGTTACGTGTCCCATAACATCACCTAAGTAATCTTCAGGAACAGTGATAACAACTTTCATCATTGGTTCAAGAATCACTGGATTAGCTTTCTTCGCTGCAGCACGTAAAGCCATTGAAGCTGCCACACGGAAGGCTGTTTCACTTGAATCGACATCATGGTATGAACCATCGTAAAGCTTGGCTTTGATGTCAACCAATGGATAACCAGCTAGAACACCGTTAGCCATTGAGTCTTCAAGTCCTTTTTCAACTGCTGGGATGTATTCACGTGGAACCACACCACCGACAATTGCGTTTTCGAATTCGAAGCCTTTACCTTCTTCGTTTGGTGTAAATTCGATCCATACGTGACCGTATTGACCTTTACCACCAGACTGACGTACAAATTTACCTTCGGCTTGCGTAGAAGCACGGAATGTTTCGCGGTAAGAAACTTGAGGCGCACCAACGTTTGCTTCAACTTTAAATTCGCGACGCATACGGTCAACAAGGACGTCCAAGTGAAGTTCACCCATCCCTGCGATAACAGTTTCGCCAGTTTCAGCGTTTGTTTCTACACGGAATGAAGGATCTTCTTCAGCAAGTTTTTGTAAAGCCACACCCATTTTATCTTGGTCAGCTTTTGATTTAGGTTCAACAGCTACTTCGATAACTGGTTCTGGGAATTCGATTGATTCAAGGATAACTGGTGATTTTTCGTCACACAATGTATCCCCTGTTGTTGTATCTTTCAAACCAACAGCTGCAGCGATATCGCCTGAATAAACTGTTTGGATTTCTGCACGAGTGTTCGCGTGCATTTGCAGGATACGACCGATACGTTCGCGTTTGTCTTTTGAAGCATTCAAGACATATGATCCAGAGTTCAAGACACCTGAATACACACGGAAGAATGTCAAACGACCTACGAATGGGTCAGTCATTACTTTAAATGCTAGTGAAGCAAAAGGTGCTTCATCGTCAGCAGGACGATCAGTTTCTTCGTCAGTTTTAGGATTGATCCCTTTGATTGCAGGAACATCAAGTGGTGAAGGAAGGTAGTCGATGACTGCATCCAACATCAATTGAACCCCTTTGTTTTTGAAGGCTGAACCACAAAGAACTGGGAAAAATTCAACAGTCAATGTCGCTTGACGGATACCAGCTTTCAATTCTTCTTCAGTGATTTCTTCACCTTCCAAGAATTTCATCATTAGCTCTTCGTCAGTATCTGCAACAGCTTCAACTAATTTTTCGCGCCATTCTTCAGCTAATTCTTTGTACTCTTCAGGAATTTCAGTTTCTTGAATCTCTGTTCCTAAATCGTTTGTATAGATCTCAGCTTTCATTTTTACTAGATCGATGATACCAGTAAAGTCATCTTCCGCACCAATTGGTAATTGGATTGGGTGAGCATTTGCTTGCAAGCGATCATGTAAAGTAGATACAGAGTATAAGAAGTCTGCACCGATTTTATCCATTTTGTTACAGAATACGATACGTGGTACGCGGTAATCTGTCGCTTGACGCCAAACTGTTTCAGTTTGTGGTTCTACACCAGATTGTGAGTCCAATACTGTTACAGCACCGTCAAGAACCCGTAGTGAACGTTGTACTTCAATTGTGAAGTCCACGTGTCCAGGAGTGTCGATGATATTTACGCGGTTTTCTTTCCATTGCGCAGTTGTCGCAGCAGAAGTGATCGTGATCCCACGTTCTTGTTCTTGTTCCATCCAGTCCATTTGAGAAGCACCTTCATGTGTTTCACCAATTTTATGGATTTTACCTGTGTAATAAAGGATACGTTCAGTCGTCGTTGTTTTACCAGCGTCAACGTGGGCCATGATCCCGATATTACGAGTTTTTTCTAGCGAAAATTCTCTTGCCATTCTAGGTTGTTCCCCTCTCATTCTTACTTAAACCTAAGCTAAGGTTGTCTCAGTACCTTCCAATAAAAAGCAGTGAGGATCTTACCAACGATAGTGAGCAAATGCGCGGTTGGCTTCCGCCATTTTGTGTGTGTCTTCGCGTTTCTTCACAGAAGCACCAGTGTTGTTTGCTGCATCCATGATTTCTTTCGCAAGACGTTCTTCCATTGTGTGTTCGCCACGCAAACGAGCGTAGTTTACCACCCAACGAAGACCTAGAGTTGTACGACGTTCTGGACGAACTTCAACTGGGACTTGGTAGTTAGAACCACCGACACGGCGAGCTTTAACTTCCAATACAGGCATAATGTTCTTCATTGCTTGTTCGAAAACTTCCAATGGATCATTTCCTGTAGATTCTTTGATAATGCCAAAAGCATTGTAGATAATATTTGCAGCAACACCGCGTTTACCATCAACCATTACACGGTTGATCAAACGAGTTACTAATTTTGAGTTATAAATAGGATCTGGTAAAACATCACGTTTTGCAACAGGACCTTTACGAGGCATCCGTAACTCCTCCTTCCGAAATATCAGTTCTGATTAAATAGTTTCATTTGTAGTTTGAATCAAAATTAAGCTTTAGGACGTTTTGTTCCATATTTAGAACGAGATTGTTTACGATCGTTAACACCGGCAGTATCCAATGCACCACGAACGATATGGTAACGTACCCCTGGTAAGTCTTTTACACGTCCACCGCGTAGCAATACCACACTGTGTTCTTGCAAGTTGTGACCGATACCTGGAATATAAGCTGTCACTTCAATCAAGTTTGACAAACGAACACGCGCATATTTACGTAGAGCTGAGTTCGGTTTTTTCGGTGTCATAGTTCCCACACGAGTAGCTACCCCACGCTTTTGAGGTGAGTTAACATTCGTTTGAGCTTTTTTGAAACTGTTGTATCCTTTGTTCAATGCTGGTGAATTTGATTTTTCAACCTTGGATTTACGAGGTTTACGTACTAATTGATTAATTGTAGGCATCCCTAGTTTTCCTCCTTCCTTGATTCGCTTTATAGTTCCACACATCCAGGTGGTTCTTTTTTTGCGATAAAAAATAATGCATTCTCTGCATTCTTATCAAATATGCTTTGATAAACAGTCAGCACGTCTCCAACGAGAGACCTGTAGATAAAGCACCTTTGATAGAATACCATGATAAAAAGACTCTGTCAACCATCTCTCCAATGATTTTTTATGAAAGGAGCAACTGCCAAAATTTTATAAAAAAACTCTCCCTTGCGCCTCCTTTTTACTTCTTCTTACTATATAATAAAGATGAAAATAGTATTTTATTAGAGGTGGGTCAATAATGAATCTAAAAGAGATGGTCGGTATTGAAGCGGCCAGCTATGTCACTGACGGTATGGTCGTCGGTTTAGGAACTGGTTCAACTGCGTATTACATGATCGAAGAATTGGGGCGCAGAGTGAAAGAAGAAAACTTGTCGATCGTTGGTGTACCAACATCCTGGGCATCAAAAAAACAAGCAGAATCGTTAGGGATCCCGGTCAAAACGATCGATGAAGTGGCAAGTGTCGATTTAACGATCGATGGTGCAGATGAGATTAGCGGAGACTATCATGGAATCAAAGGTGGCGGTGCCGCACTGCTTTTTGAAAAAATCGTCGCAACCTACTCTAAAAAAGTTCTTTGGATTGTTGATAAATCAAAGATCGTTGAAAAATTAGGTGCATTCCCATTACCTGTAGAAGTGATTCCCTATGGCAGTCAGCAATTGATGCGATTGTTTACAGAAAAAAACTATCACCCTGTCCTTCGCCTAGCCGAAGATGGCACGCCGCTAAAAACTGATTGCGGTCATTACATCATTGATCTTCATCTACAAACCATCAATGAACCAGTTGCATTGGCTCATGAACTAGATCAAACCGTCGGTGTTGTAGAGCACGGGCTCTTCTTGGATATGGTCCATACGATCATCATTGGACAAGATGATGGACCTGAGACCCGCAGCGTTCGCTGATGCCTCTAGCAACAAAAGGAGCAAGTGCTCCTTTTGTTCGAGGTTCTACGTATTTTTCTTCATTTTTCTAGAGTTAAATTCATTTTTGTGCAAGTTTTCTCTATCATTTATGCCTCATTTATGCTACATTCAAATAAAAAAGAATAGGAAGGAGCGGCTATGAAAGTCATCGGTTATGCTCGCACAACAATTATTGATAAAGAATCAAGTGAACAATTAAACAAACTAAAAGAATTTGGTTGTACAGAATTGTTCCACGAAACCTATGCCTACGAAGAAAACTGTGATAACCACTCATTAGAATCTGTGATTGCTCGTATGCAGTCTGGGGAAACGCTGGTTGTTTCTGAACTTCATCGTTTAGGTAAAACAACCCGGCAATTAACTGAATTGACAGATCTTCTAAGAAAAAGAAACCTTCACCTAGTTTCTCTAGCAGAAAACATCGATACGAGAGAACCCATGGGGGCGATTTATTTCAATTTAATGGAAGGTTTGGCAGCGATGGAACAAGCCTTAATCAAAGAACGGACATTAGTCGGATTGAACAATGCCCGAAAGAACGGCAAAATTGGCGGACGTCCAAAAATCGATCCAAAAACCATCAAAAAAATTCGCCAGCTTTATTACGATAAAAAAGAGACGATTCAATTCATCTCCACAAAATGCGGTGTTTCTGTCGGAACCTGCTATAAATACATAAAACTTTCAGAAGAAGAATTGGATAAAGTATACAGTCATTAATCACTTGTCTGAATCCGGTGCTTCATCTTTTTTTCTGTGCGCCGATCCTGTCAGACAAAATGATTCAGAAATAAAAAAGAACGTCTTGAAGAAAGACGTTTTTTTCTGTTTCTTTTTTTAAGAAACCAGGTCTTAAGAAAGCTCGTAAAGCTTCACAGTTTTCAAAACGTTAATATCTCTTATACATCAACGTTCAAGACGTTTCGCAATTTAGTTTGTGAAGCGTCTTTTTTCATTGTTGACACCACTATTGACACCATTCAAGACAGTACCATTTTGAGCTAATTTGCGATAAGCAATCTCACCAACGGGCATTTTTTATGACGTTTGGTGTGTTTACATAAGTTTTTGTAATTGTGGTATCGCTATGTGTGAGCGCTTCTGAAATCTGCTCGAAAGAAATGCCAGACTGTCTAGCTAAAGTTGGGAAAATATTGATTTGTTGTAGTTTATTAAATTGCACCTTTTTCCATGTTGTCAGTAGATCAATGATGGAATCAACTACTAGAATGGTTCGAAAGCGATAGGAGTTTTTCATTTCTTTTACATGCTCGCATTTCTCAGTATCTTTATTTTTTACCAATTTATACATGAGGGAAATCAACTTTTATTGAAATTCACATCTGACCAAACTAGTGGATAGATTTCTCCTTTGGCTGCTCCTAATTGATAAATCAAAAAAACGTGTAGTCTTGCACCCCATTAAACATTGCACCAATTACTATCAGTGATGATGTCTTGATTGCGCCAAATGTCGGCGCTTGGACTACGCCTTAGATACTTATTTGCGGCGTGAGCTAAAAGCTGAAGGTGGCACGCCTAGTTATGGGTGATAATTACTGAATTGGGGCTAATAGCTCGATTTACCAAAGGTAACTATTGGCTCTGATGTGGTGATCGGTGCCGGCAGTGTTGTGACTCGCGATAGTCTTGATGGTGTCTTGATTTATGATAATCCTTGTCGGGTGATTCGAAAATTTTATCAGTGGAATCGGGAATACTATTTTAAATACAAGAAATATCCTGTTGAGTATTTAGTGGTAAACCCTTGATAAAACAGTCTTTTTATCAAGATGCTAAAATTATGTAAAAAATAATTTCGCTAAAATGTTGACGTTTTCAAAAAAGATGATATTATAGTTCTTGTAAATGATAACAAACTAAATACTAGATGAGTGTAACTGTTCAATCAGGCATCATCAATAAGGATTTTGGCGTTATATCTAACGCTAGGAGTGTTTATTGATGATGCCTGATTTTTTTTGACGGGAGGTGCGTACAGGAGGTTCATACAGGAGGTGCATAAAGAAAATGAAAGTGCTTCAATCATTGAACCAAAATGCTTTACTGGTTCGCTATGAAGGATCCGAGTGTATCGTCGTCGGAAAAGGAATTGGCTTTGGTAAGAAAAAGGGAGATCCAGTAAATGAAGCTCTAGTAAGCAAAGTTTACCAAATGGCGCCGGAGCGCACTGATCTCTTAAACCTTTTAGGTGATATCGATGAAGAAAGCATCCAAATGGCAGAAGAGGTGACAGAACACGCCCAAATGGAACTGGGAAAAGCGTTTACCGGCAACTTTATCTTGTCATTAGCTAGCCATATCCAGTTTTTAGAGGAAAAGTACGCGGGTCAAATAGAGATTTTCCAACCTTTTCACTATGAGTTGAAGTATCTCTATCCGAAAGAGCATCAGGTAGCTGAGTGGTCGGTGAACTACTTGAATAAATCGTATCAATTGAATTTGCCAGAAGCGGAGGTTTCGTTTTTTACGCTACATTTTGTGAATGCTTTGATTGATCAAGGTGAAATGAGCAATGTAGTTGAGCTGAGTGATATTTTAAATGAAATTGCGGAACTGGTGGAACAAGAACTAGGACATCCTTTGAAGCGAGAATCCATCGACTTTTCTCGTTTCATTATCCACCTACGTTACTTTGTCATTCGTAACTTGAACAGCAGCCAGCGAAAGAATGAAATCAACGACAAAGAATTCCAGCAATTATACACGCTGGCGTTAAGTTTGTATCCTTTTGAAAACCAGATATTATACAAGATTAAAACGATGCTACAAGAAGACCATCAAATGAATTTTGGTAACTCAGAAGATTTTTATCTTTTATTACATTTAGTCAGAATTGTTAGTGAGGAAGGAGGGAAAGAAAAGTGAGTTTTAAAGAACTGTTTAAACCAGAGTTAATGGCCTTGAACATGCAAGCAGCAGACCAAATAGATTTCTTTAGTCAAGTATCAGATCGGTTATTGGAACAGAATGTTGTCAAAGAAACCTTCAAAGCAGCAATTTCTGAACGAGAAAATAATTATCCCACAGGATTGCAATTGGAAAATTTCGCCGTAGCCATTCCTCATACTGATGTGGTTCATGTAAAAGAAGCTTTCGTAGCTGTGAACCGCTTAAGTAACCCCATTGATTTTTATCAAATGGGTACAGATGACGTTGTGGTACCTGTCAAAGATATTTTGGTATTAGGGATTAAAGACCCTAAAAAACAAGTGGGTTTGTTAGCTGAATTGATGGGCGCATTTGCTGATCCATCATTCGTAGAGAAATATGAAAAAGCAACAACTATTGAAGAAATTACAGCACTTATTAATCAATATCTATAAAAAAATTGGAGGAAAAATTATCATGAAAAAAATTATCGTAGCGTGTGGTTCAGGTGTCGCAACATCACAAACAGTAGCTTCAAAGATTACTAAATTATTAAAAGAAAGAAAGGTTCCAGCTGAAGTTGAAGCTGTGGATATCAAATCATTGAAACACCATATTAAAGGTGCCGATGCCTATGTATCGATTGTTAAAACTAAAGAAGAATTCGATATTCCAGTCTTTAACGGAATTGCTTTCTTGACAGGTATGGGTCAAGACCAAGAAATCGAAAAAATCATCAAACTTATTCAGGAGGGCTAATCAAACATGGAAACATTACAAACAGTTATTAATTTCATCTTAAATGACTTAGGCGCAGCCGTTTTCGTGCCAGCTTTGATGTTAATCATCGGCTTGTGTATGAAGATGAAGTTCTCTGAAGCCTTTAGTTCTGCCTTGACCTTAGGGATTGCTTTTACTGGGATGTCTATCTTGATTAACTACATGATGACTTCCATGGGGGATGCCGCTCAGAAATTAGCAGAAAATACTGGCATTAGCTTGCCAGCTGTTGATGGTGGTTGGCCAGGGATGGCTTCCATCTCTTGGGCTTGGCCCTATGCCTTCTTGATGTTTCCGTTAACCATTGGGATTAACATCATCTTG
Organism: Enterococcus sp. AZ091; assembly: GCF_051714805.1. NCBI lineage: Bacteria > Bacillati > Bacillota > Bacilli > Lactobacillales > Enterococcaceae > Enterococcus > Enterococcus sp. AZ091. The sequence goes on along the minus strand of NZ_JBIOSO010000001.1, from coordinate 942,791 downwards.
CTGGCTTTGAACCAAACAAAAACATTGAACGTTGATATGTGGAATGTTTGGAATAAAATCTTTACAGCAGTAATGGTTTCTTACATTTCCGGTAGCGCAATTTGGGGCTTTGTAGCTGCTTCTATCCAAATCATTCTTGAATTGAAAGCTGGCGATATCTGGGGACCAGAAGTTGAAAAATTGACAGGGATTCCAGGGGTAACTGTTCCTCACTTTGTTACTTTGATTACGACCATCTTGTTCCCAATCGATGAATTATTGAAAAAAATCCCATTCTTTAACAAACCAATGGATGCTGATTCATTGAAAGAAAAAATTGGGATCTTTGGTGAAAACTCAGTGATGGGTGCCATCATTGGTTTCTTGCTAGGTTTAGCATCAGGATATGGAGTAGCAGGTGCCTTACAACTAGCGGTTCAAGCAGCTACTGCTTTGACCTTGTTCCCAATGGTTTCTAAATTATTCTCACAAGCATTGTCACCAATTTCAGAAGCAATTTCTGATTTCATGAAGAAAAAATTCGAAGGCAAAGAAGTCTTCATCGGTTTAGACTGGCCAATCTTGGCAGGTCGTAATGAATTATGGGTAGCGGTAATAATTACAATCCCAGTGTTGCTAGTAATGGCAATCGTCTTACCAGGTAACCAAGTTTTACCATTTGCCGGTATTATCAATTTATCTTTTGTAATTGGCGCGTTGTTGTTAACTGATGCTAACTTAGGACGGATGATCTTCCACGGTGTCATTTCAGCACCACTATTCTTGTACGGCGCGACTTATTTTGCACCATACATCACTCGTTTAGCTAATGAAACAGGGGCAGCTACTGTTGATAAAGGCAAAATGTTATCATGGAGTACTTTTGAAGGTCCAGACATTCGTTACTTGTTCTCAACGGCCTTTTCTGGCAATATCATCAGCATTGTTTTATTAGTAGGTTGGTTAGCATTGTTCTACATCATGTATCAAAATAAGAAAAAATACAATGCAACCATTGGTATGGAAAATGAATAAAACCATTGTCCAACAAAAATTGTTTTGGATTACAGTAATTTTATTCGACATGGGACTATTGATTTATGGATTTTTAGCAAATGACTGGTTTCTAAGTTTATTAGCCTTAGTGCTTGTATTGGTTATCAAGCGATACGGCTATGACCTTTTGTTCAAAAAGTATGATGAAGAATGGGATCAGAAACATCAGGAATATGTAGAAAAAAAGAGGAGATATCAGAAAAATGGCTGACTATAAAGATCACAAAGTAGTGAGAGAACTAGCAGATTTAACTTACACCATGTGGAACATGGGCTGGGATGAAAAAAATGGCGGGAACATCAGCTATATCCTGTTTGACGATGAAGTAAAGGAAATAGATATTGATGAAAACGGACGTTTTTACGAAATGGTCAGTATTCCAGAAAACATGGTGGGCAAGTATATCGTTATCACTGCATCAGGTAGTAACTTCCGTCTAGTTCGTGATGATGTCGAAAGTACAGTCGGTGTCATTCGAGTAGAAGAAAATGGTTACACGATCGTGGCTGGTTTTGCTAATGATAACAAACCAACTAGTGAAATTTACATGCATTTATTGTCACATGGTACACGCTTGAAAGCAGATCCGGAACATCGCGTTATCGTCCATAATCATGCCACTGAAATTTCCGAAATGACCTTCGTTCATGAATTGGACGACACCTCATTTACTCGGACATTGTGGTCGATGATTACTGAATGTATCGTAGTCTTCCCCGATGGCGTTGGCGTTTTACCTTGGATGGTCTGCGGGAATGAAGAAATCGGCTTAGCCACTGCTAAGAAAATGGAAACTTGCCGCATTGTTGTTTGGGCGCACCACGGTATTTTAGCTTCCGGTAGTAGTTTGAACGACGCTTTTGGCTTGATTGAAACAGTCAATAAGGCAGCAAAAATCTACATGGAAACCGTTGACAAACGTATTACCACAGGCATCACTGATGAACAATTGGTAGAATTGTGTGCATTCTTTAACATTACACCAAAAGAAGGCATTATTAAAGCATAGCATGATTAAGGTATTGTATAGTAGGAAGTTTTAAGCTTCCTACTATACTACTTTTATTGAACGTATTGTGAGAAATATAACAAGGAGTGTATGAAAATGGCAAACAGAATGATCTTAAACGAAGTATCTTATCATGGTAAAGGAGCCATCGGTGAAGTATCTAATGAATTTAATGCACGTGGTTTCAAGAAAGCTTGCGTCATCACAGACAAAGACTTGATCAAATTTGAAGTAGCAACAAAAGTTATTGAATTATTGGATCAAGCGGGTGTTGATTATGAAGTCTACGATGCCATCGTGCCAAATCCAACTATTCAAAACGTTAAAGACGGCGTGGAATTTGTCAAAAATTCTGGTGCGGACTGCATCATCGCTATTGGTGGCGGTTCACCAATCGATACAGCCAAAGCCATCGGTATCATTGTGACCAACCCAGAATTTACCGATGTACTTAGCTTAGAAGGTGTTGCCGATACGAAAAATCCATGTCTGCCAATTTTGGCGGTACCAACAACTTCCGGAACAGCTGCTGAAGTGACAATTAACTATGTAATTACTGATGAAAATAATCACCGTAAATTTGTCTGTGTTGACCCTCACGATATCCCAATCGTGGCGTTCATTGATAGCGACATGATGATGGGGATGCCTAAAGGACTTTGTGCTGCAACTGGTATGGATGCTATGACCCACGCCATCGAAGGCTACATCACTAAAGGTGCTTGGGAAATGACGGATATGTTGCATATCAAAGCGATTGAAATTGTGGGCCGTTCTTTACGTGATTCTGTCAACGGCGATCAAAAAGGGCGAGAGGATATGGCCTTGGCCCAATATGTGGCTGGTATGGGCTTTTCTAACGTTGGATTAGGTCTAGTTCATGGGATGGCGCATCCGTTGTCTGCTTGGTATAATATTCCTCACGGCGTGGCTTGTGCTTCATTATTGCCAACGATTATGAAATATAACAAAGACTTCACTGGTGAAAAATATCGCGACATTGCCCGCGTTTTAGGCGTTGAGAATGCTGATACTTTGTCAATCGAAGAAGTCCGTGACGCTGCTTGTGCCGCGGTGGATCAATTGAGTAAAGATGTTGGCATTCCGGCAACGATTTCTGAGTTGGGTGTCAAAGCCGAAGATTTAGCGCAAATCGCTGAAGATGCTTTCAAGGATGTTTGTACGCCGGGTAATCCGCGTGATACCAACGTTGATGAGATTGTTGAATTGTATCAGAGTTTGATGTAAGGAAAATAGTATTATAAAACTACAAATCGTCTGTGGATGGTTTGTAGTTTTTTACTTTCATTGAAAAATAAATTAATATGGCGAGTTTTATAATGAACTTAACCAGTTGCTAAAATAAAAAGATGTCATCGCAAAATGTCATGGATTATTGAAATTCTTACATAATCAGTAAGGATGAAATCGCGATGCCGCAAACCGAAAATACCACAGGACCACTCAAAGGAAAACACCTGACTTATAAGGAACTTGTACAATCGAAACACTTCGCTCGTTTGACAAGCCAATGTCTGGGAACAAAATTGCGGATAAACTCGGTTGCGCCGCAAAACAATTTACACAGAAATTAAGGATGGCACCATTCGCCAGATTCGTAAACAAAAGTAAAATGGCAAAGTCTATGAATTTGAATACTACGTCTACTCTGCTGATGCTAGAAAGGCGGCATATGACAAGACTCTATTAAACTCTATTAAGCAACCCAAATGGGTTTATGTCCAAAAATTCATGGCCTATGTAAATCATCAGATGAAACTGGAGAAACAATCACAGATGTAGTAAACATTCGGGAAGAGTTTGGTCACTGGGAAATCGACATTGCAGCTGGCTTGAAATCGGATAAGGACCACGATTGACTCTGACTGAATGCAAGACAAGATACGAAGTGGATTATTAAAATTATAGTTACGATTTCATTCGCATCGTATCGAACGATATGTTAACGCTTCAAAAAATCTTTATAATTACTCAGCCAAAAGTTATAAAGGAAAATTTAAAAATGGCGATATGGTTATTACTGAAAAAAATCTGGCTGGTAACGAACGAGTTCACTTCTCACCGGTATCGGCGTATTTGACGCCGGATTTAATTAAAGAGTTGTGTTACCAATAAAATTAAGCCATTCAGGAGGCGGAGGTAGACCTTTACTTATTTCTTTCCTTGTTTTAGATTTCCCCTCAATTCGTCCATTTATTGACGGAAATGGGCGAAAGTCGCGCTTGTTGTTTATGGCAGAATAAAAGGTCATACAAGGGGTGCAAATGGATGGCCTGTCGGAACTAGTCTTGTTTTTCCGAATATACATGCCAACTATGAAAACAACTTATGCAGCGGCTGCCACCATTACCTTCATCAATAGTTGGAACAGCTACCTGTGGCCGTTGATCACCCTTCAATCACCAGAAAAGCAAACCTTTCCTCTGATGATTTCTGTCATCGGCGCCACCAATAATCCAGATTACGGCTTAATGATGCTGGCGATCGTGATTGCAATCCTGCCAACAATGGTGGTCTTTTTCTCGCTGCAAAAGTATTTTGTGGCTGGGATGTTGGGATCGGTGAAGTAGGTGAATTGATTTCAATGGATGATCATGGTAGAAAGTAAAGTCTAACCTTTAATAGGTATAAAAAATATCACGCATCAAAAATATAAAATAAAACGTGTATACAAAACAAGAAGCATTCAAGAAAAAAATTCTTTTCTCGAGTGCTTCTTACTTCTGTATGTAAGGAAAACCTATTTTTGCCGAGCTTTTCCTAAAGGCACAATCTACAGTCAACTGGGTAGTCTATTTTCGTGCAAGGGTTTCGTTTATCAAACGACTCGTCACTTCAAATGCCATAGTGATATTCTTTCGTTCTTCACTAGTAAGCTCTTTTCCTGCGAAGGTCAAGTTAGGTTCTTTTTTCAGATATTCAATAAACTTAGCCGTTTGTTTAGAAATATCTTTTTGACTTTTATTTCGATAGTCTAAGAAATTCTCTTGTACATTGGGTACAATTTCGATTTGATTATCAAGAATTAAATCTGTAGATACATTAAATATTTCTGCTAGTTTTAAAATCTCTGTATCTCTTAAAGGACGCTCACCTCGTTCGATTCTGCCAAGAACATTTTTATTAAGGTTCATTAGCTTTGCTAGATGAGCTTGGGAATAATTCTTGCTTTCTCTCAGATTAATCACATTTTCCCCAATTTTTGAGTAGTCGTATAAGTTCTCTTGTTGAGACATCAGTAATGCACCTCACGTACCTGTTTTATAAAATCGTATCACAGAATACAAAATAGGTATGTTTTGTATATAAAATAGATATATTTATACAAATATCTATTTTGTTGTGATAAGATATTTTGTATACGAAATAGATACGATATGAATGATACTCATTATGGACTAGGTGAAAAGAGAAACTTATACTTCTAGAAACATACTCGGCTCATCTATTTCTATAAAAACTAGTTGTCATTACCTTTTTTTAGGTAAATGTTGTCAAAACACTTCGGTAAAAAGAAGTTAATTGCAGCCGCTAATCTATCAACGAATGATGGTGTTTCATCATTCATATGAAATACAACAGAGTATGTTCACATTGAACCGGCTGAAACTTTAACAACACACCTTAGACTTTCCTAAAAGCACCGGTAATAAAACTTCAATCGTAGTAAGCGAAAGGGGAGAGATTAGTAAGCATTAACCGCTTTATTTTCAAACCATGTATGTCGGGAAGTCTTAGGGTTTAGTTTATATTCAACCAAACAATTATAAGGAGGAATTTACGTGAGAAAGAAAATGAGTTTGCTAGGGTTAATCTGTTTTGTCAGTATCTTGTTTTTATCTGCTTGTTCCAATGAACCAAAACAGGGAGAGTCTGGCAATAACGAGGGGAAAGTTTCGTTAACGATGACCGCCTGGGGAAATCCTGCTGAGCAAGAAGTCTATCAACGAGCGATTGATGCCTATATGAAACAAAATGAAAACGTAACCATTAAATTGATTCCTGCACCTAGTGATACGTACTTGCAGCAATTGCTCACGCAATTGCAAGGAAGTCAAGCCCCGGATTTATTTTATGTCGGGGAGGTGCAAATGGCGCAATTGATCGCAACGGGAAGAATTATTGAGTTAACAGACTTCCTGAAATCTGAAGATAGTTATGTCAGTATTGATGATTTTGCTCCAGGGATATGGGGACCTGCTCGAAGAGAGAACCAGATTTATGGTGTCTCTGTCGATTCCAATCCGATGCTGCTTTATTACAACAAAAAAGTCCTAGAAGAAGCTGGGCTTGATCCTAACGAACCGCAAAAATTATATGAATCTGGAAACTGGACGTGGGAAAATTTCCAAAAGATAAATGAGACAGTTACTGCTAGCGGGAAGTATGGTCATGTCTTAGAAAATGGTGCGCATCATTACTTCAGCTGGCTGTGGTCAAATGGTGGAGAAATGTATGGCGAAGATGGTTCATTTGTTTTACCTGAGAACGAACGAGGTATAGAAACTTTTGCGTATTTGACGCAAAACGTAGTTGATGGGAATTTTATCTATGCAGGTGCTTTGCCAGAAGGACAAGGTGGCGATGCCATGTTTATGTCCAATCAAACAGCTTTTGTGTCGGCGGGACGTTGGTTTACGCCAATGTTCAGCGAAAATGATGCCTTGGAATTTGATTATATTCCCTATCCTACCAATACAGGTGAACAAATTGAGCCTAGTTTTATTGCAACCGCGTATTTAGCGGTAGGGGATCATTCCAGTAATAAAGAAGAAGCATTGCGTTTTCTATCTTATTATACTTCGGAGCAAGGGCAACGGGATCGATTGGAAGATGAGGGAAATGCTGTTCCTTCTGTGACGACAGCGGATGACATCATCGAAAGTGCCGCGATACCGGAACATGCTAAGTATTTAATTGATGCCAGAGATATCGGCAAAGTAGAAGATAAGCAAGCATTGGTGCCAGGACTAAGTGATCAATTAGAAAGCATTCTTGATTTGCTCTTCTTAGGGCAGTTGGAACTTGATGAAGCTGTCGTTCGCTTGGAAAAAACAGCCAATGAACTGATCGAAGCCAATCAACCGTAAAAATACTTATATATAAGGAGGTGGTCGGATGAACAAACGCACGACAAAATGGGCCTGGTTATTTCTAACGCCACAATTAGTGGGTCTGATTATTTTTTCTTTGATTCCAGTAGCGATCGCGATTGGATTGAGTTTCATGTCATGGGATGGATTTGGTGCTCGGACGTTTGTAGGGATTCAGAATTATATCAATCAATTCGCTAATCCTGATTTTTGGACAGCCACATACAATACGTTGCTTTATACCTTACTCACTGTTCCCATAGGTCTGAGTTTGGCACTGGTGTTAGCAGTAGCTTTGAATAAACGCACGGGAAAAAATGTGTATCGCTTGTTCTTCTTTATGCCGGTTGTGACAAGTTCAGTCTCTGTGTCTGTTATGTGGATGTGGATTTTGAATGGTGATATTGGAATATTGAATCAAGTGTTGGGGATGATCGGTATCCAAGGACCTAATTGGCTAACAGATACGAGGATCGTGATGTTATCGATCGCTGTGTTAAGTATCTGGTGGCAGCTAGGCTACAACATGGTGATTTTTTTAGCAGGTATTCAAAATATCTCCAAGTCGTATTATGAAGCCGCGCAAATGGATGGTGCCAGCAAAGTGCAGCAATTTTTTAAGATCACATTGCCAATGCTTTCTCCAACGACGTTTTTCCTGTCTATTATGGCGATTATCAGTTCCTTCCAAGTGTTTGACCAAGCGTTTGTTCTTACTCGAGGTGGTCCGGGGAAAGCCAGTTATACACTTGTTTATCACATTTATCAGCAGGCCTTTATTGATTTTCGCTTTGGGTCAAGTGCAGCAGGTGCGGTCATCTTGTTTGTCGCGATTTTGCTCCTTACATTGATTCAATTCTATGCACAAAAAAGGTGGGTTCATTATGAAGAATAAGAAAATTAGCGTAGGCAAATGGTGTCTACACGGATTACTAGCAATCGGTTCTTTTTTGATGGTTTTTCCTTTTTTGTGGACGATCGGCAGTTCCTTAAAAAATATGACACAGATTTTTGCACTGCCGCCTGTCTGGTTCCCGAATCCAATTGTTTGGCAAAATTACCTTGATTCATTGCAGGCGATGCCTTTTGGTCGTGCCTATTGGAATAGCTTCTACATTACGATCATTGTTGTTGTTTGCCAGCTTTTCACTGGTTCGATGGCTGCTTATGCCTTTGCAAAGCTGAGATTCAAAGGCTCCGAGGTACTGTTTCTGCTGTTTTTAGCGACAATGATGATTCCTAAGCAAGTCACTATGATCCCATTGTATTTGATCATGGACAAGTTGGACTGGTTAAACACGCATTTGCCGTTGATCATTCCCGGGGCATTGCTTAATGCCTTTGCGGTTTTCTTATTAAGGCAATTTATTCGGGGAATCCCCAAAGAGTTAGAAGAAGCGGCAGTGATGGATGGTGCGAGTATCTCTCGTATTTACTGGAGTGTCATATTGCCATTGATCAAACCGGCGCTTGCGGCCATGACGATCTTTATTTTTATGGGCACGTACAATAACTTCATGGATGCATTGATTTATCTTTCAACGCCAGAAAAATTCACGGTTCCTTTGTTGCTAAATAACTTTAAAGGACTCTATGTGACAAATTGGTCCTACATGATGGCAGGTGCTACGATTTCAGTGATTCCGATTATTTTGGTTTACTTGTTCGCCCAACGTTATATTATCGAAGGCATTACACTGACAGGGATCAAGGGATAGAGAAAAAGGATGAGTGAATGAAAATCAATCAACTGGCACAGTATCTAGACTGGATAGCGAAATTTGCGTATCTGAATATTCTTTGGTTAGGGTTTACCTTTTTAGGGATCGGTATCTTCGGCTTTTTTCCAGCAACGATGACGTGTTTTATTATGCTGAAGGGGTTTGTCATAGAAGGAGAAACTGAATGGACCGTGAAGCAGTTTTTTAGTTGCTATAAAAAAGTGTTTTTCCGCAGCAATGGCATTGGGAGTATCTGTAGTTTGATTATCGGAAGTTTAGTGGTCAATCTGCAGCTTGTTTTAACATCTGAAGAGCCGCTTTTTATCGGTCTGCGCATCCCCATACTGTTGACGATCATTGGTACGTTATTCATGCTTGTCTATGTGTTTCCTATCAGTGTCTATGGGAAAAGATCGCTGTATCAGACTTTTTTCTTGGCATGCTGCTTTGCGTTGGCATTTCCAGTTCAAACAGCCAAAGTCTTGATTTTCCTTCTTCTCATAGCCGGTATAGGGTTTCTCTTTCCGATGTTCCTGCTGTTCTTTTCTGGGAGTGTATCAATGTATCTAGTGCTGAAAAATTATGTCTTGTTACAGGCAAAAATAGAACAACAATAGATGGAATAAAAGTTATCAATTGGGAAATAGCCGGTTTATGTTTTTTGAAAAGATATGAAACAGATTGAGAGGAGCAAAGATATGGTTAAAATAACATTTATTGGTGCAGGAAGCACGATATTTGCTAAAAACGTATTAGGAGATGCGATGCTGACACCAAGTTTATCCCATGCCGATATTGCATTATACGATATCGATCAACAACGACTTAGAGAATCAGAGCTAATGTTGAGAACGATCAATAAAAATGCCAACCATAGTCGGGCAAAAATCCGAACCTATCAGGATCGCAAAGAAGCTTTAACAGGCGCAGATTTTGTCATCAATGCCATCCAAGTAGGCGGCTACCAGCCATCTACAGTGATCGATTTTGAGATTCCCAAAAAATACGGGTTGAGGCAAACCATTGGTGACACCATGGGGATCGGTGGGATTTTCCGAACCTTGCGGACATTGCCAGTGATGCTAGAATTTGCAAGAGAAATGGAGGAGGTCTGCCCGCAAGCTTGGTTACTAAATTACACCAATCCAATGGCGATGCTGACCATGGGTATCTTGAAAGCAACGAAGATTAAAACTGTTGGACTTTGTCATAGTGTTCAAGTTTGTGTGTCCGATTTGTTTAAACAGCTTGGGATTTCAGAACAATATCAGGCGGAGGAATTTCAGTGGAAGATCGCGGGGATCAACCATATGGCTTTCTTATTGGAATTAACGAAAGACGGGAAAGATTTTTATCCAAAAATCAGAGAACTAGCAGCAGCAAAACCACATCCTCATCAAGATTCGGTGCGTTTCGAATTGATGAATCGTTTTGGCTATTACATCACAGAATCCAGTGAGCACAATGCAGAGTATCATCCTTACTTTATAAAAAAATTGTACCCAGAATTGATCGATGACTTTGATATTCCACTGGATGAATATTTGCGCCGCTGTGAAAATCAAATAAATGACTGGAATCAGATGCGAGAAAGTATTGTAATGAATGGCGAATTGACCCATACCCGCAGTAATGAATATGCGTCATACATTATGGATTCAATTGTCACTGGTACACCTTCTGTTATCGCAGGGAATGTTTTGAACAAAGGACTTATAACCAATCTTCCCGAAGACTGCTGTGTGGAAGTTCCCTGTCTTGTGGACAAGAATGGCATTCAACCGACATATATAGGCCAACTGCCTACCCAATTGGCTGCTCTGAATCGGACAAACATCAACGTACAAGAATTAACCGTCGAAGCCGCATTGACATTCGATCGGTCGAAGATCTATCAAGCCGCTTACCTAGACCCACATCTCTCTTCGGAACTCTCTTTAGAAGCAATTACTTGCTTAGTGGATGAATTGATTGAAGCCCATGGGGATTATTTGCCAGAGTACAAATAGAAAGTGCGACCAAAGTATATTGTCATGTTGCTGGAAGTTGGGATGAGTGAAATCGTCGATAAAAGGCAACAAAATTGTATTAAGAAAGAGGTACTGACGCTTCGCAAATTTGTTTGCGGAGCGTCTTTTTAGTGCGGTTTTACTGAGTATCAGATAAAGTGTCCCATTTACGGGACACTTTAGGATATTTAGGCAAAAGCATGTGACAATGAGTAAATATAGAGTGAGGTTTAATGATGGAGGGACATATGAGTAAACATGCAGTAGTGTATTGTGTTACAGGCAAGCATATTCAATTGACAGCAGTGTCAGTGACATCAGTGATTAACAACTATAAAGGAGCACTTCTAGATATATTGATTATCGTGCAAGACGTTACGGAAAAAGATATGGTCACAATAAAACAAATTCCTATTGCTTTACAAAAAGAGAATGTAATTATCCATTTTTGGAATCCCCCTGAAGAAATAAAAGAAATCAAAAATTATCAAAATAACAGATTTCCAGAAGTGACTCTTTGGCGGCTTTTCGTGCCAGCTTATTTTTCTTCATATAAGAAAATTTTGTACTTAGATAACGATACGATTGTTTATGAAGATGTTGAAAAGTTATTTCCCTTAGTTCCACAAGAAAAAGCCATGGCTGCAATTAGAGATTTCTACTTTTCCGCAATTAGCGATGATCAAGATTATGGAAAACAGTTCGGCGTAGCGACAATGAAAAATTACGTTAATTCAGGCGTTATCCTTTTTAATGTCGAAACATATAACAATCTGATCACCACGAATAAAATTTTAGAAATGATCAATGAGAATAAATACCAATATTTGGACCAAACGATAAATATCTTGTGTGAAGAGAGTATGACATTCTTGCCTTACGAATACAATTATCAGAAAGATGATCATTGGTTATTTGACTGGGCCCAGCACAAGAATGAACGGGTCGCGAATCTGATAATAGCGGCTAGAGAAAACGTGAAAATCAGGCATTTTGTTGAATTCGAAAAACATTCAATGCCTTGGGAACATGTAACGGTTCAAGATCAATGGGAAAAAGACTTTTGGAAGTATTTATATGTGATAAAAGAGATAAGTATGAATCTGCAATGAAAATCAGTTGACTAACGATAATCCCCCTTGATCCGCAGTATCCAGAAGATTCCCCTAAACTCGTTTTGAATAGTATGACAAGGTATAAATGGTACTATGCTATAATAATTTTGCTGTCTTCCTTTTTTGGCTGAAAACCTCAGCAAGAAGGGAGGTTATAGCGAATGAATTATCTATTTGACGTCTTACTTGGAGTTATGATTGCTGTGGTTGCCCATCACATCAATAAATGGCTAGATTCCAAGGACAAAAAAGACAGCTAGCCTCACGTTTGTCTAGTCTATAGATGAACGAAAGAAAAGAGCCAATTCGGTTGCCCCCGATTGGCTCTTTTTGGTTATAGCTTTGAACTATCTATTTGTAGTAACAGTATAGCACGGTATACCGTGTTTTTCAAATTGAGGGACCTCTTAGAGCTTGACTAAAGGCATATTGGTTTTTTTCATCCCCTATGTTGAAACTTTTCCTCAATGCACAATATTCTTCACCCAAAGATCGGATCGAATCAAACGATACCCAATCCCACTCTTGATCAGCTCTGCTAGTTGGCAGAACAAGTAGACTAAGACAATCGAAAGACTGGTGTGGGTGCTTAATACAAAGGCTAGAGGCAAGACGATCACCCAGGTAAAGACACTGTCAAATAAGAAGGTGATCAAGGTTTGCCCACCTGAACGTAAAATAAAATAGCTGGCATGATTAAAGGCGTACATAGGCATACACAGTGCGGCGACTTTGATGAATTGACTCGCCAGATGTTTGACTTCGGGTTCGGTTTGATAAATTTCTGGAAAGAATGGTGCGACTAGGATCATCAAAAGACCAAGTACAAGACAACTCATGACGGAAAAGAAAAGCAGCTTCCGGGCGCTGTCTTTGGCTTCTTCAAATTTAGCGGCTCCAAGAAGTTGCCCTACCATGACCGCAACGGCACCGCCGAGTGCCATATAGACAATATTGAACAAATTGGAGACGGTGGATGAGATGTTCAAGGAAGCAATCACTGATAGTCCTCGAACAGAATAAGCTTGAATGATCATTGTCTGCCCGATCGCCCAAAGGATTTCATTTGCCATCAATGGCGATCCTTTACGCAGAATCTGTTTCACCAAATGCAAAGGGACATGGAATTGATGGTAGACCCGAATGGCAAACGGATTCTCTTCCTCATGGCGATGTACCCAATACATCGTGATGGCACATTCGACGATGCGGGCAATCAATGTGGAGATCGCGGCACCTCGCACCCCTAAAGTGGGGAAGAAAAATAAACCAAAAATCAATAAGAAATTCAATGCTGTGTTCGTGACGACAGCGATACTGCTGGCAAACATCGGTACCATGGTTTTGCCCATTTCGCGTAAAGAACTGGCATAAGCTTGAGAAATAGCAAAAAACGGCAGACTAAACAAAAGAATGACTAGAAATTCTTTGGCAGACGTCAAAGCAAGTGTCAGCTCTGCACTGTCACCGGTACCGTGTAAATATAAGCGAATCAAAAAATCTTGGCAAAAGAACAACAGCCCCATCGCCAACAAACAAATCAAAAGATTGCCCGCTAGCTTGAAACGAAAGGCATCTCGCATCCCTTGATAATCCTTTTTCCCATAAAATTGGGTACCAAAAATACTACCGGCAGAAACAATGCCAAAGATACTTAAGTTAAAAACGAAAATTAGTTGGTTAACGATCGCCACGCCCGACATTTGGGCCGTTCCGATTTGTCCTACCATTAAATTGTCTAATAAACCGACAAAATTAGTGATGGCATTTTGGATCATGATCGGAATGGCGATCGTTAAAACAGTCCTGTAAAAAGCTTTGTTTCCAATAAATTTTTGCATGGTTCCTCCATAAACAATAAAAATTTCGATATGTTCAATTAGTATAGCAAAAAGTGATTCGAGAAAAAAGAAGAGTTCTATGATGAGAGGATTAAGAAAGAAGTTTTTAGCGTATCGTCTCATCAACGAAAGATGCTGGTTATAGAATGTGGAACATGCAAAGCTTATTCCATTCTACTAGAATAGTTATCTTATGTAATGATGGTCTGTTCCATTGGAAGGGTCTTTTTTACGTACTTCTAGCCTAGATTTGCTGATATGGATTATAAATTTTATACTCTCTACAAAGCTTGTGAGATCGATTGCTGGGAGTTTACACTAGCTTGGTAATATGTCATATATATTTGACAGAAAAAGAGATAAGTAGTACGCTTGTGTCACATATATATGACTAAATAGGAGGAAAGAATGAATAGAGTCCGAGAATTTCGACAGAAGCTGAGTTTATCTCAGAATGCTTTGGCAAAAGAGATTGGGGTGGCAAGACAAACGATCAATTTGATTGAAAATAATAAGTACAATCCTTCTCTTGAGTTATGTATTAAGCTTGCTAAAGCACTACAGACGGATTTAAATTCTTTGTTTTGGGAGGTAGAAAGTGATGAAGGGTAAAGAAGGATGGGCAGTAAAAATAATCAAGCGGTTTTATGGTATTTCTGGTGTCTTAGATGAATACAAAAAAAGCCAAGTAGAACATATTGGCAATAATGCGTTTATGCTGATGTTTGGCTATATGATGATTGCCAATTTACGGGTGACGCTTTTTGCATCTAAGGAACCAGAGCTGGCGTTATGGATTTTTATTGGCTGTAATATATTCTTTACAGTCTTTATCGTTTGCGGTTATGTTCTGTTTGCCACAGCACGCTTAAAATTGACAGAAAACGAAGTAGAAGCCAAAGATATGGCAAAAGAAAAGAAGAAGACGTTTCTTAAAGGGATCGGACTGGGTATCTACTTTGCAGTTGCGATTCACTTATTGAATGGATTGCTAAGTATGATGCTGGATGAAGAAAATTTCATTGATTACATCGTTTCACCAGACAGAATCGCTGCTTCCATTCTCGGAGGTTGCTTTTTTGGAGGTATGATGTATCTTGTGTTGCGGTTAAGGTTGAAAAAAATAGAAGAATAGTGAAAAATATTTAACGAACAGTCAATCAGAACCATAGTAAAATATAGCTGGGAGCGGCTGAAATCAAGCGAGTTGCTTTCTGTATTTTTTATTGTTTGTCTTGAAGGGAAGTAGGAAGGAGGCCATCAACGTGAAAAAGATGGTAGCTAATGAAAAGATCGATTGGTTGTATTCGATTATTTTCTTCTTGTTAGGCTTGTTTCTGTTATTTGTATGTAATGTATTTGACTTTTATTATGAATGGACCTCTTTTTTAGGGTTTATGGTGGTCATTTCTTCGATAAATGTACCAACGGCTCTCAGAAGAAAAAAACAAATCCAAAAAATCGATGAACTAAGAAAAGAATTGAACTTATCGATTGAAGAAGTAAGAGCGATGGCTGACATTGGAAAGTATGATTTGGTGAATTGGGACTGGAAGAATGCATTTATCTCCCCTAGGAAGTTATATTTGTTAGAGGACACTTTGGAAAAAATGTATCTAATAAAATTCGGCAAAGAGTTTGAAACGAAGTAGGCGAGTACAAATGGAAGTAGTTTTAATGACAAATGGCATAGCATTAGTGGGTTTTCATTGGTTCTCAAGTGTATTGATCTTGAACTGTTTCTTCTCCTGATCCAATAAATAGCTGTTCAAAGTTAATCAAGATGAATACCTCTAACGGTTTCATTGATGCACAATTACCAGATTAAATAACAATCAATCAAGAAAACGAACACGTTCATATCCTATTTCCTGACACTTTCCAAAAGTTGGAAAGTGTTTTTTGCTGTTTAATGATGTCATGCGGGGAATCGTTTTCTGATACATCGAGGTAAAGGGTATCTGCCAGTTGGATTAATGTCATAAAATAAAAAAAGCAGAAAAAAATGGCATCGAAATTTTGTAAAGGGTCTACTTAGTGCAATAATTAATAGGTTCAACTTGCGGTTTTGAGGGGGGATAAGCTTGTGAATAAGTTGATGAGTTGTTAAATTACGATCATTTGCACTAATCTAAGTGCAAACATTTCATATTGTGACTAGTTAAGAAAACGCTTATATTTAGCGGTGTAAGGAGCGAGAACGATGCAGCAGCTTACCAAAAGAGAAAGCCAGCTTTTGATTTACTTGTTAGAGATGACTGAACCAGTAACGATCAAACAGTTAGCTGAAAAAGAAAATGTCAGTGTGCGAACGATCAAATATGATCTGGATGATATCCGTGATTGGCTGATTGATCGGAATCAAGAACTGTACAGCAAACGGAGTCAGGGAATTTGGCTCAGTGTGAGTGATTCTGATCGAATCAAATTAAAAAGCGAGTTGATGGATGTCAATCGTCTGGAGCTATTTGCCGATCAAAGCTTACGGATCAATCGCCTGTTGATCATGCTTCTTGTTACCAAGGAAGCAATCACGGCTCTAAAGCTAGCCAATGCGCTAGAAGTAAGTAAAGATACGATCATGAATGATTTAGATGAGTTGGAACATCACTTTCTCAAAGAAGGTTTAGTTCTGAATCGCCAGACACGCAAGGGATTTTGGATCACTGGCAACGAACGTTTGGTTCGGTTAACGATCGAGGAGATTCTGCAAAAAGAGTTTACGGACTATGACATCTATAAATTAATGGCGTTGTTGCTAAATGGCAGAGAAACGGAATGTTTCGAAATGTATTCTGCGAAGGAAACGCCGTTGCAGGAGGTCTTTAATCAAGTCATCATTCGGATGCGGCGCTTACTGGAATCCGAAAATCTGGAAAAACTAAATTATGCAGAACTACTAAATATTCTGATTCGCGTAACGATCGCCACTGTTCGCTTGCGCAAAGAGGCCACGATTGGACGGTACCAATTGATTCCTGAACACGAAATAGAAAAAAACGATCTTTCGTATCGGGTGATGCAGCAGGTGTTTGATTACTATCAATTGCCATTATTTGAAGATGAATATGACTATATTTATAGTGATACCTTTGATACGATCCATCAGCAAGATGTCATGAAATTGGTAGAGAATATGATTTATAAGGTAAGCAAGAAAATCAATTTTCCGTTTTATCAAGACCCTCAATTATTGACGAATCTCTACGCCCATTTGTCTATGCGTCTCTCAAGAAGGAAAAATTTTGTCAATGAGTACAATCCGTTTAAAGAGGACATCAAACAGAAATATCCTGAATTGTTTGCTGCTATCAATCAAGCAGCCCTCCAAGAAATAAGCGAGAAACTCTTGATCAATGATTCTTTTGTTGCCTACATTGCGTTGCACTTTCTGGTTTCCTACGAAAGAGAAGAAGACTTGCGAAGTGTTCGAGCGGTTTACGTTTGTTCAACGGGGTTAGGTGTGACAAGTTTAATTAAGCAAAAGATCAACGAAGAATTGAACAATATTACTATTGTAGCTTTTGCTTCAGTCTTAAATGCACAAAAGGTGATTGCCGCGAAGGATCCGGATCTGGTCATTAGTATTTTTCCGATCAATGGCATTGATCGGCCTTTCATCAAAGTCCATCCGCTGCCGACTGAGCAGGATCTGCAAAACATCCAGCAAATGATCAAAAAAATCCTCGCTTCAACAAGTCAGGATAGGCGGCACCAATTAGTTCTCAATGAAGCACCTATCAATAAGGAAACTCTGGAAGACTTCAGCAAGGAACTGATTTTAAAGGCATATACGATCTATGAACAGTTACTTGTCACATTAGAGTCTGAATTGATCCAAGAGTACCGAGAAGCCTTTTTGCTCCATGTTTTCTTAATGGTCCATCGCATCACATTTGATCAGCAATATTTAGCAGAAGGCAGCCAAGTCGACCAAATCATTTTGAACCGAGAAGCGTTGGTAGGAGAAATTGAAGCAATTTTTGCTGAAAATAATTTAGGTATCAACAAATCAGAAATCAGCGCATTATTTTCATATATAAAAGAAGGAGCGTCAAGCTAGTGAAACTGTCAGCAGAAGCGATAACTATGATCGAGGAAAGTCAAAACCAGGAAAAATTAAAACAAGTGATTGCTTTGGTCGAAGAGCGACTTGCAGAATATGCCATTGAACCTACTGAACTTCAGTGGACGATTTTGATCAATCACTTGAACGAGATGCTGAAACGCTCTCAAAAAGGAGAAAAGATTCCCGCTGTTGATCGGGAATTGTTCCGAGAAGTATCCAAAGAAGCCATTTCGATTTCCGATGAGGTCGTTCGAACGATTGGTGATTTAGGTGAAGATGAGATGTATGTTTTATCGATTCATTTTGAAACAGCAAAAAATAATTAATATTTAGGAGGAAACAGTCATGATTACAGTAGTTATTGCAGATCGTATGGGAAAAGGACAAAACGTAGCTAAAGGTGTAGAAGCAGCTGGCGGCAAGGCAGTTGTTGTCCCGGGAATGGGCGCAGATATGCGTTTAGGTGATGTCATGCAACAAGAGAATGCCGATATGGGAATTTCTTTTTGCGGGAGCGGTGGGGCTGGAGCCTTAACAGCCGCAAATAAATATGGGTATCCAGAACGTCATGGGATGCGTTCGATTGAAGAAGGAGTCACAGCCATCAAAGATGGTAAAACCGTGCTAGGATTCGGCTTCATGGATCAAGAAGAGCTAGGAAGACGCTTGACGGAAGAATTTATCAAAAAGCACGGAAAATAGAAAGAGGGCACACAAGATGAGCGTTCAAAAGACAACTCAGCAAAAAGTCATCGTCTCCGGTAAAGGAGAAACTAAGCAACATGCCTTTGCATCAGCACTCGCAGAGATCCAAAACAAACTAATGGCATCGGCGAAAGTATTATTGCGCATCGAACCAGTCAATGTGGAGGTGTTGAAGGCGGTCGAAAACAAATACACAGAACGCTTTCTATTCTTCTTTTTTCCCCGGCAACGAGTGAATTATGAAGTCGAACTTTCTGTCACAGTAACTGTGACAGAAATACGTTTGGCAGATGTACCTTTCACTCAACACCTCACAGAAGACCCCAATGGGATTGTTTTACCGTTTGTAACGAAAAAACTTTGATTTGAATCATAAGGAGGAGGGAATAACGTGGATTTTGTCATTATTTTAACTAAATCGATCATCATCGGGGGCTTACTCGGTTTCTCTGCATCTGTCGGAGCAGCTCGTATGTTTCATGCGCCCAGTACGCAAGGATTAGGAGCTTTTAGAACATTAGGGGAGATGAATGCCTGCATGGGAGATGCTGCCTCCCATTTTTCCTTTGGATTAGGTTTTTTCTTTAATGCTTGGGCTTCTTCAGTTGGCGCTGGAGCTTTCACGCAAGATGTGACCCATCGCATCGTGCCTAACTGGGCAGCTGCGGCTCTTTTAGCCAAAAACAAAGATGTCAGCCAGACAATGCATGATCCGAAAAAAATGGGGATCATTGGAGCTGTTATTGGCGCGTTAGTAGTCGCTTTCTTGAATACGACAGCTGCAGCGATTCCAGAGGCGTTACAAGTAACCGCTGTTTCCGTGTTGGTACCGGCAGCGACGATTCTGATCAATACCGTGATGCCAGTGATCTTCTGGTTGGCGGCTTTAGATGCAGGGAAACGAACAGGTTTCTGGGGGACGCTTTTTGGCGGGATTGCGCAACTGATCATGGGCAATGCGGTTCCTGGCGTTGTTCTAGGAATCTTAATCGGTAAAGGCGTCGATGAGAGTGGTTGGAATCGGGTCACGAAGAGTATGATGATTGCGATTGTTTTACTTTTTGTTTTCAGCGGATTTTTCCGTGGATTTGATATGGAAATGATCAAGAGTTTCCAACTTCAAGTACCTCATTGGCTTGATAACTTGCACAACATCTTTAGTGTGAAATAGGAGGGAAATCATGGAGACAGAAGAACAGGTAAAAGCAGTAGAAGCAAAACGGCAAAAGAGTTTTTGGTTTGCAGACTGGTCTTTCCCATTGATCGTAGGAATCATGTCAGCGGCTGTATTCTCAGGAACCCATATGTATGTCGTGTATGGCGTCGGTGCATTCAATGAAGTTTCGATCGTTGCGATGCTAAAAGCCGGCTTGGATGGCGGTTCCTATGGGGCTGCGGCAGCTTTTGGGGCGAGTTTCTTATTTGCTAGGATTTTGGAAGGCTCTTTGGTAGGGATCTTGGACTTAGGCGGTTCGATTTTAACTGGGATCGGAATTGGCGTTCCAGCCATTCTCTTAAGTATGAAAATAACAGCGCCTATCGATAATTTTGCCCTCTCGTTATTGACCGGATTGGTCTTGGGTCTGATCGTTGGCGGCATTATCGTGTTGATTCGCAAATTCACCATCAATCAGTCAAATTCAACTTTTGGCGCAGATGTTATGATGGGCGCCGGAAATTCCTCCGGCCGGTTTTTAGGCCCATTGATCATTTTAAGTGCTTGTGCAGCCTCTATTCCCATTGGCATTGGGGCGACATTAGGCGCGTTGGCTTTTTATGCTTGGAAAAAACCAATTGCCGGTGGCGCTATTTTAGGCGCAATGATCTTAGGTGCGATCTTCCCAGCGGTAATTCAATAGAAAGAAGGCAATGAAATGTTTGATACTTTAATCAAAAATGGCAAATTAATCGATGGCAGCAAAGTGGAAGTTGCGTTGGAAAAAGGCATAATCAAAGCAGTTGCTTCAGAGATCAATGAGCCGGCACGAGAAGTGATTGATTTATCCGGCAATTCCTATCTCTCTGCCGGTTGGATCGATGACCATGTCCACTGTTATGAAAAGATGAACCTGTATTATGATTATCCCGATCAAATAGGGGTCCAAAAGGGAGTAACAACGGTTATTGATGCAGGGACTACTGGTGCAGAAAATATTCGCGATTTTTATCAACTGACGAAATCAGTCAAAACAAATGTGTATGCGCTAATGAACATCTCTAAATGGGGGATCGTCGAACAAGATGAACTTGCCGATCTAACAAAAATCCAAGAAGATCTAGTCAGATCTGCATTAGCAGAGCTTCCGGAATTTATTGTAGGGATCAAGGCAAGAATGAGCAAAACAGTTGTCGGAGAGAATGGCATCACACCCTTAGAGTTAGCCAAAAAAATCCAATCAGAAAACAATGACTTGCCATTGATGGTTCATATTGGTTCCGCGCCTCCTGAATTAGAAGAAGTATTGACAAGAATGGAA
This sequence comes from Enterococcus sp. AZ091, assembly GCF_051714805.1. Taxonomy (NCBI): domain Bacteria; kingdom Bacillati; phylum Bacillota; class Bacilli; order Lactobacillales; family Enterococcaceae; genus Enterococcus; species Enterococcus sp. AZ091. The sequence goes on along the minus strand of NZ_JBIOSO010000001.1, from coordinate 921,695 downwards.
AAAGGCGACGTATTGACCCATTGTTTTAATGGAAAACCGAACGGCATTTTAGACCAAGCCACGGATCAAATCAAAGACTTTGTTTGGGATGCGTATAAAAAAGGCGTTGTCTTTGATATCGGTCATGGAACAGACAGCTTTAATTTCCACGTTGCCGAAACAGCTTTAAAAGCAGGTCTCAAAGCAAACTCGATCAGTACAGATATTTATATCCGCAATCGTACGAATGGGCCAGTCTTTGATCTGGCTACTACGCTGGAAAAATTGAGAGTAGTAGGCTACTCGTGGGAAGAGATCATTGAGAAAGTTACCGCAGTTCCTGCTAAAAATTTCCACTTGGCGAAGAAAGGTCAATTGACTGTTGGTTTTGATGCCGATTTGACGATCTTTGAGATTGTCGAAAATGAAAAAGAACTGAAAGATTCCAATGGGTTTACACGGATAGCGAAAGAACAAATTGTTCCAGTCAAAACAATTATTGGAGGCGTCATTTATGACAATTAGCTATGAAAAGTTTGCTTTAAAGGAAGTCATCAATGCCTCGGGAAAAATGACGATACTCGGTGTCTCGAAAGTATCTGAAAATGTGCTAGCCGCACAACGATTTGGCGGCGAACATTTTTTTGAAATGAGTGATCTGGCTGTGAAAACTGGCGCCTACCTTTCTCAGTTATTGAAGGTGGAAGATGCGCAGATCGTTTCTTCTGCTTCAGCAGGGATTGCCCAATCTGTCGCGGCTTTGATTGGTCAAGGCGACCTGTACCATGTTTATCATCCCTACACGGGAAAAATCACGAGACGGGAGATCGTCGTACCTAAGGGTCACAATGTAGACTACGACACACCGGTTGAAGTAATGGTTGCTCAAGGGGGTGGACAAGTCGTCGAAGCGGGATATGCAAATATGTGTACACCGGAGCATGTCGCTAGGATGATCACGGAAGAAACAGCCGCACTTCTATATATTAAAAGCCATCATACCGTGCAGAAAAGTATGCTAACGGTGTCGGAGATGGTAGAAGTTGCCAAAGCCCATCACTTGCCATTGATCGTTGACGCAGCCGCGGAAGAAGACTTGTTCAAATACAGTGAAATGGGTGCCGACCTTGTTATCTATTCTGGCGCCAAAGCAATCGAAGGTCCGAGTGCCGGTCTGGTCATAGGGAAAAAGGAATACATTCAATGGATTCGTCTACAGTCTAAAGGGATCGGTCGGGCAATGAAAATCGGCAAAGACAATATTTTAGGCTTTACACAAGCAGTAGAAGATTACCTGCAAAATGGCAGTGAATCCGGTGAGTCCATGAAACAACGATTGGCACCTTTCGTGGCGGCGATCAATCAACTTCCTGATTTATCAGCGAAAATCGTTCAAGATGGCGCCGGGAGAGATATTTATCGCGCAAGTGTCACGGTTGCTGGCAAGAAATCTGCGAAAGAAGTCATTGAAGAACTAAAGGCACAAAACCCAGCAGTCTACACACGTGAATATAAAGCAAATAATGGAATTATTGAGTTTGATATTCGCTCGGTCAACCAAAACGAAATGGAAAAAATCATTAAACGCTTAAAAGAAATCATGTAGGAGGCTTTTAAATTGTCAGTTATTCCAAATTATTATAAAGATCGCGTATGTTTAAATGTATTGGCTCATTCAGTTGAAAATGCGAAGGCTTGTTATGAAGCAGCAGCAGGACATGTCGTACTAGGTGTGTTATCAAAAAACTATACTAGCGATGAAGCAGCGATCGAAGACATGAAAAAATATCAAGCGGCAACGGATAATGCATTGTCCGTTGGGTTGGGCGCCGGAGATCCCAACCAAAGTCAGATGGTTTCCCGTCTATCTGGTACTTTACAACCGCAACATGTCAACCAAGTATTCACTGGTGTAGGAACTTCCCGTGCTTTATTGGGACAAAACGATACAGTCATCAATGGATTGGTTTCACCAACAGGCAAGGTAGGGTACGTCAATATTGCCACTGGACCTTTAAGTTCACAAGCACCGGCGGCAGAGGTCCCCATCGAGACCGCCATTAAAATGCTGCAAGACATGGGTGGAAGTTCCATTAAATACTTCCCAATGAAAGGGTTAGCGCACAAAGAAGAATTCAAAGCAGTTGCGGAAGCTTGCGCCAAATATGATTTTTATTTAGAACCAACCGGAGGAATTGATCTGGAAAACTTCGAAGAAATTCTGCAAATCGCCATTGATGCAGGCGTTAAAAAAGTGATTCCGCATATTTACAGTTCGATTATTGACAAAGAAACTGGCGATACGCGACCAGAAGATGTGAAAACATTATTCGACATGGTCAAGAAAATCGTCAAATAAGTGAAGCATAAAGACTGTTTACTAGATGGGGAATCAGTCATTGGTAAGACACTCAGAGATGGGTGTCTTTTTTGCGTCAAGATTGCTACAAAAACAACTAAGGGACAAGTTTTCTGAGTCCGCTTTAATTGCTCTTATAACCACTGGTTAATTTTTTTTAGAAAATTGAATCATTTAGTCAATTGTTGCGTGTTCGGATTCTTGTTATGATCAAAGTAGTTATCAATATTCACCGAAAAGGAGACCACAGCGATGGAAATGGGGGAAGTGATTCGCCAGTACCGGAAGAAAAAAGGATTAACACAGGAAGAGTTAGCCAAGCGCCTTGGTGTGACAGCGCCAGCAGTAAATAAGTGGGAAAAGGGGCATTCACATCCAGATATCTTGTTGCTAGCGCCAATTGCACGCTTACTAGATATTAGTCTTGATACGTTATTCTCATTTGAAAAAGAACTCACGGTAACCGAAATCAATCAGATCATTCGTGAACTGGATCGTAAGCTAAAAACTCAACCTTTTGAAGATGTATTTCGCTGGGCCAAAGAAATTTTGGATACCTACCCAAATTGTGAACAATTGATTGGCCAAGTAGCACTGCTTTTAGATGTACAGCTATTGGAACAAGCTGTTCCCGCTAAAGAAACATACCAGAAGCACATTCATCGTTGGTACGAACGGGCGTTAGAAAGTCGGGATGAAGATACCAGAAATCGAGCAGCCGATTCTTTGTTTGGATTTTACGTACGAAAAGAAGCGTACGAGAAAGCAGAAAGCTACCTCCATTATTTTTCCAATCAGAACCCAGAGAGAAAAATCAAACAAGCCTATCTTTACAGTAAGACCGGACGAGTAGCAGAAGCCTATCAAGCATATGAGGAGCTGCTGTTTTCAAGTTATCAAAGGATGAGTATGGTATTCCAACAATTATATCTTTTGGCTATGAAGGATGAGAATAATGCAAAGGCACATCTGCTAATAAAGAAACAGTCAGAATTAGCAAAATTATTTGAAATGGGGGAATATCACGAGGTATCCAGTGATATTGACTTAGCCATCGCAGAAAAAGACGCGGAGAGAACGGTTGAAACAATGGAGAAAATCATCGCCAGTGTTGCTAAAATCAATGATTTCACCCACTCAACGTTGTATGAACACATGACATTTAAGGAAATCGACAGCAACTTCGTTAACGAACTTTACGAGAATTTATTCCACATGTTTAGTGATGAAGAAACCTTTTCTTGGTTGAAGACGAGTGAACGATGGCAAGTGTTGGTAGGGGATAGAAGATAGAGGAAGAGTGTTTTCCTCATTTTTAATTTATCGTTGCCATAATTAATTATCAAGCGAATTCTTTTGTGAAGTGATAGAATTTTATTATCGTTACGGAAGAAGGGATAATATGGCTTCATTGAGAGGATACTTATTAGAAGTATTAACCAAGTATCAGATAGAGAAAACAAAATCGTTTAAAGATAACCAGCTAGCAAACTTTATAAGGCAAGAGGCGAACAATGGTATTCCACAGCATTTTTTAGATAGAAACGAATATAAGATATCAGCTTCTTGTGGACAAGGACAATGGGCAGAAATTCCATGGATGGGCATATTCTTTAAAGATATCAGTGTTTCAGCACAGAAAGGGTATGACATAGTTTACTTGTTTTGTGCAGATAGTCAAGGAGTCTATGTATCTTTGAATCAAGGATATACGTTCTACAAAGAACGCTTCAAAGGAGAAAGCCCTAAGGAAAAAATAAAAAAAGTTAGTAAATATTGGTCGGCAAAACTAAACTTAATTAAAGATAGCAATAAATTAGGATTTACAACTGATCCTATTCAATTACATGCGTCAGGTAAAAAAGATCTGCCAGAAGGGTATGAACTTGGAAATATCTATAGTAAGTATTATAGCCTTGAAGATTTAAAAACAATTGATACCTCTACTTTGTTAAAGGATTTGGAATATCTGATAATGGTATTTACTGAACTAAGAGCATTACTACCTGAAAATTACGAGGAGTTTAATTATCGAATAGTTCATGACACTTCTACTTTTGATTTGGAAAAAGAAATTGCCGAAAAAAATCTAGAGTTAGATATCATAAATCCCCAAGTAGGAAAGAAAGTAGAGATTCCTAAAAATCTACAATTAAATGAAACACTTACTCATGGCAAACAGAGAAGGAAACCTAACTATGAAAACGAATTAAAGCGTAATACCAAACAAGGGGTATTAACAGAGACTATTGCATTGGAAATTGAAAAAAATCGATTGGAAATGAATCCAATGCTAAAAAAATATTCTGAAAGAATTATTCATGTATCTGTGGATGAAGGCGATGGAGCAGGATATGATATTCAATCTTTTGACTATGATGCTGCAACAGGTGACGTAATTGAGTACTATATTGAAGTAAAATCAACCACAGGAGGAATCGACACTCCTTTTTATTTATCTGAGAATGAGCTACAAGTCGCGAGAGAAAAAGGAAAGCAGTATTCAATATACAGAATATTTAAGAATGCTCAAAATAAGTGGGATTACTATGTACTAAATGATCCATTCTACAATATTGAATATAAGCCTATTCAGTATCTAGTAGTGCCAAAATAAATTTTCCCCTTATCTCATGCAAGTTTTTCAATAAGTAAAGTACGAGTAAGATAAAATGAGAAGAGAAAGTCTAGCTGTTTATCCAAAAATGTTGTCAAAGAAAAATAGGTAATCTGTAGTCGCTAAATGCTTTATTTACAGGGAAACAGGGAATGATCTCCTTTTTTGCTTCTTGTTTTCAACACCACCAGAAAAAAGATCAATCAATTTGCTGGATTTAGAACAAAAGCATCAATAAAGAAGCTTGAAAAATGGCCAGATACCCAGAAAGTAATGTCTAGCTAATCTGATAAAATGGTACTTCCTATGTTTTTAATCGGCTGTATCTTTTTTAGTTGAAGTGTATGAGCTGTTGATTAATCATTCAGGAAATCTTTTTGCTATTTTTGCGGATCATTGAAACGCTTCATTATCTCTTGCTGTTTGGTAGGGTGTCCGGGTATTATCCAATGCTTAAGAGACAAAAAAACGTTAAATTTTGTAGCTGAAATCTATAATTGACAACCTTGCTAATCACCCTAATAAAAACATTTTTTCAGATAATTTTGAGATAGGAATAAAAAGCAGCTCATAAGTAGGTGAGCTGCTTTTTGTGTTGTTTTCTTATGCATCTGCCTCTTCCGACAGCTGAATCAGTAAGTCTTTGATCACATCATAAACTGCGGCTGTTTCTGGGTAGGGGCTTTGGACGTTCTGGATAATAAACAGGTCTCGGTAACGGTATTCTGGGGCTAGTTCTTGCCAATTCAATGTGTCTGTGAGGGCAAGTTTGGAAATGATCGACTTGCCGATGTTATTCTCCAGTAGTGCTAGAATCATTTCGCTATTGTTGGCTTTAATGATCTGCGGGTTCAAATGATTCGAGTAAAGATACGTTTCATTGATATAGTACATTCCGGAATCATTCTCTCTGAGGATCCAGAAATCGGAATCAATATCTCCTGCTAGAACAAGTTCGTCTTTATAGACGAACTCTTTTTGGATCAAAGGAGAGACGATGGCTTTTTCGATCAGTCCGATATGGGTTTTGTTGGCTTCCACGGCATCAATGACTTCCTGAGAATTCATGATTTTGATTTCGAAAGCAATGAATGGAAAGTGTTCGATCAGCTGGCCCATGATCGTTGGGAGTAGGTGAACACCAGTTGTATTGGAGCAAGCCAATACGCAGTCCGTCTTGAAATTTTTGGCATTTTTAGCTTGTGCAAAGACACTAGCTAACGAATTTAACGAATCTACCACTTTAGGGTACAAGAATTCTGCTTGTTTCGTGGGTAGAATCAATTGTTTTCCTTTGCGTTCAAAGAGTTTGAACCCTAACTCGGTCTCCAATTTTTGAATTTGGACGGAGATGGTTGGCTGGGTCTTAAACATTTGTTTGGCGGCAACACTAAAATTCCTAGTTTCATAAACGACAACGAATGTTTTTAATAGTTCAAACAAAAGAATCCCACCTTTTTCTATTAATATAATTTATAACGGATATATAAAATCGTTATTTTACAAATAGTTAATTCGTGGTTATATTATAGATGACTATAAAAGATAACACAAGTACGATAGAAATTTTTAATCGTTCAGAAAGGATGGATCAATGAATCAAGCACTAAAAAATTTTTTGAATGCAATTCCGATACCTATTTGTGGGTTGATTTTAGGAACGGTTTCGTTAGGAAATTTATTGTTTGCCGAAGGGTTCGAAGCAATCGGCAATATCTTTTGTTTGATTGGTATTTTGATTATGGGATTGTTCCTTCTTAAGCTGTTTTTCACATTTAAAAACACATTAGCGGATTTGAAAAATCCGATCATCGCTTCTGTTGCACCTACTTTTACCATGTCTTTGATGGTGATCTCGGTAGTGTTGGAGCGAGTATTTCCTAATTTACTGATGAATGACTTGCTATGGCTGACATCAATCGGGTTGCATTTGGGTCTCATGACTTATTTTGTTGTCGTTCATATTTTACCTGTCGACATTACGTTGGAATATGTGTATCCAAGCTGGTTTATTACTTTTGTCGGCATTGGAGTGATTCCAAATACATCAGCAGTCTTTATCAAAGAGCTTGGGGAAATCGTTGTATGGATTGCACTGGTTCTATATTTTGCTCTACTACCAGTGATTCTAAAACGAATTATGTTCCAAAAGATGACAGAAGCTTCAGCAGTACCTTTGATCACGATTTTGACCGCCCCTGGCTCCCTTTGTTTAGCTGGCTATCTGTCAGTCTTTAAAGAAGGATCGGCTTTATTTGTAGCTTTGATGCTGGTATTGTCCCAAGCAATTTATTTCTGCGTGGTATTTTACATGAAAAAAATGCTGGAAGTTGGCTTTTATCCAAGTTATGCAGCCTTCACATTCCCATTAGTCATTTCAGCAACAGCAATGTTCAAGTCTTCTCAATTCTTTATGGATCGCCCAATTTTATTTGGAGTGACTGAGTTATTGAGTATAGTTGAAACAGTATTAGCTATCGCAATGGTTTGCTATGTATTGCTGAAATACTTCGTTCATTTGTATAGTCAGACAAAGAGTTTGATCGCAGATCATGAATGTTAAGGTATTAATGGACGTGTCTTTGTAAGTTAGAGTAAGAAAATTGTTGTTATTGCGGGATAAATGAAAGTCATATTGTTTCTAAATAATAGAAAAGGATGTGGGTTCATATGAGAAATACAAGTAGAAAAGTAGTTGTCGTTGGAACTGGATTTGTAGGAACAAGTATTGCTTACTCAATGATCAACCAAGGGCTGATCAATGAATTGGTTTTGATCGATGTGGATCGTGAAAAGGCGGAAGGAGAAGCCCTTGATTTATTGGATGGGATGTCATGGGCCCAGGAAAACATCAAAGTTTGGGCTGGCGACTATACTGATTGCCAGGATGCAGATATCGTGGTGATCACGGCAGGTGTCAACCAAAAACCAGGACAAACACGGTTGGAACTAATCGATGTCAACGCGGGGATCATGACTAGTGTTGTAAGAGAAGTGATGGGGTCAGGTTTTGATGGGATTTTAGTCATTGCTTCTAACCCTGTGGATGTATTGACACACGTTGCTTGGCAAGCATCGGGTCTGCCAAGCAACCGCGTCGTTGGAACTGGGACAACGCTAGATACCACCAGATTCCGTAAAGAATTGGCGCAAAAATTAGAGATTGACCCAAGAAGTATCCATGGCTACATTATTGGCGAGCATGGGGACTCTGAAGTAGCAGTCTGGTCACATACGACAGTAGGGGGAAAACCGTTGCTAGAGTTTATCGTCAAAAACCATCGATTGACTGTCGAAGATCTGACAACCATTTCTGATCGGGTGAAAAATAGCGCTTATGAGATTATCAATCGTAAAAAAGCCACCTTCTATGGTATCGGTATGAGTGTTGCCAGAATCGTTCGAGCAATCTTGAACAATGAGCAAGCAGTATTGCCCGTCTCTGCCTATCTCGATGGGGAATACGGCGAAAAGGATCTATTTACAGGTGTCCCTTCGGTGGTTGACCAAGGAGGGGTGCGGGAAATCATTGAGCTGAATATCGACCCAGCCGAGAAGCAAAAATTTGCCCAATCCTGCAGCCAACTTAGAGAAGTGATCCAATCACTGGACAAAACGACTCATTGAGAAAGGAGAGATTCTATCACTATCGGCGATCATCCGCCAAAGTAATTGGTCAGTCGTTTCTCTCTCATAACAAATGACTATTTCCAAAAGGTAGTAGAATGGCGCAACGATTGTTCAGCCGATAAGACCACGATTAGTTGAAAATGAATGAATTCCTTAGTTAATTGATAAGCCGTAATAGAAAAAGAGCAGCGCGAATCAACTCGAGCTGCTCTTTTTTGCTTACTTTGTTGGTAGAAAGATTCTTGGTTTATTCGTGGTATTTATCCAATAGTAGTGTACTGCTGCTTTTCTTGTCTGGCGTGATAGGCTTCTACAGCAAGAATGGCTTGCTGGAACATCTCGCGAGTGATGGGATAAGGTACATGAACAATGTCGTTGGTGGTCATGGCTTTATCTAAGATGGCTTCCAAGTCTGATTGGGCATTGAGGTGCATGTCAGCCAAACAGACGGGCAGTTTGTTTTCTTTCATAAAAGCATAGACTCGTTGAAAGAGTTCGGTTTGCTGATCCATCATCAACAATGCTAGAACGCCGTAGCTGACAGAAGCCCCATGCAGATAATTCTCCATTTTTTCCAGAACAGTCGTACCATAATAGAACGAATGGGCCATGGCAGAATTGTAGTCATTGATGACTAAGACAGATACTAACCCGGTGGTCACGATGATATCTGAGACGACTTGTTGGATGGCATCCGAGGGGCGATTGGCGGCACTGTCTTTCAACGCTTGCGTGCCGTAGGTCAATAAGCGCTCCGTGCACATTTTGCTGATCTGAATGCCTAATGCATCGGTATGATCCAATTGATCCCCTCTAGAAGAAAAAGTGGCTTCGATTTCTTTCGATAAGGCGTCACCGATGCCGGCCCACAGGTAACTATCCGGCGCTGCGGCGATAATAGCTGTATCAATAAAGGCATGGACCGGCGGTTTTGAAGGAAAGAACAAGCCATGCATTTCGCCTGCTTCGGTGTAGATCACGCACACGGCTGTAACGGGAGAACAATTTGAGCCAATCGTCGGAAATGTGAAGACGGGCTTGGCTAATTTCTCACCTACGACTTTGACGGTATCACACACACGGCCGCCTCCAACGGCAAATAGGACCTCTGCTGCTTGGACACTTTCTTCCTGCAGTAAGCGTGCTACATTTTCATAGGTAGAATTTCCACCATACCATAGGCTGTCAATGACGAATACGTCTTGTGTCAAGGCAGACTTGATTTTGTGCTCTGCTTTCGCTAGTGCTGTTTTTCCACCAATCAGAACAGCTTTTGTCCCATAACTTTTAACGATATCATTTACTTTTTCGTAAGCGTCTGTTCCGATCGTATAATTTGGCAAAAAGATACTTTGACTCATATTGTTTTCCTTCTTTCTTTGCGACGATATTCGCTAATATTGGTCCTGTGATCTGATGAATGATCATGCCGACAGCAGCTGGAGTAACGGCAGCTGCGATCGTGGCGAAATGAGCATTCGCTAAGGAGATGGCTAATCCGGTATTTTTCATTCCTAATTGAAACATGATCGACTTGGCCTGTTGATCACTGACACCTAGTAGGCGGCTAATCCCGTAGCCTGCACCGTAACCGATAAGATTATGCAGCAAGACAAGGAAGATGACGATTATTCCAGACTGAACGATCACTGCCCCATTTTTTGCCACGGTTCCTGCAACGATCAAAAGGATGCTGACGGAAGAGACTAAGACAAAAGCCTGCATCCACGCATCGATATAGTTGGCAATAAGCTTATGGACGATGATCCCTAAAAGAATCGGCAGTAGTACCATCTGCAAAACCGACAAAAGCATGGCGAAAAATGAGATTTCTGTATACTGTCCAGCTAAAAAATAGACAAGAAAAGGGGTCACCACCGTTGCCATTAGTGTGGAGACAGTGGTCAAAGAGACCGTCAATGCGACATCTCCCTTGCCGATGAAGGTCATCACGTTGCTGGCGGTTCCTCCTGAAACAGAACCCAGCAAGACAAAACCGATGATCAGTCCGGAGGATAATCCGAAAAGCTGTGCCAAGCCATAAGCAACAAGCGGGCTGATGGTAAATTGGATCAATAAACCTAAAATAAAAGCTTTTGGCTGAATCACCACCATTTTAAAAGCAGTGACATTTAACGTCATTCCCATACAAAACATGATGATGCTTAGTAACGTTGTTGTGCGCGTAGGTATCCACAAAAATGGTTGGGGAAACAGGTAGGAGATCAGCATCAAAAGGACCATGAGATAAATCAGGTATTTATTCACAAATTCGGCAATCGAATTTATTGTATTCATTAAGACTTTCCTTCCATCTTGACGTAAAGGGACTAGCAATCCTATCACCGTTTCCAACACCTGAGATGCTGCGGATCAGAGGAATCAATAGAAAACCAGCACAGCTACCAGCAAAAGTTTTCAACAAGCAAAGCTTTAAAAAGGGTATAAAAAAACATTCCACCCAAGAAGATTCTCTGTTCTTCTGGTGCAATGTGAATAGGGACTCTTTGAATAAAATACTCAAACAGTCCCGACTATAATAATAAAATAATTGCCTCTCTTCTACTAACAGTCATCCAATCACTTCCTTTGTCTAAATTTTCAGAATATTTAAATTGTTTTATCTAGTGTACAAAATAGTTTGGAATCTGTCAAAGGGAAAATGAGATTTTTGCTAATAAAGGAAATTAGAGACAGGATGAGAGAAAAAAGCTCAGAAGCGCGGATATCTTCTAAGCCTTTTTTCAGTGAAAGTAAAACTTTTCTAGGGTTTCAGTCTGCTTGAGAGGTTCAGATAAATCGAGGAAATAAGGCGTTTGCCAGTTTTGTGTTCGGGATGCGGTAGGATTTAAGTCCTGCACCCATGGTGGATACACGCGAAAAGCCATTTTTCCTGCGGTTGTTTCTGTTTTGATGATGCCGTTGGCGACAAGAACAGAAGATGGGAAGACAAATTGGCCTTTTTGCTTGCCATCAAGGACAGTAATCATTAGTTTGTCTGGATAGCCGCTTAATGAATAAGCTTGATTCTTTTCATGAGGGTGCTCCCACAATGCAGTGAAATAGCCTTTTTTCTTTGGTGTTTTCTTCGCCAGACGGCTACGAAAAGTCGTGTTTCCAACAACGAAAGTCATGCCTTCATACACGCTGTTTTGTCTCTCCGTTTGAATCTTAGTGGGGCCAGCTATATGGTGCATCTTCAATAATGCAGTCATCAATTTCTCTGATTGCCGCATTTTAGGCCATCACCAATCGTTTCCATTTTCTGATTTTTGTTCGGAAATTAGTGAATGGCGCCACTGAATTAATGTGGATCCATTTATACAGGGGCCATTGTGCTTTGGTTGTAGCCCACTTTCTCTGTCCGGGCTCAAACAGTTCGGTATCTGATAGTGTGCTGATCCATTGGCATAGTTCCTCCACCAGTTGGGTCAACTGCTGTTGTTGTTCTTTTAGGGAAAGCTGCCCATAGCGCTGATAAAATTGCTCATAAAGTGCACCTAACTGATTCCACTTATAGCCTGCTGCTGGTGTTTGCACAGCAACGCCGTTTTTTTCTTGGGCTTCCCAGTCTAATAGAAGATGGAGCCACCCTAGTTGATAAGACAAATTTTCAGAGGGACTTTTATCTACCTCATCATGGTGCTGGTGTCTCCATTCTTCTGGAATCTCCTCAAATTCGGTAATGTATTTTTGAAACGTGTCTTGAATGGTTTGGATCAATTCTGCTTTTGTTTGATACTGACGCATTGATTTTCCTCCTACTCATCAGAAAGTGTTTTTTCTTTGGTGATTTGAATGACCAGACCAAACGGATCTTGCAAGATGGCATAGAAGTCCGCAAATTCATTTTGAATAGGAGACTGATAGATCTTGCTCAATTGGTGTTGGCTCATTTTCTCGTAAATGGTTTGTGCTTTTTCGATCGTATCCGTAATGACACTCAATGACAAGGTATTTCCTTGCTGGCAAGGAATCCTAGGATCAATGGGTTGATCTGTCAACTGCATTTGCGTCTGGCCTATTTGCAGTACTGCGTGGGAAAGCCAATGCTCGGTGCCAGTTTCAATCACAGTATCGGGAGCCAATTGGGTTTTAAATTCTTGGAACGTCATTTTAAATAATAGTTTTCCATCAAAAATATCCTGATAGAAAGCCAGTGCTTCTGTTCCTTTTCCTTCTAAGGTCAAAAAAAGTGCTACATCGATGGATGCCATAATCAATTCTCCTTTTCTCTATGATAAACTAACTGTAACAGTTAATGGTTTCATTTCATGACACCTTTGGAGGAGAATATGAAAAAAACAGAAAGAATCCAACAAGAAATGTTTTATATCAATGAAAAGAAAGTCTTTCATTTAAAGGAATTGATGGAGACTTTTGCTATTTCAAAGAGCACAGCACTTCGTGATATTCAAGAACTTGAAGCACTAGGGGTGCCACTATATGTCGAGAATGGACGCTATGGTGGTTATCAGGTCTTGCAAAATACGTTGTTGCCGCCCATTTACTTTAGCGAAAAAGAGGTCTTCGCCATTTTTTATTCCTTACAACTATTGAAATTATTGACCGATTCACCATTTGGCGCTACTTATGGCCAGCTACAAGAAAAATTGTTGCATACCTTCCCAAAGGAGAAACAGCAGCAAATCGCGACTATGTTGGATTGTGTGCAGTATGAAGGAATCAGTCAAATCGCCACGACTGAAAATTTGGAACAGTTGTTTGAATGTATTTTGACAAATGCGATCATCACAGTGGAGTATACACGCTACGGTTTGCAACAAAAACGGCTGTTGCCGACTCGACTGATTCTAATGGATGGCTACTGGTATTGTACGGCATTTGATTTAACAAAAGAAGCATGGCGGACCTACCGTTGCGATTTTATGGCATCGATCGTGGTGGAAACATCCTATCAAACCTTGTATGCAAAAGAGGAGTTGCTGGATTCGTACCAGAAGCAAATGCAAACCTATCGAAACATTCCCTTCAAGGCTAAGGTCAGTGAAACAGGGAAAGAATATTTTTTGAAGCATCCATTTTCCAATATGTCTCTTTGCCAAAGAGAAACAGGAACGTGGATCGAAGGGAAATTCGATCAGACAGAATTGCGGTTTATGACCAATTATTTTCTCGGCTTCGGTGAACACGTAGAAATTATTTCCCCAGAGATATTGCGGAAGGATTATTTAGACTGTATCAAAAAGATCATGGCTAGTTATGAGTGAAGAGCGTTTTTAGAGAATCAGAAGTAATGAACAGGGCAAAATCCCTGCTTACACTTTCGACTATTCTTTCAGAAGTGCTAGCAAGGGATTTTTCGTTTTTGTGGTCTCTCACTACAACTGCTCTTCTTTCAGGTAGCGCCAGAGGGTGGTTCTGCTGATTCCTAACTGATTCGCTGTCTTGGTCTGGTTGCCTTCATTTTGTTCTAACACGCTCAAAATGATTTCTTTGGTGTAGTCAAACAACGTGGGGTGATGTAAAGGATTTTTGGCAGTAAAATGATCCTTGAGATGGGTAAAATTTTGAACCAGTCGTTCTTTGTTCAGCAATTCTGTGACTTGGTGTTCGGTAATATAATGGGTGCGGGCATTGATCACCAATTCTTTGATACAGTATTGCAGCTGATCGAAATTGCCAGGCCAGTCAAAAGCTATGAATGATTCGAGGGCTTTCGGCTCGAAGCCCATGATTTCTTTGTTGCAGGCAATGTTCATTTTATTCAAAAGCAATGTCGTGATGATACTTAATTCATTTTTTCGTTCCCGAATCGCTGGTGCATAGATTTTCGCACAGTTTAATTGGCTTGCCAGTCGGTTGAAAGTCGTTTGATCCGCTGCTTTATTGTTGTCATAGGTAAAGATCAGCTGATTATGATTCCGCACATTGGTGGTTTTGATCAATGAGACAATGCGTTCGATTGCTGCTGCGTTCAATTGCTCAACATTCTCAAAGAAAATGGTGTTATGGCTGTCGACAAAGGGACCATTGGTGGCATTGACTAGAAATTTCCAAAGTTTATCTGTGACGAGTTTGCAATTGATCGAGATCAGGTAGTTGGTATTTTTGGTCTGATTTAGATAAATTTGGTAAGCAATATTTTTTTTGGCAGTGCCACTCTCCCCGAAGACAAGATAAGAAGAATAGTAATCTTCGTATTTTTTCACTTCATGCTTGACGCGGTCAGGTATAAATTGCGAAAACAATAACTTTTTTGAAAAACTATCAGCGACTTCTGTTTTTTTCTGATAAGTGATATCTAGTTTGTTGGTTACAGGTGGTGCACTATTCTCTTGAACAGCGCAGCTGTGATAATGCTGCTGATCGACAGTATACGGTTTGACTAATAAGGAAACATACTTATTTTGTGTTTGCGAGTAATGCTGGATTTCTTTCTTTTCTGGTTTGGCCTGTAGAACTTTGAGGATCTCTTCTGCAAAATCTGGTTCTAATGTAGAAAATTCAATGGTATACGTATCATCATAAAGCAGCAAGTCTTGCTGTTGACTCAAGATCCCTTTTTCGAGGATCTCTTTTTTGTGTTTGACTTGTTGGACGTGATCAATGATCGACAAAGCGTCTTCATAAGCACTTTTGATGCTTTCCAATCCTGAAGTGATCAAAATCGTGTTCAGAGATTTCAAAAGAGCGATGCGGTTGGTGATGGCATCACATAAGATCAATTCATAGTTTTTTTCTGTTAATGTATCAAGGATCTCATTGGCATCAATGGTCTCATCGATGGTGTGGATCTCAATTTTGTATCCTAAAAGATCACAGAGCAAATGGGCTTTTTCGGTGATGCTGGGATAGCCGACGATCGCAAAATTTTGAGTATAATTTTCTGCTAGCCGAATCGAACTTAGAACATCATAAATGGATAATGAGACATCAATGACCGGTAAAGATACAACTTTGCGAATCAGTTTAGCGGTTCCTCCCCGAGAAATGATCGCGTCATAGCCATCAGTATACAGTTTAGCAGCAAGATTTTGTCCTTCGACCAGATCAGCGGTGAAGATGGTCGTTTCCACTTCCGGATATTGTTCGCCGATCATATGCATGGAATGATTTAATTCTTCATAAGGTGCAATACCTAAAATCTTTCGTTTCATCCCTTTTCCCTCCATCAATCGATAGTTGTTTCATATATGAACAATAATAGCATGTAAAACGTAAAAAATATCCCTTGTTTAAGAAATCGTTTCTAAATTAAACGATTTTTCGTTTTTTTAGAATGTAAACGCTTGATTTTTGTCCCTATAATCAAATCATGAAGTACGAGGTGGTGAGTAGATGTTAAAGTTGTTAGTTATTGCAGACGACTTTACAGGAGCACTGGATACTGGGGTCCAGTTTTCGAGACAAGGCATTCAAACGTTAGTCTCAACGGAAACAGTCGTCCAATATAACACACTTCCGCAGGAGATCGAAGTGTTGGTTCTCAATACCGAGAGTCGGCACCTAACTTTTGATCAAGCATATGAGAAGACAAAAACGATTTTGGAAGATGCAAAAGTTGCCCAGGTTCCATTTATTTATAAAAAAGTAGATTCAGCATTAAGAGGAAACATCAGCGCGGAGATCAAAGCGATTCTCGATATGAGCGAACAAGAGGCCCTTCCTTTTTTACCCGCATATCCAGAAATGAATCGGGTAGTGATCGATGGTCATTTATATATAGAAGATGTCTTGGTATCAGAAAGTGTTTTTGCAAATGATCCGTATGAACCTGTGACCGAAAGCAATGTGATGCAGCGGCTGCAGTCGGAAGCAGGGATCAAGGCAATGCTAGTCAAAGACCAGTCGTTGCCGGAAACAGGTGTAATGGTTTTTGATGCACAGACAGATGATATGTTACAGGTCCACGCAAAACGCCTAGCAGAGAACGATCTTTTGGGTATGACGGTCGGGTGTGCAGGGTTCGCAAAAGTTCTCGCGCAACAGTTGTTCCCCAACGGCAAAGAAGTAGCTTACAAATTACAAAAGCCAGTAGTGGTTGTCTGTGGAAGCGTCAACCCGATCACAAAGAAACAAATTGAGTATGTTGAGCAAGACTATCCGCGGATTTCATTAACAGCGCAACAACTGTTGCATCCTACCTATTGGCAAACAACCGCAGGACAAACAGAGATTGTTAGTTATCTTCAGTTGATGGAAAAACAGCCATTAGTCATTTTTGAAACCTATAGCGAACAAACAACAGCTGAAATTGTGGCTTATAGCGAAGAAATGGGCTTATCTGCTGAAACTTGTCGGTTTAGAATAGGGGAGGCATTAGGCATGTTGACCAAAGCCCTTTGGTCACAACATCAAGAGAATACCTTTCTCTTTACCGGCGGGGATACCTTGTTCCAATCAATGAAAGTCTTGGGTGTGACCGGAATCAAGCCGTTGACTGAGATCAAACCGGGCGTTGTTTTATCTGCCATCGAATGGAATAACCAAAAGATGCAAGTGCTTACGAAATCAGGTGGTTTTGGGACAGAAGAATTACTTGAAGAAATTAGATGGTATTAAATGATTAAGGAGGATTTATTATGCTAACAGACTACAGTTTAAAAATGCCAAAAAATATTCAGGCAGGCGAACATGCGCTTGAGCAGTTAAAAGAAATCATTAGCAGTGGTGTTCATAAAATCGTTATTTTCACAGATAAGGGACTTCTAGATTTAGGTTTGGTCGATCTGCCTATTCAAATCATTGAAAAAGCAGGAATCGATTACACGGTTCTTGCTGATATTCCAGCGGAACCAAACTATCACGAAGCGCAAGCAGTAATCGATGCCTTTAAGAAAGAAGCTGCTGACTTAGTGATTGCCGTCGGTGGTGGATCGGTCATGGACGTGGCGAAATTGGCTTCGATCTTAGCAACGGATGACTACACGGTCAAAGATTTATTAGATAATCCATTATTGGCAAAAAAACAAGTACCTAGTTTGATGATTCCTTCCACTGCTGGAACTGGAGCTGAAGCAACTCCTAATGCTATCGTGGGTGTTCCAGAAAAGGACTTGAAGATCGGGATCGTCAATCCTGAAATGATCGCCGACTTCGTTTTATTAGATGGACGGATGATCAAAAACTTGCCAAAACCAATCGCAGCAGCCACAGGTGTAGATGCATTGTGTCATGCGATTGAATGTTTCACATCTGCCAAAGCTAATCCAATCAGTGATACTTTTGCGCTGGAAGCATTGGATTTGATCATGAACAACATTATCGAAGCCTGCACAAATCCAGAAGCATTAACAGCAAAACGGAACATGTTGCTTGGTTCATTTTATGCAGGGGTAGCAATCACAGCATCAGGCACGACAGCCGTTCATGCCCTTTCCTATCCGCTAGGCGGCAAATACCATATTGCTCATGGTGTCTCCAATGCGATTTTGTTGACACCAGTGATGAAATTTAATGAACCAGCAATCAAAGACTTACTCGCTGTTGCTTATGATCGTGTCATCAAAGAGGGACATCAAGACTGGTCGGTTGACGAAAAATCAGCGTATATGATCAGCCAGTTAGACGAAATCGTCAAAGTTTTGGAAATTCCAACGAGTTTGAAAACATTCAATGTACCAGAAGAAGACTTGGATGGTTTAGTAGCAGCGGGCATGGAAGTAACACGTCTACTGGTCAACAACAAACGAGAAGTCACACCAGAAGATGCTCGGGCCATCTATCTGCAAATTTTATAATTTGAACTCAGAAAGGATGAAGCGTGTCATGAAAAAAATTGTCGGCATCACAATGGGAGATCCTGCAGGGATCGGACCTGAAATCTCCCTTAAAGCTTTTGCCAAACCGGCACTCTATGACAAGTGCCGCCCATTATTAGTCGGAGACAAAAGTGTTGTTGATTACTATTTAGCAAAACATCCTGAATTAGCTTTGGAAGTGAATGTGATCAGCCAGCCCAAGGATGGGCGTTATGCATTTGGAACGATCGACCTGATCGACTTAAAGATCGTAGACATGGCAACTTTTCACATTGGGGAAGTTTCTCATGTCGGTGGTGACGCAGCGTTTCAATATGTGAAGAAAGTCATCGAGTTAGCTTTAGCCAAAGAAATCGATGCAACGGTAACGAATCCATTGAACAAAGAAGCCATGAATGCTGCCGGTCATCATTATGCGGGACATACAGAAATCTATGCCGACCTAACCGGTACCGATAAATATACCATGATGTTGGCAGATGGCAACTTGCGAGTCGTACATGTCTCGACCCATGTGTCATTACGGGAAGCGTGTGACCGGGCCACGAAAGAACGTGTCCTCGATGTGATTCGTATCGCAGATCAGGCTTGCAAAGATCTAGGGATCGAAAATCCTCGCGTTGCAGTTGCTGGCTTGAATCCACACTGTGGCGAAAATGGATTGTTCGGCCGTGAAGAAATCGATGAAATCAATCCTGCTGTAGAAGCAGCCAAAGCGGAAGGAATCAATGTGTTTGGTTCATTGCCTGCAGATACTCTTTTTTCAAAAGCCAATGGGGGCATGTATGACATCGTCGTCGCCATGTACCACGATCAAGGCCACATTCCTTTGAAACTTTTAGGCTTTGTCTACGATCAAGAAGCACAAAACTGGAAAGCAGTGCAAGGCGTCAACATTACGTTGAACCTTCCGATCATTCGGACTTCTGTCGACCATGGAACGGCCTTTGATCAAGCAGGTAACTGGACGGCTAGTGAAGCCAGTTTAGAAAATGCCATCGATTACGCTATTCGGTTGGCAGAACATTCAAAATAAGCACAAATGCAGCACAACATAAAAATTTGGTTAGGGGGAGAAACACGTTGACTCATTTAGAACAAGTGCGACAATCAGAGCCGAACGGTGTCATGTACCGAGATACATTTTTGAATGTTGATTTTGGTTTGATTCCTACCGGTGGCAACAACACAGCTCACGCACCCGCATTGATCGAAACAGCAGATGGCGGGATGTTGTGTGGGTGGTTTGCAGGAAGCTTTGAGGGAAGCGGCGACATCTCGATCGTCGTCTCAAAATTAGACCCAGAAACACAGAAGTGGTCGGTTCCCGTTACTGTTTCAGAAGGCATAGACCGTAGTGAACAGAATCCGTCCTTTTTCCGGGCGCCAGATGGCAAGATTTGGCTGATCTACACATCCCAAGTCAGCCGCCAAGAAGGAAAAGACAACATGCAGTTCACTTCAATCATCATGGTTCAAAAATCAGCTGATGAAGGAAAAACATGGGGAAAACCAGAAGTTCTCTTTGATAAAGAAGGCACTTTTGGCCGTCAAGGAATCCAAATCTTAAGTAATGGCCGTTGGCTGTATAGCACGTGGCTGTGTGAAGATTCAGCCGATGGGTTGACGAATGACCCGACAGAGTTCCAAGTATCGGATGATCAAGGACAGACTTGGCGTGCTGTTCGGATGCCAGATAGCAACGGTCGGGTCCATGCCAATGTCGTGGAAGTCGAGCCTGGTCATTTAGTTGCCTTCATGAGAAGCCGCTTCGCAGATTTCGTCTACAGCAGTGAATCCTTTGATTTTGGCGATCGTTGGTCTGTGCCGACAGCAACTGTTTTACCTAATAACAATGCTAGTATCAGTGCGATCAAACTGAACTCCGGTGAAATCGCATTGGCATACAATGTCAATGCCGCACCAAATGCTGCTTTTGGACAAGTCGCTTGGCCGGGATTGCGGAATCCAGTCGCTGTCTCTGTAAGTGAAGATTTCGGCAAGACATGGCCGATCGGACGAATTTTTGAAGCTGCAGAAGGCTATATCGGTGCGGAAAACAAAACCAACAATTCACAACATGAATACCCAACCCTTTACCAGGATAGCCAGGGCAATTTACATCTGGTCTATGCCTACCGCAATCGTCTTTGTGTGAAGTATGTTCGTTTCACCGTTGCTGATCTGTTTGGCGAAAAACGGGAATCCGTAGGTGTGTATAATCCAACCTCCGGTGAAGGTGTCGAGAAATAAACAAACGTCGGTAACATTGACGGAAAGACAGCCCAATATCGCGCTTGGTCCCCTGAAAAAAGCGGCAGCGCGGGCATCCGTCAATTTAATGAAAATGAAACCGTATTCCATACTTGTTCTATAAAAGAGGAGAGACATTACTATGAAACCAATCGAATTAAAAGGCATCATCAGCCCTATTTTGACCCCAATGTATGAAGACGAAAGTATCAACTTTGATGAACTGCGCAACCAAGTAGATCGCATGATCGACAATGGGGTCCACGGGATTTTTCCTTTTGGTACAAATGGGGAAGGCTATATCTTGTCTGCAGAAGAGAAAAAGCTTGTCTTAGAAGTCGTTGTTGATCAAACTGCAGGCCGGGTACCGATCTATGCTGGTTCAGGAGCCATCTCTACAAAAGAAACAATCGCCCAAAGTAAAATGGCACAGGCAGCTGGCGCAGATGTTTTATCGATCATTGCACCGAGTTTTGCAGCAGCGAGCCAAGAAGAAATCTATACGCACTACAAAACGATTGCCGAAGCAGTTGATATGCCGATCGTGCTTTACAATATTCCTGCTCGAACAGGGAATGCTATTGCACCAGCGACTGTCGCTCGTCTGGCACAAATCGAAAATATCATTGGTGCAAAAGATTCTAGCGGCAACTTTGCCAATATTTTAGGCTATATTGAAGCAGGAAAGGCAAAAACGAACGGGAAATTCTACACATTATCAGGCAATGACCAATTGATTATCTGGACGCTATTAGCAGGAGGTACTGGCGGTATTGCGGGTTGTGCCAATGTTTATCCGAAAACAATGGCATCTATCTATGACCTTTTCGTAGAAGGCAAGATCGAAGAAGCGAAGACAGCCAATGAACGGATTCAAAACTTCCGCAACTGTTTCAAATATGGCAATCCCAATACCATTGTTAAAACAGCCGCAGCGTTACTTGGCAACAATGTAGGAAAATGCCGGGCACCATTCAACCAAATTCCAGCTGAAGGAATCGAAGCATTGAAAAAAGTATTAGAGGAAGACAAAGCGAAAGGCATGCGTTAAGAAGTCCACAAGCATTTGTTTTGTGTAGGCAAAAGCAGTCTGAGAGGTGTGGCGTAAGGGAGGAATAGCTCAATTTCGCTAGCGTGTTGGCTTTAAAATGAGTTAGCGAATCAGCTAGATAAAGTGCTCACAGGAAGAGTGGTCTTGTCCCTCTCCTTGTGACAGCAGCGAAGGAGCGGATCTGCGTTCATTCGCCGCCTAATTTACGTCACCTCTCCTGCACATGCGTATGACTAGAAGTAGGAGGACACTATGACTATTCAAATGATGATTGCATTAGCAATTACCGTAGTAATGATTGTTTTAGTAATGATTGAAAAAATTCCCTTTGGAGCGGCGCCATTATTTGCCTGTTTGTTGCTAGTCATTTTTGGTATTACGGATATTAAAGGGGCTTTTGCCGGTTTCTCGAATTCGACCATCGTCATGTTAGCTGAGTTCATGGCCATTATCGCTGCCCTTGAGAAGACAAGTTTTATCGTCGTTTTCAAAAAAGCCATGTTCTCGATGGCAAACAAAGGTGGCTTCAAGTCTTATATTCTGATCATTCTGGTAGTGATGTTAGGATGTAGTTTGTTCGGAACGGGTTCAACTGCGTATTATGTACTGACACTTGGGTTATTATCTACACTGCCTTATTCAAAAAAATTACCCCCATCAAAAGTGATTATGACTGCGGGATTTGCGACCAATCATCCGTTGATTCCTTTCAATACCGCATTGCAGTATGGGATCGTGATCGCTGTTTTGAATTCTGCTGGGATCATGGCAGAGGTTTCTGTTTTTAAATTTGCAATTGTTAACTTATTTTTATCCATTGGCTTTTTAGTCAATTGTATCATTCAATACAAATTTCTTCCGGATCATCCTACTTCTGAAGACTGTAAAGATGTGGATGTCACTAACGGAAATGTTACCGCTTCCCGTCTGCCGAGATGGAAAGAATTGACGACTTATGGTGTATTTATCTTTGCGGTCATCGGTATGTTGCTACAAAGTAAAATCGGCGATGCCGGCTATGCGATGGCTGGTTTATCTGTTGCGGTGATCTTATTGATTGGTGTCTTAGACTTTAAAGAAATCCGTGATGCCATCAGTGCACCGATCATCTTGATGTCAGCCGGGGTCATTGGTGTGGCAGACGCATTAGGAAGTACAGGATTGACCAATTTAGTTGGGACTTCGGTTGCGGGAATGTTGGGAACCAACGTGAATCCTTTTGTGATGATCTTTGCATTCTGTATTTTGACCAGTCTGTTGGCTACATTAACAGGATCGACCATTGGTACAGTCTATGTATTTACGCCACTAGCGATCGCTACTTGCAGAAGTTTAGGCTTAGATCCTACAGCCGCAGCTTGCGCCATCGTGATCTCAGGTTGGTGTGGTCACTTCCTGCCAATTGATGGGATGCCAGCAATGATTTTAGGAACTGGGAAATACACAGCCGCACAATTTTGGAAATTTACGATTCCGCAATACTTTATCCGTCTCGTATTTCTAACCGTGGGATCGATTTTGATGTTCCCGATGTAATAACTGGAATCAACTGTTCAACAAGTATGAAAGAGGTGTAAGACAATGGAAAATCACTTTGAATTAGAACATATTGGTATCAACATGGAAAATGAAACCGAAGCACAAGAACTTGCCACCCAACTGAGCATGATCTTTAATCTGACGCCACGACATGGACAGAAATCAGAATTTGCCGGTGACTACTTCGAATGTATGAAAGCACCTTTCTTAGGAAAAAATGGACATATCGCTATGCGGACTTCCAACTTGGAAAGTGCAGTAGAGGAGCTAAAAGCCAAAGGACTCTCCTTTAATATGGATACAGCTGCCTATGACGAAGAAAACAAATTGAAAAATATTTATCTTGCCGGCGAGTTTGGCGGATTTGCTATTCATATTTTAAGAAAATAAAAGCATCCTTTGCGATCTGCTCCTTATTGAATATCAGTCATAGTAGAACGGAATTTCTTTCTGCTATGACATTTTTTGATAAAGGAAGACAGATTGGTAAAACCGAATGAACGATGAAACTAACATTAGGAGATGAACACAGTGGATTTATGGTTTACCAAATCGAAAGAAGAAGTCTTACGCTCGTTGGATACCAATGCAGCTGCAGGGCTATCCAGTCAAGAAGTTGAAAAAAGGCTGCAGTCTTTCGGCAGAAATGAATTAGAAGTGAAAAAGAAAGAAAGTTTATTGAAAAAAGTGATCGGGCAATTAGAAGATCCAATGATTATCGTACTATTGATCGCTGCTTTTCTTTCTTATGTTTCCAGCGGTTTTGAAGACTGGATCGATTCCGTCATTATTTTGTTGATCGTCGTGATCAATGCCATCATTTCGATCTCACAAGAAAACAATGCCAATAAATCCTTGGAAGCATTACAAAAAATGTCAGCCCCGTTGGCTAAAGTGATTCGCAATGGGAAACTGGAACATATTGAAACAGCTACTCTTGTTCCGGGAGATATCATTGAATTAGAAGCTGGCGATTTAGTACCAGCGGATGTGCGGATCTTGTCAGCAGCCAATCTAAAAGCAGATGAATCTGCCATGACAGGTGAATCAGTTCCTGTGAACAAAAAAGCACTAGAAGCATTGCCTGAAGATACTGTTTTAGCTGATCGCAAGAACATGCTGATTTCCTCCACAGTGATCACTAATGGGCGTGCAACTTGTGTCGTTACTAGTACCGGGATGAAAACGGAAGTTGGTCGTATTGCGAACATGTTGATCTCTGAAGATGACAATACGACACCGCTACAACGAAAAATGGCAGAAATCTCAAAATTGTTATCGATTATCTGTTTAGGGATCTGTGTCCTAATGTTTATCGTAGGTCTTTTATACAGTCGGCCAATTCTTGAAATCTTCATGATGGCTGTTTCCCTTGGGGTAGCGGCTATTCCCGAAGGACTGGCGGCCATCGTTACGATTGTTCTGGCATTAGGTGTCCAACGATTGGTGAAACGTCATGCCATCGTGAAGAAGCTACCTGCAGTCGAAACTTTGGGGGCTGCTTCAGTGATCTGCAGTGACAAAACGGGTACATTGACGCAAAACAAAATGACCGTAGTTGAAACCTTCGTTCATGGATCGGCAACCCCGCAGCAACTATTGGCCATCGGAGCATTGTGTAATGATTCTAAGTTAACGGTCAATGGCAGTAAGTTCCAAGTGACCGGCGACCCGACAGAAACCGCATTTGTCAGCAAAGCGTACGAAGAAAAATTAGACAAAAATGAGTTAGAAGCAAACATGCCTCGTGTGGCTGAGATTCCTTTTGATTCGGAACGCAAATTGATGAGCACGATCCATAAAACCGAACAAGGCTATCGCGTCATGGTCAAAGGAGCACCTGATGTTTTGCTGAATCGCTGTAGGATTGATGAAGCAGAAGCTCAAAAAATTGCTGCTAAAAATGCTGACATGGCATCAAATGCCTTGCGCATTCTAGGTGTTGCATATAAAGACATTACTGAAGTGCCCGAAGAGCTGACTTCAGAAGACATCGAGAACCATTTGACATTTGTCGGGTTAGTCGGAATGATCGATCCTCCCCGTCAAGAAGTCAAAGAAGCGGTGGCTCAATGTTACGATGCAGGGATTCGCCCCGTCATGATCACTGGTGACCACAAATTGACTGCGGTTGCAATCGCCAAAGAATTGAATATTTTCCGCTCTGGAGATCTAGCTATGACAGGTTCAGAACTGGACATGATGCCGCAAGAAATATTGGAAGAAGAAGTAGAAAAGTATTCTGTCTATGCGCGAGTTTCGCCTGAACATAAAATGCGGATCGTTAAGGCTTGGCAGGCAAAAGGCATGGTCGTCGCCATGACAGGTGATGGTGTCAATGATGCGCCTGCCTTGAAAGTAGCCGATATTGGTTGTGCGATGGGAATCACCGGGACGGATGTGGCTAAAGGGGCAGCGGATATGATCTTGACGGATGATAACTTTGCCACGATCGTCCATGCGGTCGAACAAGGAAGAGGGATCTTCTCCAATATCAAGAAATCGATTCAGTATTTATTGAGTTGTAATATCGGTGAAATCATCACGATTTTCGTTGCAACTGCATTGAATTTCCATCAGATGCCATTAGTTGCGATCCAACTCCTCTGGTTGAACCTAGTCACTGATTCACTACCTGCATTGGCTTTAGGAATGGAACCAGTTGAGCCAGGCGTGATGAAACAAAAACCTCGCGATTCCCGGAAAAGCATTTTTGCTGATGGCTTTGCTGCAAGTATGATCTTTTACGGCGTTTTGGTAGGAGCAATCACGTTGGCAGCTTATTGGTTAGGGGAATACGTCTTGTCAGATCCAACCGTTGCTGACGGCACAGCAAATACGATGGCATTTGCTACACTCGTCTTTGGGGAATTGACTCGTGCGTTTGCTGTCCGCAGCGAAACACGTTCTATTTTCAGCATTGGTGTCTTCTCCAACAGTGCGATGAATAAAGCCTTTCTAGTCAGCTTAGCTTTGCAGTTGGCGGTCTTGTTCATTCCATTCTTGCAAGAAATTTTCAAAGTTCAAAGTTTGACAGGAATTGAATGGGTGATCGTGATTCTGCTCTCATTAGTCCCACTGATTGTTAGTGAATTGACTAAAGCTTTTCGCAGCAAAGACGCGAAAGTTTTAGAAGGCAAACTTTCAATGTAACAAACGTCACTGATTTATCGGCATTTTCCTTTTGGGAAATGCCTTTTTTGAATGTTAAAAATTTGTACTTACCTCATTCCTAGAGTTTTACATTTGGCTGTGGTGGCAAACTTATGGATCAAAAATAGTGGTTGCGTTTCCAATTTCTTCGTGGTATTATGCAATTAATAAACAGGCATGTGACTGGTTAAGCAGGCAGGACCTATATAAAGCAATGAGTGAATCGTTCTGATTCATTTGGTTGTTTTAATAGGTGTTGTCTGCTTTTTTCTTTGTTTGGCCAACGAAGAGAAAAATAATCTAAAGGAGAAAAAAACAATGAATGTAAAGGAAACGGCAACTACCATCATCCAATTGATTGGCGGAAAAGAAAACATCTCTCATTTGGAACATTGTTCAACGAGGTTACGGTTTACCCTAAAAGATCATGCTCTAGTTCAAAAAGAAGCACTAGAAAAAGTGGAGGGTGTCATCGGAGTCCGGCAGAATGTCCAGTGTCAAGTTATCATTGGCAATGATGTTGTGGAAGTTTATGACGAAGTGATGTCACTGTTGGGGCATCAGTTAGACAATGCGGACAGCGGAAGTGCAACAAAGCAGTCTTGGGGAGCTGTCCTGTTGGATTTTGTTATTTCCATTTTTCAGCCACTTATACCGGCGGTTGCCGGAGGTGGTGTTTTAAAATCACTACTGTTACTCGCTTCTGTTACAGGAGTGCTTGATAATCAAAGCCAAACGTATCAAATTTTAAATCTTATAGGTGGAGCCCCCCTTTACTTTTTACCGATTTTAGTCGCTATGACCACGGCAAATAAATTAAAAGTAAATCAATTAGTGGCTGTTTCAGCAGTCGGGGCGCTGATTTTGCCTGAAATAACAGCGTTGCTGACAGATGGAGCAACCTTTTTGGGGATCGGATTACAGAATATTGCCTATGCATCACAAGTTTTTCCTGCAATTTTAACGGTTTTGTTTTATTCGCAAGTCGAAAAACTATTTACTCGTTTTTCTCCAAAACCGATTCGCATCTTCTTTGTTCCGATGATGAGTCTAGTAATCACAGTTCCAGTGGCGCTATTGATTTTAGGACCTTTAGGATTTGAGGTAGGTACAGTTTTCTCTGCAGCGATTATTTGGCTTTATACTCATCTAGGCTGGGTTGCAACAGGTATCTTAGCAGCTGTGTTACCATTGATGGTTGTGACCGGTATGCACAAAGCAATGATCCCTTATGCGGTCTCTTCCATGAGCGAGATGGGGGCAGAATTGCTTTATTTACCGGCTTCACTTGCCCATAATATTGCTGAAGCTGGGGCATGTTTTGCTGTCAGTCTGCGGACAAAAGATCAAAAGCTTCGCTCAACAGCTATTTCTGCTGGAATTTCTGCACTGTTTGGCATTACAGAGCCCGCATTGTATGGGGTAACGATTTTAAACAAACGGGTATTATATGGGGTGATGGCTTCTAGTTTGGTTGGTGGAGCAGTTGCTGGCATCTTTACAATCAAAGCGTTTGCATTAGTGGGTCCGGGTCTTGCTAGTATCACCATGTTCGTTGATGAATCAAATAGTATGAATTTAGTTTGGGCATTAGTCACTTTAGCAGTCTCTTTTCTTGCGGCTTTTGTTTTAGTCCTGTTTCTTTTTAAAGATAAAGTCATGGAGGCCTTTGAAGGAAAAGAAGACCCTCAATCAGAAGTTCTCAGTCAGCCTGTTGCGGGACAAGTTGTTACGCTAGCCGAAATAAAAGACGATGTCTTTTCCAGCGGAATGATTGGTGAGGGATTCGGTATTATCCCCACATCTGGCGAACTAACAGCACCAGAGGATGGAGAAGTGACTATGTTGTTTGAAACCAATCATGCGATTGGATTAAAGACCCAGAATGGTGCTGAAATCCTATTCCATATAGGGATCGACACGGTGCAATTAGAAGGAAAATATTTCACACCGCTTGTCAGTGCGGGGGATTATGTCAAAAAAGGACAACCATTGCTTCAATTCGATTTAGAAGCCATCAAACAAGCAGGGTATGACCCGACTGTTATCTGCGTTGTGACTAACAAAGAAAATTTCATTATCAAACCAATTGAACAAACAGAAAATATGTCTAAAAGCGAGGGTGTTTTATCCATCTCTCCATTTGTTTCGTAAAATTCAAGCAGCATAATCAAAAAACGTGAAGGAGAATACAACTATGAGTCAATCAACATTTCCAGAGAATTTTTTATGGGGCGGAGCGATTGCTGCCAATCAAGTGGAAGGTGGGTGGAATTTAGACGGGAAAGGGTTGTCTGTAGCAGATATCGCCACGTATAAACCAGATGTCGACACCAAAAATTTTGCAGCCCATATGCATGTGACGGTAAACGCCGTGAAAGAAGCAATCGCTGATCCAACAGACACGATTTATCCTAAACGTCGGGGAATCGATTTTTATCATCGTTACAAAGAAGATTTGGCGTTATTTGCTGAGATGGGTTTCAAAGTACTACGCTTATCGATTGCATGGACGAGATTATTTCCCACAGGAGAAGAACTGGAGCCAAATGAGTCGGGCATTGCTTTTTATCGAAATGTCTTTCAAGAAATGCAGCGTTTAGGAATCAAACCGATCGTGACACTTTCACATTATGAAATGCCAGTCGCGTTGAGTTTGAAATATAATGGTTGGGTTGAACGCAAAGTTATCGCTGACTTTGTCCGATTTGCCACAGTCTGCTTTGAGGAATTTGGGGAATACGTAGAATACTGGCTGACCTTTAATGAGATCGACAGCATTCATCGTCATCCCTTTACAACAGCTGGAATTATTCCTGAACAATGTACTCCAGGGAAAGAGCATCAAGAGATCTATCAAGCCTTGCATCATCAATTTGTCGCTAGTTCACTAGTTACAAAAGTTGCACACGAAAAAAATCCTCAAAACAAAATAGGCTGTATGATTACAAAATTAATGACTTATCCGTTAACCTGTGATCCACTAGACGTGGAATTGACATTGAAGAAGAACCTAGAGAATAATTTTTATGCAGATGTTCAAGTAAAAGGAGAATACCCTCGCTTAATTTTGCGAGACTTGGAAAAACGTGGCATCAAGATTGAAATGGCACCGGAAGATCCTCAAATACTAAAAGATTATACAGTGGATTTTCTTTCTTTCAGCTATTATATGTCTATGGCGGAATCTGGGGATCCGCAAGCAGAACGAACACTAGGAAATACTGTACTAGGGGTGAAAAATCCTAAATTACCATCCACTGAATGGGGCTGGCAGATTGATCCTAAAGGACTAAAGATTTCGCTGATCGAGTTATATGATCGCTACCAAATTCCATTGATGATCGTCGAAAATGGAATGGGAGCAAAAGATATCCTTGAAGAGGGGAACGTTCATGATCCGTATCGTAGGGACTATTTCGAAGCGCATTTTAAACAAATGAAAGAAGCGATTGATGAGGGCGTAGATCTGATTGGTTATACAAGCTGGGCACCAATCGATTTAGTTAGTGCTGGTACCTCCCAACTGTCAAAACGATATGGCTTTATTTATGTGGATGCAGATGATGAAGGACATGGCACTTATGATCGATCCAAAAAAGACTCTTTTGACTGGTACAAAAAAGTGATTGAGACTAATGGCGCAATCCTAGCAGGAGAATGACGAAGGAGCGATAGTGCATGATTTATATCAAGAAAGTCTTAAATTCAAGTGTTGTACTTGTTGACAATGAAGGCCAAGAAATGATTGCACTTGGAAAAGGCATTGGATTTGGGAAAAAAGCCGGAGAGCAGATAACGGATTCTCAAATTGATCAAGTATTTCTCCCAATTGATGAAACGAGATCTCTGCAGTTTGCTGAATTAATTGATGAGATACCCATTAGGTTTTTTGAGATGACGAAAGAAATCGTTCAATTGGCCCAACAGTTAATGCCCAATCCGCTAAACTCTACGATCTATTTAACGTTGTCGGATCACTTGCATTTTGCTGTTGAACGCCAAGAGAAGGGGTTAAGTATCACCAATCGTTTGTATTGGGAAATCAAAAACTATTATGCAAAAGAATACGCAGTTGCAGAACAAGCGTTGCTTTTGTTACGTGAAAAGTATCAAATCTTTCTTCCAGAAGAAGAAGCATCAAATATTGCTTTTCATTTGATCAATGCCCAATCTGCGTCTGCGGATAATCAGGATGGGTTGAAGAAAGCGAAATTGATTGGGATTATCGTAAACCTTGTCCGCTATTCGATCCAGCAAGATGTGAATACAAATTCGATTCATTATAGCCGCTTTATCACACATGTCCGTTTTTTTGTAGATCGTTTCTTTACAGAAGGATTATTGCAAGAAAAAGACGAAGGACTGTATCGGCAAATGTGGGCCCTTTACCCAAATGCTATGGAGATTGCAACAAAGGTAAAGGCGTATGTAGATAATGAATATCAAACGAAAATCCCTGAGAATGAGATCGTTTTTCTAGGTGTCCATATCAATCGTTTAATGAATCATTCGGCGATTGAACAATAAGAAGCCTGATTTTGGACCTGTCTGTAAGTCATATACCTGTGTAACGATCAGGTATATGACTTTATTCGTAATTTCAAGCAATACTTGATAAAATGACCTACAAATGAATGGGCTATTGTTTTAGACCAGAAGAGGTGTGTATAAAAGATGGAACTAATGAAATATCGAGATGAATACAAAGAAGATGTTGTCAATTATTTTCTGACTGACGAAATGACCTATTTCACAGGGACGCCACAAGAAAATATTGCAATCTCCCAAAAGAATCGACAGCATCATTCGATCTTGGCTTTTTCCCAACAGAAATTGGTGACTTTTTTTGTTTTGGATGCAGGACCCCAAAAAGCAGACTATACGGATGAAAATGACGCTCTTTTGTTGCGGAGTTTCTCTACTGATGCGAGATATCTAAGGAGAGGATATGCAAAAGAAGCATTGCGATTATTGCCTAATTTTGTAAAAATTCATTTTCCAGCAACTAAACAAATTGTTCTTGCAGTCAATAAAAAAAATAGTGCAGCAAAAAAACTGTATTATTCAATGGGTTTTGTAGATAGTGGTGAAGAGAAAATGGGACCCAAAGGACCGCAGCATCTTTTGGTTTATCCACTTTGACTTGTTTCTTACTGAATGGGTAACAAAAGGGCAGGGGCACTCGTCCTTTTCGATTCGAACCATGCAGTTTCACTTCTGTGCTCCTCATAGTTGTTCTGCTTTAATTGGCAAACTGAGTTGGAGTTGCAGACTTGACTAAAAAAAATGAATACGCTATTATTGATTCTAATTTAAAGGGGGTGGTAAAGGAATGTCTAGTGACTCGAGTGACGGTGAGCAGAAAATCTATTTTGATTTGCCTTACTTTTTGATTGAATAGGACAAGAAGCAGCGCTTTGTTTAGTGTGTCTCACTGAATGGAGGGCTTATTTGTGTTGGAAAAAATTCAATTAAAAAAGGAAGGCAAAAAATGCAGACAAAGAACTATCAACTTACTATTGAAGAAACAATGGAAAAATATGGACTTAAGGATAGGACAGGATTAACTAAAAAGGAAGCAGCGCAACGTTTGTCAGAAGTTGGTTTGAATCAGCTAACAACAAAAAAGACCCCTAAATGGAAATTGTTGTTGCGGCAATTCAACAATATGATCATTTATATTTTGATCTTCTCTGCACTATTGACATTACTCATGGGACACCTTTCGGATGCAATCATTATCGGAACGGTTGTCTTGGTCAATGCATTGATTGGCTATTATCAAGAAGCCAATGCCTCGGACGCACTGGAACACATCAAGCAAATGCTGTCTACACAAGCGACGGTCTATCGGGAAGGCACTCGCCAAGATATTGCAGCAGCAGAAGTGGTTCCCGGTGACGTGGTTTTCTTGGAAGCTGGTGACAATGTACCAGCGGATCTACGGATCATTGAAGCAGACAATCTACGAATACAGGAATCTCCGCTGACAGGCGAACCTGATTCGGTTGAGAAAACGAGCATGCCATTGCTAGAAGATGCTATCGCTTTAGCAGAACAAAGCAACATTGCTTTTGCGTCGACATCGGTTACCTCTGGTAGCGGGAAAGGAATCGTTATTGCTACAGGTCAAACAACAGAGATCGGCAAAATCTCTTTTGAAGTGAACCGCACAGAAGAACGCAAGACTCCTTTGATGAAAGAAATAGATGGGTTAGGTAAGGGTATCACCTATGTGATCATGGGGGTCGCGATTGTCCTGTTTGTGGTCAGTCTGTTTTTAGAAACCTATGCTCTTTCTGTACTTTCTTTAGCCGTTGTGACAATGATCGTAGG
This sequence comes from Enterococcus sp. AZ091, assembly GCF_051714805.1. Lineage (NCBI taxonomy): Bacteria > Bacillati > Bacillota > Bacilli > Lactobacillales > Enterococcaceae > Enterococcus > Enterococcus sp. AZ091. The sequence goes on along the minus strand of NZ_JBIOSO010000001.1, from coordinate 889,050 downwards.
TTCGATCCCGGAAGGCTTACCAGCAACGACTTCCGTTGTTTTAGCAATGGGGGTCAGCGAAATGGCCAAAAACAAGCAGACCATCATCAAAACATTGCCGGCTGTTGAAACATTAGGTTCTGTCGATGTGATCGCTACGGATAAGACAGGAACTTTGACCAAAAATGAGATGACCGTTAAGGACATCGTTTTAGCACATCAGCAATACCAGATCACTGGCGACGGCTATCAGCCGAAAGGGGAGATTCTCCCGCTTTCTCCTGTTACCGAAGCAGATGAACAGGAGCTAGCCTTATTCCTAGAAGCAGGATTTGAAGCGAATGACACTGTGCTAGTGGAAGAAGAGAACCATTGGGGGATCAATGGCGAACCAACCGATGGCTCTTTCTTGACCCTTTATTACAAAAAATTTGCCTATCCCGAAACCCCTGGCTATCAAGAAATCGCTATGCTGCCTTTTGATTCCGACTACCGCTACATGGCAAAGCTGGTACAAAATCAGGCAGGGGAACGCCTATTATTTGTTAAAGGTTCACCAGACAAGCTGTTTGCCATGGCGAAGGTCTACGACCAGAACTTTAATGAAAAAAGTTGGTCTGCTAAGGTCCAAGGGTTGTCTTCAGAAGGAAAACGGGTGGTTGCAGTGGGGTATCGTTCGCTAACAGACCAGCAGACGGTCGATTCACTGGATGAAACGGTCTTTGCTGAAGGTGTGCAGCTTTTGGGCATCGCCGGTATCATCGATCCGCCTCGAGAAGAAGTCATCGCTTCTTTGCAGGAGATGAAGCAAGCTGGGGTCCAAGTCAAAATGATCACCGGGGATCATCCTTTAACAGCAAAAGCAATCGGTGAAAAGTTAGGATTGGCCAAAGAAATCAATGTAGTGACTGGCTCTGAACTGGACCAAATGGCAGAGCGTGATTTTCAAGACGCAGTCATCAGGAATCAAGTGTTTGCTCGAACAACACCTAAAAATAAGCTGGAAATTATCAAAGCCTTGCAAGCCAAAGGGAAAGTGACAGCTATGACCGGGGATGGGGTCAACGATGCACCTGCCTTAAAGCGGGCCGATATTGGGGTAGCAATGGGAATCAGCGGAACAGACGTCGCCAAAGATTCTGCAGATATGATTTTGACTGATGACAACTTTGGCACCATGGCTTCGGCGATCCAAGAGGGACGAAGAATCTATGATAATATCAAAAAGAGCATTTTATTTCTGCTGCCTACCTCATTTGCGGAAGGCTTGATCATTGCTTTTACGATCTTGATGCAAAATGACATGCCTTTGCAAGCCACTCAGCTGTTGTGGATCAATATGGTTTCGGCAATCACGATCCAGTTTGCCTTTATTTTTGAACCGGCAGAAAAAGGAATCATGCAGCGGAAACCTCGAAAAACTGGGAACAGATTATTGAATACTCATGATATTTGGCAAATGGCTTATGTCTCAGTGTTGATGGCAGTCATCAGCATTTTAGCCTATGAATGGTTGTTGACACAAGACGTCGACCAAGCGGTTGCGAGTACCATGATGGTCAACATTGTTGTGTTAAGTAAGATCTTTTACTTGTTCAATATTCGTACGAGCGAGTCTGCTTTCTCGAAGGCGTCCTTTACCAATCCGAAAGCCTTTTTGATCATCGGTGTGATGGTGGCTTTACAAGTTGTCTTGACCTATGTGCCATTTATGCAAAAAGCTTTCCATACGGCGAATCTATCACTGACCGGTTGGGGGATCGCACTGCTTTCCGGGGCCGTTATTTTGCTAGTCACGGAACTGGACAAATGGTTCCGGAATAGGAAAGAATACAATGTAAGCTATAAAGAGATTCGTGAATAACGAGATAACCATTGACTGAATCAGAACAACTCTTTTCTTTAGGAAAGTCAATTTTACAAGAGTAAGTTTTTTGAATAGTGCTATAAAGGGAGGCCTCTCGATGTATGAGAGCCTCCTTTTTTTGTTTTTTTATTCGCTGTTGTTTCTTTTATCAAGCAGACTCTTCACAAAAAGCAGTTGCTGTGGTAGTAACAAGAGAAATGATTTAATCATTCAATCCCACCAGATGAGGTGCAGGTATCTGCCAGTTCAAGTGGAAGGAATGTCTACTTTTTTATTTGTAAGCGGAAACATATACTGAATTCAGAAAGGAATAACCATCATGAAAACTAGAACAGTTGAACTGATCCAAAAATTCATTTCTTCTCACTACCCGCTCAAAGCGGAACAATTGGCTGCAGAATACAATGTGAGTCAACGGACCATCCGTCAAGAAGTCTTGGAGGTCAATACGTGGTTGAGGCAGCAGCAGCTACCTGAGGTTGCAACTATTCGTAATCAAGGCTTCCTCTTAGATCTGACAGTCAGCCAACAACAAAAGGTGAGAACGCAGTTAGACCATTTACAAGCAGACTTGCTGAATCGTCAAGAGCGGACCTTCGATTTAGTCTTATCGATCGCTTATGAGAAAACAGCGGTTTTTCTGAATCGCAAAGAAGCACGTTTTCAAATTTCTAAAAGTACGATGGATGAGGACATGCGTCGCTTAAGAGCAGATTTATTAAGGTATGGGATCGAGATCGTCAGTTATGGCAAACAAGGACTGCTGTATAAAGGACCAGAAAGAGCCATTCGGACAATGATCTATGATTTCGTTAATCAAAATTTGGGTAGAGTCGATTTTTCTGAAAATAGAGAAGAAAAAACTACGCCAGCACGGGCGATCTTCCATCATTATTTCCCCCGAGAAGAAAGTCTGCGACTGGAGAAAATCTATTCAGAAAAAATCGTCAAGCAAGAAGATGATATCTATAAAAACCAGATTTTGTTGTTTACTTGGATTTGGATTCAGCGAATAAAAAGGCACGAGCTGATTTCGGCAGTAAATTGGAAAACCATCGATTACCAAGAGGACGGTTTTTCCGACTTTGTTGAACAGGTCATCAAAGAATTTCAATTGACAGCAGTCCCTCAAGTAGAGCGCAACTATATTCGTTTCACGATTGAGACTTTCAACGCAAGAGATATATCCAATTCTCTTGAATGGGTGCAAGCACAACTATTGACCATTCAACTGATTCAATTCGTGGAGCAAGAAACGCATATTCCTTTTCATTTAAAAGAAGAAACATTATGTGAAAATCTTTATAAGCACATGGCTGCATTGATCGTAAGGATAAAGAATAAGATCCAAGTCATGAATCCTCTGAAAGAAAATATCCGTTTGAACTATGGACCCATTTATCGAGCAGTCACTTTGTTTATGCCAACGATCGCCGAAGTGATTGGAGCAACAGTCATTGAGGATGAGATCGCTTTTCTGGTGATTCACTTTTCAACGATTGCCAGTGTGATCAAGCGTGATCTAGCGTCGATCTACAAGTCGGTAGTGGTCTGTAATCATGGGATGGCGACCGGAAATCTATTGGCGGAGAACTTGAAAGAAAAGTTTCCCCAGATCGAAGTCGTGGCTGTATTAAGTTCAAAGGAAGTTGCTCTCGTTGACAAATTGGATGTTGATCTGATTTTCAGCACATTTCATTTGCCCTATAGCAATAAACCGCTGCTGGTGGTCGATCCGATCTTAACGGATGCCAATCGGTCAATCGTTTCAGAATTCTTGGATCGGCATCAAACCTATCAGCGGCTAGAACCTAGCGACAATGAACCGACAGTTCTGTTTACCAAGGTTTTGGACCTGGTAGCAGAAAGCGGCGGCCGAGTCGATCGCAGGATCTATTCCAAATTAGAAACATTATTTGAAAACAATCATTTAGAAATCAACAAAAGGGAGATCCAGCCAATGTTAAAAGATATTCTGACAGACAATCACATTCTGATACAGGCCCAGGCCGCGTCTTGGCAAGAAGCTATTGAAGTTGCCGCCAAGCCATTGATCAAAGAGGACATCATTGAGAAACACTATGTTCAGGCAATGATCCATGCAGTAGAAGAATACGGGCCTTATATCGTCATCGGGAAGCACTTGGCTTTGGCCCATGCGCGACCCGAAGATGGTGTCAATACATTAGGTGTTAGTGTAGTGACCATGAATCAGCCGATCCATTTTGGCAATCCGGAAATGGACCCAGTGAAAATAATTTTTTGTTTAGCCGCGGTGGATTCCTATTCACATCTAGCGATCATGAAAGAACTGATTGAACTGATCAATGATGAAGCAAAACTCAATCAGCTGATTGCATGTACAACCATTGATCAATTTAAACAATTACTTTTTTAAGTGAGGATAAAAAAAGGGGAGAAGACAGATGAACAAACTGAATATTTTATTTGTATGTGGGGCAGGATTAGGCAGCAGTTTTGCAGCGCAGATGTCAGCAGAAGATGTTTTGACCAAGCTAGGAGTGACAGCCAAACTGGATCATTGTGATATTTCATCCGCAGTTTCCATGAAACCGGATGTTATCATCACGGCAGAAAATTTCCGAACCCAATTCGAGAAATTCTCCATTGATCCACAGACTGCCATGGTGTATTTGAAGAATATTGTTTCTAAAGCAGAGATCGAAGAGAAGCTAACACCGGTGTTACAAGCAAAGGGCGTTATTTAAGAAAGGAAAGAGGGGGAAAAGATGGGCGTTATCAATTTTATTATCGAGAATATTTTGACACAAGCCTCAATCACGATTGCATTGATTGCGATGTTAGGGCTGATTCTGCAAAAGAAGTCAACCGGACAAATCATTTCGGGGACATTGAAAACTCTTCTAGGCTTCCAAGTATTAAGTGCGGGTTCCAGCATTATTGTCGGTAGTTTGACTTATTTTGGTCAAATATTTACCGAAGGGTTTCAAATGCAAGGCATTATCCCTTCCATTGAAGCAATCAATGGGCAAGCAATGAATGAACTTGGTCTAGGCAGAGATATTGCATTAACTTTCTTAGCTATTTTTGTCTTTAATATTTTGCTGGCACGATTTACAAAATGGAAATACATTTTCTTGACGGGACAAGCCATTCTGTGGATGGCTACGATGACCACGGTATTTGGCTATTTCGCTGGCTTACGCGGGATTGTCCTGATTTTAGTTGGTGGCTTTGTCGGCGCAGTCTTCGCCGTGGCTATGCCAGCGATCGCACAACCGATCATCCGCAAAGTAACCGGATCTGATGATATCGCATTAGGACACTTCTGCACCATCGGCTATTTATTTGAAGCAGGCGTCGCTAAGCTTTTTGGGGAAAGAGGCGAAAACAAGAAATCGATTGAAGACATCAAACTACCTTCCCATTTTGAATTTCTCCAAGATACGTACTTATCTGTGATGGTCGTAATGGTTCCCCTTTATATTGTGACTGTTTTATTCGCAGGGGAATCCTTTGCTTCTGAACTATCTGGTGGGCAAAACTATATCATGTTTGCTTTCCTTCAAGCGATTCAATTTGTCGTAGGGGTCTATGTATTGTTGGCGGGCGTCCGTTTATTGTTAGGGGAGATTGTTCCGGCATTCCGAGGGATCGCGATGAAGCTGGTTCCTGATGCGATTCCAGCACTGGATTGTCCAGTGTTCTTCCCTTATAGTCCAAATGCTGTCATCTTAGGATTTATCACAACGACTATTGGAACGGTAATTGCGATGTTTATATTGCCAATGTTTGGACTAGCAATGATTTTGCCGGGGATGTTGACAAATTTCTTTGCCGGCGGGACAGCTGGTATTTTTGGAAATGCGGTTGGCGGTAGACGCGGTGCCATCATCGGCGGTATCGCTCACGGATTCTTCATCACCTTATTGCCAGCATTACTCGTAACGATCTTCAATTCAATGGGCTTTGTCAATGCAACTGCGACGGATGTCGACACTGTGGTTGCTGCACTCTTGTATGCCTGGATTTTAAGCCCAATCCTAAAAGCCTTTTAATCGGAAAGTAGGGAAACGTGATGTTTGGTTTTTTTAACAAGAAGAAGGAAGCAAAAGAAATAACTGAATTAGCACCTGAGACAGTGGAGCAGCTTCAAAGAGAGATCGATCAATTGAATCAAGAAATAGCCGTGAGCCAAGACTCACGAAAATTAGCAGCACTTTTAGAACAAGCTGGTCTTAACTATGCAGTTTTGAATGAATGCGATCAAGCGATCCAACTTTTAGAGCAGAGTTTAGCGAATCAAAAAAGTATTGGCGATGGGTATAAGAAATTGATGCATTTATACAATAAGAAACGAGCCGAAGCAGCCCGAGCCGGTGATGATCAAGGGATCGATTATTATATGGGGAAAATGGATGAGATGCGGCAAATCGCGAAACAAGTCACGATTACCGGTAATAAATAATAAGATAAGGTGGATTTGATTATGTACACAACGTTAAAAGAAGTTACGAAAACAGCGGAAGAATTGAATTTTACGGTGGGGGCTTTTAATACCCACAATTTAGAGATGCTTCCTGCGATGCTGCGCGCGGCCAAAGAAATGGGAGCACCAATCATTATTCAGACGAGTGTCGATACTGCTAAATACATTGGGATGAATGTATTGGTCCATGTGATGAAAGCTATCGCGGAGGAGGAAATGGTCGATGCGGTCTTGCATTTGGATCATGCACGGGATTTTGATGATATCAAAGAAGCGATCGACAGCGGCTATACCTCTGTGATGTATGACGGTTCTCATTTACCCTTCAAAGAAAACATTTTGAAGACAAAAGCGGTGGTGGAATATGCCCATGCGCATGGCGTCTCGGTAGAAGGCGAGTTGGGAACGATTGGTGGGACAGAAGAAGGGATCCATGTGGCTGAAGATGACAAAGTTTATACAAAACCAGAAGATGCGTTGGTCTTTGTCAAAGAGACCGGAGTGGATGCATTAGCAATTGCTATTGGGACGAACCATGGACAATTCAAATCAAAAACGGAAGTCAATATTCCCTTGCTAAAAGAAATTGATGCACGAGTAGATGTTCCACTAGTGATCCATGGGGGAACCGGAGTCAAAGAAGAAGATTATCCGGCATTGATCAACAATGGCATCCGCAAATTCAATGTTGGGACCGAGCTGTTGGTACAGTGGACGAAAGCTGCTAAAACGACCTTTGGTGAAACAGAAATCAACAAGTCTTTAAGACACAATGTCATTCCGGCAAACGAAGCCATCAAAGAAACAGTGAAACATAAAATCGGCTTGTTCATGAATGTGGAAAGCCCAACGTCATTGAGAAAAGTAAAATGAAAAAGTATCTTATTCTTTTAGCTGGCAGCCCAGGAACTGGCAAGACATATCTCCTGCAGCTACTGAAGCAACGGTTGCCCGACATGTATACGATCACCATTGACGAAATCAAAGAATATTATGCGGATTCTGTGGGATTTGATGATTTATCTCAACGGGCCGAGCAAGAAAGAACGAAAGTCTATCCGTTCTTTTATCGCGCATTAGAGTTATATATGGAAGCGGGGAAAAAAGTCATTGTTTCGGAGTATCCATTTAGCGATAAGCAAAAAGGACGCTTGCGAGACCTTGCTGATACTTATGCTTATGAAGTAATCACGATTCGCTTAACGGCTGATTTCGAAGTGTTGTGGGAACGGCGTTACCAGCGAGATCGGGAGCCGGAACGGCATTTGAGCTATATCATGGATCACTATCATTATGGCGATAGTTTAGAAGACCGTTCATTAGGAACCAATCATATTACAAAGGAAGAATTCCGACGAATCATCAATGAACGAAAGTACGCTGAATTTGCTTTGGGAACGCTCTATGAATTTGATGTGACGGATTATCAGCAAGTAGATTATGGTCCATTGCTCGATCAGTTAGTGTACCAGATTCAACACGATGAGTAAGTAAAAATGATCGCTGAAATACTGCCACTGGCTTTTCATCGCTCAAATCACTCAATAATTATCTTCATGTGAAATGCTTATTGTTTTCTTACTACTAGTTTTTTGGTAGGGAGAAGGCAATAAGCTTTTTTCGAGATCTGTTAGGAATTGAAGGGTGAAACGCCCTATTGTCTTTAAAGCTTCTTAGAACCAAAAAAAAAGCCATATCCAATCGAATTGTTTTAGTTGTTTAAAAATATCTGAAATTAAGAAAAATTCTCATTGAAAATCACCACGGAATCAGCTAGTATTCTAGAGGTAGGTTTTTTAGATAGGAAAGGAGAAGGAAAAATGGAGTTATCAAAAGGTAGGATCATTTGGCTGTCCTTATTGCTTGGCACATTGAGCGCCTATGGCCCTTTACTAATGGATGCTTATTTACCGGCTTTTCCAGTCATTCAAGAAGAATTAGGAATCAGTGCTTCTCTCACACAAATGAGTTTGACCATGTGTCTGATTGGTTTAGCATTAGGTCCATTAGCAATCGGAACACTTAGTGACCGGATTGGGCGCAAGAAACCTCTTGCTATAGGGATAACCGTAGCGATTCTTTGCTGTTTACTTGTTCCCTTCGTGCGAAATATCTGGTTATTCCTAGCTTTGCGTCTCTTGCAAGGAATCGCCAGTTCCGCAGGGATCGTTTTGACCCGTGCGATTGCGAAAGATTTATTTACCGGCGAACGGCTGACGAAGTTTTTTGCGATGCTGATTGCAGTGAACGGTATTTTCCCGATCATTTCCCCACTGCTAGGCAGTGCGATTTTGGCAGTGGCTTCTTGGCAAACGATTTTTCTTTTTTTGGGTGGTTTAGGCATCCTGCTATTGCTTGGTATTCTCTTTGGCTATCAGGAAACATTACAGCCGCAAGAACACATCCATCAGATGGAATCTGGCTGGCGGGCAGTATTGTCTGATCGCATCTTTGTGTTACTGGTGCTTATCCAAGGATTTATTTATGGTGCATTGTTTAGTTATATTTCAGGATCCTCTTTCATGTTCCAAAATGTCTATGGGCTCAGTGATCAAATGTATAGCCTCTTGTACGGTATCAACGGGATCGGTATCATTGTGACTGCGGAGCTTTCGGGGATTTTATCGCGGCGATTGTCCCTAGTCCAGCAATTAGGCAGCGGATTGGTGATCGGTTTTATTGGCAGTGTACTGGTGATGCTGAGTGGCATCAGAAATTCTATTGCATTAGCGATCATTGGGCTATTTCTGGTCGTGGCGACATTAGGGATCGTCAATTCGGTGGTAACTACATTAGCGATGGATCGGCAAGGTGAACACGCTGGGGTCGCTTCCTCGATCTTAGGGATCGGCATGTACAGCATCGGGATCATCTGTACGCCGCTAGTGGGTATCATGGGCAGTCATACCTATCTTCCACTAGCGTTACTGATCTTTTTGTGCGAAATCGGTGCATTAGGCGTCTATCGAGTAATGAAACAAGAAGCGAGACCATGAGTGCGGATGGTCTCGCTTTTTGCTTCTTTTGCTTATTCCTAGTATAATGACTATGTTTTTGTAAGTTGGATCAAAGAAGTGATCCGGTCACTAAGAAATGGAGCGGAAAGCATGACAACAAATTTTTGGGCGGAGTTACCGAAGCCTTTTTTTATTTTAGCACCAATGGAAGATGTGACAGATGTAGTGTTCCGCCATGTTGTGCAGACAGCAGGGGCGCCAGATGTCTTCTTTACGGAATTTACCAATTCAGATAGTTACTGCCATCCAGATGGGATCGAGAGTGTTCGTGGTCGACTGACATTCACAGAAGACGAGCAACCGATCGTCGCCCATATTTGGGGAGACAAGCCGGAATTTTTCCGGCAAATGAGTATTGGAATGGCGGAAATGGGATTTAAAGGGATCGATATCAATATGGGTTGTCCTGTCCCAAATGTTGCCGGTCGCGGCAAAGGCAGCGGCTTGATCTTGCGTCCCGATGTGGCGGCTGAGTTGATTGAAGCGGCAAAAGCAGGTGGGTTGCCAGTCAGCGTCAAAACACGGATCGGCTACACAGAAATGGCTGAGATGGAAGCTTGGATCACTCACTTGTTGCAGCAAGACATTGCCAATCTTTCTGTTCATTTGCGGACCCGCAAAGAGATGAGTAAAGTCCCTGCCCATTGGGATCTGATCCCAGAAGTTCTAGCGATTCGTGATCGAGTGGCACCTCAAACATTGATCACTATCAATGGCGATATTCCAGATCGTCAAGCAGGACTAGCGTTAGCCCAACAGTATGGCGTAGACGGAATCATGATTGGACGGGGCATTTTCAAAAATCCCTATGCCTTTGAGAAAGAACCAAAAGAACACTCATCGGAGGAATTATTAGGGTTGCTGCAATTGCAGCTAGACCTGCAAGACCATTATGCTACGATGGTTCCCCGATCCATTGCCGGATTGCATCGCTTCTTTAAGATTTATGTCAAAGGATTTCCTGGGGCGAGCGATTTGCGCGCACAATTGATGACGACTAAGTCGACAGATGAAGTTCGCAGACTTCTAGCAGAGTTTCATGCTAATAAAGCTGCGGGAACATTGTCTGAAGAAGTGTCTGATGCTGCTGAAGAGCACAAATAATTGAGCATTTCTCTCCAAGGAGAGAAATGCTTTTTTTATATGTAGAAGTAATCTTGACAATAGATAGGTACCTATGTAAAATAGAGAGCAGTCTGTTAAGTAGGTACCTATTTAATTGGTTTTAATGAACAAAAAAGGAGCAATACATATGTCTTACTCAGAGCAAAAGATCGTTGAACGGTTTTTTGAAGTGTATAAATTGAATCGTCGTTATTCTGAAAGAAAATATGGTCCCTTCATGCCTGGGCGGGGTCAGTTCAACTGTTTGTTAGTTTTGGACGAGCGCGGCACACTGAATCAGAAAGACTTAGCCGCCTATTTGGCGATCCGCTCAACATCAGCAGGGGAGCTCTTAAAAAAAATGGAGAAAAAAGGCTGGATCAAAAAAGAAACATCTCCGCAAGATAAACGAATCCAGTTGATCTCATTAACGAAAGAAGGAAAAGCTGAAGCTGCTGCGATGAAACAAAAACGCAGCAAAGCACACCAAGATATGCTGACCGATCTAACAGAAGAAGAAAAACAAGCCTTTGGTCGCGGGTTAGAAAAAATTGAAGCTTATTACCAACGCATGGAGGCGGAATCTATTGAACCAACCGAGTAATCTGACAAACCGTAAAAGAACATTTATTTTTATTAATCTGATTCTTACTTGTATCGCACTAACGATGTTATCCACCGCATTGACCACCGCATTACCGGCCATCGTGGCTGACTTGCAAATTTCTGTGACCACTGGACAGTGGCTGACCAGCGGCTATTCCCTCGCCATGGCTATCGTCATGCCGTTGACCGCTTTTTTGATGAATCGGGTACCTACCAAAAAATTATATCTTTCCGCATTGGTAATCGCTCTTATTGGGATGGTTCTATGTGCGTTAGCACCGAATTTCCCCATTATGATGATGTCTCGTATCCTCCAAGCCATTGGTAATGGTATTTTGATCTCAATGGCTCAAGTGATTCTATTGACGATCTATCCAATGGATCGAATTGGTGCAATCATGGGTTGGTATGGGTTATCGATCACTGCCGCACCAGTGATCGCCCCTACATTAGCTGGAATGATCGTTGATAAATTGAACTGGCATGCCATTTTTTATATTGTCGGTGCCATTGTTTTTGTTTCGTTGATTTGGGCGTTGAATGTCTTTGAAGATGTCTTGGATGTAACGAAGAAAAAATTTGATCTGCTCTCCTTTTTACTCAGCGCTGTGACTTTTGGCGGCTTCACATTAGGATTCGGGAATCTAGGAACCTATGGCTTTACCAGTCTCCCTGTCTTGGGTGCATTGCTCGTAGGTTTGATTGGCGGCATCTTATTTGCCCGCCGCCAAATGAAAGCGGCAGTGCCCTTCTTGGATCTGCGGGTCCTCAAAACGAAAGAGTATGCGCTAAGTGTGTTTGGGAGTATTTTACTCTATCTTGTTTTAATGGGCTCTTCAATGCTGATGCCCTTGTATGTACAATCCATTCTTGGAAAATCTGCAACGATCTCAGGGTTGGTGGTATTGCCAGGTTCGTTAGTTTCTGCCTTTTTGAGTCCTATCGCTGGCCGTATCTATGACAAAGTCGGTATCCGCATCTTAACGATCATTGGCGGCAGTTCGTTAGTTTTAAGTAATATCGGTATGTTTTTTATTCATATACATACAGGAATTTGGATGGCGGTCTGCCTGAATATTTTGCGCTGTGCCGCCACGGGCTGTTTATTGATGCCATTTGTTACCTGGGGCAATAAAAATATCCCGCCAGAATTGACTGCTCATGGTACCGCATTACTGACATCGCTGCGGACGGTCGCCGGCGCCATCGGCACAGCTGTTTTTGTTGGGATCATGAATACGGTCGCCCGCAACAGTCATACATTGACTGGCTCCGCCGCTTTGCTCCACGGCATGAATGTTTCGTTTTTAGTCATGACCGTCGCTTCGGGACTGCTATTGTTCACGGGATTATTTTTGATCAAAGATAGTCGCACAGAAGTTCTGATAGAAGTAGAAAATTAATCAACTAGTCAAATCGCTTCGCTTTTTGCGAAGCGGTTTTTTTTTAATTTTGAATGTTTCTTTCATATGAAAAATCTCTATTTGAAAAAAATAATCAAAATATTTAATAAAATATTGAAAAAAATAATCAGAAGATCTATAATGAAGCTGTCACAAAGAGAAAGGCAGTGAATACTATTGAGAACGTTTTACTGGGGCGGTGCAACCGCAGCTAGTCAATATGAAGGTGGATATAAGGATGGGAAAGGGATAGATACACAAGATTGCCGTCCCTATCTTCCTCGAAGTAATAATGCAACAATCCAAACGCGATTGTTGACTCAAGAGGTGATCAATGAAGCAAAAGAATCAGAAACTACCCAATTTTATCCGTTTAGAAAAGGGACGAAAGGATACGAAAACTGGGAGGAAGATCTACAGCTGCTAAGCGAGTTAGGGATTGATTTATATCGTTTCTCGATTAGCTGGTCACGATTATTTCCACTGGGGAATGAAGAGCAACCAAATGAACAAGGTGTGGCATATTATGATTCGATTTTTCGGGAATTAAAGAAGAAAGGAATCAAAATTTTTTTGACAATGAATCATTATGCGGTGCCACTTTATTTGGTGGAAAGCATCGGTGGGTGGAAGAATCGTGAAATGATTGACCATTACCTCTCTTTTGCAGAGTTTGTTTTGTCTCGATGGGGAAATCAAGTGGATTTTTGGTTGCCATTTAATGAAATTAATGCCGGCTTTTTTAGTCCCTATAACGGTACAGGATTAATCAAACCAAGCAATGGTGACTATATCTATCAAGATGTATTTCAAGCACTACATTATCAATTTGTTGCAAATGCAAAAACGATTCAGCTGGCACGAAAAATGGGTATTCCTGGAATCTTTGGTTCCATGGTGTCGTGTTTCTGCTATTATCCGTTGACACCAAAACCAGAAGATAATTTGAAATTAGTGAAAGAGGAACAGATTAATCAGTGGTTTTGCAGTGATGTGCTTATGCAAGGGGAATACCCCTATTATATGCATTCTTTTTTTGAGAAAAATTCTGTTGATCTAGATATAACCGCAGAAGATCGCCAGATTCTGAAGGAATATACTTGCGACTTTGTTTCTTTTTCTTATTATTCTTCCAGTGTGGTAACAACCGAGGAAGCAGAAAAAACTGCAGGGAATTTAGTAGTTACAACGAAAAATCCTTACTTAAAAGCAAGTGATTGGGGATGGCAAATTGATCCTATCGGTATGCGAACAACATTAAATAAAGTTTATGACCGCTATAGAAAACCAGTTATAATTGCTGAAAATGGCTTCGGTGCGAAAGATCAACTCGAGGCAGATGGCACAATTCATGATTCCTACAGAATTGATTATTTCAAAGAGCACTTTGCTGAAATAGTTAAAGCTAGAGATATCGATCAGGTTAACGTTATTGCGTATATTGCTTGGGGAATCATTGATATTGTATCCGCAGGCAGCTGTGAGATGGATAAACGCTATGGTGTCATTTATGTTGATGCTGATAATGAGGGGAATGGAGATTATCGTAGATACAAGAAAGATAGCTTTTATTGGTATCGTTCTTTTATTGAAAAAAATAAGAAGGGAGAGTAAATCAAATGAAAAAAGTTCTATTTATCTGTTCTGGTGGGATGTCTAGTGCAATTGTAGAAAAAGCGCTAGACAAAGAAGCCGAAAAAAAAGGAATTGCTCTAACAAGTTCTGCAGTAGGAAGTGGTGAGGCGGATTCAGTTATCCAAGAAAAAGATTGGGACATTATTTTTGTAGCTCCACAAGTAAAGCATCGCTTTAGCTTGTTTAAACAGTCCGCAGATGAAGCACATATTCCTATTGAATTGATCAAACCCACAGATTACAGTCCGTTAGGTGGCAAGAATCTCTTGAAAATTATTGAAAGTTTGAGTTGAGAAAAGGAGGATAAAAATGAATCATTTCTTTGAAATGCTAGAGGACAAGGTTGCGTTACCAATGTCGAAGATCTCTGAGCAACGACATCTTCGAGCGCTTCGTGATGGGGTTGTTTCGGCGATTCCGTTTATTATTGTTGGTAGTTTCTTTCTGATCATTGCTTTTCCACCTGTTCCAGAAAACTGGGCAATTCACCAATGGGCAACAGATCATATTACGGAAATTCTAATTCCCTATCGGATGACATTTTGGATTATGTCTCTGTATATTTGTTTTGGAATCGGATACAATTTAGCGAAAAGTTATCAGTTAGATCCTTTGACCGGAGCACAATTATCGGTGGCAGCTTTTCTATTAAGTATTATGCCGGTACAGTTCGATCAAGGATTGATGTTGCCAATGGAATCACTCGGATCAGTGGGGATTTTCCCGTGTATGGTTTTAGCCATTTTTGCGGTTGAAGTTTTACGATTTTGTAAAACCAAAAAGATTATGTTTAAAATGCCGGAACAAGTTCCTAGCTCTGTCGCACGCTCCTTTGAGGCCGTAATTCCAGCAGCAATTATTATCATAGTGATTGGAACGATTAATGTTGTCTTTAAAGTGAATATTGAACAAGTGATCCAAACTCTTTTTTCACCTTTAGTAAAAGCAGGAGATACTTTCTTAGGGGTCCTAGTTCCAGTTTTCTTGGTTACTTTTTTCTGGCTTTTTGGGATTCATGGTGACTCGATCGTTGGCTCAGTGGCACGTCCGATTTGGCTTCAATTTTTTACTGAGAATGCCGAAAAAGTTGCAAACCATCAAACCCCTACCCATATTGCTCCAGAAACATTCTTTCAATGGTTCATTTGGATTGGAGGATCTGGCGCGACAATTGGCTTGATTATTTGCGCGATTCTTTTTGGAAAAGCCAAGTATACCAAGTCCATTAGTCGAGCTTGTCTGATTCCAAGCATCTTCAATATCAATGAGCCAGTGATTTTTGGATTTCCAATCATGCTAAATCCGATATTCTTTGTTCCTTTTGTGTTAGCACCGATTTTGATGACAACGGTTACTTGGCTGGTATTTAAAGCTGGTTGGGTGCACTTGATGTTTGTGCAGCCACCATGGACTTTACCGGCACCAATCGGCGCGTATTTGGCTACCGGAGGAGATTGGCGAGCTATTCTATTGGTCATTGTTAACATATTGATCGCTACGGTCGTTTATTATCCCTTCTTCAAGATTTATGACAATAAACAATTAATGCAAGAAATGGAAGGCGAAGCATGAGAAAAACAAGAATGCAGTTCAAAGGTGCATTATTTTATTTAGGAACTGTTTTTAGCGTGAACATCCTGTTGATTGCAATCAATTCATACGTTCAGTCTGAGACGTTTTTATTTATAGGGAATTTGGTTTCTATCAGTCTTATCTTTCCAGCGATTGCGTTATATGTTGACCGAAAAGAAAAATTTACCATGAAACGATATGCTTATTTTTCGATTGTAACCTTTGCAGCAATGTTCCTTATTTGCGAGTTGTTTATTTATCAGTTCTAACCATGAAAAAAATGATTTTAAATGAAGTAGGTGATATCATGGAAAATATCGAAGCAGTGATTTTTGAATTAATCGTTCATAGTGGCAATGCGCGAGGAATGCTTTTTGAAGCGTTGGATGCAGCAGAAGCAGACAATCATGAGCAATCGGTAATGTGTATGCAACAGGCAGAAGCAGAGATGACCATTGCTCATAATTTGCAGACGAAATTGATTCAAGATGATCTAAAAGGTCAAGGGCAGATCAGTCTTTTGTTGATTCATGCGCAAGACCAGTTAATGACAACAATGAGCGAGCAAGCATTGATTGAACGACTGATTAAAATGCAACAGCAATTGAATCAATTCAATCAGAATTAACATCCATTAAGCTGTGATAGAAACGATCCTCGACAAATGATACAGTGACTCATAATCTGCTGAATAAAGCTGTTCATAAAGCAATGGTTTGATAAGGATTTAATGAATAAGCCAAAACCTATTGGGGAAATCCTCTCTTCTTAGCAAGCAGTACTAAAGGAGATATAATGATCCATTATCTTCGAATACTGTTCGAATGCTGATAGTCGTTTTTTATCACTGATCAGATACTCACTAGATTGTCGGAACGTTTCTATTGCAGTTTTTTAGGAGGAAAAGAAATGAATTATGTACTAGGAATTGATGCTGGGGGGACAAAGACCCAATTTACTACCTATGACAAAAAGGGAAGAGCACTCTTTGATTTGCACCTGTCAGCTGGAAATATTGTGGTAGATACAAATCGTACATTAGCAGTTTTGAGACAAGGGATCCAGTCTGTTTTAGAACATCAATCAGGCAATTGCATCGGCGTTTTAGCTGGAATTGCAGGTATAGAGACGAGTGGGTTACATCATCTTGTTCAACATGAGCTGCAGCAGTTTCAAAAAACCAAAGTGATTTCTGATGCTCACTTAGGGTTAATCAATAAACTTGAAGGATCGGATGGCGCTTTGATTATTTCTGGGACCGGATCAGTCGCCTATGGATCTGTTGACAGAAACTTCTATCGAGTAGGGGGCTGGGGACATTTAGTAGGGGATGAAGGAAGTGCCTATGCTCTAGCACTGAAATGCTATCGCCATATTGCACAAGAAATGGACCATGGTTCACCTTTGTCTAGATTCTCCCAAGACTTTCTATCTTTTTTAGATATGAACGATCCAGCTAAAGCAATTAGTGAACTTTATCAGATGAACAAGGCTGAAGTTGCACAAAAATCATTGTTTTTTTCGAAGGCGCATTTAAACGACCCCATCACTCATAAACTTTTACAAGAAACTGCTGACGAACTGATCGAAATGATTCGTTTGTTACTAAACAGAATGAACCAAACCCAAGTGAAGTTAGCTTTAGCAGGTTCAGTGCTAGAAAAAAATCACTTTATTCGAGAATCGGTTGTTGCTCGTCTCCAAGATCAAATTACGGAAGTGGTTTTAAGTGATTCACCAAATACAAAAGGTGCCTTTTATTTTTATCGTAAACTTCTCAGTTCGACATGAATTTAATGTAAAATAGAAGTAACTAATTGCTGAAGCAACTATGCAGTAGAGGGGGACAGAAATGAGTGTAGTAACAACTATTGAAAGTATCAAAAATGAACTTTCGACTACGGATTTGAAGTTAGCAGATTATATTGTCGAGAATCTTGATGAAATACCTACTATGACATCTAATGTGTTAGCCGTTCATTCGAATACAAGTCCAGCAGCGGTCATTCGATTTTCTAAAAAATTGGGATTCAGTAAATTTTCTGACTTTAAGTTAGCCTTAACCAAAGATATTGAAAATCGAATCTATAATGAATATAGCGATATTCAAAATGATGATTCGTTTCAAACGGCTAAAAATAAGATTCTTAGAAACAATAAGATGATTATTGACGCAACGGATCCTATATTAGATGAACAAACCGTGCAACAAGTAGTAGACAAAATGTTTCATGCTAAACGAATCTATGTTTATGGTGTAGGAACTTCCGTTCTAGCAGCAGAGGATATTCGTCAAAAATGGACTCGGATTGGAAAAACAGTGATTTTTGATAAAGATCGGTATCTTCTGACACAACAAATGAAAAATGATGGCGCAGACAGTTTGTTTTGGGGAATCTCCCATTCAGGGAAAAACCGCGATGTTTTATCATTAGTAGAAATAGCGAAAAGCCTTGGTATGCCGACCTTAGGAATGTCTCAATTAGGGCAGAACCAGCTGACTAAAAAAGTAGATACACCTATTCATACAGCACGGACAGAAGATATCAAGAATGGTCATTACGGAAGTGGGGCCACTCATTCGATTATTTTGCAAATTGTTACGATTGATTTGCTTTTCTATTTTTATATGCGCCGCTTATCGGTAAAAGAAAAATAAGGTCGTCTGCTATGAAGTTAGTAACCAATAGAGTATAAGCAACAAATGATTAAACGCTGTTTCTCAAAAATCCCACCGATTTTTCAAATTTTGAAAGCTATCGGTTGGGACTTTTTTTGTTTTTTTCATGAAATACTAGGAAAAAACTTTATTTTCGTTATAATAAGATAACTTATATTTGAGGAGGGAAGTTTTTTTCTTGGACTATGGGTACGTTGACAAGGTAAAAAGCGACTAGGAAAATGAAAAATAAAGGAACCGTGTTGGGAATCACAGCGTATGTGTTGTGGGGGCTGATCACCCTCTATTGGAAACTGATCACTGGTGTCTCGCCATTGGCGATCATGTGCTACCGTATTATTTGGTCATTTGTCTTTATGCTTGGCTTTATCGGACTTAGCGGCAGATGGCAACAGTTTGTCTCTGAATTGAAGCGGATCTGGCAAAATAAAAAGTTTGCAGGAATGATCATTTTGGCGGCGATCTTGATTTCAATCAATTGGTTTACTTTTATATTTACTGTCAGTGCCGGCCATGTTATGGAAGCTAGCTTAGGTTATTACATCAATCCATTGGTCAATGTTTTGTTGGCAACTGTTTTTTTGAAAGAACGGTTGAGTCGGTCGGGGATGATTGCTTGTGGTTTGGCAGCTGTCGGAGTGATCATGCTTTCGGTGCAAACTGGTGCGATCCCTTATGCTTCACTGATCATGGCTTTTTCATTCAGCACGTATGGTCTCATCAAAAAACACATACCAATCAGTTCTGCAACGGGATTAACAGTTGAAACCTTTGTTATTTTGCCAGCGGCATTGATTTATATTTTAGGTTTTTCTTCTGTTGGATTGATGGCTTATCCATTATCTACCAATCTTTTACTTATTGGTGCCGGCGTCGTGACTGCCATCCCATTGCTGCTGTTTGCGGAAGCAACGAAAAGCGTTTCTTACATCACATTAGGCTTTATCCAGTATGTAAATCCGACGATCATGCTATTACTAGCTGTTTTCTTGTTTCACGAATCTTATTCTTTGGCGCAGTTCACCGCGTTTGGATTTATTTGGTTAGGTATCGCAGTATTCACGTATGGCACTTTAGGTGCAGTATGGAAACGCCGGCGAGACCTAAGCAACAACTGACAACAACTCCGTTAAGACGATTTTTGGAAATGAATTGTCTTAACGGAGTTGTTGCGAGCGAACAAGATTCTGAAAAATAAAACAACTATCTAGCTTGTCCATTAGAACCGCTAATTTTTTGGAGAAAGAATCTTGCGTGAAAAGGGTTGCAATCTCAAAAAGGATGTGCTATTATTTTTTCAGTTACATCGGATTGTTACTGTTCGGCAGGCAAAACCAGAATTGACCGCAGATTTATGGGGAAATTCTAGGTTTTTTTATTTTGGAATGAGGGAAAACGATGGTTATTGGAAAAATATTGAATAATAATGTCGTGGTCTCCACCAATGATGCCGGCGAAGAAGTCATCTATATGGGACGCGGCATCGCATTTAAGAAAAAAATCGGCGATGTGATCGACGACGCATTTGTGGAGAAAGAATTTGTTTTGAAGGACTCTTTCACCGCAAATCAATTTCAACAATTATTTGCGGATATTCCTGCAGAAGAGGTCGAAGTAGTCAAGCAAGTGGTCGACGAAGCAGAGCAAGTGTTGGGAGTCGAACTTTCACCGAATATTTACTTAACGCTGACGGATCATATTCACTATGCTTTGATGCGGGCTCGAGAAGGAATCGAAATACCGAATCCACTATTGTTTGAGACTCGAAAATTTTATCCTAAGGAGTACGCTATCGCTGCTAAAGCGGTCGAACGCTTTGAAAAGAACTTTGGTGTTTCGCTTCCCGAAGCGGAGAAAGGATTTATCGCCTTTCACATTGTCAATAGTGAGCAAGCCAATGGAACAATGGAGACGACGATGCAAGCCGTTGAGATCGTTCGTGATGTGTTAGCGATCATCAGTCGTTTCTATGGCAAAGTCTTTAATCCTGATTCCTTGAATTATCAACGGATCACGACTCATCTTCACTATTTCGCTCAACGGTATTTAAGTGATGACCTTTCAGGCGAGAAGGACGAATTCCTGTTTGAACTGATTCAGGCAAAATACCCGAAAGCCTTTCAGACAGTCCAGCGGATCAACGAATATCTGATCAAAACGTATGGCAAGCCAATCGGCGAGTCAGAAATGATCTACTTGACGATCCATATTGAACGCGTTGTCAACGAACCAAATTAACATTCAATCATTAACGGATTGTTACTGTACAGCAGGCAAGACCCAGATTGAAAAGACAGCAGTTAGCAAGTTTGCGCTTGTTAACCGTGTTTTTTCAATCTGGGTTTTTTATTTTATTAAAAAAGGAGTGTTTGGAAATGAGTACAAACAAAGAAATAGCAGTCCGCGTCCTGGATGCGGTCGGCGGCAAAGAAAATGTCAACAGTGTGGTCCATTGTGCGACGCGCTTGCGTTTCAAACTAAAAGACGAAGGGAAAGCGGATACAAATCGGTTGAATCAAGACGATGACGTGATCCAAGTCGTACAAAGTGGCGGACAATATCAAGTCGTCATCGGCAGCCATGTCAGTGATGTCTATCGCGAACTAACAGGGGTCGCCAATTTTGATGGCGAATCAGAAAAATCTGCTGAAAAAGGAAATCCGCTGAATCAATTGATCGATATCATCTCATCGATCTTTACCCCATTTTTAGGCGCAATGGCTGGGGCCGGGGTTCTCAAAGGATTTCTGACATTAGCAGTGACGATGAATTGGCTGGCGGCCGATTCTGGCGTCTACACGGTTTGGTATGCCATTGCTGATGGGCTCTTTACTTACTTACCTGTGATGTTGGCCTTTACAGCAGCGAAAAAATTTAAAACCAATGAATTTCTAGCTGTTTCTTTGGCCATGGCACTTGTTCACCCAAGTATCACAGAATTAGCAGGACAAACATTGAGTTTTGTAGGTATTCCAGTAATCATTGGGGCCAGCGCCTATACCTCCTCGGTCATTCCGATCATTTTGGCCGTCTTTTTACAAAGCTATGTGGAACGTTTCTTTAAAAAGGTGATTCCTAGTTTCCTACAGATCATCTGTGTGCCGTTAGCTGTCTTCTTGATCATGGCACCAGTGACATTTATCGTTGTGGGTCCATTGGGAACGATCGTTGGGAACTTGTTAGGCAGCGGCTATGATGCAATCTATAATCTCAGCCCAATTCTTGCTGGAGCAATCATGGGGGGATTATGGCAAGTATTTGTGATGTTTGGAATGCATTGGGGCTTTGTGCCGATTGCGATGGTGAACTTGACACAATTTGGTTTTGATACAATGGTGCCGATGCTATTGCCAGCTGTATTGGCACAAGGTGGAGCAGCACTAGCCGTCTTCTTTATCACCAAAAACGTCAAGCTGAAAGGATTGGCTCTTTCATCAACGATCACGTCATTGTTTGGTATCACGGAACCAACTGTATATGGAGTAACGTTGCCATTGAAAAAACCGTTTATTGCTGCATGTATTAGTGGTGCGATCGGTGGTGCAATCGTCGGTTTCAGTCAAGTTAAGAACTATACTTTTGGTTTAGTCAGTCTCTTGAGCTTACCATCCTTTATCCCTCAAGACACACAAGATATGAGTGGTTTGATTGCCGCTGCGATTGGAACGGCCGTTGCTTTTGGCGCAGCTTTTGTCTTAACTTTTGTTTTGCGCTTTGAAGATCAACCGAATCCCGCAGATACAGATACAGAAAAATCAAAAGTACCTGCACCATCCACTACCAATGAGCGGGTCGTATTAAGCAGTCCATTGGCTGGTAGAGTTGTTCCACTGAATGAAGTGAAAGACCAAGTCTTTTCATCTGGAGCAATGGGCAAAGGGATTGCCATCGATCCAGCAAACGGTACATTAGTCGCGCCTGCTGACGGGACGATTACTACGCTATTTCCAACAGGACATGCGATTGGTTTGACAACGACAGATGGGGTAGAGATCTTGATGCATATTGGAATGGATACTGTTGAGCTTGAGGGCAAAGGATTTGAGATTTTTGTCAAACAAGAGGATCAAGTGAAAAAAGGTGATCTATTAGTCAAATTTGATCTTTCCCTAATCAAAGAAGCCGGGTATTCAACCGTTACGCCAATTGTTGTTACGAATACGCCGAACTATTTAGATGTGTTGGATATGAATCAAGAAGACGTCTTGCAAGGGGAAGATTTCTTAGCAATCATCAAATAAACCTGGTGCGTCTTAATCAGTGAATTGTAATAGAAATAGCTATCCAACGGAAGGAACATCGCAGTCGCGAGTCCCTATGTTTGGATAGCTTTTTTAGTTATTCTTCTGAAGTTTTTGATGAAGTGTGCGGGTTGATGGATTCTTCGACTAAAAGTCCATCTTGCATGCGATAGACCCGATCGCTCCATTGGGTCATTCTTGGATCATGGGTTACCATGATGATCGCCTTTTGTTTTTCATGCGCTTCTTTAGCCAATAATTTGACAACATCAAAAGCATGTTCCGAATCTAAGCTGGCCGTCGGCTCGTCTGCCAAAATCAGTGAAGGATCATTGAACAATGCGCGTGCGATTGCTACTCGTTGACGTTCGCCTCCTGAGAGTTCTTTAGGGAATTTATTTCTGAGCTCCCAAATATCGAGGGAACGTAAAAGAGACGCTGCTTCTTTTTGGTTGTCTTTGTTCAGCTTGTTTACAAACTCAAACTGTTCACTGACTTTCAAAAAAGGAACGAGGTTTGAACTTTGCAGAATAAAGCCGATTTCTTTGAAACGGGCAGCAGATCGTTTTTTGTCAGGTAAATCAGTAAAGTCCTGCTGACCAATGATGATTTTACCTTCTGAGGGGCGTTGTAGTCCGCCGGCAATCGTTAAGAACGTACTTTTGCCAGATCCAGAAGGTCCAATGATGCTGACGAATTCACCGACTGTCACTGAAAAATCGATTCCTTTTAGAGCGGTAACTGCGGTATGGCCAGAACCAAATGTTTTTGTAATGTGTTCCATAGATAAGACTGTTTGTGCCATCTTATTCGCCTCCAATCGCTGTAATCGGGTCGACTTTTGTGACTGTTCGAATGGAGAATAAACCACCGATGATCGAGACAAAAATCAGAACCATGCCATAAAGACACCACTGTAGTAAATTGACTGTAAACGGCATCGCAGCTGGCAATACTAGACTAGTCAAATAGCTGAGAACAAAAGCAATCAAAACGCCAGCAATACTTACGATCAATGACTGTCCCACGATGGAACGAACGAGATAGCCGGTAGAAACTCCCTGTGCTTTCAATACACCAAAGAGGGCTGTTTTTTGCAATGTCATCACATAGAGGAAAATCCCGACAATTGCTGCTACCACTACAAATAGAAAGTAAACCATTGCATTCAACGTCAATTTTTCGGCAGAATAACCAGGCAAGTTCTCAACAAAATCATCAAAAGTCAATGCCGTTAGTTTTGTTTGATCCTTTGATTGGATGAGTTTGACGTCAGATTTCGGCTCTTTAGTAGCGATCAATGAAATAGGGCCGTTGCTTTGATCAAACTCTTGATTACCATATTTAAGCTGAGCATAGGCATCTAGGTTGAGATAAAGCACAGGGACCACGCTGTAAGTCGTTGCTTTCGTGACGCCCACGATCGTAAAGACTTGATCATCGCCGCCTAATTGAATGTGATCCCCTAAGGCAAACCCCTCTGGCAGAAGGTTTTCTGAAACGATCACTTCATTTGTAGAGCGATAGTTTCGGCCGTCGATCACTTTTGGGACAACGAATTGATCGGCCTCAGCACCAAAGACGGAGATATTGGTCTTTTCGGTTTTTCCTTTATGGGAGATTGCAGAAGAAGCCAGACCAACTGCGGCTTTTTCTTTTGCTTCCACGCGGGATAAATCCCCGCGAGTCAGAATGGAAGCACTAGCGACCTTATTACTATCTTCGGATAGTACGATCGTCTGAGCGCCCCAGTCGGCGACTGCTTTCTTGTGACCATCTGACAGACCATTGGCCAATCCAGAAAGCATAAATACGACATAGGCAACTAATACCATGATGCCAATGATCAAGCTATACCGTAATTTGGCATAGCGGATTTCTTTCCAAGCTAAATACATAATGATTTCCCCTTTCGAAATCCATTATACCTTAACGGTGACATTTTGTCACCGAATTAATTTCGGCCATCTATGCTATAATAAAGCAACGAATTCAAAGAAAGGACTGCGGCTTATGCCTAAGGCGACTTTTAATAATCTTCCTCCTGAGAAAAAAATAGTTGTGCGAAACGTTTTGCTGAAGATTTTTTCTGACAAACCGATTAGCCAGGTGAAAGTCAGTGAGATCGTTGAAGCACTGCAGATGTCTCGGGGAATTTTTTATAAGTATTTTGAAGATTTGAATGATGCTTATGATTACTTGATCCATGACTCAGCAAACAAAGTTCATGGCCGTATCCTAAGAAAAATTGGGAAACATCAGCAGGATTTTTTCAAAGGATTGGAGCTTTTTTTAGTTGAAGCGTTAGAATATGGCAAAGATAGTGAGGAATACAAAGAATTGCAGCTATTGATCCAGAATAGTTATTTGTTTTCATATCGCAGTGAGGATCCTCATGGCGCGGCAGCTTGGAAAAAAGTATTAACAGCAAATAAATTTCGGATCGAAAGTCAAAAAGAGGCCGATAGTTTTCTCTATTTCTCGATGAAACTGGTCATTGACAGCTTAACAGATGCTTACGCCAATCAATGGACAAGCAATGAACTGTTGACGGATTTTGCATTTAAAGTCAAATGGTTAAAGCAAGGCATTCAATAAAACAGCCCTTCAGAATGATGGTTTTCTGAAGGGCTGTTTTATTGAAATGACTAACATGCTATCTGTCAAGGCAACTTTAGAGGAGATAGCTTAGGTCAGTATCTGTAGTTAGAAAGAAGACATTGAATCACAACTTAAAGAAATAGACTTTGGCAATTGCGGTTCCACACAGAAGGTTCTCCATACGTAGATCCTTAGAATCTTCAGGAATGACTGAGATTTTCAGCAAGAACTTCTAAAGCAGAGCGGTCACGGATCACATACTTGCTTTTTTGCTTTTCTAAAATGCGGTTCTCACGGAAATTTGTGATCGTTCGTAAGAGATGACGATAGCTAACATTCAAGACAGCAGCACAAGTCGTCAACTGATGCGTAAACACCCCTTTTTCTTCATGAAGCAAAATGAATTTTGCTAAACGAGTTTCTACTGGCTCAGTGAGGGAATTGGCTAAGTTGATCCCTGAATTGAGCCGTGAGCTGAGGAGTTGGCAAATGTTCTGCAAAAACCGAACATCCTGTTGTAAAACAGAACGATAGCGATTCAAAGAAATGCACACGCAGATACAAGGTGTCACGGCCTTTACACTGCTTTTTGGCAATAATTCCCATAAAGAGGACGCTTCGCCTAAAAGAGTGGCGGGTTTGGCATAATCGATAAAGATATTTTGGGTATCAGAAGGGTACGAGTAGACCATCACGGTTCCTTCCACAAGGAAGTAGAGATAATCGGATACGGTCCCTGTCTGGATCAAGTGCTCATCTTTGTCGAAAGAGTGTAATACCGCCATGTCAGATAACGACGCATCTAAATAATTTTGCAAAGAAAAGGTGTCGATATAAGCAGACAACTGTTGCGCATCATGGATCTTTTTCATGGAGAAGGACCACTCCTTGGAGGTTTTTCTTTATTATAGCGTAGAATCAACAACGCCTCAACACGAACGATAATTAATATTATATGTAAAATGTATGTAAAAATAAGGTAAAATAGGACATGTGTCACTTCTTAATCTGAAGTTATTTGGTATGATTTACACGTAGTAGAAAACATTCACAGGAGGAATAAAAATGCGTTTCAAACAGGTTGCTAAAGGGATCATGGGAGTTATGTTGGCTGTTGCTTTAACTGGCTGTGCCAGTGGCAATTCAAAACAAGAGGATGCAGCAAAAGAAAAATTAGTGGTGCAGTTCGTACCGACCAACAACGATGGGACGATGGAAGCAAAAGCAAAACCTTTCGCTGAATATTTATCAAAGAAGCTAGATCGTCAGGTGGATGTGACCTTGGCTACGGATTACTCAACGATCGTTGAAGCAATGGCTTCTGGTCAAGTAGATATCGGGATCATGCCGCCAGCTGCCTATGTCCAAGCAAAAGATATGGACGCTGCTGAAGCCATTTTGACTTCGCAATTAGGGGATTATGATCAAGAAACGGGGTTGCCGTTAGAAGGTCAATTGACAAACACTTTCAAAGGGGAGATCTTAGTTCGTGCAGACAGCGGATTGAATGAATTGACTGATTTGAAAGGCAAGAAGATCGCTACTTTAAGTCCTAACTCAGCTAGTGGATACATCTATCCAGTTGCTGAAATGAAAGATGCCGGAGTAGATCCTACCACCGAAGCGACTTTGACAACAGTCAATGATATTCCAAGTGAGATCACAGCAGTCTTGAATGGTCAAATGGATGCTGCGTTTGTTTTCGAAGGTGCGCGAAATGTCTTTGCTTCTAGCTTTGCAGACAATGATTTGTTTAAAGATCTCAAAGTACTTTATCTGACCGAAGGGGATATTCCTAACGATGCTATTGCGGTCCAACCAAAAATGGACGATGCCTTGAAAAAAGAAATCAAAGATGTTTTCTTGAACATGAAAGATGACGAAGAAGGCGCAGAAGCGATGTCATTGTGGGGACATCAAGGATATGAAGAAGCAGCTGCTTCTGCTTATGATACGATCCGTGAATATACCGAAAAAGCAGCCGAGTAAAACAATGGGCTGCGACAAGGAATAACAGAAAAATGATTGGACGAAGGGTGCAGATCTTTTTGCGAGAGCGGCTGATATAGTGAAAACGAGAGCGATCCCACCAAAGTATTCCTTCGTCTCTCATTCTTTTGGTATGATCCGTGTCACAATGCTTATAAAGATGGGGAAGAAGTATGATAATTTTCGAAAATGTGTCCAAAGTATACCCAAACGGGGTCAAAGGACTACAAAACATTAATTTGACGATCGAAGAGGGAGAATTTGTCTCAATCATCGGTCTGAGTGGGGCAGGGAAAAGCACCTTATTGCGCTCGATCAATCGTTTAGTGCCGATCACTGAAGGGGATATCCGCATTAATGAGACCTCGATCACTAAGGCAAGCAAGAAAGAATTACGATTGATCCGTCGTCAAATCGGATTGATCTCTCAAAGTTTCAATTTAGTCAAACGCAGTACCGTTCAAAAGAACGTCTTATCTGGACGTTTAGGGTATTATTCAACTTGGAAAAGTATTTTAGGATTATTTACAAAAGAAGACTATCAACGAACAAAAGAAGCACTAGCCACGGTTGGTCTGTTGGATAAGCTGCAGACCCGCAGCGATCAGTTGAGTGGCGGTCAGCAGCAAAGGGTTTCAATAGCAAGAGCGCTTGTGCAACAAGCACCGATCATTCTGGCAGATGAGCCCGTGGCTTCACTGGACCCGATCACGACAGAGAAAGTCATGCAGGATTTGAAAAAAATCAATCAAGAAATGAAAAAAACAGTGATTGTCAACCTTCACTCCGTCCCGCTAGCACGGTCTTACTCCACACGAGTCATTGCTTTGAAAGCGGGAGCGGTTGTTTTTGATGGTGTGCCGGAAGCATTGACAGATGAACGGCTGGAACAGATTTATGGCAAGGCGATTTTTGAAGAAAAGGCAGGAGAAACCCATGAAATTGAAAGAGACCGTTCACTTTAAGTGGTACAAGAACCTGCTGATCTTGCTCTTCTTAATTCTTTGCTTTCAAAGCAGTGCATGGATCACAGGGGCTGACTTTGCGCAAGTCTGGTCAAATTCCAGCCAAGTAACAGCATTCTTTGCGCGTTTCTTGCATCCGGATTTTAGCTATTTACCGAAATTAGTCTCGCCCATGCTTAAAACATTGGAAATGTCTTTAGTTGGAACGGTCATCGGTGTCTGTCTAGCGATCCCGGTCAGTTTCTTGGCTACGACAGTCATTACTGAAAATCGCTGGCTTTCGACGATCTTTCGCTTTTTATTGGGCTTGATTCGGACGATTCCTAACTTATTATTGGCAGCATTGTTTGTTGCTATCTTTGGGATTGGAGAAGCAACAGGGGTCCTGACGATTGCTGTCTTTACATTTGGGATGGTCTCTCAGTTGATGTTCCAAGCAATTGAAACAATCGATTTTGGTCCGATCGAAGCTGCGGCGGCGGTCGGGGCCAGCAAATTGCAGATTGCAGTCTGGTCAGTAGCTCCTCAAGTCATCAGTCAGTTTGCCAGCTATACCTTTTATGCATTTGAGGTCAATGTTCGTGCTTCGACAGTCCTAGGTTATGTAGGGGCTGGGGGGATCGGCGTCATTTTGAATTCGTCTTTGGCATTGCTGAAATATGAACGAGTTTCCATCATTATTTTGACGATTTTAGTCACTGTGGCCATCGTTGACCAATTAAGTGAACGAGTAAGGAGGTCCTTTCTATGATGATTCGTGAAGTGAGTAAAAAAACGTGGCTCCTATGGGGACTATTCGTAGTCCTGTTCCTGTTGTCTGCAATGGACTTAGACTATTCGGGATTAAGCACTTTTTCACTGGCAATGGGCAGAGATGTGTTGAAAGGACTGAGTCAGCCAGACTGGTCATTTTTCTATGACGGCAGCGGGGAAGATTTATTTAGTCTGCTGTTATTAACGATCGGCATCGCTTGCTTGGGAACCATGATCGCCACGGTTTTAGCCATTCCCATCACATTGTTGAGTGCGGCCAATCTCTGGTCAGCAACTCCTTGGGTCGCTAAAATCGGTAAATTTATTTGCAACGTCTTGCGGGCGTTTCCAGAACTGGTCTATGCGATCATTTTTGTTAAAGTCGTTGGTCCAGGACCTTTTGCCGGTGTGATGGCAATCGGTGTCCATCAAATCGGAATGCTAGGCAAGTTGTTTACGGAAGAGATGGAAGCGATGGATGAACGGCTGACCGAAGAGATGCAGGCGGTGGGTGCAAATTTCTGGCAAACAATGTTTTTTGTACGTGTCCCTTATTTGATGCCGATCTATAGTTCCTTTGCGTTGAATCATTTTGAGATCGCTGTGCGTAGTGCGGCAACACTAGGCTTAGTTGGTGCAGGCGGAATCGGTGCACCATTGATTTTTGCGATCCAAACACGTACGTGGAGTAAAGTTAGTATTATTTTGATCGGTGTAGTGATCACCGTCTTTGCTTTAGACCAAATAACAGGAATCATAAGAAAGAAATTGAGATAAAAGATGAATTTATTGCATATATCAGATATACATTTTCGCAGACAATACCCAGACTGCCAAGAGGGCTATCAAGGCATGTTGGCGGCCATGCAGAATCCATTGATTCCATTAACAGAATGTCTTCGCCATGCCCAGCAACGAGCAACGATTGACCTCGTCGTTATCAGTGGGGATTTGACGGAGGATGGAGACGTGGAAGACTATCGTTACTTGAAAGAACAACTGCGTAGGCTGCTAGGCGATGTCGAAATGATCGTTACTTTAGGCAATCATGACATCAAAAGCAATTTTCACATAGGCTGGTGCGGTACAGCGGCCTCCGAGTCGCCATATAATCAAGTAAAATGTTATTCAGATATGGCGATTGTTGCCTTTGATAATTCCCGCTATGGAGCTTCTGATGGCGTTGTCGATGAACAACAATTCCACTGGCTGCAACAGACGTTAGCGGAATTAAAAAATCTGCCGATCGTCTTAGTGACCCATCATCATTTACTGGCACATCAAAGTACGACACCGGTGTGGCCCGGTACGGATCGTTTGCTGGACTTGCTGTCCTCCTATAACATTCGCTGTATCCTCAATGGTCACACACATCATTCCTTTACCGGTGAGATCCAAGGGATTCCTTACTATACTGTCGCCAGTATGTCTTTTGTGGGAGAAGATGAAGGTCAAGGCATCGTGCGCTTCGAAGAACGGTATGGCTATAATTTGTATCGTTTTGAATCCGGCAGATTGATCCACCAGACTTCTGAGAATTATTTGCCAAATCGACTGCTGAAAGTTGTAGATATGACCCAAGAATAGAAAACGGCCTTGTGCATCAATCGAAATAAACAGAAATCAACGGTACATCCGCGCACCACTGATGAGTGGCGAATGTACCGTAAAGCTTTTAATGAGCGCTCTGTTTATGAACGTGACGGCACAGTGCCGTTTTTTGTTATTTAAGAAATAGTAAAGCTGTAGAATCGTATCAAGAAGTGTCTTCACTGATCCAAATATAGCCCAACGCTCACAGCTAGTAACTAAAAGGTTTTGATGACCTCAATAGTTCCATCTAAGTGAAACAACAACGTATACTGATTGTCTGTCTTGATGCCGTCAAAGCGTCGGGCATAGTAACAGACCGCATCTTTGAGCGTTCGCGTCGTTACCCCTAAAAAAGAGGCGCATTCTAGTAGCGTTTTGCAGCCCTCTTCAAAGCAGGCGATGATATCGTAAGGTGTGACAACGATCGCTGCACCAATGTCACGTGCCTTACGTTCCTGTTTACGCTTTTCATTGGTATCTTGTGCAGTGATGTCTCCTGCACTTGTTAAATAGTGTCCGATTTCTTCACCCAGGGTCCCTAACAAGTCTGCTTTCGATTGTTTTGGATTCAGATAAATATGATCATCGATATATAAGCCTTGTTGACCTTCTGGCATATTTTTATCAAAAATAAAATGCAGATCTGGGTATGCAGCCATTAGTTCTTCAACTTTATCCATATACATCAGTCCTTTTGGGCATGCCGCTGTTTTATAAAGTCGATATAATTCAGAATGTCTTCCATTTGTTCATCTGTTACATTTTCATCAATATGGGCAGCTACTGTTTGCACCCGCTTTGAAGGTTGGGTGAAGTTGCCTATGGCATGTCGTCCTAACAAATAGTCTGTGGAGACATGGAATAATTCAGCTAATTTCACGATCGTTTCACCATCAGGCTCGTTTCGATCGTTTTCAAAATGCGAATAGGCGGCCCGGGTGATTCCTAGATGGTCAGCAATCTGTTGCTGCGTTTGATTCATTCCTAGCCGCAGTGCTTTTAATCGTTCACCAAGCATGGTGATCCCCCCTTTTTCGATCAGTATACCACAATTAGATACGAAGTGTATCTAATTTGATTGAATAAAGATATGCAATGTATCTTTTTAGTTGACGATATGAATCGTATCGAATATACTTCAATTAGTTGATACATTTTGTATCAAAAAGAGAATGAGAGAGGGGTTATCTATGGATACAACAGTTGCCGCAGTCGTTTTACCTTCCTTGATTACCGGTGTTCTAACCTACTTTGCTACTCGGGTGTCGAGCAAAGCAAACTTAGAGCAGACCAATATAGAAAATGCCAAGATCTTATATGAAAAGTATGAAAAGCTCAATCTCGAACTAGAATCAAAAGTGGATGAGTTGGAAGCTAGCGTAAGTGCCGCTCGGAAAGCCCACCAAGAAGAGATCATTATCTATCAGGCAGAACTAGCAAAAGCCCGTAGTGAACAGGAGCGTTTAGCCGCAGAGAACCGCCAACTGAAAGAGACAGCTGTTCAGAATCAGCAAAAGGGATGAATGATATAGAGGAGAGAGGCTTGGATACGTTCCTAAGAAAGACAGGGAATAAAGTGAAGGATCGGAAAGCATTTTACTAAGAATATGCAGAACAAGTCCACTTCACTAATAAAGAGAAGTAAACTAGTAACTGGTTAAAGATATTCTGAAACAGTAGTAAAGTAAATGATTATGAGGAAAAGCTATCCATAAACGAGGAGCACGTTGCAGTCTTTACTATGGGATGGATGAGTTCAGGGGTGTTTTTTCTTGATTGACCAAATTATTGCATTGATTATGGCGTCAATCTTTATAGGACTGGTACTAGAACTTATTTCTAGGAAAACAATCATCAAAAGTAAGCTGCTTCTAGGACAGTCGCTAGCCGTTGCTTCCAGCACAAAATAAGGGCCGACCTATTCGCGGTAGGTCGGCCCTTTTTGTTGTAACTTGTACCGATTATCGTATTTCGCAAATAAATTATAACATTAAGGCAATAAAATGGTACTAAATGCTTTTGAACAACTGCCTTTAGGGTTGTAAGATGATTCCAATGAAGAAACTTATAGAGAAAAGAAATACTTTTTTCGATTATTTAAGCTCGATGTAAATACGCTTGTAGCCTTTAAAAGAAAGAATAATCGGAATTACAAGATTACAAGGAAGGCTGCCCGAGAGCAACCAGTACGCCAATAAAGTGGCATGTTTATGAATTAATTAATCCCGATAAATCATATAAAGAAGTTGAAGCAATAATCGGATTCAGTGATAGCACGCTTTCAGAATAAGGAAAAATCGAAAGTAAAAAGAATCAAAATAAGAAAGAATTGATTCTTTAAAAAAAAAATAGGCTAATTTATCAATTGTGTACAAATTATTACATAGAAAAAGAACCTCATTTAACAATATGTTTATCTACAGTCTAGTAGTTTCATATTCTTTACATTATTAAACTTGTAGTATCAATATTTTTCAACACAATGTTTTGCAAAGGTTGATATTTTTGTCAAAATATATTATTGTTATAACAATAAAACTTTTATGAGGTGAGATTTTGAACGATAAATTAACTAAAGAAAAAGGTGCAAGTCCTTTATATAGCCAAATAGCCGATGATTTAAGATTTAAAATTGTCTCTGGTGAATGGGGTGAGGGTGAGAAAATCCCACCAGAATTAGATTTATGCAAAATATATGAAGTTAGTCGCATCACCATCAGAAAGGCAATTGATGAACTCGTTCGCGAAGGACGTTTATACCGTGAACGTGCGAAAGGCACGTTTGTTTTGGCTACGGATCATTCTGTTGAAAAAGATCATTATACAATGGTTCGTAGCTTCACGCGAGAAATGGAAGAGCTAGGGAAAAAAGTTCGAACTCTACATGCAGAGGTTAATCTAATTGAGGCTTCAGAAAAACTTTCTCAGCAGCTAGGAGTTGAAAAGAAGTCTAAAGTTCTTCAGTTGAGAAGAACTCGCGGTCTCGACGGTGGAAAAGCCTTTGCATACTTTGTAACTCATATTCCTTACACCGAAAAATTTTCATTAGATAGTAAAGATTATTACGGTTCATTGTATGATTATTTAAGATCCTTCGGTATTGTTATGAATGAAAGTAAGGAGTATGTCGAAGCACTAAATGCAACACCAGAAATTCAAGCCATTCTAGAGGTTCCAGAAAATACAGCAATTTTAAAAAGGGTACGGATGGTTTCTCGAGCTGATGGACAATACAAAGAAATCAGTGATTGCTATTATATTGGGAGTCAATATCGATACTATGTTGAATTTTGATCTTCAGTAAAGACCACACCATGTTTTACCAAAAAAACTAATAAATAGACAATCTATCGATAAGATATAATAGCCATCGTTCATCAATAAAGGTCAATGATATAAGATAGAAATGGTGTGCAACTAATGAATAGAAGATAAACTTATTCTTTGGTATTAAAAGTCAGGAGATTGAGTTAAAAGCACGCTTCCTTATAAAGGAAACGTGCTTTTTATGAACCCTTTTAAGCTAACAGTCTATAAAAATTATTATCCTGATGCAATAAAGAAACGGCTTTTTTTAGGTAGTCAATGGAACTTTTCACCTAGACATTTTCATATTTAAAGAAGATATATGAAACTCTCGATAAATGTACATTTGTCTCCAGAAAACAACCGCATAGGCTAGAGTTTTGATAAGTAGATAACATACTAAAATATTTTTCGAAATTAAAAAAGAAACCGTTGTCTTTTTAATAGAAATATCATATAATACATTTGTAATATTGATATAACAAAAAGACATAGAGGATAGGAGTGTTAAAAATGGCAATTTCTTTTATACGAATAGATGATCGAATTATTCATGGACAAGTCGTGACACGCTGGATGAGTGAAAGAGCCTGTGACGGTGTAGTGGCAGTAGACGATCCTTCCGCGAACAATCCAACTTTATCAAAGGTACTTAAAGGAGCGGTACCGAAGCCATTGAAAGGTTTCGTTATGACGGTGGATCGTACAGCTTTGAAGTGGGAAGAAATCGTAGGTAGTAAGAAAAACTATTTTCTAATAGCAAAGTCACCTGAGACGCTTGTACGTTTGTATGAAGCTGGAGCCGATTTTATTTCATGCTACCCGATTTTAAATGTTGGTCCGATGAGCGCTCGAGAAGGTGCAGAAAAAATTGGTCCCAATGTTGCAATTACTGAAAATGAACGAGCAGCCTTCGAGCGATTGGATTCACTGGGAATGGACATTCAGTTTAAATTGGTACCGGATTCAAAAGGTTTTACTTGGAAAGATATAAAAAATTAAAGAATGGAGGAACTTATTATGCTTTTTCTTCAAGCTGTATTGATCTCACTACTTTGCTACCTAGGAGCTCTAGGTACTCCTTGGCTAATGGGATTGACAGGTGGATGGTACACGATCAGTCGTCCACTAGTATCAGGATTTTTGATCGGACTTATTTTAGGCGATGTCACTCAAGGCATCATTATTGGGGTAGCTATCCAAGCCGTTTATATCGCTATGGTTACTCCAGGTGGACAGATGCCGGCTGACTTGAATTTTGTGGCCTACCCGGCAATTGCTTTAGCCATTCTATCGAATTCTTCCACGGAAGTGGCAGTAACTTTAGCCACAACGATCGGCGTTATTGGTACGATTGTATTCAACTTTTTTCAAGTGGCTAATTCTTTTTGGAACCATCGGGCGCAACATGCGATTGAAGAAGGTGACGAAAAAGGCTTCCATTTCAATTCAATTGTTGGTCCACAATTATTGAGTTTTGCTTTACGCTTTATCCCGTCCTTTTTAGTGATCTATTTTGGATCAAGTTTTGCCAAAGAATTGTTAGCAAGCATGCCACAATACTTGATTGATGTGATGGGAATCTTGGGAGGGGCTCTACCAGCTATTGGGATTGTGATGCTTTTGACAGCGGTTGTCAAAGAGGACATTATGCTGATATTCTTTCTTTTTGGGTTTATCTGTGTCATATTTTTGAAATTAAACATGATTGCTCTGGCTATAGTAGCAGGTGTCGTTGCCTATATTTATTTTCAAGCAAAATCTAAGCCTGCTGCAAGAGTGGCGGCAGAGGATGGAACTTACCATGACTTCGAGGATGAGGAGGAATTTTAATGGAACGGAAAAGATCATATCAACTTCTTGACAAAAAGTCGCTGAATAAATCCTACATTCGTTGGATGATGTATAACCTAGTAGCGACTAGTTTTGAGTTTTTGGAAGCATTCGGATTTGCATTATCGATGGAACCAATCGCAAAACGTCTTTATAAAGATGACTTGGAAGCACAAAAAGCCATGCTAAAAAGGCATTCAGTTTTTTATAATACAGAGCCTCAAATTGGTTCATTGATTAATGGAGTGGTTATTGGTTTAGAAGAACAGCGGGCTTTAGGACAAGAAGAGATAGATGATGAATTTGTAAATGGGTTGAAGGTAGGGCTGATGGGACCTTTAGCAGGGATTGGGGATTCCATGATACCTGGTATGTTAATTCCAATATTACTTTCGATCGGGATGGGATTATCAGAAAATGGAAGTATTTTAGGTCCGCTTTTCTACATTGTCTCTTATAACACGATCATTATGCTGGGAACTCGATTCTTATTCTTCAAAGGTTATGAACTTGGAGCGGAGTCAGTCGACACCTTTGTTGGGGAAAAAGCACAGCAAATTACGCAAGCCTTCTCTGTTTTGGGGATGATTGTAATCGGGGGAGTTGCTGCGAGTTACGTCAATCTTAACCTGCCGATTGTGTTAAATTTCAGTAGCGCTAAAATTGATATTCAACAAATTTTAGACGGGATTTTTCCGAATTTATTACCATTGTTGTTAGTTCTGATTTCATGGTATTTAATGGCTAAGAAAGGCATTTCTGCATTGAAATTAATAGGTATTTACTTTGTGACAGCGTTTGGCGGAGTGGGCATCGCTTATTTAATTCAAATGATTGTCTAAATGCAATGAATGAGGGGAAATGGATATGATTGGAGTTTTATTGGTTAGCCATTCAAAATTGGCTGACGGCATGAAAGATGCTGTAGAATTTGTCGCAGGCGAACAGAATTATCTCTTTTCTTTAGGTTTGGAAGAAGATGGAGTTGCTTCCTATCGAACTGAATTGGAAAAATTGGCGGAGAATTTGCCTAAGAAAGTAAAAAAAATGATAATTGTTTGTGATATTCCATCAGGGTCTCCAGGTGCTAACGCAGCAGATGTTTTTTTACAAAGCGGTCTTGAAGTTGAAATACTGTCGGGTATGAATCTAGCGATGTTACTAGAAATGATATTGACACGAGAAGGAAAAGAATTTCAACAATTACTTACAGATGGAATAAAAGCTGGGAAGCAAAGTATTGATCGGATGGATTTCTCTCCCGAAAGAGACGATGAGAAATTCTAATGTCATATCATTATGATTATAAAGAGGGGTAAAAATGGTATATAATTTACGACCAAAAATTAAGGTGAAACATGATTCACGAACATGGAAGAATTATACTCAAATTGCTGACGAGATAAGTCAGCAATTTGTCAATGGGAAAAGAACCCTTGCTTTGGAGTGTTATCCAGGAGTAAATTTACATGAAATTGAAGAACTGCTATTAAGCAAGTTAAAAGGTGTAAGACTAATAAAAGCAGATGATTATGCTTATGATGCAGAAACAATAACAAATAAAATTGCTGCGAATTTAACCGATGATCGTGTTTTTGGACTTATGTCTCATGCAACTTTGGATGAATTTTTTCCTAACTATGAGATACGGCAAATCAAGAAAGAAATAGCTGAAGAGAGCCGCAATATCGTTGTCTATGGAACGGGAGCTACGATATTATTACCCAATCCTGACATTTTGTGTTATGCCGATCTAACAAGATGGGAGATTCAAAAACGGTATCGTGCTGGTATGCCAAATTGGAAGGCAGCGAATGAATCCGAAGATAATTTAAAAAAAGTGAAGCGAGGATTTTTCTTTGAATGGCGTGTCGCTGATCGTCTTAAACAGAAAGTGACTGACCGTCTCGATTATTTGTTGGATACAAATGTATCATGTCAAGCAAAAATGGTCGATGGGGTAAGTTACCGAAATGCACTAGATCAAATCGTCAAACAACCCTTTCGGCTGGTCCCTTATTTTGATGCTAGCGTCTGGGGAGGGCAATGGATGAAGAAAGAGTTTAATTTGAATCCCGAAATGGAAAACTATGGTTGGGCTTTTGATGGTGTACCCGAAGAAAATAGTTTGTGTCTGGATTTTTCAGGAGTAGCAATAGAAATTCCAGCGATTAATGTCGTGCATCAGCGTCCAATTCCTTTACTAGGAAAGAAAGTTCAAGCACGCTTTGGCAATGAGTTTCCTATTCGTTTTGATTATCTAGATACTGTCGGAGGTGGGAATTTAAGCCTGCAAGTTCATCCGAGAGTGGATTACATCCAAGACAAATTTGGCATGTTCTATACACAAAATGAGAGTTACTACATTTTGCAAGCGTCTGAAAAATCAACGATCTATCTAGGTGTGAAAGAAGGAACAGAAAAAGCAGAATTATTCAAGGAGTTGCGTAAAGCGGAAAAAGGAGATTATCGTTTTCCAGATGAGAAATTTATCAATTGTTTTCCAGTAAATAAACATGATCACTACTCGATTCCTGCAGGCACGATTCACTGTGGTGGTCCAGAAACCGTCGTGTTAGAAATCAGTCAAACTCCTTATATTTTTACTTTTAAATTATGGGATTGGGAACGATTAGGGCTAGATGGACTACCAAGACCAGTTCATTTAAACCATGGCGAAGAAAATGTAAATACGGCTTATGATACTAAATGGGTTCAAGAAAATTTGATCAACCCTTTTGAAACACTTCATGAAGATAATGAAAGTCGTGTTGAGAAAACAGGATTACATGAGCTCGAATTTATTGAGACACATCGTCACTGGTTTAAAAAAGAGGTAACGGTTAAAGTACATCAAAGCGTCAACATGCTGAATTTGGTGGAGGGTGAAACCATAACAGTAGAGAGTTTAGACAACAGTTTTGACCCGTTTGAAGTCCATTATGGTGAGACTTTTATTGTTCCTGAGGCAGTCAAAGAATATAAATTGGTAAATCAAGGTAACCAAGAAAAAGAGGTTGCAGTGATCCAAGCTTTTGTTCGCAACTTTTCTTAGTTTAAGGAGGCAGAGTATGATTGAAACTGGGCTAGGGATAACTTTTGATGAAAATAGCAATGAATTTTTGTATCCTGCAGGTACTTTTGGTCCATCCCGTGCCGAACAACGTTATTTGAAGGATATTCTTCACAGCATGGCGAATCATGATTCCAAAGGGCCAGATATTGTCTACTCCATTGCGATGGATGTCGGGTTAGTAAAAGATCAAGCTGATTTAGTAAAGCGTGAGTTGCTTTTTGGAATAGTTGCTTATGCGGCTGGTTCAATCGGTGACGAACCAATTAAAAGTCAAGGACACATCCATGCTTCTTCAAAAACTTGTCAAATGTCGACACCCGAGGTTTATGAAATCTGGTCTGGCGAAGCAATCATTTATATGCAGGAGAATGGCTCCAAAGATCCTGGGCGTTGCTATGCGGTTCAAGCAAAAGCTGGAGAAGTTGTCATCGTTCCACCAGGTTGGGCACATTGTACAATCAATGCATCAAGAACCGAACGTTTAGTGTTTGGTGCATGGTGCGTGAGGGATTATGGTTTTGAGTATGAAGCGATTAGAGCTCACAATGGATTAGCTTTCTATCCAAAATTCACAGTTCAAGGTAAGTTGATTTGGATACCGAACACAAGCTATCAGACTAAGCAATTAATAGAA
Source organism: Enterococcus sp. AZ091 (assembly GCF_051714805.1). NCBI lineage: Bacteria > Bacillati > Bacillota > Bacilli > Lactobacillales > Enterococcaceae > Enterococcus > Enterococcus sp. AZ091. The sequence goes on along the minus strand of NZ_JBIOSO010000001.1, from coordinate 849,725 downwards.
AAAAACGCACGTCAGTATTCAGAATTTGCAATTGAAGAAAACGTTCCTATTTATCAACAATATGAACAAGAAAATACAAAATTTGATTTTGTTGTTCGACCAGATTTATGGAAAGAAGAATGGCTAGATTTTGTACCATAATCAGCGGTAGAAAGGAGCTCGTAATGATAGAAAAGAGTTCTGTCAGATATGATAGTAGCCGGATTAAATTAGAAGGCTACGGTCTTCAAGAAAAGGAAACGAAAGCAAAAGATTTAGCTAACTACTTTTTTGATGCAACTGCTTATCAAGCATTAGATCCAGAAACAGTCATCTATCGGGTGGAATACCAAGACAATGGGTTGGCAGAAGGAACACCAGGTGGACTCTATTTTGGAATCACACATTTAAATCCAGGAGTAATTGGGACAGAATACTTTCTGACAAAAGGACATTTCCACGCAACAAGAGATACCGGCGAATACTATTTCGGCTTGCAAGGACGAGGAATATTAATGCTCGTAGAAAATGAAATAACTCGTATGGAAAAAGTAACGCCTGGTTCTGTTCATTATATTCCTGGAAATACAGCTCATCGTTTAATTAATACAGGAGAAGAGATATTGTCAGTTTCTGCTTGCTGGCAATCTGTATCCGGACATGATTATAGATCACCAGACAAAATGTTTCCTTTGAGAATCTTTCGAGATCCTTTAGGACAACCAGTTGTTAAATCTGGTTAGTGTTAGACATGATTCACTGTTTGCAAAAAAATGATTTAACAGATAACAGTGATAGTTTCTAAATGGTTTGTTCGCTAGTCTAATTAGGGAAACTTTGGGCAGATTCCTATGAGACAGGATTAAAAAAGACAGCCAAGAGACGAGTTGCACTTCCGGCAATGCATTCTTAATACTACTTTTTTTACGCACGAAAGAATTACACTCGAAGTGGTCAGGCGACCGAATTCGAAACTGGGCTATGGAGTTTAATCAATTAATGATCCATGAGGCCTGCTCCTCTAGAATTTAAAAATATGTGATTTATTTTCCATAACAACGCTAGGTTTGTTCAACTATGTGTCCAATCAAAATCCATCTGATTTCAAAAATTGCTAAGAAAACTTTGGTTGTTAAAGATTCTGGCTTTTTTTAGTCATAATTGAAGGGTATTATTTTCTCTTTGTGTCCATACGTTCGCAAACGAATCATTGCTCATAAAACCCAACTTTGTGAGGTACTCGGATGTTTTGATGGCAGGGGTCAGAAACTTAAAAGTTTTTGATCCTTTTTTCTATAAATATAATTCTCTACCTAATACATAATTAAAGAGAATATCATACGATGGAGAATAGAATACCGCACGTTCTGCTTTTAAAGAGTCAAGTTTGATAGAACATTTCTGTATTTTTACATAAAAATTACGGTCGATGAAATAGAATGCAGTAAAAGATGATATGAAGGGAATTTCTCCGATCATTTTCATGACAAGTTTTTTAACATAATTTTAAAACTGCTAATATGACAATAAACTGAATTCGAGTGGTGGGTCTATTTATTAAGGCATATAATTAAAGTAGGATGACGCGTTCGAATCAAAAAAAATAATTTATTAATTTTTTACTGGATTTTGTTTGAACGTTGGTGTAAAATAAATTTAATAAAAATTGTTTCACTATATTTTTATATTTAAAAATAGCATAAAAATCTAGTTATCCGCATAAAAACTGGACTTATCACACTTTATCAAGGTCAAAACCACTCAATTTACTACTAATTTACTACTTATGAATGAGCTTTGATACGACGATTTATCCTTGAAAAGTGAAGATATAAAGATACTTCCAATAAAATTTGAATATTTAATAGGTAGACACTTCAAAAAATGAGGTGTCTATTTTTTTACCCGATTTTGAAAGGAAGTGAACTTATGAAAACAAAAAATCAAGAATCAAAAGGTCGTTCCCCACTCTTTAAGACCATCAAACATTCATTCAGCCAATAAAAAAGAAAGGATAGGTAAAAATATGGAACTTAAATTTGTGATTCCCAACATGGAAAAAACATTCGGCAATTTAGAATTTGCTGGCGAGGATAAAGTCGTTCAGCGAAGAATCAACGGACGGCTAACTGTCTTATCAAGAAGCTATAATCTCTATTCTGATGTTCAAAGAGCAGATGATATTGTGGTGGTGCTTCCTGCTGAAGCTGGCGAAAAACATTTCGGCTTTGAGGAACGTGTGAAGTTAGTCAATCCACGTATTACCGCAGAGGGCTACAAAATCGGCACTCGTGGTTTTACAAATTACCTTTTACATGCTGACGACATGATAAAAGAATAAAGAAAGAGAGGAAAAATGATGAGATTAGCAAATGGCATTGTATTAGATAAAGACACGACTTTTGGAGAATTGAAATTCTCTGCTCTACGTCGTGAAGTGAGAATCCAAAATGAAGACGGGTCGGTTTCAGATGAAATCAAGGAACGTACCTATGACTTAAAATCCAAAGGACAAGGACGCATGATTCAAGTAAGTATTCCTGCCAGCGTGCCTTTGAAAGAGTTTGATTATAACGCACGGGTGGAACTTATCAATCCCATTGCGGACACCGTTGCTACTGCCACCTATCAAGGAGCAGATGTTGACTGGTATATCAAGGCAGACGATATTGTGCTGACAAAGGATTCTAGTTCATTCAAAGCTCAACCACAAGCAAAGAAAGAACCGACACAAGACAAATAGTCGCTAGGTAGAAAGGAGACTTTTTCGCATGAAACAGCGTGGTAAAAGGATTCGCCCATCTGGTAAAGATTTAGTCTTTCATTTTACGATAGCGTCACTCCTGCCTGTTTTCCTGCTGGTTGTCGGACTGTTTCATGTGAAGACAATCCAGCAGATCAACTGGCAGGATTTTAACCTATCACAAGCAGATAAGATTGACATTCCCTATTTAATTATCAGTTTCAGTGTCGCAATTCTTATCTGCTTGCTGGTAGCGTTTGTATTCAAACGGGTTCGCTATGATACGGTTAAACAACTTTACCACCGTCAAAAACTGGCAAAGATGATACTTGAAAACAAGTGGTATGAATCTGAACAGGTCAAAACAGAGGGTTTCTTTAAAGATAGTGCTGGTCGTACAAAGGAAAAGATAACCTACTTCCCTAAAATGTATTATCGACTTAAAAATGGCTTGATACAGATACGGGTGGAAATCACGCTGGGAAAATATCAAGACCAACTCTTACACTTGGAAAAGAAATTAGAGAGTGGCTTGTACTGTGAGCTGACGGATAAAGAGTTAAAGGATTCCTATGTGGAATATACTTTGCTCTATGACACCATAGCCAGTCGTATTTCTATTGATGAAGTAGAAGCTAAAGATGGTAAACTTCGCTTAATGAAAAACGTATGGTGGGAATATGATAAGCTCCCTCATATGTTGATTGCTGGTGGTACAGGTGGCGGTAAAACTTACTTTATACTGACACTGATTGAAGCCTTGCTTCATACAGATTCAAAACTGTATATTCTTGACCCGAAAAATGCTGACCTTGCGGACTTAGGTTCTGTGATGGCAAATGTCTACTATAGAAAAGAAGACTTGCTTTCTTGCATTGAAACATTCTATGAAGAAATGATGAAACGTAGTGAGGAAATGAAGCAGATGAAGAACTATAAGACTGGCAAAAATTATGCTTACTTAGGTCTCCCGGCACACTTCTTAATCTTTGATGAATACGTCGCTTTCATGGAAATGCTGGGAACAAAAGAAAACACCGCAGTTATGAATAAGCTGAAACAGATTGTCATGTTAGGTCGTCAAGCTGGCTTCTTTCTAATACTGGCTTGTCAACGTCCAGACGCAAAATATTTAGGCGACGGAATCCGTGATCAGTTTAATTTCAGAGTGGCTTTAGGTCGTATGTCTGAAATGGGCTATGGCATGATGTTTGGCAGTGACGTACAAAAGGATTTCTTCTTAAAGCGAATCAAAGGTCGTGGCTATGTTGATGTAGGAACAAGTGTCATATCAGAGTTTTATACTCCCCTTGTACCAAAAGGATATGATTTCTTGGAGGAAATTAAAAAGTTATCCAACAGCAGACAGTCCACGCAGGCGACGTGCGAAGCGGAAGTCGCAGGTGTGGACTGATCTTGCTGGCTGGTGTGGCAATAGCCACGCCAGCACTTAACCCCCCGTATCTAACAGGGGGGTACAAATCGACAGGAAACAGTCAAAAAAACATTAGAAAATCCTTTGGTTACAAGGGATTTACAAAATTTCAGCGTATGTCAAATGGGCTTTAAAAGTTGACATACGCCTTTTTGATTGGAGGGATTTTTACTGAATGAACAAACTTGGTTACAGCATTTAAAAGAAAAACGCTTGGCTTATGGACTATCTCAAAACCGTTTAGCTGTTGCGACTGGTATTACAAGGCAGTATCTAAGCGATATTGAAACAGGAAAAGTCAAGCCATCAGAGGATTTACAGCAGTCCCTTTGGGAAGCTCTGGAACGCTTCAATCCCGACGCTCCCCTTGAAATGCTGTTTGATTATGTAAGGATTCGCTTTCCGACAACAGACGTACAGCAGGTGGTCGAAAACATCTTACAACTGAAACTGTCCTATTTTCTTCATGAGGACTATGGTTTCTATTCTTATTCAGAGCATTATGCTTTAGGCGACATATTCGTCCTTTGCTCCCATGAACTGGACAAAGGAGTTCTGGTGGAATTGAAAGGTCGTGGGTGCAGACAATTTGAAAGCTATCTTCTGGCACAACAAAGAAGCTGGTATGAGTTCTTTATGGACGTTTTGGTGGCTGGCGGTGTGATGAAACGCCTTGACCTTGCCATTAACGATAAGACAGGGATTTTGAATATCCCTGTACTCACTGAAAAGTGCCAACAGGAAGAATGTATCTCCGTCTTCCGCAGTTTTAAAAGCTATCGCAGTGGCGAACTGGTACGCAAAGAGGAAAAGGAATGTATGGGAAACACCCTCTATATCGGTTCATTACAAAGTGAAGTTTATTTCTGTATCTATGAAAAGGACTACGAGCAGTACAAGAAAAATGATATTCCCATTGAAGACGCAGAAGTAAAAAACCGTTTTGAGATTCGATTGAAAAATGAGCGTGCCTATTATGCAGTCCGTGATTTACTCGTCTATGACAATCCAGAGCATACCGCCTTTAAAATTATCAATCGGTATATCCGTTTTGTAGATAAAGACGATTCCAAACCTCGTTCTGATTGGAAACTGAATGAAGAATGGGCTTGGTTTATTGGGAACAATCGTGAACGATTAAAACTAACCACAAAACCAGAGCCTTACTCCTTCCAAAGGACGCTGAACTGGCTATCTCATCAAGTTGCCCCGACCTTAAAGGTTGCGATTAAACTTGATGAAATCAACCAGACGCAGGTTGTAAAAGACATTCTCGACCATGCGAAACTGACAGACCGACACAAGCAGATTTTGAAGCAACAGTCAGTAAAAGAACAGGACGTGATAACAACAAAAAAATAACTCAAATACAAATTCATTGAATATAGAGAGGAGAACATTTTTATGAATTTTGGACAAAACCTTTATAACTGGTTTCTATCAAACGCTCAATCACTGGTGCTTTTAGCAATCGTTGTGATTGGCTTGTATCTTGGCTTCAAGCGTGAGTTTAGCAAACTGATTGGCTTTTTAATTATTGCGATTATTGCGGTTGGCTTAGTCTTCAACGCTGCTGGAGTAAAAGACATTTTACTAGAGCTATTCAATCGCATTATTGGTGCTTAAATAAAACCGTTCTTTTGTGGAATATAAGTGGTTTTCTTATGTTCCGCAAAGGAATGGTACACCAAACGAAGTGCGGTAGGGATTTTTGAATCTCTACAAAGAAAGGACGTGAATATATGGACGATATGCAAGTCTATATTGCGAATTTAGGCAAATACAATGAGGGCGAATTGGTCGGTGCGTGGTTTACCTTTCCCATTGACTTTGAGGAAGTCAAAGAGAAAATCGGCTTGAATGATGAATATGAGGAATACGCCATTCATGACTACGAGTTACCCTTTACGGTTGACGAATACACTTCCATTGGCGAACTCAATCGACTATGGGAAATGGTATCGGAATTACCCGAAGAATTACAATCGGAGCTATCTGCTCTGCTCACTCATTTTTCAAGCATTGAAGAACTAAGCGAACATCAAGAGGATATTATCATTCATTCCGATTGTGATGATATGTATGACGTGGCACGCTACTACATTGAAGAAACGGGTGCTTTAGGCGAAGTACCAGCTAGTCTTCAAAACTATATTGATTATCAAGCCTATGGTCGGGATTTAGACCTTTCAGGAACGTTTATCTCAACCAATCATGGGATTTTTGAAATCGTCTATTAAATCTGTCGGTACATTACTACTGGCAGATTTTCTATTTTACGGGGTGGCTCAATCAGCTACCCCTATTTTTTATGAAAGGATTGATTACATGAAGAAAATACGAAGCTATACCAGTATCTGGTCTGTGGAAAAGGTACTGTATTCTATCAATGATTTTAGACTTCCGTTTCCCATAACCTTTACGCAAATGACATGGTTTGTCGTGTCACTCTTTGCAGTGATGATACTTGGCAACTTGCCCCCTCTTTCCATGATAGAGGGAGCATTTCTCAAATACTTTGGGATTCCTGTGGCTTTCACATGGTTTATGTCTACAAAAACTTTTGATGGTAAAAAGCCTTATGGATTTTTGAAGTCTGTCATTGCTTATGCACTGCGACCAAAGCTGACCTATGCAGGAAAAAAAGTAACGCTTGGCAGAAACCAGCCACAAGAAGCCATTACAGCAGTTAGGAGTGAATTTTATGGCATATCCAATTAAATACATTGAAAACAATCTCGTCTGGAATAAAGACGGGGAATGTTATGCTTACTATGAGCTTGTTCCTTACAATTACTCATTTCTAAGTCCAGAACAGAAAATACAAGTGCATGATTCTTTCAGACAGCTTATCGCACAAAATCGTGATGGCAAAATTCATGCTTTACAAATCAGTACAGAATCCAGCATACGTTCTGCACAAGAGCGTTCCAAAAATGAAGTCACTGGCAAGCTCAAAGCGGTTGCCTATGACAAAATCGACCAACAGACAGACGCTTTAATATCCATGATTGGCGAAAATCAAGTGAACTACCGTTTCTTTATCGGCTTTAAGTTGCTTCTCAACGATCAGGAGTTTTCTATGAAAAGTCTTACCGTTGAAGCAAAAAATGCTTTGTCTGATTTTGTCTATGATGTGAACCATAAGCTGATGGGCGATTTTGTTAGTATGAGTAATGATGAAATCCTGCGTTTTCAGAAGATGGAAAAGCTCTTAGAAAATAAAATCTCTCGTCGTTTCAAAATCCGCAGGTTAGATAAGGACGACTTCGGCTATCTGATTGAACACCTTTACGGACAGACAGGCACTGCCTATGAAGAGTATGAGTACCATCTATCAAAGAAAAAGCTGGATAATGAAACGCTGATTAAATACTATGACTTGATTAAGCCTACTCGCTGTTTGGTGGAAGAAAAACAGCGATATTTGAAAATCCAGCAGGAAGATGAAACCGTCTATGTAGCTTACTTTACCATTAACAGCATTGTCGGAGAACTGGACTTCCCGTCCTCTGAAATCTTCTACTACCAGCAACAGCAATTTACATTCCCGATTGATACGTCAATGAATGTGGAAATTGTAGCGAATCGTAAAGCCCTATCTACTGTCCGCAATAAAAAGAAAGAACTGAAAGACTTGGATAACCACGCTTGGCAAAGTGATAATGAAACCAGCTCCAATGTGGCGGAAGCTCTGGAAAGTGTGAATGAGCTGGAAACCAATTTAGACCAAAGCAAGGAATCTATGTACAAGCTGTCTTATGTGGTAAGGGTATCAGCAAATGATCTTGACGAACTCAAACGTCGTTGTAATGAAGTGAAAGATTTTTATGACGATTTAAGCGTAAAACTGGTACGACCATTTGGGGATATGCTCGGCTTACATGAAGAATTTTTACCTGCCAGCAAGCGTTATATGAATGATTATATTCAATACGTGACCTCTGATTTCCTCGCTGGTTTAGGTTTTGGTGCTACTCAAATGCTGGGGGAAAATGAGGGGATTTATGTTGGCTACAGCTTAGATACTGGACGCAATGTCTATCTGAAACCTGCTCTTGCCAGTCAAGGGGTTAAGGGTTCAGTAACCAATGCGTTAGCGTCGGCTTTTGTTGGTTCGCTGGGTGGTGGTAAATCCTTTGCGAATAACCTTATCGTCTATTATGCGGTGCTTTATGGGGCACAAGCAGTGATTGTAGACCCAAAAGCAGAACGTGGCAGATGGAAAGAAACCTTGCCAGAGATTTCCCATGAAATCAATATCGTCACTCTGACTTCTGATGAGAAAAACAAAGGCTTACTTGACCCTTATGTGATTATGAAAAATCCCAAAGATTCTGAATCACTGGCTATTGATATTCTGACATTCCTTACGGGGATTTCCTCTCGTGATGGGGAACGCTTCCCAATCCTTAGAAAAGCCATTCGTGCAGTAACCAATAGTGAAGTACGAGGGTTGATGAAAGTGATTGAGGAATTACGGGTTGAGAATACGCCACTAAGTACCAGTATAGCCGACCATATCGAAAGTTTTACAGACTATGACTTTGCACATTTATTATTCAGTAATGGTTATGTGGAGCAGTCTATCAGCTTAGAAAAACAACTGAACATTATACAGGTTGCGGACTTGGTACTTCCCGACAAGGAAACTTCCTTTGAGGAATATACCACTATGGAGCTTTTATCCGTTGCTATGCTGATTGTCATTAGTACCTTTGCTTTAGACTTTATCCATACAGACCGAAGCATTTTCAAGATTGTAGATTTAGACGAAGCATGGAGCTTTTTACAGGTAGCACAAGGAAAAACACTATCTATGAAGCTGGTTCGGGCTGGTCGTGCTATGAACGCTGGGGTATATTTCGTGACCCAAAATACAGACGACCTCTTAGATGAAAAACTGAAAAATAACCTCGGCTTAAAATTTGCATTTCGTTCCACTGACCTTAACGAGATTAAAAAGACCTTAGCCTTTTTTGGTGTAGACCCAGAGGACGAAAACAATCAGAAGCGATTGCGTGATTTGGAAAACGGGCAATGCCTTATCAGTGATTTATATGGTCGTGTCGGTGTGATACAGTTCCACCCTGTATTTGAAGAACTGCTCCATGCCTTTGATACCAGACCACCTGTGCGAAAAGAGGTGTAAATGTGAAACCATCAATAGTAAACAGAATAAAATCAAACTGGACGCTGAAACGTCTAGGTAAAGTGGCAATGACAGTGGCTTTCACACTTGTGATTGCCATTTTTCTTTTAGCCATGCTGGGAACGGTGGTTCAAGCTGCGGGCTTGGTAGATGATACGGTCAATGTGGCAAATGAATACAGCCGATACCCACTTGAAAACTATCAACTGGATTTTTATGTGGATAATAGCTGGGGCTGGCTTCCGTGGAACTGGTCGGACGGGATTGGAAAACAGGTCATGTATGGACTATATGCCATTACCAATTTTATTTGGACAATCAGTTTGTATGTTTCCAATGCGACAGGTTACTTAGTACAGGAAGCCTATTCCTTAGACTTCATTTCCGCTACAGCAGATTCCATTGGTAAGAATATGCAGACCTTAGCTGGTGTGAGTGCAAACGGATTTTCAACAGAGGGTTTCTATGTTGGATTCCTCTTACTCTTGATTTTGGTTCTTGGGGTTTATGTTGCCTATACGGGACTGATAAAGAGAGAAACCACAAAGGCAATTCATGCCATTATGAATTTTGTGCTGGTGTTTATCCTATCGGCTTCCTTTATTGCCTACGCTCCCGACTACATTAAAAAAATCAATGACTTTTCATCAGACATCAGTAATGCCAGTTTATCACTTGGCACGAAGATTGTCATGCCCCATTCCGATAGTCAAGGCAAGGACAGCGTGGACTTAATCAGAGATAGCCTGTTTTCCATACAGGTTCAGCAACCGTGGCTACTGCTTCAATACAACAGTTCAGACATTGAAAGTATCGGTATTGACCGTGTGGAAAGCCTGCTCTCCACCAGCCCAGATTCCAACAATGGCGAAGACAGAGAAAAAATTGTTGCGGAAGAAATTGAAGACAGAAGCAATACCAATCTAACCATTACAAAGACCATTAACCGTTTAGGTACAGTCTTCTTCCTATTTGTCTTCAATATTGGGATTTCCATATTTGTATTCCTATTAACAGGAATCATGATTTTCTCGCAGGTACTTTTTATCATCTATGCTATGTTTCTGCCTGTGAGCTTTATTTTAAGCATGATTCCATCATTTGATGGTATGTCAAAACGAGCCATAACAAAGCTCTTTAATACCATTTTGACACGAGCTGGAATCACATTGATTATTACGACAGCATTTAGTATTTCAACCATGCTCTATACCTTATCGGCTGGTTATCCGTTCTTTTTGATTGCTTTTCTACAGATTGTGACCTTTGCAGGAATCTACTTCAAGCTGGGCGATTTAATGAGTATGTTTTCTCTACAGAGTAACGATTCTCAAAGTGTGGGAAGTCGTGTGATGAGAAAACCTCGTATGCTTATGCACGCTCACATGCACCGTCTACAGCGGAAACTTGGACGTTCCATGACTACTCTAGGGGCTGGGTCTGCCATTGTTACAGGTAAAAAAGGACAGTCGGGTTCGGGGAGTTCTGCAAGGACACAAGCAGATCACTCCCGACCAGACGGAAAGGAAAAATCAACACTTGGAAAACGTATCGGTCAAACCATCGGTACAGTAGCTGATACCAAAGACAGAATGGTAGACACTGCTAGTGGTTTGAAAGAACAGGTTAAAGATTTGCCGACCAATGCAAGATATGCAGTATATCAAGGAAAATCCAAAGTAAAAGAGAATGTCCGTGATTTAACCAGTAGTATTTCTCAAACCAAAGCGGACAGAGCCAGTGGACGCAAGGAACAGCAGGAACAAAGGCGAAAAACCATTGCGAAGCGTCGCTCTGAAATGGAACAGGTCAAACAGAAAAAACAGCCTGCTTCTTCTGTTCATGAAAGACCGACTACAAGACAAGAACAATATCATGATGAACAGACCTCAAAACAGTCTAATATTCAGACTTCATATAAGGAATCTCAACAAGCCAAACAAGAGCGTCCAGCAGTTAAGTCCGATTTTTCAAGTCCAAAAGTGGAACGCCAAGGCAATACCGTTCAAGAAAAAACCGTTCAAAAGCCAGCAACTTCAACCACTACAGCAGATAGAACTTCACAACGTCCAATCACAAAAGAACGTCCGTCTACTGTTCAAAGAGTACCACTACAAAATACAAGAAGTAGACCACCAATCAAAACCGCCACCATTAAGAAAGTCGGTAAGAAACCATGAAGTTGAAAACTTTAGTGATTGGTGGTTCTGGATTATTCTTGATGGTCTTCTCACTGCTTCTGTTTGTTGCCATTTTATTTTCAGATGAACAGGACAGCGGAATTTCCAATATTCATTATGGAGGTGTGAATGTTTCCGCAGAAGTGCTGGCTCATAAGCCTATGGTAGAAAAATATGCCAAAGAATATGGCGTTGAAGAATATGTCAACATACTTCTTGCGATTATACAGGTGGAATCGGGCGGTACTGCGGAAGATGTTATGCAGTCCTCGGAATCCCTCGGTCTTCCACCTAATTCATTGAGTACAGAAGAATCCATTAAGCAAGGTGTGAAGTATTTCAGTGAATTATTAGCCAGTAGCGAAAGGCTCAGTGTAGATTTAGAATCGGTTATCCAGTCCTACAATTATGGTGGTGGTTTCTTAGGGTATGTGGCTAATCGTGGAAATAAATATACCTTTGAACTGGCTCAAAGTTTCTCAAAAGAGTATTCAGGTGGCGAAAAAGTGTCTTACCCCAATCCCATAGCCATACCTATCAATGGGGGCTGGCGATACAACTATGGCAATATGTTTTATGTGCAACTGGTAACGCAGTATCTTGTCACAACAGAGTTTGATGATGATACGGTACAAGCCATCATGGACGAAGCACTGAAATATGAGGGCTGGCGATACGTTTACGGTGGAGCTTCCCCGACTACTTCTTTTGATTGTAGCGGACTGACACAATGGACGTATGGAAAAGCTGGAATTAACTTACCACGAACCGCACAACAGCAATATGATGTGACCCAGCATATCCCACTATCGGAAGCACAAGCTGGCGATTTGGTTTTCTTTCATTCTACCTATAACGCTGGCTCTTATATTACTCATGTTGGGATATACCTTGGCAATAACCGTATGTTTCATGCAGGCGACCCAATCGGTTATGCCGACTTAACAAGCCCCTACTGGCAACAGCATTTAGTGGGAGCAGGACGAATCAAACAATGAGAAAGGAAGATTTAATGATGAAATTTAGAAAAAATCAGAATAAAGAAAAACAGATACCAAAGGAAAAGAAACCTCGTGTCTATAAGGTCAATCCTCATAAAAAGGTTGTGATTGCCTTGTGGGTACTTTTAGGGCTTAGTTTCAGCTTTGCGATATTCAAGCACTTTACAGCTATAGATACTCATACTATTCACGAAACAACTATCATAGAAAAGGAATACGTTGATACTCATCATGTAGAAAATTTTGTAGAGAACTTTGCGAAAGTCTACTATTCATGGGAGCAATCCGATAAGTCCATTGATAATCGAATGGAAAGTCTAAAAGGCTATCTGACAGATGAACTTCAAGCTCTCAATGTTGATACAGTACGCAAAGATATTCCTGTATCGTCTTCTGTAAGAGGATTTCAGATATGGACGGTAGAGCCAACTGGCGACAATGAGTTTAATGTAACCTACAGTGTAGACCAGCTCATTACAGAGGGAGAAAATACAAAGACCGTCCACTCTGCTTATATAGTGAGTGTCTATGTAGATGGTTCTGGAAATATGGTACTGGTTAAGAATCCGACCATTACCAACATACCTAAGAAATCAAGTTATAAACCAAAAGCCATTGAAAGTGAGGGGACGGTTGATTCCATTACAACCAATGAAATCAATGAGTTTTTAACGACGTTCTTCAAGCTCTATCCTACAGCGACAGCCAGTGAACTTTCCTACTATGTGAATGACGGGATATTAAAACCAATCGGAAAAGAGTACATCTTTCAAGAACTGGTAAATCCTATTCACAATCGTAAGGATAATCAAGTCACGGTATCGCTGACAGTGGAGTATATCGACCAGCAGACCAAAGCAACGCAGGTATCTCAATTTGATTTGGTACTTGAAAAGAACGGGAGTAATTGGAAGATTATAGAATAACAAATATTGGTACATTATTACAGCTATTTTGTAATCACGTACTCTCTTTGATAAAAAATTGGAGATTCCTTTACAAATATGCTCTTACGTGCTATTATTTAAGTATCTATTTAAAAGGAGTTAATAAATATGCGGCAAGGTATTCTTAAATAAACTGTCAATTTGATAGCGGGAACAAATAATTGGATGTCCTTTTTTAGGAGGGCTTAGTTTTTTGTACCCAGTTTAAGAATACCTTTATCATGTGATTCTAAAGTATCCGGAGAATATCTGTATGCTTTGTATGCCTATGGTTATGCATAAAAATCCCAGTGATAAGAGTATTTATCACTGGGATTTTTATGCCCTTTTGGGCTTTTGAATGGAGGAAAATCACATGAAAATTATTAATATTGGAGTTTTAGCTCATGTTGATGCAGGAAAAACTACCTTAACAGAAAGCTTATTATATAACAGTGGAGCGATTACAGAATTAGGAAGCGTGGACAAAGGTACAACGAGGACGGATAATACGCTTTTAGAACGTCAGAGAGGAATTACAATTCAGACAGGAATAACCTCTTTTCAGTGGGAAAATACGAAGGTGAACATCATAGACACGCCAGGACATATGGATTTCTTAGCAGAAGTATATCGTTCATTATCAGTTTTAGATGGGGCAATTCTACTGATTTCTGCAAAAGATGGCGTACAAGCACAAACTCGTATATTATTTCATGCACTTAGGAAAATGGGGATTCCCACAATCTTTTTTATCAATAAGATTGACCAAAATGGAATTGATTTATCAACGGTTTATCAGGATATTAAAGAGAAACTTTCTGCCGAAATTGTAATCAAACAGAAGGTAGAACTGTATCCTAATGTGTGTGTGACGAACTTTACCGAATCTGAACAATGGGATACGGTAATAGAGGGAAACGATGACCTTTTAGAGAAATATATGTCCGGTAAATCATTAGAAGCATTGGAACTCGAACAAGAGGAAAGCATAAGATTTCAGAATTGTTCTCTGTTCCCTCTTTATCATGGAAGTGCAAAAAGTAATATAGGGATTGATAACCTTATAGAAGTTATTACTAATAAATTTTATTCATCAACACATCGAGGTCCGTCTGAACTTTGCGGAAATGTTTTCAAAATTGAATATACAAAAAAAAGACAACGTCTTGCATATATACGCCTTTATAGTGGAGTACTACATTTACGAGATTCGGTTAGAGTATCAGAAAAAGAAAAAATAAAAGTTACAGAAATGTATACTTCAATAAATGGTGAATTATGTAAGATTGATAGAGCTTATTCTGGAGAAATTGTTATTTTGCAAAATGAGTTTTTGAAGTTAAATAGTGTTCTTGGAGATACAAAACTATTGCCACAGAGAAAAAAGATTGAAAATCCGCACCCTCTACTACAAACAACTGTTGAACCGAGTAAACCTGAACAGAGAGAAATGTTGCTTGATGCCCTTTTGGAAATCTCAGATAGTGATCCGCTTCTACGATATTACGTGGATTCTACGACACATGAAATTATACTTTCTTTCTTAGGGAAAGTACAAATGGAAGTGATTAGTGCACTGTTGCAAGAAAAGTATCATGTGGAGATAGAACTAAAAGAGCCTACAGTCATTTATATGGAGAGACCGTTAAAAAATGCAGAATATACCATTCACATCGAAGTGCCGCCAAATCCTTTCTGGGCTTCCATTGGTTTATCTGTATCACCGCTTCCGTTGGGAAGTGGAATGCAGTATGAGAGCTCGGTTTCTCTTGGATACTTAAATCAATCATTTCAAAATGCAGTTATGGAAGGGATACGCTATGGTTGTGAACAAGGATTGTATGGTTGGAATGTGACGGACTGTAAAATCTGTTTTAAGTATGGCTTATACTATAGCCCTGTTAGTACCCCAGCAGATTTTCGGATGCTTGCTCCTATTGTATTGGAACAAGTCTTAAAAAAAGCTGGAACAGAATTGTTAGAGCCATATCTTAGTTTTAAAATTTATGCGCCACAGGAATATCTTTCACGAGCATACAACGATGCTCCTAAATATTGTGCGAACATCGTAGACACTCAATTGAAAAATAATGAGGTCATTCTTAGTGGAGAAATCCCTGCTCGGTGTATTCAAGAATATCGTAGTGATTTAACTTTCTTTACAAATGGACGTAGTGTTTGTTTAACAGAGTTAAAAGGGTACCATGTTACTACCGGTGAACCTGTTTGCCAGCCCCGTCGTCCAAATAGTCGGATAGATAAAGTACGATATATGTTCAATAAAATAACTTAGTGTATTTTATGTTGTTATATAAATATGGTTTCTTGTTAAATAAGATGAAATATTTTTTAATAAAGATTTGAATTAAAGTGTAAAGGAGGAGATAGTTATTATAAACTACAAGTGGATATTGTGTCCTGTATGTGGAAATAAAACACGATTAAAGATAAGGGAAGATACTGAATTAAAAAAATTCCCCCTCTATTGTCCGAAATGCAGACAAGAAAATTTAATTGAAATAAAGCAGTTCAAAGTAACTGTGATTACAGAGCCAGACGCAAAGACGCAGAGCCGATAAAATGAGATTAATACAATCTCATTTTATCGGCTCTTTCCGTTATGTATGGATTCTTTTAATTAGTCTTCGATGTTTCTTGCTTCGTTGATACCGCTGGCTAAAGATTCCATTAAGGATAGTTCTTTGTCTGTAAAGCTATCCATGTATTTCTCTATCTGTAATCGTCGGGTGCTTTTTACCAAGTTATTAGCAGGTAAGAAAAATTCATCAACGGAAACATGAAGTAACGATACAAGGTCATAAAGAACTTGTATGCTGGGGTGTTGCCCTTTATTTTCAATATTAGTTAAGTACCGTGGGTCAATTTCAATCAATGCTCCCACTTGTTCACGAGTTAAACCTCGTTTCAATCGAGCTTCTTTAATGGCTAAACCAAAGGCTCTAAAATCATATTTATCTTCTTTTTTACGCATAGTAGACCACCTCTATACATTTTATTGTTCCTACTGAATTAAAAACAGGTATAGAAAAACGTGTTATATGGTTTATAGGTTTATATTTAATAAAAAGCACTACTAAACGCCAATAAAAAAAACCGTTATATGGTAGTGCTATTTACGCTGTTAAAATATTGTATATTACTTCCAAATGGCGGTTTGTTGGAGGTCAACGTCGCCATGAAGTACATCATATACAATAAATTTCCTTACATTGGGTTCTTGTCAAAAAAAGTCGTCTATCTGCAATAGATAAGTACGTCCACCAATGTGGTTTTATAAATCATATAGATAGAATAACAGAAGCATGTAAACAGAGAAATAAATCTGTTTATATGCTTTTTTGGCTATTCAGAACTTTTTTACAAAGTTTATTTATCAGTAATGCAACAAATCCCCCTTTCACATTGGGACTAAGAGTGAAAGGAGATAAACGAGCAAGGCTCACTTCCTTTCCTAGACAGAAAGGGGGTGAGAAACATGAAACCATCTTCTTTTCAGACCACAATAGAAAATCAGTTTGACTATATCTGTAAACGTGCTATGGAAGACGAGCGAAAGAATTATATGCTTTATCTTTCAAGGATTGCAAAGCGTGAGGTGTCCTTTTCGGATGTTGGCGATTATCTTGTTAGCCAGTTTGCGACAACAGATAACTATTCAACTGACTTTCAGATTTTTACACTCAATGGGTTATCAGTAGGCGTTGAAAATGATTTGTTGAGTGAAGCATTACGTGAGTTGCCAGACAAGAAACGTGAAATTCTACTGCTGTTTTACTTTATGGACATGAGCGATTCAGAAATTGCAGACCTGTTGAAATTGAACCGTTCTACTGTCTATCGGCATAGAACCAGTGGACTAGCCTTAATTAAAAAGTTTATGGAGGAATTTGAAGAATGAAAACACAATATCCTATGATTCCCTTTCCTCTCATTGTAAAGGCAACAGATGGCGATACCGAAGCGATTAACCAGATTCTACATCATTACAGAGGGTACATAACGAAGCGTTCCCTACGACTTATGAAAGATGAATATGGCAATCAAAGTATGGTCGTTGATGAAGTCTTACGTGGAAGAATGGAAACCAGACTGATTACAAAGATTTTGTCATTTGAAATTAAGTAATATCCTCTCTCCTTTCGTGGAAGCGTGCTAAACCATTCCACGCTTCCCGAACAGGGAGGTTTGTTATTCCACCAAAGCATATTGAGCTTTCAATGTGTTTTGATAGGCTAACGAGCCATTGTTCTTTGAAAACTGAATAAAAGTAATCGAATACGTTTCGATAAGAAAAGAGCCAACGGAACTAACCGCCATGACCTATCTTATAAAGATAGCGAGCGATTCATGTTAGTGATCCGAGAAGCAATCTTTAGCAGGATTGCCTGCAACGACATTCTTATCGTGATAATGATACTCCCATACAGTCAATAGTCCGAGCGTGATAAAACCGTCGCAGGCAATGAGTATGGCTACATGAGAACCATGCAGGGGTGGAACTCCCGTGAGCTTTGCTAAAGCTGTTCGATTGCTGGTAAAACAACTTTTATGAAATCCAAATAAGTGATTTGGAAAGGAGGATTTTATGAAGCAGACTGACATTCCTATTTGGGAACGTTATACCCTAACCATTGAAGAAGCGTCAAAATATTTTCGTATTGGCGAAAACAAGCTACGACGCTTGGCAGAGGAAAATAAAAATGCAAATTGGCTGATTATGAATGGCAATCGTATTCAGATTAAACGAAAACAATTTGAAAAAATTATAGATACATTGGACGCAATCTAGCGTCGCCAAAGGGTCTTGTATATGATAAAATAGTATTAAGTCGTATCAAGGCTCTTTCCATAAAGGAAAGGAGCAAATGCCATGTCAGAAAAAAGACGTGACAATAAAGGTCGAATCTTAAAGACTGGAGAGAGCCAACGAAAAGACGGAAGATACTTATACAAATATATAGATTCATTTGGAGAACCGCAATTTGTTTACTCGTGGAAACTTGTGGCTACAGACCGAGTACCAGCAGGAAAGCGTGATTGTATCTCACTTAGAGAGAAAATCGCAGAGTTACAGAAAGACATTCATGATGGTATTGATGTTGTAGGAAAGAAAATGACACTCTGCCAGCTTTACGCAAAACAGAACGCTCAAAGACCAAAGGTTAGAAAAAACACTGAAACTGGACGCAAATATCTTATGGATATTTTGAAGAAAGACAAGTTAGGTGTAAGAAGTATTGACAGTATTAAGCCATCAGACGCTAAAGAATGGGCTATTAGAATGAGTGAAAATGGTTATGCTTATCAAACCATCAATAACTACAAACGTTCTTTAAAGGCTTCATTCTATATTGCTATACAAGATGATTGTGTTCGGAAGAATCCATTTGACTTTCAACTGAAAGCAGTTCTTGATGATGATACTGTCCCTAAGACCGTACTAACAGAAGAACAGGAAGAAAAACTGTTAGCCTTTGCAAAAGCTGATAAAACCTACAGCAAAAATTATGATGAAATTCTGATACTCTTAAAAACAGGTCTTCGTATTTCAGAGTTTGGTGGTTTGACACTTCCAGATTTAGATTTTGAGAATCGTCTTGTCAATATAGACCATCAGCTATTGAGAGATACTGAAATTGGGTACTACATTGAAACACCAAAGACCAAAAGTGGCGAACGTCAAGTTCCTATGGTTGAAGAAGCCTATCAAGCATTTAAGCGAGTGTTAGCGAATCGAAAGAATGATAAGCGTGTTGAGATTGATGGATATAGTGATTTCCTCTTTCTTAATAGAAAGAACTATCCAAAAGTGGCAAGTGATTACAACGGCATGATGAAAGGTCTTGTTAAGAAATACAATAAGTATAACGAGGATAAATTGCCACACATCACTCCACATAGTTTGCGACATACATTCTGTACCAACTATGCAAATGCAGGAATGAATCCAAAGGCATTACAGTACATTATGGGACATGCTAATATAGCCATGACGCTGAACTATTACGCACATGCAACATTCGATTCTGCAATGGCAGAAATGAAACGCTTGAATAAAGAGAAGCAACAGGAGCGTCTTGTTGCTTAGTAGTACAAATGAATTTACTACTTATTTACCACTTCTGACAGCTAAGACATGAGGAAATATGCAAAGAAACGTGAAGTATCTTCCTACAGTAAAAATACTCGAAAGCACATAGAATAAGGCTTTACGAGCATTTAAGAAAATATAAAAAGATAATTAGAAATTTATACTTTGTTTATATTTAAAAAATGATTAGTAAGAGGGGGGATTTGATGAAGTTGAATGATGTTTTGTATAGACGACAGTATAAAATAGTTTTATCTTCTGATATTTCAAGCTTGGATTTGTCTTCTTTAAACAGTTTAGGAATCTGGAGTAATCCGAAAGATAAACATTATATTTTGACATTGAAAAATAATGATGACCCTTACAAAGATCCTGCAGTATTTGAAGAGAAGTTTAAAGAAATTACAGGATTAGGTTCGAAAGATTTTAACTTAGAAACAAAAAATGGACCACTTACTTTACAAGGTGCTGTTGATTCTAGTTGGTTTTGAAAGCGCATACTATTTTTAAGTAAATAGAATATAGGGTTTCAATTAATATTTATAATATCGGAGGGATTTTTTATGAAAGATATGAAAAAAATGGAAGAAATATTTCAATTAATGGACAAGAAAGACTTAATGAGTACTACAGGTGGAGCTAAAAGAAAAATTCCTGGATGGGTAAAACTTGTAGATGCTATTGGCGGCGCATTTAATGATGTTACCCGCAATATGGGATACTAAAAGATCCATAAAGAATATGACTATATCATCTGATATAGTCTTTTTTAATTTTTAAAATTCTATTGGAGGAAAAAGATGGAAAAAATAGATATGTTTAGCAATGAGAATATAGAGTGCTTACTTGATAATATCAAGTTATCAGAAATAGGAATCGACCGTAAAAAAATAAAATCAGAACTTTTGAACCCGCAAGTTCAAAATAAGATTCTAAAAGAGACTACGAATATTAAAATTAACGGTGCCATTCTAGTTAAAAATCAAGAGACTAGGATTAATAAGGCAATTGAAAGTATCATCGATTTTTGCGATGAAGTTTATGTTTTTGATACAGGTTCGACTGATAAGACGATTGATACTGTTCGTAATGCTAATTATGATTCTGTAATTTTAAATGAAGTAGCATGGGAGGAAAATTATGCTTATATGAGAAATTATGTAGACGAAAATACGCCAGAAGGATGGTTATTCATTATTGATTCTGATGAAGAACTCTTAGCTTCCAGTATAAAGTCTCCTGAATTTTTAGTTTTTGAATTGGCGGTATTGTCTACTCTTATAAAAACAGATGATATAGCCATAAGGTTTAGACAAGTCTTTAATGAAGATAATGAAGTTAACTGGCCCACAAGATTGTACAAAAAAAGTGACACTGCTAGTTTTTTTGGATTTGTCCACGAAGAATTACGTTCCAAGAAGGACATAACTTATATCCCAACAACTATAACTGTCATAAATCACGGAACACTTCCTGACGAGTTAGTGAAATTCGATAAGGAAAAACGTTATTATAATCTTCTTAGGAAGAATATTCTGATTGAGGAAAACAATATGCAATGGTATGCTTTGTTGCCTTTTGATCGTGTAATCAAAGAGGAAAAAAATTGGTACGCTCAAAAATTAGAGTACTATGCACATGAGATTTTAAATCGAAAAATAGAATCGGCCTTTAATGAGCGCTTATTAATAAGTTACATTAAATATTTGATGAGTGAGTACCAATTAAATGAAGCTACTGAATTAGCTGATAAAGCTATCACTATGTATCCCGAAAATCCTGACTTTATCTATTTAAAATACGTAAATAGGCTTAACATCATAGAAAAAGATCTCTTATATATGATTGAAGATTTTAGAGACGAAACAGATAAACTGAAGGATGTTAGGAGTGGCAAAGAAGAATGGCTTGCATACAATGCATTAGAGCTATTGCCAGACGTAATGATAAAAATACTTACTAAAGCAGAATATTATGACTATGCTATGGAACTACTAAAGGATGTAAACGTTAAAGTAGGAAAACATAATTTGATTCAACCAGAAATTGATTTTTATAATAAGTACTTAAAAGAGAAATAAAGGCATCAATATTTATTGTTTGTACTATGTAATTCTTAAATACTCTAAGTTGATATAGTCAAAATGTTAGGAAGAGGAACGTGAAATTTAAATTAATAAAACAACAAGATGAAAAAGATTGTGGAGTGGCTTGCATTTCCATGGTTTTAAACTATTATAAAACAGAAGTGCCTACAGATGTATTAAGAACATTCTCAGGGACAGATAACGAAGGAACGTCAGTTTATGGTTTGAAAAAATGTATTGAAAAATTCAACTTTGATTGTCAAGCTATCAGAACAAATTCTATAGTATGGGACGAAAAAGAACTAGTGCTGCCCTTGATTGCTCACGTTTTAATTAATAATGAGTATTTTCATTATGTAGTCGTTTATAAAGTACAAGGAGAAATATTATACATTGCCGATCCTGATAAAGGGATGGTAAAAAAAACAGTTGAAGAGTTTGGGGAACAGTGGACTGGAGCATTATTATTGATGGCTCCAAATAAAAAGTACCGTCCCTCCGTCGAGAAAGTTAACGGTATTAGTACTTATTTACCCATTCTTTTGAATGAAAAAGGATTAATATTTAATATTGTGATAGCTTCATTCTTTATTACTTTGTTTGGTCTTTTTAGTTCATATTATTTTCAAGGAATAATTGACTACTTCATTCCAAATAATATAGCGTCCACATTTAACATTATTTCTTTGGGGCTTATTTTTATTTATGTGTTCCAAGTTATTTTGGAGTATATTCGTGGATACTTGCTAACTATATTAGGGCAAAGAATGAGTATCTCAATCATGTTAAGCTATTTTAAACATGTCCTTAATTTACCTCTATCTTTTTTCTCCACTAGAAAATCAGGAGAAATTATCTCTCGATTTCTTGATGCTAATAAAATAATTGATGCTTTAGCCAGTGCTACACTATCTATCTTTTTAGATGTTGGAATAGTCATAACAATTGGGATAACTTTGTTTATTCAAAATAATGGTTTATTTTTTATTGCACTAGGAAGTATACCTTTTTATGGAGTAGCAATTCTATCATTTGTTAAAATATTTGATCAATTGAATGAAGATGAAATGTCTGCAGGCGCGACAGTCAATGCAAGTATAATTGAAAGTTTAAAAGGTATCGAAACAATTAAAGCATATAATGGAGAACAAAAGGTATATGACAAAGTGGATCAACAATTTACTAAGTGGATGAAGACATCTTTTAAATTTACCAATTTGGATAATTTACAGGAAAGTTTTAAGCATCTAATTCAACTAATAAGTACAATCCTCGTACTTTGGCTTGGTTCGTATTATGTTATGAATGGATCGATAACTTTAGGACAATTAATTACCTTTAATTCTTTACTTTTATTTTTTACTGAGCCATTACAAAGTATCATTAACTTACAAACAAAAATGCAAGCTGCTCAAGTTGCTAATCGCAGAATTAATGACATATTTGCTATTAAGACAGAAAAACAAGAGAATAGTAACAATAAAAATATTGATAGTTCAATATTCAAAAGTGGTATCACTCTAAAAAATGTGTCATTTTCCTACGGTTTAAAAGAACCAGTTTTAAAAAATATATCAGCAGTTATAAACGCAGGAGAAAAAGTAGCAATTGTCGGTGTTAGTGGATCGGGAAAGTCGACATTAGCTAAGTTAATGGTTAATTTCTATACACCAATGGATGGAGAATTATTATATAAAAAAATAAATGTATTGGATATTGGTCATGAGATTCTAAGAAATCATGTGACTTATGTCCCGCAAGAATCTTTCTTTTTTCATGGAACCATACTAGAAAATTTATTGTTCAGCTCTAATAAAGAAGTTACCTTTGAAAGAATAGTAGAAGTCTGTGAAGATGTACAAATATTAGATTTTGTGAATCAACAAGACCTACGCTTTGATATGATAGTGGAAGAAGGAGCAACTAATTTATCAGGAGGGCAAAAACAACGTTTGGCGATAGCAAGAGCTTTATTAAAAGATGCTGACGTCTTAATTTTGGACGAAGCCACCAGTAGCCTAGATCCCATATCAGAGTATAACGTGTTGAGAAATTTAATGCAGCTATCCAATAAAACTATACTTTTTATTGCGCATCATTTATCTATAGCTAAGGCAAGTGATAAAGTGTTAGTGCTAGATCAAGGTGAACTGGTGGAACAAGGATCGCATGCTGAACTATTAGAACAAAATGGGCTGTATAGAAAATTGTGGGAAATAGATAACTAGAGGTGGAGATATGAATAATGAGTGGAAAAACACTTCAACAATCTACTTACAACAGTATTCTCATTACTATCGATGGATACTATACCCATTGTCTATTTTTTTCTTGGGAGTACTTTTATTTCTTTTTTTTGGTTCTTCCGAACAAGTAGTTCATGGTAATGGAATGCTAAGCGCTGAAACTATAATTCCAATTCAAATTCCGGTTGAAGCATCTATTAAAGAAAATAATTTAAAAGATAATTTAAAGGTAAATAAAGGCGATACTTTGATAGTGTTTGAAATGGATGACCTAGTAGAACAAAAGAATCAACTTGATAGTGAAATAAAAATACTTGATGAAAAAATAGAAAAAAAGATCTTCTTATAAAAAGTTTGGAAAAAGAAGAGAATCTATTTACAGTGGAAGATTCTTATGGATATTCGAATCAGGTTGAATCTTTTCTCAATGAAAAAGAACAAGTATTACAAACTGTCCAACAACTTGAAAGTAATTATAAAAATACTAGTCAGATTGCGGAAAAAAATATCCATGAACTAAATAATCAGATACAAAAAAAACAAAATAAAATTAATGAAATGAAGGAAATAAGGATTTCTTGGAGTAAACAACAGATGATTTCAGGTTACAGTGATGAGTATATGTCAAAATACACATCATGGAAGAAACAAATAGATCAGGCGCAAGAAACTGAGAAAGACCGCATTAAATCAGATATCTTGTCAGAAATAGACCAAACTATTATGCAAATAGATCAAATTATTGATCAATTATCATTACAAAAAGAAGCAATTGAGGTACCTTTAAATCCTACATCAGAAGTAAATAGTCAGATAGCTGCTATTAATCAATTAAGGGAGCAAAAAATAGCCGATGCAAAAGAACAATCCAATGAAATGTCGACTGAAAAAGAGGAGAAAACAATTGCCTTAAAAAGTGTTGAAAGAGAGCTAAAAAGTCAAAGTATCTTAGCTCCTGATCAAGGAACTATTCACTTAAAAGAATCGTATGAGAAGACAAAAGATATTGCTAAAGGAAGCGTGGTAGCGGAGATTTATCAGAATGATAATCAGAATACGATGGTAGTAGATGCTCAGATCACTTCAGAAAAAATGATCGGAATAAAAGTTGGTATGCCAATATCAATGAGATTAGATAGTAATGATGGAAGTAAGTATGTTTTAAAAGGAAAAGTAACAGATATCTCAACAACAAGTTCAATTACTGAAGCAGGTAATTTTTTTGCTGTTAAAGGTCAAGTGAAAATTCCTGTCAACAAACAAAAAGCTATACGCTATGGACTAACTGGTGATGTCTCATTTGTAGTTGGAAAAAAAAGTTATTGGGATCAGATAATCGATTTTTTATTTTCTAACAATTAATTTATAGAAAACTTAGTGATAATATAGCATTATAATTTGGGAATAATAATTAAAGGGGTCAGAAACTTAATAGTTTTTGATCCTTTTCTTGATAATTTTCTTCGTTGATAGTTTCCACTGTATAACCATTTCCGATTTTATATATGCTATTCATGATTAAACTCTCGCCTCCAAGGTCAATGATTTCTACTTGTTTAAAAAATCTTAGCGTTGAATAGACATCCCCTGCAATTTTCTCTCTCTCCACATCTGGATACATGTTCGACATCTCGCTAATAATATCGTCAATAGATTTTTTTCCGTCACAACTTGCTAAAATATACTTCAAGTGAGTAGAGAGCGACATACAATGATTTGTTGTCCTTCTATTCCGTGATCGCTTGGACTTATAAGGAGAAGAAATACTTACTTTGGTTGTGCCAGTCCGATATAGATGCTTTTGAGGCTTTCGAAGTAATGAAACAAGATGTTAACAAAAAGAGAGTGAGACAATAGTCAGAAAAAACCTGATTATTGTGGCTCTTTGTCAATAATGAAAATGGGACTGAAGAATCAATTCTGATTCATCAGTCCCATAAATTATAGAGCCGTCTTTTTTAGACCCGCTTCTATTGTTCTTATTCTTATTTCGTTTCTTAATTATATTGTTACTATTTTGATCTTATGATAAATATAACTCTTTACCAAATATCATATTGTGCATTTTCTAAACGCCAATGGGTATGTTCTAAAAAGAAGCGCAATTTTTCTCCGTCTCCACTTTTAAACATCTCAAGAATTTCTTCATGCTCACGATTAGTAACTAATAAAAGTTCCCTAATTCTTTTCTGATCAATTCTGAAATAAGCTTTTCCGATAAACATTTTCTTTTTAATTTCGATTTCCTTTTTTAGTAAAATATTGTCGCATTTAGCTATACATAAGTCATGGAATTGATATTGCAATTCATTGTATTTTGTATGCAATAGCAACTCCTTCGGAAATAAGTCGTAATACTCAAAAATTTGAAAAGCAATTTCCTTTTATTCCTCCTTATTCTCGGAGTTTAACACTTCAGTCCCAGCCTCGAAAGAACAGAAACTGTTTGGGGCTATCTTTATTTAAGCAACACCATTTCTTTGCTTAGTTTATTACAAAAAACAGTCACGACGACTAAGTGTCCCCAACTGTTTTTTGTCTAATGCATAGAACTTGTCATTTATTGGGATTTCTGAAAATAAATAGCGAGGGAGAATATTCCGTTTTCGAACGTTGCTTGAGTAGCGCCCCCTTGCTTTTCAGCAATTGCTTTAACTATATAGAGGCCTAGACCTGTTTGTCCGTCTCGACGACTTTGGTCAATTGTATAAGAACGGTCAAAAATTTTAGAGAGTTCTGCGGAACTAATAGATTGTCCATCGTTTTTAGCTTCCAGAACTAACGAACGTTCATTTTCCTGAATACTGATCTCAAAAAAATTATGGGAATAGCGTAATGCGTTCTGAATAATATTCAAAATTATTCTTTCTGTGGCTTTCTTATCTGCAAGTATCGTTTTTTCGAAATTATCTTCTTTAATTTTGACATTAATCTCTTTTTTCTCGAAATCAGCTTGAAAAGTAAGAATAGTTTCTACAACTAATTCTCCTAAAGAAAAGGTTTCGAAGCACAAGACTGTATCTCCAGATTCCAATTGTGAGATTTCATAAAAGGTATTGACAGTCCTCAATAGAGTATCTGTCTTTTTTTGTATAATTTTTAAATATTCGTTTCTTTCTGATGAACTTAGTTGTGGATCTAGTAAAAGCTCAGAAAATCCTTTGATAGAAGTAAGTGGTGTACGAATGTCATGAGAGACATTCGTAATTTCTTGCCTAAATTCGATATTCTGGCGGATGGTATGTTGCTCCTCTTTCTTAAACAAAGAAATCAAGTGATTCACATTGGCTACAAATGAATTGAGCTCTTTACCGGGCAGGTTATTTCTTAGCTGCTCATTTGTTCCAAATTGATTGATGATTTTCTGTAGTTGCCGATTCATTTTTCGCAAATTCCATTGCCGCAAAATAAGGATGATAGCGAGTGATAGGCATATCAGAAGCAAGATAAGAATAGTAAGCTGCAAATGAGCTCCCCCAGACTAAAGATTTTTTTTGTTGTAGATGGTGATGCCGATGCTGAGACTGATTAAGATAACAATAGTTCCAATTAACCAATTTTCTGTAGTGATGCTTGCACTTTTTGCAAGAAACTGTTCTGTATTTTGTTTAATAAGAGCTCCAGGTAAAAAAGAACTTAGCATAGAGTGGTCGAAAATTCTTTTTTCTAAGAAACTCACTACTTCTGAAAATGCACCATTAAATAGAAGTAAAGTTAGTAATGCACTGACTACCTCATTTTCTGTTAAACACATTAATGTAAAGCCAAGAACGAATCCCCCGATAGTTAATGGAATGAGATTGAAAACAGAAATCAGAAACTGGGTTTTCCAGATAGCATCTGTAGTTAAAAGTAGCTCTCCACCTAAAAGAGTAATCAGTATACCACTTGAACAAAGCAATAAAAACTCGGTCAATGTCAGTACCAGTTTGGTGAAAAAGATTCGGTTTCTTGAAATCCCAAATGCGACGCTTTGCTTTACCATATTAATATCTGATCCTAATAACTGTCGGCTAACTAAGAAACCAATTAACAAAATCAGTGGGAACACAGACAATACATTTAAGTATAAAAAACGATTCGTCCCATAGGGAAAATGACCATCTGCTTGAAGGGACAAGTAGAGAGCTAGAATAGCTGCTATAACAAGGCCAAGACTTATGCTAATTGTTAAATACAATTCTTTTTTTCTAATCAATCGAAACTGTTCACTTTTTAGATAGTTCATTATGCCACATCCTTTTTACTGAAACTTCGGTACCCTAGAATTAGAAATAATAGTAGAAAGAAAACACCGATCAAGAAAACTTGTAGTTCAAACTTGGAAGAGTCAAGAGCTTTTTCAAGTAAATTAGCAGGAAAGTAATTGGCTAAAATTTGTTTTTTGAAAAAAAGATTATCAAGTAGTCGAACAATATCACTGGACATGATATATACACCGAATACGCCAAGGACAGTCATGATGCCGTTGACGCGAATGACATTCAACCAGTGACTTAGTGCGAGGCTGCTTATTATTAATGGCAGCATATTAATAATTTTGATGTAACTTGTTTCAAAAGCAGGCGTATCATCTGAAAAAAAATAGTAAGAAAATAGACTACTAGTGGCTACTAAAAGCAAGAGAGTCAATAATAAAAAGCCTAGGGAAAAGAAAAATTTCGTTGCATAAATTTTTTTTTTCGAGATACCAAAAGAAATCGATTGCTTTAAAATGTCCAAGTTTCTTCCGTTCAAAATACTACTTGTAAGGATGGCTAATATGAAACTAGTGAAGGTGAAGATAGAAAGCATGAACATCGTATAATCAGCACTAGAATATTTTTGTATTGAGTTTACAAAATTAAGACTAATCAAAATACAGGATATAATCAATAGGATAAATAGTATATATAAGGCTTTAATACGGATCGTACGATAGAATTCGCTGCGGAAGTAATTCATTTCAACTCCTCCTGTCCAATCAATTCTAAGAAATAGTTTTCCAAGCTGACTTCTGCAATTTGAAATTCGTAAATACTTAGCTGATGATTGTTCAAGAGTGAATTAATAGCAGCACTATCTTCTATGTGATTATATAAGAATAACCAATCACCAGGTAATACTTGGTAATCGATATCAGAAAAAGCTACTTCTAGAAGTTGCGCAGCCTTGCTGACTTGGTCCAAGTGGATTCGTAACTGCTGTTTACTCTTTTGGTGCAAAGCATCCGCATTTAGATCTTCGACGATTTCGCCATGATTAAAAAAAACGAATCTTGTTGCTACTAGCTTTAGCTCACTAAGAATATGACTTGAGATCAAAATAGTGATATGCCGTTCTTGATTCAATGTTATCAACAATTGCCGAATTTCATTGATTCCTTGTGCATCTAAGCCATTTGTTGGTTCATCTAAGACTAAACAATCAGGACTAGAGAGCAGACAAAGTGCTAAACCTAGTCGTTGCTTCATCCCCATTGAATATTCTTTGAATTTTTTCTTAGGTTGATCAGCTAACCCGACAATTTCTAAAACTTCATTGATCCTTTCTTTGCTAGGGACACCGCGTTGAATTCGAAAATACTCCAGATTCTGTTTAGCAGTAAAGTCCATGAAAAACTGAGGTTCCTCGATCATAAAGCCAAATTTTTTTCGTGCATCTAATAAATCTTTATCAGTCATGCCAAATAATTGTAATTCTCCAGTTGTCGGTTGAATTTGTCCTGAAAGCATTTTGAAAAAAGTAGATTTTCCTGCCCCATTTTTGCCGATAAATGCACATATCTCTCCAGATTGAAGTACAAAGTCTAAATGTTTCACTGCTATTTCATTTTTGTATTCTTTCTTTAAACCATGTGTTCGAATAATTTCACTCATTTCTTCAGCTCCTTAAAGTTTATGATGATAGGGTTGATTCATTTGATACTCTTACTTTATCGCAGCTTTCATTAATAAGCTTTAAGGGAAATATAAAGAAATCATAAAGACTAAATCAACATAAAACCGATTCCCCAAACAGTTTTTATATATTCTTCTTCGGTGACGACACTTATTTTTTTTCGAATATTCGATATATGGACACTGATGGTATTATCATCCCCATAGTATGTACCATGCCATACTTTTTCATAGATAGTTTTTTTAGAAAGAGCGCGAGATGGATTATCTATAAGTAAAGATAAAATATCAAATTCTGCGTTTGTTAAATTTAAAGTGGTTGTTTCTAGTTTGGCAATGCGCTGATTATCATCTAGCGATAAGTTACGCCATTTTTTTTCATGAGGTTTAATAGAAGTAGGTACTTTTCTAAGCTGCACATCTATCCGGGCAATGACTTCCTCTTGGTTAAAGGGCTTGGTGATGTAATCGTCAGCTCCTGACCGCAATAAATCGATCTTTGTATCTACCCCGTTCATAGCTGAGATTACAATAACTGGAAGCGTAAAATTGTCACGTATATACTGTAAAACCTCTTTACCATTTATTCCGGGAAGCATCAAGTCTAGTAATACTAAATCGAAGGTTTGCTGTTGAAGTAAAAGGATTCCTTCTGATCCCGAATAAGCAGAAAGGTGGATCAATCCATGTTTTGTAAGCAAAGCTTGGAATAATTTATTGATCTCTTGATCGTCTTCAATAATTAATATTTTTTTTGTCATAATATCCTCCTAGCCGACTTTATTATATATCTTAATTATCTCATCTGTTTATGATGGTATGACTATGAATTAGCAAAAAAAGAAAGATGATATAGATAGTTAACGATACTCCTCTGCTGAATCATGTCTGCGATACAATTATTTTTGAAAGAAACTATTGTTGCCGTGAACGTATTCTATGAGTGAGTAATAACTGATAATTTTAGAAGCAGTTTCTGTTTAAAAAATTTTTCATTAACGAAATGGATGATTCGATACTTGAGTATCTTGATCGAATGAATGTAACTTTGAAAAAAGCGGTATACCTTAGTTGACTTTTAAATCATTGGTAACTGATTGGTATAAAGGCTTTAGTGAGACTCTGATGACTCCTCTCGTACTAAGCAGTTTTTGACATTTCTACAGAATCTAAAAGTCAACTTAAAAGCAACGGGTAAGGGAGAAATCAGAGAAAAGGCTTTCTCTTTTTATTGAAAATAATATCATAGTTTAAAAAAATGAGTCAGGAAAAATAGTAGGATGAAACAAATGAATAAGTAAACCACTACAAATAATAGGGTCGAAAATAGGTTCGTAACAAATAAAGCCAACCAAAATGAAGGATTTGATGCGTCCTGCAAAGTTAGATTTTTTGCTCTCTCTTATGGGGCATTTCAAGCTTTGGGAGCTCTTATACACATCATTTAATTCAACAGTCATAAGTTCCTTGTACCTGATATTGTTCTAAATCAGTACGCTTTTGTTCAGTGATTGTGCACATGATGTGGATAAGTACGTCCTTAATAAATTATCCAAGAAATGACTTCCAATGGATCTTGTAAAAGAATTCTTGTTTTTGAACAAGCGCTAAAGCTTTCTGGAAAATCAGTTGAAGAGTCATAATTGTTCCAAATGGTTTCTTGAAGAAGGTTTTATCAGCACAAACCTTTTACATTTCTTCAAGTTTATTGAGTCATGTTTTGGTATCATTACCGATGAACGGCTGAAATATATCCAGGTGTTACAAATAAAGAAACCAAGGAGCTTCATATGAAGTTCCTTGGTTTCTGTGGAAAGTGAATGAGAGGATCAAACGTGATATGCTTTCTGTCTCTTCCATTAGAAACTATAAGTTTACTCTTAAACAAGTTTTCTCTTACAGAGAGCAAAGATGTTAGTTTTTCGATTATTTAGAGGTACATCCAAACTGATTACAAAAATGATTTCTTGAAGTGCTGAGTGTGGCTGACTTTTCACCACCTTTTGAACAAGATAATCTAGCGTCGCTTCCGATTGATTCGTTCGAAAGCGACGCCCGCGTTTGTCGTCTAGTTTTTATTTTCCGTTAATCCCTTCAGTTGCCTCCCGTTAGTTTTGCAGATTACTGCCATGCTTTTTTTGTAAGACATAAGAGTAAATAATAGGGGGAACGATCATTAGAACAACGATTAGCAATACCACCATAAGAATTTCAATGGTGCTAGTTACAATAAAAGCACTTAGAATGAGAATCACACCGCTGATGATCCAAAGCCAGCCGGCTAAGCGATTGACCTTATTCCAGTTATCGGCATTTTTCAAAGTCCATGGCGTACGGATGCCTATGGTGAAATTTTGATGGGTCTTAGGAATATAGTTACCGATTAATAGTAAGATGAAGCCAATTGTAACAAGCGGCACGATGTTGCCTATATGTGTTCCTGTATTTTGTAATATGGAATACACACTAATAAGGATGGAGGCTGCCGGTATGGTCCATTCCTTAATAATCTGCATGGCGACAGAAATATTTTTTCGATTTGGATCAGTTCTCATCTTTACTAGAGCAAACAAGTGGATAAGGGCAAGTACGGCAGGAACGACAAATACAGCTACAGCTTTAGGGGCATACCAATTTGCCGCACCCTCGGCGTTGTACTGCATACCCATTTGCTCAGGAAGTTGATGATATACGAGCAGATAGAGCACGATTGGCAGTAAAGTGATCGCAGTGGACAAAAAGATGGATCCTTTATTTTTCATGGTCATTGAAGGTTATGTCTCCTTTCTGAAATTGTGTCAGCCAAAGCAGCGCTTCTTCGAATACTGATGCGTTCAGTTCGTAGTAAATGAAATTTTTGTGTCTGGTTTCAAAAATAAGCCCTGCCTTTTTTAGTTGTGACAAGTGATAAGAGATGGTAGCTCCTGTCATATCAAAATGCTTGCCGATTTTTCCCGCTGACATACGCCCGCTTTTTAGTATCACAAGGATCTCACGTCTAACGGGATCGGATAAAGCTTTAAAAGTCTCAGCGAAACTCAAAGGGCATCACCGCCTCCTTAGAAAAAGTAATTTAGAAATATTTCTAAATAGATCATACTACTCTGTTTAAGGATTGACAAGAACTATTTAGAAAATATTCGAAATAGATATTATTTGATCCTTTCTCTTGTTATATCGTCGCTCAGATATTACTTGCTATATACGGTGTATAAATTTTTCTTTAGGAAATCCTATTGGTCTATAGGGGGGTGACAAAAAAACAGATGGTCCAGCTTTTTAGCTGACCATCTGTTCTTTGACGTACTCTGCATACAATGGATGAGTGGCAATCAAATCTGTATGTCGGCCGTTTCCGGTAACGGCGCCTTTTTCGATGAAATAGATTTGATCTGCATCAACGATAGTAGATAAGCGATGGGCGATCACGAGGGTAGTACGGCCTTCCATCAAATGGTCGAGGGCCCGTTGGACTTTTTCTTCCGATTGGGAATCAAGACTGGCAGTTGCTTCATCTAACATCAATATTTTCGGATTACGTAGAAAGGCACGAGCGATGGCAATCCGTTGTTTTTGTCCGCCAGATAGTTTTACCCCGCGCTCACCAATCTCTGTTTCTAATTGGTCTGGAAAATCTCGGACGAATTGATCGGCGTAAGCAAGGGAAAGACCCTGCCATAGCTCATCTTCCGATAACGTGCGCTCTAGTCCATATTGGAGGTTGTCACGAATACTACCTGCAAAGACGGCACTATCTTGTGAAACGTAACCAATCTGTGAGCGCCAAGCTTGAAGGTCTAATGACTGGATCGGTTTTCCACCAATTGTGATCATGCCGCTGTCTGGTTGATAAAAGCGCTCCAATAAGGCGAAGATCGTTGACTTGCCGCCGCCGCTTGGACCGGCAAAGGCGATTACTGTATTCGGTTTGGCTTCAAAAGAAACATCCTTGAGAATCGTCCGTTCTTCGTTGTAACTGAAGGTGATATGTTCTGCTTTTAATACCTGGCCTTCTACATTGACTGTTTCTGTTGCGGTGAAAGATTCGCTTGGGGTATCAAGTATTTCTTGAATACGCTCGGTTGCCCCCATGGCTTTTTGCACTTGTGAAAAGAACATAGCAAAAGTCGTGACGGGAGCAATGATGTTGAAAAGATACAACAAAAAGGCAACCAAAGCACCGCTGGTTAATGTGCCAGCTTGGACTCTAACGGCTCCGTAGCCTAGGATCCCGACAAATAGTCCGAGCATCGCGGTCATCATGATCGGCTGTAGAACGGCTTCCACTTTGGCATCTTTGACGCCTAACGAGAAAATATTAGTAATCAAGCGTCGCCCGCTTTCTTGCTCGCTTTTTTCCCCGTTGCTGGCTTTGATCAGCCGAATCTCGGCTAGTTTTTCACTAGCATCTGCATTGAAATTTGCGGTTGCCGCTTGCAATTGCCGTCCTAGTTTAGACATGATTTTTCCAATCGGCAACATGATCAATGCGATTAGGGGAACCGCACTAAACATCAGCGCTGCCATCTTCCAATCCATCCAGAACAGGATCACCATTGATCCGACCAATTGTATGGCACCTGTGACAAAATTTGGAAATTGGGAGGTCACAAGATCTTTGATGACGGAAGTATCATTGACAAGCCTCGAACTGCTTTCTCCTGATTTGTGTGAATCGAAATAACCGACAGGTAAATGCAATAGGTGAGTCCAAAGTCTTTCTCGCAATGTTTTGACGGCACTTTCTCCTACGTATCGTAAAAGAAAGCCGCCGATCGTTCCTAATCCCAGTTGTAATGCAAATGCGACGATCAAAACGATGACCATATTGGAACTAAAAGTTGGGGTGCCACTAGTATCGACCAATTTTTTTGTTAATTGCGGAACAATCAAACTGGCACCACTTGTTAACAAGCTGAGAAACAAACCCAATGCAAAAAGCGATTTTTTGGGATTGACACTCGTGATTAATTGGATGAAATTTTTTAATTTAAAACTTGTTGCAGGGGTTGGTTGATTTTGGTGAATTTGACTTTCTTCTTGCATGGTTGTCCTCCTCTTCTAACGAGTACCTTCATAAACGTTAGAAGTTCATTTCCTTGTTTTTTACTAGAAATCTTTCCATTCATCGTTAGGGTGTTCCGAGTCAGAACCTTTTGGTTTTTGCTTGCGGGGATCAAAAGAATCATTATTGAAAAAATCACCTTGCCATGGATGGTGAAAATCGTTTCTTCCACCTCGACCAAATGGTGGGAAGCCAGGCATACCTTGATGACCTCTAAAAGGCATTTGCCGCATCGCATCTTTCATCTCTTTTTTCATTTGGCGACGTTCATCATTGCTCATGGATTGCCAATCCCCACCCCAGTGATCCATCATGCTTTCCCGGAGATGTTGCATGGCTTGCAAGCGATCCATTGGGTCAACGAAGCGCTCGGCTTGTTGCTGGAAATCAGCTTCCCAACCGGCAGCGATTTTTTGCAAATAGTCGCTGAAGACTTGTTGCTCTTCTTCTGTTAAACCAGCAAAAAAGATTTCACTGCTCGCTTCTTCTTTATTGGTACTTAGCTTTTCAGCTTTGCTGCGTCCGGTGTCAGTTAAATAAATCCGTTTGATCCGTTTGTCTGCTTCGTCTTCTTTTCTTTCAATATCACCTGAATTTTCCATCTTCTTCAATAATTCTGCTAACGAACTAGGTCTTAAATCAAGTACTTCTGCCAAATAGTTTTGCACTAATCCATCTTCTAGCTTTAAGATCGCCAACACCCGTTGTTGACCGGAAAGACGTTGTTTCCGTTGGCTTAAAAAAGCATTTCCTGCCTCACTGATGAATCGTAATTGCTTCATCAGCTGATCTGTTAAGTGACTCATAACGCATTCCTCATTTCTTTTTTATAAAGTTCGGTACCTAACTTTATTTCGGATTTATTATAGTTCGGTACCGAACGTTTGTCAACCCATAGATCTGATTTAAGAAAAAATAACCAGCCGCATCTCGTTCAAAGGAGGATCTAACACAAGATGAATCGCCATTTTTAAAGGGAAATTTCCTCAAAAAGAGCGCCAAGAAAATGAGAAAGATGCACTTATGTGGGAAATATCACTTGGTGGTGAAGAAGGGTTAGCTGTCGTCGTTCATTTGTTTTTATTTTTATATATTGACAAAACGAAAGTAAATGATAATATAAGAGTGCAAATAAAAATGCAAAGGAGCAAGTAAATGATTGAATTAAAAGAATTAGCCAATATGGTAGATCATACGTTATTGAGAGCGGATGCTACCAAAGAAGAGTTTCAAAGACTTTGCCAAGAAGCAGATGATTATGGTTTTAAGATGGTAGCAATCAATTCTTATCCAGTAGCAATCTGTCGGGAGTTTTTGAAAAACAGTAAGGTTCATGTGGGAGCGGCTATCGGTTTTCCATTAGGACAAACGACCATTGAAACAAAAGTATTTGAAGTAGAAGACGCCATCAAAAACGGGGCCGATGAAATCGACTATGTCATTAATATTGGTCAATTGAAAGATGGCAATTTGGCATATATTCGTGAAGAAATGAAAGCAATCGTAAATGCATCTCGTGAAGGCGGAATTATCAGCAAAGTTATTTTAGAAAATTGTTATTTGACAGATGATGAAAAAATGGCGGTTTGCCAGATAGCAAAGGAAGTCAAACCTGATTTTGTTAAAACGTCAACCGGATTTGGTACAGGAGGCGCAACGATTGCAGATGTTCAATTAATGAAAAAAGTGGTCGGCAACGATGTAAAAGTGAAAGCTGCTGGAGGTATTCGCGATTTGAACACTGCATTAAAAATGATTGAAGCAGGAGCGGAACGTTTAGGAACTAGTTCAGGTATCAAAATTATCGAGGAATATCAGCGAGAGGGGTAGAGAAATGACAAAAATGCGTGATCTATTGAAACCAGAATTTATTCATTTTGATTTGCAAGCGACCACGAAAAATGCTGCAATTCGTGAACTTACGAGCGCCTTTGTAACGAAAGGTGTGGTCGAAAATGATAGCGTTTA
This sequence comes from Enterococcus sp. AZ091, assembly GCF_051714805.1. Taxonomy (NCBI): domain Bacteria; kingdom Bacillati; phylum Bacillota; class Bacilli; order Lactobacillales; family Enterococcaceae; genus Enterococcus; species Enterococcus sp. AZ091. Next base: position 812,949 of record NZ_JBIOSO010000001.1, on the reverse strand, counting down.
CTTAGCGGCGGTCATGAAACGAGAGGAAGAAAGTACGACAGGGATCGGTTTTGGCGTAGCGATCCCCCACGGAAAAAGTGCCGCAGTGACGAAGCCTGCGTTGGGGTTTGGTCGAAGCCAGATAGGTATTGAATACGACTCCATGGACAATAAACCAGTTCATCTCATATTTTTGATTGCTGTACCGGAAACGTCAAATGATGAACACCTGAGAATTCTTAGTCAGCTGTCTCGAAAGCTCATGCATGAGGATGTCCGCCAAAAGTTAATGACCGTCACAACTGTCGAAGAGATTTATCAGATGTTTGAATAAGGGAGGCTAAAAAAAATGAAAGTTGTGGGAATTACTTCGTGCTCAACTGGAATTGCACACACGTATATGGCAGCAGAGAGTCTAGCCATTGCGGCCAAGAAACGTAATATAGAGATCAAAGTTGAAACACAAGGTTCGATTGGGGCAGAGAACGTTTTAACAGAGCAAGAAATCGCCGCTGCAGATATGGTTATCATTGCTGCCAGCACCTCAGTCAATAAGGAGCGCTTCAATGGCAAACGCTTGTTGGAAGTAGACGTTACAGAAGCGATTGATCATCCGGATGATTTGTTGGATCGCGGAGCAAATGCCCCTGTTTACTCGACGGTAACAGAGGATAAATCGGAAGCCAAAGTGGCAAAAAGCGGTATCTATAGTCACTTGATGACAGGGGTCTCGTATATGATTCCATTTGTTGTCGCTGGTGGAATTTGTATTGCATTAGCTTTTGCATTCGGGGGAATCAACGCGGAAGGAGAACTCGCTTCAGCGATCAATGAGTTGGGCGGAATTGCGATGGGATTGATGTGGCCAATCTTGGGTGGATATGTGGCCTTCTCCATTGCGGATCGTCCAGGTCTTGTTCCCGGAATGGCTGCAGGAATGATTGCCTCATCGATGAATGCCGGATTCTTAGGCGCACTATTGGGGGGCTTTTTAGCTGGTTACACTGTTTATTGGCTGAAAAAAGTGCTGAAGCTGCCAGCTGCATTCTCTGGTTTACTACCTGTTTTGATCCTTCCAGTGGTCTCAATCTTATTCGTTGGTCTAATCATGAAATTTATTGTCGGTATTCCGATTACAGCACTAAATGAAGGAATCACAAACTGGCTTAATAGCTTGTCAGGAATAAATTCTGTTTTACTTGGTCTGCTTTTAGGCGGGATGATGGCGATCGATCTGGCAGGTCCGATTGGGAAAGCCGCTTACTTCTTCGGCGTCGCTTCGTTAACCAATCTAGGAGTTGGCGAAACCAGTACAGTCATGGCGGCGGTCATGATTTCAGGAATGGTACCGCCACTAGCAATGGCACTATCATCAACGATTTTAGGGAAAAATTTATATAGTAAAGAAGAACGTGAGGCAGGTAAATCCGCCTGGGTCTTAGGCTTATCTTTTATCTCTGAAGGAGCGATTCCTTTCGCGGCTGCCGATCCACTGCGGGTGTTGGCATCAGTGACGGTTGGTTCAGCGATTACCGGTGCGTTGTCCATGATCTTCCAATGTGGCATCGCAGTGCCTCATGGCGGATTCTTTGTGTTCCTGATTCCGGGAGCAGTAGAAAATGTTCTGTTATATATCTTAGCATTAGCAATCGGGACCATCATCAGCGGCTTTTTGGTAACCGCCGTAAAAGTATTCTCTCAAAAGAAACAAGCAGCAAAGGAGTAAGGATGACATGACAGAACGAATTAGGATTTGTTTAATAGGAACAGGCAGAGCAGGCATGATTCATGGAAGAAATTTCGCTGGCCGTATTAAAAATGCAGAATTGATTGCTTTGTGTGATCCCTCGAAGGAAAGTTTGGAGACCGCACAAAAGGAAGTGGATTGTCCTTACCTGTATCAAGACTATCATGAGGCGTTGCGAAATCCTGCGATCGATGCCGTGGTGATCGTCACTCCGACGGTCTATCACAAAGAAATTGCGTTGGCAGCAGCTGCTGCTAAAAAACATATTTTTTGTGAAAAGCCATTAGCAATGGATGAATCAGAGTGTTTAGCGATGATCCAAGCAGCCGAAGAAAATCATGTGAAATTGCAGGTTGGGTTTATGCGCCGCTTTGACGCCAGCTTCCAGGAAGCAAAAAAAGTAGTCGATTCTGGCGTAATTGGTGATGTGGTTATGGTGAAATCCCTGACCCATGGTCCGAGTGAACCAAAACCGTGGATGTTTGATATTCATAAAAGTAATGGACCAATCGGCGAAGTAAACAGTCACGATTTTGATACTCTACGGTGGCTGACAGGCAGCGAGGTGATCAGCATCTATGCGAGTGGTGGGAATTATCGCTCACCAGAGGTAAGAAATGAGTTTCCAGATTATTACGATACAGTCGCCATGAATTTGCGTTTTGAAGATGGCAAACTAGGCTTGATTGATGGTGCTCAATATGTTCAATACGGGTATGATGCTCGGACTGAGATTTTGGGAACCAAAGGGAGTATTTTAGTGGGGGATCAAGGGAAGCACAATATTGTCGTCGCAACCAGCAATCAGCAACTGATTCGACCAACTATGCACAGCTGGATGTATTTGTTTCGAGAAGCTTATATTGCAGAGGATCAAGCGTTTGTTGATTGCATTCTGAAAGATACCGCGCCTCAATGCACGGGACATGATGGCTTGATGGCCGTTCGATTAGTTAACGCGGGGTTGACGTCACTGTTGGAAAATAGAATTGTTGAGGTGGAAAGATAAATGAAAGCAATCCAATTATTGGGCAAAGAAAAGATTCAATTAACTGATATAACAAAACCGGAAATCACTGAAAAAGAAGTGTTGATAAAGGTGAAAGCCGCGTCCATTTGCGGAACCGATGTTCGAATGTATAAAAACGGGTATCCAACCGCAAGCGAGGCAACACCTTTGACTTTAGGTCATGAAATCGCTGGCTGTATCGCTGAAGTTGGCTCTGCCGTTGATTTTTATCAGGAAGGAATGCGGGTAGCCATCGCGCCAAACATGGGCTGTGGAATCTGTGATCAGTGTATCAGCGGCAACACTCATTTATGCGAAACCTATCAAGCTTTTGGGATCAATCTGCCAGGTGGTTTTGCAGAATACTTAGTCGTTCCAGAAAAAGCTGTCCGTCAAGGAAATATTACGTTGTTACCGGATGAATTGTCTTATGAAGAAGCGGCTTTGATTGAACCGTTTAGTTGTGTGTTTAATGGTCAAGAAATAGCGGGAAACAAACCGGGGGATACAGTTTTGATCATTGGTTCGGGACCGATTGGCATCATGCATGCGATGCTGGCACTTGCAAGAGGGGCTAGTAAAGTCATGATGAATGATTTATCAGAAGCTCGTTTGGCGGATGCTAAGGAAATAATTCCCGACTTGGTTCCATTGACCTCTGACGGATTGCAGGAAAAAGTTTTTGCTGAAACCAATGGTCAAGGGGTAGACCTGTGTATTATTGCCGCGCCGGCACCACAGGCACAAGAAGCAAGTTTCAGTTATATGGCGACAAACGGTCGCTGTCTCTTCTTTGGCGGCTTGCCAAAGGAGAAAGAGGAAGTCAAATTGAACACGAACATTCTTCATTACAAACAATTACGCGTTTTTGGTTGTACTCGTGCCAGCTTGGCAGGCTATCGAACATCCGCACAGCTAGTTGCTAGTGGCAGAATTCCGTTGAAAAAATTGATTACAAAATGTTACACAATCAATGAGTTTCCTCAGGCGCTTGAAAATGCTGTCAATGCAGTAGGTTTGAAAAATGTCATTGTCTTTGACGAATCATTTTAGTTTGATTGCTTCCATTTTCAGTTTCTTTTATAATGAAACAAAACACAAAAAGGTGATAGAAGATGGATGATCAATTGTACGCAGAGGAAAGAAAACAATCAATCGTTAAAATAGTCAATGAAAAACATCGGATGCAAGTTGCTGAGCTGGCGGAACTTTTCAATGTGACGGGTTCAACGATCCGCAATGATTTGCGAGAACTTGAGAATGAGGGGTTAGTCACTCGAACCCACGGTGGCGTGATTAAACGTGAATTTCAACGAAGTGTTGAGACGATCCCCAAAAATCGGGCCTTTACCAATGAAAAGTACCGCATCGCTGAACGTGCGGTCCGATTGATCGAAGAAAATGATATTTTGGCGATTGATACAGGAACATCTTGCCGCGCGTTTGCAGAAAAATTGATCAACAGTCCACTGAAGCATTTAACGATTTTGACCTATGATTTGGAGATTGCCTTATTGATAAGTGAGAAAACCAATTATCAAGTGCAAGTCATTGGCGGTACCATTCGAAATGGCTATCCCTATGTTTCAGGCAGTTCTGTGGCTTTGGGATTAGCGGGTTTTTCCGTGGATAAAGTGATTCTAGGCACCACTTCTTTTGACAAGAATTATGGGCATTCAACTCCTAATTATGAAACGGCTGAAATGAAGAAAAGCTTGATCAATATTAGTCGGATCAAAATTGTTCTATGTGAATCCAGCAAGATCAATCAGCGGAGTTTCAAGCAATTTGCTGCCCCAGATGAATGCGATTATTTGATTACAGATTCTCATATCACACAAGAGCAGAAAGCTGAACTGGATGGCTTGCGTGTCAACTTGTTGATTGCTTAGGAAAACATATCTAGATATCTGGGTAACGAATTTTGTGAAAGAGCCATCTAAGAGACAGGCCTGAAAGGGAACGAAACATTCCACTATTCCCTTGAGAGCACTTTTATGTCTTAGTGGCCTTTCCAAACAATTCGATGATTCATTCCAGCAAAAACCACGTCCGAGTCTTTCTAGGACGTGGTTTTCTTTTGATCGGATAATTTTTCTAAAATTGTTTCGGCAACGGCTTGCGGAATGCCCGCTTGCTGGATCTCTGCCACGGAAGCTGCTTGAATGTTTTTCAACGATTTGAAGGTTTTCATCAGCTGTTGCTTACGTTTTGGTCCTAAACCAGGAATTTCATCCAATCTTGAAGAGAAACTGTTCTTGCTGCGCAATTGTCTGTGGAAAGTAATGGCAAACCGATGAACTTCATCTTGGATTCTTTGCAGCAAAAAGAATTCGACTGAATTTCGTTCGAGCTGAATCGGCTGCAGATCATCGCCAAACAGTAACTCACTGGTTTTATGTTTATTGTTTTTGACAAGACCAGCTACTGGAATATCTAATCCTAACTGGTTATGCAAGACATCTTGTGCGGCGCCTACTTGACCTTTCCCACCATCGATGACGATCAAGTCAGGAAATGGCAATTTCTCTTTCAAAACTCGCGAGTAGCGCCGGTAGATCACTTCCTGCATAGAACCATAATCATCACCGCCTTGTGCGGTTTTGATTTTGTATTTTCGGTAATCATCTTTTGAAGGCTTGCCGTCCACAAAGACGACCATTGCAGAAACTGGATCGGTTCCCATAATGTGAGAGTTGTCAAACGCCTCGATGCGATAAGGGGCCGAAATGCCCATGGCTTCACCTAATTTTTCCACCGCACCGATGGTCCGTTCTTCTGTCCGCTCGATGAGAGCAAACTTCTGATCCAATGCGATTTGCGCGTTTTTATTGGCTAAGTCGACCAATTTTTTCTTGTCACCTCGTTGTGGCTGCAAGACTTTCGTTTTTAGCAGCACTTCTAGAGGTTCCCGTTCAATCGTTTGGGGGACAAAAATTTCTTTTGGGATGAAGTGCTCGTTCTTTTGGTAGAATTGACCGATGAATGTCAAAAAGTCTTCTTCCGCTTCGTTGTAAAAAGGAAACAAGGAGACTTCCCGCTCAATCAATTTTCCTTGGCGGATAAAGAACACTTGGACACACATCCAGCCTTTGTCCACACTGTAACCGAAGACGTCGCGATCAAGCAGATCGGTCAAAGTCATCTTTTGACGCGTCATAACGGTATCGATGGCTTGGATTTGATCGCGCAGTTCCGCAGCACGTTCAAATTCAAGGGATTCAATCGCTTCGCCCATTTTTTCTTTTAATTCTTTTTGGATCTCAACATGGCCACCGTGGAAAAAGTGTTTGACTTGATCAACGATTTTTCGGTATTCCTTGGGATCCATGTGATGAACGTAAGGACAGACGCACTGTCCCAAATGATAGTAGAGACAAGGGCGTTTTTGCGATGCACCACATTTGCGTAATGGAAACAAGCGGTCCAAGATCCGTTTTGTTTCATTCGCTGCTCGGGCATCCGGATAAGGACCGAAGTAAAGCGCACCATCTTTCAACACTTTGCGGGTGATGATCAATTTAGGATAGCGTTCATTCGTAACTTTGATAAATGGATAGGACTTATCGTCCTTCAACATAATATTGTATTTTGGTTTGTTTTTTTGAATGAGATTGATTTCTAACAAAAGCGCTTCAGTATTGGATTCAGTGACGACATATTCAAAGTCGGCGATCTCCTGAACTAAGCGTTCCGTTTTCGTGTCATGACTTCCTGTAAAATAGGAACGTACACGATTTTTTAAAATCTTCGCCTTACCTACATAGATGATCGTACCATTTTTGTCTTTCATCAAGTAACAACCAGGTTGATCGGGTAAGAGAGCTAATTTGTTTTTGATCTGTTCCTTCATTTCAGGGTCCTTTCTAGGTGGTCGTTCACATCTGTTTTACTTTATAGGGGAACGTCAGAGCCCCTATTATTCTATCACAAAATAATTAAGAAACAATGAATGAGTTTTTTTACCAAAAAAATCAGTTCAATCGTAAGAAAAGATTAAGAAGTTGCCTGATGGCATCAAGAGACACCGATTATTCCTCCTGCCATTGTCGGATAAAAGAAGCACAAGCAGCAAATTCTTTATAGGAATCGCGGGTCCGTTTGATCAAATAAAATTGGCGGCGATAACGCTCGCCTAAATCTTCATGGGGGACATCTCCAGCAGCTCGTGCAGAAATGATTGAACAGCCGAAGCCTTTCTTCAACAATGCAACGATCATCTCATTATTGGCGATTTGTAAAATAGGCGTCTGGATATTTTGCTCTTCTAGATAGCGTTTCATATAATAATAAACCCCAGAACTTTGTTCTCGCACGAGCCACGGTCCGACTGCCGGATCGCCAGCCAATACTAGCTGGTCACTCATCAATGGGTATCGCTCCACGGTAGCAGCGGATAAGGGCTTTTCAATGATCCCTAGGTCAAGCTCGTGTTGCTCTACCGCATGCAGGACAGCGGCAGAGTTCATCATCTCTACTTGAAATTGGATGTGGGGAAAGCGAGTGTATAAGCGCATCAGCAAATCCGGCAGCAAATAGATCGCAAAAGTATGGGAAACACCGATCCGGCATGGAACCAACTGTTGCGTACCTTGTTGGATCTCTTGATAGAGATGCTGCCAATCGTCCAATAAATTCAGCCCTCTTTGATAAAGCAGGTGAGCTTGTGGGGTTGCTGAAATGTTCATGCGGCCATTTCGAATGAAAAGTTGGGTGTTCAATTCTTCTTCTAATTGTTTGATATGGGCGGAGACGGTAGGTTGAGACACGAACAGCAACTCAGCGGCTTTCGAGAAATTCTGTGTTTCGTAAACGATTTTGAACGTTTCTAGTTTTTCCAGCAGTGTAATCACTTCCATTATAAAATCCTATTAAAACTATTATATCAATAAATGTTATAGATGAAAAATGCTGTGTATAATATAAGGCAGTATGAAAGGATGGACAAGAATGAATGTTGAAAAAATCAAACCCGTCAATCTGCAGCCATTTTTACCTGGCTTGTTGTTATCATTTATTGTAGCGGCTGTAGCGAAAGCCTTGGCTCTTTGGCTGCCGCAATTAGGAGGAGCGACTTTGGCGATTTTATTAGGGATCGTTCTAGGCAATACGTTCTTCAATCAAAAACAGTATGCGCAAGGAACGAAATTTGCAGAAAGTCGGCTTTTAGAATATTCGGTTGTATTGCTAGGATTTACTGTTACCTTTCAAACGATCAGTGAGATGGGGATTCGTGGTTTTGTTTTCATCGTATTGATGATGACGATCGTTATTACTGTGGCTTACTTGATTGGCAAGAAGTTGGGATTCAATCAAAAAATGAGTTTGATGATGGCAGGAGGCAATGCGGTCTGCGGTTCTTCTGCGATTGGCGCGATTGCACCAGCCATCCAAGCCGATGATGAAGAAAAAGGGCAGATCATCACACTCGTCAATTTGTTAGGAACAGTGATGATGTTGACTTTGCCGTTTCTTGGTCTGGCGTTGTTTGGTTCGGATGTTTTACAAAAAAGCGCACTGTTGGGAGGAACGCTACAATCCGTAGGGCAAGTCGTAGCGGGTGCCAGCTTACTTGATGCAGAGATTGTCAAATATGCCATGCTGTTTAAGATCGCTCGGATCATTTTATTGGTCGTGGTGGTTTTGATTTTCGAACGAATGGTGTCGCAACAAAATCAATCCGCATCCGTCGTAAAACAAAAACGATCGTTGCGTATTCCTTGGTATGTTTTAGGTTTTTTGCTGATTTGTATCTTGAACAGCTTCGTTGCATTGCCAAGTTGGTTGAATGATGCTGCACATTTCATCAGTACCTGGTTTGAGACCATCGCCCTTGCAGCGATCGGCTTGCGCTTAGACTTCCGTAAATTCATGAAAGAAGGACCTAAGTTCCTTTTCTATGGACTTTCAGTCGGTTTGGTTCAAACAATTGCAGCGCTCAGCTTGATCTGGTTGCTGAAAATCTAATACAGGATAAGAAAGAGGCTGGGACAGAAGTGTTAAACTCCGAGAAATAAGGAGGAATACACGGAAATTACTTTTCAAATTTGGGGGTATTTCGACTTATTTCCGAAGGAGTTGCTTCGGCTCTCACCGTTTAGACGTGTTTAGAGCGTGGAACAAAAGTGTTTTTTACTTTTGTTCCACGCTCTATTTTTGTTGAACGCTCTAAAGCATGGCTTGCAAACTTTTTTCAGCGATTTGTTCAATCGGTAGTAGACCGTACTCTTGGCTACTAAGCAAAAGAATCGGGGTGTGTGGTATGGTTTCTTGTAGTTCTTTTAATGCAAATTGAGCTTCAGGAGTCAGGAGGATCAAATCAGCAGCTGGCGCTTTTTCTGCGACTTTTGACAAGCTGTACATCTCTACCGCAATCGGCTGCCTTTGAACAGTAAAATATTTCTGTAATTTTAACTGCAGACGTTGTGTTTGCAGTTCTCCCTTGGTTATCCAGCTGCTGACACTAAAAATCATGATCTGTTTCTCAGATGAGGACAGCTTGTCTGTTTGGATAGTGGACGGAGTTGCTGGTACTTTTTCCATCGTTTTCCCTCTTTTCTTTTTTGAGAATAAGGAAGCAAAAAAAGTTGGTTTTGTATTGCCTAAAAGAGCATCGGTTGAAATATGGAACAACTGACTTAGCCTGACTAACATATCCAAATCCGGATAACTGATATTTCGCTCCCATTTAGAAATCGTTTGCGGCGTGACATTCAATTGATTAGCCACCTCTTTTTGGGTCATCCTTTTTGCTTTGCGCAACTTTTTGATATTTTCTCCAATCTCTACCATCAGAGTAGCCTCCTTTGATTGCTAGGTGCAAGAAATGAATCGTTGAATCAGGAAATAAAGAACGCAACGATTCGTTGAATTGCTGATATATTCACATTTTTCGTCATTTGTAAGGGGAACTAGCTGATTAAAATGACATGAAAAATTTGTAGTCTAAACCGCTTTCTTCTGCTATGATAATCGAAAAAAGGAGAAAAGGAAATGGTGAGTTCTTGGGTTGAAGGCAAAGAAGGAGTAGCGGAGCATCTAGTCTATCTAAACAAAGAAGGCAAAGAGCTGCAGAAATTGTTGGCGGGAGAAAAGAACGCCATCATCCGTGGGGCAGCAGGGCGCAAATCTCCATTAGGTGGACGCGCAAAAGTTGGCGACCGTGTCTACTTCGTGGAAACAGGTGGCGATCTTTTAGTTACTCATCGTGGCATGATTGAGAACGTGATTGAAACGGAGAAAATGACACCTGAAGAATCACAACAATTTGTTGAGCAGCACCAATCAGAATTAAATTTATCCAAAAAACAAATGGAGCGTTGGGCAGGAAAGAAATTTTTGGCCATTTATCGAATTGCTGAACTGGAAGCGATTGAACCTTTTACGTATCAACGAGGGAAGAACATGGATGACTGGGTAATCACTTCTAGTATAGAGGAAATCAAGTAAGAGCCCATAATAAAGCGACCACCTGAAAGAACAGTCTTTTAGGTAGTCGCTTTTACTTTTGGGATAGTAGCAAGACTTCTGTTAAAGTTCTTCACCGTTCGTAGCGATGACCCGTTGATACCAAGCAAAGGAATCTTTTTTCAAGCGTTGCAGACTTCCGTTGCCAGCATTGTCTTTATCAACATAGATCATGCCGTAACGTTTTTCCATTTCTCCGCTGCCGAAACTGACGATGTCGATGATTCCCCAAGGAGTATAACCTAAGACGGGTACACCATCTTCTATTACTGCTTTCTCCAGTTGTTCGATGTGCTGACGTAAATAAGAGATACGGTAGGGATCATGGATCGTGTTTTCTTCTGTTAATTGATCATAGGCACCAAAGCCATTCTCTACGATAAAGAGCGGCAAGTCATAACGTTGATAGATCGTGTTTAAAACATAGCGAAGTCCTACGGGATCAATTGGCCATCCCCAATCCGTCGCGGTGATATAGGGATTACGGACGATTTTTGCGTGAGGGATATCGTCGGTCGGTTGGCCTTCGACAGTTTCCAATGTCGTGATCGTTCCTGACATATAATAGCTGAAACCAATATAATCAACAGTCCCTGCCTTTAGTAAAGCCTTCTCTTCCTCACTGATTTGGATTTTGATCCCTTTTTGCTGCCAGTAAGTTTGTGTATAGGTCGGAATCTTTCCTCTGACGTGGATGTCACTATAGAAGTAACGACGTTCATTGGCTTTGACCGAAGCCATCAAATCTTCTGGTGCACAGGAATAAGGATAGATTGGGACATAAGCCATCATACAGCCGATTTGAAAGTCTGGATTGATTTTTTTCCCTTCAATGACTGCCGCCGCACTAGCGATCAGTTCGTTGACACCCGCTTGAAAGACCAGTTCTTCTTTCTTGCTTTCTTCTTCGATGATCATGGCGGAGTTTGTCCAGACATGTAATGGTTCCTGTCCGTCTGCTTGATTATTGATTTCATTGAATGTCATCCAGTAGGTGACTTTATCTTTGTAGCGTTCAAAAACGCAGGTTGCGAATTTAACGAAGAGGGGAATCACGGCTTTATTGACAAAGCCACCGTAGGTTTCATAAATCGCATAAGGCATTTCAAAATGAGATAGTGTAATGATTGGTTCGATCCCATTGTTTAATAGTTCGTCAAAAAGGTCATCATAATATTGCAGGCCTGCTTCATTGGGCTCGTCCTCTTGGCCGGTTGGAAAAATACGGCTCCAGGAGATCGATGTACGCAGACACTTTAAGCCTAACGCTTTGAATAATTGAATATCTTCTTTGTAGCGGTGATAAAAGTCGATCGCTTCGTGATTAGGATAATACACATCTTCTTTGATGCCTCTCGTGATTTCACGAGGAATCCCGTTTCCTCCAGCAGTCATCACATCAGCAATACTCATGCCGCGTCCTGCGACATTCCAAGCCCCTTCTGCTTGATGGGCAGCAATTGCGCCACCCCATAGAAAATCTTTTGGCATTTTGCTGCTCATAATTCTTTCCTCCTAAAAAAGTTACGCTTCGATTTTTTGTGATCGGTTTGAAGCAATCACGAATGGCAAGTAGATCAATACGGAAATCGCCAGACAGACCACACCAACGATTGCAGCTACTGCATTTCCGCCAGTCCCTAGGAACAAGTTGATGATTCCTGGTGTGGTCCAAGGCACACCGATTGCTGGTGTCGGCATGATCGGCCAAATGACTGTTACAAAATAACCAACTAGAATATTGACCATTGGGGTCAATATAAAGGGAATGATCATAATCGGATTCAAGACGATCGGTAATCCGAAGATAATCGGTTCGTTGATCTGAAAGATTCCTGGAACAAGTGACATCTTAGCGATCTCCCGTTGTTCTGGTCGCTTCGAGGCGATGAAAATGGCAATGATCAGCCCTAACGTCATTCCCGTTCCGCCCATGTTAGCAAACATGTCGTTCAAAACGCCCCACGTTTCTTTGTAAGGTACATCCCACAAGGAACCGCCTTGATTGATGAAATCCAAGTTGGCTAAATCCTGTTCTGTAAAAATTGCTGAACGAACGGCATTCAATGTATTTGGTCCGTGAATCCCGATGGAGAAGAGCAGTGTTTGTAAGAAAGCTAAAATCAAGACACCAACGACATTTCCTCCTAAATCACGCAACGGACTTTGGATCCCTTTGTAGATCAATTCATTGATGCCCTCTGGCGCAATCATCAGTACTAGGAAGTTGATCAATGCGGTAACTGCTACGATGATCACGATAGGAATCATTCCAGAAAACGAACGGGAAACTGCCGGCGGTACCATATCGGGCATTTTGATCTGTAATCGTTTGACTTTGAATAGTTTCGGCAAGAATTCTCCTACCAGACAAGCAACGATCATGGCAACGAATAAGCCTTGTGCGCCTAAATATTGGGTGGAGATGGCATTGACACCGTCAACTGAGAAAGAAGTCGGATATAAAATCATAAACGCAGCTACACTTGTCAAACCAACTAGTGTCGCATCTGCATCAAAGTGTTTTGCTAGCAGTTGGGCAACCAGATAAGCAATGAATACACTCATGATATTGATGGTTCCGTTAGCAACAGATGCCAGTACTTGCTGGGCACTTTCTAAATTGGGAAAGATTTTTGAGAGTTGAAATAATTGCACGATAAAACTATCGTTGGAAAATAAGATATTGTTGACCAAAATAACTAATGAAGAAGAAATCGTCAACGGGAAAATCAACATAAATGCATCACGAATCGCTGCGACGTGTCGCTGGTTATTCAATCTGGTGGCAATTGGTACCAAGGACCGGTCTAGTAGATCATTAAATTTTTGCATAACAGTAACACCTTTCTCTATTTGATGGACTTATTATAGCGAAAGGTTGCCTGAAAAAGTAAGCGCATTCGTTTTTAGAATCAAATTCTATGAGGAAGAAATTTATTCCACAGTCGGAACAAGTGGTTACAAAAAACAGAAAGCAGCAAGACAAACGCTTGATTGCAGCCACTAGTCAGAAAACTGCTGCTGTAAAGCGAGTGTTCTGGCTAGGGCGTTCTTCGCTGTCTGGTACTTTCTGTGCTCGTTCATCATTGAGGGGTAGGTTCATCTTGTAAATAACCAATCAGTGTTTCCACGATGGCGATGGCTGGAAGCTGGCTAGTCAGATCGAGGAAGATGTCTTTGCGCTCTTCTTTGACTGCGTATTCGATCGAGTAGTCACATAAATGGGCAAGAGAACTCTCTTTATTTCTCGTAATACAATATTTTTGGGCAATCGCTTTATTAGCTAATCCAGTAATGACTTCGATCAATTCTTTTGTTTCACCAGAAACACTCAAGAAAACCAGAACGTTTTTTTGATCGGCTCGTAAGAAGCTGCGGATCGGGTAAGTCAATTCATCGATGCTGATGCAGAAGTAGCCGATATTTGCGAGCTTGCGGGCGACATACTGCGCAATTGCTCCAGACGCCCCCATCCCCATAAATAAAATACAGTCCGCATCTCGCAGTGTTTGCGCCATCTTCTTGATTTGGTATTCGACATCGGGATGGAAAATCGTCATGTTCAATCCACGGATGCGTTCTTCAAGGGATAACTGTTTTTGATGTTCTTCATAATGGACTTTTTCTAAATGGGTCTTGATATAAAAGCGAAATTCAGGAAAGGAATCGAATCCCACTTTTTGAACAAAACGAAAGACAGAAGTGGAAGAAACGTGGGCATCATCTGCAATATCCCGTACTCGCATATAAGGGACTTTTTCTAAATTATTGACAATAAAGCGATAGATCTCTTGTTCGACTGAAGACAATTTGTTTAAGTTCAAATGCTGAAAAACGGCCATAAATGTTCCTCGCTATCCCATAAGAGTATATGACGAGTATACCATGATTTAGCGAGTGAGTTGCTGATGAATCTGATAAACTGCACCAATTAATCCGGCGTCATTTTGCAATTTGGCAGGCAGCACAGGAGCAATCGTTTTTCCCCGCAAATAGTTGATGGCAGCGTGTTGTGTTTCGACAGTTGTTAATGTCTGTTGCAGTCGTTCAAAGAAATATAGGTTGGCACTGATACCACCGCCAATCAAAATGGCTTCTGGATCGAAACAGCTGATCAAATTGATCAACCCGACGGACAAATCTGTCAGGAACTGTTGGGTCACTGTTTCTGCTAATGTTTCTCCCATCTGTGCGCGCTGAAAAATTTCTCGAGCATCTGTCGTCGCTTGAAATCCTGCCAGCTGACCGCCTTTTTGATTGTAGATCCGAACGAGCCCATCAACGACAGCAGCTTTACGATTGATCGAAACTTCCTCACTATTACCTGTAGAAGGCAAGGCGTCGATCACCATCCAGCCAAATTCTCCTGCCATGCCGTGGGCACCGCGATACACTTGATCATTGATTACGATCCCTCCGCCTACACCAGTTCCTAAGACGAGGCAAAGGTAATTGGAGAAGGATTGGGCATTGCCGATCCATTTCTCTGCGATGGCGGCTGCATTGGCATCATTCTCGACAGAAACTGGCAAACCACAGCATTCTTCTAATGTGGTTTTGAAATTCTCGCCGTACAATGGTTTGATGGCGCCAGCTGTCAGCATCAAACCGTCTTTTTGCACGATGCCCGGCGCACTGATCCCAATCCCGGTGATCGGATAGCGACTTTTAGCTTCATTAATAATTGTGATTAAATCTTGATAGAAAGACTGGGGATCGTAGTTTGTCGGAAGCGTATTTTTTTCCAGAATTGCTCCTGTTTCATCAAGAACCCCGTATTTGATCGTTGTGCCGCCAATATCAAATCCTACATACATCGTTATTCCTACTTTCTTCTTTTAATCAGTGTCTTTTCTGCATTGTAGCATGGCACTTGCTGGAATATTTTTCTTTTCGACGGCCAGAAACAAGGGTGGCGTTTGCGTGCTAAGAAAACTGTCAATCAATGATTTCGGCTTTTCCATCTTCTGTTAGTTGCTGCAGGTGGGATAACATCTGTTGAATCACTTCTTCCGAATGCCGTTCCCATACCCCTAATTCTGCGACGACTTTCAGCGGAGAGGCAGAACGGTAGGAACGGGTCGGATTACCAGGGAATCGCTTATCGGTCAAGTTCGGGTCATTTTCAAAAGGCCCAGTCGGTTCAACCAAATAAATTCTTTCTTGCCCAGTTCCTTTGGCTAATTCGGCTCCCCATTTGGCTGCATCCAATGTTGCGGTGAAGTAAATATAGTTTGAGATCCGACCGGCTTCAAAGTTGGATTCTTTTTTTGGTTCCAGCAATTCGCCTAATTGTAATGATGCTTTGGTTCCGTGTAAAAAAGGTCCTCGGTCTAATGAATCGTTTGTGTGCTCCATTTGGTTCATCCTTTCTATCATTCATTGTTTTACTTAGCATACAAGAATCCCTCCAGATTGAAAAGCTGTTTGTCTAGTGGTGGAATGGTCACTATGTGATACAATTACCAGATTAATGTGGTAATCAGATATTATTTACTATTATGCGCTGATTCCCTAATATATAGTTAAGGAAGCGCTTCCTGGAGGTGGTCAAATGGATTTGAGTAAAAGAGAGAAAGTGTTGTTGCAATTGCTGCTGACACAAAAAGAGTTCAGACCAGCCGCTTTTTTTCAAGAACAGCTCTATGTTTCTTTAAAAACAGTCTATACAGATTTGGCGAGTCTGGAAGAAAAAATCAAGCCTTACGGGTTGACCATTGCTCGTTTGCCTAGAAGAGGGGTCAAGCTTGAAGGGAATCCCACTGCAAGGGAAAAAGGCTACAAACTCATCGTTACTGAAGGTAAAACCGTTGACGAATATTCTCCTGAATATCGTAAATTGTTTATCTTTGCAAATTATTTCTTCTCGAAAAAGCCAATGCATTACCAAGAATTTGCAGAATATTTCTACGTTAGTTATCAGTCGATCAAAAAAGATGTGGATGAATTATTCGCTTTTTGTCAGAAGAAAAAAGTTCGAGCGTCAATGTCTGCAAAAGGGTTGAAGCTAGAGGAGGAAGAATCTGTTCAACAAGCAACTTTCAAATCTTTTCTTGAAAAACATACAGATTCAGCAAGATTGGATCACTCTGCCATTCAGACATTGTTTGATCCGAAGATCGTTACCTTGACTACAGCACTGATTTCAGAAATATCCTTAACACTTGGTCGCCAACTCAATAGTTATTTTGTGGAATCCTTGACGGTATCGTTGGAAATTTTTCTTTCACGGATTTGTCTAGGAAGACATTTGGAACAGCAAGAGAATTTGGGATTTGAAAAATTAAAACAGATGAAACTGTATATGGTTGCTGTTTCCTTTGCAGAACGGATTGAAAGTGAACTAGCTGTTTCCCTAGCAGAGACAGATATCCAATACATTTGTTCATTGCTTTTAGCTCATGGAATTGAGCCGTATATGCAGATTACGGAAAAAAGAGAAGCCAACGTGATCGAAACAACGGAAGAAATGATCGAGAAGATGTCCCGTTTGCTAGATACTGATTTGACACAAGATAACTTATTGTTGCAAGCACTGCTTTCGCATATTGTCCCTATGATCCATCGTCTGAAAAATGGCATGTTAGTCAAAAATCCTTTGTTGCGATTGATCAAGAAGCAATACTCGACCATGTTTACATTAACGAAATATGCGATTGGCGGACTAGAAAAAAACTTTGCACTCTTCTTGACAGAAGATGAAGTGTCATTTCTAACGATTCATTTTCAACTCGCTTTTGAAAAAATCAAAGTCACAAAGCATGTGCTGATCGTTTGCAGCTCTGGACTAGCCACTTCTGAGCTGATCTTTAACCGGATCAAACAAACGATTTCTGCTACGACAGTTTTAGAGATCATCAGTGCAGAGAAATTAGCCAGTACATCACTAGAATTAGTGGATTTGATCATTTCAACTGTTCCGTTGGAGGAAGTGTCACCCCCTGTTCTCTATGTTTCACCATTACCGACAACTGAAGAAATTGCCATGATTTCGGCAAATCTTTCAAACCTGAATGAAAATGAAAAGAAACTGCATTCATCCAAATACCAATCATCAGAGCTATTGCAGAAATATCTAGATCCGGCATTTTTGTACATTAACCAACCGTTTAACACCAAAAAAGACGTCTTAGATTTTCTTGCAGAGAGTTATTTGAGCCATCATTTAGTCACCAACGATTTTAAGCAGTCACTTTATGCACGAGAAGAATTAGGCAGTACCGGATTAAAGACAGGCGTAGCGATTCCGCATGCTGATCCGCAGACTGTCAAAACAACAAAACTAGCATTTGTTACACTACCTAAAGCCATAAAATGGGGAGATACGGAAGTTCAATTAGTCGTTCTCTTGGCAATCGCTGAAAAAAATATGTCAGAAGCAAAAGAATTGATTGCATCTATTTACGATTTATTCAACTCTCCTGAAGAAATACGATGGGTGGTTAGCAGTAAAAATCGAGAAGAACTTTATCGTAAACTTGTAAAAGGAGGGACCCCGAATGTTTTTTGACCAGCAAATTGCTTTATTAAACAAAGAAGTAGAATCTAAAGAAGCAGCATTTCGGCTACTTACAGAGGAATTTTTAAAGAATGAATGTGTGACAGAGGCGTATCTTGACAACGTGATTAAAAGAGAGGCGGTTTTTCCAACCGGTCTGATGATCAATGGGATTGGCGTGGCGATTCCTCATACAGATAGTCAGTATGTCAAGAGATCGCAAGTTGGCTTTCTTTCATTGACAGATCCATTGCCATTCATTGAAATGGGAACAAGGGACAAAGAAATTTCAGTTTCATTAATCTTTATGTTGGCATTAAAGGAGCCGCACGAACAATTACAAATGCTGCAAAACTTGATCGAAATGTTTCAAAAAAATGGTGTGTTGGAAAAGTTAAGAGACATCCATGATGTTGAGGAATATCGGATGATTTTGCAACAGTATGGATTGGAATAAGGAGGGAATATTATGTTAAATGCGTTACAGTGGTTTGTTGATTTAGGGTCAATCGTTGTACTCCCGATTTTGATATTTATTTTTGGTCTTATTCTGGGAACGAAACCAGGCAAGGCTTTCACATCTGCTTTAACAGTTGGTGTCGGTTTTGTGGGCTTGAATCTAGTGATCGACCTGTTAAGCAATAGCTTAGGACCAGCAGCGCAACAGATGGTTGAGCGATTTGGCTTGAATCTGACGACGATTGATGTTGGCTGGCCGGCAGCAGCTGCGATTTCCTATGGGACGATTCTAGGAAGTCTGGCAATTCCGATCGGTGTTGTGTTAAATGTTGTTTTGATTATTTTTGGTCTGACGAAAACATTGAATGTCGATATTTGGAATATTTGGCATGCGGCGTTCATTTCTTCGTTGGTCTATGCTTTGACTGGCAACTTTGCCATGGGGATCGCTGCAACCGTCATCTATCTAATGATGATTCTTTTGATGGGAGATATTTTAGGACCGATCATTAATAAATTCTATGGTTTCCCGAATATCACTTTCCCACACGGGACCGCTGCTCCAGGATTTGTTTTCGCTTTACCGATGAACTGGTTATTCGATCGTATTCCGGGATTGCGAGACTGGAAAGCTGACCCGGAATCGATTCAAAAACGTTTTGGTGTCTTTGGGGACTCGACAGTTATGGGCTTTCTGATTGGTTTGATCATCGGAATTCTCGCTGGCTATGATGTGGCAGGCACTGGCCAATTAGCAGTTAAAACCGGCGCAGTGATGGTCATTATGCCAAAAATGGTTGCTCTATTAATGGAAGGGCTTACACCTATATCTGAGTCTGCCAATGACTTTGTGAAGAAACGTTTCCCTGGAAGAGAGCTTTACATTGGGATGGATGCGGCGCTTTCTGTCGGACATCCAGCAGTATTGTCTTCGTCATTATTACTCGTACCAATTACGATACTTTTAGCGGTTGTTTTGCCAGGAAATACGACATTGCCTTTTGGAGATTTAGCAACGATTCCGTTTCTTGTCTGTTTGATGGCAGCAGTATTTGGCGGAAATATTATCCGGACGGTTATCGCAGGGACAATTTATATGACCAGTATTTTGTATATCACTTCTTGGGTCGCCCCATTAGTAACAACAGCTGCTAAGTCTGCCAATTTTGACTTACAAGGAAATTCAACGATCACAGCTCTAGCTGAAGGCGGACTATGGACTACCTGGCTTTATGTCGGTTTGACAAAAGTATTGAGCTGGGGCGGATTAGCGATCATCGGTGCGATTGTTGTCATCGGTTTGATCTATGTTAACAAGGTGTTACCTAAAAAACAAAGCGTCAAGTAGGAGGAAGAACAATGAAAAAATTATTGATCATGTGTGGAACCGGAGTAGCGACATCAACGATCGTAACCAATAAAGTCAAAGAATGGCTCAAAGAAAAAGAACTGACGAATGAAGTCAAATTGTATCAATCCAAAGTCGCGGATGAAATGAACAAGATCGACGATTACGACATTGTTGTGAGTACCACGGTAGTCCCTGATTCCATCAAAGACAAAGTCATCATGGGATTGCCTTTATTGACAGGGATCGGTACCGAAGAAATGTATGCAGAAATCGAAAAGAAAATCAGAGAATAAAGGAGTCTTGCAAAATGCTTGTTACCACAAAAGAAATGTTTGACCATGCAGAGGAATTCAACTATGCCATTCCCGCAGCCAACTTTTTTGATCTAGACAGTGCCCGCACCTATGTTGAAACGGCTGCTAGGCTAGGGTGTCCATTGATCTTGGCTTTTGCCCAATCACATATGGATATGCTGAGTTTGGAAGAAGCAGCCCTGATTGGGAAGTATTTGGCTGAAAAAAGCGCCTTCCCCGTAGCATTGCATTTGGATCATGGTCAAGATGAGGAAGTCATCAAAGAAGCGATTCGTTTAGGCTTCACTTCTGTCATGATCGATGCATCAGAAGACCCGCTTGAAGAAAATATCCGCCGCTCCAAAGCGATCGCCGATTATGCCCATCAATATGGGGTGGTCGTAGAGGCAGAAATTGGGCATGTCGGCTCTGGCGGCAGTTTGGAAGCAACGGGGCTTTCTGATTCGATTTATACCGACTTCCATGAAGCAGTAAGATTTGCTGAACAAACGAATGTTGATTCGTTAGCCGTTTCGATCGGCACAGCCCATGGGCATTACCGAGGAACGCCTAAAATCAACTTTGATGTACTAAGTGAGATCCATCAAGCCATTACTATTCCGTTAGTCTTACATGGCGGTTCTTCTTCTGGTGATGAAAATCTTGAAAAATGTGCACAAGGCGGGATCCGAAAAATCAACATCTTTACAGATTTCGTTACAGCCGCAATGACCAAGATTCAAGAACAGCAGCCTGCTGACTACTTTGAACTAAAGAAAGCAGCGAATCAAGGAATGGCAGATACGCTAGCACATTACTATCACGTTTTTCATACAAAAACTTGTTAGGAGGATAAGCATGAGGAAAAAGCAGTTACGAGCACCCTTTTTTGTAGTCAATCCCAAAGCCTATTTATACGGAAAAGAATCCTTGGCACTGGCAAAAGCTGCCGATCAATTAGCGGAAAAATATGACGTTGATATCTTGTTCACGGTGCAGCACGCAGATGCCGCAACGATCAAACAAGCTACGAATCATTTGTTCATTACGGTTCAACACATCGATGGCATGACTGTTGGCCGGGGAATGGGCTACGTCTTACCTGAATCAGTAGCAAATGTCGGCGTAGCAGCGACATTTCTCAATCATGCAGAACACCCAATGACATTAGTTGAACTCGCAAAAGCGATTAATCGGGCAGATGAGTTGGGGCTCATCACGATTGCTTGCGCGAATTCACTGCAAGAAGCTAAAGCAGTGGCAGCTCTGCAGCCTGACATTATGGTTTGTGAACCAACTGAATTGATTGGTACCGGTCAAACGAGCGACGTTTCTTATATGGAAGAAACCAATCAAGCCATCCGTGCCATCAACAAAGAAATCAAGATTTTACAAGCGGCTGGTATTTCGACCGCAGACGATGTGGCAAAAGCACTGCAATCAGGAGCAGACGGAACGGGTGGCACCAGTGGTATCGTCTGCGCGCCAGATCCGCAGAACGTTTTGACAGAAATGATCAAAAAAGTTGCTGAGCTAAGAGATGAGGGGATTAAAAGATGAAATTCGCGAAAGAACAGCTAACATTGACATCAAATGGCAATCGGGTATCTTATCATAATATTACGCAAGAAGTGAAGGACTTTGTAGAGAGAAGCCAAATCAAAAACGGCATCTGTTTAGTCCAATCCCCACACACAACTTGTTCCGTCATTTTCGAGGAATTCATGCATGATACGGATTTTAATGGGGATGAATTTTTACAAGTTGATCTGAATCGCATTTTGGATAAACTAGTGCCTAGAGAACTCTCGGAAAATACAAATTATCGTTACCCTGGACCGAAACATTTGGAATTTCTGATGAGCCTAGATGATCCTAACTATCCGACAGATCCAGCAACGATTTTAAATGGCGATGCCCATATCCGTTCTTCGTTTTTCGGGGCGAGTGAAAGTTTTATTTTACATGAAGGAAAGCTTGAAATTGGTTCTGTAGGGTATATTTATTTCGTGGATTTTGACCAAAACCGAGTTAGAAATCGAACCTGCCATCTTATGTTGATGGGTGAATAAAGCAACTGCTAGTGGCAACTGGGGCAGCAGTATTCTGCAAGGACATGGGGAAAGTCGAACGCTTGAGCCGAAATGCGTTATAATCAATGAGACAATGAAATTTATGGAGGGATCAATTTGATTATTCGCCCAATGACAGCTAGTGATTGTCGATCAATCGATCAAGCGTTTCTTGCACAACAATGGCCTAGTCGTCAAGCTACATTAGAGAGATATCTTCAAGAACAGAGCCGCGGACTGCGACAGGTCTTTGTTGCGGAAGACTCGGGACAGATTGCAGGCTATGCGACATTGATTCCCCACGCAAAAGCCGGTCCTTTTAAAAAGAATGGCTATCCGGAGATCACCGATCTAAATGTCTTTCAAAACTTTCAGCGGCAAGGAATCGGCGCTAAGCTGCTCCAAGCTGCAGAAGAACAAGCCAAAACATTTTCGTCTGTGATCACCATTGGTGTGGGGCTTCATTCTGGTTATGGCCCTGCACAGCGACTGTATTTAAAAAATGGCTACTTACCTGACGGATCAGGGGTTTGGTTTGAGAATCAAGTCTTGGCAATGGGTGCTGCTTGTTACAATAATGACGATCTTGTGCTTTATCTTTCTAAGTCCTTTTGACAAGCAACCAGCATGTTATTTCTATCTAACAGGTATAATCTACAGAAAATACGATGAACGTCAATGCTAGGAGCATACTAGCTTTGACGATTTTTTCTACGACCAAACAAGCTTCGACGTATCTCGGTTCTGCTAGAAATTTTAGGAAGAATGGTGTGAACCGCATATTTGTTCGCCAAAAACAGCGTTCTTTCCTTTGATTAGAAAGGAAGAACGCTGTCTAGATTCTGTTCCATATTCAAAAAAATCAGTAACACTTCTCGCAGGGGGTCAATCCTTTGCTTAAAGCTTCGGACAACGTAGCTGGGAAATAAGTACCATTGCCGCATTTATGGGTGTGATACTTCTTCCCTGTACGGGTGATCATGACATATTCTTCTGCTTGATTGCTTGTGGTTTGATTTGACTGGCTGGCTTGGTTTGCCTGCTGTTCCGCAGCGGCGGCTGCTTGCCGTTCTTGTTCGGCTTTAGCAAGCTGCCGTTCTTGTTCTTCACGAATCGATTGGCGAACAGCTTCAGCTCGCTGCGTCAATCCATCATCTGCTGAGGGAAGCTTGGCAATCGCAGAAGTTGCACTAGCTAAGTTTGCTTCAGTCGGCTCTGCTTCGGCTTTTTCAACAGCTTTGGTCGCTTGTGCTTGCAATTTCGCTTGTGTTTCTTTCTCTTCAACTTTTGTTTGTAAAGAAGCCAGTCGATCTTCAAATTCAGTTTTCGTCGAACTTGTTGCTGCAACAAGCTTGGCAGCTGCCTCAAGGTCTGTTCTGCTTAGACTTTGTTCCGCTTTTTCTAACGCGCTGGCGATCTGCAGATGATCTTGGAGGACGGCCAAACGTTGATCATAATCGTCATATGTTTTGCTGAGAGAATGAACCAATGTTGCTGCTTCATCATAATTTTTTTGTGTTGGTTTAGATTCTGCCAACGCTAGTGCAGTTTCGACCTGTTTAATCAGTTCTTTCTCCGCTTTTTCTGCTTCTAAATAAGCCACAAATTCTTTGGAAGGTTTGATCAAGACTTCCTGTTCTTTTTTCTGATCATTTAAGGCAGCTTTTACCACAACTTGTTGCTCAGTGGCATCATTCAGGTGAACTGTGTAGCTAAAAGAACCTTTACTGTTTTTGACCGTTTCCCCATTGATCGTTAGGACAGCATCGGCCGTGGCTTCCCCTTCGATAGTCGCTTTTCCTGTTTCATCCGTTTGTATTTCAGGTGAAATAACAGATAGTGTCAAATTGCTCGGAGATAAAATTGAACCAGCAAAAAATAGAATAACGCTTCCGCATAAAATAAATCCCAATCTTTTTTTCGGTCGCTTCTTGATGGCAGCGATAATCAACAAAATACCGCTTACAATTACTGCTAAGAAACTGACCAAACTAATCCACATACCCATAACTTTTCTAGTTCCTTTCACTTTTTGATGTCTTTATTATAACATGATTTATATTAAAAACATGAAAAAAATAAGAAAATAAAACTAGATAATAACAATTTGTTTTTACGAATCGTTCTTATTTATAGAATCCTTTTTAGGGAGCGCTAGAAAACGGTTCCTTTTAATTGCTATTTTTTTAATACAGATTAAAATAGTGTATTATTCTTGATAAATAAAAGAAAAGTGCTATTATTAGTCGTGAGATTAATACAGATTTTGAAAAGAGGTAGTACAGTGAGTAAAAAAGGTTCAGAAATTATTGTTGAAAGTTTAGAAAATCATCACGTCCCCTATATTTTTGGGATTCCAGGAGCAAAAATCGATGGTGTCTTCGATACATTAGAAGACCATGGACCACAATTGATCTTAGCCCGGCATGAACAGAATGCTGCATTTATGGCACAAGCCATTGGCCGTTTGACTGGAGAGCCAGGAGTAGTCATTGCTACCAGTGGTCCAGGTGCCAGTAATTTAGCAACGGGATTAGTGACAGCGACAGCTGAAGGAGATCCAGTTCTGGCATTGGCTGGGCAAGTGAAACGTTCTGATTTATCGAAACTGACCCATCAAAGTATGAACAACGCTGCTCTCTTTAGTCCAATAACCAAATACAGCACGGAGATCCAAGATCCCGAAACATTATCTGAAAATATCGCAAATGCATTTCGAATCGCTAAAACCGCAAAAAAAGGTGCCAGTTTTCTGTCGATACCACAAGATGTAACGGATGGCCAAGTCGAAGGAAGTGCCATCAAGCCATTATCAGCGCCAAAATTAGGACAAGCGAATCCAGAGGATATCGAGGATCTCGTTGAACGCATCAAGGAAGCAAAACTACCGGTTTTATTACTAGGCATGCGGGCTTCTGCTGAAAGCGAGACAGAAGCCATTCGTCATTTGATAGCGAAAACGGGATTACCAGTCGTGGAAACTTTTCAAGGAGCAGGAATCATTTCTCGTGCTTTGGAAGACCATTTCTTTGGCCGTGTGGGCTTGTTCCGTAATCAGCCAGGAGACATGCTGCTAAAACGAAGTGATTTAGTGATCGCTGTGGGGTATGATCCGATTGAATATGAAGCGCGCAATTGGAATGCAGAGAAAGACGCACGGATTATTGTGATTGATGAAGTACCGATGGAAATCGATCCATACATGCAGCCTGAAGTAGAGCTGTTAGGCAGCATTGCCAAAATCATTGAGCAAGTGACACAAGCCATCGATCAATATACGTTATCAGCAGATGCACAGAACTATTTAGCTACGTTGCAAGAAAAATTAACCGAAAAGCAAATAGAGGCCCGTGGAACAGAACAAACATTGCATCCATTGGAGATCATTGATACATTGCAGCAAAAAGTGACGGATGAGATGACCGTGACTGTTGATGTCGGCAGTCACTACATTTGGATGGCGCGTCATTTCCGCAGTTATGAACCTCGCCATCTATTGTTTAGTAATGGGATGCAGACATTAGGTGTGGCATTGCCATGGGGAATTGCGGCAGCATTAGTGCGGCCGAATACGCAAATTATTTCCGTATCTGGTGATGGTGGTTTCTTATTCTCTTCACAAGAATTAGAAACGGCTGTTCGCTTAAAACAGAACATCATTCATCTTATCTGGAATGATGGCACCTACAATATGGTGAAATTTCAGGAAGAAATGAAATATGATCGTGCTTCAGGTGTTCAATTTGGTCCTGTAGACTTTGTCAAATACGCGGAAGCCTTTGGGGCAAAGGGATTACGTGCCACAACAAAACAAGAATTGACAGCCGCGATCGAAGAAGGGTTTGCAACTGATGGACCAGTCGTCATTGATATCCCGGTCGATTATTCCGATAATGCCGAATTAGGCAAGACGATTTTGCCGGATCAATTTTACTAAGAGTATTTATTTTACTAATAGAAGGAGCTTCATGATGAACGTGAAAAGCAAAAGTTATTTATATCAACACGGAACTTTAGGCGGGTTGATGGAAGATTTGATGGATGGTACCGAACAAATCGGCAAGATGTTAGCCTATGGTGATACAGGAATCGGTACATTAGCTGGTTCAAATGGTGAGATTATTTTCTTGGAGGGCGTGATTTATCATGTTGACGAAACAGGACAGGTGAAGCAGCTGACAGGGACCGAGACGACGCCGTATGCAGCTGTCGTTGATTTTGCAGCCACGGATGAACTTGCTTTTGACACAGAAGCTACGGATGAAGAAGTCAAGGGAAGATTATTAGCGACCATCAGTCCCAATTTGTTTGCGGCCATCAAGCTTCATGGAATGTTTGATACGATGCACGTGCGGGTAGCGCCTAAACAAGAAAAGCCCTATCCAAAATTCGTTGAAATCATTCAAAATCAACCTGAATTTACGGCGACAGAAATAGCAGGAACTATCGTAGGCTTCTTTACCCCGAAACTTTTCCATGGTGCTGCAGCAGCAGGCTTCCATCTGCACTTTATTAGTGACGATCATCAGTTTGCTGGTCATGTACTGGATTTTAGCTTAATCAGTGGTGAAGCAGAAGTAATGGAAGTAGCCGAGTTTCGTCAACATTTTCCCATAGAGAATGCTGAGTTCTTGCAGCGGGAAATCGACGTGGAAAAAATTGCCCGGGATATCGAAGAAGCAGAATGATTTTTTGCTATAGTTAGGTAGATTTTGCGTTGCATTTGATTCTTCGCTGATGGATTATTTTCTGAAAAAAAGTATCTGAAATACAGATTAGAAGGTTAGGAAGTAAATAGGAGAAAAGTGCTGATTTCATTGCTGATTTCCGACTTCATTCTGTATCAGATGCTTTTTTTAGTATTGAATAGATTTCCTGCAGCTGTACATTCGCCCAAGGGGAAGAATTGTAGTTCTCGGATGGATCAAAAAGATGTGCGCCATAGAATGCAAAAATAAATTTCAAATAAGTCGAACAATTTGGCCTGTTTTTCCTATACAATAGAAAGTGAAAGGGCTTTTTTTAAGAAGGTAATTCCATTAAGGGCCGCTGTCCACGAAACGAATGAGAAAGAGGGAAGACACATGAAAGTTATCATCACGGAAGATTATCAAGAGATGAGCCAAGTAGCCGTACAGCACCTTTTAGGCGTAATGCACAGCCAGCATCGGAAGAATATTTCAATCACCGCTGGATCAACACCAAAAGGGGTGTATGAAATGCTGGTACCACTAGTAAAAAATAAAAAATATTTTGATCACGTTCACTTTTATAACTTTGATGAGATTCCATTCAAAGGAGAAGAAGACCGCTATGGTGTCACGATGACGAACTTGCACAACCTGTTTTTTGGACCAGCGGAAATTGATCGTGAAAGAATCCATGTCTTGGACTGGACGAATTATGAAACACAAGATGAACGAATCAAAGCCGATGGTGGATTGGATATAGTGTTGCTGGGGGTTGGATCAGATGGCCATTTCTGTGGGAATTTACCGAACACGACAAAATTTGGAGATTTAACGAGTCGCGTGAATGCGAATGCGACACCCGAGATGGCTGAGGTTTTGTTAAGTGAGGTTGGTGGAGACAAAGAAAAACAACCTGATTTCTATGTAACAATGGGACCAAAAAGCATCATGCAGGTGAAGAAATTGGTAATGATCGCCAATGGCAAGAAAAAAGCAGGCATCGTCAAACAATTAGTAGATGGAACAGTAATGGAGGACGTTCCGGCAACGCTATTGACGACCCATCCAGATATGACATTGATCGTTGATAAAGAGGCTGCCTCGCTGCTTTCATACTAACCAGCGGAATTTGATTTTTCTCTATATCTTAATGAAGTAGTTCCTAGTAGATTGGACAATACACACCTGCTACAAATAGAAGTCAATCCCCCTCTTACCATTAGATCCTTTTTGCTTAAAAGGATTCTAATGGTAAGGGGGTTTTTGTTGTACGTTGACAAAGCTTGTTTCAGAAGGAAAGCAGATTGTTTTACAACTTACAAAAAGTAAGTTATTATTATCTCGAATTCGAAATAAATCGAGCGAGGTGAGGAAATGGATCATCAAGAGGAAGCATTGAAGGCCTATATTGGTTTATTACGCAGCAGCAGTCACTTAGAGCAGGTGGCTAAACAAGATGTCCGCTGTTATGGCTTGAATCTGACAGAGTTTTCCGTTCTGGAACTGCTTTATCATAAAGGTACACACACCACCCAAGCCATCAAAGAAAAAATCTTGATTGCCAGCAGCAGCACGACGTACGTCATCGATCAACTCGTAAAAAAAGGCTGCGTTCGTCGAGAAACAAGTCAAACGGATCAGCGAATCACCTATGTCAGTCTGACAGATAAAGGGGCAGAATTGATGGATCAGATCTTTCCAACTCATGCCACAAAAATTGCGGCAAGTTTTGCCTCGCTTAGTATTGACGAGTTGCAAACATTAAAAACATTATTACGAAAAATAACTTATAACGAGAAATGAGGAAGAAAAAATGAGAAAGCAAGACCAATTACTAGGGGTACACCATGTAACAGCCATGACCAGTGATGTCGAAAGAAACTATCACTTCTTTACAGAGATTTTGGGGATGCGTTTAGTGAAGAAAACTGTCAATCAAGATGATATTTATACCTACCACACATATTTTGCGGATGATCTAGGTTCCCCAGGAACCACGATGACATTCTTTGATTTTCCCAATACCGATCGTGGCAGTAAAGGAACAAATTCAATTACCCGTACAGGCTTTCGCGTACCATCCGATGCTGCATTAGACTATTATAAAAAGCGTTTTGAGACATTTGATGTGAAACATGAAGCGATCACAACAGAATTTGGCAAAAAAGTGTTGCGCTTCTGGGATTTTGATCAGCAATCTTACCAATTGATTTCTGATGAACACAATCAAGGCGTCAAAGCAGGTATTCCATGGAAACAAGGGCCAGTTCCAGAAGAATTCGCTATTTATGGTTTAGGCCCAGTCGAAATCTCCGTTTCTTATTTTGCTGATTTCAAGGGATTACTGGAAAATGTCTTTGGATTCAAAGCCATCGATCAAGAAGGAAATCGCACGCTATTAGAAGTTGGCGAGGGGGGCAATGGGGCAGAAATCGTCTTAGTCGAAGATACCACAAGCCCACAAGCACAACAAGGAGACGGGGAAGTGCATCACGTCGCCTTTCGTTTAGCCGATCGCCAATCTTTAGCCGTATGGCAAGAAGTTTTTGAAAATTTGGGTCTCGCGAATTCTGGCTATGTGGACCGCTACTATTTTGAATCGCTGTATGTACGTGTAGGACATATTCTTTTTGAATTAGCGACAGATGAACCTGGCTTCATGGGTGACGAGCCTTACGAAACATTGGGCGAAAAATTATCACTGGCTCCGTTTTTGGAAGACCAACGTGCAATGATCGAAAAAGCGATCAAGCCGTTTGATACCACTCGCAGCCATAACTAAGGAGGTAAAAATGATGCAACCCATTCAACAAATCCACCATATATCCGCAATCGTCGGTGACCCGCAAGTAAATGTAGACTTCTACCGCGAAGTATTAGGCTTGCGTTTAGTCAAACAAACCGTCAACTTTGATGATCCTTATACGTATCATCTCTACTACAGCAATCTGTCCATTGAAAATGGCACGATCATTACCTTTTTCCCATGGGCCAACGCGCATCCTGGTCGTGTCGGTAGCGGACAGGTGGGCACGATTGCCTTTCGCATTCCTAAAGGCAGCAGCGACTATTGGAAACAACAATTGGCCCATCATCAAGTCACTGTTCATGAGAGCCATCTATTTGGGCAACCAACATTGGAACTTCAAGATCCTCATGAACTGTCTTTAGCGCTAGTGGAAGGGGAAGCAGCGGAAACAAACGCGATTCTTGGGTTCCATGGAGCGGTCTTACTTTCCGCTAAGCCAGAGGAAACATTCAAGACGTTGACCCATGATCTAGGGCTGCAAGTTGTAGCGGAGACAGAATCAAACCGACGATTGGTGACTGCCGGACCAGTGAAACACGAGATTCTCCTACCAACAGAGCCACTGAGACCTGGTCGTTGGGGTGTCGGTACCGTCCATCATATTGCCTGGTCGGTCCCGAATGAGGAAAGCCAAATCAACTGGCAAGATGACCTTTATACAAAAGGGTATGGTGTTACAGAAATCAAAGATCGTAACTACTTCAAAGCCGTCTATTTTAAAGAGCCTGGTACGATCCTTTTTGAGATTGCAACGGAATCTCCGGGATTTCTCATCGATGAACCATTGGAAACCCTGGGGACAGCACTCAAATTGCCCCCTCAATTTGAAGAGCGCCGCGGAGAAATCACAGCTCATTTACCCAAATTGACTGTTTAATTTACAAGTAGGAAGTCATCAATCATACACAAAAAAGAGAAAGCGGTGTTGCATGATTTATTTGGATCCCCAAAATCTGACGCAAAGAGAAAATTATAAATTATTGATCGGCTCGATCATTCCGCGGCCGGTTGCCATCGTAACGACACGATCGGCAGAAGGGACCGTAAACATTGCCCCCTTCAGTTTCTTTTCGATCGTCAGTTCAGAACCCGCCATCGTTTCGATCGCTGTTCAGCGAAAAAAGGGCACGATGAAAGATACGGCTCGTAACTTACTCACGACCAAGGAAGCAGTGATCCATATCTTGGATCGCAGCAATGTGGAAGCAGCCAATCAGGCAGCGGCACTGTTACCTGCAGAACAAAGTGAATTGACCGTCGCAAATTTTACGCCAGTCCCTTCTCAAACGGTTGGCGTACCCGGATTGCAAGAGGCGAAAATTCGCTTTGAAACCACCCTTTACCAACATGTACCGATTAACGAGGAAGAAACCAAGGAAAAAAACAAAGAAGAGATAAAAGTGGATCTGCTCTTACTTAAAATCACTGGGTATCAAATAAATGAACAGGTCTATGAAGAAGGAAAAATCAATCCCAAAAAATTGGCGGCAGTTAGCCGACTTGCGGGAAATTCGTATGCTGAGATCGGCGAGATCTTCGATTTGGCACGACCAAACGAGAAGGAGGACAAATGAACTTTATCTTTCACCAAGGAAAACCAGCTGCTCCCGTACTTGTCTTGTTACATGGAACCGGCGGCGATGAACGCTCTTTGCTTGATCTAGGTCACGACCTAGATCCCCAAGCATCATTGCTAGGTATTCGAGGCAATGTTTTAGAGAATGGCATGCCCCGCTATTTCAAACGATTAGCAGAAGGCATTTATGATGAAGAAGATTTAATGTTCCGGGGGCAAGAACTGGCAGCATTCATTCAAGAAGTCGCTAAAGAAAAAGGTTTCTCAATCGAACAAGTTGTCTTGGTTGGTTACTCTAATGGAGCCAATATTGCGCTCAATCTATTGCTGGAATTCAGTGCTCTTTTTCAAAAAGCGATTTTGTACCATCCAATGTATCCAGTATCGAAATTACCCAATCACCTACTGGCACAAACAAACGTATTTATGAGTTTTGGTCTGAAGGACCCTATCGTTTCTGTGGAAGACAGCAAGTATGTGCAAGCGATTTTTGAGTCTCGAGGTGCACAAATAGAATATGTTTGGACCCCAAGTCATCAACTGACCTATCAAGAAGTTGAAAAATCACGAAAGTGGTTAGAAAAGGCAGATTAACTGGTTGTGAAACAGTGTTTAACACTATATATACTGTAAAAAAACACAACTGAAGACAACAATTTAAAAAAACAGCAACCAAAGGGGCAGACAAGATCCAGTGGCTGCTGTTTTTTTATAGAAAAAGTTTAGAAATTCAGGTAGCGTTTACTGCTGCTTATTTTTATGCCATACTATTGATTAATAGGCAAACCAATTTATTAAATAGACTTTCTATTGAGGTCATAGAAGAAGTGAGAATGCTCTGCAAAAGTATCTGAAATAATCGAACGAGGTTCTTCTTGGATGTGCCCTCGTGAGAGAGACAACTGATAAAAATAAAGGAGAAAAGAATTGGCAATTTCATTAAGAAAAGCAACAATAGATGATAGCCCACTGATCCAGAAATGGTGGCAAGACGGAAAGGTGATGGCAGCGGTCGGTTTCCCTCAAGGGTTAGCAGTGAGCATTGAGGAAGTACAGCAATCGCTTCATTACTACGAGGAGGTTTCTGGTGAGTTTTTATTGATTATAGACGAAAAAGGCCACCCCATTGGAGAATTTGCCTACAAGCCTATCGAAGCTAAAGGAGCAACGTTTGATATAAAGATTGGTGAACTGTCAAGGCAAAGGCAAGGCTATGGGAAAGCGGCTTTAGAAAAAGGCATGCAAAGGATTGCTGCCCAAAATCGCTTTAATCGAATCGAAATCACTGTCAATTCTACAAATGAGCCGGCACTGAAATTATACGAAAAAGTAGGGTTCAAACAAAGCGGTTTTTTGAAAGATCATTGGGTGAATCAAGTCGGTGAGCGTTGTTCGACAGTCGTGATGGTATATGAATTAGCAGATGCTGACAATGGCCTGAATAAAAGTAATTAAGGCACTAAATCATATTGCTTATTAAAGAGGTCTATCTGGATAAAAATCGCAGATAGCGCAAAAATAGATTTCCAGCAGGATACTGATTAAAGTCATCGGTTACAAGAGTCTTTCATAATCAATATCTTGATGATATCCATCGTTTTAGTTCATTCTCCTCTTTTTTTGAACTGGCTAGTTAGAGCAATGCTCTAACTATTAGGACATTTGTTTGAGCGAAGTCAAGGCATATGAATAAATTCGCTGTTGTAGAGATAACAACCTATGTGCGAAAGGTATTGGTCAACTCCTAAGTTAAAACGTATAATAAAGAAAAACAACATAGGAGCGTATATCATGAATTTAATAGGAATTGATTTGGATGGAACACTACTAAACTCGGAGCAAAAGATCAGTCATAAAAATGCCGCTTCTTTAAAGTCGCTTTCCAGTGATTGTTTCCCCTTTATTTGTTCGGGTCGAGAAGTAGGAGATATTCAGGCGATCCTCAAAGAAGCTGATTTAGCGATCCCGGCGGTCGGATTGAATGGTGCCATTGGGTACGATCAAGACAAGCTGATTTTTGATTTTCCATTTGATCCCCAAGCTGTAAAAGAAGTGAGCCAGATCGTTTCAGCGTTTCCAACAAAAATATATACCAATCAAGGCAGCTATGAATCGCAAAACTATCAAGAAGAGATGAAAAACATTTTCTATGCGATTGGTCAAGAATTTCCTGTAGAAGAACTGAATTATGAACTTGATTATGAAAATACGATTCAGTCGACAGCTTACGATGCGATTGAAGAAATCATCAATCAAAAAAATATTAATGTTTATAAACTGTTTGTTTTCGTCCCTAATCGTGAGATAAAAAAAGAGCTATTTCCGCAGATAGAAAATATACCAAATGTCTCTGTTACTGAATCAGCGGCCGTCAATCTTGAAATCGTTCCTCGCTCCGTATCCAAGGGCTTTGTTTTTGATCATCTTAGCCGCATTTATGAATTAGACCAGCCAACAAAATTCGCTATTGGAGATAGTTTAAATGACTTAGAAATGTTTAAGAACGCGGATATAAGTTTTGCCATGGCAAACGGTCATCCAGCAATCAAAGAATTAGCAGATCATGTGACCGTTTCAAATGACGAAGATGGTGTTTCGCAAGCGTTAGCAATGATTAAAGGTACAAGATAAGCATGCTGTTTGGAGAAGGCACAGCCTGCATTTCGCCCTAAAAGACCCTGCCACTATGTTGTCGCTTGAGAGACAACATAGTGGCAGGGTCTGCTTGTTAACGAAAGGGGACTATTTCATCAGATGGTTTTATAATTCGTGAATGGCCTCAGCAATTGGTGTTTCTCCGCTGATGACTTCAAATTCTTTGCCAATACTGTTTTCATTTTCCAAAACAGCGATCAATGTGGCAGCAACATCTGCCCGCGGAATCGAGCCGAACTCGTTGCGTTTGCCTGCTTTGACGTTGCCTGTTCCCGGATCGTCTGTCAAACCGCCGGGATGGACGATGGTCCAGTCCAAGTCGGTGCGGCTTCTCAACCATTCATCCGCATAATATTTGGCGATCGTGTAAGGCTGCAAACTATTTTGTTTCAACAGTTCTTCCCGATCATTTCTGAAAGTGCTGACCATGACGAAACGTTTGACGCCCGCTTTCTTTGCCGCTTCCATGGCTTTGACGGCACCATCTAGATCGACTGCTATCGTTTTTTCTAGTCCTTTGCCGCCGGCACCAGCACTGAAAACAATAGCGTCAACTTCGTTTGCTGCTTCTGCGATCGTTTCAATCGAGCTGGAAGCCAAATCCAGTAGTACCGTCTCGATCCCTTTCTCTTCAAAGAAAGGAACTTGTTCAGGATTTCGGATCAAGGCTTTTTCCTTGATCTGTGGATGATTCTTCAGTTGCTCGGCGAAATGCTGACCGACTTTGCCATATGCACCAATAAATAAGACTTTCATAGAGATTCTCCTTTTCAGAAAAGGGGATGACTGTAAGTATTTTAATAAACGGAAGATCTGAATACTAAGAGACAGGCTTCTGTGATCTCATAGATTCTGATCACAGCTTTATGAAAAGTATTCGACCGCTCCTCCAACTCAGATCATTTCGTTGGATGTTTACTTAGGTCATAGCCCTTTGTTATTGGTTTTCTCTTCAGAGATTGAAGGGAATTTTTTTAGCTAAACTTATATCGATAGATGATTGATCAAAAATCTTTCTAGATTAAGCATAGCATCCCTCCTACTATTCGACAAACAATGACAACTAGTTCTTTGTCCTCCAAAACAATAATGACTGACTATCCAGTTGCTTGTACCAACTAGTACTGGCTAAACCATTTCCTTAAGCTAGCTAGTGACCTGTCATTCCTCTTTAGTGTTATAATCAAGCCATCAAATGATCATTATTTGCCTTGAAAGGCGCTAGTATTGGTGATTGATCAAATAAACGTAAGGAGAAAAGAAATGGCTTACGAAGTGGATTTTAAAAATGTAGTGACGGATGGATTAGAGAGCTCTCCTGTTGCAGAAAAATTAGCCGGTCTGCGGGCAAATGAAGCGCGTTACTTTTGGAACAAATACAAATATGTGTATACCACCTCTCCAGCTGCTGAAAAGCCTGATTTGGTGGCACTGATCAAGCAGATCTTAAAAGAAGAACGGGATCTAGTTTTTGAATCACCCATTCTTGAAGTAGCACTTTACGAAGATGACGATCTTTTTTGGCCTGAATTCTATTATGAGAGTGGCATGGTCCTTAATTTACTCTATGAAAAACATGGAACCAGTGAAGGAAAGCCTCCGAAACGTGCAGTTGGTATCAAACTGTCGGAAGGGATGCCGGTTCCTGCTGAGCTAGAAGGGAAATTTAAATTCGCTCGTCAGCGTTCGAAACTTGCTGGCGAGATTCGCGGCTCATTTTTTGTTGTAAAGCAAGAATGGCTGTAAACTGTTGAAAGGCGTTAAAACCTGCTGCATTCTTTTTTTGAAGGATGTAACGTGTTTTAACGTCTTTTCTTTGCTTATCTTCCAGTGTAGAAGTTCAGACTTATGGTGGACAATATTTTTTCTCTGCTGTGATATATTTAGGCTGAAAAAATAAGTGGCTACCAGTTTATGGAGGATAGGATGGGAAAAAGAGCGAGTTATCCAGCATTGGATAGAATGAAATATGCAGGGGCTATCATGGTTATTATGATTCATTGTGATACCCTTATTCCTCAAGCGGAGACCAATTTTTTTATCAAAAATATTATTTGTCGTATTGCGGTGCCTTTCTTTTTTGTTAGCAGTTCATTTTTCATCCGTAAGGGAATGCAGATGAGACCGGAATATTTAAAAGAATATTTCCTGCATTTAATCAACTCTTACGTCGTATGGAGCATTCTTTTCCTTCCGATGGGGCTAGACTGGATTCATCAAAATCAAGAAGTGCCAATAGAACTACTTCCTGCGGCTTTGTTTGTTGGATTTGTCCATATCGGCACCTATTATCATTTATGGTACATCCCTGCATTTATCCTTTCGGTCATTTTTATAGTAAATTTGTTGAAACGTTTTTCATATCAAAAAGTGTTTGTCATTTCACTAGTTCTTTATTTATTTGGAAGTTTGGAGACCTACTATGGTCTTCTACCATCTGGTTGGTTTAAAGATTTTTTTGATCTGGTTATTAGGCTAACATTTACGACTAGAAATGGTCTGTTCTTTGGCATGATTTTCACGCTTATTGGCTTTTTCATCTATGATCATCAGGAAAAGTTATCCCGAATGGGAAAACATAGTTCTAGTTTTCTTTTGTTATTTGGAAGTTTGTTCGTGTTGGAAGGTCTGTTCCTTTCTCACATTCACAGATTGGACATGAATTTTATCTTGATGCTTGTGCCGTTGAGTTTTTTCTTATTTCTTTGGCTGCTCTCAAAAAATCCAACGCAGAACTCCTGCTTAAAAAAATTACGAGAACTGTCACAATATTATTATTTTATCCATCCTATTTGCATTGTTCTGGTGGAAGAGACTGGTAAAGCATTGAAGCTAAGCATGCTCTCTTCCGGAATATTGAGCTTCCTAACCATTCTATTCCTAACCCATGTATTTGCTAAGGTCATTATCCACATTCGCAGCAAACCGTTAAGACCTGCTTTGTTGTTAAAAACTCTGTTTGCCAGTATCGGACTAACCCTTATTTTAGCTGGATCCTTGTATCAGTTCAAAGTGAGCAGCGCTGTGATTAAGTTTGAATTCGTTCCCTGTATATGGGTCATTTCTAGTTTCTTTTCACTCTTCTTTTTTATGAATTGGCGAATGGTTCTTCCTGCAGTCAAGAACTAAGGGTGTTGTCTTGTCTGCTCCTCGGATCATTCCTTATTGAGAGAAAGAGCCGACAGGAGAAACTTTATGAGCTATTTAGCAGATACAGCTTGATGGGGTATTACTTAGTCTTACGCCCGAGAGTAAGTTGTCTGCAGCTTTTTGAAAGCCAACTTTTTATTCAAGCGCCAAAACATGTGTCGGTCTTTTTTTTAGAAAAAAATTATGAAAAAAAATTCGAGAAATCTGGGAATCTATCATAGACTTTTCATATTTGACAGATTAACTTTTTCGGACTGCGACTCCTCTTTTGAGATAGAATCACGGGTCATTCTTTTGTTAATAGGTTAAGTGAGAAATACGAGAGAAAAATCTCTCATTTTTATCACTGCTTCATAGAATGAGAACGGTTGAAAAAGCCCGGTTTGCTTGCTATTCTATTTTGTAAATCGATAGAGGAGGGCTGACAATGACGTCGTTACAAGAGAATCCTTTTTTGACTCGTCAGGATTACCAAGCGGCACTTGAACAAATCATGCAACCGTTGCGGGCAGCTATTTTGTCCACTGATCGTCCAGGATTGAATTTAGGTAGCAGCGGTGCTGTATATGATCAGAAGCGTGCAGAGATGGAAGCGCTTGTACGTCCGCTATGGGGGATCGCACCTTATTGGACAGCATGCCAAGATGATCCGTTGCGAGATGCCTATGTTGCTAAATTAATGACAGGAACCGACCCTGGCAGCGAAAATTATTGGGGAGAGATCACGGACTATGACCAATATATTGTTGAAGCAGCGGCATTGGCATTAACACTTTTACTACATAAAGAATATGTTTGGGAGCAATTGCCTGAAAGGAATCAACAAGCACTGAAAAAGTGGTTGTCACACGCATTAACCTGTAAGATTCCCAAAAACAATTGGACATTCTTTAAAGTGTTGATCCGGGTGGCATTGTATCAGTGTGGGGATCCATTGGCAAAAAACGAACTTACACAAGAATTAGCGTTGATCGATTCGATGTATATTGGTGATGGATGGTACGTAGATGGAAAAGTAACGCAACGCGATTATTATGTTGCTTTTGCCTTTCATTATTACGGTTTGATCTATGCGACTTTTATGAAAGAAGAAGATCCAGAATGGTCAGAGCGATTTATTGAGCGGGCTACTTTATTTGCGCAAGATTTTATTTACTACTTTGATGAAGATGGTGAAGCTTTGCCTTATGGGCGGAGTCAGATTTACCGTTTTGCTCAAGGCGCTTTTTTTTCGGCGTTGGTTTTTGCTGAGGTTGAAGCGATCCCGTGGGGAAAATTGCGGACCCTCTTATCAGCCCACATGCATAACTGGATGACCCATGATATTTTTACTTTCGATGGCCGCTTATCTATTGGTTATCATTATGAAAATTTAGTGATGGCAGAAGGCTACAATGCACCAGGCTCCCCTTATTGGTCGCTGAAAACATTTTTGGTGTTAGCAGTGAGTGAGGATCATCCGTTTTGGTCAGCAGAACGGATGCCAATTAAGCGAGAAAATCAGAAAGTAATCGAAAAAGGTAATCTGCTGATGGTTCATGATGAAGCAAGCCACCATCTCCTAGGGTATCCAGCAGGGATGATGATCGAAAACCAAGCCCATGCTCAAGCTAAATACAGCAAGTTTGTTTATTCAAGTAAATTCGGTTTCAGTGTACCAAAAGCGGGAGTGACGTATGAAGAAGGAGCCTTTGATAATACGCTAGCTGTCTCTCGCGATGGTTCTTATTTTCGTACAAAGGGCAATGTGATTAGCTATGGCTTGACCTGTAAAGGGGTCTGGTATCAATGGGCACCCTTTGAAGAAGTAATGATCACAACAGAGATTTATCCATTTGGTCAGTGTCATCTGCGGGTCCATGAGATCATAACGAGTATGCCGATAGAACTTCGCGAAGGTGGCTTCAGCGTGCCGCTGATCGGTCGGCAGCCCCAATCCGAAAAAGGAACGACTTGGAGTCGAGTCGTGGAGGAAGAACGGTCATCGCATATTGTGAGTATTGAAGGCTATGGACAAGCAGGGATCGTTCAACCGGAAGTCAATACATCTTTGTTTTTTCCGAGAACCAGTTTCCCGTACTTGTCCCAAAAAATCATGCCAGGTAAGCAGCGAATGATCTGCTTAGTCGGCGGTATTATAGCAAGAGAAAGCAGGAAAGGATAGATAAAAATGATTTCTATTTCATTGAAAAACAAGGA
Source organism: Enterococcus sp. AZ091 (assembly GCF_051714805.1). Classification (NCBI taxonomy): domain Bacteria; kingdom Bacillati; phylum Bacillota; class Bacilli; order Lactobacillales; family Enterococcaceae; genus Enterococcus; species Enterococcus sp. AZ091. The sequence goes on along the minus strand of NZ_JBIOSO010000001.1, from coordinate 773,991 downwards.
TGATCAAGTCATCGTAGGTTCGATCGATCATGATAAAGAAGCACAACCTTTTCAAATTACTGGTAGTGACATGGCTGTTTTAGCAATCAAAAATTATACGTATGAACGGGGCGATAAAATCGTTGTAGAAGTGCAGGGGGACCAGCGTTATTATGTAGTTCAGTTGGATGAAACATTGGCACCGGCACTGATCTATTTGCCGCAATCAACATGGGAGTACACGATTCCTTTAAGCGAATCTGCTAGAAAAGCAGGAGTGGAAACAGCTTTTTCTTCCAAGCGGCATCATATCATGGTAAGACAAGCCCATTCTTTTGAGATCACGAATTACCAAAACCTTTCGTTCAATTCTCATGATCAAAAAGCAGATACCGGGGCATATCCTCATGCTTCTGCAAATGTAGAGACCCGAGATGATTCAGTCTTCTTTGCAAAAAATGCTATTGACGGAAAATACGGCAATCAATCCCATGGTTCTTATCCATTTGCTTCTTGGGGCATCAATCAGCAAGCCGATGCTGCCTTGACCGTTGATTTTGGCCGGAATGTGGTCATTGACTGCGTCCGTTTGTTGTTCCGAGGCGACTATCCGCATGATAGTTATTGGACCAAAGGCACATTGGTCTTTTCAGACGGAGAAGAACTTGTCTTACAGACGACGAATGCGATGGCTTTTCAGGAATTTCGCTTTCCCAAAAAGGAGACCAGTAGGATAACCTATGGGCAGTTGCAAAAAGCAGGAGATGATTCTCCTTTTCCGGCACTTACACAAATCGAAGTTTTTGGTTGGAATCGCTAAAATTATTTTTTGAAGAAAGAGTGTGGCATCTCAATGTTTGTGTGAGATTGTCCCACTCTTTTTTGCGAGAGTTGAAGAAGGAAGGTCGCTTTTTCTTTCAGAGTATGTTATAATGCTTTTAGTTAATATGTTAACAAGTTAAGGAGAGATGATTAATGCGTCTTCAAGAAAATAAGCAGCGCTTGCTGTCTTTAGGTGAAAAAGTGACGGATGCTTGGTTAATTGAAAAAATCACTGCCTTTATTCAACAGATTGAAAAAAATAGTCAGCGCTTCGGTACACAGTTTCCCTCCGCCTGTGGGACAAACGGCAAGTATCGGATCAAAGCGAATGATGACTGGACGAATGGCTTTTGGACAGGCATGCTCTGGCTAGCCTATGAATGGACAAAGCAAGAAGAATTTTTGACGCGTGCTATGGAAAATATTGCCAGTTTTCAAGAGCGCCTCGATAGGCATTTTGTGCTGGATCATCATGATATCGGTTTCTTATATAGTTTATCTGCGGTCGCGGGCTACAAAATCACGAGGGATGAACAATGCAAGCAAGAAGCGATCCAAGCAGCAGATGTTTTGCTGGCTCGTTTTCAAGAGAAGGGGGCATTCATTCAAGCATGGGGAAACTATGGTGATCCGAAAGAATATCGCTTGATTATTGACTCCCTGCTTAATTTACCGCTTTTATTTGAAGCAACAAAGCTTTCAGGAGATCCCCGCTATTTTGACGCAGCTCAAAAACATTATCACACACTGTTGAATACTGTGATCAAAGCGGATGCCACAACGTTCCATACGTATTACTTCGATCCCGAAACTGGTCAACCAAGTCATGGCGCGACCCATCAAGGGAATAGCGATCATTCCGTTTGGGCACGGGGGCAAAGCAGGGCCATATTGGGTATTCCATTGAATGAGAGCTACTTGCACACACAACCATTTCCCCAAAATTATGGTCAAATCGTTGATGTTTTTTTGGCACAGTTGCCAGCAGATCTCGTCCCTTATTGGGATTTTGATTTTAATGACCAAACACCTTCAGATAAAGATAGTTCGGCATTAGCGATTGCTGCTTGCGGACTATTGGAAGCAGCAAAAATGCAGGCTTTTCCCGATGCACAGTTACTGGCCAAAGGGATGATTTATCAGTTGGGAGAACACTATGCAGCAAGTCAAGTACCTGACAATGAAGGATTACTGCTCCATGGCGTTTATGCTCATGCCGAAGGAAAAGGCATCGATGAACCTAATCTATGGGGAGATTATTTTTATTTAGAAGCGCTGATTCGGTTGGCGATGCCTGATTGGCAAAGATATTGGTAAAGGGGAAGTCGACATGCAAACGTTTGAGATAAAAGAAGAATTTTTGGTAGATGGAAAACCAACTAAATTGATTAGTGGCGCGATCCATTATTTTCGCATGACGCCGGCGCAATGGGAAGATAGTTTATACAATTTGAAAGCACTGGGTGCGAATACCGTAGAGACTTATATTCCTTGGAATCTGCATGAGCCAGTGGAAGGCATCTATGACTTTGAGGGGATGAAAGACATCGTCGCTTTTGTGTCATTGGCGCAAGAACTTGGCTTGATGGTCATTTTGCGGCCATCTGTCTATATTTGTGCGGAATGGGAATTCGGCGGGCTACCTGCTTGGTTGCTGAAAGAGCACGTGCGATTGCGTTCAACTGATCCACGATTTATGGCAAAAGTCCGTTCTTATTTCAGTGTGCTTTTACCAAAATTAGTTCCTTTGCAAGTGACACATGGCGGACCAGTCATCATGATGCAAGTCGAAAATGAATATGGTTCTTATGGTATGGAGAAAGAGTACTTGCGGCAAACGAAACAGTTGATGGAAGAATTCGGTATTGATGTTCCGTTATTTACGTCAGATGGTGCTTGGGAAGAAGTGCTGGATGCGGGCACACTGATTGAAGAGGATGTTTTCGTAACAGGAAATTTCGGGAGTCATTCCAAAGAGAACGCTGCAGTGATGAAGGCATTTATGGCAAAACACGACAAAAAGTGGCCGATTATGTGCATGGAATACTGGGACGGTTGGTTCAATCGTTGGGGAGAACCGATTATCAAGCGTGATGGCCAAGATTTAGCTAATGAAGTCAAGGATATGCTAGACTTGGGTTCATTGAATCTCTATATGTTCCATGGCGGAACCAATTTTGGTTTTTATAATGGTTGTTCTGCTCGTGGTGTGTTGGATTTGCCACAAGTGACTAGCTATGACTACGATGCGTTATTGACGGAAGCTGGCGAGCCGACTGAGAAATACTTCCATGTACAAAGAGCCATTAAAGAAGTATGTCCTGAAGTGTGGCAAGCCGAGCCCCGCAGGAAAACATTTGGTTCTTTAGGAACATTCCCTGTGCAAAACAGCGTCTCACTGTTGGCGGTAAAAGACCAGATGATGACGGCCCAAGAAACGATGTATCCAATAACGATGGAAGAAGCAGGACCTGGTTATGGGTATATGCTTTATTCAGTAAACTTAAAAAATTATCATCACGAAAATAAGCTCAAAGTTGTGGAGGCCAGTGACCGATTGCATCTTTTTGCAGACGGTAGCCTGCAGACAATTCAATATCAAGAAAACCTTGGGGAAGAAGTGATGATCAAGGGTACGCCAGAGAAAGAATGGATTGAACTAGATGTTTTAGTAGAGAACTTAGGCCGAGTGAACTATGGCTTTAAATTGAATGGGCCGACACAAGTGAAAGGCATTCGTGGGGGAATCATGCAAGACATCCATTTTCATCAAGGCTATCGGCAATATGCATTGACATTGTCAGCAGATCAACTCAAAAAAATCGATTATACTGCCGGTAAAAATCCGGCCCAGCCTTCTTTTTATCAAGCTGAATTCACATTGACTGACCTCGCGGATACATTTATCGATTGCCGCAGCTATGGCAAAGGGGTGGTCATCGTCAACGGTATCAACTTAGGTCGTTACTGGCAAAGAGGACCGATTCATTCCTTGTATTGTCCGAAAGAGTTTTTGAAGAAAGGCACAAATGAGATCGTGATTTTTGAAACGGAAGGGATAGAAATTAATGAGCTCATCTTTTGTGAGCAACCACTAGTTGACTAAAAATAGAAGTAGAGTCCCGCAGATTACTCGGGCTCTACTTCTATTTTTGTTTTGAAATATTTCCAGTGCTTGTAGCTAACAATATACTCTGCGATACTGCCGTCCGCTAAATACGAGTGTTTGACTTGTTTGACTGCTGGTTCACGGAAACTTAACTGCAACAAGTTCAATAACTCAGAATCATCAGGAAAGACAATTTCATTCGTTTCAACCGAAGCAAGGGAGAAAAGATCAATCGCAAAGTCTTTGCGTACACGTTCATAGACACTGGCATATACTGTGAGGTCTTTAGCCACCGGTTCTTTCATTAGTTTTTTAGGTAAATGCGTGATGTGCACCAAAAAGGGAATGTCACCAAAAAAACGAACCCGTTTGATTCGATAATAGGATGCACTTGCAGCTAGACCTAGTTCCTTAAGGATCTCAGGCTGATTGTCTTCCTCTACAGACAATACTTTCACTTTCTCCTGATCGATGGAATGCAGTTCAATATCGGAGAATTTCACATTTTGGGATACCTTTGCTTTAGAGACAAAGGTTCCTTTTCCTTGGATCCGATAAAGATAGCCAGCGGTGGTCAATTCATTTAACGCTTTGACCGCAGTGATCGAACTTACAGAGTACATACGCTTGATGTCAGCCTCAGAATAAAATTTATCACCGGGAATAAATGTATGATTTTTGATTTCTTGTAATAGGTCTTGTTTGATTTGCTCATATTTTGGGAGCACAGCGGTTTCCCTCCATTCCAATTTTACTAGTAGATTAAGCATAACATGTTAAATCTTTTCTTGCCACTCAATTATAAGCGGAATTACTCTTTAATTACCATTGAAAGCGGTTTAAAAATAAAATTCAATATATTAAGATATTAGGTTTACGAATAACTTGGCATGTGATATAGTATGCTTACAGGGAGCATAACATGTTAAGTAGGGCGACCTGCTGAGTAGGAGGGAAAGTATTGGAAAACATTGTATTGATCAGTCATGGCGGCATGGCAGAAGGGGTCAAAGGCAGTCTAGAAATGATCGTCGGTCAACAAGAGAATGTTCATACCGTTTCTTTACGACCAGACGGGGATAATCTCCAGTTTGAAAATGACCTTAATGAAAAAATGAAAGCCCTTAACGGATCCACGTTGATTATCGCTGATTTGTTAGGCGGAACACCATGTAATGTAGCAGTAAAGAATTTTTTGCATGTCGAAGAAGTAGAGATCTTAGCAGGAATGACATTGTCTGTAGTCATCGAAGCAGTCGTCAATCCGAAAGCAACTATCAAAGAATTGCTTTGTCTGGCAAAGGAAAACATCGTTGATGTCAAAGCCGGTATGAATCAAGCAGAACAAGAAATAGAAGAGGAGAAACAAGAAGAACTGAGTGATTTCAGTGCCTATGCAGGAAAAGAAAACATTGTGAACACCCGGATCGATGAACGGTTGATCCATGGACAAGTCGCTGGTATTTGGTCTACCAGTTTAGGGACGCAACGAATCATTGTTGCCAATGATGAAGCAGCATCAGATCCATTGCAAAAATCTTCATTAAGAATGGCAGCTCCATCCACCATGCGATTATCGGTTCTTCCTGTCGAAACGGCAGCCAAAAATATTCGTTCTGGCAGATATGGCAGACAGCGACTATTTTTACTTTTCAAGAATCCTCGAGATGTTTTGCGTTTTGTAGAAGCGGGTGGACCAATCAAATCGATCAATGTCGGCAACATGAGTTACAAAGAAGGAGCTCGTGAAGTGACGAAAAGCATTCAAGTCTTGCCAGAAGAAGAACCAATCTTTGAAGCGATTGCTGCCAAAGGAGTAACTGTGACAGCACAACTGGTTCCCAACGATCCATCCATCGACTTTATAGAAAAATTACGAGGATGATCACGAGCAGTTCGTGGGTTCTGTTTATAAATAAAAAAATAGACAATCAGTCACATAAAGAGAAGTGTCTACGATTTATTTTCAACATTTTGAACCGCTTATTCGCTCGGATTGATTCTTACAATTAGGAGGAAAATTCATGCATTTAGCAATGTATCAAATTATTCTTATTACTGTTTATGCTTTTATTGCAATCAATGATTCACTTATTTCCAATACATTGACTCAGCCAGCGATCGCCGGTATGATCTCTGGGATGATCATGGGTGATTTGAAAACTGGTTTGATGGTCGGCGGAACGTTACAGTTGATGCGTTTAGGGATCGCTGCTTTTGGCGGCGCCTCGGTTCCAGACTACTTTACCGGTGCGGTATTAGGGACTGCCTTTGCGGTTATCTCAGGAAATGGTGCCGAGTACGGGATCGGATTAGCGGTTCCAGTGTCCTTGCTGATGCTGCAACTAGATGTTGTTGCTCGTTTCTGTAACGTCTTTCTTTTGCATCGAATCGACAAAGCAATCGATCACATGCAAATCAAAAGAATTCCTCGTTTAGTACTTTCAGGATCCTTTTTATGGGGATTATCCCGGGCTATCCCCATCTTGTTGATGCTGTTAGCTGGAGATGCTGTGGTAACTACGATTACTGAAAATACACCAGAATGGTTGATGACAGGCTTGAAAACAGCTGGTGGTGTCTTACCTGTTGTCGGGGTAGCCATCTTATTACGCTACTTACCAACAAAACACTATATTCCCTATCTGTTGTTAGGTTTCTTTTTAGCAGCTTATCTACAAGTTCCAATGCTTGGGGTATCGATTATCGGAATGATCGCAGCGATGTTAGTCTTTAAACGTGACAGCGAAAAAGGAACTGTTGCAGCAGCGGCTGCCGGAGATTTTGAAGGAGGATATGATGGCGATGAGTGATCAAAAACTGACGAAAAAAGAGTTGAACACGATCAGCTGGCGCTATATTTTAGCCAGTCAATTAAACTGGAATTATGAACGTATGATGAGTTCCGGTTACCTTTATGGGATCTTACCTGTGTTAAAAAAATTCTATGGTCATGATGAGACGCAATTGCAAGACATGATGCGGACGCATAATCAATTCTTTAACACGAATGCGATTTTTGGAAATTTGATCATGGGCATTGATGTTGCAATCGAAGAACAAGATGGTCATAAAGCCAAAGAGACGATCCTTGCGCTGAAAACCGCATTAATGGGTTCATTGGCAGGTGTTGGCGATTCCTTATTCCACGTTATCTGGGGGACGATTTTTGGTTCAGTTGCCGGAACGCTTGCTCAAAATGGTTCGGTTGTTGGTTGTGTCATCTGGATTATTGCCAATATTGCGCTTTTGTTTGGCCGGGCAGCTCTTTTACCGCTAGGATACAAGCAAGGAGTCAAATTAGTAACGACCTTGAAAGATAAGTTATCCGCCTTTACTAATGCAGCGACTGTCTTAGGGGTCACAGTCATCGGTGCGTTGATTCCATCAGTGGTCAAAGCGACAGTCCCATTTGTTTACAAAAAAGACGGTGTGGAATTAGTGATCCAAGATACGTTGGATGCCATCTTGCCATCCCTCGTGCCGATTATTTTGGTGTTGCTAACTTACTGGATGCTAGGACAAAAGAAACTCAACTCAACTCGAGTCATTTGGATTATTTTGATTTTATCCATCGTACTAAGTGCATTTGGGATTTTAGGTTAATAGACAGTAACAAGAGAGTAGTAAGTAGCTCAGACCATAGTTAGTGGTCTATGTGAAAGGTCTCAAGTAGTAATCAAGCTTTTTTCGCTTAGGACACCAGTGAAAGAAGTTTGACAAAAGTTGTTCAAGAGAATCAGGGTGCGGAAAATCGTTTTCTTCACTCTTTTCTCTTTTTGTTAATTGGTAGCGCTTTTATAGATGAAACATAATAAGGAGGAGCGAATGAAAAACGGGAGCAGAGTCGTATTGTTGATAGGCTGTCTCATTTTGTTAGGGGGAACTATTGAAGGAATACAGGTGGGGGCTGTCGCTGAAGAAGAAACGAGTGAAAAGCAGTTCGAACAGCCGCTGTATCAGTCCGATTTTCCCAATCAATTAGGCACGTGGCAAGATGTAGTCGGTAAAGCCGATAAAACCAGTAACAGCAATGGCTTAACGATTACGAATACAAAACAAGGTACCAGTTTAGAATCTGTTTCACTCAATAAAGACGCCGGAGAGCAATCCTCAGGTGATCTTGAGCTGACCTTTTTGTATGAAGGACAAGCTAATATTGGGCTTGTTTTTCGAGCTGACGATCAGCAAACAAGTCAATGGCAGTCATTCGCGTATAATCGGGATGGCCAATGGCAACTTGGTCAGCCAGGAGGAAAATGGCTCACGGCTATTTCGGGGCCGACACTAATTTCCGGTCAGACATACAAGCTACTGGTTCGCTATGAAGGCAAAAGCTTTCAAGCATATTTAAATGACCAGCTCTTCTATGAAAATGAAGAGGTACGTTATCCAGATGGTTCCTCGATCGATAGCGAGTGGACAGGTTATGTGGGGATTCGCTTATTTGGCAATCTATCGAAGCTATCTGTGGCATCCATGCGCAGCGGCAGCGTTGGCAGCATTCCTATCGTCGATCCCACGGAGGAATACACGCAATTACAAGCAAAATGGCAAAAACAACTGGTTTCAGATCAATATGATCCGAACGATCCAACAATAGTCGATTATATCCAAACGATCACCGCCGATGCAGTGGCACTCTATCAAACAATGGCTCAATCTGAGGATCGAACGACCCTCTGGCCCCTTGAGCAAGGGAATACTCCGTCTGCCGATTTGACGACCCAATTTACCAAATTACAAAAAATAGCATTGGCCTACGGCACAAAAGGCAGTTCCTTGTATCAAGATCCCACAGTGGCAGCAACGATTATCGATGGATTAGATTTTATGGTCACAAAAAAAGACTACGATGGAAAAAAATACCATGGAAACTGGTGGGATTGGCAAATCGGGATCCCGCAAAAGTTGATTAGTACATTGATGATTCTCGGTGATCAGATCCCAGCAGATAAATTGCAACGCTATACGGCCGCCATCAGCGGGTATGTACCAGACCCATTCAAGCAACTGTATACCAAGACGCAAGGATCATTTACTGATCTTGCGTTTATTCCCGACTTTGTTACTTCCGGCGCCAATCGAACGGATCTTGCTCTGACTGTACTTGGCCTAGGGATCTTGCAAAAAAATGCCGGGAAAATCACCCAAGCTACTACTAGCATAGAGGAAGTCTTTCGTTTGGTCACAAAAGGGGATGGTTTTTATAAAGATGGCTCTTTTATCCAACACAATACGATTCCTTATACGGGTTCATACGGAAATGTTTTGATCAAAGGTGTGGGTCAAATCTTAGCCATCACGCAAGGATCTAGCTTTGAAATGAATTCAGCTGTCATTCAAGCATTTGTTGAGAACGTGGATCAGGCCTTTCTGCCATTGATTTATCAAGGGGAAATGCTGCCATTAGTTAATGGGCGCTCTATCTCACGTGCACCAGCTAGAACAAAAGTCGGCTATGGCTCGTCAACAATCTACAATTTACTGATCGTTTCGCAGTTCGCACCTTCAGACTATCAAAAGAAATTCCAAGAAGCTGCGAAATACTGGATCAAAGAGAATCCAGACTATTACTTAACAAATCCTCGTGATTTCAACGACTTACAAATGACGAAACAGCTATTAGCTGATGATGCCATCACAGGAAATACTCTGCCGTTTATTGGTACGAAAATGTATGCTTCAATGGATCGATTCGTTCAGCGAACACCGAATTATATGTTGGGACTAAGTTTATATTCTAGTCGAACCTCATCATTTGAAGCAGGGAATAAAGAAAATAAGCGCGGCTGGCATACAGCAGACGGAATGGTATATCTCTACAATGAGGATGACGTTCAATTCAATGCTGCTTATTGGCCGACTGTCGATCCTTATCGTTTACCCGGTACGACAGTCGATACCGTACAACTTGCAGATGAAACTTCTGCCTTCACAGCTGTTACATCTAAAGAAAAATGGGTCGGTGGGGTAGCGCATGATGGTGCAGCTGCAGTGGGAATGGCATTAAACAAAGCTGAAACGAAAAACAACGGCACGGTTCTACCAATGAACCTGCAAGCAAAGAAATCGTGGTTTATCGTTGATGGACAAATCGTTGCTTTAGGGGCAGGTATTTCAGGAAGTACGACAGCTTCCATTGAAACCGTCGTAGATAACCGCTTGCTGAATGCTGATTACACCTATCAAGTCCGTTCGGATCAGGGAATCATTGACCAGCCTAAAGAAGTCAGTGACAAGCAATGGCTATTACTAGCTTCTGACCATTCACAGGCAAACATTGGTTACTATTTTCCTGAAAAAACATCCGTAACGGTGGTTCATGAGACGCGTTCCGGCAGTTATACTGAAATCAATGAAGCTTTTCCTAGTAATGAAAGGTATACAGGAGAATACCGCAAATTTCTGATCGATCACGGTAAAAACCCGGTTGCTGAACATTATGCCTATGTCACGTTACCAGGCATTGATGAGGCTGGATTGACTGCTTATGCCAAAGAAAAGCCATTAGAAATTTTAGCAAACACATCAGAAATCCAAGCAGTAAAACTCGACCAAAATGAGTATGTAGGAATCAATTTTTGGAAGAACACTGGCGGCACGATGGCAGACATCACCGCCAATAAACCATTATCGCTGATCAAGACAAACACAGAAGGAAAGACTACCTATACTTTCTCTGATCCTACGCAAACAACAACGACCATGACCTTAAAACTTCCAAAAAACTACCAGCAAATCATATCCCAAAGTGAAGGCATCACTTACGATGCCGCAACCGACTTATTTACGATCACTTTCGAAGAAAAAAATGGCGGCAGTAAGCAAATCGTAGTGGAGTAGAAGGCTAGAAGGTGGAAAGTTTTAGTTGGCAAAAACAATACGCGAAACCACGTGATTTTATGGCTGTTCGCAGGAAGAGATGCGAAATAGACAAAAATCCAGATAGGTACTAATACCTACCTGGATTTTTGTTTTCGGATCGATACTGGTTAAGCCTCTTTCAATTATCAGCTCCACAAACTGTTATATTCAGATTTAATTAGCAAGTCTAATAAAAGAACAGGTTATCAAATAAATTTTCAGGCGTTATTAAGAAGGTAGTGAGAAAAAATTTTTTGCTGAATAGTCGGATAGGTACTATTCTTAGGGAATTCATTTAATTCGTATAGCTCACTGATTTCGAATTTCAAGTCAGCACTTTTTTGCGTTACGTTGGAAACGAATACCATTCCATAGTCAGTTTTTAAGGGAGTAGACACTTCGTAATAAAAAACTTTTTTCAAAGAAAATATAGTTGCTCCTGTTTCCTCAGCTAGTTCTCTATGGGCTGCTTCGTATGCAGTTTCGCCATGTTCAATCTTTCCTCCGGGTATTTCAAGAGTAATTCTGTTTTTATGTCTTACAAATAGAAATTTGCCTATATATTTACTAATAATGACAACATATGAGAAATTAACTTTTTTCTCAAACTCGGAACTAGTATCAATGATAGTGACTTGCATATAATCTCTCCTTGGTAGTTTTCTCTGAAAGTAAGTTGTGTGGAATAGGTAGGTGTACAACATTCAAATTTGTAGTGCTCTGTTTCCTTAGTTTCTTATTACTAAAAATTAGGAATTTAAAAGTTTGAATTTCTCTTTCGAACTAGTAGCATAAAGTGACAAACAAACTAATTGTTCATTAAATCACAAAAAGAGAAAAAACAATTGAGTTTCAAGATTCTAGTTTATCTTGCTGATATGAAGAGGTGGCGGATAAAGCTATGATAATTAAAATCCTTCGTATCTGCCGTACCGATGATCCACAAATCTGTGATTAATTTATCTTGATGGTATTTAGTGTCATCCCATTTCTCTTTTCCGTTCAAGGCTTCTACATATAATGGTATGTAATTTTCTTTTTTTTCTGTACTTATAGACTCGCAAGGGAACCATCCCAAGATTTTCATAGTCTCATGGGTAGTATGATCTAAATAAACTGTTCCCCCATAGTGAGTTTCGTTATTATTTTTATCATAAATATAAAATTCGAAATCAGTGGTTAAGCTTGAAACAAGGGAATCTGTAGACTTGAGAAAATACCAAACCATGTCAACCAATTCTTTGCATCTTTGGTGATTAGGTGGTGGAGTGTCATTATGTTCTATATGATTTCTAATCTCCATAACTGTTTTCATTAAATAAGGACGTACAATAGAATAGCTTTCTAATAGCTCCAAATAACCTTTGGGTTTTTCTGGGAAATCTATTTTTTTTAAATGATATATTTCTTCGATAAGTTTCAGACGATGATTTATACTTCTTTTTAGATTTGTTATTCCATCAGTGAGATCAAATGGACTGTCATTTTTTTTAACCAAATCATTGGCTCTATTCCATATATCATATGCTCTCTGTTGAGTATCAAGTGAATGCAAGTTAGAGCCCGAACTATACCATACTGTATTTTTGAACAGAACATCCACAGATAACCATATCTTTTTGTTCAAAAGAACCCTCCTTTCTTCTGAAAATTGCTAAAAAACATATTAGCTCTTTTGATTTTCTTTCATTTTATTAAGAATAGTATACAAAATTAATTTTTATTTAAAAAGCAGAAGTTGAACATATAAAGTAATACGACTAATCTCAGACGATGATATGATAACTGTTTCTCTATAGTATCTTTTCTTCAGTAAAAGAACTTCAAAAGCAAAAAAGAACCGTGAATCCCTTTAGTATCAAAGGATTCACGGTTTCTTTTATTATTCCCACTCCACAGTTGCAGGTGGCTTACTCGTAATATCATACACGATTCGATTGACGTGTGCGACTTCGTTCACGATACGGACGCTGATTTTTTGTAAGACTTCCCAGGGGATGCGGGCAAAGTCAGCGGTCATTCCATCGATGGAAGTGACTGCACGGATGCCAACAGTGTAATCGTACGTACGGCCATCACCCATTACACCTACAGAGCGGATACCTGGTAGGACAGTGAAGTATTGCCAAATGTCGCGATCCAATCCAGCATTGGCGATTTCTTCTCGCAAGATGGCATCTGAATCACGGACGATCTCTAATTTTTCTTCAGTCAATTCGCCAAGAACACGGATACCTAGACCTGGGCCTGGGAATGGTTGACGCCATACGATGCTGTCGGGCATGCCTAATTGGGTTCCTAATTCACGAACTTCGTCTTTGAACAATGTGTTCAATGGTTCGATCAATTTGAATTGCATATCTTCAGGCAGACCGCCTACGTTGTGGTGAGATTTGATCGTTTGTGCTGTTTCTGTTCCTGATTCGATCACATCGGTATAAAGGGTCCCTTGTGCAAGGAAAGACACGCCTTCTTCACCGGCCAGCTTGGTTGCTTCGTCATCAAAGACATAAACGAATTCATTCCCAATAATCTTGCGTTTTTCTTCTGGATCAGAAACACCAGCCAATTTGGATAGGAAACGCTCTTTGGCATCAACTTTGATAATATTCAAGCCGAATTTTCCGCCAAGATTTTCCATGACTTGTTCGGCTTCTCCTTTACGCAATAGACCATGATCAACAAAGATACACGTTAATTGGTCACCAATCGCTTTTTGTAAGAGAACACCAACGACAGAAGAATCAACACCGCCGGATAGACCTAATAAGACTTTCTTGTCACCCACTTGTTCGCGGATCTTAGCGATCTCCATATCAATGAAGTTGTCCATTGTCCAGCCGCCTGTACATTGGCAAACATCGATTGCAAAGTGACGCAACAAATCATTGCCATATTCGGAATGACGGACTTCGGCATGGAATTGGATACCATACATTTTGCGCTCTGCATGTTGGATAGAAGCAATTGGACAGTCTTTGCTGGTGGCAACGACGTCAAAACCTGCTGGCGCTTGGGTAACTAAATCGCCATGACTCATCCAAACTGTTTGTTTCACAGGTGTATTTTGGAAAAGAGCAGCATCGGCAGAAGTGACTTCCAATTCTGCTTTACCGTATTCGCGGTTTTTGGCTGGTTCAACTTTTCCGCCTAATTTATAAGTAATCAACTGCATACCGTAACAGATTCCTAACACGGGGATCCCCAAATCAAAAATCTTTTCATCAATACCAAATGCCTTCTCATCATACACACTGTTTGGACCGCCAGAAAGGATGATCCCTTTAGGATTCATCGCCTTTACTTCTTCAGCAGTAATGCGGTGGCTCAATAACTCTGAGAAAACACCGAACTCACGAATACGTCGGGTGATCAGTTGATTGTACTGACTACCGTAATCGAGTACGATAATTTTTTCAACGTTTGGCATGTTGTCAACGTTTGTCACAATAAATTACCTCTATTCTTTTAGTTTTATTGAAAAAAGGAAGGTTCCTTTTCAACAGCATAAGGGTGAATAATGAAGCAGTCAATATTTTCGCAAGAATACTTCATCGATTGAATGGTGCTTTGTTTTATGGAGAATTATATCGGCTCTGCTGCGTGTAGGCAAGATATACTCGTGTAAATTCTTTAAATTCACATTTTTCCATACTTCTTTTGCCATTTTGATTGCTTCACCGCGGTCGCCAATCGCATACTGATAGTAATAATTGTTTGGTTTTTGAAAAGCCGTATCCAAAAGAGATTCAAAACGCTCTAAATACCACTTTTCGATCAGATCGGGCTGCGCATCCACGAAAATCGAAAAGTCGAAGAAATCACTGACATAAATCTGCTGGTTCGCGGGCAGCTGTAATGTATTGATTCCTTCAACGATCAAAATATCTGGCTGATTGATGATTTCAAACGTATCCGGAATAATATTATAAACTTCATGAGAGTAAACGGGGATCTTGATTTCAGATTCTCCAGACTTCACCGCGTTCAAAAAATTGATCAATGCTTCCATGTCATAACTTTCAGGGAATCCTTTTCGATCCAAGATCCCTCGTGCTTCTAGGACCTCGTTTGGGTACAAAAAGCCATCAGTAGTAATCAGTTGCACGGTGCGCCGAGGGAAAAGCCGGCTCAACAGGTTTTGAACCAAACGCGCCGTTGTGCTTTTACCAACAGCGACACTGCCGGCAATGCCAATAATGAATGGCGGCATTTTGACATAACGATGCAAGAAAAGTCCTTTACTTAACGTGAGAGATTCAAATTCTTTCATATAAAGGTGGATCAGATGGCACAGTGGCACGTAAACATCTTCGACATCTTGGACCGAGATGCGGTCATTCAAACTTTTGATATTGTCTAATTCTTCTTGAGTGAAAGGCATCATGCCATTGGTGTAAAAGCCTTGCCATTGCTCCCGAGGAATTTGATAAAAATTCATGGTTTCTTGCATGTTCGACTCCTTCATATAGAACCTGTCTATCTTTGCAGACCGGTACTTGGCCTTCAGAAAAGGCTGATTTTCTGTATCTGGTTGCTGCTCGGAAATATTTTACCATAGAAATGGCAGGAACTTATAAAAAAACCAGGAAAAATCGTATGCAAAGAAACGAAAATTATCTAAGATTCATCGAGGAAAGGATTATCGGGAGTTTACTTCTGCAGGAATTTCGGTATCATGGAAAAGAGTCAGCAAATGAAATGCTTTTGATTGTCAAACAGATAAAGCGAGAACTATCGCTAGTTAAAAGAAAAAAGGGTGAACAAAGATGGGAAATCACTATTATACAGAAAATCCGGATACCGCACATGATTTTGAGCAGTGGTCTTTTGAGTTGAAAGGGAAGAAATTTCAGTTTGTGACAGACAGTGGTGTCTTTTCGCGGGAGACAGTCGATTATGGCTCTCGTGTATTGATTGATGCGTTTGAATGGTCGGATTTGCCGGAAGGCGTGATTTTGGATGTTGGTTGTGGCTATGGACCGATTGGCTTGTCATTGGCTCATGCCTCGGGACGTCAAGTGGAAATGATCGATATCAATCAGCGCGCTGTCGATCTTGCCAAAGGGAATGCGCAACGCAATGGCATCGAAAATGTCGATATTCATGCTTCGAATATCTACGAAAGCTTAAACCGATCCACCTATGCAGCAATTCTCAGCAATCCGCCGATCCGAGCGGGCAAAGATGTCGTACATGAAATCTTGACTGGCGCTTTTCCGTTATTGAAGTCTGGTGGCACATTAACGATCGTGATTCAAAAGAAACAAGGTGCCCCCAGTGCCCAAAAGAAAATGCAACAAACCTTTGGTAATGCCGAAATCATCAAAAAAGACAAAGGGTATTATATTATTCAAAGCTACAAAGAATAAGCGCGCAAAGCAGACGTTTTTCACGTTCACAAGTAGGTTTACCTGTTTTTTAAAGACCACGATCATTTGCTAGGAGCTGCCTAGAATCGCTGGTCTTTTATTTTTTGTTTTCTTTTGTCGATTTTTTTAAGGAATGGAGCTGTTTTTTAACCCTTGTAAAAAGAAAATTTTGGAAGAAAGCAAGGGGTGCTATTTTTTTTAGAAAAAATTTGCTACACTTTAGGCAAGAAAGAGGTGAGAAGTAAATGAAACTGACAATCAAGCAGATTGCTGAAATGGCAGGGGTATCTGTAACTACTGTTTCGCAAATTCTGAACAATAAAGGTAGCCGTTTCAGTGAAGAAACCCGCAAACGGGTACTGGATATCGTTAATAAGCACCATTATAAGCCAGATTTTTTTGCTTCGAATCTAATCAATCGCCACTCAAAAACGATCGGTATGATTGTTCCTGACGTTACGGATTTTTTCTTTTCTAAAATCATTGAAGGAGCAGAAAGCTATTTCAATCCATTGGGGTATATGCTGGTATTGTGTAACTCCCGACATAGCCAAGAAAAAGAAATACAATATTTGAGAGAGCTGTCTCATCGATCAGTGGATGGTATTCTTTTGGCAACACCGCATCAGCTGCCTGACGAGTATTCATTGAAGAGCGGTTTTTTTGATGACCGACCAATTATTCTCGTCGATCGGGGAATCAATCAAAGAGACAATGGCCGTTTGATTGTGAAAGAATACGAAGGCGCTTATCAAGCAGTCAGCTATCTGATCAATAATGGCCATCAAAACATCGGTATGCTAAAAGAAAGTACTGGTTATTATCAATTGGAAGAACGTTTCAATGGTTATCGTCATGCGTTGAAAGATCATCAGATCCCGTTTAAAGGGCGTTACGTGGAGTCGGCTGAGTTAACAGTGACCGGTGGATACGATGCCTGCAAGAAATTATTGAAATACCGCGAGCTTACGGCTATTTTTTGTGGGAATGATGCTATGGCGATCGGCTGTTATCAAGCAATCTATGAAGCAGGGAAAAAAGTGCCTGAGGATATTTCTGTGATTGGTTTTGACGCATTGAAGCTAACGGAATACATCACACCACCATTGACCACGGTGATGCAGCCAACCTTTGAGATTGGCTTTACGGCAGCGAAATTTTTGGTAGACGCCATCGAGTTTCCTTCTCGAAGAATTCCAAATAAGATTTTTGATACAAAATTAATTCTTCGTGAGAGCGTGAAGGCATTGACAATTGCGAAATAGTGCGGTATATTTCCAATTGTAAGTGTTTTCATAGTTTTGTTTTATATAGTAAACCGTTTTACTAAAGTGGTTTACCTACAAGAAAAATATTGTATAATGTCAGAGGAAGCGAGGGTCATTTTGATGCGAATGGTGGATTTAATTGAAAAGAAGCGTGACGGTAAGTCATTGACAAAGGAAGAGATCGACTACATTGTAACTGCGTATACTGAAGGAAGTATTCCAGATTATCAGATGAGTGCTTTGTTGATGGCTATTTTTTATGTGGATATGTCCGATGAAGAAATCACAAACCTAACTTTAGCTATGGCAAATTCTGGTGAAGTCATTGATCTTTCTTCAATCGAAGGCATCAAAGTAGATAAACATTCAACAGGGGGTGTCGGTGATACTACCACGTTGATTCTAGCACCACTAGTAGCAAGTGTTGGTGTGCCAGTTGCCAAGATGTCTGGTCGTGGACTTGGTTACACAGGCGGTACGCTGGATAAATTAGAATCAATTCCCGGGTTTCAGATTGAGATTGCAGAAGAAGAGTTTATTCGCCTCGTAAACGAAAGCAAAGTAGCGGTTATCGGTCAGTCGGGGGATTTGGCCCCTGCAGACAAAAAATTATATGCGTTGCGGGATGTCACAGCAACCGTAAGCTCGATTCCATTGATCGCTAGCTCGATCATGAGTAAGAAAATCGCAGCAGGTGCGGATGCCATCGTGTTAGATGTGACGACTGGTGACGGTGCTTTCATGAAGAAAATTGAGGATGCCAAACGCTTAGCACAAACGATGGTTCGGATTGGCAAATTAGCGAACCGTCAGACAATGGCAGTGATCTCAGATATGTCACAGCCGTTAGGCGAAGCCATTGGAAATAGTTTGGAAGTAGTGGAAGCTATTGAAACATTGCAAGGAAACGGTCCAGCTGATTTAGAAGAAATGTGTTATGCATTAGGCAGCCAAATGGTTGTTTTATCCCAAAAAGCAGAATCGTTGGAAGAAGCACGCGCATTATTGGAAGAGGCACTGCACTCTGGTAAAGCGTTGGCTAAATTTCGTGAAATGATCCGTAATCAAGGTGGCGATGATTCAGTGATCGATGATCCAAGCCAAATCTTGACTGCCAATTATCAAAGAGCATTACCAGCAAAAACTTCTGGCGTCGTAACTAAGATCGTTGCCAATGAACTAGGCATCGCAGCTATGATGTTAGGTGCCGGCCGCAAAACTAAAGAAGAAGACATCGATCACGCAGTAGGAATCAAACTGCATAAAAAAGTGGGAGAGTCTGTTGAGCAAGGTGAAGCACTGTTAACGATCTACAGCAACACAGAAGCCATCGATGATGTCATCGAATTGATCTATCAAAATATTGAAATCGGAGAAAGCGGCGGTGAGCCACCGTTGATCCATGAAATCATTACAGAATAAGGAGCGAGTGAAATGGAATTAAATCGCATGATCGACCACACTATTTTAAAGGCAGATGCAACAAAAGAAGATGTCTTGCGCATCATTGAAGAGGCAAAAACCTATCACTTTTATTCTGTCTGTATCAATCCTACTTGGGTAGCTTTGGCAGCAGAAGAATTAAAAGGTGAACCGACGGCTGTTTGTACCGTGATCGGCTTTCCTTTAGGTGCCAATACATCAGAAGTCAAAGCTTATGAAACGGCAGATGCCATCAAGAATGGTGCCGATGAAGTGGATATGGTCATTAATATTGGTGCCTTGAAATCAAAACAGTTCAAAAAAGTTCAAGCGGATATCGAAGCGGTTGTTGCAGCAGCTAAAGACAAAGCATTAGTGAAAGTCATTATTGAAACAGCACTTTTAGACAATGAAGAAATCGTAAAGGCCTGTGAATTAGCGAAAGCAGCAGGAGCTGATTTTGTCAAAACATCGACAGGATTCTCTACTGGCGGAGCGGTTGTTGCTGATGTCAAACTGATGCGTGAAACAGTGGGCCCTGAAATGGGTGTGAAAGCATCTGGCGGCATCCATAACGAAGCAGAAGCAGCAGCAATGGTCGAAGCAGGAGCAAATCGTTTAGGAACCAGTGCAAGTGTAGCAATCGTTACAGGGTCAACGGGGGCTGGCTACTAATTCAATAAAGTGAGGTTCATCATGACAAAAGCGAAAAAAGAGTGGATCGAAACGGCAGTTGCCGCATTAGACAAAGCTTACGTTCCTTATTCTAAATTTCCAGTTGGGGCCTGCTTGGTCACCAAAAAAGGAACCATCTATCAAGGCATCAATATCGAAAATGCTTCGTTTGGCTTAACGAATTGCGCGGAACGCACCGCATTTTTCAAAGCAATTTCAGAAGGCGAAAAAGACTTTCAACACTTAGTTGTTGCTGGTCATACGCCAGAGCCTATCTCACCTTGTGGCGCCTGCCGCCAAGTAATGGTTGAGTTCTGTCAGCCGGATATGCCAGTCACTCTTGTGGGAGACGATGGTATAATCAAAGAGACAACTGTCGAAGGGTTGCTGCCATATTATTTTACGAACAAAGATCTATAAACCATGTTCATTCAGTCGAAGCGGCTGTTGAAAAATAAAAACTATTTTATAGGGGGCTTTACAGCAATGAAAAAAGCAAAATTATTTAGTTTAGGAATTGTTGCAGTGGCTGGGTTGACACTACTTGGTGCATGTGGCAATGGAGGAAAGTCAGGTTCGACTGATTCAACAGGCGGCGGTTCTGCAGACGGCAAAACAGATGCAGCACACAGTGTAGCAATCGTTACCGATATCGGTGGTGTAGATGACCGTTCATTCAACCAATCTGCTTGGGAAGGTTTGGAAGCTTGGGGGAAAGAACATAACATCGCTCGCGGTGTTGGTGGATATGACTACGTTCAATCAAATGAAGCTTCAGAATATACAACAAACGTAAATGGTGCTGTCCAAAACGGATTCAAAACGATTTTTGGTGTCGGTTACTTATTGAAAGATTCAATTGAAGCAGCTGCAGCACAAAACCCTGATACTCAATTTGGGATTATCGATGATGTCATCGAAGGCAAAGACAATGTTGTTTCTGCAACCTTCAAAGACAACGAAGCAGCTTACTTAGCTGGTTTTGCAGCAGCTTATACAACAAAAACAAACAAAGTTGGCTTTATCGGCGGTGAAGAAGGTGTCGTAATCGACCGTTTTGAAGCTGGTTTTATCAAAGGTGTCGAAGATGCTTCTAAAGCATTAGGCAAAGAGATCAAAATTGATTCTCAATATGCAGCATCATTTGGTGACCCTGCAAAAGGGAAAGCCCTAGCAGCTTCAATGTACCAAGGCGGCGTTGACGTAATCTTCCATGCTTCAGGTGGTACTGGTGCTGGTGTCTTCCAAGAAGCAAAAGCAATCAATGAACAATTGAACGAAGCTGACCTTGCAGACAAAAAAGTTTGGGTTATCGGTGTAGATAGCGACCAACAAGACGAAGGTGCATACAAAACAAAAGACGGCAAAGAAGACAACTTCACATTGGCTTCAACACTTAAAGGTGTAGGCGCAGCCGTACAAGATATTTCAACACGTGCATTAGAAGATAACTTCCCTGGCGGCGAACACATCGTTTATGGTTTGAAAGACGGCGGTGTAGATATCACTGAAGGTTTCTTATCAGATGATGCAAAAGCAGCGATCGAAACAGCAAAACAAGATGTGATTGATGGCAAAGTTGAAGTGCCAGAAAAACCAGAAAAATAAGCAAGTTTTTTAAAACAATGAATTAAAAAAAGACAAGAAATTCTGAACGATAGTAGAGTTGAGCGATTCGCTATCGTTCAGATGCTCGTCTTGCTAATACATCTTTAGTGGTTAATGTCTTGATGAAAGCTGTTGAGTTTTCATGAGGATAATAACCATCCTAAGCATTAGCATTTATTTGTATTAAAAATTGTTGTGTCACTGAGTGTGAGAGCGAATTAGAAAGTAAGGATGTGAGAAACTTGGCTGAAGAAAAATATGTTGTAGAAATGCGCCATATCACCAAAGAGTTTGGAACCTTCAAAGCCAATGACGATGTCAACTTACAAGTAAGGCCGGGAGAAATCCACGCATTGCTTGGGGAAAACGGAGCTGGCAAGTCGACCTTGATGAATATGCTGTCCGGTTTGTTAGAACCGACATCAGGCGATATCTTGATGAATGGGGAGAAAGTGAATATTACTAGCCCTACAGCAGCTAATAAACTTGGCATTGGTATGGTTCATCAGCATTTTATGCTGGTTGACGCGTTTACTGTCACGGAAAATATCATTTTAGGAAGCGAACCAAATAAATTGGGTGTGTTAGACCGTAAAAAAGCCCGCAAAGAAATCAAACGGGTTTCTGAGCAATATGGCTTATCGGTTGACCCGGATGCTTATGTGCGAGACATCTCAGTCGGGATGGAACAGCGTGTGGAGATTCTAAAAACATTATACCGGGGTGCAGATGTACTGATTTTTGATGAACCAACTGCAGTACTGACACCACAAGAAATCGAAGAATTGATTGTCATTATGAGAGGACTTGTTCGGGAAGGAAAATCCATCATTTTGATTACTCATAAGTTGGATGAAATCAAAGCAGTAGCGGACCGTTGTACAGTGATTCGCCGAGGCAAAGGAATAGGTACAGTCAATGTCAAAGACGTAACGTCACAGCAATTGGCAGATATGATGGTTGGACGTTCTGTTTCCTTCAAAACACCGAAAAAACCTGCAGAACCAAAAGAAGTCGTCCTGTCTATCGAAAACTTAGTTGTAAAAGAAAATCGCGGCCTAGAGGCTGTTAAAGGCTTAAGTTTGGAAGTGCGGGCTGGGGAAGTTCTGGGGATTGCCGGAATAGATGGCAACGGACAGTCGGAATTGCTACAGGCAATCACAGGATTAAGAAAATCCGAAAGCGGCAAAGTCTTATTGAATGGTGACGACATTACAAATTTCAAACCTCGTAAAGTAACGGAGGCAGGTGTCGGGCATGTGCCGGAAGACCGTCATAAATATGGATTGGTTCTAGACATGATGCTTTCAGAGAACATTGCTTTACAAACGTATTATCAAAAACCGCTGAGCAATTATGGCGTGCTGGACTACGGGGAAATGAATGAATTTGCCCGTGGATTGATCCAAGAGTTTGATGTCCGTACAGTCAATGAGATTGTTCCTGCTCGTGCCCTCTCTGGCGGGAATCAGCAAAAGGCGATTATTGCACGGGAAATCAGCCGTGATCCGGATCTTTTGATCGTAGCGAACCCAACACGGGGCTTAGACGTAGGCGCAATTGAGTTTATCCATAAACGTTTGATCGAACAGCGGGACAAATTCAAAGCTGTCTTGTTAGTCAGCTTCGAATTAGATGAGATTTTGAACGTATCAGACCGAATCGCCGTTATCCATGCTGGTGAGATTGTTGGCGTCGTTGATCCGAAAGAGACATCAGAAAAAGAACTCGGATTACTAATGGCGGGTTATTCATTAGAAGAAGCCCGACGCGAGCTACAAATGGAGGAAGTAGGTGGTTCTGTTGAATAACCGCAAAGAAAAAATTCGGAACCTGCTTGTGCCGATCATTGCTGTTCTGCTTGGTTTTATCCTTGGTGGAATCATCATGGCGGCATTTGGCTACAGCCCAATCGATGGGTATCTTCAAATGTTCCGTACCGTATTTATCAATGGTCAAAGCGGCGGATTGAATGCTAGAAATATTGGTGAGATTTTCGTTACAGCTGGTCCACTGATTTTTACAGCTTTGGGATTCGCAGTAGCGAATTCTGCAGGATTCTTTAATATCGGTCTTTCTGGACAAGCATTAGCAGGATGGGTAGCAAGTATCTGGGTCGCATTGTCTATGCCAGATGCTCCTCGAATCATCGTGTTGCCTACCGCTATTCTTGTAGGGGCAGCCTGTGGTGCAATTGCTGCAGCTATTCCAGGTATCTTACGTGCCTTCTTTGGTACGAGTGAAGTTATCGTAACTATTATGATGAATTATATTTTATTGTATACAGGAAATCATATCGTCAATAACGTCATGAATGAATCCATGATCACAACAAAAGGTGTGACCAAAATGGTAGGCGACAATGCCTCTTTACAAACACCTTTCTTAGCAAATTTGACCAACAATTCCCGGTTAAACATTGGTATTTTCATGGCACTGATCTTCCTCGTGTTGATTTGGTTCATGATGAAGAAAACAACGTTAGGTTATGAGATTCGAGCAGTTGGTTTGAATCCAACCGCATCTGAGTATGCTGGGATGAGCAGCAAACGGACAATCATTATTTCAATGATCATCTCTGGAACATTAGCTGGATTAGGTGGCGTCGTTCAAGGTTTGGGAACTTTTGAAAACTTCTTCGTTCAAGGTTCGTCATTGAGTATTGGTTTTGATGGGATGGCAGTCTCATTATTAGGCAGCGGGTCTTCGATTGGGATTTTACTTTCTGCATTGCTGTTCAGTGTTCTTAAACTGGGCGGACAAGGAATGCAGTTTGCAGGGATTCCTTCAGAACTTGTTGATGTCGACATTGCGATCATCATCTTCTTCGTTGCAATCAGCTACGTGATTCGTTTTGTATTAGCTAAAATCTTTGATGGCAAAAAGGAAGTCGCTGTTGTCCAAGAAATTGAAGCAAAGCCAAATAATCAAGATCAGGAAGGAGGAACCATCTAATGAATATCAGTTTAATTTCTTCGATCGTCACACAAACGTTGATTTATGCTGCACCATTGATCCTGACTGCACTGGGCGGCGTTTTCTCAGAGCGAAGCGGGATCGTTAACGTAGGTCTTGAAGGAATCATGGTGATGGGTGCCTTCAGTTCGATCGTTTTCAATATTGAATTTGCGTCACAATTTGGTGCATGGACACCTTGGTTAGGAATGTTAGTCGGCGGGTTAGTAGGAATGGCCTTCTCACTGCTGCATGCTGTAGCCACCATCAACTTTAGAGCAGATCACATTATCAGTGGTACCGTAATGAATTTGATGGCGCCAGCGCTGGCTGTCTTCTTAGTTAAAGCCATCTATAACAAAGGGCAAACAGACAATATTCAACAAACATTAGGGTATTTCAATTTTCCTGTGTTGCGTGATATTCCTGTGATTGGTCCAATCTTCTTTAACCAAACGTTTTTACCTGCTTACTTTGCGATCTTGATTTCTGTGATTGCTTGGTTTGTCATCTTTAAAACACGATTTGGCTTACGGCTACGTTCCGTGGGTGAACACCCTCAGGCAGCAGATACCTTAGGAATCAATGTCTATGTGATGCGCTATTCTGGCGTGTTGATCTCCGGTTTCCTAGGCGGAATGGGTGGCGCGTTATTTGCCCAATCAATCGCTGGACGTTTTGCTGTAACAACGATTGCCGGTCAAGGGTTTATCTCAATGGCAGCAATGATCTTTGGTAAATGGAATCCGTTAGGTGCGATGGGCGCTGCAATTTTCTTCGGCTTTGCGCAAAACATCAGTATCGTTGGCGGACAATTGCCGATCATTTCCTCCATTCCAGCGGTTTATCTACAAGCAGCACCATATGCGTTAACAATTATTGTTCTAGTGCTGTTCCTTGGGAAAGCGGCAGGACCTAAAGCTAACGGTAAAAACTACATCAAATCTAAATAATTTTTTCTGTATGAAAGGGTGGGGCTATGGGACATGTTTGTGTTGCTGTGCCCTGCCCTTCTTTTTTGTGTAGCAGCAAGAAACCCAATATCTCAAACATCCTTAAAGGCAAATCTTTCTTATTTCTAGTATGATAAGAAAAGAATAACAATAAAAGAAAGTAGGGAAAAGAATGTTTAAACGTGTACATTTGATCGTAATGGATTCTGTAGGTATCGGTGAAGCGCCCGATGCAGAAAAATTTGGTGACGTTGGTTCTGATACATTAGGACATATCGCCAAAGAAGCTGGATTGACGATTCCTCATTTGGAACAGTTAGGTCTTGGTACGATCCGACCGCTGGATGGTGTCAAAAATGTAGCAGACCATGACGGCTATGCAACGAAACTAGAAGAAATCTCTGTCGGAAAAGATACCATGACTGGACACTGGGAAATCATGGGTTTGAATATTCAAAAACCGTTTCGTGTGTTTCCTGACGGATTTCCTCAAGAATTGCTGCAACAAATCGAAGAATTTTCTGGACGTAAAATCGTCTGCAACAAACCTTATTCCGGTACAGCAGTCATTGATGATTACGGTGAACACCAAATGAAAACAGGCGATTTGATCGTTTATACGTCTGCCGATCCAGTCTTGCAAATTGCAGCTCATGAAGAAATCATTCCGTTGGAAGAATTGTACCGCATTTGCCAATATGTGCGTGATATTACCAAAGATGAACCATATATGATCGGCCGCATCATTGCTCGCCCTTATGTTGGTGAACCAGGAAACTTCACCCGGACAAGCAACCGGCATGACTATGCACTGGATCCTTTTGGACACACAGTGTTGGATTCGTTGAAAGATGCTGGCAAAGACGTCATCGCTGTCGGAAAGATCAATGACATCTTCAATGGTCAAGGAATCACTGATTCAGTAAGAACAAAGAGCAATATGGATGGTGTGGATCAGCTATTGAATGTGATGAAGCAAGACTTTACCGGCCTAAGTTTTACTAATTTAGTTGATTTCGATGCGCTTTACGGCCATCGCCGGGATGTTGTCGGTTATGCTCATGCCATTGAAGATTTCGATTTAAGAATCCCAGAGATTCTGGATGCCATGGCTGACGATGATTTATTAATGATCACAGCCGATCACGGAAATGATCCAACCTTTACTGGGACTGATCATACAAGAGAATATGTACCATTATTGGTTTACAGCAAACAATTTAAAGGACAAGGCCAACTACCCCAAGGCCATTATGCCGATATTTCAGCAACAATTGCAGAAAACTTTGCAGTACCGGCAACAGAAAATGGGGAAAGCTTCCTAAATCATTTAAATTAGAGGTGGAGAAATGACAACATTACATGAGAAATTGCAGGAAACAACGACATTCATCAAGGAAAAAGGGGTAGGATCTATTGATTTTGGTTTGATCTTAGGTTCAGGATTAGGTGAATTAGCAGATGAGATTGAAAATCCAATTGTGCTGCCTTATAACGATATCCCTCATTTTCCAGTTTCAACAGTCGTCGGGCATGCCGGACAACTAGTTTATGGTACATTATCTGGAAAAAAAGTATTGGCGATGCAAGGTCGTTTCCATTACTATGAAGGACATTCCATGCAGACAGTTACTTACCCTGTTCGAGTAATGGCGGCCCTTGAAGCACATTCACTTGTTGTGACGAACGCATGCGGCGGAGTGAATGAAAGTTTCCAACCTGGTGATTTGATGTTGATCACGGATCAAATCAATTTCATGGGGGACAATCCATTGATTGGGGCTAACGAAGAAGAAATGGGACCACGATTCCCTGATATGAGCCAGGCTTATCATCCAAGCTACCGGGAAACAGCAAAACAAATTGCAGAAACAAAAGGTCTCCACTTAAAAGAAGGAGTTTACATGGGCTTTTCTGGGCCGACTTATGAAACACCTGCTGAAATTCGATTTGCTCGTACGATCGGTGCAGATGCTGTGGGTATGTCGACGGTTCCTGAGGTAATCGTAGCTGTTCATAGTGGCTTGAAAGTGTTGGGCGTTTCATGTATCACCAATCTAGCTGCTGGTATGCAAGCAAGCCTGAACCATGAAGAAGTCGTAGAGACAACAGAACGGGTCAAAGCCGAATTTAAAGCGCTGATCAAAGAAACTTTAGCGAATCTGTAAAACAAGCAAACCCAAAAAAAGAGCATAAAAGAGAAGTAGAAAAGGAGCGAAAAGATGAGCGTTCATATTGAAGCAAAAGCTGGCGAGATTGCTGATAAGATTTTATTACCTGGCGATCCTCTACGCGCAAAATACATTGCAGAAACATTTTTAGAAGACCCGATCTGTTATAACAATGTCCGAGGGATGCTCGGTTATACCGGTGTCTACAAAGGTGAGCGAGTATCAGTACAAGGAACTGGTATGGGGATGCCTTCTGCGACCATTTATGCCCATGAATTGATCAATTCTTATGGCGTAAAAAAATTGATTCGTGTCGGCACTTGTGGCGCGATTTCTAAAGATGTTCATGTTCGGGACTTAGTGATCGCCCAAGCTGCAGCGACAAGTTCTTCCATGGTAGCAAAGAATTTTCAAAGTTTTCATTTTCCGCCAATCGCAGATTTCGACTTGTTGCGTAAAGCGTATGATACAGCGATTGCATCCGGCTTTACCACCCACGTTGGGAACATTTTATCGGAAGATACTTTCTATAAAGATGATATGGCAGAAACAGTGGAATTGGCTGATCTTGGTGTATTAGGTGTTGAGATGGAGGCCGCTGCGCTTTACTATTTAGGAGCAAAATTCCACGTACAGACCTTAGCGATCTGCACAGTCAGTGATCATATCATCACTGGAGAAGAAACAACAGCGGAAGAGAGACAAACAACATTCAATGATATGATCAAAGTTGGCTTAGAAACAGCTATCTCCTAATCCTTTTTCTTATCCTACAGCCTACAAAAAATTTTTTATTCCTGTATCGCTTTCTGATTGACTCCTTAGACAATGGGAGCCAGTCAGAAAGTGATTTTTTGTTAAATGATTGATTGAATCTTTCTAGCTAGTTGGAATAGTTGCACTTTTGGACGAAAATGGTTTAATTAAAGAAAAGGAGGTTGGAGCATGAATAATTTTACTTTTCAGGTGACAACGGATATACGTTTTGGGAAAGATCGGTTAAATGAGTTGCCGGAAGTATTGAATACTTTCGGAAAAAATGTCCTATTGGTCTATGGCGGCGGCAGTATCAAAAAAAGCGGACTTTATGATCAAGTCATGGCGCAATTGCAAAACAATGACAATCAAGTAACAGAATTAGCAGGAGTTGAACCAAACCCTCGGATTGAAACAGTAGCAAAAGGGGCAGAACTCTGCCGCACTGAAAAAATTGATGTGATTCTTGCAGTCGGAGGCGGCTCCGTGATTGATTGCAGCAAAGTGATCGCAGGTGCTGCTTGCAGTGAGGAAGATCCTTGGACTTTAGTGACTAAACGCAGCTACCAAGGGCCAGCATTGCCATTAGTTACGGTTTTGACATTAGCTGCAACTGGTAGTGAAATGAATCGGGGAGCAGTTATCACGAACCTTACAGCGAAACAAAAATTAGGGGTCCACGGTCCTAATTTCTTGCCGAAGGTTTCTTTCTTAGATCCCACCTGGACCTTTAGCGTCAATCGCTATCAAACAGCGGCTGGTTCTGCAGATATTATGAGTCATCTGATCGAAAACTACTTTAGTACAACAGAGAATACGGATGTACAAGATGGCATCGCAGAAGGGCTGTTGAAAGCGGTAATCACAAACTTGCCGATTGCTTTGGATACCCCAGATGACTATGATGCTCGGGCAAACTTGATGTGGGCAAGTACATTGGCGTTAAATGGGTTGACAGGTAGTGGGAAAGCCGGTGCATGGTCGTGCCATCCAAAGGAACATGAGTTGAGTGCTTTTTATGATATTACTCATGGGATCGGCTTAGCCATCTTGACGCCCCGCTGGATGCTTCATGTGTTGAATGAGACAACAGCACCTAAGTTGGCTCGCTTTGCCCGTGAAGTATTCCAAGTAGAAGAAGCGGTCCCAGAAATGGCAGCCCGGATGGGGATTCAAAAGTTATACGATTTCTTCCTTGCTTGTGGGATCCCAATGACTTTACCAGAAGTGGGAATCGAAGATGATCGTCATTTTGAAGAAATGGCCAAGCAAGCAGTAGCATTTAGTTCAATTGCGACAAATGCCTACGTACCGTTGACAGAATCTGATGTCATTGCCATTTATCAAGAGGCTTTGACCCCTTCAGAGTATCTCTAAATAAAGAAACCCTGACAGAATAGACAAATAATCGGTAGGGTAATTGGTATCCTACCGATTATTTGTCTGTCTACTTCTATCAAAGAATTATCTTGAATAATGGATACGGCGCAAGATCTCTTGTGCGATCACACCATGTCCGGCGATTGTTGGATGGACACCATCTTCCCCAGTATAATAAGATGAATGTTTTTTGACAGTACGTTCAGCGAATAAGCCGTCTAAAGGAAGGTAGTCACAACCAAATTCAGCAGCTAGTTCACGAATGGAATGGATCTTGGGATCCAAATCCTTCCGCCATTGTTTGCGATCTGATGGATAAGGAAGAACAAATGGCTCTAAAAGCAGGATTTTCTTGATCCCACTTTCGGTCACTTGCTGCAAAAATTGCCGATAATCACTAGCAAATGTAGCGGTTGCTTCGGGTGTGCCGAAAGAGGAGGTGCCAATATTGTGCCAGGTATCATTGATACCGATCAAGAAAATCAGTAGATCTGGCTTTAAATCAATGCAGTCTTCCTCGATGCGATTTAAGATATCGCGAATTTTATTCCCACTAATGCCGCGGTTAACAAATGACAAGTTTGCATCTGGGTATTCTGCAGCTAGATGGGCTGCCACAAAGGCGGGAAATCCTTTTCCCAGATCCGTAGCATCGAGTCGATCACGGCCGCAGTCGGTGATGCTATCTCCAAGAAATAGTAGCGTATCATTTTTACAGAGTGTGGTCATCATTCCAAGCTCCTTTCGTATGCGGTTTCAATTATAACGAATATTTCTCAGGAAACCAATCAAAAAAAGACTGTGCCGTCAGTCAGGAAGAATACTCTTGCTCTGACTTGCAGCACAGCCTTGGCTGTTAATGATTATAAGTAATATTTTTTCGCAACTGTTAGATCATCGTTCAATTCATAAACAAGCGGTTGACCTGTTGGAATTTCAAGATCCATGATGTCTTCATCAGAGATACCTTCGATGTGTTTTGCTAACGCACGTAGAGAGTTTCCGTGAGCGGCAACTAAAACAGTTTTGTTGTCTTTCAATGCAGGTGCGATTTCATCTTGCCAGAAAGGTAATGCACGTTCTAGCGTTACTTTCAAGTTTTCGCCGCCAGGTACGTCGCGAGGATCAAGCATTGCATAACGACGATCGTTTGCTGCAGAACCTTCATCAGATGCATCCATCAATGGAGGCAATACATCGTAGGAACGACGCCAGATGTGAACTTGTTCGTCTCCGTATTTTTCAGCAGTTTCTTTTTTGTTCAATCCTTGTAGTTTACCGTAGTGACGTTCGTTCAAACGCCAAGATTTGATTGTGGGCACCCATAGTTGATCAGAATATTCTAAAATGTAGTTACAAGTTTTGATGGCACGAGTTAATACAGATGTGTAGGCAACATCGAATTCGATGCCGGCTTCTTTGATTTTACGTCCGCCCTCGATTGCTTCTTCGACACCTTCTGGCGCTAAATCTACATCGGCCCAACCAGTAAATTGGTTCAATTTATTCCATTCGCTTAGTCCGTGACGAGAAAATACTAATTTTGGCATGTAAAACTCTCCTTTTAGATATTAGATATTTTTCTGAAATTTTCAATTCCCTGTTTATTGTACACTTTTTCGCAAAGAATTTCTACGTATTTAGCGTAAAACCTTGTTTTTAATCCAGACATTTCCTGATCAATCCTGAACTGACCTAAAAGTTGATATATAAGCATTCTCACAATATTACATTTTCTCATTTAAGCTAATTTTCCAGACAAAGTATGGTCAAAGTATGGTCATTTTAAAATTAATTTTACGTTTCAACTTTTTCTGATACAATAAAGAAAAAATGAAATGAGGGGTATCGTGGAAAGTAAAGGTCAACGTATCGTCACTTGTCCAAACTGTGGAAGCAACAAGGTAAAAGTGACTACTGCAGGGGCGTCCGGGTGTGCTGGATTTGGTTTTGGGTTTATATTAATAGTAGGCGGTATCTGGATTCCGGTAATTGGATGGTTTGTATTGATTCCGCTCGGTGGCATGATTATGCTTGTTTCACTTATTGCCCCGATGTTCGCTAAAAATGCTTCTGTTACGTGCCAAGAATGTGAGCATAAATTTAGTATCAGTAAAGAGAAAATGCAAAAATATAATCGATATATCAACAAATAATAAAAAAAGCCCTCCTACTCAATTGAGTAAGAGAGTCATCTATGTACCTTGTAGGACTCGAACCTACGACCGGACGGTTATGAGCCGTCTGCTCTGGCTAACTGAGCTAAGGGTACGAAACAACCCACTCCGAAGAGTGGGCTTCCCTGAAAGGAGATTAATGAAAAAATTGTTTATTGGGTAATTTGATTTTAAAATATAAAATGAATTTTTTCAATACGACCTTACCAAAAATCAGCGTTTTCAGTAAAATCAACAAGTAGTCTTTAGGCGATGAAAAATTATTGATTATTTTTTTTACCGATGATATTCTTAATACAATAGAAAGGGGAGAAATAATATGGCCAATACATCTATCAAATGTACAGAAATGGTTTTTACTGACTCTAAAAGCTATAACCGATTTATGGATAGTATTTTTGGCAAAGATAAACAATTTACAAATGAAAATGCAAAAAAAACAGCAAAAAGAGTGAATGCTATTAAAACACTCAATATCGATGGAAAATCTTACAAAATCTAAGAGGTTACTAAAATCATATGTTTATTGATAATGAAGTACAAATTAAGAAGATTTCAAACATTGATGACGAAGAAAAAGCCTTAGTACAGGCTTTTTCTTGTGGAAAACCTCATATTGATGATTACTTGAAAAAATGATGCTCTAGAAGATTTACTATTTGGCATTACAAAAACTTTTCTATTTTTTATGGAAATTAAAGGTAACAAACAATTAGTGGGGTATTTCACCTTAACAACTGATAGAGTTCTGGTTACTAATAAGTCAAACATACATAAAAATTTAAAAAAATGGGATAATCCTGTAAAACGACAGTCTATACCAGGGATTCAAATTCATCATTTTGCTGTAAAAAAAGAATTGCAAAAACAGAATTATGGTATCAATTTAATGTTTTATATTTTTTCGTTTATAAAATATACAATTTTGCCTCATGTTGGCTCATGCTTAATCACAGTTCAAAGTGAAAAAGATGTCCAGAATTTCTATAAAAAAATAGGATTTGAAAAAACTGGTGAAACTAGAGATTGTAACATTAGTATGGCCTACACAACTAATCAGCTTTTTATCGAAGATTAAAAGATATTCCCTTGAATATCTTTTTTTATTATGTACAAGCCCGCCGAAGCGGGCTATTTTTATTTCTAGGAAATACTTCCCCAATTTGATAACGTGCCAATTGCGATATATCCCTTTTTATATGAATCTGTTCGCGGTTGAACACCCCAAATGTAACCGGAACCAGTCACAATATCATCAAATTTTACCGTATTCCCTTTTTTCAATGTTGCAATAATTTTTCCACTTGTGCTTGCGCTAGCTCGCAAATGAACATTGTTTTTTAAAGTTACAGTTTTCATTTTGATTTTTCCTCCTGTCGATGCATTAGATGTATTATTAGTTTTTTGATTTGAATTATTAGTAGAAGTCTTACCAAAAAAATAATCAAATCCTTTGCGGACAATACGATTCAAATCAAGCGAACCAGAATATCCACTTAGTTTGCCGTTTGACGTGTATTGATGGATATCATAATTAGAAGTAGCTGTGGGATTCGAACCGTTATATTGACCATTATTTGATCCATATGTTGGAATCCAAATACCATCAAATTTTGAAGTATCTAAATTAAAACTAGCATATAAGTGATTGGCAATATATGCCCCTACTTTTTTTGCACCTAGAGATTTTAATTTAGCTCTGTACTTTTCAACACCAGTTCTCATATCGCTCATTGACTTTTCTTCTACGTCAAGCCACCAGAATGTTGGATTATATGCTTTCGCACGGTTGTAGAAGTCAGTAGCCTCTTTCTCCATGTCCGAATTAGAAATTCCTCGAACCCATGCATATACCGCTACTGGAATCCCACGTTTTTGAAACTCCGCAATATGTGTTTTATAGTGTTTGTCGATATAGTTTGATCCATATTGGATCCGAACAATTACACCATCTACAGATTTTGCTAACTGATCATAGTTAATGCTTGATGGCACTTGCCATTCGCTGATATCTAGTATAATTGGCGTTGGAATAGTCATTTTTTTAACATCCTTTCCATTTCTTTCATCGCTGCCTCTCTCTGCAATATCTCAATTTGTTCTCTTGGTAAATCTTCCTTAAAAAACCATCTGACAACTGATATAGCCTCTAAAAAAAGATAAAGGATAAATCTCATTCCTCATCCTTCTTTTCTGTAAATTCCTGCCCATCTCCATAATCTTTCTCTGAATTAGTATTCTTAACACTTGGATTAGTATTTGTATCTTGTAACTTCGACAATCTTTCTTTGACCCAATTTGGAATCGGTACACCTAATTGACCTAAGTTCTCAGTAATTGAAACCCCATAGACTGCGATATAAAAAAAGACGAATGCAGTCGCAAACGTCTCAAGACTCATAATCTTTAAATACGGGTAAGCAATAATTACTAAGCAGACAACTAACATGTGTTTAACGATTCCTAACAACCCTTTTGTGCTATTCGCATCTTTCACAAAAATCCCTTTACACAGACCTGTAACAATATCACCTACTACAACCCACAAAAAAAGTTGAATATATCCATTGGTTAACAATCCACGAAATTCGTTCAGTAACATTCCATTATTAATAATCACCATATTAACCACCTTTTCTTTTATTAAAAAAGCAACCGGCTAGAAAGCCCATTGCTCCTGATACGACATACCCATTTAATTTGTTTCTTCCGGCTTTTTTACTTCTTCTACAATTTTCGCAACATCTTCTCGCAAAACATCTGGCACGCTTTCGATAGTTCGTTTCCCTTCAATTACGTGTTTTGCATACAACATTTTCAATGCTGAAAATTCCATCTATCACTCCGCCTTTACTTTGAGAAAATATAATCTGATATTTCCATGAGCGCAGTTTGAAATGATTCAGATTCTGCTTGCATGGACTTAACTATCCGTTTCAATTCTTCATTTTCTAATTCTAGTTTTTCAATTTCGGTTGTCTCTTGGTCGCTTATCTTCTTCCATTGGTTATCTTTCCATTCGAATATTCCGTGACCAGCTGGAGGTTCCGTATTTATTTGATTCGGGCCAATATGTTCAACCCATAGAACTGACTTGAAAATATTTGAATCTGACACTTCGCAAACTCTAAACTTTTTCGAACCTTCGATCCACTTTTTCCCATCCCATTTTGGCGTATAAAGACCAGGAGGGCATTGTTCAACTATCGTATTTTCACAAATTTGTTCAACCCAATCTTCTTTAACAAGAAAGCCATTTTCATCAATAATTCTTACAAATGTTTTTGCCAACTTCAGGCACCTCCATCAAACGTACACACAAAAGAATATTTACCTAAGTAACTTAAAGTAGATCCTTTTGCTACCCGAATATTTCCGTCGTTTGCACTAATATAAAAACCATTATTGATCACTTTGCCAGTTTCTGTTTCTATAGCATTTATAGGCATATTTTTCCTTGGTCTGTTCCCTCCCGGAAGTGTTGCAATGGGAGTTATTTCTGTTACATTACCCCCAACTAAGTCTGCATAAACTGAAACTTTTCCTGTGTCATCTTTTCGATAAGAAACATTGCCTGTCCAAGCACTGATCACAGTCAGTGCTTGATAAGCTACTTGAGCACGTCTTGCTTTACCAACCAAAAACTCAACAGGTTCTTGTTCGCTATAAGTAGATTGATTATCTATATGACCCTGAGCAATGGAATAATCTGTTATCACAACGGAGGAACGCTCCTTAAGTCTTACTTTCGATTTGAAGGTCAAAGCATTATTAAACAGAGTACCAATTTTGATATACATAGAATTTGTCAATTCAACAATTGCGTCAGTATCACTCGCCATCGTCGGTAAAGATAAACCTTCAATTACACCAAATTCACATCCGTTGCACTTGACTGGATTAATACAATTTTCTGCACCATTAGAAATCAAGGAAAACCCTTTCGTTCTTACAAGTTGATAGCCTATAGACGAATGATCTACGCCACATGACGTAAAACTAGAATAGGTCATAAGTTCTACATGAAAGCCAGAAGATGCCGCATTTATAGAATAGCAATTTTGAAAACTAACGGATGTTCCTTGAACACTATTATCCACATCCCCAGCTACATAAAACCCTGAACCACCAGAATTTTGCACCTCAACTCCGCTTAAATATGCCATCCAAGCAATCGCATGGATTCCTTCATTTTTCGGCTGAAGAATTCGTAGTTTATCTATCTTGATTCTAGAAATAAATTTTTCACTTTTGATCCCGTATTTACTGACACCTTTGCAATGAATGTAACCTTTATTGACAGTAAAATTTCTGACTCCTTCCTCAATAAAAATTACTGAATCCACTTCTATTCCTGAAGCTAAGTAACCATTGTCCACTTCGACATCGCCGTTCGTTTCAAATTCTAACTCTATACTGTTTTTGTTTATTACTAGTTGTTTATCTTCGTAATCGGGATGTGTCGTATTAAACAAATAATTTTTTTTTGGTCTAGGAATGACAATTTTCCCACCAGCTTCTGGTAAATAGTCTATAGCTGCTTGAAATGCTGGCAGATCGTCATGCACACCATCGCCAACTGCACCAAACCATTTTACATTTATTCCTCTTTCAAGGTTCTCGTTATAGACTCGTTTCATAAAACTCGAATCATCAAAACTCCTGAAGTCTTCATTTAAGCCTATTTGTTGATCTAATCGTGCTGGTAAATCCGGATAGGTTTTTGAACCACCTGCTGGTTTTCTTGATCTAATCAACTCACTTAAAATCTGCCCTCCTGGATCGACAGACTCTAGAATCTCCTTGTTTTGTTCCACAAATTCTTCCCAGTCTGTCTTGCCTGTAGCGATGTATTCATTAAACAATCGAATCAAATCTTCAATTGTCCAAACATAGGTTGACCCATCTTTGGTAATTTCTTTAATACCATCACTATAAATATTTTTAGTGACTTCGTAAGTAAAATCACGAGTAGAGAATTGTTGCTCGTAGGTGTGATCATCAACCATTTTCCTGAAACTGAAATAACCAGTTTGACGACCCAAAACTTGCCAGTCTTCAGATCGAAATGTATATTCGAGTTTTCCTTTTTTCGGATCAGTCATTTCATCTTCCGTTAATTTTTGTTCAACGATACCTAACCCCGGCGTTTGCCCAATTCTTGCACAAAAGAAGACTTGGAGACCATCGTAAGATTTCGGGATTGCATCTTCTAATGCTTGTACAACGAGGGTCTGTGTTCCCTCGTCAGCTTGTCTTATTTTTAGTAACCCAATATTATTATTAGGTTCACTTACGTTCAGTGCAACTGGATACCTCACAGCCAAATCAATCACTCCTTTATATATTTATTTATCTGCTGGCGGAATAACAATTGATGAAATCCCTACAGCACTCGTATATGAACGATCGAATTTCCCGACGATCATCCCTTGCTCTGTGTTTTGTTCATACGTTTGGATTCGTCCATTTTCTAATCTACGAATCACTCCTGTATGACCATAGGTATCGTCAACTCCTCCTGGCCAACCAGCCCAAGGTGCACCACGTGCAATATTGATTATTGCTCCTACCTGTAACTGTTCATAGGTTGGATTCTTGATTACCGTCCAGCCGACAGCAGCCCAATCATAGGCAATACCAATATCACTAGCAGCGGCGGTACTTCCCACGCCAGTTAAATGACTCATCCCATATTGTGTACCTGCACCAAGACCACATCCACCCATATAACCAGAATACTCTGCGGATAGTCCATAACACTGACCATTGCCGATTCGTCTACCTAGTAGATCTTCTAGATGTTCCAGACCTCG
The DNA here is from genome assembly GCF_051714805.1 of Enterococcus sp. AZ091. Classification (NCBI taxonomy): domain Bacteria; kingdom Bacillati; phylum Bacillota; class Bacilli; order Lactobacillales; family Enterococcaceae; genus Enterococcus; species Enterococcus sp. AZ091. Next base: position 736,661 of record NZ_JBIOSO010000001.1, on the reverse strand, counting down.
ATTGGTAGTCACACCATCGAAAGGAATATACGTTTTATCCGTCAGCTTCAGTGCATCGGCTTTTTCATTTCTGAACCGATTTTGAATCCCTTCGACATAAGCAGGCGCAACCATAGAAGCCGCGTTAGCGACAATATAATCACAGACTGTCGTAATAAATGCCGCATCATCCCACTGATTCGCAAATTGTTGCGTAATTCTGTTAAAGAAGCCATTTGAAACAGCGGCAGGATACCAGTTTTGAATCGAAGCAAGAATGCCAAGTGTTCCAAGCCATTTTTGGCCATCATTGAAATCAACGCCTGTACTTGCTTTCAATCCTTCGATTGCTGGTTTCAATTTTGTGCGACAGAAGTATTCGGCTTGCATTCTTGTAAATTGTTTATCATTCGCATTCCCATAAGCAGCCCATGAGTTGTTAAATTCAGTCGAGCCAACAGAACCCACTAAAGAACTTCGTGCATCCGGATAATATTTGGCCAACCACGCTAAGAAATTGTCCATCTCGTATACTTGCGTGAAAGAGTATTTCCCATAGTTCCAACCGGCGCCATCATCTAATGGCGGATGGTAATACCCAGAACTACGATCGCCCATTTCATATTTAGCAGTCAGTGCCAACACTCGAACAAAGACGTCCGATAACGTGCCACCCTCTCCTGGACCAGGACCACCATTTTGTCCAGGAATGACTTTCGAACCACCAATATACATTTCTTTCGCATCAACTCTACCTTTAAATTCAACATTTCCTTCAAAGACAACATTATCTTTGAAAGTGATTTTTCCTTCACCAAAAGTTCCTTTTCCATAGAAATTGTACAGTCGATTATCCGCTGTACTTTCTTCAGGAACTTGAAAAATCGGGGTAGATAATTTCTTATTGTTTTTACTTGCGGAGTTGATTGAGAATATATAACCAGGATCTTGCACTACTGCAAATCCGTTGATTACTCGACCACCACCATACGTAGCTGTAATTCTCCCCAGCTCTTCTCCATGAACATCGTCTAGTCCAGTTGATACGACTTGTTTTTCAAAGGCTACTTTTCCACCTTCCATCGCCACTTGGAAATCTTCATCATCCATCGTCTTCAACGCAACCCCTTGGACTAATATCCCGGATAGTATGCCAGCGCGTATGAAATCTGCATTCAATGTGCCATCAATCCCCCAAGCATTAACAAACGGGCCTAACCAACCTGTTCTAGAAAATCCTAATCCCTGATTATTAATAGCAATAACATCTTTAGCAGTATCTCTAGAATCGGTATCCATGTAGTAAGTAGTGTGTGGTTTATTCTTCGGATACTGTAAAACACTACCTCCCTCAACCCCATTGATTAGATTAGTTACGTAATCAACAAATTCAGACATATAGCCTTTCTTAGTCAAGGTTTTGATTGTTTCTTGTAGCTCATAACTTTGTTTCGTATAAAACGCCATCTGAGCATCACCCGCATAAATTTTTTTATTCTTTTCAGTTAATGAATCATAAACAACACTCGTGATTTTGGTATTGATATAAATATCATAGAGCTTGTGATAAACAGAAAAGGTGTCAAATAAACCGTAATTTCGGATTTTGGCAAACTCTTTTGCTTCTTCAGAATCTGTTAACTTTTCAATTTCTAACTCGATACTAACTTTTGGTTTGTCTGAGCCTGGGTTGATAGATTTAAAATAGTTTGCAGCAACTCGATTCAAACTAGCCAGATCCTTTACTCCTTGTTCCTCCGTAAATTGAACATGCTTAGCATAAACATCTGGATAGTTAGTCGCTAATTCTGACAACACTGCATTTCCATAAATACGGTTAGTCGTTCCATCCTCGCTATTTTGAATATCAGCATAGGGCAGCACCTTCGTTACAATATGAGACCAATCAAATTTGATTTTTAAGCCGTTTAAATCTTTGCCGTATCGGACAATACCGACATTGTCTCGGCCTCTTCTTCTCAGCAAAGATAGCTGGAATGGCTCTCTTTTGATTTCTCCACCCCAAAACTGCAACATGCTTCCTTGTTCACCGGAAATACAATTTAAAACGTTTCGAGCTTCGAACGATGTACTAGAGACTGTTTGAATATCCGAGTAAAGTTTAACATCACACGGTTCATCCATTCCCTTTTCAATGGCCATCATCGTCTCAGCGCCATTTTTAGAGTCAATTTCTACATGTCGAACTTCGCGATTTCCTAATTTATAGGTACGTGATTGCCCATAAATTAAGATTGTATTTGATATCGTGTCTTTATAGGTATTCTTGATCTCAAAGATATGATAGTCCTCTTGATCATTGGGTTTCGCTTTGATTTGATAACCATTTTCAAAATAATCAGAAAATCTACTGATTAATGGGTGCTCAATTTCCACTTCATATTTTCCGTTTGCTTCTTCTGTTACATCACAACGAGTAGTGTCGATCATGACTCCTAACCCATTATGGCTGAAATCTTTTTCCGTTGGTTTATAGATTCTTGGATTCAAATTTTAGTCCACCACCTTGGCATCAAATTAAATTCTTTTACATTTCCTTGCCATTTAATTGTGGTCAATCCGGTCGGCAATATAGGAAAATCTATAAACTTCGTTTTACTATCTTGCGATTCTAGAACACCATCAACAAGTCGATAAGACTCTTCAATCTGTGAATCAATGATTATCTCATTACCAATATTGACCAGTTCAAATTTGTCATTGTTGATCCAAAAAGAAATATCCCCCGAGCCCAAAATATGAATTTTAGGCTTGGAAGGATATCGCTCAATATTGTGTATCTTTTTTTTATTACTAAGCCATCTGAGCCCCGTTCTTGACTGTTTAAATGGACGTAGACTAATAGTAAACTCAAATGGTATCCAATTAGCATCTTTGTGTGTTCCACTAAATACAGGTGGTGTTACCACAATAGCTTGGTAAATATACTGTGCATCAAAACTGTAGGTAAAATCAGAGTAGTTTGACATATCTAGCCAAGCCCGAATACGATCCTCTAAATGTGATACATCATCTACATTATCCGCTTGTGCATTGCAAAGGATTTTCCATTCTACATTTTTGTAGTAAGCAAAATCCACAACAACCGAATCATTGCCCGGCCTAGGCTTGAGCTCTATAACACGTCCTGCAGAAAGGCGCTGTGGTCTAGAACGTAAATAAGTATTGAACCCTTCACTATCCAAGCCATTGATTTTAAACTGTCCTGGTCTAAATCCCACTTAATACGCCTCCTTTAGGTGCATCTTCTCTGTCTTTCAATTCCTTCATAATTTTCACAAGTTTTTTAGCCATATCCATCAATTGGAAATCTGTCAATTCACCTAGTGCTTGCAAAGTAATATTAAAGATATCACCTGATTTTCTATGTTCATTACTATTTGAAAAACCATCTGTAACAGCTTCCGAGTTCAACACATTCGGATTAATTTGATTTAAATCTACATTTGCTCCTAAACTACTTGTATTAAAAGTAAGTTGATTAACTGCATCATCCAGTGCGTTTTGGATCGAATCAGCTTCATCTTCTATCCCTTTCGCTACCCCCAAAGGAATCCATTTACCGACGTAATTACGAGCCCATTTTGATGGCGAATGAATATCAAATAAATCTACAAGCATATCCTTTATCCCACTACCCATATCACTAATGACTTTACCTACTCTTTTTACCCCAGATTGAAGACCTTCAATAAATCCATCGATTATATCTCGTCCTATTTTAAGTAAATCGATGTCTGCAAGATCGGAAAAAAATCCTTTAATCACATCAATTTTATCGGAAACAATTTCTGCTAGAGTTCCCATGACATTTGATAATGTTTTTAAAATTCCGTCTAATACAGATACAAAAATCTGTTGGATACCTTCCCATACTCGTGACCAATCACCTTTTATTGCGCCAGTAACAACTTTGATAATTCCTTGGATAACACCCATAATAGTCTCAATTACTATTTTAATCTGATTAAAAACACTAGTAATTATATTTAATATTGTATTGATAGTATCCGTAAAAACAGCTTTGATTAATGACCATATAACTTTTACTACAGCTAATAACGCTGATCCCCACATGTTAAAAAATGTTTGTATCATTGTTAAACCTGTAAGGACAATCATCTGTATAATCCCCCAAATAGTATCAAAAACTATTTGAATAGTAGTCCAAATGGTTTTAAAAATAAACAAAATAGTATTCTGATTTTCTTGCCACCAAGTGACAAATAAACCAAAGGCCGATTGTATATAATTAATTAACCCTGTAATTAGAGGTTGCAAAAATCCAACTATATTTGTCCACGTATTTATCACTCCATCACAGAATGTTTCATTTGTGTTGAACAGATAAATAAACGCACCAGCCAATGCCCCTATAAGGGTAATCACCCAGCCAACCGGTCCCATAAATCCCATTAACATAGAAATTGTGCCACCTAGACCGAGGTTAGATAAAGTTGTTGACAAAATTATAAAAGCAGTTTTTAATGATCCGATAGCAGTACTTATACTAGAAGCAATAGATAATCCCATCATGTATGTTTTAAATGTCAATATTGCTCCAGCTGCTGCTGAAATAATCGGAGCACCTTTTTCTAAAAGATCAATCACTCTGCTAAATTTATCCAAAAAAGTATCGACATCAATATCCAGTGATAATTCTGGAAAAATATCTGTTAAAACATTTTTGGCAGCTTTTCTCAACTCATCAGCTAACCCAAATATTAATTCTAATGCAGCATCAGCCAACAATGGTAAGTTATCAATTAATCCTTTTGCAATCGTTATAATTGCTTGGAGTGTTGCAGGAATAAGTGTAGGCAAAGCTTCCGTAAGTCCCGATGCTAATGCTGCAATCAAAACAACCGCCGCATCAATTAAAAGAGGTAAATTGTCAATGATTGCTTGAGTAATTGTCAAAAGCGCATCTACAGCTACTGGAATAAGATCAGGCAAGAGAGACATCAACTTTTCTAAGACTTTAGAGAATAAATCAGCAATTGTTTCAAGTAACGTTGGAAGTATCTCTTCTAAAGCCTTTGATAATCCATCAAAAGCTTTAGGTAAAGCTTGTATAACATTGTCTAATATAGGTGTCACATTCTTAACGACATATCCAAATTGTTCGATTAAATTGTCAAGCAATTTACCTATATCGGCATTAGAATTCCCCATACCGATCACTAAATTTTCCCAAGCAGATTTCATCCCTGCAATAGATCCACTGATAGTTTCAGTAGCTTCTTTAGCTGTAGTACCAGTAATACCCATCTCTGTTTGGATCACATGAATGGCTTCGGTCACATCAGCGAAATTAGAAAGATCATATTTTATCCCTGATAGCTTTTCAGCATCAGCCAACAAACGTTGCATTTCTTCTTTCGTGCCACCATAACCAAGTTTCAAATTATCAAGCATCGTATAATTTTGCTTCGCAAAACCTTGATAGGCATTTTGGATCATAGCGATGTTTGTACCCATTTTGTTTGCATTATCCGACATGTCTATTACAGCTTGATTGGCAACATCTGCTGCCTTTTGAGTATCGCCACCTAGCGATTGTAATAGACTAGCACTAAAACTTGTTACAGTTTCCATGTATTCGTTTGCCGATAATCCAGCGGTTCTAAAAGCTTCATCTGCATATTGTTGTACTTTTTTTGATGCCTTATCAAAAAGAGTGTCTACACCACCGACAAGCTGCTCATAGTCTGCATAAGCGGAAAGAATTTTTTTGCTTAATCCCACTACTGCAACACCAGCTGCACCTGCAGCAACTGCCATCCCTGTCCCGAGAACTTTAAGCCCACTGCCTAATTTATTAAAAACAGTTGTGGACTTTTTCGCTTTACCCGTTGTCTCATCAATCGCATCATTCGCTTTTTGATTGTCAGCATCGATGACCCCGAACATCTCAAAAACATTAAATGCCAAACCTATCACCTCCCATTGAATCAAGCATTGCAAGAGCATCTTTCGCTGCTTGTTGAGATTCTGTTTCTACTTGCTCCTTGGATTTTCCACTTTCAATAATTTTTTGTTTAAACTCATCAAAAGATTCAGTTCGCAAAGGATTAGATAAATAGATTTGCCACAAGCGATCCTCAAAATCCGTTTCAAACAATACAGCAAGAAAATCTGGGAAATCTTTCCATTTAATTGTAGACAACAAAAAAGAGACATCGTTATATCTCTTAAATAACGTGTCTCTAAACTTATTCATTCCGCCATAATTTTGAATTAAAAGAGCAATTCTAACGCTTCTCGTAATTCCGGCTTTAAGAAAAAATCTTTTACCAACAATCCATAAGTAACGATATTTGTTTTTCCAATCTCTTCCGGTGTTTTATCGGTCAAATCTGCTAACAAACTATTAAGCTCGACTTTAATTTCTCCAGAATGAGCTAATACAAATTTTGTCACTTTAGCTACAAAATCAAAACTTTGACTAGAAATCTCCTTTTGAATAGATTTGACCTGATCTGTTAAGGATTCTTGTTCAGATCCTGATTTGTTACTTGCAACAAGCGCTAAACCTTGTGCTTGTTGAGATTGGATCTTAGCAGCATCTTTTTGCTTTAAAAAATCAGTTACTAACTCAGTAACGTTTAAAATATTGATAATTTCAATCACCTTAAAAACGTCATCCGCTTGTAATTCACGCATTTTATAACCGATTAATCGTTCTTTGATTTTATTATTTTTTTCGGCTTTTTTGATTTCAGCAGCCTTTTCTTCGACTTCCCGTTTATTATTCATTTATACTATCCTCTCTGATTAAGATAAAGTAATAATCGCACCATCAGCTGTTGGTGTTATATCACCAATTGACGGAGGTTCTACTTCCTTCGGCTCATCCAAATTCCCCGTATTTTCTTTTGGCATTAATATCTTGATAGGTAATGATGTAGTCGTAACGTCATCCATAGGTGTACGAGCTGCAAAAGTCAAAGGATATACTGCCTCCGCCTTATCTTTTACTTCTACTTCTAATCCGGATGTGCAAATTGCATAATCCATAATGATAATGATTGGCTTATCAGATCCACTAATCGTACCAATATACCCGAGATTTTCAATGTAATCAGTCGTTTCAATTTTTTGTTTTGGTGTAATTACATCATATCCTTCAGGATAATCAGTACCGTCAGAATCTTCTACATCTGCAAAAAGAGCTATTTTAATATTATCACGAGTGTGTTCGATAACATTTATTTCAAAAGTTCCTTCACTCGATTCGATCATATCGCCGCCGACCGGTGTTGCAAACACACCATCAACTTCAACTTGTCTCAAATTATTTTTAAGTGATAGTTTAGATCCGCCACTTGTTGCTCCTAATAAATCATAGGACCATTTACTTTCTCCACTATCCCACGTTAAGTTTTTAACTAATGCTCCAGCATTAAGTAGATAACGTTTTGGTGTATCAGCTGTATAGCCACTTTTAGGCAATGTTTCACTCGTAATCGCCATTTTATATCCTCCAATCAAATTTTGCGTATAATCTTATATTTCTTCTTTGTAATGTGTCCGATCCGGTCGGAACATCATTATCAGCGCTATACTCTATTTGCGCTAAAAATTTATCAGTCAATTGATAAAAAGGCCCATCGTTAAATAATGCCATCATCTCTGACAGAACCTTCTCAATGGCCACATCACTGGTACTGCTATTAAATATATCAATATCAATGTAAAACCCTTGCCCTGAAAAATGAGTAGGCTCTCCGGTAAGTGTAAAAGTTTGATATGGATATATAACCGTTTTGCTTTTGTTTTTGAGATAATGTGTTTCCGGGACGATCTCGCTGAAAAGTCCCGTTAAATAGTTGATTACATCAATTCGTTGACTCATCAGCTAGATCCCTCCGAATATTTCTTTCGCTAAAGCTTCTATTTCTGATTTCTTTTGCCTAAAAGCAGGTCGCAAATATGGTTGCGGTTCTTGTCCCCAGGTGAAGAACCACTCACCACTAGGATCTTGATAGACCCAACCACCTTTTCTACCGTTGCCATTCTCGGCAAATTCACCAGTCCCAAATTCTACATAAATTGCATACTCAACATTTGTACCAACATAACCGATCAATTCATCCTCATCGACAAAATGATCAATAGAATTCCTTAATCTAGCGGTTTGTACTGCGGCCAAAGAAACAGCTTGTCCCTCTACTAACAAACATGCTTGAAAAAGCCATCTAATTGTAGCTTCTCTCAAAACTTTTTTAGCTTCATCGGAATGATCAATAAATTTCATCAAACCCACCGCTTACAATAGATTTCATAATGATCATCTAATTCCATCACATTATCAACAAACGTAATTTCGTACGTGATATCTGTACGTGGATTATAAATCATATCATTAGACTTGATTAAAAAACTCGTATCTTTTGTCAAAAAAACATGGCTAGAGGTTGCTAGTAAACTGTTTTGATGTTGCTGTTCATCAGATCCAGTCAAAAGATCTAGATAACCCCAGCAAGTGTGGACAGTATGCCAAGCGTAAATTGATCGATTGAGTTCATCTTTTTCATTGGTATCTACTTCACGCTTAATTTCAAAAAGATACACTTTACCACCTCATTTTGCGGTATTTATCAATAAATGACATTAACGCAGCTGGATAACCAGCTATCATTTCAGCGCTATTTTGATCAAAGTAAGTTTCCGACATCCGAGACACCGTTTTAGATTTTAATCCAATTGTATTTGCTGTCTTAGCATCATATTTAAGTAATTTCATCACACCTAACAAGATATCAGATGGATACTCAATTTTAGTGATAAATGCCGCTTCATCGTGACCTGTGAATAATCTTGCATTATCTTGTACCGTAAGTACATTATCATCTATTCCGGTGATAACATACAGTCCGTTATTCCATTTACTCCCGGATACTTGGATAGTATCACCAACTGATAAACCTTCTAATTCATCAACAACAATCATATTATCAGATATAAAATCTATCCCTAAGAATCTTATCGTTTGATTTTGGAAATTATTGTTTGTTTCTGCTCTAATAGATTGCTCAATGCCATCTAAATATGCTTGTGTAATATCTGGATAAATTACTTGCGCTTCTTCTAAAGAGATAATCATTGTTAACTCCTTCTAAGTTTAAGGGATAGCTGCAAATCTATCCCTTAAATCTATTTTTATTAAGTTTCTGGAGCACCAGCAGTAAAGGTCGTATCCAATCGTGGACTTGCCCCATTTGCATTTAGTGCTTCCACACCAAATACGTATTGTACGCCATTTTCCATCGTACCAAATCCTCCAGTTAGCTCTGTGACGGTGGTTGATTTCGCAGCGCTCCAGTCTTCAGAAACTTTCTTCGTATAGATTTTGTATCCTGTTACGCCTTCTTCTGTTGCTGTTGGAGATGGGGTAATTACATAGTCCATTCCTTTGTCCTTAGGTGTAATTTTTACAGTCGGTTTTGTAGGTAATTTTAGGGTTGTAAATCCTTTAAGATCTACTTTTTTCGATTCTTTTTCTCCTCGAACACGTGTTGCTTGATAATCTCCTTCCGCAACCGTTGTTCCAGAAGCAAGCCCTGTGAGTTTCACAGGTGAAACACTTTCTGCTACTTTTGAGCCATCTGCTTTTTTATACACTCGAAATTGATCTGCCATCGTTTTTCCTCCTTGTCTAATTTCCTAATATTCCTTTTACAAAGGTTGTAATTTTTGTACCGATTAGATTGTATCCATAGTTATTGACATGATATTGATTTTGCCCTGCGGCTACATTATCAACAAACAGTGCCGAACGAGTAATCTTATTAATTCCCGATTCGTTATGCAAATCAATATAGGGAATCGCATATAATTTAGCGATCTCTTTCGTTACGTTAATGTATGTTTCTGGCATCGGAACACCTGAACGATTCCAAACCTGATAAGGCAAAATAATCCCTATCTTCATTTTTGGAAACCTAGTAACCACATCTTCAATCATCGATTGATAATTTCCTGCCATCGTTTTTAAATCAAACGTTCCACCAATCTCGGCTATTTGGCCGACAGGAATGTTTCCATTGAAATCATTTACACCTGCATAAAATGTCACCATTTCATACCCAGTAAAATCAAATGCTTTACTACGTGCTGCAATCTGTGCAGTTGTATTTCCTGCAATTCCTTGATTCTCAACAGTTCCCCCAAGGGCATTACGTAAATAGGTTTCATATCCTTGCATCACAACCCCTGCCCATTCTTTTAACACAGTGCTAGGCATTGCGTGACTATCATAATACGTAATCGAATCCCCGAAACAAACCATTTTCTTCCCGACTAATGCTGGTAAACTCACTTTTTCCGACTCCTTTGTTCCTCTTACTCGGCTCACGCTCAACGGACCTAAAAAGCCCATTTGATTGCGTAGACTATTTAAAAATGTCAAAGGAGAATCACCCTCTAATAGCAGTTGTTCCCCTTGATAGATTCTGAATTTATCTGCCATATCAATCACCTATTAAGACAATTCAATCGTTGCTCCATCTCCCGTTGGAGTGATTGTTCCAACAACTGGTACTGGCACCTCTTCAGCTGTATCAGTTCCTTTTTTGACAATAAAATCAACTAAGCAGTCTTTTTGAACTACTTTACTTCCCCAAACAGTTAACCCTTTAACCGCATCAGAAAAGTTCTTTTCAGGTCGGTAAGCTTCCATTTCTACAATTTGATTAGCAAATGTTGTCGCTTGATCAGTGCCAGCAGGGCAATGAGTTACACCTCGGCTGCCAGATCTCAGGTTATTAGATGCCAAAAGCTCAAACCGTCCAACACGAGCCCCTTCTACAACGCCGTTAGCTAAAATGTTTAAATCTTTTGTAAAACGAGGATCTTTTGCAAGCATTCCTAAATACCAATGTGGCAAAGCGATTTTACGGCCAGCTTTAGGCACATTTTTTTCATCTAAAGTAACACTTAAATCAACCAGTTTGTCATAAGCATTACTTACTGTGATTTCGATTGGTGCTGATACAGTTCCCACTTTATTAGTAGCTCCAGAAACCATCAATGAAAAAACGTGCTGATCGATAATATCAGCCATTGCATAAGAGGCGCGTTCCATCGATTTATCAAGAAGATTGACATTGGCTTGCGCTTTGTCAACATCCTTAACCATAAAATGAAAGTATTTTGCCTGATCAATCGTTAAAGTGTGTTGCGTCGAACCAATTTCTTCCGGATTATCAATATCCGCACCTGTATAATCCTTGATCGTAATATTACCCAATTGATTAATTTGAACAGTGTCACCGAAAGCGGTAATTTCTCCTTCGTAGTCTCGGTTAACAAATTGCAACGCAACAAGGCTTTTATCAAGATTGGCCAGCAAACGTGCGCTCCAAATTGTCGGAATAAAGTTTTTAAAAGTACTAACTCCTAATGTCATTATTTATTCTCTCCTTGTGATAGGGCTGCGCTAACTGCATCCCAGTTATTATTAATTTGTTCAGTTGTCATTTTAGATATTTCTTCCAGTGTGTATGATGGTGTCTGTTTTCCATCACCCGGTTTAGGATTTAAGCTTTTGAATTTATCTAAAGGATTAGAGTTGTTTTTATCGTCTTTTTTATCAAAATAATCAGGTATATTGCTTTGTAGATCCTTGATTTTATTCGATAAATCTTTAACATTTCCATCTTTGTCCAATTCCAATTCGCCTAATTTGAACGTAGCGTATTCAATATCTTTTGCGCCTGCATCACGTAATGCAGACGACACTTGTTGATTAATTACAAGCTGTTTATTCTCATTCTCTAACCGTTCGGCTTTAGCTTTATAATCATCAAGTTCTTTTTGGATATCTGGGCTATCTTTCGTTTTATTTTCCAAATTTTTGATAGTCGATTTAGCTTCTTTTAAACTATCCGCTACATTATTGTATTTGTCCTTAGGCACAGCATTATTGGGAAATTCTTGATCAATCTCTTTATTTGCTGCAACTAAATCAATCGTTCCGTCCTCCTTAGTATGTTTTGATAAAATTGTCTGTATCCATTCCATTTTTTGCTCCTCCTATACCTGTTTATAGCGGTTGGTCCCGCTTAGGATTTCCGGTTATACTGCCGGATACAGTACTGGTGCTTTTAACGTCATCCCAAGACAAAATAAAAAAGGACTAAGCAATTAGCTAAATCCTTTTGTTACCAATTTTTATAAAATAATTCCGCACCATTTTTCTGATAGTGCTCTACTGTTTGCTTTAGGTTAGATAATGTATGACTAAGCATAGAAATTTGTAAAATTGTACTGCTATAAGATCGCTCTATATTAACTAATACATAATTCCCATTCCATACTGGCTTAACCTCTGTACTTATGACACTTCCATTTGCATCTGTGCGTTCATCTTTAACCATATAACGATTATTTTCTTCTTCAATCGCTTTCTTGTACACTTCCGCAAGCTCTTCATTGACCTGCAAAGTTAAAATAGCTTCATAAAAACCTTTCATGTTATTTGTCCTTTCTTGCTGTCCAGCCATTCTTGATAATTCTTATAGTCAAAAACCTCACCGGATACATTATCACGCCTCAGCTTTGGTTCATAACCTTTTATAACACTGATTGTTCGACATCTACAGTTGCAATCTTCGCTTGCAATTCCAAACATATGAGGTTGTAATGTCTTCAATCCACCTACCTCAAAGTAATCATCAATTTCGCGGATTTGGCCATCTAGCTTTCGGTGATTATTACGAGTATCTCCATCTAATGTTGATACCCACTTTTTATTTACTTTGATACCTAGCTCTTTTGCGTGTTGCTGTGATTGTTGACGAGTAATACTTGTGACACGCCCCGACTCTGTTCGAGCAATATTCATCGCTCTTCGATAATTAGCACCGCCAATTTCAGCAATTTGAGCAGCCATTTTTTGAGTTGGCCACCCCTTGCTAAAACCTCTTGTAAGCACTCTGTTTAGGTTTTTCTTCATTTTGGTGCAATTACCCTTCAATCTTGTTGAAAGCTTCCTAGAAGCAACAGGAGTGTTAATTATCGCGCTTATTTGCTTATCAGTTATCATTGTAAATGATAATAAAATCTCCTCGTACATCTCGAAATCATAAAAAATTTCATTAAATGCAAGTTGCCCATCGTACTTTAGAAAAGCGTATAGCTTATCTTTTTGATTTGTTTCAAGTGAATTTGCTTTAGCATACATCTGACTTCGAATAGCTTCTAAGCGTTCTTTTTGTAGCTTTTTGCTAAATTTATCATCTTTTTCAATTTGTTTTGACAGATCAATAATCTCTTTTGTGATTTCATTTACTAAATCCTTGTACAGCTTTCTTAGCTCAATGCTAATATCTGATTCTGACTTATTGAGTAGTGATTCGATCTCCTTCTGATACTTCGACATTCGGGATCACATCCTCTTCATAGTCTTGCTCATCTAATCTTTGTTTAACCTCATCAAATTCAAACTCTAAGATCTCACATATTCGTTCAAGTACTGATTCATCGTCCAATCTAGTCGCCGCATTTAAAAGATTATCAATTTCAATCTGTTTGCTTTCTACTTTAACTTTTTCGATATCGGCGACTTCCTTTTCGTCAACCATCGTTGACCGAGTGATAATTATTTCGAGATCATCCGTGGTATAAGCTTTATTAAATCGGCGATTAATATCAGCAATAATCAGCTTTAACATTTGCTTTAGCAGTTTTTTAAGTCTAATCTCAGCTTTGTTGCATTTGAGATCTAATAAAGTATACCGAGACTGGATAACAACATTTGTCACATTACCATCACCAACTTGGGAAGAATCAAAGCCCATCCCAAATTTATAAATTCCTTCTTTATCCACTTTTAACTTTTCTTTTCTAGCTTCAACCGGTATATTGACCGTGTGTACCTCAATTCCTCCATTTTCTCCTGTTCCGACAGCTCCCCTAGAACGTAAATTATTGATCAAATGCTCGTAATTATCACCATTAAATCCTTTTACAGCAAAAAAAGGCTGATCGTAGTCTTGTAAATTATTAGATAGAGAACATGCCATTAGATCATAATCATCAATCAACGCTTTGATTGGTTCGAGATCTGTTGTGCGATATTTGTTGTTGTCATATCGCAAAAAAGGAATAAAATCATCAATGCCTAGCGCAGCACCTAATGATTGACCATAAACATTATTTGTCTCTTTATCAATCATCGTATTGTAATATGTCGGATTAATTTCATAAGATCGATCAATTTGATAAGCTTGGTTATCATTAGACACAAAGTAATAGACTTTTTCGCTGTCCCATAACTCTGCTTTGGTCACTTTGACCGCCTTATCGTCTTTGTAAATTTCAGAATCATAGTACCGGATAATTGCGATTAATTGATTGTTATCATCATAGATCATAACTACTTTGAGACTATCAGCGACTGCAAAAGATACCCTTTCATCATTTAACTTAACATAGACAAACTCATACCCTTTTTGATTCCCACCATCGACAACTTCTTGCAATAAAAGCTGAAACTCTTCATCCACATATTCATCAAGATATTTTTGTAGGCCTTCTTGCTCGGTTATTATTTCCACCGGATTAGATAACAAATACTGCGTTTTTTGATCAGACAACTCAGTAAAATAGGAATGAGGGATTTTAATATTTGATCGCGCAGTTTCTTCGTGAACCTTGCCTTCATTATCAACATAAAAAAATCGGAGTTTTTCAATGTCGTGCTGATGTTTATAGTAATTAATACCAGTACGCATCTTTTCTTTATACGACGAACTCCTATCGTTATCGATCACTTGTTTAATAGCATTTGCTAATGTTGCAATATCTTCTGATTTAAACTTGTTAGGATTCAAATTATCTTCTCCTTTCGTTAATATAGCCATCCGTTTTGAGATTTCATAAACGGCTCTAATGCATATCTTAGCGCATCAATAATATGATTATTTGCATCAACTGGTTTGTTAAGCCATTTCCCATTTTTATCTTGTTGGTAAACATACGTGTTAAATTCTTCTAGTGTTTTTACACAAGACGGATGTATGTAAATTTTTAGACCTTGCATGAAAATTATTCCATGTTCTACCGAGTCCTTACCTTTTACTGCTCCTGTGATTCTGCTGATACCGCGGTTTTTTAGTTCCGCAATCATTTGAGGACTTGCACTGTCGGCTCTAATTATTGCTTTTGTAAGCTCTCTTTTCTCGATTTCTTTGATTAAATCATTTATAAGAAGTCCCTTTTTATATAATTCGTCATATACCCATAATTCTTGATTTTTTTCGTCATATATCGCACTTGGCAATGTCGTCGGATCATTTGTAAAACCAAAGTCCATGCCATGTATAGTCCGACCAACTTCATTTTTTTTGGATTCAATGTTAAAATCCTTAACTTCATAGCAACCGTCGAAAACTAATCCTTCGGCAATTCCCCAGTCACCATCACAAACAACAACTGCCCGTCTTGGGTTCGTTCTGTATAGGTCCAAATACCTGTTTCTATCCTGGTCATCTAACCATTCGTTATCTCTAAAAGTAGTTGTGTCATAAAATACATCTTTATATCTTGTTTCATCATCAAAAAAAGCTCCTTTTAACCACGAATGCTCGCTCCATGGATTAAAAGTGACTGTGATTTGTTTATAAAAGTCTGGGGCATCATACGCACCACGTATAGATTCAACGACTGTATCAAACTTCGCTTGATTTTCAATTTGATAAGCTTCCTCAAACCAAGCCCAACAAAGAACACCAACATCTACTGTAATAGATGTGATCTTTAGTTCGTCATCTAAACCGCGAAAAAGAATTTTTTGGCCTGTGGCTTTAACCGTAATTTCTGGCAGTGATTCGTTGAATTTAAATAAATCGGTCACTTTAAGTCGATTTGTCGCCCACTTGAAATCAGTATAAGTTGATTGATTGTTTGTGTTCGAAAAACGACGTACAACTAATATATTAGCCCACGGATATTTTAAAATATCATGTATATAACAAAGAGCTGTTGATTTTGATTTTTTACTACCACGTGATCCTTTTACTACCCGATAAAAATTTTTACTATGAAAAAAACGATTGTATCCCTTGCCTAATGTCTTTGACATGGATACTCTTACATTAGTCATCGTCATCAAGCGGCACATCATCCACAAAAGTAACTGATTTGATATCTATCTCCTGCTTGTTTGTTGGCATAAATCCACCACGATCTAGGATGTCTTTTGCAGCATTAAATCGGACCATTTCAGATTTTGCATTCAGTAAATTTAACATTGTTTTCAATGCTTTCCCTGATGATTTGCTCATAATTACCTTCACATAATCATCATAAGCACGCGTAAAATTTTCGTCCTTCATCCAATTGTACAAAGTCTGCTCACTTATTTTTAGTTCTTGAGCGATTTCTTGTCGCTTCAAAGAACCTTCAAATAGTAATTGTATAGCCATTTCATGCTTCTTAGTCAGTTTCAAAAAATCGCCCCCAAACTAAAAAAAACTAAAACAAAAAAAGACCACTCAGCGAGTGATCTGTTCTCTAATAATATTTAACATCAGTTAAATACTCGAATAATGATTTCCCCATGTTTGTAAGTTGCAATTTAAAATGTTGTCCTTGGTACGAATAACACTCAATGAATCCACTATTCTGTAAATCGTTAATAATATGAACAATTCTCTCTACTTTAATCAGTTCTTCAATCCCCTTTTTCCGTGCATAAGTTTCAGCAAAAGGAAGCTGGAATTGATCTGTAACTTTCCCACCGATGCTCATACCAGAAAAATTAAAGTGAAATTCTGGCCAATTATTCGCATCAGCAATAATACTTAGCGCTTGAGGAGACATTTTCTCAATTAAACCTAGATTAAATTTATGAATATCAAATAGTTTTTCAAAATTCTTTGCTTCACAAATCTTTTCTAATGCCATCCTTAAATGTGTAAACCAGTCACCATCCGGTGGATAGTCACTTAACATTCTAAATATTTTATTGATTAGAGCATTACCATAAACATCGGTCATTGCTTCTTTCAAACTTTTGATTGCTTTTTCATGATCATCAGTTTTATTCAAATAGCTTTCAATCAGCATTACCTTCTTGACATCTTCTAAATCAGAATCTACTTTCTTATTCCAATCCATAAAAATAAAAGCAGCTTTTGATAATGAAGATACTACTGGTATTGAATTTATCATTTCTCTTCCAACCTCCTTTACAGCTTCTTTTGACGAAGTCTTTATTGTTTCGATTTTCTTTTCTGATTCAATCTCTACCTCTGATAAACGAGATTCTAAAGTCCTATTTTGTACTTCGAAATAATGGTCAGAATAGTTTTTTATCGCTTCTAATTCATTTTCTCTATTCATATTGTCCTCCTAGTAATTCGAATACTTAGAGTATAATAAGAATTGGCAAAAATAAAAAGACCACTCAATGAGTGATCCTGAATTGATTTTCTGTTTTCACATGCTATAATAGACATAGAAAAAGGACGTGCTGCAAACACGCCCCATGTAGAACCGTTAAAAAGACGGTAGCTTAATTTCAATGGTTTAACCATCTACTCTCTGCTAAAGTGTTAGATGGTTATTTTTTTGGATCTTTATGCTCTGTGATCAGCAACACCAATGTCGCAAAAGCAATCATCAGCGTTAATGCTTCAAATACAGACATGCTTACTCCCTTCTAGGGATAAAGCTATGAACCATAGGCATCACCCCTTTTTCAAGAGATTAGCCACCATCTTTTCACTTTTCTACAATGGATATTATACAAAAAGGCCAACGTATGTGCTAGCCTTGTTTTTATGTATAAGCAACCTACACGATGCACAAAACGCGTACGAAATTGCACACCCCTATGTTTTTTAAACCTACATGCCTCGGTTGCTAACACAGTTTTACGGGATAACCATAAACCCTATTGGTGACACAGGATTCGAACCTGTGACGTTGCCGGTTCTTCCGGTCCTCCATACAACCATATCCACCAACCTGAGGGAGCTACCCTCTGCGCGCTTTTTTTCTGGGATCTAAGTCCCGTGTTTTGAGATTGTTTATCCGACAAAAGCCCCGGGATAATTCGGTGGCTGCTTGCCACATGCTTACTGTCCAATCTCAATGTCACTGGAGTAGCACTGCCCCACTCACGAAACTGTCTGATAGTTTTGTTACAAGGATCAATCGCCGCCCTTAGACTACACTATTTCTCATTTACGTCTTCTACTTCCGCCACAGTGACATAAAAAAGACGACGAATGAAGATAAAGAGCGTTTCAACTCCTTTATTGTAATTTGCCGTCTTCTGTCAAAGAAGAATAAGCGATAAGGAGCTTTCCCCCTTTCGGCATTTGGATTATTGTGAGTAGTCCAATCACCGTCTCTCCTAATCTTCTGACACTACTATAATAACATCTAAAATCGGACTATTTGCGCCAAATTTACGCCAAAAAGGCCAAATTTGCGCCATTTACGCCAAAAACGCCAAAATTTTCAGCGATAAGCAACTACCCCAAATACATCCGCAAACTCCAACAATGCCTCCGACTTCATGCGATTCAGTGTGCGAGTTGCTACTCCAAGATTATCCGCAATCTCATCATTTGTCATAACTTCTTTCATACAATACGTGTAGTATAATACCTGTCTGCTCATCAGTCCTAACCGACTTAACGCATATTCTATCGCTTGAATTTTCTCTTTTATTTCAATATTTTGAATCAATGCATCTTCAACCATATTTCCACGCTTTGGTGCTTTAGGCATATCGTTCATAAATGGGGAACGAATATCAATCGGACTTCGTCCTGCCTTGCGTTCTAGTCCCCGATACTGTTTTAAAATAGCCTTTGCATTTGCCTTTGTCTGTTTGATATCAGCTTCTTTAATCATTACAAATCACTCCAAGATATGGTATAATGAAAAAGGGTTTGATTCAACTCAATATTCTATGTACAGGCAGCCAGTGGTCGGCTGTCTATTTTTTTATTAAATAATATTGACTATTTAATTTTATCTATTAATCTAATAGAAAAGGCTAATTCTGGATCCTAAGTCCACTTTTTTCTGAACATTCATAGCTAAGATTTTGTTGCCTTTTTAGCCTTTTCGAATCCTTTGTAGTCCCTGAAACACCCAATCAACTACGAAGGATTCGTTTTTATTTTAATTATAAAATAATATTGATTTTTTTATAAAACCGTTTATCCTAGTAAAAAAGGCTAGTTCTAGCATACCCAAAATCCTGATAATTTTCTTTTAAAAATCTATTTTCAGCCTAGCCTTTTTTCGAACCTTCTACTCAACTTTCCACCACACAATCCCTAGAAGGTTCGTTTTTTTATGCCGTTTCCCACAAGTCAGAAACACCATTCGCTTGATTGATTTTAGCTTGCAATTCTAATGTCGGTTTCCATCGAGGGATAAGGTCCATTGCCTCTGTATATCTCGCTTTTGGGATATCCAAATAAGAAGCTACATCAAACACTGCTTTCAGCTGATTATAACAACTGCTGAAGGCAGCTTTATTTATGCTTTGATCTTTGTAAGCAATACTATTTTTCCCTCCCAATACTTTAATTACTGTCGATCGAACACTTCCTTGAATCTTCCTACGTTGGCTCGAATTGATGGTTGTTTCTGTTTCAAGCTTATCCAGTCGCTCATTAACTACTTTTAAGTTGCGTTCATGCTTTAGTGCTGTTTCTAAAAGTAATTCGGTATTGTTTATTGGTAACGACGTCTTTTTTAATTGGTTCTCCATTTGGTTGAATCGATTTACATACTTTGCTGTAAACTGAACTCCCTTAGCCCCTGTCAATTTATTGGCAACCATTTCACAACCTTGTTTCGTTAATAAATAATTTGGACGTGTTTCATTTTTAGAATCTTGATAGGTAGATTCAACGAAAAAATCAACCGAGCCAATTTTGGCTTCGTTAAGATATCCAATATACGTACGAATATCTCTAATTAATTTACTATGTTCTTTACCAATCATTTCTGCTACTTCATTACTAGTAATTGTTCGTTCAATTGTTTCCATCTGCTTTCTTCTCCTTCTTCGAATATTTATCGTTCACAGTCCCATTCGCCTGGGCTTTCTCTAACAACTTCCGCTTCTTCTTTTTGATCTTTGACTTCGTTTTTCCCACTTAAAATTTCTCCCCTAACTCCAATTTGTTTTCTAACTTGCTAGTGATCGTTTCTAACTCTTTTTTATATTCATTAACTGTTTGTATATCTGTACCTTCTGAAAGCACATAATCACGCTCTATAGCAACAAGCGCCTTCGATAGATTACCGTAATAACCCACAAGCCGTTGTGACTCTCTTTGTATACCGTCTTTATCAGTGATCATCAAAATTACTCCTTGATCGTTTCTACGCACCTTATTTACTATGACTTGATTTGAGTCACTTGTGATTCGATAATCTAAAACCTTCATACTCAGCATTGAACTCTCCTCCAAATTATCAATCGTTTTACCAATTACTACACCAACAAACATCAGCGCTATAAACGCAACAACTCCTAACACTGCAACAGTCATTTTCATCCTCCCGCTTCCATCGCATCTCGCACTAACGAATCGTTGATAATAATCTTGTACTTCATCTGCTCATGCTGCAGCTGTTCTTGTAACTGCTCAATTTGTTCCTGTTGTTCAATTATTGTATAGGTTAAGCAACTGAGTGCTACCACAACCATAATCAGTATGATGATTGTTTGTTTATTATTCATTGACTTGCTCCAACAGTTCGGGGTTCTCGTAGATGTTGCCAACTATTTCGATGTCATCTGTTGCTTCAAATAAATCTTCGGAAATATTTTTCCACTCATATGTGAAACTACCATTTTCAAAAACTACTTTCCCGTATTCTTCGAGGTGTTCGTCCCAACCGATATCCCCACAGTAAATCTCCACACCGTTCTTGTCTTTCAAGCCTGTTGATTGCATGAGTACTGCTTGTTTACCAACCTCAAAATTGTCGCACCAGCCATCAACTGTTACATGAGGCCCTTCAATTCCCAAGAAACTGTGCCCTCTTGTGTCAAAAGCTAAAACATTCTGCATTTCTTTTTCATCTTTCAACCACGCTCTAAATTTTGGTACCATCTTATCCCTCCTGTTTGCTATCGCTGACGATTGCAGAATTACTTTAAACTTTTTACTAAAGACTTAAACTGATATACACTTTTCTTTGTTTGACGATAGATCAACATTATTCGGTCATTATTAATAGCCACTAAATCAATATATTCAAAAACGTCATCTGGATTTTTTTCTGCCTGATCTTTAAAAAAATCAGTTATCTGAGCATCAATAGATGGTGCTAAAAATTCCTTGAATTTGATCATCACTCTTCCTCCTGTTCCAAAGCCCATTGGCTAAATACTTCTAAGACTTGGATTTCTTGTTTCAGATCCAATTGTTCGAGAGCTATATCAACATCATCATTCCAAGCGCCAGACAGCAAATCATTGATAGGAACGAATACGCTTTTCACCAATATCCCGTGCTTCCCAAATCGTGTTTTTAGATACTCCAACACGATCTGCTGGTTCTCGTTGAGTTGCGGTTGCTCTAACCCTTGTACGTTGGCTAAAGCATAGTTGAATCCTTCAAGAAAACTATTGTTCACGGTTTTATGCGGGTCAGCGTTGCTGTGACACTCTTCTGCCAGTCTGTCTAATTTCTCTTCTAACCATTTCAAAATTTCACTCACATTCATTCCTCGCTTTCTGCGGTTGACATTTTTTCACAAAAAAGGCAAAGTATTAACATTGCACGTAGTGATAGAGTATTTTTCTGCTATTTCGTCGGATAGCTGAATTACATATCATACTCACTAGGTACTAGTTCCCAGTTGATCCAATCAATTAAGCCCCAAGCTTTCGCCTGCACTTCATAACGATATTTTTTGTCATATAAATATTCCAATCTAATTTGAGCTATCTTTGTCAGCTCTGGAATGTCCAATCCCAGCTCTTTTGCCTTAATTAGCTCACTAGAAATTTCGTTAATTTCGTTGTTATGTGATTGGATAATGTCCATAATATTTTCTTTGTTAAGCATTTCTATTTTCTCCTTGTCAGTTGGTAATCTTGGTGGATAGTGGAATTAATCTCTTCCTCGCGACATAGCCATCAACGAACCAACTAGCGCGTTAAACCCATTCTGAGAAAATTCCATCGTGATAATTTGGACTTTCCTTTTTCTTGTAGGAAAAGCACGAGCCGTCACTTGATAATTTCCACTCTCTAATTTTTCAACATCGATTACTTTTTCAATGTATCCGCTCTCTGGTAGTGCTGAGTTTTCTATTTTCATAATGCTCCTCCTAGTTGTTTATTTCTTCCGATTACTAACTCACAGTAATCTTCATTATTTTGAACACACCCTGTGCAACCATTGCTTGTTGTTCAATTTCTGAGTAGCTGTAGCCGTGCAGATACATCACCGCATGGCGACCTTTCCAATTCACATAATCGACTCTGTATTGTCTCAGGACCATCTACATCACCTCTAACAAATCACGAACGACGCCTTTCGTTAATCCGAGCGATTTCTTCCATCGAGCTAAAGCATATGCGGTGATATTGAAAATATACTTGATCTCACGGTCTAGATAGCCCTGTTTTTTTAGCTGTATATAACTATTTACACTCAGTTCCTCCATCGTGCAGATCGCTCGATCACTAGACAGATGTTTTTCTTGCGATACCACTCGTTCTAGCGCTTTGCTCAGCCGTTGGACTTTCTCCACAATCTCTGGATCATTGTCCCAACCTTCTAAGTAGGTCAATTCACTGATTTTTTGACGTAAAAACCGTTTTTGATAGGTGGATCGAGACGATTGAGTTTTCTTTGCTTGCTTCATCCGGTCTTCTCCTTTCTTGCCATCAGTCCTCGATATAGCAACTTGGCTTCTTGCCACATGGATTCAGTAGTTCCGGCAGTGAGAAATTTGCCATAGTGCATCTTTGATACTTTGCCCAAGCTAATTCGAGTATGGCGATACATCACCATGAAGATTCGAAAGCGGACCTCTTCTGGCTGATCACTATCAAGGATTCGCTTAACATTTTCCATCAAGTTCTTGTGACTAGGGTCTAATGCAGTGTAGATTTGCTTAATTACAGTGATTCGGTTCACTTGATCAATTTCCAAATGGATCATCCCCCGCTTCTTTTCGTAGTCGTTCCATGATCTCAGCTTCCTTTTGAGCGTTATAGCCTTCTGGATCATCAAGCCATTCTGGGATAGGCTCTGTACGCACTGGCGGCATTTTCTTCATGGCATTGTTTTGATTCTCATGGCGCACATCATCCGCCTTCACATCAGCCATGGTCTTGATGTTTTTTCTTACCCATGTTTGCAAGATACCCTTGGCATAGCCGTATGATTTTTGCTTGAATGCTGCCCGTTTCATTGCCTCACAGACCATTTCCTCGCCTAAATCTTGTACCCAAGACTTGATATCATCCGCCACCAAGCCATTCAGCACACCAAACACCTCTTGGTAAAGCTGATACGGGTTCGGACCAACCGCAGCCGCCGCAGTATCCTCGCGCGCGCCATGCGCACTCTGTGCTGATGCTGTTGCTGATGATGGTGATGGTTCTGTGTTGGTTATGTGTTGTGTTGGTTGCGATATCGTATCAATACCGTATCCATACCCTATCGATACGGTATTCTTATTTGGCTTTTCTGTTTTGATAGGATATCCATACTCTTGACACTTCCTGATGACTGTTTCCGCAAATTCAAGTGTCTTTATCTCCTTTAGCTCTTTATCGATGACAGCCGCAACTTTAGGAGATCTGGCGCTGTTGTATTTGAGCCAGTTGACGATCATCAACTCTTCCGACTTTTCATTAAAGACAATTCGGCCTTCGCTGACGAGGAAGTCAATATTTGTTTTTATTTCTTCGGCAGTCATATCTAGTTCAAATTTCGCGTATCTTCGATTAAATTCATACACGCCGCATTGCGTGGTATAATCATTCGTTAACAAATACATAAAAAACAGTTTTTGTTCTCTACTCCATTCACCTACTCGTTTGTCTTTCCAAAATGTGGTGTGGAGTTGTCTATATATAGCCATTCTCTAGTAAATCCTCCTTTAAGGAGAGGGGAAATCCCCCTCACAAGTATTAGAATGGCAAATCATCATCTGTGATTGTTGCACCATTAAAGCCACCGTTCGCAAAGCTTCTCGTATCAGCTAATGGATCGATAACGGGTAATGTTTCTTGCGTAAAATTATTGTGGGTTACTTTATTTACCGCCTGATTGATCTCATTTTGCCGAGTCTGATTCATTTGCTTTCCGTTTGGTCGTTCTGCTCCATTTGGCTTGCTGCCTTCTTGGTCGAATTTGCTATACCCTTTAACAGATAAATTCCAGCGATCGTTATATTCACTATGTTTCCAATCCACAGTGATATTCAATGTTTTCCCTTTTAATCCATTAACAAGCTGTTGGATACTATCAATCCTTGTTCCATCAGGAATACCTACCGCAGCCAAAATCGTATTGAATCGCTTAACAGACAGTTCGATATCATTGTTATCCCAGACAATGTTGTCATAGAGGATTTTCCCGCCTTTATATTTACCATCCATCACTTCATAGTTGAATACAGCCATATCATTCTGCGTTTCTTTTGTTTTCCTATATTCTGAATCATGAAGGATAGTCACATTGTAACTTCCAGCTTCTCTTACTGATTTTCCTAATGTATTTTGTGAATCTACGACAAACAATGCCATTTAAATCCCTTCTTCCTGATTAGTTTTGATTAACTCATTTGCTTCGATCAGTTTTCGATCGTCTATACGATTTTTCGCATGATTGCCATTTTCAGGGTCAAGATCAATCAACCGTTTCCCACCTTCAATGTAGATACGCCCCACCAAATCAAACATAGAAGTAAAAGCATTAAATGTCTTTTCATTCATGTCAGGACTGAAACGCCCTTTACCATCTAACCCGCTAGCCCCATTGTCCACTTGATGTGCTGTCGCATAGATCGTTTTATTGCTTTCTTTTAGCAACATTCCTAACTGCCTGAACCATAGTTGTAATTTTTGGTAATTCTGGCGCCCATCTCTTGATGCACCATCAATATTTTCTAATACTAGATTTTGTAATGCGGTGATATTGTCTAAAATGATGACATCATATTCAGTGTTGCTTATTACTTTTCGAATCGCTTTTTCAACTAGACTTTGTATGATAGGTGCATCTTGTTCTTCAATTACAGCTACAGAAGTATCTTTGTCTGTCCGAATAGGATTGGTCGATTTATCAAAGGTAATCATCCATTTATTTCCGTTGAATTGCTTCGTTAAGGATGTTTTTCCTGTGCCCCCATCGCCGTAAACAAAATACATATTCGCTTGTTCAGGGATGGTACCATTTGGATAGAACTTCATCCTTACACCTCCTTCACGATGACTTTTTCGCCTTGTGGAATCACTTTGATTGATTCAATCACTTCACCATCAGGACTGATGACACGGCCATTTTCTAACACTTGAACTGCTTTTTTGAGTTCTGCTTTATTAATTGATTCTTTAATCGTAATAAATTCAGTGAGCCCCAATTCTTTTAGTGTGTTCAATGTATCTCCTTGGTATTCCCATGAATCCGGTTGTTTGCGTGTACTCACCGTTCCGTGCGGTGTTTTGATTTTCGCTTTTGGATCATTTTTACGAAGTTCATGCAAGTAATCTGCCAATTTACTTTCAAAAAATGCGATACTTTCTTGATTACTGTGTGTTTCTTTATCTTCCCATTCAGAAATACGTTCACGTTCTTTTTCCGCTAGTTGATGAATTTCATCATTCTTTTTCTTCAATACAGCGATTTTCCGCAATGCCCAGTCCGCACTTTCTAAACTATCAATCGTCCAAGGAGAGGCTTCTTCAGAAAAAGTGGTGCTTTCCAGTTCTCTTAATTCATAAGTATCCAGAGCATTCAACATGGTTCTTCATCCTCTCCCTCAGTCGGCTGTCCCCAACCTGGCGTTGTCAAATATTGATCTAATGCAGTTTCAAACGTATCCATCACTCAAACTCACCTCGCAAAATATTTGAGAGAATATCAAACACATCGTTTGGGTCATCTGTCACGAATGTGTGTGTTTGTTTCGGTGGTTCTTCTTCATTATCACAGTCTTTTAATGCAGCAATTCCCGCATTGCGTATCATTTTTGCAGGGAACGGAAGATGTTCGTCTAATCTTTTTTCTTGAAAGGCCAAACAGAACCCAATATCGGGCAGTGTTCCGACAGACATAAAACCTGCCTTTCCTTCTTTATTCAGCGTGCAAAGTGCCGATACGCCTTCTTTTTCGCATTCCTGTTGTAGTTCCTTTAACATCATTTGAATTTTTTCACTAATCATGTTATCATCTCCTTGTCATACTAATAATTGCTATTGAGCTTCACTTGTCTACAACCAAGTGAAGCTCTCTTTAGCTTTCTCCTTATGCAATAATTGTCAATGTTTCAGATTGAATTAACTCACTTAGTTCATTGGTTAGATACTCATGAATATTCTCCATTGCTGTGTGCTTCCAGATACCACCATCTGCTTCAAACAAGGCACAGTTACCCATTTTATCAATTCGGAACACAAAAGGACTTGAAGGCTGTTCGACTTCTAAAAATGTGCGATATGGACGCAATTCAGCAGGGCTTGGTACTTCTGCTTTTGTTAAAGTCGCAGCTCCTTCTTTGACTGTGACAGTTTGAGAAATTCCGTTATCCACCAAATCACCCCCACCCTCAATCCGAATCGAGCTTGTACAAGCCAGAATTGCTTCTGCATCAAGATCACGCTGAATAAGTGATTGAACGTTGATAATAAAATCTTCCGATTTCATAAAACGTCCATATGGAAAAACATCTAACAATGCAGTCGCTTGAATCACACTTTCACGCTTGCGGTCTGTATCGAGTGAAGAATAGACAACTACCTTCGTTGGATTCTCTACGTGAACAAGTAGCTTCCAATTGCTCTCCAGAATACGAATATTCGATTTTAAATAACCAACAAGTCCTGATAACGAATTAACCGTCAGCGTTTCTGCATGTTTGATTGGGTCAAGTTCAGCTAAACGAGCTTTCGAAGTGTCATAAAATACTTTCTTGTCTTGCTCATAAATCACTTTTTGTCCTTCACGCAATTCCACTGCATATTCCAAAGCATCTCTTAATTGTTCCGTCATTTTCTTCCACTCCTAATTCGTTTTAAATTTTTTGATTTTATCTGTTTCTTGAATTTTTTCAATCTCTGAAACAGGGGTTCCCTTATCATCTTTTAATTCTGAGTCGACAGGATCAAAGTACATTTGCCCAAGTTGCCCGCTTTTTAGTTCATTCGCAACGACTTCTCCTTTGGCATTTTTACCAATAATCACTTTTGATGTGACATTTTGTCGTGGGGCTAATTTTGATTTCACCTGACAGTCAAAAACCAACCCCTCTCGATATTCATCTGACAAAACAGTGATATCGATTGTGATTTTTCTTTTTTTCTCTGGGTCTGTATTTGGATCGAGAATATTTTTAGCAACTTGAGCAAGCTCAAAATTAAACCGCTCTTGTAGTGCGCCTTCGTTAAGCTCACTCAGTAATACTTTGTTTTTTGCCATCTTGCATTCCTCCTTGTTTTGGTGATATAATGTGCGTATATTTTTTCATTTTTCTCTTTTGTAGAAGCACATGCTAACGGAAAATAGTGTGTGCTTTTTTTCAATGCTTTCATCTCTTGATCTCCTTCAGACGTCTGCCACATTTCGTGCAATATGGACCATTCCATGGCTCGCACTTTTTCAGTTCTGTAGCGTTGATGAGTATCTTTCTATTGCAGCTCTTGCATTGGAACTGATGAAGCTTTTCTTCTGCTATCATGTCGTTTTCCTCTTCTTTTCATATTCTGTTCAAACAATGCTTCGTCATAAATCATCAACCAAAGCATAACCACTGTTGGATATGCAAGGATTAGCCATGCGGGAATGTTCTTAGCATTGACAAATATCCCTAAGCCGAATGAAGCTAACAGCACTGCAATACGTCTAAGCCAGTACACCTTTTTCATTCAAACTGCGCCTCCGTCAACTCGTAGTCTACTTTTTGTTGCGCTTGGTCAAATAACTTTGCTAGGTTATCCTCTGTCGCAAAAGGGATTATCTTTTCAACATTCGGAAATACAGTTTTGATAAAATCTAGTTTTTCTTTTGACATTTTTGATCATTCCTTTCTGTTGTATAATTTCCTTAAGAAAGCGAGGTGAATTAAATTGAGTAAACTTTACAAACCCGGCGAAGATAACAAACCTGCCGGTAAATACAAAGAAGTTGGTCCACGTGGCGGCAATGTACCTGGCGGGCATAATGCAACGATTGATAAAGGAGACCGACTTCCACCTACTTCAAAACCTAATAACAAATGGGCCAAGAAGTAATGTTCATTTGCTAGTTGTTCTTTTGAATGACTAGCTCTTTTTTTGAAAAACAATACGAACGACCAAATAAATTCATTTGAAGCCATGAAACAACAATTAGTTTTCCGTCGTCTGTTTTATATTTGGTTATATAATGCTTCATTTTTATTCACACCTCCTGTGCTGATTGATTTTTATTTATTACTTTTGATAAAATTCCCTATCAGTGAGTGGTCCACTGAAATACTGATAAGGAGGTGATTAATTTATGACAGTAACTATTCAATTAAAAAACGATTCTTTTGTTAGTGTTGAAAACTTTGAACATGTTGTTTACAACGATTTTTATTCTGGGGAACAAAAAATAACAAAAGATGCGATAAGCAAGTTTATTAAAAAAGATGATTTAGAATATACTTTTGTAGGAGAAAGTATTGTTTCTATAAAGGTTCAGAAATCTTGTACATCATTTTTGATAAATAATTCTTATCAATCCCGTAGCTATTTCAAGTAGTTGCGGGTTTTTAACTGTTACATTTGCTTCAAAAATTGATTTTGCTACTTTTAATGCAGCTATTTCAGTTTCTTTTTTTAAATTTTTCAATTCCTCCACCTCTCTCACCTCCTATTATTTAAACCAAATGGATTATCTTTGACTTCACAGATTGTTTTTTCCATACGTTCAATATTTTTCAATACCTCTAGTTTCAAATCTTTATTAGCCTTAGTATCTTCTGCCAAAGTGCTAAGGCTTTCCGCTATACTTTCTAAAGCCGCAGCTATTCTTTCCAAACCTTCCATCCTCTCATCCCCTATGCTAGTTGTTTTGTTTCTTACCTCTTGATAAAATCATTTTGAAAGCGAGGTGAAAATCATGACTAAAATATATGCTAACTTACTAGGCAATTGGTGCTGTTTAAACGATGATGAAAATTGCATGATGGGTTCAAACTTGGTATCTCCTAACATTTGGTGGGAAGAGAACGCCCAACTATGGGCTCCGATTCATCGTGAAACACCTGATACCCTCTATCAATTTCCTTATGTGATGATTCACTTTAAAGGAGTAGACTACCGTATAGCTCCTTATCATATCCAAATAGTGACTAAATAAACTCACGTCTACAATTAGCTTCTATTCGTTTTAAATCTTCATCAGTAAGTTGCACCTTATGTTGATGGCTTGAGTAGAAGCTTCTTGCTTGTTGAACTAGTAGTGAAAATTGCATTTCTGTTAGTCCATCTAATAATTGTGTGAATTGTTTGAGTTTATCTTCAGAAATTTTCATCCCTCTCACCTCATTTCTATTTGCCGATTCAATCGGTTTTGATAGAGCAGCTCTTGATACTGTCTGCATTCACGAATCATCGCTTCTCGCTGTCTGTCGCTTATTACACTGCCTTTGCCGTAAAGCTCCTGTTGCAGGTCGCGAACTTTTTCTTTCGCTAGAGTGTTGATTAATAGTTCCTGGGAATAGGTATATGTCATGCTGTGACACCCCTAAATCTTCATATTGTTTATGTGCGCTCTAATATCATCACGATCAAATCGATCTTCTTTTTTACTCCAAGGAATAACTGGAAGTCCATCTGCAATCCAATCTTTTAGCATGTCGTCCCCCATACCTAAAATAGTTTTGACTTCAGTCTTATTCGGGTATGGTGGTAGTTCCATGGTCTTTGTCAGCATCGTCATCCTCTTTTCAAATTCAGAGACTGCTATTTGAACAAGCTGAGGAATAATCTGATTTGCAACGACATCATCAGGAATACATATCTTCATCAGCCTTCCCCCTCTTTCAATGCACTTAGCGCCTCTTCAATCGGCTTAACTTGTTTATCTGGTTTCCGTTTGCCATTCATGATATCGGACATGTACGCTCTGGAAATCCCGATAGTATCCGCCAACCAATTCTGCGTCTTGTTATACTTAGCTAATTGGATTCTGACCTTTAAAATAAAATCTTGTGACATATTACTAAATCTCCTTTCTCATATAATTTGTAAGCTAATTAAATTCGCTAAATTCTATTGACATATCTATCCAACTGTCTTATATTTATATACAGTTAAATAAGCACAGAATCCCCCCCGATTAAATCAACATTCTTGGTTTGGCGACGTCGAATTGTTTAATTTAAAATGGGCATGTTTCTTATTGCTTGTTGGCTTATTAAATTAGCTTACGAGATAAATATAAGACAATTGGATAGATATGTCAACATTTTTCTATCTAATTATCTTTTAAATTTTTCGTATGCTCTAGAAAGGGTGCTCTATAGTGCTTTTGGAGAGAATAAAAGAGTTGTGCAAAAAGAGAGGAATAACAGTTTCAGAGTTGGAAAATAGAGTTGGTTTTGGGAAAAATTCAATTTATAAATGGAAAACACAAAGTCCAAAAATAGAAACTTTACAAAAAGTAGCGGAATATTTCGAGGTATCCACCGATTATTTGCTAGGAAGAACCGATAACCCCACAGCAGGTCTATCTAAGAAACCTCAGTTCACTGTTGAAGAAGCTCTTGAATCAGTCATGAGTTGCGATGGTAAGCCTTTAACTGAACATGACCGTAAAGTTTTAACTGGTATAATCGAAGCATATCTTGAGAATAATTCTGATACTAAATAGGTGATTTGTTTGGATTTGAATAATGAAGTAAATGAGATTATAGACGAGCTTGGCGTCACTATTATAGAAACGCCAAGGCTCGATTCTGATGCTAGGTATATAGCTATAATGAATATGATTGTGTTGGATGCTCGGCTATCTGATCATGTCAAAACGCTGAGATTACTTCATGAATTAGGCCATGCAGCTAAACATAAAAATAATTATGTACTTTACAAAAAGACTTTTGCACTTCATTCAAAAATGGAAAACGAAGCAGAAGAATTTATGATTGAGAAGATGCTTGAAGTAACAGTAAACAATCCGGACTTTGAGCCTAGTTCATTTAATTATTTAAATTTTTTAGAGAGCTACGAAATCGAGTTGAGGTACGAACCATTTGTTAAACAATTCATGGCCAAGTATCTTGTCGGAGCCAATTCCGACAGTATATTTTTTTAGCAAAAACAGAACGTACATTCGAGAAAGGTGGTTGTTTAGAATTGGAAAATATTTCAAAAAGATTAGTAGATAAAAGCATAGAGGCATTTATTATGGGGATAGAAATCTACAATAAACCCACAATACGTTATAGGATTGAAGGTTTTAGTTTTTTTATATGCAACGCTTGGGAATTGATGTTAAAAGCTCATATTATAAATAAAACTAACGAAGAAGCTATATATTATAAAGATAACCCAAACAGGACAATATCTTTAGAAGTTGCTATTGACTCAATTTTTCCTGATAAACATGGAAACCTAAGAAAAAATCTTTTACAAATTATAGAATTGAGAAATACAAGTACTCATTTTATAACCGAAGACTACGAACATATCTACGCACCTCTTTTTCAAGCTTGTGTTGCCAATTTCATTTCTAAAATGCAAGAATTTCATGGAATAGATATCAGCGAGCATATAGCTCAAAACTTTTTAACATTATCCGTTCGCATTGATCGATTAACAACAGAAGAAATTAAAGCAAAATATTCTCCAAGTATGGCAAAAAAACTAATTTCTGAAATGACAAAAATATCAAATGCTATTGATACAAGCAATTCTGATTATGCAATACCTGTAGAAACCAGGTTTTATATAACAAAAAATAAGAAGGAAGCAGATTTATTTGTACAAATAAAAAAAGATTCTCAAAATACTCTCAATATTGTGAAAGATGTTAAAAACCCTAATGATATATATTCTTTAACCACAAAAGATGTAATAAAAATAGTGAATAAACGGCTTAAAGCTAAGGGGGTTTTACTAACAAAAACATTTGCTAATGGGGAACAAAAAGAGACTGTGTTTAACAAAAATGATTTACAATTATTCATAGATTTTTATAACATAAAATCGGATGAGAAATATTGTTTTCATTACAAACTAGCGAACAGATATGGATATAATCAAGCACTGTGTGATTTTCTAGTTGAAGAAATTATTAGGGATCCAGTATCTTTTATCTCTAACTTAAAAAAGGCAAAAAAATAAAGATAACCCCAGGCACATGTGAATTCTCGTCCATTGACTTACTCCCATTCGGGAACACAGCGTTTATCCTTCTCAAGTTATCTTACAAGTTCATTATACTAGGTAACTTTATTTTTGTGAAGCAATTTGTAATAAAATATAGAGCCTAAGGAGGGCTAACCTATGGCAATGATAAAACAATATCAGAAGAAAAATGGAGAAAAAGCATGGTATTTTAAAACTTATCTCGGGATCGATCCTATCACACGAAAAAAGAAGTACACGACTAAGAGAGGATTCAAGACTCAAAAGGAAGCAAAAATAGCCTTATCAAGACTGGAATTAGAAATTGAAAAAAACGGATTTTCTGTTGAAAAAAAAGAAATTCCTACTTTCAAAGAAATTTATGATCTCTGGTACGAACAATACAAAAATACCGTCAAAGAAAGCACATTATTTGTGCAAAGAAATGCGATTGAAAAACATATTCTACCAAAATTTGGAGCACTCCCATTAGACAAAATAACCGTTACTTATTGTCAATATCAGGTAAATGATTGGTTCTCATACTATAAAAAGTATTCGAATCTAATCGGATTAACAACACGAATAATTGATTACGGTATCAAAATAGGTCTTCTATCAACTAATCCAATGAACCATGTTATACGCCCACGAAAATCTGAAAGAATTGATCAAGAAAAATATATCTCACCTTTTTATACGAAAGAGCAATTAAAAAAATTCCTAGATATCCTTAAACAAAATGAAGACATACAATTATTTACTATGTTCAGACTATTATCATTCACAGGTTTACGAAAAGGAGAATTACAAGCCTTGCGTTGGAAAGATTGCGATTTATCAAAAGGTACCATATCAGTCAATCAGACATTGGCTAAAAGTGAATACGGTAAAGAAATATTCCAGACCCCAAAAACAAAACATAGTCGGCGAACTATTTCGATTGATGAGGTAACACTTAAGTACCTTTTATCTTGGAAAAAAGAGCAACGAAGAAGATACCTCAAATTAGGAATTAATACTCTCAAACCTGAACAACTACTATTTACCGACATTGATAATGAACATCTTTATCTCGATTATCTGAATAATTTTATGAAAACTTTTTTGAGAGAACACAATTTAGAGAAGATTACTATTCACGGTTTTAGGCATACTCACTGTAGCTTATTATTTGAAGCTGGTGTCAGCATTAAAGAAGTGCAAGAGCGAATGGGGCATACCGATATAAAAACCACGATGGACATCTATACTCATGTAACCGAAAAAACTAAAGAACAGACTGCTGAAAAATATGCCGCATATATGAACTTTTGAAAGTATGGTCAAAAGTATGGTCAAAAGCAAAAAAAGAGGCGTCTCTCGAATTGAGAAACACCTCGTAAAGCTTGATATGACAATGATTAACGCTTAGAGAATTGAGAAGCTTTACGTGCTTTTTTAAGACCTGGTTTTTTACGTTCAACCATACGTGCGTCACGAGTAAGTAAGCCAGCACGTTTAAGAGCTAAACGGAAATCAGGATCTACTTGTAGCAATGCACGTGCGATACCATGACGGATTGCACCTGATTGTCCAGCATATCCACCACCATTTACGTTTACAAAAACATCATATGATCCTTTAGTTTCTGTAACGCCGAATGGTTGGTTGATTACTTCACGCAAGTCAGCGTGTGGGATGTATTCTTCAACATCTTTTTTGTTAACAGTAATTTTACCAGTACCTGGTACTAAACGTACGCGAGCTACTGCATTTTTACGACGGCCTGTGCCGATATATTGAGCTTGTGCCAATGAAATTCCCTCCTATTAGATTAAGTTTGTGATGTCCAATACTTCTGGTTGTTGTGCAGCATGTGGGTGTTCAGCGCCAGCATAAACATGAAGTTTCATTCCTTGTTTACGTCCTAAAGTGTTTTTAGGAAGCATGCCTTTAACAGAAGTTTCGATCAAACGACGAGAATTTTTAGCACGTAGTTCTCCCGCAGAGACTGATTTCAATCCGCCTGGGAAGTTTGAGTGACGGTAATAAATTTTATCGCTTGCTTTGTTACCTGTTAATTTGATTTTTTCTGCATTAATGACGATTACGAAATCACCTGTATCCACATGAGGTGTGAATGTTGGTTTATTTTTACCACGTAAGATAGATGCCACAACTGCTGAAAGACGTCCCATAGGAACATCCGTTGCATCTACTACGTACCATTTACGTTCTACTTCGCCTGGTTTGGCCATATATGTTGTACGCACGATTTTTTTCCTCCAATTCAATTTCACGAATGTTTGACATACACTTGAGTTTCCGGGGCTCTCGTGGGGCAAACAATACCATATAACATAATACCGTCTTAAGCGCCACATGTCAACGTGTTTCGCTGTTTTTTTGAAATTTCCCTTCAATTCTTTTCCGAAAACTTTCAGTTGTTATTCTGACCAAACAGCCTGCACTTTTATACACATTTTGCGCATAATTTTGTATACTTCCTGCAATAAGTATCTCTGGTTTTTATTATTATATCAATCTGTATCTATATCCTTGCTAAACACAAGAAGAATTCAATGTATAAATATTTACTTTTCCTCTTGATTTCTTATTTTTATTCTGTTACTATAGCTTCATCTTACTTGAATTTAAGGATGGGAGTTATTCATTATGAAAGAAAAAGTAATTTTAGCGTATTCTGGTGGACTTGATACTTCTGTTTCGATTAAATGGCTGACAGATCAAGGATATGATGTGGTAGCGTGCTGTTTGGATATTGGCGAAGGCCGTGATACACAATCGATCAAAGACAAAGCACTCGCTGTGGGTGCCATCGAATCCTATGCGATTGATGCCCGAGAAGAGTTTGCTCAGGACTTTGCATTGATTGCCTTACAAGGGAATACCTTCTATGAGAACTCCTATCCGCTGGTCTCTGCCCTTTCTCGTCCGCTGATTGCCAAGAAACTAGTAGAATTAGCCATCGCTACAGGGGCGACTACCGTTGCTCATGGCTGTACTGGTAAAGGAAATGACCAAGTCCGGTTCGAGGTCGCGATTGCCGCATTAGCCCCTCACTTGAAAGTCATTGCTCCGGTTCGGGAATGGAAATGGTCCCGGGAAGAAGAGATTGCCTATGCCGCTGAAAAAGGGGTGCCGATTCCTGCCGATTTGGATAACCCTTATTCGATCGATCAAAATCTTTGGGGCCGGGCTTGCGAATGCGGGGTCTTAGAAGATCCATGGGCGACTCCCCCTAGAGGCGCTTATGCCATTACGCAAGAATTGGAAGATACTCCTGATGTACCGACAATCGTTGAGATTACTTTTGATCAAGGGATTCCTACCGCATTGGATGGCGAAACACTGAATCTGGCCGAATTGATTATGAAAATGAATCGTCTAGCCGGCGAACATGGTATTGGTCGGATCGACCACATCGAAAACCGTTTAGTGGGAATCAAATCTCGTGAAGTCTACGAATGTCCGGGAGCGATGGCTCTAATGACAGCTCATAAAGAATTAGAGGATTTGGTTTTTGTTCGCGAGTTGGCCCATTTCAAACCAATCATCGAACAGCAACTGGCGCAAGTGATCTATGACGGCCTCTGGTTCAATCCATTAACCGATGCCTTGATTGCTTTTCTAAAAAGCACACAAGTCTATGTCAATGGTGTCGTGCGTTTGAAATTGTTCAAAGGCAATGTCATCTGTGAAGGACGTAAGTCGGAGAACAGTCTTTACGATGAAAACTTGGCGACTTATACGTCTGCCGATACCTTCGATCAACATGCAGCGATCGGATTCATTAAATTATGGGGACTGCCTAGCAAGGTCCACGCAGAGATTCAGGCACAACAGCAATTAACAGAAACACTGATTTAGTCAATGAGGTGACTTTTGCCTTTTGAGGGTGAAGTCAAGTTTCTTTCGAGGTGAGCAAAATGGCAAAATTATGGGGCGGTCGTTTCGACGGCAAAAATGAAGCATGGATCGATGCCTTTGGAGCGTCGATTCCTTTCGATCAATTATTGGCAAAACAGGACATTCAAGGCAGTTTGGCTCACGTCAAAATGCTGATCCACACGGGGATCATTGATGAAGCAGATGGCAACAAAATCATTCAAGGCTTGTTAGCGATCCAAGAGAAATTAGCAGCTGGAGAACTGACCTTTTCGATTGAGAACGAAGATATTCATTTGAATATTGAGACCTTTTTACATGAAGAAATTGGACCCGTCGCTGGCAAATTGCATACGGCCCGGAGTCGGAATGATCAAGTTGCGACGGATATGCACTTGTACTTGAAGGATGTGGTAAAGGAAGTCATCGACTTGATTGCGGCGTTCCGTCACGTACTAGTGGAGCAAGCTGAAAGCAATATCTACACGATCATGCCTGGCTATACTCACCTGCAACATGCACAGCCGATTTCTTTTGCCCATCACTTGTTAGCCTATTACAGCATGTTGACCCGCGATCAAGAACGGTTTACAGAAAGTCTCACTCGGATCGATATCATGCCTTTAGGCAGTGCTGCATTGGCTGGCACCACATTCCCTATCGACCGTGCCTATAGTGCGGAAGAATTAGGTTTTGGCTCGATTTACAGCAATAGTCTGGATGCCGTTAGTGACCGTGATTTTATTCTGGAATTTTTGAGTAATGCCGCGATTTTGATGATGCATCTTTCTCGTTTTTGTGAAGAGTTGATTCTTTGGTGCAGTCATGAGTTTCAATTCGTGGAATTGACGGATACTTTCTCTACAGGTAGTTCAATCATGCCGCAAAAAAAGAATCCTGACATGGCGGAATTGATCCGCGGCAAAACAGGACGTGTCTATGGCAACCTTTTTAGTTTATTGACGGTCATGAAAGGTTTGCCTTTGGCTTATAACAAAGATTTCCAAGAAGACAAAGAAGGCATGTTCGATACCACCGAAACCATTGTGAAAAGCTTGCAGATCATGACTGGAATGATCCAAACGATGCAAGTCAACCATGAGCGAATGAAACGTTCGACAGAAAAAGACTTTTCCAATGCCACTGAACTGGCGGATTATTTAGCAGGTAAAGGAATTCCTTTCCGACAAGCCCATGAAATCGTTGGTAAATTGGTGAGTGAGTGCCTCAGTAAAGGCATTTATTTGCAGGATATCCCACTAGAAGAGTATCAAGCAGTCCAGCCAGTGATCGAATCAGACATTTACGATAAACTAGACTCCTATACGGCGGTCAAGAACCGGCATTCTTACGGCGGTACCGGATTTGACCAAGTCAAACAACAGATCGAAGTCGCCAAGCAATCCTTGGCATTGGCATAAAAAAAAGCGAAGATTTAGGTCTTCGCTTTTTTATGCTCACTGAATCAATGACGCACACGTGATTTTGCTGGATCGATTTGAGGCGCTTCACCTAGGTGCGCTTGGATCATCCAGATACGTTTTTCGGTATCCGTTTTGAAACCGATAAAGATATCTTGCGTTGGATCATCGCCTTCTTCACCACTGACTTCAATCCCTTTTTGGTATAAGTCAGCTAGATAACGATAACCTTCAACAAGTGTAGCTAAACGTTCTGGGATCGTACGGTCCCAGTTGCCGATTTCATCAGGGATTTGTGTATTGTCTGCCATTTCCCGTAATGTTGAGTAGGGTGAGCCATCTAATGTGATCAAGCGTTCAGAGATCACATCTAATTGGTCGTTCAAATCATCCATAAAATCATCCATCATTGGATGTAAAGTTAAAAAGCCAGGTCCTCGCATGTACCAGTGTGTTTGGTGAACGACCATTGCCATTTGACTTAAGTCAGCAACGAGTTGATTCAACACTTCTTTTGTTTGTTCAAATTTCATTACGATTCCTCCTTTAAATTCTCTATTTCAAGCATAGTATGAATCTAAAAAAAAGTACACCAAAACCTACTACTTGAGAAAATTTCTCAGCTTTTCACGTATTTCTTTATGAGGCAAAGGAGGAGGAGACAGTGTATCTGATGTGGGGGTATATTTTAGGTGCAGCGGTATATGCGTTTATTCAAACCACTTACTGGCAAGATGATCCAAGCGAATATTTTGATGATTTTCATAGAAAACCTCCTATTTTCTATTCCGTGGCCCAACAGCCATTTTTTCCTTTTATCAAGCATGCTCAAGTTTTATTGGATTGCACTGCTGCTAGTTTATTGGCAAAAAGCGTTTATGCTTGGCTGATCTGGCTTGCTTTCCTACAACCATCCGTAGGGGAGTGTTGGCTGGCATTGGTCTGGTTGAACAGTGCTTACCTCCTCACTCTGACAGATCTTTACGACTATAGTGTTAAGGGAGAGATTCTCTATCCTTCTTTGTTTTTATTGGCTTTTACCAATCTCATGAACGCACAGCCTTTTCATTGGCAGAACTTCCTCCTGCTTCTGCCATTATTCTTTTTCGTTTGGCAAGAACAGCTAGGAGATGGTGACTTATTCTTGATTGGTGGTTGGGCGCCTTGGCTGTCTACTCACCAACTCCTGTGGCTGTTGATTATCGCTAGCTGCTGCGGGCTCTTGTTTTTTTCATTGCATAAGCTGTTTGTCAGAAACCAATTACGAATGCTGCCCTTTGTTCCTTGTTTGAGTTTAGCATTAGTCATCGTGCGTTTCCTTTAACAAAAAAGCCCGCTGTTTCATTAGCGAAACAGCGGGCTTTTGTTTAGTTTTGGTTGTTCAATGCATCTTCTGCAGCCATTTGCGCTTCAATGTCGGAAATACTATAGACATTTTCACTCGCAACAGTGACTTCTTTTGGTTCCATTTCACGGTAGCGAGCCATACCAGTACCTGCAGGAATAATCTTACCGATGATAACATTTTCCTTCAATCCTAGTAATGGATCTTTCTTCCCGCGGATCGCAGCATCTGTCAACACGCGCGTTGTTTCTTGGAAGGATGCAGCAGATAAGAAGCTGTTTGTTTCCAAGGATGCTTTTGTGATACCA
The DNA here is from genome assembly GCF_051714805.1 of Enterococcus sp. AZ091. NCBI lineage: Bacteria > Bacillati > Bacillota > Bacilli > Lactobacillales > Enterococcaceae > Enterococcus > Enterococcus sp. AZ091. The sequence goes on along the minus strand of NZ_JBIOSO010000001.1, from coordinate 697,148 downwards.
AGTAAGACTGGGCGGCTGGTAGCAGGAACCCCACCGGCAACTAATGTGTTGTAGTTGCGGTCTTTAAAGTCAGCGATATCCATCAATGTTCCTGGCAAGATGTCTGAATCACCTGGATCCATGACACGAACTTTACGCAACATTTGACGAACCATTACTTCGATATGTTTGTCGCCGATTTCTACCCCTTGCATACGGTAAACGCGTTGTACTTCACGCAATAGATAGTTTTCAACAGACAAGACGTCACGTACTTGCAGCAATTGTTTTGGATCGATTGATCCTTCTGTCAATGGTGCACCACGATGGATAAAGTCTCCTTCAACCACTTTCATACGTGCGGTAAATGGTACAGTATAGGTCCGAGTATCAGTTTCCCCTTTGATCGTCACTTCTTTCGTACGAGTAGACGCATCTTCAGAGATATCGATTACTTCACCGGTAACTTCAGTGATGACCGCTTGACCTTTCGGATTACGGGCTTCAAAGATTTCTTGGACACGAGGCAGACCTTGAGTGATATCATCACCGGCTACCCCACCGGTATGGAATGTACGCATGGTCAACTGAGTACCTGGTTCACCGATTGATTGGGCAGCGATCGTACCAACTGCTTCACCAACTTCAACTTCTGAACCAGTTGCCAAGTTACGGCCATAACAATGTTTACATACACCATGTTTTGTATTACATGTAAAGACGGAACGGATCGAAACAGTTTCGATTCCTGCGTCAACGATTTCTTTGGCAAGGTCTTCAGTGATCAATTGATCTGGTCCGACAATGACTGCACCAGTCTCTGGATGGATCGCTGATTTACGTGTGTAACGTCCAATCAAGCGTTCTTCCAATGATTCGATGATTTCGTTACCTTCACGAATGGCTTGAATATCTAAGCCACGGTCGGTTCCGCAATCTTCTTCACGAATGATGACATCTTGCGCCACGTCAACCAAACGACGAGTCAAGTAACCAGAATCGGCTGTCTTCAAGGCGGTATCGGTCATTCCTTTACGAGCCCCGTGAGTAGAGATAAACATTTCTAAGACAGAAAGTCCTTCACGGAAGTTTGAAATGATCGGTAATTCCATGATTTGTCCATTCGGCGCAGCCATCAATCCACGCATCCCAGCAAGCTGAGTAAAGTTGGAGATGTTACCACGGGCTCCAGAATCAGACATCATGAAGATTGGGTTTTTCGCTTCCAATGATTCCATCAGTTTCAATTGGATCTCATCTTTCGCGGCATTCCAGACACCGATTACGCGTTCATAACGTTCATCATCAGTAATCAAACCACGACGGAATTGTTTCGTGATCGTTTCAACTTGTTTGTGGGCATTTTCGATGATGTCATGTTTTTCATGCAAGTTCATGATATCTGCGATACCTACAGTGATACCGGCCATTGTTGAATGGCTGTACCCTAAGTCTTTCATGCGGTCAAGCATCCGTGATGTTTCAGTGATGCGGAAACGTTTGAAGACTTCAGAAATAATATTTCCTAAGTTTTTCTTCTTGAATGGTCCGACTAGTTCTTGTTCTTTGATGAAAGCAGGAATATCTGTTCCAGCTTCGACAAAGTACTTATCTGGTGTTTGGACTGTCAAGTTGAAATCTGTTGGTTCATTCAAGTAAGGGAATTCTGTTGGCATGATCGAGTTGAAGATCACTTTCCCAACAGTCGTTACCATCAAGCGTTCTTTTTGTTCTGCAGTAAATGGTTTGTCCCCTAATGTGTTTGGATTGATCGCAATACGGGTGTGTAAATGCACGTAACCATTGCGCCAAGCAGTTACTGCTTCGTCCATGTCGCGGAAGATCATGCCTTCCCCTTCGCGGCCTTCTTCTTCCATCGTCAAGTAGTAGTTCCCTAGGACCATATCTTGAGATGGTGTTACAACTGGCTTACCGTCTTTCGGATTCAAGATGTTTTGTGCTGCTAACATCAACATCCGTGCTTCGGCTTGCGCTTCTTCATTCAATGGCACGTGGACAGCCATTTGGTCTCCATCGAAATCGGCATTGTAGGCTTCACAGACTAGTGGGTGCAAACGAATCGCACGGCCTTCAACCAATACAGGTTCAAATGCTTGAATTCCAAGTCTGTGCAACGTAGGTGCCCGGTTCAAAAGAACAGGGTGTTCTTTGATGACGTCTTCTAGGACATCCCAAACTTCATCTTCTTGGCGTTCGATTTTACGTTTCGCATTTTTGATGTTTGACGCGATTTCACGAGAAACCAATTCACGCATCACAAATGGTTTGAACAATTCGATCGCCATTTCTTTTGGCAATCCACATTGATACATTTTTAGGAATGGTCCAACGACGATAACGGAACGACCAGAATAGTCAACACGTTTACCTAGCAAGTTTTGACGGAAACGACCTTGCTTCCCTTTCAACATATGAGAAAGAGATTTCAATGGACGGTTACCTGGTCCTGCAACTGGACGACCGCGACGACCATTATCGATCAAGGCATCCACTGCTTCTTGGAGCATCCGTTTTTCATTTTGAACAATAATATTCGGTGCATTTAAGTCTAATAGACGTTTCAAGCGGTTGTTCCGGTTGATTACACGGCGATAAAGATCGTTCAAGTCACTTGTTGCGAAACGGCCACCTTCTAATTGGACCATTGGGCGCAAATCAGGCGGGATAACTGGAATAACATCCATGACCATCCAGCTTGGTTTGTTTCCTGAAGCACGGAAAGCTTCTAAGATATCTAAACGACGGATCGCACGTGTCCGTTTTTGTCCGGTCGCGTTTTTCAATTCTTCTTTTAGTTCAGCCACTTCGCCGTCTAGATCCACACCATCCAACAATTGTTTGATGGCTTCAGCACCCATCGCTGCTGAAAATTCTTGACCGTATTGGTCACGTTTTTCACGGTATTCCCGTTCAGTCAATAATTGTTTCTTCTCAAGACTAGTGTTTCCTGGCTCGATCACGACATAAGAAGCAAAATAAATGATTTCTTCCAAGGCACGTGGGCTCATGTCTAACACTAGACCCATCCGTGAAGGAATGCCTTTGAAGTACCAAATATGTGATACAGGTGCCGCTAATTCAATGTGACCCATCCGTTCACGACGAACTTTTGAGCGAGTGACTTCAACACCGCAACGGTCACAAACGATTCCTTTATAACGAATTCGTTTGTATTTTCCGCAGGCACATTCCCAGTCTTTGGTTGGGCCGAAAATACGCTCGTCAAACAACCCTTCGCGTTCAGGTTTCAACGTACGATAGTTAATGGTTTCAGGTTTTTTTACTTCACCGTAAGACCAGCTTCTGATTTTTTCAGGAGAAGCCAAACCGATTTGCATACTTTCGAATTTATTTACATCGATCAAAAAAGGTTCCCTCCATTTCATTTCATGGACATATCCGATAGAACACGAGGTTGGGACCTCCGTCTGATTTTGACGGGTGTCCCCTCGTTTCTATTATTGCAAGCGATCTTCTGCTGTCTCGATTTGTTGGTTCAAATCATCGGCGGCATTTTTAGCTTCTGTTTGTGCTTGTTGCTCAATTTCACGAGCATTTTGTTGTTCGGCAAATTTTGTTAAGGCGTCCACGGTGATCAAGTCATCATCGTCATCATCCATATCACGCAATTCAATCTCTGCATCATCAATGTCTAAGACACGCATGTCTAAACCAAGTGATTGCAATTCTTTGACTAATACGCGGAATGATTCTGGTACGCCTGGTTTTGGAATTGGTTCCCCTTTAACGATCGCTTCGTATGTCTTCACACGACCAACAACGTCATCTGATTTGTACGTCAAGATCTCTTGCAAGGTATAAGCAGCACCGTATGCTTCCAGTGCCCAAACTTCCATTTCCCCGAAACGTTGTCCACCAAATTGTGCTTTACCACCCAATGGTTGTTGCGTAACCAATGAGTATGGTCCAATTGAGCGGGCATGTAATTTATCATCGACCATGTGGGCCAATTTGATCATATACATGACACCTACGGAGATTCGACCATCAAATGGTTCTCCAGTACGGCCATCATACAAAACGGTTTTGGCGTCGCTAGCCATGCCGGCTTCTGCAACTGTTGCCCAGACATCTTCATCGCTGGCGCCATCAAAGACTGGTGTAGCCACGTGGATTCCTAATTGGCGGGCAGCCATTCCTAAGTGTAATTCCAATACTTGTCCAATGTTCATCCGTGAAGGCACCCCTAATGGGTTCAACATGATATCAACTGGTGTACCGTCTGGTAAGAAAGGCATGTCTTCTTCTGGCATAATGCGAGAAACGACCCCTTTGTTTCCGTGACGGCCGGCCATTTTATCCCCTTCATGGATTTTCCGTTTTTGAACGATATACACGCGAACGAGCATATTGACACCTGGTGACAATTCATCGCCAGCTTCGCGGGTAAAGATTTTCACATCATGGACGATTCCGCCACCACCGTGAGGTACGCGCAGAGAAGTATCACGGACTTCGCGGGCTTTTTCACCAAAGATTGCATGAAGCAAGCGTTCTTCTGCAGATAGTTCCGTTACCCCTTTAGGCGTTACTTTACCAACCAACAGATCGCCATCTTTGACTTCCGCACCAATGCGGATGATACCCATTTCGTCTAGATCTTTCAATGCGTCTTCCCCGACATTCGGAATTTCACGAGTGATTTCTTCAGGTCCTAATTTTGTATCACGAGCTTCTGATTCATATTCTTCAATATGCACAGAAGTGTAGACATCATCTTTCACCAAACGGCGGCTCATGATGATGGCATCTTCATAGTTGTACCCTTCCCAAGTCATGAATGCGACTAGAACGTTTTGTCCTAATGCCATTTCACCATTTTCCATGGATGGGCCATCTGCAAGGATGTCGCCTTTTTCTACTTTTTCGCCAAGGGCTACAAGCGGGCGTTGGTTGTAACTTGTTCCTGAGTTAGAACGACGGAATTTCGTTACCAAATAAACATCTAATGCGCCATTGTCGCGACGAACGCGAATTTCAGCAGCATCCACATATTCGACGATTCCATCTTGTTTACACAATAATGCAGCACCTGAGTCATGGGCTGATTTGTATTCCATACCAGTACCAACCCATGGTGATTTAGGGTTGATCAATGGAACTGCTTGCCGCTGCATGTTGGCACCCATCAAGGCACGGTTGGAGTCATCGTTTTCCAAGAATGGGATACAAGCTGTTGCGACTGCGACTACTTGTTTAGGTGAAACGTCCATGTAGTCCACTTTGTCGATCGACACTTCTAAGTTTTCAGAAGTCGCACGAGCCATAACAACATCATTCACGAATGTACCGTCTTCATTCAGCAAGCTGTTTGCTTGGGCAACGACGTAATGGTCTTCGATATCTGCAGTCAGATAGTCGATTTGATCTGTCACACGGCCAGTCTCCCGATCAACACGACGATAAGGGGTTTCGATAAAGCCATATTTATTGACTTTGGCATAAGACGCCAAGCTATTGATCAACCCGATGTTCGGTCCTTCAGGCGTTTCGATCGGACACATCCGGCCATAGTGGGAATAGTGAACGTCCCGTACTTCATATCCAGCACGGTCACGCGTCAAACCACCAGGTCCTAAGGCTGATAAACGACGTTTATGGGTCAACTCACCCAATGGGTTGGTTTGGTCCATGAACTGTGACAACTGAGAAGAACCAAAGAATTCTTTGATACTTGCTACAACAGGACGAATATTGATCAATTGTTGCGGTGTCAATGTTTCTGTGTCTTGGATTGACATCCGTTCACGAACGACACGTTCCATCCGAGCAAGTCCGATCCGGAATTGATTTTGCAATAATTCCCCAACTGAACGAATGCGGCGGTTTCCTAAGTGGTCGATATCATCAACATTGCCGATACCTTCCATTAAATTGAAGAAGTAGCTCATAGAAGCAATGATATCCGCTGGACGTACTGTACGAACGGTCGTATCTGGATAGCCATTACCGATAACATTCACTTCTTGTTCTGGATCTTTTGGTGAAAAGACTTTGATGACTTGAACAGTCATTGGTTCTGTAACAACACCGTCTTCTGATGGGTAGTAAGTAACACTATTTAAACCATTATCGATAAAGGCACCTAATGTTTCCATCACTTGGTGAGTCAACACAGTTCCTTTTTCGACGATGATTTCGCCAGTTTCAGGATCAACCAATGTTTCTGCTAACGTCAAATTCAATAGACGTGTTTTCAAGTCTAATTTTTTGTTTACCTTGTAACGACCAACATTTGCTAAGTCATAGCGTTTTGGATCGAAGAAGCGAGCATTCAGCAAGCTGCGTGAGCTGTCAGCCGTTTTGGGTTCGCCTGGACGCAGACGTTCGTAAACATCTTTCAGTCCTTCTTCCGTCCGAGAGTCGCTTGCATTTTTGTGCAAGTCTTTTTCGATTGTGTTGCGTAATGAATCACTGTCTCCAAAAATTTCAAAGATCGTGTCATCTGAACCAAACCCTAAGGCACGCACTAACACAGTCAAAGGAATCTTCCGAGTACGGTCAATACGTACATAAGAGATGTCTTTCGCATCTGTCTCCATTTCTAACCACGCACCGCGGTTAGGGATCACAGTTGAGCCGAATCCTTCTTTTCCGTTCTTATCGACTTTGCCATGGAAATAAACACCTGGTGAACGGACTAACTGAGAAACGATGACCCGCTCTGCCCCATTGATGATAAACGTACCTTGTTCCGTCATTAATGGAAAATCGCCAAAGAAGACTTCTTGTGACTTGATTTCGCCAGTTTCACGGTTTGTTAAACGCAATGTGACATGCAAAGGTGCCGAATAGTTGGCATCATGTGCACGAGCTTCTTCCACTGTATACTTAGGTTCTTTCAATTCATAGTCTACAAATTCTAGGGACAAATTGCCGTTAAATCCTTCGATTGGCAAGATATCTTCAAACATTTCTCTTAGGCCCTCATCTAAGAACCATTGGTAAGAGTCGGTTTGAATTTCAATCAAATTCGGTAATTCTAATACTTCACTGATCCGTGCGAAACTTCTACGTTCGCGGTGCTTTCCGTATTTTACTACGTGTCCAGCCAAGCTCTTCACCTCTTCATAAAGTCTTTCAAAAAGGCTATCCGATTTTTTACAAAACTGTAACAAATATTAAATATAGATTACAGAAAGCATTTTTTGCGGCTTTTAGGCAAAAAAAAACCAAAAATAGAACGGATGCAATGGGCATTTTCTACTTTTGTTTCCTTATTCCCAAGCCGAAACGGACAATATTTCGTTTCTGCTTTTTTCTTTCAGATAGTTTTTGCAACTCCTTATTATACAGATGAAGCACATTGATGTCAAGCTTTCATTGAAAGTTGCAACACTTTTCCGATGCATGCAAATTCTAAGTTTTCTTTAAGAAAGGATTCTCTAAAATTAGAAAAAATGACGAGAAATTTCTTTGCATTTTCTTGTTTTCTTGCTATGCTAGCAAAAAAAGCATGAGCGTTACACGTGAAACATTTTGAAAGGAGCAACTATGACAACTAGAGAAAAGATTTTGGCATTGTTGCAACAAGAAACCTCCGTTTTATCCGGAGAAAAAATTGCCCAAAAATTGGACATATCACGAACTGCCGTCTGGAAAGCGATTAAAGAATTAGAGAAAAAAGGCTATCACTTTGAACATTCAGCCAGCGGCTATCGCTATTTATCAGCAGATCGTTACGAACAACGCGCGTTACAGGAAGCACTGCCGATGGTAGCAACGATCCAAATCGCTGACCAAGTTGAGACCACGATGAAAGAAGCAAAGCTAGCTGCTTTATCTGAACTTTCGACTCCGGCTCTATTTTTAGCAGAAACACAGGTAGGCGGGCATGGTCGATTCAATCGTCCTTTCTTTTCACCCAAAGGAAAAGGAATCTATATGAGCTTATTGCTGAAGCCAAATCATACCTTCAGCGAGTTGCCTCAATACACATTATTGGCAGCGGTAGCTGTGGCACAAGCAATCGATGAGTTGACCGGCAAAGAAACACAAATCAAGTGGGTCAACGATATTTACATAGAAGGAAAAAAAGTCTGCGGTATTTTATCTGAAGCCACTAGTGACTTTGAAAGTGGCCGCATCGCTTCGATCGTCATCGGCATAGGCATCAACTTTGCGATCCCTCAGACAGCTTTCCCAGAAGATATCCAGCAAAGGGCAACCTCTCTCTTTCCAACTGGGGAAGCTCCTGTCAATCGTGCGCGCTTGATCGCAGCAGTATGGACACGCTTCTTTGACTTGTTGGATCAATTACCGGCTGATGATTATCTAACTATTTATCGTCAGAAATCATTTGTTCTTGGTAAAACCGTTTGCTTCACACAACAAGGCATCCGCTATGAAGGAGTCGCAGAGTCCATCACTGCTACTGGTGAATTAGTGGTTCGGACAACAGATGATGTCAAAGTTCTTTCTTCTGGTGAAATCAGTCTGGAGAAATATTCTTAGCAGCATTTTTTTCAAAAAACCAAACAAAGACCCGTCAGATCAAGAAAGACTGCTCTTACGATGCAGCCATTCTTTGTCTGACGGGTCTTTGTCTTGCTATTTAGTGAACGAGCATTTGCCAGATCAGGCATAAAATTAGGCCTAAAGCATAGCTACTGTTAAATAAAATCATGTTTTTGATTGAATAACCAAAACTTCTTGGGTGCGGCAAACTTGCTTGATGCTCTTTCAAGTTTTGGCGAATCTTCGGTAAGGTTAGAAAGACGAGTAAGATCGGCCACTGATAAAGACCAAACAAAAATCCGATCAAAATCGCACCGTAGGATGCCAGCATCAATCCTTGGAAAAGATGAATGCCGTTGGTCCGACCAATGTAATAAACCAATGTGTACCGGTGGTTCTCAATATCTGTTTCTAAATCACGCAAGTTATTTGCCAACATAATATTGGCAATCGTAAATACAAGGGGCAAGGATGCTAATACAATGGCACATACCGCCCACAGATGACCCACTAATCCGAAGGTTCCGGTCGCAAAATCAATGTCTAAATAAAAAACTTTTTGTGTGACAGTGTTCAGATAGATGGTGATGGCAAAAATACCTAATCCCATCGTCACTCCACTAAAGACTTCCCCCAATGGCATCCGAGATAAGGGAACCGGCCCAAAGGTATAAAACACCCCGATAAAGCATACGACTAATCCCATCAGCAATAAAAGCCAGCCTGTCATCCAAGTCAGATAAAGACCGATCAACAACGTCAGCGCCAACATGCCAAAAATCATGTTCCGTACAAGGGTTTCGGGAATCTTTTCCCGACCGATCACATTTTGTTCATACTTATAAACCTTAGACTTTGCTTTTTTGAAATCCATGTAGTTATTGATCGATGTTGTCGTTAAATCAAACAAGATCATCCCTACAAAAAATATAATGGTGTTCAATGGATGGAATTCATGGAAGTATACGAGAGAAAACAAGATTCCCATAATAAACGGAAAAATACTGGCAACCTTAGTCCGAATCTCAACAACTTCTAAAAATACTGCAAGAGACACAAGATCCCTCCTCTTATTTTAAATCGGCACGATCGCCCATCGTGTAACCTGATTCTTCAGACAGCTTAAAGGTATCTTTGATTCCATCCGTAACATAGACGATCCCTTCTTTCGTGATGAAGATCGCATCTGTTCCTTTGTCGGTGTGCTGCTCGATATATTCTAAACCAGCTTTGATCCCTTTATCAAAAACCACCGTCGTCAAACCATCGCCATCGATCGATTTATCTGTGATCACAGATACACTGGCAATGTCATTGTCATACGGATACCCTGTTTCTGAATCAAAGATATGGTGATAGGTTTTGCCGTCGACTTTCAAATAGCGTTCATAGATTCCTGAAGTGACCACCGTTTTGTTGGTTTCTTTGATACTGCCAATAATGGAACCGCGGGCTTCGTTGGGATCTTGGATCCCCACATTCCAAGGTTCGTCTTCACCACGATTGCTATGTCCTAACACATAGACATTGCCGCCTAAGTCAACGATTGCCGAGGTAACCCCTTGTTCCTTCAATACTTTGACTACTTCATCCGTGATATATCCTTTAGCGATCGCTCCTAAGTCAATGATCATATCTTTGTCTTTTAAATAGACGGTCTTCTCATCATCATTGAACTCAACTTTCCGATAATCGATATGTTTTAGTGCTTCATCAATTTCCGATTGTTCCGGTTTGCGAGCATCATCAAATCCAATCCGCCACAATTGGGTGATCGCACCGATAGCCATATTGAACCCGCCATCAGATTTTTTGCTATAGTCATAGGCATCCTTCAATAGAAAATAAATATCATCAGAAACTTTGACTGGTTTGATTCCAGCTTGGGCATTGATCTCGTCAACTTCTGATCCCGCTTGGTTGATCGTAATCTTGTCTCCCAATTCTTTGATGCGGGCAAACGCTGGTTTCATCGCAGACTCTTTGCCTTCATCATAAATTCTGATGCGTGTATACGTGCCTAATAAAAATTCTTCTTGAAAATATGGTTCGTCTCTTAATTGAACAGTTTCTTTTTCACTGCCGCAAGCGGATAATATTGTGATAAAAAAAACAATCAATGCAAAAAACGGTAATTTCTTTTTCATGGTCTTCCTCTTTTCTGTTGTATTCAATTTTATTATAATAGCTTTTTTTTTCTAAAATGAAAAGGGTTGGCGCCAGAATCTTAGTTTCTTTTGCGATTCTTTAATCTCTTCTGTTTCTTTATCAGTCAGAGGGAGTCCACATAGGAAGGTTTTCTACAAGAATTTTTTTATTATTGGTAGGTTATTTAGCGCTTTTGAACATAAAAAAAGCGGTACTCTACATCAGAATACCGCTTGTTCATTTATGAATTATTCAGTGACGATGTTGTCCACTTGGATAGGTGTTTCGTCCCCTTTTTCTGCTGCGTTCAACAATTGTTGTGCATAGATCACGAAGCTGTGGAAGCTGTGTGTCGCACCAGAAACAACATCCATATCAGCAACTGAACCATCTTCAGCATTTACTGCTGTCACGAATGCTTCGTTGAAGTTTGGAATAAATTCTTCTGGGTTTGTACCAGATTTTGCTTTCATGTTTTCGTTGTATTCCGCATCATCTTTTTTAGATTTGCCATCTTCGTTAACATAGTCATAGTTAGATTCAGACACTTTGCCGTCTTTGACAGTGATTGAGAATGCTACACGGTAGCCATTTGAATAGTTCTTTTCTTCTAAGCTATACGTACCATCTTTCAAGTCTGCACCGTTGTCGATCTCGATTGTATCTGTGTTGCCTGCTTGAGCAGCTTGGATCAATTGTTGTGCATAGTTTTGGAATGAATCGAATGAGTGTGTCGCACCAGAAACAACTTCAATTGCTGAAGGGCTTTGTGCCGCAACCAATTCTTCATTGAATTTAGGAATAAATTCTTCTGGACTGATTCCTGCTTTGGCTTTCATGTTTTCGTTGTATTCCGCATTTTTTGTTTTTGATTCGCCGTCTGCATTGATGTTGTCATATTTAGATTCAGTGATTTTGCCATCTTTAACAGTGATTTCAAAAACTACGCGGTAATCATTTGAATAATTTTTTTCTTCTAATTTATATGTGCCATCTTGCAATGGTGCTCCTGCGACTACTTTCGCTTCTGATTCAGAAGTTGCTGTTGCTGATTCGCTGCTAGCGACTTGTGAAGTAATTTCTTTTGTTGACGAAGAAGCTGACGTGTTGTTGTCAGATCCACAACCTGCTAATACTAACGCTGAGAATGAAAATACCGCCATACCTACCATTAATTTCTTTGCTTTCATAATGCTCCACCTTTTACTAATTATTTTCCCACAAAAAAAGTTTGTGATTCATCTAACATTTTAAAGTAAATTAGAAATATGTCAACCGCTTCCCTATAGCTTTTGTGAATATTTTTGAACTTTTTTTGATTTTCGCAAATTTTCACGAATTTCATGAAATATCGTATTTTCCTATCAGAAAAGTTAGACAAACGATGGATTTCTATATATAATAGGAACGATTGTGTATTTATTATCATAGATTATTTTTTTTTAAGGAGAGATTTGCAATGGCAAAGAAAAGCATTGTCGTTGTCGGTGCAGGGTATGCCGGTGTTTCAGCAACCAAGTACATGGCAAAAAAATTGAAAAAAGACAATGATGTAGAAATAACATTGATCGATCGTCACTCTTATCACACCATGATGACCGAACTGCACGAGGTTGCCGGGGGACGTGTCGAGCCGACCGCAATCCAATATGACTTGCAACGTTTGTTTTCACGTAAGAAAAATGTTCGCTTAGTAACCGACACGGTAACTGCTATCGATAAAGAAAAGAAAGTCGTACAAACAAAACAAGGCAGCTATTCCTTTGATTACTTGATCTTAGGTATGGGTGGCGAACCAAATGATTTCGGCACTCCAGGAGTAAAAGAACACGGATTTACTCTATGGTCATTTGAAGATTCTGTTCGCATTCGTGAACACATCGAAAAAACTGTTGCTAAAGCAGCAATCGATCCTGATGCAGCACTTCGTAAAGCAATGTTGACTTTCGTTGTCTGCGGTTCTGGCTTTACCGGTATTGAAATGATCGGTGAACTGATCGACTGGAAAGAGCGTTTGGCTGAAGACTACAAATTGGATCCAAGCGAAATCACTTTGAAAGTGGTCGAAGCAATGCCTACGATCCTTAACATGTTGGATCGTAACGATGCTGCCAAAGCAGAACGCTACTTGAAACAAAAAAATGTCGAATTAGTTCTGAACGCACCAATCGTTGAAGTGGCTGAAGATCACATCAAATTAAAAGATGGTTCAACGATCCCAACTTATACACTGATTTGGACAGCTGGTGTGAAAGGAACGAGCGACGCTGCAGACTTTGGTCTAGAAACTGCTCGCGGTTTCCGCCTTGTTGCTAACGAATATATGGAAGCAAAAGGTTATGAAGACAAAAATATCTATATCATTGGTGACTTGGTCTTCTATGAAGAATTTCCAAATACACCAACACCACAAATCGTTCAAGCCGCTGAACAAACTGGTCATACAGCTGCATCAAATATCGTCGCAGCGATCAAAGGTGGCGAAAAACACAAATTTAAAGGAAATTACCAAGGATTCATGGTATCGATTGGCGCTAAATGGGGCGTAGCCAACTTATTCAATAAGATTCACCTTAGCGGTTTCTTAGCAATCATTATGAAACATATCGTCAACTTGAAATACTTCTTTGACATTCGTTCTGGCTACTACATGTTCCAATACTTGATGCATGAAATCTTCCATATCAAAGATGATCGGACAGTGGCGCGTGGTCATACTTCACGTTACGGAAACGTTCTTTGGAGTGTTCCACTGCGAATCTTCTACGGTCTGGTATGGTTCGTGGAAGCCTTCAAGAAAATTCTAGGTACAAATGGTGAAGTCTTTAAGCCAGGAACATGGTTTGGCGAAGGTTCTTGGTTCCAAGGAAACAGCGTATTCCCTTGGACTTGGGAATATCAAACTGTTGCTGATGCAGCAAGCGGCGCGAGTGAAGCAGCTGACGCTGCCAGTGCGGCAAGCGGTGCAGGCGATGCTGCCGGCGCAGCAGCAACCCAAGCAGCTCACTTTGGTTTAAGTTATGCCTACGGCGAACAACCAATGGTCGTGATCGAAAAATCACCAGATTGGTTTACAAAAGTGATGCAATTTATTATGCCTAACAACGATGTAGCAATGTTCTTCCAAAAATTCATGGTCTTCTTTGAAATTGCTTTAGCTTTAGCATTGATGGCTGGTTTGTTTACTTGGTTAGTGAATGCAACGACAATCGTTTTAGTCTTGACATTCTGTATGTCAGGTATGTTCTATTGGGTTAACATTTGGTTCATCCCAGTAGCCTTTGCATTAATGAACGGTTCTGGCCGTGCCGTTGGTTTGGATCGTTGGGTGATCCCATGGTTACAACGTACACTTGGTAAATGGTGGTACGGTACACCGCGTTCCTTATACGGTAAAAAATAATCGCTTTTTAAACGAGACTGAGGCAGCCTGATCCTTTGATCAATGTCTCAGTCTCTTTCCAAGTTAAGCACTTTTTTATCTACTAGAAAAACCTTCTCTTAAAAGTAGTAGAAAACCAGCGGATTATGCTAGAATGAGACACAGAACTTCAAAGGAGTCTTTCTGATGAAAGTAAAAGAATTTATCCGTCGTGCCCACCTGAAGCCTTGGGACGGGGTCATCATTCTGGTACTGATACTTAGCTCGTTTTTACCAATTTTGATTTTTGGGCAATCACAAAGTACCCCTACTGCCGCCAAACAAGCTGTTTTGCGAGTTGATGGCAAGGAGATCAAAGAGTTTGATTTGATCGAAGGACAAGATAGCTACACGTATCGATACGAAGATCCAGATGGTGATTACAATCTCATTGAAATCGCTGGTGACCGCATCCGCATCAAAGAAGCTGACTGTGGCGATCAAATTTGCGTCCGCCGCGGCTGGGCCTCAAAAAATGGCGAAACAATCGTATGTTTGCCACATAAATTAGTGATCGAAGTTCGTGCAACAGATGGGAGTGAGACAGACGATCTAATCTACTGATCGTGATACTATGAGTCGTTTACAAAAAATCATTTTCATCTCATTATTAGTTGCTCAAGGAGTCGTTATCGGTTTGATTGAAAATATGATTCCGTATCCTTTTGCCTTTGCTCCCGGAGCTAAATTAGGTTTAGCCAATCTGATCACGATCATTGCTTTGTTCACTATGCCTAAACGAGACAGTTTTTTGCTGATATGGCTACGTTTGATCTTAACTACACTCTTAGGCGGAACTGTTTCAACATTCTTATATAGTATGAGTGGTTCACTTTTGAGCTATTTCGGTATGTTGCTAGTAAAACAACTAGGACCTAAGCGCGTCAGCATTATCGGGATCAGTGCAGCTGGTGGTTTTTTACACAATGTTGGCCAATTGGTCACAGCTTCTTGGATTGCTCAATCCTGGAGTGTCATGCTTTACCTACCCGTTCTCGCATTTTTCGGTATTCTATCAGGGATCGCCATCGGCATCGCCGCCAACTATCTTTTGCAAAGAGTAGACACATTACGGCGATTTCAGCTTGATTATGAACGGCAAACCAATGTCAAGTGGCGTTCTGATTCAAAATAAAGGAGTCATTTATGAAACTTCATCCAATGTGGCAAGCATATCCTGCGTTGCAAAACGATTTATCTGAATCGCTGCAATTAATGGAACAATCCTTGAAACTAAAAAATAAAGCAGTAGAACAAGCGATATTAGCGATGATCCATTCTGGCGGCAAGATGCTCCGCCCGGCCTATCAGTTGTTGTTCTCTGAATTCGGAGAAGAGAAAGATTCTCAAAAAGCAGTAGCACTATCCGCAGCGATCGAAATGCTCCATACTGCTTCACTGATTCATGATGATATTGTTGATCAAGCCGATACTCGGCGAAGCTTGCCTACTATCCGTGCACAATTCGGTAATGATGTCGCCGTTTACGCGGGTGATTATCTCTTTGTATGCTGTTTTAAACTAATGGCGGATTACGCTGGTTCTCTCAAAAGTCTGCAAATCAATTCTCGCAGCATGGAAACAATTTTAGCTGGAGAATTAGGACAAATGAGCAAACGCTACGACCTGAATGTGACGATTGAGGACTATCTGGAAAACATTTCCGGTAAAACAGCTGAACTGTTTGCTCTAAGCTGCTTTATCGGGGCTTATGAAAGTGGGGCTTCTCTACGTTTAGCCAATCAGGCAAAAACGATTGGTCAATCCATCGGGTTAGCATTTCAAATCATGGACGATATCCTTGATTACAGCCAAAGCGAAAGTGCCTTGGGTAAGCCTGTCCTTGAAGATGTCAAGCAGGGGGTCTACTCACTGCCATTGTTGTTGGCACTGAAAAAAGAGCGGGCAGTGCTAACACCATTACTGGAGAAAAAAGCCGAGATGACCGATCAGGAAGCGCAGCAAGTCTACCAAATCGTTCACGACAGCCATAGCGTTGAAGAAGCACATCAATTAGCTGCTCGTTATACAAAAAAAGCCCTGCAAGGAATCAAGAAATTACCTGATCCTGGAAAAAATACCAAAGACTATTTGTATCAGATCACAAACCAAATCCTAGCTCGCACAAATTGAGTGGTTTTTCTATAAATAATAGTTTGATAAGTGATTTAGAGGTAGCTGCTTTCAACTAGCTGTCTTTCAGACAAAAAAGAACGATCTCCGATTGATTAGACGACACGTCTTCTATAATCGGAGATCGTTCTTTTTCTTTACTTCACTTTCTCTTGACTGTTTATCGCATTGTAACGAACTCTTCTGCTCCAGTCGGATGGATTGCAACGGTATTGTCGAAATCTGCCTTAGTTGCTCCCATTTTGATGGCGACGGCGAATCCTTGCAGCATTTCGTCAACACCAATTCCAATACCGTGTAGACCAATGATCTTCTCTTCTTTTCCTAAACAAACAAGTTTCATTTCACATTTTTGACGATAGTCATTCAATGCAAAGTACATTGGTGTAAAGCGTGAACGATATACTTTGATTTCTTCTTCGCCATATTTTGCGATTGCAGCTTCTTCTGAAAGACCGATCGTTGCAATTGGTGGGTGCGTAAAAATGACTGTCGGCACCAGATCATAATCTAAATGTGCCTCAGTTTGACCATTGAACAATCGTTCAGACAAGCGACGACCCGCTGCAATCGCTACTGGCGTCAACTCTAATTTGCCGATCACATCTCCAACTGCAAAGATCGATTCAGCAGTCGTATTTTGGTACTTATCAACAATGACAAAGCCTTTTTCATCTAGAGAGACATCTGTATTTTCCAAACCAAGGTGTTGGGTATTGGGCACTCGTCCCCCAGCAAACAATACACAGTCCCCCGTCAGTGTTTGACCATTTTCAAAGAAAACCGTATATTGTCCATCACGTTCTTCGATCCTTTCAGCTACATAGCCGGAATAAAGGTCCATTCCTGCTTCTCGATAAATTTCTACTAAATTGTCAGTTAACATATGATCAAACGCCCGTAATGGACGTTCTTTACGATAAGCCCAAGAAACGTGACTGCCAAATTGCTGACTCATTCCGCTAAGTTCTGCCGCAATGTATCCTGCTCCTAAGACGATCATTTCTTTAGGCACTTCTTTTAAGGCAAAAAAGCCATTGGAATCAATCGCATGTTCACCACCAGGAATCGACATGACACTAGGTTTTCCTCCTGTAGCAATTAAGATCTTTGGCGCTCTGTATTCTTGTCCATCGACCGACACAGTATGGTTATCCACAAACTGTGCATAACCGTGGATAACTTCTACTCTGTTGCTATCTAAGCCTTTTTGATATGCTGTGTGTAAAAAATCAATATATTTTTCACGGTTATCCACAAGTTGCTTGAAATCAAATTTATCCACATGTGGATAAATACCATAGCTCGTGGCATCACGCTTAATCATTTCTAACATTTCACTTGCTTGCCACATCACTTTTTTGGGTACACAGCCCACATTGACACAAGTACCCCCCAGCTCATTGCCTTCAATCAATAAAACTTTAGCTCCATGCATTCCTGCACGGTTAGCAGAAGCAATCCCGCCACTGCCACCGCCAATCACTATGTAATCATACTCTTGCATTATTGGTCTCCTCCTTAGGAACAACTTCATTTTGGTGTATATCGAAGGATTTTTCAAATCTTACAAAAAAATGCGACAGAAAGCACCGAGTCAATGATAAAGGGAGAGGAACATAACATGTACGAAATTCAAACTCGCTTTTAGCACAGTGCGCTACCCCTCGAATCTCATTATTTTTCCTTTATCAGCCTTGGATACTTCTGTCACAGTTTTTATTTTTTCTTCCGGATCATGTCGCCAACCTGAACAGGTTCAGCGACGGGCATCGTTAGAAGCATCATCGGATTTGGCGCGCGATCGATCGATTCACCGTCTTCATTATACATGACTTCCACCTTTTGATGGAAATGATGGAATCCAGGTCCATAAAACTCGATCTCGTCCCCCACCGAAAACAAATTCCGCTGCCGGATCGTGGCCATCTTTGTTGCGTCATCATAGGCCATGACTTCTCCGATAAACTTGTATTGCGGGATTTTACGCCGAGGACCAAATAATTGCTCATTTTCACTCGGTGTATGGTAATAAAATCCGGTAGCTAGTTCTCTTTGCGCTACCTTCCATAATTCATCAATCCACTCTTGTTTGCAGACATAGTTCTCTGGATCTTCCATATAACTGTCAACTGCCGCTTTGTACACATTCGCAACAGTTGAAACATAGTGGATCGATTTCATCCGTCCTTCGATCTTAAAACTATCGACGCCGTTTTCAATCAAGTCAGGAATATGTTCGATCATGGACATGTCGACTGCACTCATTGAGAATTCTTCTTCGATCGTTCCATTCTTTGTCAAACTCTTTCTTTCTTGTGCAAAAGGCATATCAAAAAGATCATATTTCCAACGACAAGATTGTGAGCAACCACCACGATTGGCATCTCGCATCGACATGTGATTGGACAATGTACAACGTCCAGAATAAGAGATACACATCGCCCCATGAATAAAAGCTTCAATCTCCACACTCGTATTTTTGCGGATTTCGGCGACTTCTTCCATGGATACTTCTCGAGCCAAGACAACTCGCTCAAGCCCTTCTTCTCGCCAAAATTCTAGCGTTTCATAATTTGTCGCGGAAGCTTGCGTTGAAAGATGGATCGGCAATCCTGGTGCTTCTGTCGCACAGATCTCGATCAAAGCAGGATCAGACACGATCACCGCCGAAATTCCCACATCCCGCAATTGACGGAAAAATTCCCCTGCTCCTTCTTGATTGCCTTCATGGGTGACCATATTTGCTGCTACATATACTTTAGCATTATGAGCTTTAGCAAATGCAACACCTTCAGCCATCTCTTCATAGGTAAAGTTTCCGGCACGACTGCGTAAGCCATAGGCGTTGCCGCCTATATAAACAGCATCCGCCCCGTAATGAATGGCTGTTTTTAATTTTTCTAATGTACCGGCTGGTGCCAATACTTCTGGCCGTTTCAATTTTTGTTTGACTGTCATTTCCATTGCTCCTTACTTGATATCCTCTGGATTGATCGCATAAAAACCGGTATCTAACCCCCGTTGAGCTGGATGTAGCTGACGTACTTGTTCACTCAAGCTAGCTGCTTGTTCAGCAGTCCATGTGCCTTCAGTAAGCAATTGCTTCGCCTGTGCAAAACAAGCTACGATCGAGACAAACGCTGTCCCTGGAGTAAATAAACCGTCTAACTTCCAAGTCTGGTACCCCGTTTCAAAAAGAGACTGCAATTCATTCATCAAATTGATGTCATTATTAGCAAAAATATGCGTGCCATGACTGTCTTCATAAATCGAGTAGTGGGTATCCTCCTTCTTGGGTTCTGATAAAAATAAACCTCGCTCGCGAGATTTTTCATCTTCCTGTTGCGTATAATTATAATAATTTTGAAGCAATGGACGTTTCGACTGATGGATGCACGTTGCCCCATAGACAAGCACTTCCGCAGGAATCGTTAGCTGTGGTGCTAAAACTGTCATTTCTCCAAAGGGGACTTCTCTTGCTAAAACTGCTCCAATCGCCCCTTTTTGCCCCCAAAAATTGATTTGTCTAGCACTGGTGACCAGCGTCTCTCCATCGTATACAAACGGCAATGCCAATTCCGGATTCTTTTTCATACGATAAATGATTCCTGGATCGCCGATAGAAATTTTATCAACATGGTTGGCCTTCAAAAAAGCCAAGTATTCTGGAACTAGCGTCATTTTTTGCGGGTGCATGATGCCATTGACTGCCGCCATCGCTTGTTTTCCTTCTGCTTGCGCTAAGCGGATCAATTCGCTTTGTTCCTCTCGTGAGAAAGATGTCGGCAAACGCAAACCGAAAGTTTCTTCTCCGAAAAAAATAGTATCTACATAAGGTAAGAGCTGTTTTGCTTGTTCAATCGACTCCACCGTTGCGATAATCTCAACCATGATATTCCTCCTCTATAACTCACTAATAGTATCACAGGCAACACGGCTTTCCAAGACTTCCTTTTGAACTTTTTTCACTAAAAAAAGGAATACTCAGCGATGAGAACTGGTAATCCAACTTTAACACTCTTTTAAATTTGTGAACTTTATGAGTTTTTATCTCCATTTCAATTGTTCGAAATCCAACAAATACTATTTGCCCACAAAAAAACTATCCAAGCAGCAAACGATGGTTCAGCCTGCATTCTGCTGACCATCAGTCGTTTGCTAGTTAGATAGTTTTATTTTTCTTTATGAGCTTATACTTGTTGAAGAATACGAGATTGGCCTTCTTTTACATTCAATGTAATTGAGCCTTTCGATGCCCCAATCGTCACCCGGTCACCTAAATGGATTTGTCCCGACAATAGTGCTTCGCTTAAGCGGTCTTCGACCTCTTTTTGCAATGCTCGACGAATTGGGCGAGCCCCATATTCTGGATCAAAACCAGCTTTACCGATGACATCAATCGCTGCAGATGTGATCTTCAGTTGAATGTCTTGATCACTGAGACGTTTGATGATCGCTTTACTCATGATTTTGACGATTTCATGAATTTCATCTTCACCTAATGAACGGAAGACAACTGTTTCATCCACCCGATTCAAGAACTCAGGACGGAATGTTTTCTTGAGCTCTTCCAGAATCCGTTTTTGCATCGCTTGATGGTCTTTGCTAAGATCCACCACATTGAAACCTACATTCTTTTCTTCACGAATCTGTTGTGCACCGATATTTGAGGTCATAATCAGGATTGTATTACGGAAATCGACTTTCCGCCCTTTGGCATCTGTCAAATGACCATCATCAAGGACTTGTAAGAGAATATTGAAGACATCTGGATGAGCTTTTTCCACTTCATCTAGTAAAATCACTGAATAAGGTTTTGAACGAATCTTTTCAGTTAATTGTCCACCCTCATCGTAACCAACATAACCAGGAGGGGAGCCAATCAAACGACTTGTACTGTATTTCTCCATAAACTCAGACATATCCACACGAACGAGTGAATCCTCACTGCCAAACATTGCTTCTGCCAAGGCTTTTGCCAGCTCTGTTTTTCCGACACCCGTAGGACCTAGGAACATGAATGAACCAATTGGACGATTCGGATCTTTTAGACCACTACGTGCTCGACGAATCGAACGTGCGACTGCTTTCACAGCTTCTTCTTGACCAACAACTCGCTGATGCAGGATTTTTTCTAGATCGAGAAGCCGTTCACTTTCTTTTTTCTCCATTTGCTGTAAAGGAACGCCCGTCCATTGCGACACGACTGCCGCAACATCTTCGCCAGTGACACTGTCTGCGTAGCCAGAAGCTTCTTTCACTTCCATGAACGCAACTTCAGTCAACTGCTGGGTCAATTTCTTCTCTTTGATGCGCAAACGAGCTGCGGCTTCAAAGTCTTGTTGGCGAATCGCTGCTTCTTTTTCTTCAATCAGATTGGCGATTTCATTTTGTAAATCGGCCAACTCAGAACTTTCGTCTGTTTTATCCAAGCGCACTTTTGCTGCCGATTCGTCCATCAAGTCAATGGCTTTGTCCGGCAACTGCCGTGAATTGATATAGCGTACCGACAATTGGACAGCGGCATGCAGGGCATCATCTGAAATCTCTACGCCGTGATGCTCTTCATAACGGGGACGTAATCCTCGTAAAATTTCTTCTGCTTCTTCTGGCGTTGGCTCATCCACTTGAACACGGGCAAACCGTCTTTCCAATGCAGAATCTTTTTCGATATACTTTTGATATTCATCTAAGGTCGTAGCACCGATTGTTTGTAATTCACCGCGGGCTAATGCAGGTTTTAATATATTCGATGCATCGATAGCACCTTCCGCACCACCAGCACCAATCAGTGTATGCAGCTCATCAATAAATAAAATGATCTGACCATCTTGGTAAATTTCGTCGATGATTTTCTTCATTCGATCTTCAAATTCACCGCGATATTTCGTGCCAGCTACTAAAGCACCCATATCTAACATCATTAAGCGTTTGTTCTGCATATCTTCTGGTACTTCACCGTGAATGATTTTTTGTGCCAATCCTTCAGCAATAGCTGTTTTACCAACCCCCGGTTCCCCTACTAAAACAGGGTTGTTTTTGGTCCGGCGGCTTAGGATTTGAATCAATCGTTTCACTTCTTTTGCTCGACCCACTACTGGATCTAAGCGTTTATCTCTTGCCAATTTTGTTAAATCTCGAGCTAGTGAGTCCAGCGTCGGCGTTCCTTGTGCTTTTCCTTGAGGACGACGACGACCCGCACCACCGGCATTTTTTGTGTCATTGATACCCATTTTTTTCTTTAATAACTGCCGCATTTTAGCCAAACTCAACCCTAAGTTCAACATGATTCTTGAGGCTAAAATATCTTCATCCCGAAGCAATCCTAACAAAAGATGCTCTGTGCCGATTTGAAGAGCGCCTAAACGCTTAGCTTCATCTCCAGCGTAAGCAAATGTTTGCTTCGCTCGTGGGGAATAGGCTAGATAGGCATTCTCTGGGTATTGGCGAACAGTTCCGTAACCTGTTAAATGCTCGATTTCTTCGCGAATATCATTTTCAGTGATATTCATTTCCCGTAACGTTTTGCCGGCAATGCCATTTTGTTCAATGACTAAGGCAAGCAAGATGTGTTCTGAACCTACGGACTGATGTTTAAAGTACTTTGCTTCTTCCTGTGCGATCGTCAGCACAGCTTTCGCTCGTTGTGTAAATAGTTCATCCATCTCATTCACTTCCTGTCTTCATAACTTAAACGTTCTAAAATTGCATGGAGCAAGTCTGCTCGTGTTCGATTTTCATAAGGAGAACGTCCTAATACTGACTTCGCAATGACGGTCAACAATAAATTGCCCTCACGCTTCGACAGGATTCCTTCCTCATAAAGTTTTTGGATTATTGCATAAGCATCTTTTTCCGAGATGGTTTCATCAAATAATTGATTCATTTCTTCAAGGTAGTGGTGGTTATCCGTGATCTTTACTTTTTCGATACGGATATATCCTCCGCCTCCACGTTTGCTTTCAACAGTATACCCTCTTTGAATAGTGAAACGGGTATTGATCACATAATTTATTTGTGAAGGCACACAATTGAATAAATTCGCCATTTCAGCTCGGCGAATCTCGATTGTTTCGCTGTCTTCAAGAATTTTCTTCAAATATGCCTCAATCAAATCGGAAGTGTTATGATGATTCAATTCATTCCCTCCCTTGACTAATTCTGACCTTCATTATACCCAATTTTTGAAAACTTGAAAAGATGTACGCCTAGAGATGCGGAATTACTAAAAGAAACTTAAACAGCTAGCTCTTTTTTCGCATCACAAAAAAACTATCCGCATCTTCAAGTGGTTACTTCTACAGTCTTTGGTTGCCATCTCACTGCGACCTATAGAGCAAACTTAAAAATCATTCGGATAGTTTTTTCAGCTATTGATTAATCTTCAGAGCTCGTTGAACTCGTACTTGTTGATTCACTGCTAGCGGAGGATTCACTCGTAGAGGACTCTGGTTTTGGTCCTTTAGAAATAGTAACATTTACTGAAGAACCAACAGCCACCGAAGTCCCTTCACCTGGCGAAACATCTGTGACTTCTCCAGCAGGAACAGAATCATTGTAGCCCGATTCTTCTTTGATCGAATATTTTAACCCAGCCTCATTTAGTGCTGCTACAGCATCATTTCGACTCTGTCCAATGATTCGTGGCACATTAACCATCTCTTGACCGCTGCTGACTGTCAGCGTGATAACAGTTTGAGAGGTAATGACTGATTCTCCTGCTCCTGGCGCTTGATTAATGACAGTCCCCACTGGTTCATCGCTTGGCGCTGATTGTTCATAAATATTTTCGGTTGGAACTCCTTTTGAGGTCAATGCCGCCCGTACATCTTCGATTCGCTGACCATAATAGTCTTCCATTGCAAACGATTCAGGTCCCGTGCTGACTACAAAAGTAATGTCATCCTCTTTCGGAGAAACTTTCTCGCCGACATCTGGTGATTGGCTAATGATCAGACCTTCTCCGATAGCATCACTGGATTTGGTCTCTTCTTTGATTTGGTTTTCTGAAAAACCTAACTTGATCAACTCGGCTTTTACATCTTCAAAATTTTTCTCTTCATAGTTTTTTAAGGTGATTTTTTCAGTCCCTGAGCTGATATACAAAGTGATCTCGCTATTTTTTTTGACTTCGGTTCCTTCTTGTGGATCCGTTTTAACGACATTGCCTTCTTCAATCTCATCGTCAGCAATTTCTTCGGTTTCATCAGCAACTTTTAATCCTGCTGCTTCCAGCTTTTCTCGAGCAACGGTCTCTGTGTCTCCGCTGACTTTAGGGATCTCAACATCGCCGCGCCCTCCGCCAAAAACAAAATAGCCGCCAATGACCAGCAGCGCTGCAATAACTAGTATTGGCAGGATCAGCCACCATTTCTTCCGCTTCTTCTTTGGTTTTTCTTGTTTCTGGTCTGCGGTCTCTTCTACTTCTGGCTCCGTCACTGCCAGTTCTGCAGGCTGTTCAGCTATCATTTCATCGGTAATAGGGGTCAGCGCTCGAGTTTCATCGTTTAGCGCATGTGGCTCCCACCTTGGTTCATTCAAGCGCTCAGGTGACAGCGCTGTTGAAAGATCTTCTCGCATTTCATCAGCTGTCTTATAACGATCGGCTTGCTCTTTCGCTGTTGCCTTTAATACGACATTCTCTAATGATTGAGGAACATTTTTATCATAGATACGAATAGAAGGGATCTCATCTTGAAAATGTTTTAAGGCAATTGTGACAGCGGACTCACCATCAAAAGGAACTTTCCCCGTCAGCATTTCATATAGGATGATTCCAATCGCATAGATATCAGATTGGTTAGTAGCCATACTTCCCCGTGCTTGCTCTGGCGATAAGTAGTGCACAGAGCCTAACATCGAGTTGGTTTGGGTGATCGATGTTTCCGATAAAGCAATCGCGATCCCGAAATCCGTGATCTTAACGACGCCTTCTTCATTGATCAGAATGTTTTGTGGTTTCAAGTCCCGATGAATGATTCGATGTTGGTGAGCCAATGCCACTGCTGACAAAATTTGTTGCACGATATCGACAATCTGTAGATAAGGAACTGGGTAATGGGTTTGAATATATCGCTTCAAGTCCATGCCTTTGACATATTCCATCACCAAAAACTGCATCCCATCTTCTTCGCCTACATCATACACTGTTACGATATTGGGATGAACCAACTCTGTGGCAGCCAATGCTTCCCGCTGAAAGCGGCGAATCGCATTTTTATCATTTTGGAAGTCAAATCGCAATACTTTGACGGCAACTTCTCGATCAAGAATCAAATCATGAGCCAGAAATACATTTGCCATGCCGCCACTGCCGATATTGCCAATGATTTTATAGCGGCCATTTAACTTTTTCCCTATTTCAATCATGGGCAGTTCCTCCAACTTTGATCAGTAACACTGTGATATTATCGACTCCGCCTTGTTGATTGGCTGCATCGATCAACTGCTGAACCGCTTCTTTAAGGGACGACGCGCCTTCAATGATGGCTGCGATCTTTTCATCTGCCAACATGTTTGTCAGTCCGTCTGAGCAAAGAAGCAAGTAATCACTTTCAGCAAAATAATGAATCGCTACATCTACTTCTACTGTATTAGGCATTCCAACAGAACGAGTCAAAACATTTTTGCGTGGATGGTTCAGTGCCATTTCAGCAGTAATTTGGCCAGATTTCACCAATTCATTGACAAGAGAATGGTCTTCAGTAATTTGTATCAACTCATGATCCCGCAAAATATAGGCGCGGCTGTCGCCAACATTCGCAATCGTAAATTGATCCTCAAAGAGTGCTACAGCAATGATCGTTGTTCCCATGCCATTCAGCGCCTCATCCTCGATGCCTTTTTCATAGATCGAGACACTTTCTGCCTGGATTTTTTGGATCAGCCATTGAGCAGCCTTTTCACTATCTGTCAATTCTGTTTTTTCCCAAGCGGTTCCCAAGCCACCCACAGCCTGACGACTCGCTACATCACCTGCCCGATGTCCTCCCATCCCATCAGCTAAGATCGCCAATGTGATACTTTTTTTGTTGACATACACAGCAGCAAAGTCTTGGTTCGTATTCCGACGTTTACCAACATCTGTTTGAAAATGGATTTCCAACTTCTTTTCACCTCATTACTTTTTGCGAAGGCAGCTTATGAAAAAGCCATCTGTCATAAAATCTTGCGGATAAATCGTTAGCATCTGATCATTGATATTCGCAGCAATATCAGCATTTACCGATACATCGATTCGTTCGAATTCTGGATGATCCGCTAAGAATGCCTCCACTACTGCCTGATTTTCTTCTAGCATTATAGTGCATGTACTGTAGATCATTATACCCAAATTTTTTAGCGTTGGGGCGGCACTTTCTAAAATCGCTAACTGAATTTCGGGTAAACGCTCTAGATCAGCTGCCTGCTTGTTGTATTTGATGTCTGGTTTACGACGCATCAATCCTAGACCGGAGCAAGGAGCATCCACTAAGATTCGATCAAACTGTTGTTCCTCAAAATGTTGAGCGACTTCCCTTGCATCCATCACTTCCGCTTGAACCACCTCTGAAACTGCAAGTCTTTCAGCATTTTCAGTGATCAATTTAACTTTATGAGGATGAATATCCAACGCAGTGACTTTCCCACCTGCTTCTGCAGATAGAAAGGACGCGATATGGGTTGTTTTACCTCCAGGCGCTGCACAAGCATCCAATACTTGGTGCTCTGGTGCAATGTGCAGTGCTGGTGCTACTAACATCGAACTTTCATCTTGTATTGTCAATAATCCGTCATGATATAAAGAAGAGCCGGCTAAAAATCCTTTATCAGCCACAATCCCATACGGAGATAGTTGGCTTTCTCGAGCTTCGATCCCTTCTTCCTGTAGTTGAAGGATGGCTTCGTTACGAGTAATTCTTTGTAGATCAAGGCGTCCACTAGCATGGCTAGGTACTAGTAAAGACAGCCCTAACTCCCGGGTTTTATCGCTGCCGATCTGCGCTACGAATCTTTCAGTTAGCCATAATGGCATACTGATTTCTATAGCTAACCGCTCCAAGGGATCTTTGATTTGATCAAGTGCCGGCACACCCTCTCTTTGAATCGTACGCAACACGCCGTTAACAAATTTTCCGATCCCTGGATTTCCTTTTGCTTTCGCGATTTCCACGGCCTCATTTAAAATAGCATGATTAGGTACTTTGTCCAAGTACAGCATTTGGTAAAGAGAAAGACGCAATAATGATCTGACCCATGGATCGACTTTTTTTGCATTCTTGATAAAGTTCGCTAAATAATAATCCAATAGCAGCTGCCGACTAATGGTTCCATAGACCATTTCTGTCAATAAACGTCCATCTTTATCATTTAAACGGCCTTGATTCATCAGTTCTCTCAATAATAAGTTCGAATAGGCACCGCCTCTTTCGATACGAACTAAGGCCTCTAATGCAACAAAGCGAACAGTATATTGGATTTTTCCTATTTTACGCTTCATGAGTACCAACCTTATCACCTAGTTGAATGTGTTGCCCAGTGCCATTTAGAAAAGCCGCAATGGATTGACGACCTTTTCCAGCTGGTTGTAGCTCTTCTAAAGCTAAAACTGTCTGTTGACCACAAGCGATCCATAGCGCCTTTTTCGTTCGTTGCATGATGGTTCCTGGCGCGGCATCTGTTGTTTCATCGACTACTGCTACTGACCAAATCTTCCAACGGCTCCCTTGGTAAGTCGTGAAAGCAATTGGCCACGGTCGCATCCCTCGGACCTGATTGTCGATCTCCTGTGCTGTCTTTGTCCAATCAATTGCTTCTTGTTCTTGCGTAATATTGGGGGAGAATGTTGCCTGCTCTTCTGCTTGAGGCATTGGTTTCAGTTCTCCTGATAGGATTTTAGGTAATGTTTTCAGCAGTAATTCTTTACCCAATAAACTTAATTTCTCAAACATAGTCCCCACATCGTCTTGATTAGTGATCGGCAGTTTAGCTTGAGAAAAAATACCCCCAGCATCCATTTTTTTAATCATTTCCATGATGGTGACACCTGTTTCCGGTTCGCCTTCCATGATGGCATAGTGCACTGGGGCACCACCCCGATACTTTGGTAATAAGGAGGCATGGACATTGATCGCTCCAAATTTTGGTACTTGCAACAGCTTTTCCGGTAAAAATTGGCCAAAGGCCGCAGTGACTAAAATGTCTGGTGCTAATTCTTTGATCATTTCCATTTCAGGTGAACCGCTGATTTTTTCTGGTTGCAAAACCAACAATTGGTGCTTCAATGCTGCTTCTTTGACAGGCGTTGGCGTGATTACTCGTTTTCGACCTACGGGCCGATCCGGTTGGGTCACTACCGCTGCAATTTCATAGCCTTCTGCCAGCAATCCTTCTAAGATTGGTACAGAAAACGCGGGGGTTCCCATAAAGACAACTTTAGTCATTTTCGTGTTCCTCCATATATTGTTCTAGTTCAGATTCTGGGATCTTATCGATCATTTTATCAATAAATAAGACACCATTCAGATGATCAATCTCATGCTGGATAGCCCAAGCCAAGTAGCCAAAAGCTTGAACCTCCATTTCTTCTCCTTCACGGTCAAAGTAGCGAACCGTAATCTCATCTGCTCGCTTGACCGTACCATAGGTATGAGGAATACTCAAGCACCCTTCTACATCAACAGATTCTCCTGATGACTCGATGATTTCTGGATTAATCAGTTCGAAACGATCCTCTTCATCTACTTCAACGATTGCCACTTGCAGGTTTTTACCAATCTGAGGGGCCGCAATACCTACGCCGTCATGCGCCACCATTGTTTCATACATGTCTTCTAGTAGTTGTACCAGCTCATCTGTAATCATAGATACCGGTTTTGGTTTTCGACGAAGCTGATCGTCGGGATGAATAATAATCGGATAGCGCATAATATCTCCTTTAAATAAAATTCAACGGTTCTTGGTCAATGGAAACATAGAGTCCTTTTCGCTGATCGATCTGACTTTGTTCCAATAACCGGGTCAACAGTTCAGGCAAATGTGGTTCATTTTTGTATTTAATAATCAGTTGGTAGTAATAGCGATTTTTGACACGCATGATCGCGCTAGGTGCCGGTCCAAGCAAAATACTTTGACCCGATAATTCTTTTTGTACTTCTTGGTAAATGGCAAACATCTTTTGGGCAGCTGCCTGCTCTTCGAGATGACTGCAGGTAATTTTTACCGTGTAGTAATAAGGGGGATATCCGCTTTGATGCCGAACCCACATTTCTTGTTGGTAAAAAGCTTCATAGTTTTGGGTTTGTGCTAGCTGAATCGCATAGTGTTCCGGATTAAATGTCTGAATGATTACTTCGCCGGCTTTCTCCGCCCGGCCAGCTCGGCCGCTTACTTGCGTCAGCAATTGAAATGTTCGTTCACTAGAACGAAAATCTGGCAGATTCAATGCTGTGTCAGCATTTAAGACCCCTACCAATGTAATATCCGGAAAGTCTAACCCTTTGGCAATCATTTGTGTTCCTAGTAAAATGTCTGCTTTCTTTTCGCCAAATAAAGTAAGTATTTTTTCATGTGCTCCTTTTTTGCGGGTAGTATCCACATCCATCCGCAATACCCGTGCTTCTGGAAATCTAGCAATTAGTTCTTCTTCAACTTTCTGCGTACCTGTTCCATAGTAACGGATCTTATCTGCATGACAACTAGGACAGCGGTGAGGGATCTTTTCTTCATGCCCGCAATAATGACAGCGCATCGTCTTGGTATCCATATGAAGCGTCAAAGAAATATCACAGTTCGGACAAGGCAGAACATACCCGCAATCACGACACATAACAAAAGAAGAATACCCGCGTCTATTCAGCAGCAAAACGATTTGTTCTTGTTTATCTAAGCGATCTTGAATTTTTTCCTGTAATTGGCGAGAAAAGGTCTGGTAGTTTTTGTTGGCAAATTCTTCCCGCATATCTACTACATTGATCTGCGGCAAACGAGCACTGAGTTTTGCTCGTTGATTCAAACGCAACAATTGATAAACGCCTTTTTGCGCCCGAGCCCGTGACTCGAGAGAGGGAGTGGCACTCCCCAAAACAACAGGACAATGATGATATCCTCCGCGCCATATCGCTAAATCACGCGCATGATATCTTGGTGCCTCCTCCTGCTTATAGCTTGCTTCATGTTCCTCATCGACAATAATGACGCCAATGTTTTTTAAAGGAGCAAAAATAGCTGAACGTGCGCCGACTACTACTTGGGCTTCTCCCCGTTCAATTTTTCGCCATTCATCATATTTTTCCCCTTGTGACAGTCCACTGTGAAGCACAGCCACAGCGTTACCTAAGCGGCTCTTGAATCGTTCCACCATTTGTGGGGTTAAAGCAATCTCTGGCACCAGCATAATGGCAGTCTTTTTTTGTTCCAACAGCTCAGCGATCGTTTGAAGATAGACTTCTGTCTTCCCACTGCCAGTGATGCCTTCTAAAAGAAAGGTTTGTGCCTCTTGTCTTTTTGCTGCTGACAGAATTTTTGAAACCGCATCGGTTTGTTCTTCGTTCAATGCTAATGCTGCAGTTTGGGGAAATGATCGATCTTTGAAGGGGTCCCGATATGTCTCAACCTCATGAAATTCAAGCCAGCCTAATGCTTGCCCTTGATTCAAGACAGCTGTCGAAATGCCTGCTTCTGCAAAAAATGAAACAGGAAGCTGATCAGATTCTTGTAAGACTGTCAATAGTTGTTGTTGCCGTTTAGCCCCTTTCCTGATTTGCTTCATTGCCTCTGGAATTGCTTCTGGAGAGATCAGGCGTTTCACCATACGGATTTTCTTGGCTTTATTTTTATTTTTTACCACATATTGCAATTCAACGACTGCTTCTTCACGCAATACTTTCAATTGCGACAATAATCCCGCTTCCTCAGCAGCTTGCCAGCTCAGGCTATTCGTCTCAGGAAAATGCGCTTTTATTGGGTGCGTATCATCCAATAAAAGAATATTCTTCTGGTATTCTGCTTTCATCACACTAGGCAACATGGTCTGCAAGCAGGTAATCTTAAAAGCAAATGTCGTTTTTTTCATGTAATCAGCTAACTGTAATAATTCTTCATTCACCACAGGAGAAAGATCCAGCAAGCGAAGAATAGGTTTCAATGGTTGACCTGGCGGTGTATCCGTCAATCCTACGATAAAGCCTTGGATATGCCGATCCCCATTACCAAATGGCACTTCGACTCGCATGCCAGTCTCTGCTACAGCGCGCAAATATTCAGGTATTTCATATGTAAAAGGTTGATCTGTCTGCATCGTTGGTACATCCACGATCACTTCTGCTGCATAGGTCATCTTCTCTCCTCCTCCAGGCTTTATTTTACTAAAATGACAGACATTTGTCTGTAAACCTTACGAAAATTTAACGGCTATCGACTCAAAAGAAAAAGCCAGAACACGCATTGTGCTCTAGCTTTTTTAATTGTCTACAGATTCTGTTCGTCACGAATCCGGGCTTCCAGTTCTTTTTGCTCTTGGTCTTTTTGCGCTTTGCGCTCTTCTTGTTCCATTTTCAAGCGAGCACGTTTGATTTCTGGATGCGGATCATTAACAACAAGCTCTGCTTCGATTTCTTCCAATGCTTGTCCTACGCTTTTCACCGAATCAAATTGTTCCAATGTTGCTTGGGCGCCTGCATCTAGTTCATGCGCGCGTTTGCTGGCTAAAATCACAAGGGAATACTTTGAGTTCACACGATCCAATAATGAATCGATTGAAGGTTTTAACATCATTCGTTTTACAGCTCCTCTAACATTTTGATATACTTGCCGATTACTCGATCAACGCGAAAATGTTCACTTGATATAATTTCTCGAATCCGTTGTACTGCTTTAGATACTTCATCATTTACGACTGCGTAGTCATATAAAGCCATCATTTCGATTTCTTCTCTGGCAACACGCATTCGTTCATCGATCACTTCAGCAGAATCTGTCCCCCTGCCAGTGATACGTGAGCGTAGCTCTGCTAAATCAGGTGGGGTAAGAAAAATAAAGACCCCATCAGGCACTTTTTCTTTGACTTGTTTAGCTCCTTGAACTTCGATTTCCAAGAAAACATCTTTCCCTTGGTCCAATGTTTTTTGAACATAAGACAACGGGGTGCCGTAGTAATTGCCAACGTATTCTGCATATTCCAACATTTCGCCTGCTTCGATCAAGGCTTCAAATTCCTCACGGGTGCGGAAATAATAATCAACGCCTTCGATCTCACCTTCACGCTTGTTGCGTGTTGTCATCGAAACAGAATATTGAAAATCGTTGTCATCACTTTCAAAAATTGCTTTTCGCACAGTGCCCTTGCCTACACCGGAAGGTCCTGATAAAACTATTAGTAATCCTCGCTCTGACATAATGACGTCCTTTCACTGACTTTTGCTTAACGTCTATTTTGCACTTTTTTTCAGCAACTTTCAAGAACTACTTTATTATAATGGGAAATTCATGAAATTACTACTCATCTCTCCTACTTTTAGAACCCCATGTTGCTTAGCGTATTGATCACACCTGCCAACTCATCTTTTGTCGTGATAGCTTTCTCCGTAGGATCTTCTACTTCCTGGCAATCAATCCGAACGATATACCGACGATTCAACGATACCGCATTTCCATTGACCAAAATTTGCAAGAACTCTTGATCAATCGCGACACAAGCATCTTGCCAAGCATCAAAGTTTGCTTTATCTGATGGGACGCTCCGCTTAATGACGTTTTTTCCGCTTAATTCATGAAAAGTAATATCATAGTATTTCATTGTTGATCACTCCTATTCGATATTTTGGACTTGTTCTCTTATTTTTTCAATAATCGTCTTCATCTGTACTACACTGTTCTTGATTTCAATTGGGCTTGACTTGGAACCTATAGTATTTACTTCTCGGTTCATTTCTTGAATCAAAAAATCCAGCTCCCGGCCGATCGGCGATTTTGCCTCTAACAAAGTAGTCATAGAATCTAAATGAATCATCATTCGATCCAACTCTTCATGAATATCTCCCCGTTCCAACAGGATGGCCATCTCGGTCAACAAACGTTCTTGATCTACTTGCTCGCCTAAATATTCCGCCAGCTTTTTCTCAAAACGTTGGCGATGATCGGCTTCATAAACGGCAATAAACGTCTGTAATTCCATGATTTTACCAAGTAATTGCTGCTGATTTTCTTTTAACACTTGATAAATCCCTTGTCCTTCAATTTCACGGCTTTGATCGATAGCTGTTAGAGCCTGAGACAAAGCATCTAACACACCTTGCTCTAACTGGGTATCTTCTTGTTGTTTTTCTCGGATATCAAGAAATGCTTCATGGACGATTAATTTTTCCAAAAGATTTTTTTTCGACAGCTCTTTTATATCCAACCTTTGAGCAGCTTCTTCTTCGACCTGCTTCAAAAAAGGCACCAATAAATCCCATTGGACTATAACTTCTTTATGAGCCGCATTCTTTTCGTTCAATGTCAGATAAAGCTCCACCCGACCACGCTGTAATACTTTTTTGACTTCTTGTCGAATTAGTGCTTCCAAATCATTCAATTGTTTGGGCATGCGCAACTGCAAATCCATAAATCGCTGATTGACACTTTTAATCTCAATCTCTATTTGATAATCAGCTGTTTCTCCATTCCCTTTTCCAAAACCTGTCATGCTTTTCATTCATTTCTTCCTTTCACATAGAAAGCAGTGCTTTTTTTAATTCGGTGAATTCTTCATTTGATAACGTTAAGCCTTTACCCATTTTTTCATGTCCTGGACTCCAGTCACGCAAGTCAAACTTAGGCGGGCGACCATTCCAGCTGACTAAATTAAGCTCTTTACGCCACCCTTTAGGATTTTCCGAAAGAACGGCGATCTCCTCTACGATCTCATAAGAAAAATTATCCATTGTGTTCCTCTCCTTTTAAAAAATAAGCCAGATAGGCTGACAGCACAGCCAATTCTGGATACCGCGCACGAATCTGCTGAAATGCCGGTGTTTCAATTTGTTGGGTTCGATAGAAAAACAAGAACCGTTTTTGTTCAGATAACAAAAAGAACTGTTCGCGATAGTAATACAACCATTCTGACACTGACCATACTTCTGTTTCTTTCGTTGGTTCTGTCATGATTTTCTCACGTATCGCTTGCAGGAAAGATTCCTTTGTATAAATGACGGTCGGTGTAAGATGTAGTAATCTGCCTATGCATTCAAAAAAGACGCGCCCACAAATTTCCAAGGGGACCTCTTGCTGATATAACTTACGCACTTTCTTCCAAAATTCCTTTTTTTTCATAAATGCGTACAATCGCGGTGCATCTTGTCGAAGCAAATGAACGAATGGCTTCCACGAATCGTTGAAGACCTCTTCATCAAAAGTATACCAATAGCCACTGAACTTGCCAAAGTATTTCATCGTTTCTAAATACCCAAGAGTCATGTTTTCTAGAGAACGTTTGGCATCAAAAATCAAAAAACTACCTAGAGTCCAAGGTGAAGCAATTTGAATCTGCGCAATTGATTCTGAGACCTGAACCTTCTTATTGATTCCAGGCCCTTGGACATCGACGGCAATGACTTCTGTAGCGCCTCGCTCAATGGCTACATCAATTGGCAGATTGTTGCGGTACCCTCCATCAATATAATAGATCCCATCAATCAATTGTGCCTGCATTGCTGGATAAAAAGACGCTGATGCTAGCAACCATTGCAAACTATAATCAATTTTGCTGGAATCAAACTGATAAACAACCTCTTTGAAATCCGGCAGACGAGTCGTACAAAGTAAGAGCTGGCTTTTGCTGGCATTAAATTTTTCTGCATCAAAAGTCGCTGCTAACAGCTGTGCTAATGGTTTTGTACTCGCACCATTGTCTTTAAGTGCTGTCTTTACGAGTGAGCGTAATTGCTCCATCATATCTAATAAGGTTTCTTTTTTAGCAGCAGCTTTTGGGTATTGGAGGACCTGTTCACTAGAAATATTCGTCCATAATTGCTCAGCAGCTTCAATATCGTCCATTAAAACCAATGCACCATTCAATGCACCAACTGACGTCCCCGCTACCCACTCAAATATGATTCCATGTTTTTTCAGCGCTTGCCATACGCCAATTTGATAGGCGCCATGGGCGCCTCCTCCACCTAGGACGAAAGCTGTATGGTAGTCCAGTTGCTTGTGGTACCCCTGTGTCACCCTACCATATCCACGTCCCACAAACCACTGATCCATGATGGGGTTTCTTGTCATTTCCCAAAGTATCTGGTCTACGAAACGGCTTCTAGCAAAACTCTCAGTCATCGAAACAAGTGTCTCCCAAGTAAATGCATCACTTGGCACCTGCAACAAATTCTGAATGGTCAGAAGCGGCCCTTCATGGACACAAGACAGATAGACTGTGCCGTGTTGATTCGTCAATCGCCACCCCTGTTCGTTGACCACTGATTGAAAAGCGGCTCGCGCCTCCGAATGACTAGAAAAAAAAGGAAAAACTAGTCGGCTTTGTTGAAACACATCTTGGGATACATATAAATCAGAAAAATAAATTTTTGTTGTCTTCATCCGACTCCTCCTCAAATGCAAAAAAGAAACCACGGATGATCAATGAAAATTTCTGACATCATTCGTGGTATTCTTATCATTTAAAAAGTCCGCTGTTCCATATTGAATGCGGCCCGCATCTCGTCTGTCGCATCAGCAACTGGTGTAACCGATTCAAGATCACCCTGAACCACACGTCTGGTTACTCCACCCATTTCACCACATGTAATTAATGTGATCATTTTTCTCCCTGCTACTTCATCCAATAAATAAACATCTGTTGGTTGAACCCGCACGGTTGAAGTTGCTGTATATGTATAAATATTTTCTAAATCCGTAATATAAATTGTTGCGCCAATAGCCACATCATCTAAAGGTGTGAACAAAAGGTCTGGCGACTGCGCACGATGGCTAGCTAGTGCATAATTTCCTTCGCCCATTTTTTGTGTTGGGCTAAGAGTTCCTGCTCCATATAGCAAAGCTTCATTCGATAACCCCTTAAAAATCGGCAAATTAATCGCTACGCTAGGTATCGCAACACCACCGATCACTGGTAATGTGCTGTTACTTAGTTGAGCTTTAAGAACTGCTTCTGAGCTGGCCGGTTCAACGGCATCAAAATCAAAAGTAGTGTCTGCCTCCATATTCTTTTTGACATCGGCTCTAGAGATCTCGGAAACTGCGTAAGCATCTCCGTTGTGTTTGATCAGAAAATTTTTGATTTGATTATTAAAAATCAAAGCAAGACCAATCAATAACAAAAGGACCAAAAATAGATTCGAGAGCCAATGGAACAAAGTTCGTTTCTTTTTCATCGTTTTTCGTCTCCAATTTTTATTACTCCTATCATAACAAAATCATTGCAGAAGCGCCAATTTTGGATTTTTTTTAATAAAAAAGCAAAGATTTTTGCTTCATAAAAAAACGCAATCTTAAAAATTGTTTTTTCCGTTATTTTGTAATATAACTTTAAACGAAAAGATACAAGCAATTTGATACACTTTATTGTAGAATAAACTTATTATCAGGGAGGGATTAATTGGCATGTCGAACACGATTTATGTACATATTGATACAACCAGCAATGCCGTTTCGACTCGCGGAGTGGATGCTCAAGATTTCAACAAGAGCATCGTTCACCAGCCAAAAAATCTATTGTTGCTTGATCCCTCTAGTGAATTTGGTGAATTTGAGTCGCATACAGGGCTAAAGATTATCCGAGGCATTGAAGATGTCCACCTTTTCTTTCAACAACTCAACCGCGGACGAATCACAGAAGAAATCAAATGGATCGACTTTAATGATTTAGAAATGGTAAAAGAGCTAACACCGCTAGAAATTTCAGAATTGTTATATTTTGGGCATATGAAAACGCATCTTCATTCTCCGTTTTTCTACAAACTGCAAAACAACTTTGTTTATTTCGACCTCAAAGATCAGCGTTCCCGTGTTTACTACCGCTACCTGGAAGAATATTACCGAATTTTAGCTGACAAAATCACGCACATCGTTCTAGAAAAAAAAAATGATCGACTTTCTTTCTTCAAAAAGCCTACTCCGGTCTCTAAACTTGATTTAAATCTTCTCAAAGACTTGCGGGGGGTCATGCAGGAAGGAATCATCTTATGTTTCCATCAAGAACAATTGGTCGATAAAACCTACACAATCCCGATTTACTTAGTCGAGGAATCTGGGCTCAAAAATAGTCACCTCTCTCTGAAAGAAGACTATCAAGTGGCAACGCTTCGCTACTTTGCAAATAAAAAAGAATGGCAGTTGGAATTGGATCAAGATGATCTAGCTTTTGGTTTTATCGATAAAAAATGACTTGCTCTCCTATTTTGATTTTGGAGAACAAGTCTTTTTTTAAGCAGTCCGATTTAAATAATCGTCCTTAGGTACAAATACCTCTGGGGATGTTCGATAAGCAATTAGTAAGATAATTGCCGTGACGATTGCCGTAGCAAATCCGCTGGCGGTATTCATTACCAGAGAGAAAAGCCAAGGTTTCATCCCCCAGAGAGCATATGCGCCCCAGTAAACCCAACCGGCAAGGAAATGCCAAAAATAACGAGCAAATGCGCCTGTGAATGTTGCTTGTACAAGTAGTCGTTGCACGCTACCCTTCGAACCATTTCTAATCGCCAAATGAATTTTATTTGCATAAAGTCCGGCAAAACCCACAAATGTAAAAGCAAATGGGTACTCAATCAATACTTGAAGAACACTCAAAAACCAGACTTTACCTAATGGGAAATGCAGCAATCCCCAAACCAATCCTGCCATTAATCCTGGCTTCCAGCCTCTACGGATAGCAAATATTGTTAATGGAATCTGTCCTAAAGAAATTGAAAAACTACTTCCAAAGTCTAAAGGAATCAGCGATAGTACCATCGCCAGTGCCGCCATAATCGTTCCCTCTATCCAAATTTTTGTACCATTTCCCACAAAAAAACTCCTCCTTTAGAATCATCACAATTCACAAAGGAGAAGTGTTAGACACTTCAACTCGTCACAATTCCTACGTTCGCATGATCGAAACAGGTACGAAGGGTTTAGAGTACTCTCATTCTCAGCCTTTTCAGACTCCCCTTTGTGATTAGATTCTATTTTATTTTGCTTGCACTGCTGCAAGTCATCTTCAAGAATACCACAAAATAAAAAAAAGAAAAGAAAACTCGCTCTGATAAAAAAAGAAACATCTCAACCGCGTCTAGACGAGATGCTTCTTTTGGGTTATCATTTTTAAATCGATAATTTTGATTCAAACAGTGGACTAACAGGTTTATTCTCATGGATTCGTTTGATTGCTTCTCCCATCAATGCACTAACACTGATTTCGTCAATTTTTTCAGATTTACGATCTTCTGGCAAGAAAATTGAATCAGTAACTACTAAGTGCTCGATAGCTGAATCTTCGATCCGTTGCAAAGCAGGTCCTGATAAAACAGGATGAGTACATGAAGCATAAACACTTTTTGCACCAGCTTGTTTTAATGCGTTCGCTGCTAGAGTAATTGTTCCGGCCGTATCGATCATGTCGTCGATCAAGACACACGTTTTGCCTTCTACGTGACCAATGATATTCATTACTTCAGCAACATTTGCTTTTGGACGTCGTTTATCAATGATCGCAATTGGTGATTTCAAGAATTCTGCTAATTTACGCGCACGAGTCACTCCGCCGTGGTCTGGTGAAACGACTACAACGTCATCTCCTTGAATATCTCTTTCCAAGAAATAATTAGCAATCAATGGTGCACCCATCAAGTGATCTACAGGAATATCAAAAAAGCCTTGGATTTGTGAAGCATGTAGATCTAAGGTAACCATACGATTTGCGCCAGCTTTTTCGATCATGTTCGCCACCAATTTAGCAGTGATTGGTTCGCGGGAACGAGCTTTACGGTCTTGTCTCGCATAACCATAGTAAGGCATCACTACATTGATTGTTTTCGCACTTGCACGTTTCAAGGCATCAATCATGATCAGTAGCTCCATTAGGTTATCGTTTACTGGACTGCTTGTGGATTGAATAACATAGACATGTGAACCACGGATACTTTCTTCAATGTTAACTTGAATCTCGCCATCGCTAAATTGGTTCACTGAACACTTACCTAATTCCACACCTACTGCAGCTGCGATTTTTTCAGCTAACGGACGATTAGAATTCAGCGAAAAAATCTTCAATCTTGGATCAAAATAATGATTTGACATGAGAACCTCCACTTTCTTTGCGTTCATCTGGCAAAAAGACTACTAGTTCACCAGAATCTTCTTCCTAGTAAATAGTAGTCATTTTTGCTAAATAAATCAAGTCATTTCGCAGTTTCTTCATTCAAATAAGGCAATTTTTTTGCATAGCCTTCTTTGTTTTCCTGCCTTGCTCGGGCAATCGCCATGCTATGTTTAGGAATATCTTTTGTGATTGTAGAGCCAGCAGCGATCATGGTTTCTTCCTCAATCTGCAATGGCGCCACTAAATTCGAACCAGAGCCGATAAAACAATTGTCTCCGACAACTGTCTTGAATTTATTTTTGCCATCATAATTTACAAAGACGACGCCGCAACCAACATTGATATTTTTCCCTAGCGTTGCATCTCCGACATAAGAGAGATGCCCTACTTTTGTTCCCTCACCGATCGTTGCATTTTTTATTTCTACGAAATTACCAATATGGGCTCTTTCTTTAATGTCTGCTTTTGGACGCAGATGTGCATTTGGTCCGACATCTGCCCCGTTGTAGATTCGACTTTCTTCCACCACAGATGCCTTGATCGTTACATCATCACCGATTTGACTGTCTATGATTTGAGAAGATGCAGTGATGACACAGTCTTCACCAATTTTCGTTGCACCTTTGATGACGACACCAGCTTCAATCAGTGTGTCTGCTCCAATTTCCACGCCATCATCAATATAAGTAGTATCAGGGTCAATCAATGTCACACCATTGCGCATATGCTGCTGATTGATACGCTTGCGCATCAAACGATTCGCTTCTGCCAGCGCTAATCGATCATTGACTCCTAACGACTCATTGAAATCATCCGTTTGATAAGCAGCTACAATCTTCCCTTCTGCTTTCAAGATCTCAATAATATCTGTTAGATAATATTCCCCTTGTGCATTATCGGTATCTAATTTTGCCAATGCATCAAATAATAATTCATTGTCAAAACAATACGTTCCCGTATTGATTTCTTGGATCATCGCCTCTTCCACAGAGGCATCTTTTTGTTCCACGATTTTTTCTACGACACCCATTTGATTGCGTACAATCCGACCATATCCGGTCGGATCTTCAGCTTGCGCAGTTAGAATCGTTGCTGAGGCTTTTTGTTCCTGATGGAACTCAAAAAGATTATTCAATGTCTCAGTCGTTAACAAAGGGGTGTCTCCACTGATTACTAACGTTGTTCCCCGTTTTTCTCTTAAGAAAGGCTCTGCTTGAACAACTGCATGACCAGTTCCTAACTGTTCTGCTTGTAAAGCATACTCACTGCGGTCCCCTAATTGTTGCTTGACCATTTCTGCTCCATGTCCGACGATTGTTACGATTGCATCAGGTTCTGTCTCCACTACGCGATTCATGATATGTTCTACCATAGGTTTTCCGCAAACGGGATGCAAAACCTTGTATAACTTGGATTTCATTCT
Source organism: Enterococcus sp. AZ091 (assembly GCF_051714805.1). NCBI lineage: Bacteria > Bacillati > Bacillota > Bacilli > Lactobacillales > Enterococcaceae > Enterococcus > Enterococcus sp. AZ091. Next base: position 656,270 of record NZ_JBIOSO010000001.1, on the reverse strand, counting down.
AGTACCTTTGCCTGCGGCAAGTATAATTGCAAAACGTGATTCCACGTGTTCCACTCCTATCGATTCCGACTGATTGATTTCTGTATATGTCCAGTTTAGCCCAACTAAGGATGGTTTTCAATATATAAGGAAAAACACAACTAGACCAATTAAAAAAGACTGATTCAAAATCAGTCTTTTGTTTCAAAATAATTCCCCGGCACGACCGAGATCGTTTTCGTCTGAGTATCAACGTCTTCAACAAACAGCAGCGAACTATAATCAGAAATAGCACGTTTTCCTTTAAATTTAGCTTCCGCAAAAACCGTTATGCCAACAAGTTCAGCTTCAAATTCTTCGATCAAGCTCTTCATACCGTTCACAGTGCCGCCGCCTTTCATAAAGTCATCTACGACTAAGACTTTGGAACCGCGTTTTAAGCTACGCTTTGATAATTCCATTTTCTCGATTCGTTCAGATGACCCAGAAACATAGTTCACGCTGACTGTTGACCCTTCCGTAATTTTAGAATCTCGCCGAACGATCACAAAGGGAACATTTAAATAATAAGATACCGCTTGTGCGATTGGCACTCCTTTAGTAGCAACAGTCATGACTGCATCAATTTGTTTATCCAGATACTTCGAAGCAATGATACGGCCTACTTGCCGCAGTAGCTCAGGTTCTCCAAGCAAATCCGAGAGATAAACGTAACCACCAGGCAGCAGTCGATCTTGCTCAGAAAGGCGTTCCGCTAACCCTTCAACATAGGCATAGGCTTCTTCTTTTGAAATCTCAGGCACAAAAAAAACACCGCCAGCTGCACCTGGAATTGTATCGAGAGTTCCCGTACCACGTTCTTTGAAGGTCTTTTTGATAATCGCTAGATCTTCACTGATCGATGATTTAGCAGAAGCATAGCGTTTTGAAAAAAATGACAATGAAATCAATTCATGCGGATGATTCAATAAATAATGTGTCATATCTATCAATCGTTCACTTCGACGAATTTTCACACATGCCCACTCCTTTAATTTATTCGTCTTATTATAAGGCTTTTTGCGTATAAATGCGAGCATTATCTTGAAAATCTAAAGAATTGTTCGCTTTTCATTCAATCAAAGAAAAAAAGAAACGAAAAATTTTCGTTTCTTATCGTTTTAACCGTTGTTTTCGTTGGAAAAGAATGACAATACGCTTGACCACATTGATGACTAAAAACAAACCGATAAATACTAATGTGATCGTAGCGCCTGGAGGTGTATCGAGATAAAAAGAGCTAGTCAATCCCGACAGCATACCGAATAGACCAATCAAGACACTGATCAAAATCACCGCATTAAAACTCTTGCCTAAACGCATACTGATTGCAGCTGGCAATACCATAATCGCAGAAATCAGTAACGCACCAGCGATGGGAATCATCATAGCGATAGCAATCCCTGTCAAAACATTAAAAAGCATCGACATTATCCGCACTGGCAAACGGTCTACATGAGCCGTATCCTCGTCAAAAGTCAGGACATACATCGGACGTTTGAATAGAAAGAAGAGAACGAATACAGCTAAAAATAAAAAGCCTAGAAACCAAACTTGATCCTGAGTAATGGTCACGATGGAACCAAAGAGATAGGATTGGATACTGGTCGCTGAGTTTCCTCCACTCAGATTCATAAGGACCAATGCTAATGCCAAACCGCCTGACATCAAAATCGCAATTGAGATCTCTGAATAACTCCGATAAAGTGTTCGTAAATATTCCAAAATGACCGCGGCGATGATTACGATTAATAAGGTCGTGAGATCTGGATTCAAATTAAGAAAAAAGCCTAATGCTACACCAGCTAATGAAACATGTGAGAGTGTATCGGCCATCAAAGACTGTCTTCGGATCACAAGAAACACACCTAGCATCGGTGCGATTCCGGCAATAAAAATTGCAGCCAAAAAAGCACGCCTCATGAATTCATATGAAAGCAACGCCATGGTGAATCCTCCTTTCGAACCAACCGAATTTGTCGATCCGCATACTCCTTAATATCTTCGTGATCGTGGGTGATCATCAAAATCGATTTCCCATGATCGTGTGCATTGTGACGCAGTAATTCATAAAATAAATTTCGTGATTGCTCATCCATCCCTGTCGTTGGTTCATCCAAAATAAATAAATCTGGATCAGTCGCAAAGATACGTGCTAAACTGATTCGCTGTTTTTGCCCTCCGGACAGTTCGCCAATCCGTTTTTTGCGCATTTCCCACATACCTACTGCATCCAATGCTCGCCGAACATGTTCATGATCCCGCTTTGTCAGCTTCTTAAACCATCGGTCTTTCGGATAACGGCCAGATTGGACCAATTCTAAGACTGTACTTGGAAAGCCTACATTGAACGAGGCAATCTGTTGTGGAATATAGCCTACACTTAGCTTTTGTCCTTCTCTGTTTTTGGTAGCCAGTATTACTTCTCCCTTTGATGGTTTCAACAACCCTAATGTTGCTTTAATCAAGGTAGATTTTGCAGCCCCATTTTCTCCTGTTAGAATGACGAATTCCCCATCTTCAACAAAATAAGAGATATCCTCTAATACAGGCTCATCATCATAATAAAACGTTAGTCCTTTTACATCGATATAACGCACAGATGTGCCTCCTTACTTGATACTTTTTTGTAAAGCTTGCAGATTTTCCTTCATTACTGTGAGATATGATTCTCCATCACTAATCTGTTTTTCCGTCAAACTTTCTAACGGATTCAATACAGCCAATTCAACCCCAGTCTCATTCGCTAAAGTTTCCGCGACTTTAGAAGAAGCATTTTCTTCAAAATAGATAACTTTGACTTGATGATCCTCAACATATTCTTTTAGCTCTGCTAACCGACTAGGAGATGGTTCTTGATCTGGAGATAATCCAGCAATCGATTCTTGGACTAGATCATATTGTTTTGCCAAATATCCAAAAGCGGCATGTTGTGTGACAAATGTTCGATTGACCGCATCTTTCAAAGCAGCAGTGTACTCTTGATCCAATGCGTTCAATTGCTCAATATAAGCAGCGGCATTCTTTTTAAATGTAGCTGCTTTCGTTGGAAATTTCTCGCTTAACTGATCTCGAATCGTTTCAACTTCTTTGATTGCCATTACTGGATCTGTCCACACATGCGGATCTAATTCATGGGTATGGGCGTCTGTCCCATGTTCTGCTTCTGCTTCCGTTTCTCCATGGTCTTCATTTTCAGCTAAATCAATCTCTTTGGCCGCTTCGATCACAACTGTTTTGTCAGTATCGATCGAATCTGTCATTGTTGGCACCCATGTTTCCAATTCCGGACTATTGTACACAAAAGCATCTGCATCCATAATTTTTGCCATATCTTTCGCACTAGGTTCATAATCATGGGGTTCTGTGCCCGCCGGTATAAGCAAAGATACTTTACCTGTATCTCCAACAACCTCTTTGGTAAACTCATACATTGGATAAAAAGTCGTAATAACCTGCAAATCCTGACTTTCTTCTGCGACTTGTTCTGATCCTTTTCCGCAAGCCCCTAATAAAACAGTACTGGTAAGCAAAAATAGAGCTAGTAATTTTTTCATGATGATTCCTCTTTTCTTATTAAAACGGAACTAATCCGATTTATCAGCAAAAATTACTCTACCAAAGGAAACCTCATTCGTCAAGACAAATCGTATGTTTTCCGATTTAGAGCGTTCCTCTGCCAGTAAATCGGAAAACATGGGAAAATTGATTCATATATCCGCTAAGCAAAAAACAGATGTCACATTTTTTGAATGTGTGCATCTGCTTTTTAATTTGTCCTTTTGTTTCCTACTATTTTAATGTGCGAACTAGATAAACCTCTTCACAAAAACCTTTTAAAGCATTATACACTCGCTGAGCCCGTGAGTATTTCTGGCACAAGGCAAAAACAGTCGGTCCACTTCCAGTCATCAGTGCCACATCCGCACCATATTTCATCATTCGTTCCTTGATTTGTTGTACGACTGGATGCTTAGGAATCGTGATCGATTCCAAACTATTTCCCATTGCAGCAATCATTCGTTGATAATCTTCAGCAAGAATTGCATCAGAAAGTTCTTGAATATCTGGATGATGCAACTGATCTAGATCAACTTCTTGAAAAATTTTACCTGTTGAAACACTTAGTCGGGGCTTGACTAAGACCACCCAGCACTGCGGCATCGGGCGCAACGGCGTGACTTTCTCTCCTTTACCAGAGATGAACGCAGTCGTTCCATAAATGCAATAAGGGACATCAGTACCTACTTCCATTCCTATATCGATCAATTCCGGCATCGTCAGACCTAATTGCCATAAGCGGTCCATCCCCCTTAGCGCTGCTGCACAATCTGTACTGCCACCGCCAAGGCCTGCTGCTACAGGGATATTTTTCGTGATCCGAATCAAGATACCTTTATTGATACCATAGCGTTTTTTGACAATACTGGCTGCTTGATATACATTATTGCGTTTATCGATCGGCAAGAAGGCCTTATTGGTTTCGATAATGATTTTATCTTCTTCTAGCTCTTCCATTATCAGACGGTCGGCTAGATCAACACTGGACATCACCATTTCCAATTCATGGTAACCGTCTGCTCGCTTACCCAAAACATCAAGTCCTAGATTTATCTTAGCAGGCGCTTTTTCAATAATTTCCATCTTATTCACCCAATCATCTGATAGTTAACTAGTTCTATCATAGCAGATTCTTTAGAGATAGTTGAGATATTTCTCCTGTTTTTGATCTTTATCAGCTTTTGGGTTGCTCTTTGAAATCGTTCCTCGTAAAATAAGAGTAACAAATTTGATCAAGAAGGCAGGGGAAATTATGGCAAATCTAATTCCTAGAGATCTACCTGGTGGAGAAGAACTATTAGGCAAATTGATGAACAGTTTCTGGCAAGAACGACAAATGAATACAGATATTAAAGAATATGAAGATCATTATGTAGTCAAAGCTGATCTTCCTGGTATAAAAAAAGAAAATATCCGTGTTAGTTTCGTGAATGATACTCTAACAATTTCTGCTTCCCAAATTGAAGAAAGCGAAGAGAAAGATGATCTTGGTCACTACTTGCGTAAAGAACGATCTAGCAGTGCTTATCAACGTGCATTCACTATACCTGACATTGATGAAGAAGCGATCAAAGCACGGTTCGAAGATGGGGTCCTTTCCTTGAATTTACCAAAGGCAAGTTACAAAGACGCGCCAGGTAAGCATATTCCAATCGAATAATTGAATTATCGCAAAAAGTAAAAAAGACTTCAGAAATATCAGTTTCTGAAGTCTTTTTTTTTGTATTTCTACCTTGCCTTACCAGTTTGACGATAAGCTTGTCGAGTTGTTGCTGTGGGTATTTCTTCTTTTTTGACATAAAGCTTCAAACTATAAGGTTCATGATATTTTACATCATTTTTGACAAAATCTCCGCCAGTAATGAACAACCCAACTGGTTCCAAAGCTTTTTCCCCGTTCCAATGAATACGGCCAATTGTTGTTAAGTCACTATAGCTCGTACCAATTTGCAACGAGTATTCAGAATCTGACCGTTGTTTGACAAAGTAGTAGGGATAAAGGGTATTTTTAGGAATCACAAATCCTTGTGCGATAGCATTCGTTGCTAATTCATCTTTTGAAATGAGTTTCTGTAAATAGTCAGCCAATACCAGTTGATAGTCTTCTTCAAAATCAATAACTGCTTTCTCTGTTGATAAACGATCGATTTGTGTGGTGCTAATTTTTTCTCCTTCAATATTGAATACTTCATCAGGTAAATACTTCACAAAAAGCTGAGTAATATCTACCTTAAGATTTTTATCAAAAAAGTAATAAAAAATATTTAGAACCCAGAAATAGAGCAACACGCAGAATCCTATCCCGTATAAAGCCATCTGTAAATAATTTTGATTGAGATAGAGACCATAAACAATACGCAGAATATAAGCCGTTGGAATCAAACTAAGTAATGTATAGGCCCGATTCAAGTATTTAGGACTAATATCCAGATAACCTAAGAACTTATGAATCCCATTGATCATATCTAATAAAAAAGTCATTTATTCACCTACTCATTTTCTTGATCCTCATTGATGACTGCTTCTTGGTCAGCCGCATTCTGATCCTGACTTGACGGCGTCGTTTCCTCGCTTTGCCCGTTCTCTGAAGAAGGGACATCTGTAGCTGGTGGTGTAGAGCTATCCTCTATCGAAGATGAAGGAACAGTTCGCTGATTATTTGTTGTGGAAGATGTAGTGCCTCCATGATCTTCAGCTGATGTTGAAGGTTCTGTGCTTTCAGACACAGGTTGACTGTCTACCGATTGCGAGTGACTAACATCGCTGGTTTCGGTCGTTTCAGTAATCTCAGTCGAGTGACTAGTTCCATTTGACTGCCGATAGCTACTGGAATTCACAACACCAGTTGCAGTAGCGATGATGGTTGAAATGGTCAAGAGAGCAATTGGTTTCAAAATAGGAGGTACTTTTCGCATAATTTTCCATCCTTGTCTTGATTCTTATCTTTTTTGCACTCATTGAGTACTTACTTTCTTTATAGTTCTTTCCTTGGAAATGGTCAAGACTACGAAGGATTAACGGAACAGATTTAAAAAAAAGTAAAAATGTTTTCGGTTACAAACAAAAACTAGCTTTTGCTAGGCTCTAAATAAGAAATTCGTAAAACTTTTGTACAGAACGAGTTAACGCAGAGTGATAATCCACTATCAGCTCTTTTAATAAGATCAATTCTTGTAGCTCAAATGGCTCAGTCAATTCTAAAGTGATCCGAGCACCGTCGATGAAATAAGCATAGGACAGTTCATCATCAGACAATTCGGCTAGTTGATTGCTCCACTCCTCGAAGAATTTCTCCGCGAGCACATCTCCAACTTCCTCAAGAACAGGTTGGAGAGTCTCTTCTACTTGATAAAAAGGTCGTGACAAAATAGATGCCGTTGTCTTTGAGTGGGTTGTATTTTGAAAATCCAAATAAAGCAAGTCAATGTAGTCTTCTTCTTCACCTGTTTCTTCCAGCCATAGAATGCCTTGCTTGACCAATGAGACACATGTAGATTCTACTTCCTTTGATAATTCTATAGTAGCATCTTTGAACCTCAGATTCTTTTCGACTATTTGCTCTTCGCCCATAAATTGCAAGACAGCTTTTTCAAAAACGAGCGGCTCATCTGTAATAAATAATTGAATTGTTGCCATTTTTTTCTCTCTTTCTTTTTTATCTAATTTATTTTTGCTCTAAACAGATTATTTGTCAACGGTATGAATCTTCGTTAGCATAGAAATTGAAGATGAATAAAAGCTAATTTTTAAGGAGGAGATTTGATGAGTAAAATTGCCACTATCATTACCGATCTAGTTGAAGATATTGAAGTAACCTCACCAAAAGAAGCACTGGAAAATGCTGGACATGAAGTTGTCATTATCAGTAATGAAGGCGTGGACTCTGTCACAGGAAAAAAAGGAACCACTTTTGCAGTTGACGCGTCTATTGATACAATCAATTTTTCCGATTTTGATGCTTTGTTGATTCCTGGTGGCTTTTCTCCAGACCAATTACGTACAGATGAACGCTATGTCACTTTGACCAAAGAGTTTCTGACATCTGAAAAACCAGTTTTTGCTATCTGTCATGGACCTCAACTCTTTATTCAAACCGGATTGACAAAAGAATTAACATTGACTGGCTATGATTCCATTCGTCCAGATTTAACATATGCAGGTGCTACTGTCAAAGATGAGCCTGTGGTGATTGACGACACGTATCATTTGATCACTAGTCGTAATCCTGATGATTTGGATGCATTTAATCAAGCCATTACAACAGCACTTGAAGGCAACAAATAAAGCCTAAATTTTAAACGAAGAACTCACAAATAGGGTGTACGAATATCGTACTCCCTATTTTTCTATCCTTTAGCGATTTTACCTGCTGTTTTTGTTCGCAAGTTCTTTTTATTAATATTTCTATTCATCCATAGAAATGTCAAAACCATCAAATGTCTCACCATCATAATATTTAAGTAATTCATCGAGTGATAGCAAAGAAGGAGTCATCTCCTCTTCTTCCGTTTGTTGGTGTTTTTCCCAATAGATCTGATAGGCTTCCGCCAATTGTCGATAGACATCTTTCCGTGAACCACCTTCTGCCTGCAGCATTGGCAATTCTCGAATAAACGCACTATAACAAGGACGACCATCTTGCCAACTGATAGGTAATTCAATCACATGTAGTTGGGCTTCTTCAAACCATCTCTCCATCCCGATCCCTCATTTCTCCCTTTATTATCACGTGAATGATTCAGAAGGTCAAACTTCCTGCCAAAATAGACTAAAAAACACTGGCTACCGATGGCTTATCCATGATTTGGAATAGCAATCGGCAGCCAATGATCATGCAGCTACATAAGCATATTTTTCAATGTTTTGTTTGATCTTCTCAATGATTCTCTGATCCTCTACACCTGTGACTTCTGTGATCACTTGAGAAAGATTAGCTGCTTCCAGTAACTCTCTCAATTGTTGACTTTGCTCGTCCTCAGGATCATGATAGTTGAAAATCATACCAATCGTTTCATAGAGATGGAACGGTTGCACATTTCTCATTTGCAATTCAAGGACGGGGCGGATAAATCGTTCTTGTGCGCTTAATTTTCGCAAAGGGGTGCGGGCTACTCGAGCAATAGCATCCGAAATGTAGTTATTTTTGAATCGTTGAATAATTTTTTCAATATACTGTTCATGTTCATCAGGATCAAAATCCCATTTGGCGACTAAAAGTTGACCAGTTTCTTCTAGAACGGATTTCAGCTGAATCACAACTAGATGGTCACGCATGGCTTCATCGATGGTCTCATAGCCTTGTAGAGCTCCTGTATAAGCTACTGTAGCATGACCTGTGTTCACACTAAACAATTTACGCTCGATATAAGGTTTCAGATCTGGTACGTATTGTACGCCTTGTAGACGAAGTACTGATTTCATTGCTGTTTCTTGAACTACCCACTCACAAAATGGTTCTACTTGAACCAACAAAGGATCATCATGTTGTTGCATCGGAACAATGCGATCCACTGCTGCATCTGGAAAACCAACACTATTCTCCAGGTAAGCGAGTTGTTGGCTATACTTTTCTACTTCCTCTTTTAGAAAAGTGGATCCACCGATCATATTTTCGCAAGCGATGACATCAATTGCTTGCTCCTTTTTCTTGATTGCTCGCTGATCCAGCCCTTTTGCAATGAGCGGTGCAATGCGAGGCAATACTGCAGGACCAATGGCAGTGGTTAAAATATCGGCTTCGACAATTGCTTGAACAACCGCATCCGGTTCTTTTGCGTTATTGATTCCTGTCACGTGTTCAATAAAAATCTGTTCGCGGTTCTCATCTGCTAATTCAATTGTATAGGATTTACGTTGCTGAAGCGCAGCAATAATCGTTTCATTTACATCAACAAAGGTTATTTCAAAACCGTTTGCTGCCAAAATCTCTCCGATAAACCCTCGACCAATATTCCCTGCACCAAAATGAACTGCTCTCATCTTTTTCCCCTCCTATGCCACTGTTAGATTAGCGGCGACTTCTTCTTTACTCAAAGCATCCGCTAATTCAACCACATTATCGATATCGCTACAGAAGAGAGCGATTTGTTGTACCAACTGCAAATGATCTTCACCTATTCCAGCAATGCCAAATAATACCGTAACGATTTTTTCATCCTCATCTGTCCCGAAATTTACGCCTTCAGGCACTTGAACAATGCAGATACCAGATTTTTTGACATATTTTTTTGCTTCATCTGTCCCGTGTGGTATAGCTATGAAATTCCCCATGTAGACAGATAACATTGCTTCTCGTTCGATCATAGCGTTGACGTATTCCGGATCAACATATCCGGCCTCAACAAGTTTTTTCCCACAATAACGAATCGCTTCTTCTTTGTTCGCAAACTGTTGATTCAGCTCAATCATTTCTTTTTCTAATAGTTTCATTTTTCTTCCTCCTTAAAGAGCTTCTTTAAGTGTTGTGATTACACGCTGGTAGTTTGACGTTCGCATCAAATTGCTGACAGATAGATGGACTGCATCTGGTGCTAGCGACCGCGCTTGCTTTGTCAGCTCTTCTTTGGTAATTACCAATGATGAAGCATCCGCTTTTAGATTATCGATATGAACCTTTTTAAGTGATAATGAGAGAGATTCTTTCGCTAATAAGTCTTGAAAAACCTTTCTCGCCATGGTCGCTGAGCCTTCACGATCGTCATGGGCAAGAATAACTTCATGAATGCCCTTTAATTCCTCTAGAGGCAGTGGCTTATAATTTACTGCTTTCGTTTTTTTCTCTTCCTCAACTCCTGAGCCCGACAATGTGGCCACGATCTCATTATATTTAGGAGAATTCAAAAAATTTTCTACAGCAACAAATGTTGCATTTGGTGCTTTTAATTTTGCCCGCTCTTGTAACTCTTTTTGTGTCACAATCAATGTATGCGCATCATCTGTCAGATTATTGATTGCTTGATTGGTGACTTGTTGAGCCAAACCAGCATCTTTAACTTTCTTACGCAAAATGGAAGCCCCCATTGCACTTGAACCCATACCAGCATCGCAGGCAAAAATAATCTTCTGAATGCCTGTTAACGATTCTAGAGCCACTCCTTTTGAACGCTGTTTTGCTTGGTGTATTTCTTGTACCTTCTCATCAAAATTATCTACAGTGTCTTTGGCATCGGCTTTTAGAATTGCTGCCGCCACAAGAAACGATACGGTTGCTCCAACAGCAATCCCTGCTAAAACAGAGACGACACTCATCACTGAATTCAACGGTGTCATCGCTAAAATAGCAATAATCGAACCTGGAGAAGCTGGTGCCCTTAAACCTGCACCTAATAATTGAAAAGTGAAACTCCCAGAAACACCTCCTGCAATAACAGCTAAAAACATTAATGGCTTCATCATCACATATGGGAAATAGATTTCATGAATACCACCTATAAAGTGGATAATGATTGCTCCTGGAGCAGATGATTTTGCCGCGCCTTTGCCAAAGAAAGTGAATGCTAATAAAACACCTAATCCAGGCCCTGGGTTTGCCTCTAATAAATATAGAATTGATTTACCAAACTCGCTTACTTGTTCCGTACCTAATGGAGTCAGAATTCCGTGATTGATGGCATTATTCAAAAATAGGATTTTGGCAGGTTCAATAAAAATATTTGCTAATGGAATCAGATGTGCATTGACAATCACTGCAACGCCTGCTGCCATTGCTTCTGTCAATGTGTTTACAACAGGTCCAATGACAACAAAGCCCAACAGAGCCAAAGCAAAACCTAGAAGACCCGCAGAAAAATTATTGACCAGCATCTCAAAACCTGCCCGCACTTTATCTTGAAAAAATTCATCGAACTTCTTAATCGTATATCCGCCTAATGGCCCCATAATCATTGCACCTAAAAGCATCGGGATGTCTGTTCCCACAATGACCCCCATTGTAGCGATTGCCCCAACAACTGCGCCCCGATCTCCAGCAATTACTTTCCCGCCCGTGTATCCAATCAGTATCGGTATTAGATAAGTCAGCATCGGACCGACCATTGAAGCAAAGGATTCATTTGGCAGATAGCCATCTGGAATAAAGAGAGCCGTTAACACGCCCCATGCAATCAATGCGCCAATATTGGGCATTACCATACTCGACAATGTACTACCTAGTTTTTGGACCCTCGACTTTAAAGACGCCTTCCTGTCTGCTTGTACTTGTTCCATCTTCATTCTCCTCCCAACTTGTTTTTACACCTTGATTGTAGGCGCTTTCCCAAAGCTTCGAAAGTCGTACTTTGTCACAGGAAACTGTGCCAAAATTTGTCTCTTATCTACAAAAAAAAGCCATGCATAATGCATGACTAATCAATAAATGCCCTTTTCTACTCTTCTAGCGATAGTATTTTTTGGACTTCCTCTATTGTAGCGGCGTCGCTTAATAGTTTTACATTTTGGATATCTGAACAAAAAAAAGCAATTTCTTGCAAGCATGACAACTGCTTTTCTTTGAGAACAACCACAAACAGAATCGTAGTAACCTTTGATTCTTTTGCATCGCCAAAATCGACACCGTCTGGTACTTGAACAAGACAAATCCCTTCTTCATTAATCCATTTGTCTGCCTCTTCTTCTCCGTGAGGCAAGGCTACAAAGTTTCCTATATAAACACCATATTTTTTGTGTCGCTGAATTAAACTGTTTATATACTGAGGTTGAACCATTTTTTGGTCTACTAAGAATGTACCTATCTCATGCAATGCTTCTTCTGCACTTTGGAATCGCTGATCTAACAAAATATGTGTTGCTGGAATATCCACTATTTTCTCCTCCCCATTATTGTTTGATTTCTTCAATCAAAAGCGTAGCAAGCAATTGATAAATGATGGAAAAATTTCCTGAATTAAATATTTCTGTATTGAGATCATTCATAATGATGGAACCGCTAATCCTCCCTAAGATTTTACTGCTTTGCTCATCGATTGGATAAGGAGCGAGCATAACTAACAAGCGAGTTACGTTAATCTCTTGTTTATCCATCGCATAAAGTGATAGTCCTTGTGATAAATCAAAGATTTTGAAAACTGGTTGCAAAATTTCTGTACTTGACGCATGAAAAAGGGCAAAGTGAGTCTTCGGTATTCCAACAGGGGCTTGTAAATAGCGCTTCACTAATTTATTGGCTACTTTTTTTCTGTCTTGCACTAACGCTTTGGAAAAATGTTTCATCACTTCAGATAATGTTTCTTCTAAGTTGGGGCCATTGTCAATCGTTTGAAGAGTAAACAATTCTAATAAGCGGTTAATCTCCTCAATAAATGCTAGAACATCTTCATAGGTATCTTCCCTAGTAGAAACTGGCGTAGGTATTGCATGAGAAAGTCTCTTTTTCTGACTAAGCAGACGAAATTCTTCTTTTAGTTCCTGAATGTCTTCTTCCAATAAAATAGGAGATACTAGCTTATATTTTCCTCGATAACCTGGCAACAAAGATGTGGAAATCACCAAGTCGTAGTTGCCCTCAATTTTATCCTGTTCGATATCCCCCACACGGAAAAAAGTAATTTTATTGATAAATGGAAATTGCTTTCTTAGCTGCATCTCTAACAAACTAATTGAAGCCAGTCCGCTTGGTGATACACCTGCAATATTGACTTCCATCACTTTAGGATTCTTTTCTAATGAGTTTGCGAAGTGCAATACCATATAGGCAATTTCTTCTGTTGAAAACTGCTGTTGTGGGAAAACAAGCGGTAAGCTTAAACGGATTGCTTCTGCAATCTCCTCATATTGTTTCATTATTTTTTCTAAAATTGGATTGTTTAGATGGTTCTCTTCCAAAATCGCTCGGGTCATTACCCCAGAAATATGTGTTAGCAACATTTTATATAAAATTTCATCTTCAAAAAAATCAACCTCAGTGTACTGGCTAATCAGTTCGATCAACCGTTTTACCTGATATGCCAAAGTTGTATCAAAATTCTCTTCAAAAAAATCGCGGTCAAAAGAATTAGAAAAATCCCCTAATAAAATCGCAAAAAAAACTATTTCATTAACCGAATACAACCGCTTCGTTTGTTCAGCAACTTGAGCAAAAATCTGTTTAGCTACCTTCAGCAAATCTTTGTTGATTTGACTTGGATAACTTTCTTCCTCTACTGAAAATCCTGTTGCTACTCGCTCCATGGCTAAAGCAAGCATAATACCAATAAAAGCCAACTTGCGATCACTTAACTCAGGATATTTAGGTTCAACCACTTCTCTTATAAGATCTTGCGCTAAAATCAAGTACTGTTTTTCAATAAACTCAAATAAAAAATGCGCCGTTTGTTCTGCTTCAGGAAAATGAAAAAACTGGTATTCATTTATTTCCATCATCAACGTATTCGCTGCTACTAAACGTCGATGTTTTTCTGGTCCTTTGAGCTCATATCCTTGATTACGGACAATTGTCAACGGAAGGCGCGCCAAACTTTCTTCTAATTGTTTAATATCAGAAAAAAAAGTAGTATTACTGATTTGATAGAGCTCTAAAAAACGATGGCTACTAATCGGCTTAGCAGTAGTTGCTAATTGCAGCAAAATCCTATGTTGTCGCTCTATTGACGCAAACTCTTGGGATGGATCAGACATAATTGCTTCTTGCAGCTGAGTGATACTATTCCCGACAATGACTCGAAAATGTCCACGACCTTCTTTTTCTAAGGATGCCCCTACAGTACGCAACGAATTCTCTAAATTGGCTAGTTCGCGGTAGACAGTCCGCTTACTTACTTTCAAAAGCTGCATCATTCGGTCCATAGAAACAGGACCGTTACTGTTCATTAGCTCAGTCAACAAAATAGTTTCACGCTTAGTCAAGAACATAGGCGACTCCTTCTGTCATCAATTGACGATATTTGGAAGTTGTCACTAAATCATCGACAACTAAGTGGGTGACATTTGTTAATGCAGCCATTTGCTGAAAATCTTTTTGAACGATATATAATGCCTCTGGATTAAACTGGGTTGTCTCAATATCTTCTTTCTTTACCTCAATAGGTATGGCTAATTCATTGGCAATTTTACGAACGATTGCAACAGCCATCGTTTGAGCGCCTCTTTTCTTGCCTTCATACAAAAAAATCAATGTTGGGATTTTTTCCCCAACTTTAAAAGAAACATTTGCTACCGTTTCTTGCTCTTGCTTTAAAAGTTTAACTAGTGTTTCATACTCTGATTCCGCTAAAAAGTTACTCAAGAAGTAATGTTGTGCTTGAGGTGTCTTAGTTTGAGCTAAAGCACCAAGCCCTGATTGGGTAATAACTAAAAGATCTTCTCCATCCTTCAACTGATAAATTGATTTATAATCGACAGGTATGGAAATGGCTGCTTCTTCTAAATGTTTAGTTAATAAACTTGCCCCAATTGCGCTAGATCCCATCCCTGCGTCGCATGCAACGATAATTCTCTTTACTTTATCCATACATATTGTTCCTTCCGTACTTTTTTCATTCACTGAGTGATAGGTCAAAACAAAATAGGCAACAAAAAAAGAAACAAGCGTGCTTACCAATACTCCAGCTAATACGCCTGACCACATGTGATTTGGCGTATTTGTTAAGATAGCCAAAATAGAACCTGGTGAAGCCGGTGATCGTAAGCCAACTTTACTCATTTGAAAAATAAATGTACCAGTAGCTCCACCTAAAATCGGTGCGATAATCAATAATGGGTTCATTAAAATAAATGGGAAATAAACTTCATGAATACCTCCTATTGCTTGCACAAATGCAGCAGCAGTCGCCCCATTTCTTGCTTTTTTAGAACCATACCTCATACATGCAAACAAGACGCCTAAACCAGGACCAGGATTGGCTTCAAGCAGAAATAAAATCGACGTTCCATGAATACTGGCGCCTTCAACACCCAACGGCGTAAATAGACCATGATTGATAATATTATTAAAAAAAAGAACCTTTAGTGGCTCCAGAAAAAGATGAATAGCAGGAAATAAATTCTGCTTGAGAAAAAAATCAACTAAATGATAACTTTGTTGACTAAGCTGATCGAGCAAAGGGCCAAATACAAAAAAGTTACATAAAAATAGAAGACCTCCAATTAAGCCTGCAGAAAAATTACGAAAGAGCATCTCATAGCCAGTCTTTACTTTTCGAGAAAAGATATGATCAAAGAATCGAAGCATGCCACCCGTTAACGGACCGATAATCATTGCTCCAAAAACTTGTGGAAATTGAGAGGTTAAAATCATCCCTAAAATTGCAATTGCTCCTGAAACTCCACCTCTTGTTGGTTCAACCATTTTTCCGCCAGTGTAAGCAAGCAATATTGGTAAGAGAAAATGTAAAATAGCTTCTTCTGACTTGATCAACCCCCCCTGATCCGCATCTAGTACGGGTACGGCAAACGCAATGACTGCCCATGCAATAAAAATACTTACATTTGGCATCATCATATCAGAAAAATAATGAGTATAGAGTTTTAAAAATTGAATTGTTTGTCCTCTGTCTTTTATTCCCTTCATCCTCCTCACCTACCTAACACTAGTATAATTTGGTTTTCTCCAAAAAGGAATAACCATAGATTATGCTTCCTCCTTTTGAATGTACCAAAAAAGCTGACGAAAAACGTCAGCTTAAGTTATTGCCTTATTTTTACCATTTTTTATTTAATTAACACGCACAGCAAAACTTGGTGCGTAATAAGAGTAGCTGCTAACTGAAACGCTTTGTCCAGTGGTAGGTGCATGAATGTATTGTCCCCCACCAAGTGCAATAGCCACGTGGTGCGTACTTCCGCGCGATCCCCAAAATAATAGGTCACCAGCTTTTGCTTCATTGATTGAGATAACCGTGCCAGAATACTCTTGATCATAGGTCACACGAGGTAATGAAATTCCTACTTTTGCAAACACATATTGAGTAAAACCAGAACAATCGAATCCGTTCGGTGTCGTTCCGCCCCAGACATATGGTGTACCAAGATATTTCATTGCTTCTGAAACAATTGCTGACCCGTTTACAGATTGTGAAGGAACGTTTGTATTGTTTTCTGGTTTATTTTCAGGCTTATTTACAATTGTTTCTTGTTTTGGTGTATCATTTTCTACTGAGTCACTTGTTCCGGTACTGTTAGTACTGGAAGATTCATTTGTTGAGCTTGATTCATTTGAGCTTGACTCATTCGACGAAGTTGATTCGCCTGTTTTTGTTGTACTACTTGTGCTTGATTCGGCTTGCGCAGCTTCTTCACGTTCTCGAGCTGCTTTTGCCGCTTCTTTTGCGGCAGCAATTCGTGCCTGTTCAGCCTGATAGCTTTCTTTTTGTTTTTCTAGGTCGGCTTTTTCATCTTCTTTAGATGATTGTTGCAAAGCAAGATCTGCTTGCAAAACATTCAAGTCTGCTTGCTTCGATTGAAGTGCTCCTACTTGTTTCTCAAGTTCAAGTTGATTTGCTTCAATTTCTTTTAGTTTTTTATCATTTTCATTTTTTTTCGTTTTAACCGTTTCTTGATCCGCTTTTTGTTGTTGAACCAATTCGTTATTAGCACTAACAATCGTCGTCATAGCTTGAACGCGACCGATAGCATCCGTTAAAGAATCTGCTGCAAGAACGGCATCGATAAAATTGGTGCTTTGTCCATTCACTTGGACATCTCTTGCTTGTTCTTGAATCGCTTTTTCCCGTTTTTCAATACGAACATTCAAGTCGTCGATTTCTTTTTGTAATTTTTCTGAATCAGCATGTAAAGTAGATTGTTGCGTCAATAATGCTTCAGCTTTTTCATTGATAGCTGCAACATCATTTTCCAATGCTTTGATTTGTGCTTGAGCATCAGCTTGTTGATTTTTTAGATTACTGATTTCTTGATCTTTTTGTTCGATTTTGCTATCAAAGTCGTCTGCCGCGACAAGTGTTGGTGCTACAACTGAAGTAAGCGCAATGGAACTCACTAATATTACTGATAGAATACGTTTTTTCACCCTTCATTCCTCCGCCTGACTTTTCATTGAAAGTTTAAGTTAATTTTAAAATATATAAGAATATCTAAAGTCTTTTTACGATAAAGCGATTGTAACATAGATACATGTCAAGCAGATAAAAAGAATGTTACAAACAGATTTCAAATAATCTACCAGATTCGATATAAAACATAACAAAAAAATGAAGCTATTCTTCTTTGAATAGCTTCATGAATGGAATAACTAAAATAACAAATAAAATAATATTTAATAGCAGTGTCGGTGCTAAGAAACGAGAGACAAAAAATGAAGTATTGACTGTTGCTATTTTAAATAACAACTGTATCCCCAAAGTTACCATTTCAAGACCCGTAACGAAAATAATCATTCCAAAAAACATGGTGAATATGTTTTGGTATAGCGTTTTATTTAAAATATACATGATCCACACAATCATCGGGAATGCGACAGCATAAATACCAATTATGCCAATATAGTAAAGGTCATACAAGCATCCAATGATCAATGCAGTTATAATCAAGTAGTTTTTAGGCAAATATCTGGCACCACATAGGAAGGCAATCAATAGTAAATGTGCACTCGCTATATAATTATCTTGCGTCCAGCGCTCAAGTAAACGGGTTAATTGTCCATCTAACAACATCATCAAGAAAAAAAATGCTCCGGCAAAGTACTTTAAATACGTATTTTTTTTCATGCCTATTTGTCACCCGCCAAACGTTTGATAATAGTAACTGCTTGAATATCATACATTTGTGCATAAGGTTTTACATATACTTTTGTATCTAATCCAAATTCATCTTTGGTGGTACTAACAACTGTCCCAACAGCAAGGTCGGCTGGAGAATTCCCTCCTAATCCCGAGGTTTGTACAACATCGCCTTCTTTCAATTGTGTACTTCCAGTCAATTGACTAATAACCAAGGACTTCTCTTTTTGATCATAACTACTTAGAATTCCAAAAGTTTCGCCGTCTTTCCCGCTGATTCGAACAGGAAAATGATTTGAATTTTGATTTTCAGAAGTCAACAATTCGATTTTTGAAGATGCTGCATTCACTTCAATCACACGCCCAATCAAACCTTTTTGGGACATAACCGCCATATTTACTTCGACACCATCTTTCGTGCCACGATCCACAACAAGCATGTCTTGCCATGTATCTGGTGAACGATTAATAACATTGGCAGTAATTTTTTCATAGTTAGTCAATGTTTCGTTTAACTCAAGCTCTTCTTTCAATGATTCGATTTCTCGCTTGTAATTTTCATTTGATCGAGCGATCTCATCATAACTATCGATTTTCTCTTTTAAACGTTCGTTTTCTTCATACGTGACAAAAAGTTTCTTTACAGAGTTTGCACCGGTTTCGATCCACCGTACTGGAGCTGTAATCACCTTGTCCACGATACCAATCGTGTCGTTGACTGCCGATTGCACAAAACTGGATGAATTCCCAACTGCTCTTCTAGCAATCGTCACACTCAACACAGAAACAACTAAAATCACAATAATTAATGTGATTATGATATTTTTATTAGGATTAAACTTTTTCACAAAGACACCTCAATGAGTTCCAAACTGATAGCCTTAATTTTACCACTAAAACGATGTAAACAAAAGTTAAGTTGTACGTCTTAATGCTTTTTTTGTAATTAGCTTTCTGAAATTTTCAAAAATAAAAAAAGAGACTTGAATGTCTCTTAATCTTTGCTTTGAATAACAGCAATAATTCCCGTTTCAAATATAAAGGATGCTTCATCCGTTATGAATTCATTACTAGCAAATGATGTAGGATGTTCAACCTTCACATTTTCCAATAGGTATTTGCTTTCCATTAATGAAAGATTGTCAATGGGAGTCAGACAACAATATGCCAGATATTTCATGCCCTTTTCTTTACGTATGGAATACTTCCCTGGCAAAAAGAACCGAATGACATTTTGCTTATCTAATAGACTAATATTATGAGCGAAAGGCTGAAACCGTTTCTCCATTACAATCCATAAATTTGCTAAAAAATGATCGATTCTTCCACCAGTTGCACCGATAATATCAATCTTTGCATTGGGAAAATGCTCAATAGCCATCAATAATGCGAGTTGCGTATCCGTATCGTCTTTTTCTGCCGGAGCTTGAAAAAAATTTTTTGCATTCTGTCGCACTCGTTCTCTTTCTTCAGAAGAAAGAGAGTCAAAATCACCAATCGCAAAGTCTAAAGGTAAATCCTCCTCAAGCAGATAAAATGATCCCCGATCAATACCAATGTATTTATCATACTTCTTTAGAGACGGCCAAGTTTGCTTTTTGCCACCTGCAACTAGAAGAATATTCATTTATTGCAACACTTCTTTCAATGCTTTGATTTGATCAGCAGGACTGTCCGCGTCGTAGATGTAGCTACCAGCAACAAACACATTGGCACCAGCTTCTAAACAGATCCGAGCTGTTTTTGGAACGATTCCACCATCTACTTCGATATCATAGTGATACCCGTTTTTCTCTTTCAATTGTGCTAATTCCTTGATTTTAGCAACTGTTTCTTCGATAAAAGATTGGCCACCGAATCCAGGGTTCACAGTCATTACCAATACTTGATCACACATGGATAGTACATGTTGGATAGCAGCTACTGGCGTACCAGGATTGATAACAATTTCCGCCTTTACATTTTCATTTAAAATCATTTGAATTGCGCGATGAATGTGGGGAGTAGCTTCGGCATGAACTCCAATTATATCGGCACCAGCTTCGGCAAACGCATGAATATAATTTTCTGGCTGAGTAATCATCAAATGAACATCCAGTGGCAACTTAGTTATCGGACGAATAGCTTTGACAACATTTGGTCCTAAAGTAATATTAGGAACAAATTGGCCATCCATTACATCTATATGGATGTAATCCGCGCCGTTTTTTTCTACAAGTTCAATGTCCCGTTGCAGATTCGCAAAATCCGCACTTAAAATTGATGGTGCTAGTTTAATCATATTCGTTTCCCTCACTTATTTTTCTTTTTATAAATTGGACGACGATTTTCAATCTCCTCTAAAAATTGAATATAGTTTTTATACCGGGTAAGTGCAACTGTTTGCTGTTCAACTGCTTCTTTTACAGCACAATTTGGCTCATTTAGATGCATACACTCACGAAAACGACATTGGTGTGCCAATGCTAAAAATTCTGGAAACTGTTTGGGCAATTGTCCACTATCGATTTCCAAAAAATCGATTGAGCTGAATCCAGGGGTATCAGCCACTAACCCATCATATAATGTCAATAATTCTACATGTCGCGTTGTATGTTTCCCTCGACCTAATGACTCAGAAATTTCGGCCGTTTCCAAATCTAGCTCTGGGACTATTCGGTTAAGCAATGTGGATTTTCCTGCGCCAGATTGTCCCATAAAAACTGTCAGTCGTTCCGGGAAAATTCTTTGTAACTCCAGAAGATCGCTATTATCTGCTTTTGAAACAATGACTTGGTAACCAATTTGTTGGTACAAAGCGGCAATTTTTTGAACCTCACTTTGATCACTCACTAAGTCTGTTTTACTCAAAAAGATAATTGGTTCAATCTCTTTATACTCCAGTGTAACTAAAAACCGATCTAATAGATTAAATGAGAAATTAGGCTGGATCAAACTTGTCACCACTACACCTTGATCCACATTGGCCACTGGTGGACGTATCAATTCATTTTTTCTCGGCAGTATCTCTAACAAGTATCCA
>NZ_JBIOSO010000001.1:435000-630000 GCF_051714805.1 Enterococcus sp. AZ091 | reverse complement strand
GGCGGAAACCCTCCAACACTTAGCACTCATCGTTTACGGCGTGGACTACCAGGGTATCTAATCCTGTTCGCTCCCCACGCTTTCGAGCCTCAGCGTCAGTTACAGACCAGAGAGCCGCCTTCGCCACTGGTGTTCCTCCATATATCTACGCATTTCACCGCTACACATGGAATTCCACTCTCCTCTTCTGCACTCAAGTCTCCCAGTTTCCAATGACCCTCCCCGGTTGAGCCGGGGGCTTTCACATCAGACTTAAGAAACCGCCTGCGCTCGCTTTACGCCCAATAAATCCGGACAACGCTTGCCACCTACGTATTACCGCGGCTGCTGGCACGTAGTTAGCCGTGGCTTTCTGGTTAGATACCGTCAAGGGATGAACGTTCTACTCTCATCCTTGTTCTTCTCTAACAACAGAGTTTTACGATCCGAAAACCTTCTTCACTCACGCGGCGTTGCTCGGTCAGACTTTCGTCCATTGCCGAAGATTCCCTACTGCTGCCTCCCGTAGGAGTCTGGGCCGTGTCTCAGTCCCAGTGTGGCCGATCACCCTCTCAGGTCGGCTATGCATCGTGGCCTTGGTGAGCCGTTACCTCACCAACTAGCTAATGCACCGCGGGTCCATCCATCAGTGACGCAAAAGCGCCTTTCAACTTTCTTCCATGCGGAAAATAGTGTTATACGGTATTAGCACCTGTTTCCAAGTGTTATCCCCTTCTGATGGGCAGGTTACCCACGTGTTACTCACCCGTTCGCCACTCTTTTTCTTTCGATGGAGCAAGCTCCGGTGAAAGAAAAAGCGTTCGACTTGCATGTATTAGGCACGCCGCCAGCGTTCGTCCTGAGCCAGGATCAAACTCTCATAATGATTTGTTTGAACGATCCATAGGATCGTTAAGCTCAAATAAAATTAACTTTGCTAGCTATTGCTTGCATGTATTTTGCTTCATAAATGAAGCGCCCTACACATTGGTTCGTTTGCTTGCTTTGTTCAGTTTTCAAAGGTCTACTGCGCTGCGTTAGCAACTTTTAAATCATATCAGATCAACAAGTGAATGTCAACTCTTTTTTAAAAGTTTTTTTCGAAAGTGTTTATTCAACAACTTCCTGTGCGTCATCAGCGACTTCATTAGAATAACAAATGAATTGTTATTTGTCAACAACTTTTTTCAATCTTTTTTGTTGCTGCATCAGCATCAAATTGATTTCTTAAATTTGCGACTTCGTTATAATATCATCTGTTGGTTCTGGCGTCAATAACTTTTTTCATTTTCTTTTAGAAATGATTTTTGTCATTTGGCACATGTAATAATATACCAACTAAATGCTGTCAGGTCAATAACTTTCTCTCTTATTTTCGTAATTTCTCAAAGGCGTTCATTCTTACAATCCAATGAATTCATCGTTCGTTTTTAATTCGTTTTCGTTCCATTTAGCAGTGAGTTTCTCCCTTGTTTTTTTCTTGTTAGTCATTTTGGAGGGAACTACTGGTAAAAAAAGAAACACACAAGTAAACACCCGTGTGTCTCTCTTTATGAATTATCAACGCATTGTTGGGAATAACAGCACATCGCGAATCGATTGTGCATCTGTCAACAGCATGACTAGACGATCGATCCCGATCCCTAAACCACCGGTTGGCGGCATGCCGTATTCTAGCGCTTCAAGGAAGTCTTCATCGACTCCATGAGCTTCATCGTTTCCTTCTTGTCGTTCTTTTTCTTGTGCTTCAAACCGTTGTCTTTGATCAATTGGATCATTTAATTCGGTAAAAGCATTAGCAAACTCCCGGCCTACGATAAATAGTTCAAAACGATCTGTAAATCGAGGGTCCTCTGGATTCTTCTTCGCTAGAGGTGAGACTTCTACCGGATGTCCATAAACAAAGGTCGGTTGCTGTAAGGTTTCTTCAACAAACGTTTCAAAGAATTCATTGATAACATGTCCTAGTGTCATCGTTGGAGTGACTTCCACTTGGTGTTCTTTTGCTAAAGCATGTGCTTCTTCGATTGTCATCTCTTTCCAAAAATCGACACCCGTTTGTTGTTTGATAGCATCGACCATATGCACACGGGCAAAATCACTCGCCAAGTCGACTTCTTGTCCATCATAAGTAATCACAGCAGAATCTAAAACTTTCTCTGCTGCATTGCGGATAATTCCCTCAGTTAGATCCATAACATCTTTGAAATCTGTATAGGCTGTATAAGCTTCTAACATAGTAAATTCTGGATTATGGGTAGTATCAATCCCCTCATTACGGAAGACCCGGCCGATTTCGTAGACTTTCTCCATACCACCTACGATCAATCGTTTCAAGTGCAACTCAAGCGCGATTCGCAAGTATAGATCAATATCTAACGCATTGTGATGAGTGATAAATGGACGAGCTGCTGCCCCACCCGCTTGATTATGCAAAACAGGCGTTTCCACTTCAATGTAGCCATGACCATCCAAATAGCGACGAATCTCACTGATGATCTGGCTGCGTTTCATGAATCGGTCAAAGCTATCTTTATTACTGATCAAATCCAGATAACGTTGACGGTAACGTTGCTCGATGTTGGTCAGACCATGGTATTTATCCGGAAGTGGGCGTAACGCTTTAGACAAAATAACGATTTCTTTTGCTTTGATCGTTACTTCCCCCGTATCAGTTTTCATGATCTCCCCTGAGACACCAAAGAAATCACCTAAGTCAGCATGCTTAAATCCTTCATATGGTTCGTCACCTACTTGATCTTTGCGGACATAAATTTGAATCTGACCATCACGATCTTGCAAATGTGCAAAGCCAGCTTTCCCTTTACCACGTTTCGTCACCATTCGTCCAGCAACACTTGCAGAAAGATTCATCTCTGTTAACTCTTCTTTTGTTCGTTGATCAAATAACTCATGCAACTCGGCAGAATTATGCGTACGTTCAAAGCGCTTGCCAAAGGGATCAATGCCTTCTTCCCGTAATTTTTCCATCTTTTCACGGCGAACCAACATTTGATCATTTAATTCTTCTTGTTTTTGTCGTTCCTCTGTCACGAGTTTTCCTCCATTCTTAACTTGGGTTTCCTTCTTATAATGCCAATGATGCCACAAAAAATCAAGCCGAAGTTCAAGATCGACTTGATTTTACTTTACTCAGGAGTATTTCCGACAGGTTGTTTTTCTGTCTTTTCTACAAATGCATCTAACAGATCAATAATCGCTTGCTTATTCTCTGTCTGGTTGATTGCCGCTTTGACTTTAGCTGCCCGTGAAATGCCTTTTAAATAGTAGGCAGCATGCTGCCGAAACTCTCGAGAAGCAACAAATTCACCTTTTAAATCAGCAAGTCTTTCCAAGTGAAGTTTGGCTGTAGCGATCTTCTCCCGTGGAGTAGGTTCGGCGATCAGCTCTCCCGTTTCAAGATAATGTTTTGTACGATGGATCATCCACGGATTCCCCAATGCTGCTCGTCCGATCATGACAGCATCTGCGCCGACTTCTTCCAGCATTCGTTTGGCATCTTCTGGTGTCCGAACATCTCCATTCCCCATAAAAGGGATCGAAATTGCTTGCTTCACCTCTCTTAATACCGACCAATTAGCCGCTCCTTCATACATTTGGACCCTCGTGCGGCCATGCATCCCAATCGCCGCTGCACCTGCCGCTTCAGCAGCTTGCGCATTTTGGACAGCGAAAATATGTTCATCATCCCAACCGATCCGCATTTTGACTGTGACCGGTTTATCAATTGCCGTAGCTACTGCATGCACCATTTCGTAGACTTTGTCTGGATCCAATAGCCACTTTGCACCAGCCTCCGCTTTAATGATTTTATTTACCGGACACCCCATATTGATGTCAATGATATCTGCTGCTGTATTTTCTGAGACAAATTGAGCCGCTTCGACCAAAGACTCTTTATTCCCACCAAAAATTTGCAAGCTTAAAGGATGTTCTGTTTCATCTATATAAAGCATTTCTAATGTTTTTTTGTTTCGTAGTTGGATTCCCCGATCACTGATCATTTCACAGACGACTAAGCCTGCGCCAAATTCTTTGACCGTTACGCGAAACGCCGCATTGGTTATTCCTGCCATAGGCGCAACGACAACTCGATTAGGGATTTCGACATTACCGATTTTCCAGCTGTGTATCGCCATCTTCTATGCCTCAGCTTCTTTCTTTAATCCAGCAAGTTCTTGTTCATCGAAATGGTATTTATTACCGCAGAACGAACAAACAGCTTCTGCACCATGATCTTCATCCATCATTTCTTGTATTTCATCCGCGCCTAATGTAATGATCGCTGTCGCAAATTTTTCTTTGCTACAATCACATCGAAATTGAACAGGCATTTTTTCTAACACTTCGACTTTGGTGTCATTCAACAATACCGTCAAAATTTCTTCAGGCGATTTCCCTTCATCCAGCAATGATGACACTCGTGGTAATTCTTGCAGGCGGTTCTCGATTGAATCAATAACCGTTTCATCTGCTCCCGGCATGATCTGCAGCAAGAAACCACCGGCTGTTCGAATAGAATCATCGGTATCAACTAACACACTCAATCCAACGGCCGAAGGGATTTGTTCAGAAACTGCTAAGTAATAAGTGAAGTCTTCTCCCAATTCTCCAGAGACAATAGGTGTTTGTCCAGAAAACGGTTCTTTCAACCCTAAATCTTTGATTACAGTAAAGATTCCTTGATCTCCTACTGCTCCTCGCACATCCAACTTTCCTTGTCCGTTTAGCGGCAAGCTGATATGCGGATTTTTTATGTACCCTTTGACATCTCCACGACCATTGCTATCAATAATGATTGCTCCAGCGGGTCCGTTCCCTTGGATTTTGACCGTTAATTTGTCATCACCCTTTAACGTGCTGCCCAAAAGCAGGCTTCCAACCATAGCGCGGCCTAGCGCTGCTGATGCTGTATTCCAAGTATCATGACGTTGTTGTGCTTCACTAACAGTTTTTGTTGCAGACACTGCATAGGCACGAACAAAACCATCATAAGCTAATGCTTTTACTAAGTAATCTTCCATTGTTTATGCTCCTTTATTTCGTTCATTAGTGAATCATACTAGGAACTTGTTTTTTTTTCAACTGAATGTCACCATTTTAGAGAAAAGCCAATGTTTTCTGTCGGTTTATTTCTCGATTTGTTAACAAGAAAGGACTGCGGCACAAGCCGTAAAACAAGCAACTGGTCCGAACCTCATTCGAATCTGTTCTCTTGTTTTGACTTATGACACAGTCCCTAGACTTTACGATAGCTAATCACCTATTGATAATTGAACGACTACTCTTGACCGTCCTCTGTTTTATCTTGAGATGAAGCTTCGTGGTTTTCATTATTGTGACGAAGTTCGTCTACTTGCTGATCAAAATCTTTTTTCTCAGCAGCTTGCTTTTCAGCATCCTTCTCTTCTAAAGCGCGTTTTGCTTCTTCAAAAGTTTGAGCTTTTTCGCTTGGATATTCTGAATTCTCAGTTCCAGCAGGCATTTTGCCTTCTTCAAACAATGACTTGATTGCTTTTGCATCCAATGTTTCATATTCAAGCAGTTTTTCGGCAATCAATTTATGTTGCGCACGATGTTCTTCGATGATCTCATGTGCTTTTTGATGTGCCTCCATCAAGATACGGCGTACTTCCTGATCGATCTCGAAAGCAACTTGTTCTGAGTAAGCTTTGGTTTGACCATAATCACGACCGACGAAGACCTGATGATTGCCTTCATACTGAACTGGACCTAGTTTGTCGCTCATACCATATTCTGTGACCATACTTCTAGCTAAAGCTGTTGCTTGTTCAAAGTCATTGGATGCTCCGGTTGATTGAACGCCGAAAATGATTTCTTCTGCTGTCCGTCCACCAAGCAATCCGACGATTTGTTCAAACATATCTTCTTTCGTCATTAAGAATTGATCTTCTTTAGGTAATGCGATCATGTAACCGCCAGCACGTCCCCGAGGGATGATCGTTACTTTGTGAACGACCCGGGCACGGCTTAAGACTAAACCGACGATCGTATGACCCGCTTCATGGTAAGCAACCATTTCGCGTTCTTTTTTATTGATGACACGATCTTTCTTCGCAGGTCCTGCGATTACCCGATCTTCTGCTTCATCAATATCAGAGGCATCGATTTTCTTTTTATTACGACGGGCAGCGACTAGCGCAGCTTCATTTAAGACATTCTCTAAATCAGCACCGGCAAAACCAGGTGTTTGTTGTGCTACGACTTTCAAATCCACATCATCCGACAACGGTTTGTTCCGTGCGTGAACTCGTAAAATAGCTTCACGGCCTTTAACATCCGGACGGCCAACAAGAATTTGTCGGTCAAAACGACCTGGACGTAACAAGGCTGGGTCTAACACGTCGGAACGGTTGGTTGCTGCAATAACAATAACTCCTTCATTGCCATCAAATCCATCCATTTCAACTAATAACTGATTCAACGTTTGCTCACGTTCATCATGTCCACCACCCATGCCGGCACCACGTTGGCGCCCAACCGCATCGATTTCATCGATAAAGATGATGGCCGGTGCGTTTTTCTTGGCTGTTTCAAATAGATCCCGGACACGGCTCGCTCCGACCCCGACAAACATTTCCACAAAGTCTGAGCCTGAGATAGAGTAAAACGGAACGCCAGCTTCTCCGGCAACCGCTTTTGCTAGCAATGTTTTCCCTGTCCCTGGAGGTCCTTCTAGCAGCACACCAGCTGGGATTCTCGCACCTAATTCGACAAAGCGTCGTGGATCTTTCAAAAATTCGACCACTTCGACTAATTCTTGTTTCTCTTCTTCAGCACCCGCTACATCAGAGAAACGAACGCGATTGGCTTTTTTGTCGGCCTCTTTCGCTTTGGATTTTCCAAAGTTCATGACACGGCCGCCACCGCCGCCACCGCCGCCTTGCTGGCTCATCATCATATAGAAGAAGAAAATGATGATTACGATTGGCAAGAAACTAATCAGCAACGATAACCAAACACCACTGTTCGATTCTTCTTCGATCGTTGTTTTAACCCCTTGATCCTTTGCTAATGTCGTAACCTCGCTCAATGTCGAGTCATTCGGCAAAATGATCGTTGTAAAACGTGTCGTACTTGCTTGCGTGCTTCCTAGTACGGAAAGCCCATTGTCATTGCTGACGGTTTGTTCGGCATTGTATTCACCGACGATCCGGTAAACACCGTTAGCAGGCTGAACAGTAAACTGTTTGACCTTTCCGTCTTTCAGCTGCTCCGTAAATGTTGAGTACTCGATTGTTGGCGTTTGCTGATTGCCATTTCCAAAAATGAAATAGACGACCATGACCATTGCTAACAAGACAAGTACATAATATAAGGTATTTTTGATCATACCGTTATTTTTCTTATTCATGCGTACCTCCTTGGCTATTTTGTTTTATCAATCCTGACCATTTAATTGTATCACAACTGATTTAGATCAGTCACTAATTTGATTGATAAACGCTTGGTTTTAAGACACCCACATAAGGGAGGTTACGGTATTGTTCCGCGTAATCCAATCCATAGCCGACCACAAATTCGTTCGGTACATCAAAGCCAATATAGTCGGCATCGATTTTCACCACACGTCCTTCTGGTTTGTCTAGCAATGTCACGATTTTAACCGACTTTGCTTTGCGATATTTAAATAGGTCTACTAGATAGGCTAATGTGCGACCGCTATCAATAATATCTTCTACGATCAGCATATCTCGGCCTTCGACATTTGTATCCAAATCTTTCAAAATCTTCACTTCGCCAGAAGAAATTGTCGCGTTCCCATAACTAGAAACATCCATAAAGTCCAATTCCAAATGACAATCCATTTCTCGGACGATGTCTGCCATAAAAGGAACAGCTCCTTTTAATACGCCAACAACCAATGGATTCTTATCTTTGTAGATTTCCGTCAGTTCTTTACCTAGTTCAGAACAACGATTTTGGATCTCTTCACGAGTAATCAAAATTTTCTCAATATCTTTGTCTAACATAAAGTTCTCCTTCCAACTCTTACTTCCGATATTTATAAAGAAGTATGTAGTGTATTTTATCAGTTTCTTGCTCAATACTCAAATAGGAAAATAGATAAGGCAAAAGTGCCAATACATTCTCTTGAGCGTCTGTCAGGACCCAACTAGCGGCACGCTTTTCATTCGAAATCTTCTCATCGATAAAGAAACGCCTGATTTTTTTCGTAAGACCTGGTTTCAGCTGTAACCGATCCCCTGGTTTTCGCTTCCGCAAAAAAACTGTCGCAGGATATTGTATCGGTAAAATTTGTGAAATCTCTGACCAATCCATGACTTTTTCTGGAACTTGGGCGTCACTTGGAATGTAGCCGATCCATTCATGGTCCGACAAAAAGAAACTTTCACCTTTTTTTAGAACAAAATGCGTCTCATCTACCTGCGTTTGGAGGTGAGAGCCTTTTTTAACAGCAGTGACTTTCAACTGATCATAAACTCGAACAATCTGCCAGTCTTGATTCAAATCGATTATCCACTGACTGGGATTATGTTCTAGCAGATACAGCAACTGCTCTCGTTGTTTAGTATTGTACGAGATTCCTTTATCATGGGAAACTTTCTGTAGCAAACCTTCAAAAAAGTAATAGCGTTCTGCTGCGGTAAACGCAGCCAATTCATCCAAGTTTAAAAAATAGCCTTCAGCTTCCTCATGAAGTATCGTGGCGAGCCAATCTGCTTGCTGCTTTTTGATCAATTGGTCAGCATAGATCATCTCTTGAGAAAGCTGCTGAAAATGATCAAGAGCTCTCGGGTTCTCTGCTTTCAGCAGAGGGACCGCTTGATGACGCAGGCGATTTCTTTGAAACAGCGTTTGCTGATTCGTTTCATCTTCGAAATAAGCGATCCCTCTCCTTCTTGCATAGTCTCTAATCTCCTCTTTGGCGATCGTTAGGAAGGGACGGATCAAATAACCGTTACCAAAAGGTTGCTTGCGCTTGATTCCCGAAGCGTTTTGCAAGCGTCCCTCTCGGACCATCTTCATCAGCATCGTTTCCATCTGGTCATCTGCATGATGAGCGGTTAATAACCAATCATAACTCTGAAGAGTCATCGTTTCTGCAAAAAAACGATAGCGGAACTCTCTAGCGGCCGCTTCGATGCCATTTTGGGGCGGATCTTGCCAAACTCGTTCATAATATGGAATCCCGCGCGTTTGACAATAGTCCTTCAGGAACGCTGCTTCGTCGTCTGAAGCTTCCCGCAGATTATGATTGACATGAGCCACGCCAAATGTTCCTTGCTGAAACAACTCTTCGATCACATGGAGTAAAACCATTGAATCCACGCCTGTCGAAACAGCAAGCAAACAAGTAGCATCCTCTACCCATCCATCGGCTTTGATTGCATGATAGACTTTTTGCTTAAGCATTCTATCCCTCCGTGTCTCTTGCTTCTATACTTAACTTCAAACTAAAAATGACTGTCTATTGCTAAGAAAGAGAAATATCCGAACTATGCCGATTCCAAAACGCCGTGCTCCACGGCGAAAGCCTACTACATGGTAGGAGTAATCGGATATAGTTCGGATATTTTTTGAAATACTTATCGTTACGTCACAAATTCTTTTGACAACTTGCTCATCCTGTTTAGTTACGTCGACCGCCACGGCCGCCGCGTTTACCTTCCGTATTACGTCGTAATGAAGATAAACGATCATCACTATCTTTTAGAAAAGAACTCATCAATGAATCGAAGTCTTGTTTATTTACGTTCGTCGGTTGATTGCGTGAAAAAGATTTCTTCGGACTTGACCGATTGAATTCTTTTTTAGGAAAATCACGTTTTTCTTCCGGCTTTGCTTCTGCTTTACGGATCGATAGCCCGATTTTTCCATCATTGCCGATTGCCGTCACAACAACGGTTACTTCATCGCCAATAGACAACACGTCATGAATGTCTTTCACAAACCCATTTGATACTTCGCTGATATGTACCAAACCAGTTTTCCCCTCACCAAGATCAATGAACGCACCAAAATTTGTAATACCAGACACTTTGCCCTTTAGTTTCGCTCCAACTTCGATTGACATATAAAAAATGTTCCTCCTAATTTTTACCCATTTAATCATTTCAACTACTGCGATGAGTAGGTATGACCTTGTTTATTCCGAATCACTTGTCTTTGTATCACTAGCATTTGCCTCATCACCGCTTGTTTCTGTTTTTGAATCAGAAGCATCCGGCAAGACAGGGTAGATCTTTTCATTTTTCTTTGAATAAAAGAATCTACTGCGAGCTAATTTTGCAACGTATTCGTCATCTTGCAACAGTGCTACATCTCGCTTAAGTTGTGTCACTTTTTTGTCCGCTGCTTCTTGTTTTGCTACTGTTTCTGCTTTATACTCTTGTAATTTTTGCAGACGCATTTGATCATTGAACATTTGAATACCTACGATTGCAAAAATCACTAGCGCTGCAACAAAAACAGCTACAAGTCGACGTCGACGAAAGACCACTTGTCGTCGTTCTTTTTCGAACTTGGCAAATTGCTCTTTGGCATACTCGGTCTGCAATAGTTCTATTTGTTTGTTTGGCTCTTTATCCACGCTGACCTCGCTCCTGTCACTGTGATTGTTTTTTCCATTATACCAACATCCACAAAAGTTGTCTAACTGAAAATGGGACAAAAATCAAGCATTTTCTGAGATACGTTCTTCTTTGAGGATCTCGTACATTTTAGCTGCATCTTCTTTTTTAGTTGATTCGTGCAATTCTTGTACTTTTATTTCTAATACTTTATTTCCAAACTGAATACGCACCGTATCGCCAACTTTGATATCACTGCTGGATTTTGCCAATTTGCCATTGATTTGGATACGCCCTTTATCTGCTACTTCTTTTGCAACAGATCTACGTTTGATAATCCGGGATATTTTTAAAAATTTATCTAATCTCATTTTTTCCACCTCTTAATTTCAACAATTTTTTTCCAAACGGAACGAGCAGCCATTCTCGAATCGTTAATAATTTAACTTTGAGAGCCATTATAATGAAAACTGTCCCGCCAAAAAAGACCCCTCCAAGGCAAAAAATCAGCGCTTGCAGTCTTTTCGTCACTGGACCTCCACTCAACAGAGTGATCACACCATAATATAAAAACAGTGCGCAAGCCATGATCCCTAAACAAAGCAGGAGTTTTTTGCCATACCCTTGCTCTGTCCAAAAGCTGTTCAATGCTTTTTTCTCAGAAAACACAAAATAGATTAAAGTACCGATCAAACCTAAAAGGGTACTCAAACTCGCACCAGTTGTTCCTAAAAGATAGGTCAAGGGCCACGTCAGCAAACCTTTAAGCAAAAGGCCGCATCCTGCTGCATAAATCCCTACACGGAATTGGTTCCGACTTTGTTGGATGCTTTGATACGCTTGGATCGCAGCCATCAAAGCGACCGCAAAAACAAATAAGACCAACGCACTGTTGCCGGCACCATCTTTAAAAAGAGCGAAGTTGATATAAGGAAGCAGGATAGCCAAGCCAACTGCAGAAGCACTGGCAATCCCTAAAGTCAACCGCAAGTACATCTTAGCTGATTTTTCAAACAAGTGCTGATTTTTGACTGTCAGATATTTCGTCAATGTTGGCAAGAAAGTCGAACTTAGAGCCATCGCTACCACGAGACCTAACTGAACCAATGGCTGTCCTCGGTCATAGATCCCTTTTGCAATGCGGGCACTTTGTTCCGTCAAACCGCTGGCTTCAAGTGAGTTCGTCATCAGAAAGGAATCTGCCAACTGAAACAAAATCAAAAAACCGCTGTAAATGGTCAACAGTCCCCCTTCAATCAAAAAACGGCGACGCAAGGAAGGAGCATGTGCGGTAGGCATAGTTTTTGTGGGGATCGCTAACGACCGACCGGTGATTTTCCGACTATAATAGCTTAAAATCCCCCACGCTGCAAGTCCGCCAATCAATGCGCCGGACATTGCCAAAGTCCCTGTCTGATAAACATCCCATGAGAAGAGATGAAAAAAACTGGCCGCTACTAAAATCACTCCGACTCGAAGGAGCTGTTCTACTACTTGGGAAACTGCCGTCGGTACCATCTGTAAATTTCCTTGGAAACTCCCACGATAAAAAGTCAGGGGTGGTACAAAGAGGAATGTAAAGGATACCACGCGGATCAAAGATGCCAGTCCTGCGTCTCCCATGACCCGAGCGATAACATCGGCAAAGAAAAACGTCGTTGCCCATAGTCCAATCGCTGTCCAAAAAACATACGGATAGATGACTTGGATCTGGGCACGCTGCTTCTGAGGATCAGGTTGTTCGGCGATCACGCGCGAAATAAATTGCGGCAACCCAGATAAAGCCAATGTCATAGCTAATCCATAGATTGGATAGACTTGCTGATAGACGTAAAACCCTTCGTCACCAACTAAGTTTTGGAAAGGGACGCGGTAAACCGCACTTAACACCTTGGCAATGAAAGAAGCAATCGTTAAAATAAATGCTCCTTCCATCGTCCGTTTTAATTGTGACTTTGGCATCTTCTCCGCCCCTTTATAACTAATTTTCTTGTAACACGTATTTTTGTTCCCGTAGCGCTTTGACAAAATCTTGAATCTCTAACAGCCAAGTGCTTTCTTTCATCACAGCAGGAATCTGAAGTTTGATTGTCATCTGCTCGTGATCGACACCCATCGTCGCTTTAAGCTTGGTCGCTTTCAACGCTTCAAACAGCTGTTCGACAGAATAGTTTTTGGTGCCAACTTTACTTAACGTTAGGATCACTGTTTGCTGCTGTTTACGGATCGTATCTAACAATGCCCGATCCCCATTCATTTTGATTTCTCCGGCAGTTAATAGGTGAGCCACTTCGACCGGATATTCTCCAAAGCGATCAAGCAGATCATCCTGCAGCTCATCCACCGCTTCTTGAGAATCCAATTCACGGATGCGTTTATAAATTTCAATTTTTTGCCGTTCATCTTCTATATAAGAAGTTGGTAGATACGCATCGATGCCAAGATCGATCTCAACCGTTGTTTTCTCCGCTTGTGTATTTTTCCCTTGTTTACGCGCCACGGATTCTGACAGCATTTGAGAGTACATATCAAACCCAACAGCATCAATAAATCCGTGCTGTTGCGCCCCCAAGAGATTTCCTGCACCTCGAATCGAAAGATCACGCATCGCGATTTTAAATCCGGAACCTAATTCTGTAAAGTCTTTGATTGCCTGGAGCCGCTTTTCACTGACTTCGTTCAAAATTTTTTGCTGTTCGTACATAAAATAAGCATACGCAACACGATTGCTTCGACCGACACGACCTCGCAATTGATAAAGAGTAGACAAGCCCATGTAATCCGCATTTTCTACAAATAATGTATTGGCGTTCGGAATGTCGACCCCAGTTTCGATGATCGTGGTTGTCACCAACACATCGTATTGTCCTTCGATAAAATCAAACAATGTGTTTTCTAGCTGGATTTCTGTCATCTGCCCATGGGCATACCCAATACGCGCATCTGGAACTAACGCTTGGAGCTCTTCGACTTTACGTTCAATCGTATCTACTCGATTATAGAGATAAAAAACTTGTCCTCCCCGTGCCATCTCCCGCAAAATAGCTTCTCGAACTGCACCTGGATTCATTTCCATCACATAAGTTTGAATAGGATAGCGATTTTCCGGTGGCGTTTCAATCACAGAAAGATCCCGCACCCCCAACATGGACATATGCAGTGTCCGGGGAATCGGGGTAGCCGTCAATGTAAGAACATCGACTTGCGAGCGTAATTGTTTCAAGCGCTCTTTGTGTTTGACGCCAAAACGCTGTTCCTCATCGATCACCAATAATCCCAGATCTGCAAACTCTACATCTTTAGACAGCAGGCGATGCGTGCCAACTAAAATATCAATTTGGCCCTTTTTCACTTGCTCGATCGTTTCCGTTTGCTGTTTCTTCGTTCGAAAACGGCTTAACAAACCGACATTGACTGGAAACCCTTCAAAGCGATCCAGCATTGTTTCATAATGCTGTTGTGCTAAAATCGTTGTCGGCACCAGAAAGGCTACTTGCTTACTCTCTTTGATGGCCTTGAAAGCCGCCCGCAATGCCACTTCTGTCTTCCCAAAGCCAACATCTCCGACTAATAAGCGATCCATTGGTTTTTCTTTTTCCATATCACGTTTGATCTCCGCAGTGCTGCGTAATTGATCATCTGTCTCAGAGTAAGGAAAGGCATCTTCAAATTCTTTTTGATAGCCATCATCAGGCTGAAACGCGTAACCTTTCTCCGATTCGCGTTTTGCGTATAAAAGAATGAGATCATCTGCAATGTCCTCGATTTTTGCTGAAACTTTTCGTTTCGTTTTCGCCCACTCACTGCCGCCTAATTTATTGATCTTTGGCGTTTTAGATTCAGAGGCAACATATTTTTGAATCAGATTCAACTGGGTAACTGGAATAAACAGCTTATCATCATTTTGGTAGAGGATGGTCATGTAGTCTTGGTGTACACCATCTACTTCCAGCGTTTCCATACCAATGTATTTACCAATCCCGTGATTCGCATGGACGACATAGTCGCCGGCTTTTAATTCATTGTAACTCTTCAATCGCTCCGCATTGGTCACGTTTTGACGCCGCGTACGTTTCTTGTTGATTTTTTGGAAGATTTCCTTTTCTGTGACAATGACCAACTTATCTTGGGGCATTTCAAACCCGCTTTGCAGTGTTTCTACAACGATTTGCGTTCGACCTGTAAAGAGTCGATCTGCTGTGGTTTGTACTGCGTAAATGGAGTGATCACGAAAATCTTGTTCCAATTTTTTTGCTCGTTCTGAATCACTTACTAAAAAGACAACCGTTTGTTGTTGTTTCTCCCAGCGATCTACTTCAACTTTCAGCAAACCCATTTGGCTGAAAAATTGTTGCATTGGTCGATATTGAAAATTGTGGATCGCTTGAAAACGAAGATTTCCCATCCCCTTTTGAAAAAGCGAGAAGAAACTTGTAGAAAATTGTTCTTTTTGAATCAGCTGCTGGACATCTTGCCCGAAAGATTGCTCAGAAAAAACGCGAAGTTCTGCAATTTTTTGTGTATGCCACTCAGCTTCTTCTCGTTCAATCTCGCGGTTTGTCTCCATAATACGAGCATAATCATCGATCATCAGCAATGCATCTTTTGAAAAATAATCCAAAATGCTCGTCGGTTGCTGATACAAAAGATCCGCATAATAACGAG
This sequence comes from Enterococcus sp. AZ091, assembly GCF_051714805.1. Lineage (NCBI taxonomy): Bacteria > Bacillati > Bacillota > Bacilli > Lactobacillales > Enterococcaceae > Enterococcus > Enterococcus sp. AZ091. The sequence continues at coordinate 614,779 of NZ_JBIOSO010000001.1, read as the reverse complement.
CATTCTCGTCAGGTATGCCACTTTGCCAAGCCGATGCTAATTGACCAAAATAATCTTCTAAAAAGTTTTTATCTGTGGTCTCTTTCACTACAGCGAGCCATTTCTTCAGCAACTCTTGCAGAACTTTTCGTCCATGAGCTAAATCAGCTGGCGAAAACACTAATTCTGTTGTGGGAACAATCGTTACTTCTGACAACGTTTCTACTGAACGCTGTGTTTCCACGTCAAAAGAGCGCATCGAGTCGATCTCCACATCGAAAAGCTCGATCCGCACCGGATATTCAGCTTTCAAAGGATAAATATCCAAAATGCTTCCACGAATACTAAATTCACCAGGTTTGCCAATCATTGATTGCCGCTCATACCCCATCAATACCAATTGCTGCGGTAACTGATCTAAATTGATCTCATCCCCCACATGCCAAGAAAATTGGTAGTTCAGCCAAGTATCTTTAGCAGGCAGATATTTCCGCAATGCAGCGATCGGCATGACGTAAATTCCTTTTTTTCCGGTAGCGACAGCATTCAATGCTGTCACTCGCTCCGCTCGAGCTTCTGGTGAAGCAAACGCCATTTCGGCCGACAACACTTCATCCACCGGAAAGACATACACGTCGTCAATAATATTCCGCAAATCTTCGGCAACTTGATTGGTATAATAAAGATTTGGTGTAACAACAATGACTTGCCGATCAAATTTCTGATAAGCTCCGGCAAAAGCTAATGTTTTTGCGGAACCCGCTAAGCCAGTCAATAGTTGCCGAGATGCGTGATCCGTTAATTGTTGGTGCCAGGCAGCGACTTGCGGCACCTTATTTATTAGTTCAATCAGATCCATACAGGTCCTCCTTAATTAAATCGATTCATTGTGGCAAGAAAATCACCGGTGGTCAAGTAATCGATACTTGCTGCTGCTGCTTTATCCAAGCTTTGCAGAATCATCGGCTGGTCTTCTTTAGCAAAAGGACTTAGAACGTGATCGACCACTGTCCTGCCTGGCTGTGGTCGATCGATCCCTACTTTGATGCGATCAAATACAGATGTACCAAGATGGGAAATCAAGCTCTTCATCCCGTTATGCCCCCCCGCACTGCCTTTTTGCCGCAAACGAATTTTGCCTAACGCTAAATCAAGATCATCATAGATAACCACGATCTCTTCAGGATAAACTCCATAATAAGTCATTAAAGGCCCTACTGCCCGGCCCGATTCATTCATGAAAGTCTGAGGTTTGACCAACATGATTTTTTCCCCGTTCATAAAAAATTCAGCAATTTCTGCTTCAAAAGCTGATGATTTAAAAGTAGCTTGGTATTTCTCCGCTAACGCATCGACTACCATAAACCCAACATTGTGTTTTGTTTTTTCGTATTTTTTGCCTGGATTTCCCAGACCTATAATCATTTTCATTTTTTGATCCGCTCCATTTTTTCAAAAAATTACCACCACAAAATACTGGGCACGACAATTCTGCCCAGTAAAAACGTTCACTACGATTATAACACATAACGGACTGTTACCGTGTCTTTCCTTTGCTCAGAATTTCTCTTTCTTAAAAAAAATCATTAGAAACCTTGATTTATCCTAATTCCTACAGGATAACAAAGAAAGCATTTACAAATGAAACAGCAAAAATATCTGTAACATTGTTGAGCAAATCACATGACAAAATTGCTTGAAAGTGTTAGGATGTTACCTAGTAAAACAAATATGCGGAAGGAATGATACACAAATGACTGCTAAGACAAATAAAAAAGATCACCAAAAGATAATCCTTGTTGGAGACGGTGCGGTTGGTTCCAGTTATGCATTTGCGTTAGTCACTCAAAATATTGCTCAAGAAATAGGGATCATTGATATAAATACAGCAAAAACAGAAGGAGATGCTATCGACTTATCTCATGCGTTAGCATTTACCTCACCCAAAAAAATCTATGCTGCCACTTATGCAGATGCACATGACGCCGATGTCGTGGTGATCACAGCTGGTGCGCCACAAAAACCTGGCGAAACTCGCTTGGATCTAGTCCACAAAAACTTAAAAATCAATCGTGAAGTAGTTACACAAATCGTTGATTCAGGATTTAACGGTATCTTCCTTGTCGCTGCAAATCCAGTAGATATTCTTACCTACTCAACATGGAAATTCTCAGGTTTTCCAAAAGAGCGCGTAATCGGTTCAGGAACTTCACTAGATTCTGCTCGTTTCCGTCAAGCATTAGCTGAGTTGATCGATGTTGATGCACGTAATGTCCATGCTTATATTTTAGGGGAACATGGCGATTCAGAATTCCCAGTTTGGTCTCATGCAAATGTTGCCGGATTGCAAATTTATGAATGGGTCAAAAACAACCCCGATATTGATGAAGAAGCAATGGTTAACTTGTTCTTCAGTGTTCGTGATGCAGCTTACACAATCATTGAGAAAAAAGGTGCTACTTTCTATGGTATCGCTGTTGCCTTGGCTCGTATCACTCGTGCCATTTTGGATGATGAAAATGCAGTACTGCCGCTTTCTGTCTTTATGAATGGCGAATACGGCTTAAAAGATATTTATATCGGTGCCCCTGCTATCATTAATGCCCAAGGAATCCAAAAAGTAATCGAAATTCCATTGACGGATGGAGAACAAGATCGAATGACTGCTTCTGCAAAACAATTGAAAGACATTCTAGATGAAGCTTTTGCGAAACTAGATGCGGAAGACAATCAATAAAACGATTGCTATAAGCCACTTACAAGAGTCTGTAACATAAGACCGAACAAGAAAGAGATCCTTTGAATCAAGATGCTTCGTGTACTTTGATCCAAAGAATATTGCGTAAAGCTGCTGTGCTTTTATCACACAGCAGCTTTCGTTGAATCACTTCTTGGTTGCTGTCCTATGAGCAGACTCTTTTTATAATTTAAGAATTCTCTATTTTTTCATGGAACTTTCACTTAATCAATTCGCTTTTCTTGTAGAATATGGTATGATTTAGCCGATCTATCATTTTTAAATCATCATAAAAGGAGCCTTTAAATGACACGATCCAACAAACACACACATACTCAGAGTAAGACGAAAAAGATCGTTCTGATCGCTATCGCTGCCGTTCTAGTCGTGATTGCGGGCGGATACACTTATCGAAGTACATATTATCAAGACCGTTTCTTGCCAAATACCTCGATCGATGATATTGACATCAGCAATAAAACGGTCGCTGAAGCCAATGATTTGTTGCATGACCGTTACAGCAAACAGTCTTTTACAATCAAAGAAGGCAATACGGATTGGAAAACCATCAATTTGGCTCAATTTGGTTTGCAAACGGATTTTTCAAAAGAATTGGAAGATTTGAAAGATGAACAAAACCAGTGGACATGGGGAATGGCCTATGTATCTGCTGCAGAAGATAAAAAACTAGGTACCGTTTCTGTTGATCAACAAAAGTTGACAAGTGAAACAGCCACAATCAAAGAGGCTTTGGAAACCTTAAATGAAGGTCGGACCGCTTCTAAAGATGCCACATTGAAAAAAGGAGATGATGGCTTCTCGATTGAACCAGAAGTTGTTGGTGATGCCATTGACGTCGAACAAACTGTCGCAGATTTACAAAAAGCAATTACTAGCGGCGAAAGTGAATTGGATTTGACTGCGTATCAAAAGAAACCTAGCGTTACTTCTGATGACAAAGAACTAGCAAAAGAAATGGAATCATTGAATAAAATTGCTCAAGTAAATGCTAATTATTCCATCAATGGCTCAACTTTCCAGATTCCGACCGCAACAATCATGGATTGGCTCTCTTATAAAGATGGAAAAACCACGATTGATGAAGAAAAAGTACGGAATTATGTAGCAGACCTAGGGAACCAATACAACACAAGCACCAATGCTTCTACGTTCAAAAGCACGAAACAAGGCGAGGTATCCGTACCAGCTGGGACACTAAGTTGGACGATCCAAACTGATTCTGAAACAAGTGCATTGATCGAAGCCTTAAAGACTGGAGAAGACTTTACTCGTTCCCCAGTGGTCTTGGGTAGTGCAGATCCAAGTGGTCCACTGTTTGGAAACACTTATATCGAAGTTGATTTAAAAAATCAACATATGTGGTATTACAAAGACGGTGCAGTCGCTCTTGAAACAGACATCATTTCTGGAAAACCTAAATCACCCACTCCTACAGGTGTATTTTACGTTTGGAACAAAGAACGGAATGCTACATTGACCGGCGAAGATTATTCTTCTCCTGTTGACTACTGGATGCCTATTGATTGGACCGGCGTTGGGATTCATGATTCAGATTGGCAACCAGAATATGGTGGCGATTTATGGAAGACCCGCGGGTCTCACGGATGTGTCAATACTCCACCAGGTGTGATGAAAGAATTATTTGGTATGGTAGAAGTAGGAACGCCTGTTATCGTTATTTAATCTATATAATCCAAAAAGGACGGAGAATTATTTCTCCGTCCTTTTTTATACCCGATTCTGGTTTCTGATCGTAATCGTCAGTACAAAAAGTAATATGCCCGATACGACCCAAATCGTTCGGTGAAAAAGAAACATACCTAATAAACTGCTGCTGACTGCCCCGAAGAAAAATCCTCCGATAATCATCGCGATATACTTGATCTTATAATCTACAGTAGCATCTTTTTTGAAGAAACGCTGATAAAGATAATCCGCCATTGAACGCAAATTTCCGGTCGTCATCGTCGTTGCATAGGGCATTCCAGCTAATCTGCGATAAGAAGCATATTGGATGGCTGCAAAAAAAGAAAGTCCAGAATCCACAAAGACATTTGGCAATGTCTGAGCAAAAAATCCTAAAAGAAAAATACCAAGTGCTTCAAAGAAGAGGGCTACATTTTGCCAAACAATTCTACCACCTGTTGGGAAACGATGCTGCAAGCCATTAGTCACTATGATCCCTATCAAAAACAGCAAAATTGGCGGTAAATATCTGGCAGCCTGTCCAAACTCTCCAGATGCCAAATTGATTCCTAACAAAATGACATTTCCTGATTGCATACTGGCAAACACTTCTCCATGAAAGAGATAGGTATATGCGTCTAAGAATCCCCCTGCCATTGCTAAGGCAACTCCTACTGGTAGACTTTCATGCACCACGATATCCGGTTGTCGTCTATTCGGATCATTTATTTTACTGCTGTGATCTGCTTGCATCTTTTCCGCCTCTATCTTTACTTTACTATTTCTAGCTGATTGATTGCATTTTAGTTATGGTTGCTGTTAAAAAATAATCTCATTTTCTTTTCTTGCCTCGCTTTTGCCAACTAAGAATCCCCCAACTAAGCAAGACAGCTGTCAGTGCTCCAGCTGAATCGAGCATGACATCTTGGAACAAAGGTGTACGGCCACCGGTCAACATTTGATGGTACTCATCCATCCCTGCATACCCTGTTGCTGCCAACCAGCCAAAGAAAGCTGACAGCCAATAGGGAATTTTTCGATAGCTCAATGATAGAAATAAGCTACCTCCTAATACAAAGTAAGTAAAGAAATGAGCCCCTTTACGAATAAAAAATTCCACAAAAGAAAAATAACCTTTTTCGGCAATACTGATTTCAGATCCTGCATAAGAGAAAGCGAATTTGCTCAACCATTCTTTCAATGGCTCTTCTTTTAACAGGCGAGAAAGCAAACCGACTTATGATTGTTGTTCATAAGTTTGTGACGAACTAATAAATAAAATCACCATCACAGCTACCGCAATCGTGAAATAAAAATTTGGTTCTTTCCACATTTTTTTCATCATCTCAGCCCCTCATTTTCTAATCTTACCATTTTCAGTATTCTCTGCAACTACTTTTCGAAGGGTGTGCTATACTTATTACCATCTGATAAACGAAAGGAGCAACACCCAAGATGACTTATTCTCTCAACTGGGACCTTGATTCGATTTTTTCAGGCGGCAGCACGTCTACCCAACTGCAAGAACGAATGTCCCAACTAGATGCACAAATCAAAACTTATCGCACAAAAGTAGATGCGTGGCAACCCGACAATGCCTCTCAACCAGAGGAATTAGCTGAATTATTATCATTGTCCGAAACAATCAGTAAAGGATTTTCTCAGTGCAGCAGCTTTATCAATGCATTGCTATCTGCCAACGTTAATGACAATCAGGCAAAATTACTTTCGGGCGAGCTCTATGCCAAATTGCCAATGCTACAAGCAGCCGAAACAGTTTTTTCGAAAAAATTGACAGAAATTTCTGATGAAGACTGGGAGACACTATTGAAAGAAGAACCCTTTGCGACTATCGCCTTTCGTTTGAGCGAAATTCGTCGCGACGGCAAGGAGCTTTTGTCGGAAGCAGAAGAAACGATTATTAACACACTTTCTTTAGACGGACTAAATGCTTGGAGTCAGCATTATGATACGATTGTTGCTTCGATTGCGATTCCATTTACCCGGTCGGATGGAACAACGATTACTCTTTCAGCTGGTCAAGCTTTCAACAAAATGATGGGTGACTCAGATCCTGAAGTTCGTGCTCAACTATTTGCGGAGTGGGAAAAAGCTTGGGGAGAAAAAGAAGATTTATTTGCCGATACATTGAATCATCTGGATGGATTCCGTCTCTCCAATTACAAACTGCACGGTGTAGATGACTATCTGAAGGAGCCTCTCGAGTATAATCGCCTGCAAAAAGCGACATTAGACGCAATGTGGGGAACGATCCAGAAGAACAAACAACCGATCGTGGACTTTTTGACACGAAAAGCCCAATTATTCGGAAAAGAAAAAATGGAGTGGCAGGATCAAGATGCTCCGATCATTTTAGGTGAAATGAAGGAACGTACCTATACATTCGATGAAGCAGCTGCTTTCATTTTAGAAAACTTTAAAAAATTCAGTCCCAAAATGGCTGATTTTGCGCAAGAAGCCTTTGAAAAAAGTTGGATCGAAGCAGAAGATCGTCCTGGCAAACGTCCTGGCGGTTATTGTACAAGTCTGCCTGAAACAAGAGAATCACGTATTTTCATGACTTATAGTAATTCCGTCAATGAGGTAGCCACTTTGGCGCATGAGTTAGGTCATGCTTTCCATAGTAGTGTTCTTTGGGACTTGCCGCAGCTTAATCAGGATTATGCGATGAATGTGGCTGAAACTGCAAGTACCTTTGCCGAACTAATCGTTGCTGATGCAACATTGAAAGAAGCAAAAACAAAAGAAGAAAAAATCAATTTGTTAGATGCCAAAATGCAAAATGCCATTGCCATGTTCATGAATATCCATGCCCGCTTTATTTTTGAAAACAGTTTTTACCAAGCACGGCAAAAAGGGCTGGTTTCTGCTGAACAAATCACAGAAATGATGGTGGCTGCACAAAAAGAAAGTTACGCCGATGGATTAGCTAGCTATCACCCACATTTCTGGGCGGCAAAACTACATTTCTTTATTGATGATGTTCCTTTCTATAACTTTCCTTACACATTTGGCTATCTTTTCAGCATGGGAATCTATGCTTATGCCAACCAAAAAGGGACGAGTTTTGAAGAAGAATATATTGCTTTGTTACAAGACACAGCTTCTATGCCGACGGAAGAATTGGCCCAAAAACATTTAGGCGTTGATCTGACAAAACCTGATTTCTGGCAAGCCGGAATCGATCGGGTCTTACAAGATATCGATACCTTCATGGAGTTGACAGAAGAATATTTATAACAAAAAACAAGCGCAGAAATCTGCGCTTGTTTTTTGTTACTATCAACTATTTAATAGTGTTAATCCGATAGTTAAATACCCCGCATAGAGACACCAAATCAGATAAGGTACAAAAAGATAGGTGGCTCTTTTATCGATTCGGGCAAATAAAAACATACAGACGATGACTGTCAAAACCAATAAGACGATAACCACTGTTCCTACCCAATAAAGATTCCAGCCAAAAAAGACAATACTCCACAAAAAGTTCAACACTTGCTGGATACCAAAGAAGATATAGGCTTGTTTCTTAAATGCTGGATTTACTTTCGCAATGATGAGTAAAAACAAAGCTGTCCCCATAAAGGCATATAAAATCGTCCAAACGATACCAATAATCCCTCCTGGAGGTGCCAAAAACGGTTTGTCCATTTGGGCATACGTCGCAGCAATATCACCCGCGAACAAGCTGGAAATAATCCCAGTAATCTCGATTCCTACCACACAAACAAGCCAAAGCAAAAATTTCATTTCTATCGCTCCCTTTCGTTCTCCACTTTTCTTCCGCTACTCGGTTAAATGAATCTAGCAACGGTTTGCTGCTTTTGCTTTAGTTTCTAATATTATGGTATCATTCCTACCTTCATTTCAAAAAAGTAATGCTCGTCTCAAAGAGATCGTTGGTCGATTTCAGCTCTAGTTGTCTAATAACGACCTGCTATACTTGCTTTGTTGTTGGGCAACATATTTATAAAGCGAACCATAACGGCTCTTGTACCCTTTCTTCCAAGGCTTGTCTTTACCACAAAAATGCAGCAATACAGTATGATTGATGACCCAGTCTAAGTCCCAGTGTCCTAGGCTGATCGTTTCATATGTACGGTTTTTTCTTACATCATAATTATATAGTTGGTCTGGAATTCCCAAGATCCGATCCCCATACAGCCCATTTAGAATATCTTGATCCGGTAAAAATAAATTCAATTGATTCTTCTGAATAAATGCCGCAATTTCTTTTTCTTTTACTTCTTGACGTAACTGAGTCAGATTCATCAGCAAAACGCCCGAATTGAAATATCCTTCAGACTCATAATTTTTGAGACGCACTTTATTGATGACTGTCGTAACCTCTGTTAATTTTGAATGGCTTGCTGCCGCATAAAGATGTTCTTCAAGCGGTAATTCATATAGCGGCTGCAAATCGTTGATACACAATATGTCTGCGTCTAAATATAAGACCTTATCTAGATCTTTCGGCAAATAATTTTGGGCCAATAACCGGTAATAGATCGACTCTGGATAACGATCACTGACAGGGGCTTGTTTAAAAATAGATCCTGTACCGATAATGACTGGATGGTAGACAATTCCCAGTCCATGACAAAATTGATTCAATTCCTCTGTCTGAGCAAGTTCCTTCTCTTGTAAAACAAATGCATCCAATCGGCTTGCCGATGTGTGCAACCAAATTGAATAGAGGGTTGTTTTTAATTGTTCTACAAACGTATCGTCAATCGCAAACAGCAGGTTCATACTTTTCTTCACTCCTTAAGCAATCATTGAAAACTGCTTGTATCTATCTTCGTACTATTAGTATACCTGATTCTCAGAATCTATACGAAAACAAACCATTCGGCCATCAAAAACAAAAAAACCAAAGCAGCGAGCACTTTGGTCGTTATGGTTTTCGATGATTTAAAAGATCTGGTTTCATGTCTAACATGGAATACCCGCGAACATCATACCGATTTCGGCTTCTTGAATAATCGATCGGTCTTCCCGATTCTAAATAAATAATCTGCTCTAATTCCAAAACTGGATCATCCGATTGACACTTCAAATATTGACGATCATACTCATCACTTTTCGCTGCTTGAAATGTCCGATAAGCACCGGCAAACTTATAATTCAACTCTTCTAACAAATAATCATATACCGATCGATGCAAGATTTCTTTCGTTAATCCCGTCACTAAATCTACTGGCATAAACGAATGTTCCAAAATATAAGGTTGCCCATCTAATATTCGCAAACGAATCACATGATATACCGGCTCTTCCGCAGCAACCTTCAACATCTCTTGTACTCTGCTATCTGGGAAACAGACTTCGAAGGTAATTACCTGACTTTGCAAATCTCTTTTTTGCATTTTCATCTGGTAACTAAGTCCTTTGTATTCGTTTACAGAAGACGTGTCACGATCCCAAAAAGAATGGTTCAACACTTTCGTCCCAGATCCTCGTTTCGAAAGCAACAGTCCCTCCATGATCAAAATATTGATGGCATTCTTAATGGTCATCCGACTGACACCAAATTCTTTTACTAACTCCGTTTGATGCGGCAGAAAGCTCTCTTTGGGATAAGTTCCATCTTTGATTCTTTTTCGAAGGACATCTGCTATCTCAACATACTTTGGCACAACATTCACCTCACATCCTATTAATTAAAAAAGACTGCGGCATAAGCAACAAAGACGACTACCCATCCTGTTGCTTTAGCCACCAACTAGCAACTAAAGCAACAGGATTGTCATTTTCATTCGTTCGGGTAGTTTCGTCTTGTTCTGACTTATGTCCCAGCCTAATTTTGATCGGTTAGATTTCTTTCAGACGACGATTTTCTTGGATCTGTGCCATCTTCACGAATGGAAGATAGATCACGATCGAGATAATCAAATTAACTGCAGCTAAGATTCCGCCAGCAATGCTTTGTGTTGACAAGATCCCACCAATGATCGGTGGTGTTGTCCAAGGCGCAATAACGGTACATGCTGGTACCAGTCCTGTTGCTGTGGCAAAATATGCAGTTGAAACTAATACAAGTGGTGTCAAAACATAAGGGATGAACAAAATTGGATTCAACACGACTGGCAATCCAAACATCACTGGTTCATTGATCATAAATACCCCTGGAGCCAATGATAATTTCGCTACAGTCATATAAGCTTTATGATGACGAGCAACCAAGAAAATTGCGATCAATAAGCCTAATGTTGCACCGGTACCACCTATATTAACAAATGAATCAAAAAACGGCTTATTTACAATATACGGCAATTTGTCTCCTGCTTCAAGCGCTTTCGTATTCGCTTCGATAGCTGGAATGTTAATCGTTTGCATAAATGGATCGATGATATTTGCACCATGTAAACCAAAGAACCAAAGGAAAGCAGAAATGAACCCTAGTAGCAATGCAGCTGGATAAGAGTTTGCCAATCCCATGAATGGTTGTTGCACAAGCTCATAGAAAGATAGAACCAAACTTGATACACCAAATGCTTGGAAGATTGCTGTGAACAATGCAAAAATCGAAATAGTGATCATTGCTGGGAACAGCGCTGCAAAAGAACGAGAAACTGCAGGTGGTACACCATCAGGCATGTTGATCACTAGACGAGGATTGCCTGCCAAACGACGGAAGATCTCAGTAGAAATAATAGCAACGATCAATGCCAAAAATAATCCTTGTGAACCAAGACCCGCAGCTGTCAGCAAACCATCAGCATCTGTGGCCATTGCACCTAATGCAAAAAAGCTGGCAACTGAAATTGCTCCTGCTCCTAATGCATCTTGGTCATAGCTCTTGGCCAAGTTATAAGAAACTGTGAATGCAATCAATAAAGCTAAAATAGAAAATGTACCTGCAGATAAATTATTGCCAAATGCTTGCCAGGTGCCTTCACCAAAAATACCGTTCATAAAATCAATATAAGCTGGAATAGGCAAATTATTGATCAATACCCCAAAAGATCCCAAGATCATCAATGGCATCGTTACGATAAAACCGTCACGAATCGCAACTAGATGACGTTGTGAACCGATTTTGGAAGCAATAGGAATAAAATGCTTCTCCATAAACGCGATAAACTTATTCATTTTTTTCTCCTTTCAAAAACCATCCTATAATTTAGTGAAACCGATTTCCTCTATAGAATACCACGCTTACATTTATAAGTCTAGTCTTTTTAGTTATAAAACTGAGCATGGATTATACAGTCCTATTCTTTTGCTATAGACAGCACCATTTTTTGACAATAAAAAAACACAGTGAAGCAATCTTCACTGTGTTTTGAATCAAAAGCCGTTATTGTCAGAAACCTCTTTGTACCAGCGACCAGATTTTTTAATTGTGCGCTTGGCATCATGATTCAAGTCAACTGAGATGAAGCCATAACGATTTTTATATGCGTTCGTCCAAGACCAGTTATCCATACATGTCCACATATGGTAGCCAACACAGTTGGTACCCTCTTGGATCGCTTGATGAACATACTTCAAGTGTTCTTTAACGAATTCGATTCGATAATCGTCCTCAATGATCCCTTCATCGTTGACAAAACGTTCTTCCCCTTCAACGCCCATGCCATTTTCAGAAATGTAGCATTTGATATTGCCATAATTCTCACGGGTATTGGTCAAGATATCATAAATCCCTTTTTCATAGATCTCCCATCCACGATAAGGGTTCATTTTTTTGTCAGGTTTATCATAATTATCAAAATAATCATCTGGTAATGGACCATTCGTGTGGTCGATCGGTGTTTCTTTTGCCATAATACGACGAGGCTGATAGTAATTGATGCCTAATAAGTCAATCGTGTTTTCTTGGATGATCACTAAATCTTCTGCTTCATGTTCCGGTATCATGTCTAATTCTTTGATGATCGTGACTAATTCTTCAGGAAATGTCCCTTTAACTGCTGGATCCAAAAAGGAACGGTTGAAGAAGGCATCGGCGATTTGGGCTGCTTTAACATCCTCCGGGTTTGCTTCATCTCTCGGATAGCTAGGTGTCAGATTCAAGATAATCCCTATCTCTCCACCCAATTCTAGCGCATGATATTCCTTGATTGCTTTCGCGCTCGCTAAGGTTTCATGGAAGCCGGCTTGAACAGCATGCTTCATGTTGATTTCGTTTGGATAGTGGAACTGATAGAGATAGCCACCTTCTATCGGAACGATTGGTTCATTATGAGTGAACCATTTTTTGACTTTTGTACCAAACAATTCAAAACAAGTTTTGGCAAAAACGACGTAAGCCTCAACTGTCTCACGACTTAACCAACCGCCTTTTTCCTGCAAGGCCATCGGCATATCAAAATGATACAAGTTGACGAAAGGTTCAATCCCATTTGCAATCAATTCATCGAAATAATCATGATAAAAAGCCACAGCTTCTTGATTAACTTCGCCAGTTCCTGCTGGAATCAAGCGACTCCACTGGATCGATGTCCGAAATGTATTGTGTCCTGTTTCTTTCATCAGTTGAATATCTTCTTTATACCGCTTATAGACTTGGGATGTTTTTTCGGGGCCTACACGGTCAAAGAATTTTTCTGGTTCTTGCTCATACCAGTAATCCCAAATACTGGGTCCTTTTTTGTCTCCTGGAAAAGTTCCTTCTGTCTGAGGACCGCTGGCAGCAGAACCCCACCAGAATCCTTCTGGAAATTGATACGTCATCTTTTTTACACTCCCTATTCATGCTTGATACTGTAATCATAAAGGAAGCACTACCAAAAATCAATCTTTTTATTGGATAATGTATAGACATTTAAAATAAAACATGATACATTATGAATTGTAATCGATTGCAAAAAGTTGTTAGGAGTGATTTTTAATGAACGGTTTTATGGATAAAATATCTGAAAAAATCTTGCCGCTAGCCAATGCGTTAGGGCAAAACCGCTACCTCACTGTATTACGAGATGCGTTCATGCTTTCTTTTCCCATTACGATGTTTGGTTCAATCGTAGTGGTTATCAACAATCTGCCTTTTTTCAATGATGCAACGAAAGGCACTCTAAGTACCCTGTTCGGTAATGGACAAAATGCAACAATGAGCATCATGACAGTTTTTGTTACTTTTGGTATCGGCTATTATTTGTCTAAGTCTTATGATGTTGAAGGGATCTTTGGAGGCGCTGTATCTTTTGCAAGCTTTTTGATTCTAACACCATTTTTCATGACTACAGAATCAGGTGAAACTATTACTGGCGTGCTATCTCTTGATCGCTTAGGTGCCAAAGGTATGTTCATCGGAATGATCGCTGCCTTCTTAGCTGCTGAGATTTATTGTCGCGTCACAAAACGCGGTTGGCAAATCAAAATGCCTGATGGGGTGCCACCTGCAGTAACGAAGTCATTTGCTGCTTTGATTCCAGCGATCGTTACGCTAACCATCTTTTTGATGATCAATGCGATCATGACCGGCGTCTTCCATGCGAACCTTCATGATGTAATCTATGAATTGATTCAAAAACCGTTAACAGGTCTTGGCAGCAGCTTACCTGCTACACTATTGGCACTGTTCTTGGTTCAGTTCTTATGGTTCTTTGGTCTTCATGGGCAAATCATTGTCAACTCTGTCATGGATCCTATCTGGAACACATTGATGTTGGATAATTTAGAAGCCTATCAAAATGGCGAAGCTTTACCCCATATCGTGACGAAACCATTCATGGAAACTTTCACGGTTGGTTTAGGGGGTTCTGGAATGACGCTAGCTGTTGTGATTTTGATGGCTTTTGTCCTAAAGAAAAAACAATACCGCGATGTTGGTCGTTTGGCTCTTGCTCCTGGTATCTTCAATGTAAATGAACCTGCTATTTTCGGAATGCCGATCGTACTGAATGCAACGATTTTGATTCCTTGGGTAGTAGCACCCCTAGTGGTGACAACTTTCAATTACCTTGTGATGGCAGCTGGTCTAGTTCCAGCACCAACTGGTGTGTCCGTACCTTGGACCGTGCCAGTGATCGCTAGCGGTGTGTTAGCAACCAACTCTTGGTTAGGTGGCTTGCTACAAGTCATTGATGTAGTACTTGTTGGTGTGATCTGGTATCCATTCTTGCGTATTTTGGATCGTCAACAAGAAGCTTCAATCAGTTAAAACAAAAAGACTGGCAGGTCAATCAACCTGTCAGTCTTTTATTTTAAAAAAAGGCTGCCGATTCGGATTGTCGAAATCGCTTTTTTCAGCTATACTCTTTGCGAGGTGAGGAGATGCCAAAATATCAAGAAATTGCCAATATTTTAAGAACAAGAATCAGAAATAAAACCTATCCTCCAGATAGTTTATTACCTAATCAAATAGATCTCGTTGAAGAGTTCCAAGTGAGCCGCATGACCATCAAAAAAGCGATCGGGATTCTCTCTATGGAAGGACTTGTCTATTCTCAGCGAGGAGCTGGAACTAAGATTTTGAATCATCCTTTCGTGGATCGAGATACGACAACATTAACGGAATATGTCGGCTTATCCACTGAAATGCGCAAAGCAAATCGGCCATTGACTAGTGAAGTCATTGATTTTCAAGTGGCTTTTCCGAACAAGGAGATCCAAGAAAAACTGATGCTGACAGAAGAACAACCCGTCTATAAGATCATTCGTCTGCGAATTTTAGAAGGCAAACCATTTATTCTGGAGCATACGTACATGCCGGTCCATTTAGTTCCTAATCTAAAACGTTCTCACTTGGAAACTTCTATCTATCAGTATGTAAAAGAAGAACTAGGCATTCAATTTGTCGGTGCTTATCGGACGATTTCTGCGGATAAAAGCTCGTTATATGATCAGAAATATCTGGCTTGCGATCCAACCGATCCAGTATTAGAAATTCAACAAATCGTTTACCAAAAAAATGGCTCACCGATCGAATACTCCCGCAGTCGCAACCGTTATGATACGCGGGTATATTCCTATTTAGACGTTCAACGATAATAAACAGCCAAAGCGGCGCAGTAAAACTAGACAAAAGAACAACCAAAATATAGAGAAGAGATTTTTCGGTTTTTGGGTGTATTAGTCTTGTTCACTGCTCGCTTTGACTGTTTTTATTTTTGATCCATTGCTTTACTTGCTCTCCTCTCGATGTTTATCAGATAGTAAGTAAACGATAAGGCGTATCTTTTAAAGCAGCTGTCACCGTTTGATCTGAGGCATCGCCTGTGACGGTCGCAGTTTTCTTGTTCAAATCAACTGTAACTTCGGTAACACCGACTACTTGAGCAAGTGTTTCTCGTACCGTTTTTGCACAGCCTTCGCATTTCATGCCGTCGACTTGATATGTTTTTTTCATAATGATCCTTCTTTCTTCTCTATTTTGTTATTGGTTTCTTGCTGCTCGTTTACTGACTGGAGTGAACCGTTTTAAACGTAGCGCATTCAATAAGACGGAAACTGAACTAAAACTCATGGCTGCCCCTGCAATCATCGGATTCAAAAGCGGTCCGCCAAAAAGATGCAGTAATCCCATGGCAACAGGGATTCCCAAAACATTATAAGCAAATGCCCAGAAAAGATTTTCTTTGATATTCTTGATGGTTGCTCGACTCAATTCCACTGCAGTCGGAACATCCAGCAAGTCACTACGCATCAACACGATATCTGCAGATTCAATGGCGACATCCGTTCCTGAGCCAATGGCGATACCGACGTCTGCTTTGGCTAAAGCTGGTGCATCATTGATTCCGTCACCTACCATGGCAACTTTTTGTCCAGTTTGCTGCAGTTCTGCCACTTTAGCCGCCTTATCTTCTGGCAACACATCACTAATGACTTCATCGATACCTACTTGATCAGCAATGGCTTGTGCTGTTCGCGAATTATCCCCTGTGATCATCGCCACTTTGATGCCCATTTGATGCAGACGTTCAATGGCTTGTGCGCTGCTTGTTTTCACCGTATCGGCCACAGCAATCAACCCAATCAATGCGCCGTCCATGGCAACATACATTGGTGTTTTCCCTTGGTTTGCTAAGCCTTCGGCAGATGCAATTACAGATGAGACATCTATTTGTTTTTGATCCATCAACTTTTTGTTTCCTAACAGCACGTCTTTTCCATCCAATCTTCCCGTGATTCCATGACCAGGGACGGCTTGGAAATGACTAACTGAAGAAAATGTTAATTTCTGTTGTTTGGCAGCGGCTACGATAGCTTCTCCCAGTGGATGCTCCGATCCATCTTCTGCAGAAGCTGCTAGCTGCAAGACCGTTTCTTTCGTATGTTCGCCATAAGGTAAAAGATCTGTCACAACTGGTTTCCCTTCTGTGATCGTCCCGGTTTTGTCAAAAACGATCGTTGTGATGTTGCGAGTCGTTTCTAATGCATCACCGCTTTTGATCAATACACCATTCTCGGCGCCTTTCCCAGTTCCCACCATGATTGCCGTTGGTGTTGCTAATCCTAAGGCACAGGGGCAGGCAATGACTAATACCGAAATAGTGATCGTCAGTGCAAAGATCCACGACTCTTGTCCGAAGAAAAACCATGCCAGTCCTGCTAGTAACGCTAAGCCAATCACGATCGGAACAAAAACACCCGAAACTTTGTCAGCTAATCGTGCAATTGGGGCTTTCGAACCTTGGGCATCTTCCACTAGCTGGATGATCTGTGCCAGAGTGGTATCCTTGCCAACTTTTGTCGCCTGATAGCGAAACGTACCCGTTTTATTGATACTCGCTCCAACAACTGAATCACCAGGTTGTTTCTCCACCGGAAGGCTCTCTCCAGTGATCATTGACTCATCCACTGCTGAATGTCCTACTATCAGTTGTCCGTCCACAGGAATTTTTTCACCGGGACGAACAATCACAATATCGCCAGCCACGACTTGCTCGACTGGCACTTCCATTTCTGAATCATTTTTTAAGATCCGAGCAGTTTTTGGTGCTAAATCCAATAATTTCTTGATAGCTTCAGAGGTCTTGCCTTTTGATACGGATTCAAGGTATTTGCCTAGTGTAATTAATGTGAGGATCACCGCAGCTGATTCATAGTATAAATGCATCGCGAAATGCGTCTCTCCTAAATAAACCATGACCGTTCCATACAAACTATATAAAAAAGCCGCACTGGTTCCTAACGCCACCAGAGAGTCCATATTAGGATGCCCTTTGAACAACGCTTTGAAGCCATTGCTAAAAAAAGCACCGCCAAAAATCATGACAGGGAGCACAAGGAACAATTGTGTACTAACAAATGCTACAGGCTGTGTCATAGGGTTCAAAAAGGAAGGGAGCGGCAGACCGATCATTTCGCCCATTGCTAAATAAAATAATGGCACGGTAAAAATGGCAGACAACCAAAATCGTTGCCATAACTTTTGAATTGGGTCTTTCTTTGCCGATTGCGGCTCCGCAGTTTTTTCGCCAAAAGCTTGATATCCTGCTTTAGCTACTGCCTCTTCAATGGTAGCTGTATTAAGTTGCTGCTTGTCGTAACGAACTGTCAATTTTTCCGTGGCTAAATTGACAGTAGCCGCTTGAACACCTGCAAGTTTGTTCACGGCTTTTTCAACCGTCTGGGCACAAGAAGCACAGGTCATCCCTTCAATCTGGAATGTTGCTTGCTGCTGATTTCCTATAAGAGAGTAGCCGGCATCGGCTACTGTTTTTGCTAAGAGTTGTTCATCTACCTGAGTTTCATCGTAGCGAACGTGAAGTTTTTCCGTCGCCAAATTGACGGAGGCTTCTTCGATACCTGTGACTTTGCTGACGGCCTTCTCGACCGTCTGAGCACAAGAGGCACAGGTCATTCCTTCGATTGCATAGTTTCCTTCAGCCATTTTTATTCCTCCTTAATGAAATATCGTACTGGGTTCCTCAAATAAGCGAAAGAGGCTACCTTTTGATTACAACTGTAATCTCTACTCTTCTACTTTACCTCCACCGTTTACATTTGTCAACGATTTTCATTCTACAAAAAAAGTACGCTTCTTTTTTAGAAACGTACTTTTTATTTTGCTATGAATTAACTATTTTGTCCATTGGTCTTGATCACTTCTTGATACCAATAGAAGCTGTCTTTTTTATAACGGGTCAAACTACCGTCTTGATTTTCGTCTTGATCGATATAAACGAAACCATAACGTTTTTGGTAGCCATTCAACCAGCTTAATAAATCAGTAAATGACCAAGTACAGTAACCTAGCACCTCTGCACCATCACTGATTGCTTCTTTGATTGCATGAACATGGCTTGACAGATAATCGATGCGGTATTGATCATGAATCTGATGATCGTCTGTCAACTTGTCATATTCGCCAAGTCCATTTTCAGTGATCATCACTGGGATCCGATAGCGGCTAGTGATACGGCGTAACGCCACTCGCAACCCTTGAGGATCAATTTCCCAATCCCAATTGGTACGATCAACAAATGGATTTTCGACTTTTTTGAACATACCAGGTGTTCCTGTTTCTTCTGAACTGCCTTTTTCTCCAGTTGTATTCATTTTACCAGCGCCTACCCCATCTAACGGATTTGCTGCGTTAGTGGCAGTTTGGTAATAATTAATCCCTAAGAAATCCGGTTTTGCCGAACGCAACAGTTCCATATCTCCTGGCTCAATCGTTGGCGCGATCCCCTGTTCTTTCAAGAAGTTCATTGCTGCGATCGGATATTCGCCCCATAGGTAGACATCCATCCAATAATGCGCCATCAAATCTTCCGCATTTTCTGCTGCCAAAATATTTTTGGGATCACTGTCGATCGGGTAGTTTGGCGTGTAAGCAAAACTAGGTCCGATTTTACCCGGAATCTCCATCTCATGAAATGTATTGATTACAGAAGCATTGGCTAAGTTGGCAATGTGATTCACTTCATACATCCGCTTTGGATCAGTGACACCTGGCGGATGAGCAGCCAATAAATAACCTAATGAGGTAAACACATTTTGTTCATTCAGACTGACCCAGTATTTGACTTTGCCGCGAAATGCTTCGAAAAGTGTCGCAGCATAATTTGTAAAGTCTTCAATGATTTGGCGAGATTCCCAACCACCGTAAGCTTCTTGCAACGCTTTAGGCAAGTCCCAATGATAGAGCGTAACCATTGGTTCAATTCCTGCTGCAAGCAATTCATCGATCAAAGCCAAATAGAAATCTAGCCCTGCTTGATTGACTTCTCCTCGGCCCTCTGGAAAAATCCGTGTCCAAGCGACAGAAAAGCGGTAGGTTTTCAACCCTTGTTCTTTCATCAATGCCACATCTTCTTTGAATCGATGGTAATGATCGACTGCGACATCCCCATTCGTTCCTTTAAATGTTTTTCCAGGAATGCGCACAAAATCATCCCATACTGATGCGCCTTTCCCATCTTCTTGCCAAGCCCCTTCGACTTGGTACGCTGCAGACGCAGAGCCCCATAAGAAATCTTTGGGGAAATCTTTTAATTGTTTATGAAACACACAGGTTCCCTTCTTTCTTTCGATAATTCAGAATGTTTCCTTTCTAAGTATACCGATAAAAAAGCGGTTTGTCATGGAAACGCTGCATAATTTTGTAACTGCTTGCTTGAAAAAGAAGCAGCTGTGACGAGAGGCCTGCAACAAACTGCCTATCCTAGTCATTGTGTAATTCTGAGATTCAATAAATCTTCGTTGCAACTAGATGCAATACCGATTGTTCTGCTACTATGCTTAGATCTCTAGTCCAGTTGTTAAGCTGCTACTTCATAGATCCTAGCTATTCGTCGTTTATTCATCAAACTGTGCTTGGTAAAGGGCTGCATACGCACCTGCTCTAGCTAATAATTCATCATGAGTCCCTTGTTCGACGATATTACCGTTTTGGACCACTAAAATCACATCTGCGTGACGGATAGTGGAGAGACGATGAGCGATCACAAAGGACGTTTTGCCTTTCATCAGCTCAGTCATTGCCGTTTGGATCAACCCCTCGGTCTGGGTATCGACATTTGATGTGGCTTCATCTAAAATCAAGAGATCCGCATCCAAAAGCATCGCACGAGCAATGGTCAAAAGCTGCTTTTGTCCTTGCGAAATCCCGCCACCATCTTCTGTGATCAGTGTGTCATACCCTTTTGGCAATTGTTGAATGAACTCATGGACATGGGCTGCTTTAGCCGCTGCCTCTACCTCAGCAAGAGTCGCGGATGCTTTACCGTAAGCCAGGTTTTCAAAGACAGTTCCAGTAAATAACCAAGTATCCTGCAGCACCATCGCATAGCTTTTGCGCAAGCTGCTGCGCGTCGCTTTTTTGATGTCCTGTCCATCTAAACGAATCACTCCTTGATCCGGATCATAAAAACGCATCAAGAGATTCACGATCGTGGTCTTACCTGCCCCGGTTGGACCAACGATAGCGACTAAACTGCCTGGGGCAACGTCCAGCGATAGGTCCTTAATGATCATGCGATCCTTTTGATACCCAAAGGAGACATGATCCAATTGGATACGCCCGGTTACTTCTGTAAACTCATAGGCATCAGGAACATCGGAGACTTCCGGTTCTTCATCCAACAAGCGAAAGATCCGTTCTGCTGCTGCCAATGCGGATTGCAAATCGCTAAAGATATTGGCCAGCTCATTGATCGGTCCAGAAAATTTACGAGAGTACAACACGAAGGAGGAGACGCTTCCTAAAGAGAGACGACCGAATAAAAATAGCAGTGCGCCAAAGACACTGATCAGTGACAACGAAACATTGTTGATAAAGTTGATGGACGGTCCCGTCATGCTGCCATAATATTCTGCATTGTAATAAGAGGAAACTGCGGCCTGATTTTTTTCATCAAATCGTTCAATGATCGGTTCTTCTTGGTTATAGATCTTAATCGTTTGCTGACCCGAAAGAATTTCTTCTACAAATCCGTTCAATTCCCCTAGCTTTCGCGAACGACGCCGAAATAATGGCTGAAATTTCTTCATTAAATAACGAGTCAATAGAACCGAGGCAGGCACTGTCACTACAAAAATCAAAACGAGCACTGGAGAGATCAGCAACATCATAATAAACGAACCAATAATGGTGACTAAGCTACTCAGCACTTGGATGGCATCACTAGCTAATGATGTATTGATCGTATCGACATCATAACTGATTCGACTAATGATATCGCCTGTTTGGACACGATCAAAGTAGCCGATCGGCAATTCAGAAATTTTGTCGAAAATCGCTTTGCGCATGGACTGGACGACACGTTGACTCAGACGGATCATCAATAATGAGATCAGATAACTTAACACCGCTGAACAAAGATAAAAAACAATCATCCATCCGCAATAAAAGAAGACCCGGTGAAAAATGACTTTTCCTAGTCCTGGCTGAATCGCATCGATGGCATAACCGGAAAGCAGTGGACCTACTAAGGAAAACAGATTGCTAGCCATCATTAAAACTGCTGATAATAGAAGAAGCCATTTCGTTTCATACAAATAGTGCCAGAGACGCTTCACAGTTTTTTTCGTCTCTTTTGGTTTTTCGGCGACTGTCTTGCTAGGCATTGATTTTCCCTCCTGTCTGTCCATGATAGATTTCCTGATAGATGGTATTCGTCGCCAGTAATGTGGCATGATCGCCGAATCCACTCATGCGGCCATTTTCCAACACAAGAATCTTATCTGCATGCTGGATCGAACTGATTCGTTGTGCAATCAAAATCGTCGTTGTGTCCGCAAATTGTTGTTTAAGTACTTGGCGTAGTTTGGCGTCTGTCTGATAATCCAATGCACTGGCTGAATCATCCAAGACTAAAATTTGTGGTTCACCAGCTAATGCACGGGATAGGAGGACTCGTTGCTTTTGACCACCGCTTAGATTGCTTCCTTTCGCATGAAGTTCATAGGCCAGTTGTTGTGGCAATTGCTGGATAAATTCCTTTGCTTGTGCCCTAGCGGCAGCTTCTTCGATTTGTTCTTTTGAAAAGCGGCGCCCAAAATCAATATTTTCTTCGATCGTATCAGCAAAAAGGATGTCTTTTTGCAAAACAATGCCAAAATATTGGTGCAGCTCTTCGGGATCCAGTGAGCGGATATCACGGCCATTGATGCGGATCTGTCCATTGGTCGGATCGTATAAACGCAGCAGTAAGCGTACAATCGTTGATTTACCACTGCCGGTAGCTCCGATGATTCCTAACGTCTGCCCCTTGACTAGAGAAAAATCGATTTCCTTCAGAACGGACGTACCATCAGGATAAGTAAAAGAAACGTGGTCAAATACAATGTGTGCTTCTTCGTCTCTTGCCGGAAGGGGAACGACCTTCATATCCTGCGGCAGGCGCAGTACAGCTTGAATACGGTCTGCGGAAGCCAAACCTTTTGAGACGATCACGAAAATTCGCGTGATGCTTAACATCGCATTGAGAATAATCGTAAAGTAGGTGAGAAAAGCAATAATCACCCCTGGCTGCGTCAACCCGGCATTCACCCGATAAGCACTCACTAAAATCACCAATGTCAATCCCGCATTCAGAAAAAAATCCATTAAAGGTGGTGTGGCAGCCATCGTCCGATTCGCCCTTGTTTCTGCCGCAACGACTGACTGATTGACTCGCTGAAATCGTTGTTTTTCATAGTCTGCTTTCGATAATGCTTTGATCACACGAGCACCCGTCACATTTTCCCGGACGGTGCGAACTAGCGTGTCTACTCGCTTTTGCAATTGGGCAAACAAAGGAATCCCTCGCTTAGAAATAATAACGGCGGCAACTAATGTGAATGGTAAAACTCCAACTAATACGAGTGTCAGCACCGGATCTAAGGTTGCTGTGATCAACACTCCTCCTAATAAGAGGATCGGCGCCCGAATGCCAAGTCGTTGGATCATGCCTACCGTTTGATGAATATTGTAAGTATCCGTAGTCAACCGCGAAACCAGCGAAGGGATACCGACTTGTTCGATCTGCGGAATCGATAAATAGGCCACTTTGGCAAAAAGATCATGACGTATGTTGCCAGTAGCGTCTCTGGCAACACTGGAAGCCATCCGATTGGCAAGAATATTGGTTACAACAGCAATCACAGAACACAGCAGCATCACACCACCCCACAAGAAAATGGCGGAAACATTTTTTGTAGGAATGATTGCATCAATGATATAGGCTAAGATCCATGGCAACAGCAGATCCATCAAAGACCCAAAAAACTTGATACTGACCCCGAGAGACATACGCCCAATATACGGGTGCAAATATTTTTTTAGTAACTTCACTGAACCTCATCTTCTTTCTTTAAAGCACGCTGTGAGTTTTCTTTTACTAGTTGCAAATCTGCCAGCAATTTTTGCTGTTCTGCTTCAGAAAACCCTTCTAAGACTTGTTCGTTCCACTGCTTCAACAATTGTTGGAGGATAGGTTGCATCGCCAAGGCTTTTTCAGTTGGATAAATAAGCTGTCGCCGCCCATCCAAACTGCTCGTTTGCCGACGAACATACCCTTTTTCTTCTAAGACTGCTAATTGGCGAGCAACATTGCTTTTATTGACAAAAATCAACTGACCTAAAGCTTCTTGACTGATCCCAGGGTTACGACAGACATTTAAAATGTACGTATGATGCATGGGACCTAACCCATATTTTTTTAGTTCCCTTTCCCGGTACAATGCGGCTAAACGGGCAATGTGGTTGATTGAACGAATGATTGACTCCATAATTTTTCTCCTTTACATGCAGTAAGGTAAATACAGTAGGTTCAGTATAAAGATAATTAGTTGCGCACGCAACTAATTTCCTAAAAATTTTTTTACTTAAAAAATCTTAAGCGAAAAAGAAGCAGCTAAAGTGTTGCACACCACAGCTGCTTCTTTTTCGTTTAAGTCCGTTAATCATTCATTGCTGTCTACAAAAAAGCCGTCGACAACCGTTCTCTTGATCATTTTTGGCGTCTAACTGCAGCAAACAGCTGCCGTTTTTTCCAAAGAAAACCGAGAGCCAATAAGACCCATGCAGCCATTGTCAACCACAGTCCCCAGTCAAAATACCACGGCGCATCATAATCCACGATCAGCTCGTTGAGCCCTGTCTGTTGCTTAACAGTCACTGCCCCTATCGTACTCACTTTGATGTCAGAACGCTTCAATGGCTGTCCGTTAAGCTGTAAGGTCGTTCGTTGGTAATTGATGACCGGCAACGCCTTCCAGCTAGAATCTTCTCCTTGCCAGCGCAAAATCAACTGTCCATTAACAACCGCTTTTTGCACTATCGTATTCTGCTTGATGATTTGTTCCCCGTAAGCATCGTATTTATTTTCCTTTGTGTCACGATAGATGGGAACATAATCGGGGGTTGACCGTTGGAACAGCACCAGTGCCTTCGCTTTGTCTGGACTGAAATAAGCCTCTTTCAGCGTCTGCTGATCAGAAACAAACAGATAGGAGTGGTTTCTGATTTTCACCGCGGAATCGCTGTATTGCCACTCACTCATCTTGGTACTGGTTTGAAACATAATCTGGCCCACACTGACAACTAAAAGCAAAATCAGCCAAATCGGCCGATTCAGACGGCTATCCGCTAAATAGGGCCGCAAAAGACACAAGCCTGCAAGAATCAGCACTGTCGCAGGAACAAAAAAGCGAAACGGAAATTGAATCAGTTCAATCAATGGATTTTCGAGACTAGATAACCATTGCCATGGCAAATAGTTAGACGATAACAGGAAAAAAATACCGGCAACGACAGTCAACAGCTTCAATCCATTGGGGATCTCTTGCCATTTTTTTAAAGCTCCGGCAAAAAATAGCCCACAGACCAATGGGAAAAGGTAGGGCGATGTCCACCAGTAACTGCTGGTACCCGTAATCGTATTTCGCTCCATGTGGTGATTGACGAATGGTGGCAGTAACTGATTGCTTTGATAAAGATCAAGCATTGCCAGCCAAATATTGGCAGTCAACAGCAGAAAAATTCCAATGGCGGCGAATAAATGAAGCAAGAGCCGCTTTTTACCTTGGCTTTTCAAAAAAGTGCGCAAAAAGAAAGGGATATAGATCAAAACCAATAAAATACTCGAAAAAACATGGATTTGAAACAGCGCAGCTACTGACACGCCCACAGCAAACGGACGGATCCGTTGAAAGCGCGTCATATCGATCAATGGAATGAAACAAAAAGGCAATATTGCTGCTCCCCAAGCCGAAAACCCTTGTCGTTCGACCCAATATTGGATCGAATACGTGGTCATAAAAAGGATGCCCATGCCTACAGATAACCAGCCCGAAACTTTCAATTTTCGCAGTAACGTGTACATTGATGTTCCTGCCAAAAGGTACAGCAATCCATTTGATAAGAGTTGGTATTGGAACCAAGAACGACTGATCAAAACTAATAATCCTTGAAAATAGGCAAAAAATGGTCCATACAATGCATTGACGATCCGACCAGATTGCTGAAAACCATAAATGGAAAGAAAGTATTGATAGTTTCCTTCTTTGATTTGCTGACTCGTCTCATAAAAACGATTAAAATGAAAGACGGCGTCCGAACCTAAAATCAAGCCACGACCGAACAATTGCGGCAACAATAGCAGCATACTTACACAGAAAATAACGAGCAATTGCAGAACTGTCGGCTTGAATAAAACTGTTTTTTTCACTAAATGACCTCCTTGCAAAACAGTTCTTATTTTTTAGAATAACAGAATTGTCGGATAAGGTAAAAAATAAGCCTTTTTGAAAAGGGTATCATTGTAAAAATTTAATGAAGCGTCCCCTAATGGGAGTTAAATTCAACTACACACAGAAAAATGACAGGTTCAATAACCTTTTATGATAATTTTTTTAGAAAGAGTAGTGATGTAGTGCTTCAACGCAATAAAAAAGTCGCAAACCCAATGTTTGCGACTTTGCCCGGCTGAAAGCAGCATGTCGTTGTTTTTTCTATATACATACTTGCTTTTGCTACCGTCAGCAAGCTGGTGGTAGACTTGATCAAGCAGATTGGGTAATGGCCTGCCAACTTTCTAATAACTCGCTCAGCAGTTCCGCAACAGCTTGGGCAGGAGCCACTTCTTTTTTGATATTGGCTTCAATCAGCTGCTGATACATGTATTCATACAACGTTGCAAGACCTTCAGCAATCTCACCGCCTTGTTTTTCGTCTAACGACGTACGCAGCTCCAACAAAATATTTTGTGTTTTTATAAAGTATTCATGGGCTTTTGCTAGTTCTTGTTTTTCAATCGCTAACTGGGCCAACTTGATATTCTTGATTGCTGCCTGCAAAAGCATTTCGATCAATTTGTTAGGAGACGCGCTCATCACTTGATTCTTTAAATAATTTGATTGCATTTGCTGATAATTCATTTTCTTTCCCTCACTAATAGTCGAATTCGACAAATCCAGCAACATCTTCCTGCTGCAGATAGGTTTTTACCAAATTATTTTGTCGATTCAAACGTCCCAGTTCTTGTTTGATCAGTGTTTGTTGTGCTTGCACTTGTGTAAGAAATGTTTGATACGCAGCCACGACCTTTTCAACTAGGGCTTGTGTCTGTTTTGTGCGATTCGGACTATCTGTCAGAGTTGCTAAAAGCTCAGCATTGGTTGCCAGCAGTACTTCTGCTTGCTCCACTTCACCGTTCCAATCCGTCAACCCTTGTAAAATCCGTGTTAATCGTTCGTCCAGTGTAGGCAGGCTATTTTCCATTCCACTCTTCCTCTCTTACTCTGATTGTCCAGAATTATTTAGATGAGAATTGACTAGCTAAGTATTCTAACTGGCTCTCAGCTTGCATCATTGCTTCATCAAGTTTGGTAAACATCGTGATATACCGATCTCTTTTCATCTCTAAAATCTTGTCAAAACGTGTGATTTGCTTGTTCAGATCTTTGATGGTGGAATCATAGGTGGCTGATTTTGTAGCGATGACCCCTTTATTGGTAGAAGTATTAACAACATAACTATTGACTAACTCCTTGATCGCTAATGTATAGCCAGATTCTGTCGTTGATGTGGTCCCGTCGCTGTCTTTGCTTTTGGTCTTTTCATAAAAGAAATCTTTGATCGCTGAAGGATCTTCTTCTAAAGCTTTCTTAAATTTCTCACTATCAAAGCCTAAAGTGCCGTTATTGTCGATTGTCGAAATTCCCAGATCATTCGGTTTTAGATCTGAACCTTTGACAGAAGGGATCGTGATCAAATTACGTAATTGGGTTTGAAGCCGAGTCAGCGCAGTATCCCCAGCCAACGCACCCGTCTTGTTGTTTTCACTGCTAGGATCACCAACAGATAGATTTTCACCAATAAAGCTCATTAAGCTGTTGTATTGATCAACTAATCCTTGTACCGCATCTACCAATTTGGAAGTGTCGTTGGTCAAAGATACTTTTACGGATTCGTCGCTGACCTTGGATAGCGTCAGTGTTGCACCATCGATTACGTCGCTGACCGTGTTGCTGTCACGAGTGATCTCCATACCGTCTAACTCAAAAATAGCTGATTGCCCTTGCGTCGTTTTCGCAGTGGAACCGATCCCTAGACTTTCTGCAACATCACCAGAGATAGTAAAATTTTTGTCCCCCATTTTAGTATTGGTCAATACTAACTGGTTATCGATAATATTGGCACTCACAGAGGAATTTTTGCTTTGTTTATTGATTTTATCTGCAATGTCTTTTAGTGAGTCTTCACTAGTGATCTCAATGTCTACCGTGATAGGATTGCCGTCTTTATCTACTTCGGAACTTGTCAAAGAAAGCGTGCCTTCGACATTCAATGCAGCTTTGCTATTATCAGTAACTTTCGTTCCTGTTACTTTAGTAGCAGTAGCTAACTGCTTTACCTTTAGATCGTAGGAACCTTCCAATGCTTCGGCTGTTCCTGAGATAGACGCTATCCCACTGTTTGACGACGCTGCTTTCTTCGTTTGAAATGCCTCGTCTTTTTGCAGGGCATCGATTTTGTTCAAAAAGTTGGTCAAACGAGTGCTGATGTCGCTCCAGGCAGTCTTTTGCGAGTTGATGGTTTTGATTTGATTCTGGGCGCGGGTTTTATTAATGGCATCTGCTGCCAATAAACTTTCGATATCTTCTGCAGTGATCCCCGAATAACTCCCTAATGTCGTACTGATTCCTGAAGCACTTGTAATACTTGCCATTTCCTCATCCCTTTCTAGTGCGCAACCTTTCAAAGACTTCAGAGATCTATTCTCTAAAGTCTTCAATTACGCTGATCATCTGTTGCACCATAGTGGCGGGCTTTCCAACAAGTTGTTCACTTTTCCTGATTTGGACGATATTCTTCAAAAGCTGTGGTGCAGACAACAGCGACCATCCAGTCAACTAGCGTTTCACACTGGACCAGCTCTGTGAATTTGCTTGTTTGGTGCCTCTTGATTATGTGAGCGGTCATCCAGCGACCGATGTTCTTAGTGGTGCTATGTAAAGCCAAGGACCTTGCTTCCCCGTCTGGTCCTTGGCTGTGATTTCCCCAAAATTATTGAAGTAAGCTCAATACGCTGTTTGGCATTGAATTTGCTTGTGCCAACATAGAAGTTGCTGCTTGAGAAAGGATGTTGCTCTTAGTAAAGCTCATCATTTCTTGCGCCATGTCAACGTCACGGATACGTGAGTTTGCTTCAGAAAGGTTTTCTTGCGTTGTACCCAAGTTGTTGATTGTGTGTTCTAGACGGTTTTGAGCCGCACCTAGGTCCGCACGTTGTGCAGAAACAGTTTTGATGGCTTCATCGATTTTGCTGACTGTGCTGTTTTTAGAAGCTTCTTCAACTTCTGTCTTAGCCGTTGCGATAGCTGTTTGGCCATTAGTAGAAGCTTTAAAAGTTTCTAAAGCTGCATCATATGTTTTTTGTGCTGCTGCTTTTGCAGTATCATCAGCCGCATTTTCAATTGCATCTTTAAGTTCTGCAGCTGTTTTACCAGCTGATGCATCAATTTTACCGTCAGCATCATACTTATCTGAATTAGCTGCATCTAAAAAGGCCGTTTCAACTTTTTTAGCAATTTCAGATTCAGCATCTTTTGCTTCCTCAAGTTTTAAAGCGTCTACGCCTAATGCCTTGGCACCCATATCACCGATTTTTACGCTCATTGTTTGGTTCGCATTGGCACCGATTTGGAAGATGAAAGAAGCTTTTTCACCACTTTCTCCACCTTTTAATAAGCTCTTAGTATTGAATTCTGTCGTTGTACTGATACGATCGATTTCGTCAGACAAAGCAGAAAATTCTTTTGAGATTGCTTCACGGTCATCTGTACTCAAAGTTCCGTTTGAACTTTGAACTGCTAGATCACGCATACGGCCTAAGATGCTGTGGGTTTCATTCAATGCACCTTCAGCTGTTTGAATCAATGAGATACCATCTTGTGCATTGCTTTTCGCTTGAGACAATCCACCGATTTGGCCTTTCATTTTTTCAGAGATTGCTAGTCCGGCCGCATCGTCGCCGGCTTTGTTGATACGCATACCTGAAGATAGTTTTGATAAAGAGTTGCTTTTAGAAGCATTTGCTGCTGTTAAACGAGAGTAAGTGTTTAACGCAGACACGTTTGTATTGATTCTCATTTGATTATTCCTCCTAATTTTTCGCTAAGGTTTCCCTCTGTTTATATGTATCGGAAGAAAAAACCGTTAGTTAAGATAGGGAAATAAAAAAAATCAAAAAAAATTTATGCTCCGTATAAACAGCTGCTCTTGAACAAGAGAAACCCACGTTCATTCTTGGTAAACGATAGGATCTAAGAAATCATCTTCTATTGCTCCAGCTATCGTGGGAGTTATTCTTATCCAATCTGGCAATAAAACTGCTATAGTCAACCATCAAAAAAACATCTTAAACAAAAAACTCTACTTAGCTATTCGTAAATTGCAGCGGAGCATAGCCGCCTGCAACTTCCTTTTCTAAGTAGAGTCCATAGAGTTTGTTGTTCCTCTCTTGCATCTTACGGTGACATCTATAAACGATTATCTAACGTAATCAAGGATCGTCAACTGCATGATTTTTGTTCCCATCGCCAGTGTACTTTGGTAAGCAGTCATTTGATTAGAAAACTCCATATATTTTTCCACAAAATCAATATCTTGTTTATTGGAAAGTGTTTCTGTCAAATTCAGTTTCTCTGTTTCATTACGATCTGAGGCAGCTTCTAGCCGATTGTACAAAGCGCCGATTTGGGAACGCACATTGACAAAGTTATTTGCATATTCATCATGGGCTTCCAGCAATTTCCCCCCTAAAGCTTCCTTATCATCATTGCGTAATGCAGACAATAAATCATTGAAATAGGTGCTCAAATTTTCTGGATCTGTTTCTGTTCCGGTTTCCTTCATTAGACGACTGCCGTCGGATAGTAAATCGACAGAAACACCATTCGCGATTTCTCGCGGCAAATCTTTGCTAGTCCCATTGTATTTGATCCCAACGATTTCGCCATCTTCTTTTACGATTTCAAATGGCGGGGTCGTCGTACTGGTACCGCCAAAGATATATCGGCCATCGTAATTGGTATTTAGCGCTTCTACGATCCCTTCGATTTCTTCTTCAATCTCTGCTTTATTGGCCTTTAACTCATCATCACCATTCGTACCATTGGCAGAAGATTGGATCAACGAACGGATTCGCAGCATCGATTTGCTGACATTGTCTAATGTTGAATCTTGAACTTTTGACCAAGAAATACTGTCTTTGATCGTACTGCCAAATGTTGCGTTCTGATTGATGGATCCAGTTAGATTCATGATTTTAGAGATCAGCAATGGGTTCTCTGATGATTTGCTGACTTCTTTCAGACTAGATAACTGGTTAAGTGTCTTGTGAACATTCGAGGCGTTAGTGCCTAAATTACGAATAAAATCACTATAAGTAATATTATTTGAAATACGCATTTATCTATACTCCTGTCCGATTGATCAAGGTATCCAGCATCTCCGAAACCACAGAAATGATTCGTGCATTTGCCTGGAATCCTTGTTGAAACCTTATCACGTCAGACATTTCCTCATTGATCGAAACCCCTGAAACGGATTGATTTCTATATTCTAATTGATTTAGCAGTGATAGCTGAGCGCTAGCAGTATTATCTGCTTGCTGTTTTGAGATCCCGTTCTTCGTGACGATACTATTGAAGTAACTGTCACACGTCATACCTGAACCATCTGTTTTGAAGGTAAGTGTGTCGGGATCAAAAGAAGCCATCGTTTCATCTGACAGCGGAAAATCCAATTTTGCATTGCGAAGCTTCGCAATCGCTGCTGCTCTTGAACCATCTCCAGATTCACCTGTTTTACCGGCTTGCAATAAGCTAGGATTATCAATGATACTTTGAGAGACTTTGATCGTACCGGCAGTATCTTCTCCGAATTCAAAGAGACCGGAAGTACTGGATTTTCCATCTGTAAAGATCATATTGACTGCTTTGGCAATGGTTGTGGCAAAATTGTTCAATTCGCTTAAGCGACTGTCAATCTCAGTGACCGAAACTTGCAGACCCCCGATCGATCCTTCTTTGATCGGCAACTCCTCGTAGTTTGTTTGACCGTCTTCTGTTGGCTTATTGATCAAAATCGTCCCTGGAGGGTAATCCCCACTGATTGTCTCCCGTGGATTCAAGCTGTTACCGTCTTTGGAAACGATGGTTCCTTGCTCGTTTTTACCCATCACTACACTGATCGTATTGCGTTCGTCTGCATTTAGGATCGTTTGGCCGCCAATCGCTACATAGCCTCGGCCATATTGATCAAATGTCGTTTCGATCGGTGCCAAGCTTGAAATATCTTTGAGTAGATTGTCCCGCAGATCCAGTAAGTCATTGGAGGTTTGTCCGTCAGTTGCTAAGGCATAGATCTGTTCATTCAATGATTCTAGCTGTTTGATTTTTTCATTGAAATCCAATGCAGATTTTTCGATGTCATCTACCGTGTCACCTTGCAATTTTTTCATTTGCGAAGACATTTGGTTGATAATGTCAGCCAGGGTACTGCTGTTTTCGAGGACTAGACTTTTGGCCGTTTCTAATTCGGGATTGTTGGCTAGCGCAGTCCAAGAGTCAAACATCGTAGACAGCTGTTTCGATAAACCATTATCTGAAGGCTCATTTAAGATACCTTCCAATTGACCAAGGATATCTGCTTTTTGTTCATAGTATGTATATTTGGAATTGGCATTTCGTACTTGCCCAATCACAAAATCATCAACAACGCGCTGCACACTGCTAACCTTGACCCCTGTACCGATCGTACCTGCTCCTGGTAGATAGTAAGGTTGCTGAGTCTGTAGATTGACACGTTGCCGTGAATACCCGTCTGTATTCGTATTGGCGATATTATGGCTGCTCGTTTGTAGTGCTACTTGGTTTGCGCTCATACCGCCAGTAGCGGTCCCAAGTGATCCGAATAATCCTGTCATAAAAGTTCTCCTTAAATTTTTTGGTCAATGATCGCTGTCTGAACAGTGGCCTTTTCCGTATATTTCGAATACGTATTTGCTGCCGGCTGGATGTTGTCTTTAACGGCATCCATCAATGTTTTTTGGTAGCTGAGGGCTTGTTCAGTCAATAAGAGATTTTCTTGCTGTTGTCTTTGGATTTGTTGGATCAATTCACGACATTTGTCTGTCAGATTGCCTTCATAAGATTCGATGACTGGGACAAATCCTTCTTTTTTCTCTACCAGCTCGATCAGTTTTTCACCTTGGCCCTTGATCAAATACTCTTTCTCTTTGACCAAAAGTCGAAAAAAACGTTGTAATTGTCGTTCAAATTCACGTTCTGTCATCTAATCCGCCTTCTTTACATCGCTAGCAAGCATTTTAGTGGCAATTGCTTCTGCTGATACTTGATAAGTGCCATCTTTGATGGATTGTTTTAATGCAGCGACACGATCAGCACGGCTCGCTTCGTTACCGCCACTGTTTTTGATCGTTTGCGCTGTTTTTGACAATTGGACGTCAACCTTTTTTTCGGCAGCGGTTTGCTCTGCTTTGGTTGGCTTGATTGTTTCTCGTTGGATGGCTTTGTCGCTATACTCTGCATAACCTCTTGCGATTTTCATGAGAGTTCCTCCATTCTCGGTGCTTCTTCTATTTTATACTATCGGATAAAAAGAAAAAAAGTTAAACCTTTTTGTTTAACTTTTTCTAAGAAGATTCACTTAACTCAAGTTATGAATCCGTTGCTTTTGGGACAAGATATTGGTGATCCGGACACCAAAGTTCTCATTGATGACGACAACTTCTCCTTTAGCGATCAATTTCCCGTTCAACAATATTTCTAACGGTTCATCTGTCAGTTTGTCCAATTCGATGACCGATCCAGCATTGAAAGATAAAATTTCTTTGACTGTTTTTTTGCTGCGTCCCAAAACAACACTTAGATCCAATGGCACGTCTAAAATCAAATCCAGATTATCGCCATCTGTGGTTGATGTTGCATTTAATGGCTGGAATGCTGGTTGACTGACTTCCACTTGCGGTTGGTTAACCGCAGGTTCTGGTTTTGCTTCTACAGCGGGCTGCGGTTTTGCCGGTGTTTCCCGTTCCACAACTGTTGCTTGATCTGCTAACATCGCGGCTACGATATCATTGACGACTGGATCGCTAAAAACTTGCATGATCTCACTCTCGATCGCACCTTCCACACTTAGTGAGAATGAAATACAGTAAATTTCTTCTTCCTTAACTGCCTCGTATTCCAGAGCTTCTGATTCGCTCCATAGTTTGACGATCGGTGGTAAAATATCCACTTTGCGATTGATCATCGTTGCCATCGAGGTAGATGCGGTACCGATCATTTGGTTCATTGCTTCGGCAACAGCACTTAGCTCTAGTTCTGTGAATTGAGTACTTGTTGTTTCACCTGTGCCTCCCATCATCAAATCTGCAATGATGATTGCATCTTTGACTTCCAAGAGCATCAAATTGCTGCCGACAAGTCCTTCTTTAAACTCAACAATCGTGGCCACTTTCGGTGCCACTAGATCATCTAAAATCGTTTGAAGTTTGACTCTGACAACTCTAGGCGTTGTAATGCTGACACGGCGATTCAAGATCGACGATAAGGTCGTTGCCGCTTGGGACATCGAAATATTCCCGACTTCTCCGATAATATCAACTTTTACTTGTTCATCTACATTTTGCTGAGAGGTATCGTGATTCATCAATGCATCGATCTCTGATTGGCTAAAACTTTCGCTCATTCTTCTTGCTCCTCTTCTAACTTGTCTAATAATTCAATGGCTAGCTTATCTCCCTGCTTGCCAGGTTTCGCGCGATAAAACGGTTTTCCATCAACAAAGGTCTCTAATGGTTCCGTGATCTTTTTATCTAATTTGATGACATCCCCGACTTCTAAATGAATGAAGTCTGACAAACTCATCTGGGCATATCCTAACAAAGCTTCCAGATTTAACGCGACTCCATTCAAACTTTTTTGCAGCTCGCGGCTATCCTCAGAACTGGCTGGTTGATTGCTGTCGAACCAATTACGAAAACTTAGTTTATCAATGATTCCTTCAAAGAAGACATAAGGAATACATAAGTTGATAAAACTCTTGGTTTCGAAAATTTTCAATGTGAAGGTCACCAACACAACAGGTTCATTGGGTGACATATTTTGCAGCAACTGCGGATTAGTATCCAACCCATCCAAGACTGAATCTAACTTGACGATATCTTGCCAGACACTTTCATAGACCCGTACGAATAGTTTGACTACTTCTTCCAGAATGGCTGTTTCAATATCCGTGAAATTCGTCTTGTCTTCTAAATCAATCTCTGATTGTTTGCTTTGATACGCATCCAATCCTCCACATAATAGTTCCACCATCAACATGCACAGTTGAGGGTTCATCTCGATGAATTGAATCCCATTTAGCGGTTGAGAACGAAAGAGTCCTAACAACGTAAACTTAGGGATCGAATGGATAAATTCATCGTAACTTACTTGTTCGATAGCAGCCAACTGCAAAGTTACGTTGGTACGCAATTGGGTAGACAGCATACTGCTGCTCATTTTAGAAAAGTCTTCAAAGATCATGTGCAGGGTATTGACGTACTCTTTGGATAACTTTGTTGGTCTGCGAAAGTCGTAGGCTTTTACTTTTGTCTGCTTGTCTTCTTCATTCATTACCTCTTTATCGATCTCTCCTGTGCTCATCGCATTCAGTAAGAGATCTATTTCTTGCTGCGTCAATACCTGATCCACACTAATCCCCCATTTTTCTTAAAAAATCAACTGATCAACTTTGATTACACTTGCTACTTTATCTGACAATGATACGACACCAATGGCATGACTGCTGCCTTCTTGATCACTCAATTGCAGATCTGACTCTTGTAATTCCAGCACTTCGATGACTTCTTCGACTAAAACGCCCTTGCGATCATCGCCTTGCTTCATGATCAAAACATTCCGATCCTCTGCAGAACTTGATACTGCGATCAATTTCGAGAGCCGAATCACTGTCAAAACGGTCCCTCGCAAGTTGATCAAGCCTTCGACCCATTCAGGCGCTAATGGGACTTTAGTGATTTCTGGTGCATCGATAACTTCCTCAACCGATTCAGCAGAAATCAGATAATGTTGCTGCGCCATTTTAAAAAGAATCATTTGCATCTCAACACATCCTCTGAAGTCTAAGCAAAAGCTTTATCAATAGACGCGATCACTCGATCGGTATCAAATGGTTTCACGATGAAATCCATTGCTCCTGCTCGAATAGCATCCATAACCATACCTTGTTGACCCATGGCACTACACATGATCACTTTCGCTGATGGATCAGACGAACGAATCATTTTCAACGCTTCTAAGCCATCTACTTCTGGCATTGTAATATCCATTGTTACTAGATCGGGTGCAGTGGCTTGGTATTTTTCATAAGCTTCTTTCCCATTTTGTGCTTCTCCGACTACTTCATAGCCGTTTTTTTCAAGAATATCTTTTAATTTCATGCGCATAAACACCGCATCATCGACGATTAATACTTTTTTTGACATAATTGTTACTCCCTTCAAATACCTAATGTACCAAATATTTCTTCTAGAACACCCTCTTCTGGAATAAAGAACAGCGAGGCGTCTAGTGTTTCTTGTTCATAAGAAAACTCATTGCGAATGACCAAAACGTGATCATCAAACTGATTTAATGCTAGATAAAGGCTACTAATTGCAGCACCAAAGAAATCATAACGAGCCATCGGTAGCGACGCCGCTAATTCAGCAGACAATAGTTGGCTGATCGCATTTAGAAACGAATTAAAAATGATATTCGTCAGCTCACTAATGATCGACTGCTTCATTTCTTCAGTGGCATCTTCCATGACCAGATGGACCAGTCGATCGGCAGCAACATCTGAAAGTACAAAGAGAAACACGCCGCTGAATGTACCGCTGATTGAACTGATCACTGCATGGACCTCTTTGTCTTCTTCCATGATCTGTGTATAGAGAGTTTGATAATCCAAGACCGCTACTTTCGGTACACTCATTGAGATAGGTTGCGCGATCAGCTTAGAAATACTTGTGGCAGCATTTCCGCCTCCAATATTGATCAGTTCTTTTAATCCGTCTAATTGCAAGTCGGTGTATTTCATTGCCGCTCATCCTTTTTTTCTCCACAAATCGCATTGACATCTAAAATCAGTGCAATCGAGCCGTTTCCTAAAATCGTCGCCCCCTGATAGCGATCCAGCTGCTGGAGGAGCGGATCGATCTTTTTAATCACGATTTCTTGCTGACCAACTAACTCGTCTGCCAACAAGCCATAATATTGCTGTTCGCTGTTGACAATGATGGCGAATTTTTTTCCGACTGTGTTTCCCTCGATTCCTAAAAGCTGATCGGTCCGAATAATCGGAATCAAATCTTCCTGGAAACGATAAACTTCTTGAGAAACGGTCTGAATCACTTCTTCTTCTTCTTTAATGATCACTACACGTTCAACTAAATCAAGCGGAATCGCAAAGGTTTCGGTTCCTACACGCACCATTAGTGCTTGAATGATCGATAAGGTCAATGGTAGTTTGATCGTAAAGCGCGTCCCCTTATTGGGCCGACTCCATAATTCAATCGTGCCGCCTAAATTAGCGATCTTCGATTGTACCGCATCCATCCCTACACCTCGACCCGAGATATTCGTAACTTTTTCTGCTGTCGAAAATCCCGGATGGAAAATCAGTTGCTGGATCTCTTCATCAGATAAGCCTTCTGTGGCTAAGCCTTTTCTTTCCGCACTTGCTTTGATCACTTGTGGGTCTAATCCCTTGCCATCATCTTCTAGCGTGATGATGACTCGATTGCCTTCCTGGTATGCAGCTAACCGAATCGTTCCTTTACGGGATTTTCCTAATGCTTCCCGTTCTTCTGGACTTTCGATCCCATGATCGACAGAATTACGCAGGAGATGGACCAATGGCTCACTCAGTTCAGAAACAACCGTCTTATCCAACTCTGTTTCTTCTCCAATGATTACCAGATCCATTTCTTTTCCTAGTTCAGTCGATAAATCCCGCACCATTCGGGGAAAGCGGCTGAAAACGACATTGACCTGCTGCATACGAATCCGCAATACCAAGTCCTGCAATTCAGATGTCAGATGGGAGACTTGTTCCAGCGGATCTTTGATTGCTTCGATGTTTTCGCGATGGCTGACATCTTCCAGCTGGTTGCGATAGACGACTAATTCCGAAACTAGATCCAAAAAAGAATCGAGTCGCGATAGATCCACCCGGATCGATTGATTAGAAACAGACGCATGATGTGTCATTGTTTCTTTGGTTTTGGGTGTTGGTTCTTTCGTGGTGTCTGTTTTTAGAGTCTCATTTGTTGCTTGAGACGGATTTGCTTGAAAAGGCTCAACTCGAAACTCTTCGATCTCACTATTACTAGCAATATTCTTTTGGACTTCCGCCAACTCATTCTGAGTGAGATACACTAGCCTAAAATCAGAATCAAAATCACCTTCTTCCAATTGTTCCGCACTCGGTTCCGTATGCAGGATATCACCAGATTGTTCCAGTTTTTCCATGATCAAAAAGGCTCTAGGCCCCTTGAGCATGGAATCTTTTTCTAAGCGGACCGCAATGCTGAAGGCGTGGTAATCCCCGGCTACCGCTTGTTCGATCACAAAAAGATCCGAAGAATCTAATTGCTCAAATGCCAGCGATAACTGCGCAAGCGGTGTATCGGAGGTTGTTGTTTCCGAATGTTGTTGATCGGATTGATTTTGGCTTTGCTGTTCTACTTGATCTAATTCCAGCAGCAAATCTGTGATTTGATTCGGCTGCAGTTCTTTTTCTTCCCGCAAGTCTTCCACCAATTCGGATAACCGATCCAAGCATTTAAAAATCAGCGAGATGGAATCACTCGTCACTGACAACGTTGCTGTTTTGAATAGCTCAAAAATATTTTCCATCTTGTGGGTCAACTGTGTCATCACATCGTACCCCATCGTCGCTGCCATCCCTTTCAGTGTATGAGCTGAGCGGAAAATATCATTTAAAAGTGCTGTGTCTTGCGGATTGCTTTCTAATGCCAATACATGGTCGTTCAGCTGTTGCAGATGGTCATCTGTCTCTTCGAAGAAAAGCGTACGGTATACGCTATTATCATCCAAATGAATCCCTCCTTTGCGAAATTATATTTTTTGATAAATAAAGGAATCGATTTTTTTCAACCCGAATTTTTCCGAAAAATTAATCGTTTCTGTTGCTCCAGTAAATAAAATCCCACCTGGTACTAAGGCATCACTAAACTTCTGATACACTTCGTCTCTGGCATCACTTTTGAAATAAATCGTTACATTGCGGCAGACGATCACGTGACAATTCTTTTCATAGGGATCTTTCAATAGATCATGTTTCTTGAAATGAACTTTCCGCTTGAGTTCTGGTTTGATCTGATAAGTGTTTCTCTCTTTGACCTCAAAATAATTCGCTAGTTCTTCAATAGGAACATTTCTTAGCTCGTGCTCGCGATACACCCCTTGTTTTGCCTTTGTCAAAATCTGCTGATCGATATCCGTTGCTAAAACAGCGGGCGCTGCCAAGCGATTTTTCTCTAACAGCATGGCGATCGTATAAGGCTCCGCACCTATCGAGCAAGCCGCACTCCAAATTTTCGGCAATGCAAACTGTGGCACGATCTTAGTCAGCAGCGTTTTTTCAAAGGCATCAAATAACTCTTTGTTACGATAAAATTCGGTAACATTGATCGTGATATGGGCTAGAAAAGCTTCTCTGACAACCATATCTTTCTCCAAAAGCCGCTGGTATTCCTGCAAATTTTTAGCACCTGAATGTTCCATGATGGTCAAAATCCGTCTTTGCATTTGACTTTCTTTGTAGGCCGCTAGCTGTACCCCCAGCCGATCACTGACCCATTGATTAAAAACAACAAAATCTGTCTCCATGTTCTCACCCGACTATCTGTCCGATTTTTGTTTCAATCTTGCTTAGTGCTAGAACTTCATCGACTGCCTTTTGTTCGATGGCGTATCGCGGCATCCCGAAGACCACACAACTGTCTTTGTCCTGAGCGATGGTATAACCACCTTCTTGTTGGATCGCTCGCATTCCTTTGGCACCATCTTTACCCATTCCAGTCAATAAAACACCGACTAGACCCTTTTGATAAGCGCTGGCTGCTGAAGTGAATAAATAATCAACCGCCGGCCTAGTTCCGTGAAGCTTCTCCCGTTGATTCAGGTGAAAACGCCCTTGTCCCACTGTCATATGGTAATCTCCTGGGCAAAGATAGACTTGGTTTTCAATCGGCATGCCGTCGGTCACTTCTTTGACTGGTACTGTTGTTTCCGAGTTCAGACGTTGAGCGAAAGATGCCGTGAATCCAGCCGGCATGTGTTGAACGATCATGACTGGGCAATGCAGCCGTTTAGGCAAGCCGCGGATGATTCCCAACAAAGCTCTGGGGCCACCGGTGGAAGAGCCAATCACGACTGCTTCAACTGTCCGTGGCAAATGGTGTGACGTTAATTTTATTTGTTCAGCTATACTATGGTTTATTCCCTTAGAATGGTTTTGATCAAGCGAATCGATTTTTTTGTAGAAATCATCGATCCAGTCTTGTTGAATCTGAGATAGATTAACAGGCTTTTCAACGAAGTCTGCCGCCCCGAGCTCTAATGACTCAATCGTTGTTTCTTGATTTGTCATTGAACTGAGCATGATTACCGGAACGGTGTACTGTTCTTTGATCATCCGCAATGTCTCTAATCCATCCAATACAGGCATTTCTACATCCATCACTACAAGGTCGAAAGATTCTTTCGCAAGATGATCTAGTGCTTGCTTGCCATTACGAGCAGCAGCAGCTACTTTGATGTGGGGCATCTGTTCCAACAGATCCGTCACCACTTTCCGCATAAAAGCAGAATCATCTACGATCAATACTCTTTTCATTTTTTTCAAACTCCTTTATAGATAGATGATTTCTTGATTTACGATCCGAACCATTGTTGTAAAATCGTCTAAGTCAACGATCATTGTTCTTCCAGTCGTACCACCAACGTGTTTGGCTACAATGGGAATTCCCAACTTGGCCAAAGATTGTTCAACTGCCTCAACATTGCGTTGTCCGATATTACTCGTATTCGTGATTGTTTGGAATTGAAACATATTGGCACCACCAACGATTTTGGCTTTGAATCGCGGAGCACGTACTTTACGCTGCAATTCTGCAACCATGTTTGGCAATGCCAGATCAGCAAATTTTCCCGGCTTGATCTCCCGCTTGTGGGAAAATGGTTGACTATCTGGCAGCATAATATGGCTCAGTCCGCCAATTTTGCTTTTTTCATCATAAATGATCGTGCCAACGCAGGATCCCAGTCCAACGGTCATTAATTTGTCCGGATACTGGGCAATTTTATACTCTGAGATGCCTACATGAATCTCCTGTTTTGTTTTCAATAGACGGGTCAACTCGTTTCTCCGAACGTGTCCTGCCATTCCTCCGGTTCATAGTCAAATAAAAAGGAGAGCGCCAATAATAGTACGACGGATTCATCGCTTTTCAAAAATTGCTCGATATAACTTTGTTTAAGTCCCGAACGATCAAGCTGAGCTTCATAATCCGTCTCTTCCAGCGTAGAGATCCCCACGATCTCATCGACATACAGCCCAAGATCTTGATCATTCCAATGACATAAGATGACATTGTTCCGTTCAGAAACCGTTGTGGGCTCTTTGAATAGTTTACGGCGAACATCAATAATCGGGATCATTTTTTCTTGAAATTCATAGACACCTAAAACGAAATCAGCCACTTCCGGTAACTGAATAAAGGATTGGGCTTCAATCACTCGTGTCACTTGCTGGACTCGGATTGCAAAGAGCTGGTCATGACTTCTAAATATTACATATTGCTCCATCAGCATCTTTTCCTCTCTCTAGAATTTAAAGCTATCTACTTGGAACTTCAGAATGCTCGCGATCGTTTCGATTTCTTGCGCATTCGATTCAAATTCTTCGATGACCAAATAGAAATCTTCCAAGTTGGCCGTCACTTCTTGGGTGCCGGCAGAGGTTTCTGAAACAGCAGAGGAAATATTGCTGACAGAGACTTGCACCATATCTTTTTTCTCCACGATGCCGGTAATATGTGACTCGACTGTTTGGATACTCATTACTAATTTTTCAACAATATCAGAGATTTCATTGGCTAAATCAATCACCTTATTGATATTGTCTGTTTGTTTTTTCCCGCCCTCATAAGAATTCATCGCTGCTGAAACAACTTTCTCAGATTTTTTGCGGATTGCTTCAATGATCGTCCGAATACTTTTAGTCGATTGACTGCTCTGTTCTGCCAAACTGCGAACTTCTTCTGCCACAATGGCAAATCCGCGGCCTGCTTCCCCTGCACGAGCTGCTTCGATCGAAGCATTTAATGCCAAAAGATTGGTTTGATCAGAAATATCATTAATCAACTGAACGATTTTGCCGATACTTTGAATGTCTTCATTCATATCATTCATACCATCCACCAAATCAGCTTGATTTTGACGTTCGACTTCC
Organism: Enterococcus sp. AZ091; assembly: GCF_051714805.1. Lineage (NCBI taxonomy): Bacteria > Bacillati > Bacillota > Bacilli > Lactobacillales > Enterococcaceae > Enterococcus > Enterococcus sp. AZ091. The sequence goes on along the minus strand of NZ_JBIOSO010000001.1, from coordinate 572,391 downwards.
CAACTTTCTGAGACATACATCATCACTTCAGAATTTCGATAATTGCTATCTTGAGATTTTTGCACGTAGCCATTCATGAGGTCGATCTCTTTGTGGATTTCCTCGATGCTTGTTGCTAATTCGTCCATGTCAACAGAGGTCTGTTCTGCTTCAGAGGCTTGAGAACTGGCTGCGTTGGCGATAGCGTTCATCGTTTGGCGAACATTTTCGATAGATGTTTTGGCATTTTTGGACGTATTGGTCAAATTTCCAACCATTTCCGTCATGCGGGTGCTTTCTTCATGCATTCCCACGATTACTGCTTTAAATGTATTCAAGACACCTTTAAAACTATTTTTGACCTTTTCAAAGAGGGGATCATTTCCGTCATTCCCCATAGCATCAATGTGCGAGAGGTCTCCTCCACTAACAATTTCCAATTCTGCTAGTAATGTATCCATTCCTGGATCCTTATGTTTCACCACAAAAGAGAGTACGACAACTCCAATAAATTCCAATAAGAGAACGATTATTGAAAAAATAAAGAACACATGACTCAACTGATCGTCTCCGTGAGGCCGTAAAACAAAGAAATAGCACCCCAATAAAACGACAAACGTAATAATTAAGGGAAGCAGCGTAGCGAGGCGGATTTTTTTGATAATAGCTTGTAACTTCTTCTTCATGACAGTATCCTTTCCTATGCGATATGATCGTCAATGATTTTTATCAAGATTCGCTCTTCACTTGATAATCGCAGTGTCACTCCTTCTTTATCCGATTATGAAAACAATCTTCTAGTTCCCTAATCGGATAATTAACTGGAAATTTAAGGCTTGTCACCAGACATATGTATCTTTCGGGTCTGCATAACGGGTATAGCCGCCGTTGCGATCGTCCCGTATCAATCGTCCTTCTTTAAGCTCAAAAACACGATTCCGAACAGTATTGACCATGGTGCTGTCATGGGTAGCAAGAAGCACGGTGGCCCCTAACTGGTTGATCTTTATGAATAATTTCATGATTTCTACTGCGGATTTAATATCTAAATTTGCTGTAGGTTCATCTGCGATCAAGACTGCCGGTTCAGTTACGATGGCACGGGCGATCGCGATCTTTTTGCATTGTCCTACCGACAATTCATGGGGATAGCAAGATTGATAAGCCGTCATTCCCACCATTTGCAATGCTTTATCGGTTTTTTCTTTGCGTATTTTCCGTGGCACGCCCAATACCTGTAATGCATATTCAATGTTTTTATAAGCCGTCATATGTGCCAACAGCAGGTCTTCCTGCTGGATAATGCCTACTTGTCGCCGAATCATATATAAGTGACGATCTTTCAGCCCTTCTAGCAGCACATTGCCAATTTGGATCGACCCTGCTGAAAGCTCTTCTTCTTTCAGCAGTAACTTGAACAGTGTCGATTTGCCAGAGCCGCTCGGTCCTACGACATAAATAAATTCGCCTTGCGAGATCTCAGCGGTAATATTTGCTAATGCTAGCGTGCCATTTTGGAATTGCTTGCTGACTTTGGTTAATCGGATCATTGGTCTCTCCTCTAATTAGTAAAACGATTGACAACAGCTAACATATCATCCGTTGTTTGCATTGCTTTTGTATTAAGGGCGTATGCTCTTTGTGTCGTCAGCAGTTCTGTCATTGAACCGGCCAAGTCTACATTCGATCCCTCCAAATAATGTTGATTGATCGTTCCAAAAGCGGTTGGGTCTGCTTGAGAACTTGTTAGCTGGGCATTTTGTGTTTGAAATAGCTGACTTCCCACAGGAACCAGATCATTCATATTGGTTGGGTTATAAAGTGTCAATTGCCCTAGTAGAACTGCCTGTCCATTTTGTTGGGTCATTAATCGGCCTGCAGAATCAATTTGGATGTTCTGGGCATTTGGCCATTGATTAGCGGGTACCATAGTAGTCATAGCGACAGGGTAGCCATCGCTGGTGACTAGTCCTTTTTCAGCATCTAACTGGAAATTCCCAGCTCTTGTCAAAAGCAACTCATTGTTTCCATTGCGGACGCCAAAGAATCCCGTACCTTGGATCGCCACATCTAGCGGCTGACTGCTAGCTGTCAACACACCTTGACCAAAGCTAGTTCCAGTTGTAGCTGAAGAACCAACGTTCCAGCCGTATTGTGCCGCATTACCACTGAAATAGACTTCCTCAGTTGATACTGCATTGTTGATCAGTTCTTTGAAATGAGTCGTTTGCGTTTGATAACCATTGGTATTGACATTGGCAATGTTGTTAGCAACATTGTCCAAATTCTTTTGTAAACTGTTCATTCCTGAACGACTGATCCCTAATAAACCGTTCATATTCATTCTGCTATCCTCAAATCTTTCCTAATTCGTTCACTGCTTTTTGGAGTGTTTCATTGGTGGAGTTCAATACTTTTTGGTTTGCTTCAAATTCTCTTGATGTCTGGATCATTGCCACCATCTCGTCTGCCACGACCACATTGGCTTGTTCCAGATACCCTTGCTGCACCGTCGGCCGTGCAGCGATCGTCCCTGCATTGTCGCTGGTATAGTAAGTTTCCCCATTGGCCATCAACTGGTCTGGTTCAAACAAACGGACTTGGAATTGCGGATTATCTGCTGCGGTCACTGGCTGATTGCCATTGCCTAAAACAACGTATCCTTCTTGGGTCACGTATTGATTCTGCTGATTAAGGGTAAAGTCCCCTTTTCGCGTGTATAATGTTTCACCTGCAGGTGTTCGGACAGTAAAGTAGCCATCAGAAAGCAGTGCGAAATCTGTTGCTTGATCCGTTTGTTTTATCGCCCCAGCTGCCTGTTCCAAACTGGTGCCGGCTAATTGATTCCCGAATGCCAGTCCACCAATATCATGACGAGTGTTTGCCTGAGCACCGCCTTGATAATTATGTAATGCTACTTCATCTAATGTCGATTGAAATAGTTTTTTTGCTTGATACCCAGTGGTTTTGACATTGGCGATGTTCCCACTAGTCGTTTCTTGCCGTTTCTGTAAGACATTGATGTTGCGGGAAAGAATATCTAATCCTCGAATCATGCTAGTTCCTCCTTGATCAATAATCGTAATTTAGCTACCATTTTGCCGTGGATCTGTGAAACCCTTGGAATTGAGATTTCTAAAATTTCTGCGATCTCTTTGAGTGTCAATTCTTCGGTGTAATACAAACTCAAAATCAACTGCTCTCTTTCCCCAAGCTTTTTGATACAGGTAGTCAATGCTTGCAGACGTTCTGTTTCTAATAACGCTTCTTCCACATCTACCGCTTCTTTATCGCTGATAGAATCTTTGATCGTCATACCTTCATCTTGAGCAGAAAACAATGTATCCTCTAATGACACACTAGCTAAATAATGTAGGCTTTCATAAATATCTGCCAACTGTCCGCGACTAATTCCCATCTGTTTAGAGATTTCTGTATCAGTCGCTTCTCGCTTCAAGGTTTGCTCTAACTCTTGTCGTGCTTGATAAAATTGGTTAACTGCCGCCATTTTATAACGTGAGATTTTTGCATGCTTGCGTACTTCGTCAATGATCGCTCCTTTGATACGAAGGACCGCATAACTTTCAAAAGGCACTTTTTTCGTCGGATCAAATTTGTTTAACGCATCCATCAATCCGATGACCCCAATGTTGAATAGATCTCCTTGTTCGTAATCTGTCGTTTTGATTGACATTCGCTGAACCACGCGTTCGACTAGAGGAAGGTATTTAATGATTTCTGCTTCTCTATCCACTTCGTACATCGGTTATTCTCCTTTCACTTCGCACTCTTTGCTCATATCTCAATACTGCCTACCGTCTCAATAGCGATTTCGTTAGGTATCTCATTCAGTGACAAGATTGCCAAATCCGGAAAATTGAATGTGATCATTTTCTTGAACGGAAGACGAATCTTTGGTGAAGCTAGAATTACGAAGGAAACATTCTGAGCGATCGCTGCATGTTGGATCGTATTGATTGAATCCAAAATTTTCGTCACTGTCTCTGGCTTTAAGACTGGGTAAGAGCCGGTTGCTGTCTTCTGAATACTTTGAGCAATCATTTCTTCTAATTTTGGATGAATGACAGCGACCTTCAGTTCATGCTGCTCCCCAATATATTTCGCCACGATCGTTCGTTTCAGTGCTTGACGAACATATTCTGTCAAGACTTCTACATCTTTTGTTACAACGCCGTAATCGGCTAATGTTTCTAATATTGTTGCCAGATCATTGATTGGGATCTGTTCATCTAGAAGATTTTGTAATACTTTTTGTACTTCACCCAACCTTAGAATCTCAGGAATCAATTCATCAATGACTACGTTGTACTGTTCTTTGATTCCTTCCAACAATTTCTTCACTTCTTGTCGGCCTAGTAATTCTGGCGCATGGCTGTAAATGATTTCTTTGAGATGCGTGGCAATCACCGTTAATGGTTCAATAATCGTAAAGCCTTGCAATTCAGCCAATTCCTTATCTTTCTCATCGATCCACATCGCATCTAAATGAAAGGCTGGTTCTTTGGTTGCGATTCCTTCAAATGGGAAAGGTTCTTCATTAGGACTGATGACCATTACTTTATTCGGATAAATATCGCCCCGTCCCACTTCATTCCCTCGAATTTTGATCACATAATCATTTGACTCAAGGTAGAGATTGTCTCGGATACGTACCGGACTGACTAGGATCCCTAACTCTCGGGCGCTTTGTTTACGAATCGCGACGATACGATTCATCAGACTATTATCGATGGAACTGTCGACGATTGGGATTAGTCCATAGCCGATTTCAACTGCAATCGGTTCTACTTGGAAGGAAGCGACAGAATCGTCTTCTTCTTGGGCTTCTTTTTTACGTTCCAAAGCGAGTTTCTGTTCCAATTTCTTTTGTTCTGTCCGTTGCTTTTCTTCTTGCTGTGTAATCATGAAACTAGCGGCAAATAAACCGCCACCAATCAGGAGAAAAGGGATCGGTGGAAACCCTGGCACGATCGCCAAAACAAAAAGAATCATACCGACGATTCGGAAGAGTTGCGGATTTCTTGTGATATCGGCTGCAATGTCTAAACCAAAGGAACTGTCATTGTCTGAACGAGTGACCATCACACCAGATGCGATGGAGATCAGCAGGGAGGGGATCGAACTAACCAAACCGTCTCCGATAGCTAATTTACCAAACTGGGAGAAAGCTTCCATGACTGTCATTTGCCCTCCCATGGAAAAGATGATCGCGCCGCCGACCAAGTTGATGACCGTGATCATGATCCCGGCAATCGCATCTCCTTTAACGAACTTGCTGGCACCATCCATCGAGCCAAAAAAGTCCGCTTCCCGCTGCAAGTCTTTTCGACGTTTCCGGGCATCGGCTTCCGTGATTAATCCGGCATTCAGATCCGAATCAATGGCCATTTGCTTTCCTGGCATCGCATCTAGTGTGAAACGAGCAGTAACCTCTGACACTCGTCCCGCACCATTAGTCACGACAGCTAGTTGTACCACCATGATGATGACAAACAAAATGATTCCGACAATGTAATTACTTCCAGCTACGACATTCGCGAAGGCATCAATGACATGGCCCCCATTCCCTTGTGTCAGAATCAAGCGGGTAGAAGACAGGTTCAATCCTAGCCGGAACATCGTCGTAATCAAAAGAAGTGTTGGAAAGGTGGTAAATTCCAAAACTGTTTTGGTAAACAGGGTGATCAGCAGAATGTTGATAGCAATCGTTAGATTGACAATGATTAAAAAGTCCAAAATAGTTGCTGGTAAAGGAATAATGATCAATCCAATAATCCCGATCACTAAAAAAGAAACTAGGACATCCGCATAACCGATTTTTTTCTTAGATTTTGCTACTGCCTCATTCATGCTGTTGCCTCCGTTTTAAATCTTTCCGCGTTCGTTTTCTTCCAATTGATAAACCAGTGCAATGATCTCAGCGATCGCTTCGTACATCTCTACTGGTATCAAATCTCCCGGCTCTACTTGTCTATAAAGAGCTCGAGCAATTTCCCGATTTTCGATCATCGGAATGTTTTCTTTTGCTGCTTCTGCTTTCATTCGCTGTGCCAACTGATCAGCACCTTTTGCTAAAACCCTCGGCACTCCTTCATTCTCCGCATCGTAGCGAATCGCAATGGCAAAGTGCGTCGGGTTAGTGATAACGACAGTGGCTTCCTTGACGTGAGCGATGGCGTTGCGTGTCATCTCTCGGTATTTTGCTTTCCGCTGAGATTTGACTTGCGGATCACCTTCCATTTGCTTGTATTCATCTTTGATTTCTTGCTTGCTCATCTTCAAGTTCTTGCGATGACTGTAGCGTTGATACACATAGTCTCCTACCGCTAAAACAATCAAAAAAAGTGAGATCTGAAAAAATAGATCCTTTGCCCGTTCAATCAGAAAATAGACTGTTTTTTCTAAACCGACCTCACTGACACCCAGTAATGTTGGGACAGCCGCCAAAAATTTCTGGTAACAAAGATAAACAATAATGCCAAATTTTGCTAACGTTTTAGCGAGATTGGCAAGCGCTCGAGTGCTGAATTGTTGCTTTAATCCAGCCAGCGGATTCAGCTTCTTGAAATTTGGTTTGATTGCTTTAGCAGAAAATAAGATTCCCACTTGAGCATAGTTAGTAATTAAACCAACCGCATAAGCAATCACAAAGACAGGTGCGCAAAGCAAAAAAAATAGCAAAATACTTTGAAGTCCTAAACGAGGTAAATCCGCAACGCTGGCTTCAAACAAATACAGATGCTCCAACGCTCGAGTGAGATAAGGTAAAAAGCGCTGCGCAAAAAAGTGCCAAAGGGGCAACAACATAAAAGAAAAGACCATCAGAGAGACCGCAGCCGCTAACTCTTGCGTTTTAGGAACTTCTCCGCGTTTACGGGCATCCCGTAAACGCTTGGCCGTGGGTTGTTCTGTTTTGCCGTCTTTTTCTGACACGTTTTTCACCTCTCTATGATTTCAGTGATGTCATGAACTCTTGTAAATACTTGATTGTATCTGGAAGCTGCTTACTCAAAAAAGTAATGGCGTTTGGCAGTAGTAGCAAAAAGATCATAAAACTGATTGCTGTTTTTAAGGAAAGACTCATCATTAAGATATTGATTTGCGGAATCGACCGCGAAATCACCCCTAATACCAGATCTACCATCAGTAGTGCTATGAGCATCGGCGCAGCTAAATTGAGTGCCATTTCCATCATCTGTCCAAATAGTTTCACGATACCTTCGATGGTGGTACCACTAATTTGAACTGTTCCTAAGGGAACAATCGTAAAAGATAGAAGCAGCGCTGAAATCAAGCGATGATGCAAATTCAAGGTGAAAAAGGTTCCTACGGCTAACCAATAATACGTTTTTCCATATTGAGAGACGTTCATTTGGATCGTCGGGTCATAGGCCTGAGCCATCGAAAACCCCACTTGAAAGTCGATCATTTGACCAGCGATTTGCACGCCAGTAAAAACCAACTGACTCAAATAACCCATCGCCATTCCCAGTAAAATCTCTTTGAGAGCCAAAATCGCAAACATAAACGATGTCGCCTCTGGCAATGGTTCGACCGCAGGTAAACAAAGAAAGGTGAAGGCAACGCCTAGAACCACTTTCGCAAGCGAAGGAAAATTTTGTTGTGAAAATATGGGACACAAGATAACAAATGCCATCATGCGGCAAAAAATCAGGATACTTGCTTGGATCAGTGCCATGCTTTGCCTCCTTACAATGCCGCGATCATCTTAAAGATGGTTTTAGTGAAATTAAGCAAAAGATTCAGCATAAAATTGCCGGCAAGAATCAATGTTAAGAAAATAGCGATCAGTTTGGGCACAAAACTTAACGTCTGCTCTTGAATCTGGGTAGTGGCTTGAAAAATACTGATCACTAACCCCACAAGCATCCCGATAAGTAGCGCCGGTCCAGAAATCAATAAGATCCGAATGAATGCTTCTCGCAATATGTCGAGTACCGTTGCAACAGACATTGGTTTTCTGCTCCTTTCCTGTGAATTATTGGAAACTCTTGATCAGTGATTCCACCACTAAATACCAACCGTCAACTAAGACGAACAGTAGGATCTTAAATGGCAGTGAGATCATGATCGGGGACAACATCATCATCCCCATCGACATCAAAATACTCGAAACAACTAAATCAATGATCAAGAAAGGAATAAAGATCAAAAATCCAATACTGAAGGCCGTCCGCAATTCACTAATGATAAATGCCGGGACCATTACGGTTAGCGGCACTTCATCTGAAGTTTCATATTTTTCTTTTGCCCCAGAAGCTTCGGCGAAAAGCTGAATATCTTTTTCTCGTGTTTGGAGCATCATAAATTCTTTGATTCGACGTTCTGAGCGATCAAAAACTTCGGCTTGCGTGATTTCTTGCCGGTCAAAAGGTTCAATGGCTTGCTGATAAATATCCGTATAGACGGGCTTCATGATAAAGAAAGTAAGAAACAGAGCAAGACCGATCAATACTTGGTTGGGCGGATTCTGCTGGGTTCCTAATGAACTTCGTACAAAAGAAAGTACCATAATGATGCGGGTGAACGAGGTCATCATGATCAGTAAAACAGGAATCAAAGATAGCAAAGTCACCAGCAAAAAAGTATTGATCGTATCGTTTGATCCACTGCCGTTAGAGAGCAAATCACTAATCGTGGTACTCATATCCCCAATGTCTAAGGCAAACGCAGTTTGAGGCATCCATAAGTTGCTTAAAAGGATCGCTGCTACTAGCGTCCATTTTCGTTTTGCGCTCATTTTTGCTTGCCTCGTTTCGTTTCTAATTGGCTCTTTGCTTTCTTTACCCATTCAGAGAAATCTGTCACTCGTAATGATTCTGACGTTTCCCCAGTTCTGGACATCAAGATAGCTGCTTCTTCGGCACTAAGTTCTTTTAAGATCTGGTTCTGCTGTTCCGAAAAACTCATCACATAATATTTGTCCAGAATCTGAATGATCCCAATGGAGGAGGATTTGCTGACGGCGACTTTTTGTAGAATCCGCAGCTGATTATTCTGTTGGTTCGTGTAGCGATTCAAATACTTCAAACTGACATTGATCAGATACAAAATGATTAACAAAAAAGCGATCATTTTAATCAATGAAAAAAATGTTTCCATCAACGTTCCTCTTTCTATTGGATCACTAAATCAGTGACATATACTTCATTGACGATTGCTGATCCATACTCATGATTAATTGCTTCCTTCAAATTTTTTTTCAAATTCGGAACACTTTCTGCCGAACTTAAAATGTCACTGGCTTTCTTTTGGCGCAACAAGTTAACGATGCTATCCCGAATAACAGCAACATTCTTCGTCACTTCTTCGCTTTTTTCTTCATTATCAACGAGAATCGAAAGGTTGACCTTCATGTATTGCTGTTCCTGCCCTTCTTCTTTCTCAAGATTTACAAGAAATTCCTCTAAAGCAACAATCGATTCATCAGAAGCAATGCCTTTTGCTTTCGTTTTCGGCGCAACGGTTTTGTCTTCTACTAGGAAGTGATTGGTTACCAATGTCCCGCCAATCGTCCCGCCGATCACGATAACCAACAGAATCGGGATCAGTAAAAACAAATTGATTCCTTTCTCTTTGCTTTTTTCTTTCCCTTGTTCTTTTTCTTCCTTTTCTTTCACTTTAGCCATCTTAACCCACCCTTAGTTATTTATTTGTTTCGAATTGATCAAGAGTTTATAGTCAATGACACGCTGTGCCGTTTCTGCCGCAGACTCAGTTACAACCAGTGTCTTGCCATCGATTAGTGTAATCAACGTATCGGGCATTTCTTCGACCCGATAGATCAGTTCCGGATTTAGATAAAACTCTCTGCCATTCAGTGCCGTCAATAAAATCATCCGGTACCTCCTATTTTTTATGAGGGATTCTGTTAACGTTTCAAGTTCAACAATTCTTGCAGCATTTCATCAGAAGTGGTGATACTTCTTGAGTTTGCTTGATACGCTCTGCTGGCAATGATCATTTCTGTAAATTCCGTCGATAGATCGACATTCGACATTTCTAATGCGCCTGCTTGTAGACGACCTGAGCCATTTTGACCTGCACCCGCAACAATTGGGGCACCCGAGTTGTTCGATTGCATGTAGTTATTTCCGCCGACTTTTTCCAATCCTTCAGGGTTATTGAAAGTTGCAATAGAGACTTTCCCCATGACGAATGATTTGTCGCCGTATTTTGCAACGACTAGTCCATTGGCATCGATGGCCATTGAATTATAAGTAAGTTCTTTGCCATCCACAGTGATTGTTGCAGGAATTTCTAACGGTCCAATCTCTGTTTCGCCGCTAAGTCCTGCACCCTCTTCATATTTGTCATCGTAAACGAGTGGCGGATTTGTGCTGCCAGTACGTCCTAATACTTGCATTCCATCACTGTTAGTCAGCGTGCCGTTACTGTCTCGTACGAAAGATCCATCACGTGTGTAATAAGTTTCGCCATTTTCGCCAGAACCTTTGACCATGAAATACCCTTGCCCACTGATGTAAAAGTCCATTGCTCGCCCAGTAGATTGAGGTGCTCCGACTGTATTGATCATGTCGATCGAACCAGCTTGCACGCCTAAACCGACTTGTGTACCGTTGACACCACCTGAACCATTTCCTGGTGCGGTTGCATTTGATGTGGTTTGACTCATCATGTCTTGGAAAAGTACCCGACTTGATTTGAAACCAATCGTATTGACGTTGGCAATATTATTTGATACCACGTCCATTTTCGTTTGAAGATTTTTCATTCCACTAACACCTGAATATAATGATCGTAACATTTGTTTTCCTCCTTCGATTTGACGTATTTTCCTCTGTCATTCAGAAAATACTACAGCCCCTTTTCAGTCCAGCTGTTATTTAATAAATGTTGCACTATCGATATTGGTGACTGTGTTCAATTCGTTCATTCCCATTGCTGTAATGATCGTACGGCTGTGAACATCTGCAATCAGACCCATATCTTTGTATACTAATAATGATTCTTTACTACCTTTAGCTGCTAATTCACTCATTGCAGTTGAAAGCGAATCATAATCGGTCTCTTGAAGTGTTAATTCTCGATCCGTCAGCCGCTTTTGTGCATGATGGGAAACTTTGATACTTCTTTGCTTGTCTTGCAGCATCTCCGAAAAATCGGTATTTCTTGCTTGATAGGGTGCGGTTCTAGGCGTTTTTTCAGAGGTGGCAGCTTGTAATGGTAAATTGCGGCCTATTTGATTCATACTGACTCACCTTTCGATTCGCTCTCTGATTCACTTTCTGATCCATCCGAAGTTTTAGGATCGCCGCCGATCTCTTCAATTGCACTCATGTTGTACTCTTTCCCATTGACAACGATCGTGGCATACCCATTCGAAAAGCGAACTTTCTCAATGACTCCTGTAACTTTTTCTTTTCCATCTAATACTGTGACCTCTTTGTTGATCAGACCAAAAGCCTGTTGTTGCTGCTGAAGGATCACTGACGTCATTACCGTCTCACTTAATTCATTCAATTGTTCCAATGTAGTAAACTGGACCAATTGAGAAATGTAATCCGTTCCGCCGCCTGAAGAGTCACCGCTAAAAGAAGGATTACTCATAGTAGCTGCTAAAATCTTAAGGAAATCATCCATTGAAATATCGGAAGCTCGGTGGGTTTGAGCTAAAGAAGTTGCATTTGCGATCCCCGCAGCCGATTGTGTAATTTCATTAGGCATCTTTCTTCTCCTTTTGCATTAAGCCAAAATACTAATGGCATGATTTGTTTGCTCTGCTGTCTCTTCTTCTTTAGGTAAAGGAACTTGATTGTAGCTTTTTTTTCCCGATTGTCTTTGAGGCTGTGAGAAGCCTTGTTGTGCTGTTTGTCCATCAGTCGTCGAAGTAAAACTAGCAAGTGAATCAGTCAAAGCAGCACGTTCAACCGCTGTGGCAGGATTTTCTTTCAAGACGCCTTCTTTCCCAGAAATCAGTTGATTTTCTTGTTTTTGAAGGACTTGCTCCAGTTCTGTCTTGATCGATGACAATAAGTGCTTGGTCTGTTGCTGCTCTACCGTAAATTCCAGACGGCTCCCTTGCGCAGTAACTTCCAATGCAATTCGGACTTTGCCAAGTTTTTCCGGCACTAATTGGAGTGTGATTTTTTTCTCTGGAGTCTGTACTAACTGTTCAATTTTCTGCGTCAATGGTTCTACGACTGTTTTGACTGCAGCTGGTGTCGGACGTTGATCGTTCTGCATCAACAACTTGGACAAGTCTAGTGTCGTTGTTTGCTGCAAACCGTTAGATCCATCGATTGGCTTCATTGAGTTGTCGATTGTGGAACTCTCGGAAATAGCGACTCTTTCAAGTGCTTGCTGTGGAATGAAAGGCTGTGCACTCCCCTTTGAAGGTTCATCAACCAGAAGTGTCTTTTCACTGGTTGTATTTCCTTTTGCATCTACTGGGGCATCTGTTTGTGAGATACTCTCTGTTCCAGAATCCAAGTGGATTTTTTCTCCGTCCGCAGTCAGTTCTCCTACTGGCAGAATCGCTGCTACAGGTGTGTCTGGCTTGCTCAGAATTGATTCTGAAGCAGTGTCTTTTAACGGATTTCCTCCTGTTGACTGAAATACTTGATCGGTCGCTACTGAAGTGACAGATTGCTCACTGACCGAATCCACCACTAATGGGTCTTCCTTTGGCAGTTGCAATGGGTAGCCTCCCAAAATGCTTCCCTTCGATTCAGTCATTTGCGATCCGAAAAAACCTAGCCACCCCAAAGCTCCTTCATTTACGATTTCTGCCTGTTTCGTCATTTCTGAATTTGCTTCTGGTATACGTGTGTCGGTTGCATTTTCAGAATCGGCGACTGATTCATCTTCTTTGTCGTCCACTAGCTGATTTCCCTGTTCTGCACAAGAAAGATCCCCTTGCGGCACTCCATCTTCATTCGCTGAGTTATCCTCAAGATTTTGGGAAAACTGTTGCAGGAATTGAATGAAATTGCCTGGATCTTTGACAGCAGCAGGTTGTTGTTTGTCAGCAACTTTCATAAGTGCTGGCGTGATAGCCACTTGTTTCATTTTTCACCTCCTCTCACTGATTTTGTGAATCCGCAGCTGCAACTCAGCGCATTGCTAGACTACGGCTGCCCATTTCATCTAATTGTTTTTGTTCTTCTTGAAGCAATTCATAATTGTATTCTTCGAGTTTCTTTTCTCTTAGCTTTTCAACGACTTTTCGTTCTTGCTGTGCTTGAACGACAGCTGTCAAAGCAACTTCAACTTCCTGATTCAGCTGACGCACTTGCTGATACATCTCATGAATGCCAGACTCTAAAGCAGTAAGATAGCGATGCTGAACTTGCATACGACCAAGAGTCATTTCATTGACGTCCATCAATGCGGTTTTTTCATTGATCATTTGAGTAAGAACTTGTTCTTTTTGGATCACTGCTTTTTGTTTCTCTGCGTAGGCTCGTTTTGCTTCTTGTTCTACACTCACACGGTGATCCAATACCTTTTCCAATGAAAAATGAAAAGCTTTCATCTTCAGTTACCTTCTTTCTTATTGCAGGGCATTTCGCTGTCGTTCAAGAGCTGCATCCTCATTGAACAAAGCAGCCAATGCAGCCCGTGTTTCTTCAAATGAATTTCGTTCATCTACTCTTTGTTGTAAAAAACTATTGATTGGATGATGCAATGCGATAGCATGATCGGTGATGGCATTTGCACCTGATTTGTATGCACCAATATCGATCAAATCTTTCGCTTCAGCGTAAGCAGCCATATTTTCTTTTAATTCACCAGCGTCATTGTAGTGTTCAGGCGTAACTAATGTCTTCATTAAACGGCTCAAGCTGTTTTGAACATCGATCGCCGGATAATGATTTTGAGCGGCAATTTTTCTAGATAAGATAATGTGACCATCGAGAATCCCCCTGACGGCATCCGCGATAGGTTCATTCATGTCATCCCCTTCAACCAGAACCGTATAAAAAGCAGTGATGGATCCTTGATCGGACATCCCGCTGCGTTCCAACAGTTTTGGCAGCGCCGTAAATACCGAAGGCGTATACCCTTTAGTCGTCGGCGGCTCACCCGTGGATAGACCAATTTCTCGTTGCGCCATCGCAAAGCGAGTCACGGAGTCCATCATCAACACAACTTTCTTTCCTTGATCTCGGTAATACTCGGCAATAGCGGTTGCCACATGAGCCCCTTTCAAACGTACTAAAGGCGGCATATCGGAAGTTGCACAAACAACGACTGATTTGCGGTAGCCTTCTGGACCCAGATCGTTTTCAATAAATTCTTTTACTTCTCGGCCACGTTCGCCTACAAGTCCAATCACGATAATATCGGCTTCGCAATAGCGAGCCAACATCCCAAGCAACGTACTTTTCCCTACACCACTTCCGGCAAAAATACCGATCCGCTGTCCTTGGCCAACGGTCAACAAACCATCGATCACTCGTACACCTGTACTCATGATTTCAGAGATTTTTTTCCGCTGAAATGGATCAGGAGATTCTTGACTGACAGGGTACTCGTCAGCATCACTTAAATCGATCGCCATATCCATTGGACGTCCTAATCCATCTAATGTATGCCCTAGGAGCGAGTCACTGATTTTGACCGTCAGTGTTGTGCCGGTAGGCTTCACTAAACAGCCAGGTCCAATACCTTCTAATTGATCTAACGGCATCAATAGAACAGTCTTTTTAACAAAACCGACAACCTCGGCTAACGCAACGTGAGAACTGTTGCGGATCTTCACTTCACAGATTTCTCCTACAAAAACGGCTAATCCTTCCACTTTGATCAATAGACCAACCACTTCGCTGACCTTCCCATAAATGGAGTAAAATCTACGTTTTTTTGCTTTTTGGACAATTGGTCCAACAGGTAATTCAAGCACCATTGCTATTCACTACTTTCTAAAAGATGCTGCAGATAAAGTTGAATTTCTTTTTCCAACTCGAAGACAACGATCGAATCATCTGATTCAATCACAAAATCGTGAGCTGAAAGCTGATCATCCGGTAACAGCAAATAGCGAAAATTACTGATCGCCTGCTTCCGGCTTTCCAAGATATCTTTAAGGACATGCAGATGCTGTTCATGAATGCGGATCGTCAAGAACTGGTCCGGTTGTTCAAACTGCAGTAAAATAGGCTCCAAAAAAGCAAGCAAAGCAGCATTGCTTTGCTCGAAACGCTGGTTGATCAGTGCTTCGGCGATCTGTACACCGAAGGAAATCATCTCAGCTTTTTTCTCTGACCGAAAAGCATTAATCTCTTCTGCTGCCTGCTGTACATTCTGCTCGGCTTGTGCAATAAGCTTGGCAGCTGTCTCTTTACTTACAGACATGCCTTCTTGATACCCTTGCTCATAGCCTTCCTTTTGTCCAGTTGCAAATCCGTTAGCATAGCCTTCTTCTTGCGCAGATTGTTTAATTTGTTGGGCTTCTGCTTGAGCCGCTTCTAGTGTTTGTTGTTTCAACCTTTCAATTTCTTTACGCTGACGCTCCATCTCAAGTTTCCACGCACGTTCCCGTTGCGCTGCTTGCCGCTTTTGACGCCCCGCTTCTGTCGAATCAGTAGTAGAAAGCAACGGAGAAGGCGTTTTAATTACAGCTTCAGTTAAAATTGATTTTTCGGTATCAAGGTTTTTGACCGTTTCATGTTTCAACAAGCTACTATTTGACCACTGCATCCTGGTTGCCCCTTCCAAGATAGATCTCACCATTTTCGTCTAAACGGCGAATCACAGCGACCACATTTTGCTGTGCTTCCTCAATAGCAGACAATCGAGTTGGTCCCATAAATTGAATCTCTTCTTGTAAATTCTCCACTGCACGATATGAAAGATTTGAGAAAACGAAAGCTTTGATATCTTCTGGAGCACCTTTGAGTGCAAGGACAAGCACTTCATTTGGTACATCCCGCAGCACTTTTTGAACATCCAATCGGTCAAGTGTAACGATATCGTCAAATGTGAACAGACTTGATTTGACTTCATTTGAAAGCTCAGGCTGCCGCTTTTCCAGATCGGTCAAAATATTCTTCTCGGTGCTTCGACTCACTGAATTCAAGATCTCTACCAATGTGTGCACGCCGCCCACGTTTTCACTGTCATTCTCTACATAGTTAGAGAACTTGTTCTCGATCACTTTTTCGATTCGCTCAATGATCAATGGCGAGGTGCTGGAGATCGTACCGATCCGTTCTGCAATTTCTACTTGGAGATGATCTGGAAACTGCGATAACACATTGGCTGCTTTATCGGGCTGCATGTAACACAGAATCAAAGCGACCGTCTGAGGGTGCTCACCAATCAAGAGATTCGTCAACTGTTGCACATCCGCTTTACGTGCAATATTAAATGGGCGTTCTCGCAATTGGATCTGCGTCAACACATCAATCACTTCTTTTGCTTTGTGGGAACCTAATGCTTGATTCAATAAATTCTTTGCATAATCGATCCCACCATCAAGAACATATTTTCTAGCAGTGAATGTCGTTGAAAATTCTTCTAATACTTGATCGCGTTCTTCCGGACTGACAAAATCGATATTGGCGATTTCATAACTCACTTTTTGAATATAATTTTCCGGTAGAAGTTTCATGATCTTCGCAGAGGTTTCCGATCCCAATGAGATCAAGAGTATTGCTGCTTTTTTGACACCATCGAGTGTTTCCATCGTTTCTTTCCCCTCTATTTTTCCTTCATCCAAGCTTTGATCAATTCAGCAGCCACTTCCGGATTTGAATCGGCATGTTGTTTTGCTGAATGATTTAAAGAATTTTCCTCGACCGGCTCTTGTTCAGGCTCATTTGATTCTTCAACTGAAGTATCAACGTTGTGCCCTAGACCGCCAAAGACAACTTCTTCGGATTCTTCCATAACTGGTGCTGGTTCTGAATCAGCTGGCTGTGCAACCGGCAATTCTTGTGTTACATCTACTGAAATTTGATCTTCGCGACGCTTTCGAACCAATCCAATCACGAATAGCACTAACAAAATCACGACCAATGCGATACCACCGAAAATGATATATTTCAGATAGCCTTTTGCCGCTGCTAATTGTTCCGTACCTTCCGTTTCTTCCACCTCTGCTGTTGCTTGGGCAAAGTCAAAGCCTTGGATAGCAATATCATCGCCGCGATCAGCATCATATCCTACAGCACTGGCAATCAGCAACTGCAGTTCCGCCTGATCATTTTGCGAAAGGTCTGCATTAACGACCACTGAACTTGTCATTCGTTGAATCATACCCGGTGCTGTAATTCTTTTGGTCGTTTCTGTGTTCAATTCATTTTCGACTGAGCGGCTGTATGAACTGCCTGCATCCCCATCATCTCCGGTCACATTAGAAACATTGTCATCGACTGTACCCGTTTGGGCTTCTTGGATCGCTTCGCCAGATCCAGCTGCTTGAACTGTTTCTTTTCTTATTTCCGGATCATCGTAAGTCACCTTGGTACTTTCAATCGAATCAAAGTTCAGATCTAAATTGATGGAGACTTGAAATTTATCTTCACCGTAGATTGGTGCCAACAATTTCGAGACTTTTTCTTCCAGAATTTTTTCATACTCATTTTTGATTGCAATGTACTTACTGTTCAAACTACTGAGCTGACTATTTTCATCTTTTTCGATCGTCAATGTATTTCCTGAGCTATCGACGACTTTGACATTCTCTGGCTCAAGCTTCTCAACGGCACCCGAAGTCAGCGTCACAATTCCTTGTACCGCTTCCTCAGAAATCTGTTGATTTTTTAGTGTTAGAATGATCGAAGCAGTAGGTTTGCTTTCTTCACTCGAAAAAACACTGTCTTCTGGCATCACTAGGAGAACTTTCGCTGTTTTGACAGAATCTAATGTCTCGATTGCCCGTTGCAACTCTCCGGTAACGGCACGCTGATACATGATTTTCCGATCTTCATCGGTAGTCATCATGCTAGCATCATCAAAAAGCTCAAATCCCGTTGCTGTGTTCGGTAATTTATTTTCGACTGCTAATTCAATCCGGTATTCATCGATTTGTTCTTTGGCAATCAAAATGGTCGTTCCATTATCTGTCAACTTGTAGTCGATTTTCTGATCTGTCAAATCATTGGTGATCGCTCCTGCATCAGCTTCGCTTAAATCTGTAAACAAAACACCGTATTCGACTCTTGTATTTAAGTAATACATTGTTGCCGCGACACCAATAACGCTGATAACGGAAAGAATTGCTATCAATTTTTTCAGTGAACTTTGAGCCTGCCATCGTTCTTTGATCAGGTCCGGCCATTCTTTCAATTTTTCCATCATTTCGCTTTATTCCCTCGCCAACTGCTAAAACTGCATATTTTTAACATCGTTATATGCCTCTAAGCATTTATTGCGCACGGTCACGGCTGTTTGGAGCGCTAACTGTGCTTCTGTCATTCGAATCATTATATTTCCTAGATCACTCTCATCTCCTGTGATCATTTTGATCGTGTCTTGATCCATTGTTGCAGTTTTTTGATTAAGATTTTCAAGCGCATCAGACAAATAATTACCGAATGCAGCACCTGATGAAGAATCAACTTCAGTTGCAGAAGTTCCTGAAGCACCAAGTGCCCGTAAGGAATTCTGATATTCGGTTAATCCTTGTGTTGATAATAATTCATTCATTTTTTTCTACCCCTTTGATATTTCTAGTGCTTTTTTGAGAATTGTTTTATTCATTTCGGAGGCAGAAACATTCGCTTCATATGTACGCACTGCTTGGATCATTGCCACCATTTCATCTGCGATGTCCACATTTGATTGTTCAAGATAGCCGTCTTCATCCGCAGCAGGGTTAGTCGGATCATAAGTCAATTTCAATGTTTCGTCCGTTTGGATCCCCGTCACTTTAACACCATAATTCTTTGTCTTTCCATCTTGAACCGTCTTAAGATTTTCAGAAAAAAGAATGCTTTTCTTTTGGTATGCTTCGCTATTTTCTGTTTGGTTGGTATTGACATTCGCAATATTGGTCGATATCGTATCCAGTTTTAATCGTTCCAACGCTAAACCACTTGCATTGATCGTCAGTCCATCAAAAACACCCACTACATTTGCCTACTTTCTTTAATTACTCAATACATAATTCATCATTTGCAAACGCCCATTGATTTGTGCAGTCAATGCACTGTAATATAATCCGTTTGCTGCTTGATCCAGCATTTCTACTTCTAAATCTACATTGTTGCCATTGTCCTTAAGACTTGTGTTCGCATTTTGAGTTACTCGGGGCTGTACTTGTGAAAGAATGTCTTCTTGTGAAGATTGATTCCCAGCAGCCTGTAACGCTTGTTTCAATTCGCTTTCAAATTCTACTCGCTTCGCTTTATAACCATCCGTGTTCACATTGGCTATGTTTGAAGAAATCAGCTCTGCTCTTTTAGCAGAAACAGCAAGCGTCGTTTTTAACAACTCATAACTATCCAATCTTTTCAGTACTCCTTTCAGTCTGTATCAGATGATCATCCGATAAGAATTTCAATCTTTTGTCAAAATAATCATTTTTTTTTGATATAATTAAAAAAACATCGCGCGGTATAATTATAGAGTAATTAAAATTATTTTACAATTTGATTTTTTAAATTTTACTGTTATTATCTTTTGATTATGGAGATAGTGTGTTATTTGATAGTCATTTTATAATAGCTGTTATCCTTTCTTTTAAATCATTTATTCACAAAGGAAACTGGAAGAAGCAGCAAACAAAATGATTAATGATATTTCTGAAAACATGATTAAAAAATAATCAACAAAATAAACTATTCTTTAAAATAAAGGATATTAAATAATTTAAATAACTTAAATGCTGTTTAAATAAAGCGGTTTATTAAAATAGTCAAGCCACTTTTAAATTAACTTTATTTTTGCGCATTTTTACACAAATAATCACCTAAAAAAAGGAAAAAACGAAAATAAGTTTCATAAAGACGTTATATTAAAAATATTTTTTCCACATCTTAATTTCTCATTTTTTTTATCCGATAATAAAATAAGGTACATATTTAGGTAATAGAAGTTATAGGAGGAAGCAACAAATGGATTTTTTCTTGCTGATCGGTATAGTATTAGGCGTTATTTCCGTCGTTGTCGGAATGATCGTAAAAGGGGCAAACGTAGCGGTTTTGATCAACCCAGCAGCAGCTATCATTATTTTCGTTGGAGTGATCGCAGCTGTTGTCAATTCGTTTCCGAGTAGTGACATCAAACGAATACCTAAAATTTTCGGTATTCTACTTAAAAACGAAGAGTACGATGTAAAAAAAACGATCAATAGTATCGTAGATATGGCCAACCAAGCACGGCGCGATGGATTACTGTCTTTAGAAAATGCCATTCAAAACTTGGAAGAACCATTCTTAAAAAAAGGATTGGAAATGGTAGTAGATGGAATTCCTGAAGATCAGATCAAAGAAATCATGGAAAATGAGATCTACGGTATCGAAGAGCGGCATCACGTTGGCGCTAATATTTTTAAAACAGCCGGAACAAGTGCACCGACACTAGGAGTTCTAGGGGCTGTTATTGGTCTGATTGGTGCTCTCGGCAACTTAGAAGATGTCGAAGCATTGGGGCATATGATTTCAGCTGCCTTTGTGGCAACACTGTACGGAATCTTTTTTGGCTATGTCTTGTTTATTCCTTTCAGTTCTCGACTGAATTTGAAATCGGAACAAGAAGTACAAGTGATGTCGATTATTGTTGAAGGTGTATTGGCGATCCAAGCAGGACAATCTCCTAAGAGTATTGAAAAGAAACTCTATAGTTTGATTGAACCAAACAAACGAGAAGAAAGATCCTAGAGGTTAACTCAACATGAAAAGAAAAAAGAAAAAGGAAGAACACGTTGATGAAGCATGGCTTCTGCCCTACTCTGATATGCTGACACTGCTTTTGGCCCTTTTTATCGTTATGTTTGCCATGGCGAAGGTCGATGATGAGAAGTTTCAGGAGATTCGTAGTGAATTTGGATCAATTCTTTCCAATCATCATAGTGGCTCCCCAGTCATTGGTTCTGTCATCGATATGGGCGCCTCTGGTAAAACAGGCAACAGCGCTGCAACCAATGCTTCTGAAGCACAGGCACAAGAAGAAGCAACTCGCATGCAACTAGAAAACCAACAACTGGAAAAGATCAGTGAACAATTACAAAAAGACTTAGCCGAATCTGCTTTAGACGGACAAAGCGAGGTCAGTTTAGAAGCGGACGGTCTTCACATCACATTAGACAGCAGTATCCTATTTGCTTCTGGTAGTGCTGGGATCACTTCCCAAACCAGCCAGTCTCTGGATACCCTTGCTTCTGCTTTAAAAAAGTTGAAAGCACATAAAATTATTATTGCTGGTCATACTGACAACGTACCGGAGAAAGGCACAGGTCTTTATGAATCTAACTGGGACTTGAGTGCGGCTCGTGCAATCACAGTGATGAACTATTTAATCGACAAGAAGATTATCTCCGAACAAAATGCTGCTATCCAAGCCTATGCTGATACGCAACCTAAAGCAAGCAATGACACCGCAGCCGGACGTTCTGAAAATCGACGGGTAGAAATGATCATCCAGCGCTCGCAAATAGATGAATAAGCCATGTTCAAACCAAAATAAATTGATAAGTGATTTACTACAAAAAAACGAAGACTGACTATCCTGGATCAGTGAAAAACAGGAAAACAGTCTTCGTTTTTTGTCTTTCTATAAAAGCGATCCCTCGCAAAAAACACCACACAGTTCTTCTGCTGACGAAGACTGTCGCGGTGTTTTTTTCATTTATTTCAATTCAAATTGATCGGTCAATTTTTTCAATACTTTTGAGATATCTCTAAGATCAGAAACATGGTTGGTAAATTCATCCATTGTCGCTAGAACTTCTTCTGAATTAGCGGAAACTTCTTGTGTACCAGCCGCATTTTCCTCTGTCGAAGCAGAGATGTTTTCAAGATCAACTAAAACATTTCCTTGGATCTGTTCGATCCGCTTACTTGCTTCTTCTACATCACGAATGCCATCAATCATGAACATACTGCGTTTATAGACTTCTTTTGAAGAAGCAATGACCCGTTGAATCAAATTCGTTTGCCGTTCGCCGCCTTTTAACGAATCAGATGTTTGTTCTACCATTTGAGCAGATTGTGTACGAATTTCTTCAATGATTGATTCGATTTCTTTCGTGGAAGCTTTGCTTTGTTCAGCCAGCTTACGAATCTCTGCTGCTACTACCGCAAAGCCTTTGCCGGATTCCCCCGCACTTGCGGCTTCGATTGAAGCATTTAGGGCCAGTAAATTGGTTTGATAAGAAATGTCATTGATCACACGAATAATGGTATTGATATTCTGAATATTGTCATTCATATTCGTCATATTCGTCATCAATTTTTCCATCTGTTCCAGCTCATTTTGCCAGCTTGAACCAACTTTATCCATCAGATTTAAACTCTCTTGATTGATGTCTGTCGCTTCTTGCGACTTGCTGCTCATCTCATTGATGGTATTGCTTAGCTCTTTGATTACATGGGAAAGATTTTGTAATTGCGCCACACTATGTTCTGTTTCCTGTGCTTGTGAGCCAGTCACTTCTGCAATTCCAGTAATTGTTTCTGAAACTTCTTCTGCTGCCACGCCGATTTGTTTGGCCAACTCTAATAAGGAATCAGACATTGAAGCGACATTGCCACTTTCTTTTTGAACATTTTTGATTAGTTTCCCAGTTTCTATAACCATTTGATTATAATTAGCTGCCATCTGATGGATCTCTGTGCCATCCTTATCTGGATAAACGATTCGTTCAGCGAACTGACCAAATCGCCATTTTTGGTTTGGATCTTTTTGATGTCGTTTTAACAACTCCAATTGACCGGCACCCATTTTAGAAAATTTCTCATTGAAAACGTTCATGATCGTGCTCACGATCCTCGTTGTATAAATAGACACGGCAACGATTAAAAGAATCATAAATCCGGCAACGACCACAGAAATCCAAATAATAGAATGTAGCTCTTTGTCCAGATCATCTGCTTCTACTTCTGAAAATGCCCAAACCGTTGACCCAGCAGGTTTATCGTATATCACATCATTGATTCCATTGGAATCTGCCGGCTTTACTCTCCCGATTGGTTGTTCTGCAGCGGCAATTCGTTTGAATACTGTTTTCTCTTGAATGTTTGTTCCTATCAGTGATTTTTCCTTGGATGTAATCACTACACCAGACTCTGAAACCAATGAAACATTCCCGGTACGACCAACGTCGATAGACGACAAGATTTTTTGGATCGATTCATAAGAAACGTCGACACACAAGACACCGATCTTTTTTTTTGAATTTGTGATCATCACAGAAGCTGTCGTCACAAATTCATTCGTTACTGTATCTAGATAAGGATCTGTCCAATAAACTTCTCCCCCTGCTTCGATTGCTCCTTTATACCATGGTCGAGTGGTTGGATCATAGTCATCGGGTAATGGATTGAATGAGACAAATTCTTTCTCCTCAGTTCCGAAAGCAACTGCTCGAAAACTATCTGTACCAGCAATCGCTGTTGAGAGACTGTCACGGATTCTCCCCATACTGTATTCTGTTTTCATTGGAGGAAGTTCTGCCATTGACTTCAATTTATCTTCTGTTGATTTTCGCAGCATATCTTCTTCCGCTATAATCAATCGTACAGCACTTTCTTTGTTGATGTCATTTCGTTCAATCAATGATTTTTTTGTTGTTAAATACGAACTCACAACTAAAAATAAAATTGGAATAACTGCAACTAAGATCATAACCAAACCAACATAAAGCCCAATACTCTTTTTCTTTTTTCTCAAACTTGAGACACTCCTTCATTTTTCAAATTCTCTCTAACTTCTGCAACGAAGAAACTTCTTCAAACAGACTTACTCTTTCGTAATCGGTCATTGTATTCCTTTTATTAAGAGTTCCTTGTTCTTTTAATCATCAAAATTTTTTTCGTATCTAAAAAATACACAACAATTAAAAAGTCATTAGAGTAAACAAAAAAGCCTCAACAATCAGCGCGACCACTAGCAGCAACGTTGAACGTTGGGGAAGGATCTCGCTGATTATTTAGGCTTATTGATTACTTTTGGAAGGTGTGAAACAGCTAAAACTTAAGGAGTGCTCGTTTTAATATCCGGAAAAAGCCGCTTTTTGTTCCATAGTTAAGAAAGAGGATCCGGAGCAGACTGGGCAATTGCTAACCAAGCCGCTGGAATTCGATATGGAGAACAAGAAACGTAGTCAATACCGATTTCCCGCAAAAATGCAATGGATTGAGGATCTCCACCTACTTCGCCGCAAACACCGATCGCTTTTTCCTTTGTTAGCTGGCGAATGGATGTTACCGCTTGTTCCATTAGTTGTCCTACACCCACTTTATCAAGATGTTGATACGGATCCTCAGACAAGATACCTTGATCTAAATAGCGCTGAATAAATCCAGCAGCATCGTCCCGTGAAAAACCAAAAGTCATTTGTGTCAGGTCATTGGTCCCAAAACTGAAGAAATCAGCTAGCGGAGCTAATTCTTTCGTTAATAAACATGCTCTTGGTGTTTCTAACATCATCCCAATTTTGAAAGGTACTTCTTTCTGATAGTGAGCAAAAATTTGTCGGATGTACATTTCAAGACGTTCTTTCAAAACGCGCATTTCTTCCGGCATACTGATCAAAGGCAGCATAATCTCAGGATACACAACACTGCCTGTATCAGAAACTTGCAGTGCTGCTTCGATAATTGCAGCTGTCTGCATCTCATAAATCTCAGGATAAGTAATTCCTAGACGGCTTCCTCGATGCCCCATCATCGGATTTACTTCTTGTAGATCATGGACTCGTTGCTTGATTTTTTCTAGAGAATAGCCACTGCGCTCGGCCATTTCTTCGTATTCTTGTGGTCGTGGTAAAAACTCGTGCAACGGCGGATCCAACAAGCGAATGACACATTTCTGTTCTTTTGTCTGCAGTAATAACTCCTTAAAATCATTTAACTGAAACGTTTTTAGCTGAGACAAAGCTACCTGTCTTTCTTCAGTCGTTTCAGCTAAAATCACTTGCCGCATCGGCCAGATCCGAGATTCACCAAAAAACATATGCTCCGTTCGCGCTAGTCCAATACCTGCTGCTCCAAAAGAAGCTGCTGTCTTGATTTCTTCGATGGTTTCCGCATTTGCTCGTACTACTAGGTCTGCTCTTTCTTTAGACCAGTCTAAAATCGTCTGCAGCAAACCAAAATCCTGCGAGGCAACCAGTGATAGCGCACCTTGATACAGATTGCCTGTCGTCCCATCCACTGATAGATAGTCTCCTTCTTGAATGATTGCTTCACCACATCGAGCCTGTTTCAAAAATGAATCGACTGCTAACTGATCACAACCTGCCACACAACAAACTCCTAGTCCTCGGGCAACGACTGCCGCATGAGAAGTCATGCCGCCTCTAGAAGTCACGATTGCTTCACTAACAACCATCCCATCAATGTCTTCCGGTGAGGTTTCTTGTCGCAACAAAATAACTTTTTCTCCTGCTTGGTGGGCATTGACCGCTGCTTCTGCAGAAAAATAAACTCGACCTACCGCTGCACCGGGACTGGCAGGTAACCCTTGACTAAGAGGAGATGCTTTAGCAAGTGACTCCGGGGAAAAGATGGGATGCAGCAACTGATCAAGCATGTCTGGTGTCAATCGATGCAGTGCCGCTTTCTTCGTGATCTTTCCTTCAGAAACTAGATCTATAGCAATCTGTACAGCAGCTTTGGCTGTCCGTTTGCCATTACGAGTCTGTAAAACAAATAATCGCCCTTCTTCAAGGGTAAATTCGATATCTTGCATGTCTTTGTAATGATTCTCTAATAACTCGGCAATCGCCGAAAACTGCGCGTGGATTTCTGGTTGTGTTTTGGCTAAATCACTAATCGGTCTTGGCGTACGAACCCCCGCGACAACATCTTCTCCTTGTGCACAAGCGAGAAATTCACCAAATAATCCTCTGTGTCCTGTCGTCGGATCGCGAGTAAAAGCAACGCCAGTTCCACTTGCAGCACCACTATTGCCAAAAACCATTTCCTGAACAGTCACGGCTGTTCCTAGATCATGAGCAAGTTTGTGGATTTTACGGTAAGTGATAGCCCGGGGATTATTCCACGAACGAAACACAGCTTGAACGGCTGATAATAATTGTTCCAGCGGATCTTGAGGGAATCGTTCTTGCGTATGTTCCATATAAATACTTTTGAAAACCTCGCAAATCTCTTGCCAGTCTGGAGCGACCATTGATTGATCAGAAGGATATCCCTTTTTATGTTTATAGGTCGTTAAATAGGATTCAAAATGACTCTTATCGATCCCTTTAACAACATCCCCATACATTTGGATAAGGCGACGGTAGCAATCATAGGCAAATGTAGGATTCTTTGTATTCGCTGCCAGCGTCTGTACCGTTTGATCAGTTAACCCCAAGTTGAGAATCGTATCCATCATCCCCGGCATGGAATACTTTGCCCCACTGCGAACAGAAACCAGTAATGGCTGCTGGTTTCCGCCAAAAGACTTGTGGGTTCGTTCTTCCAATGTAGCTACTGCTCGAATAATTTCTTCTACCAACGGCTGTGTAAGTTGCTGGTTTTCTAAAAATTGTCGGCAAACATCTGTTGTAACAATAAATCCCGCAGGAACAGGCAACCCGATACTGGTCATTTCAGCTAAATTTGCTCCTTTCCCCCCTAATAGCTCTTTTTGATCTTTCGTACCTTCTGAGAACCAAACGATATTCTTCATTTTTTTCCGCCTTCCTAATGTGATATACTATTAAACTTAAAACGAAGTATATAGCGTACATCATTGATTCGTCAAGAAGAAATTTTTAAGAAAGATTCGCGCCAAAATCCTTTATTGCATTTTCCAAGCGGAAAATATATAATAAATAGCATATCACATTTAATTAAAGAAGGTGACACATTGGAATTGACAAAGCGACAACTTAAAATCATTGAAATCGTAAAAGACAATCAACCTATCAGTGGTGAAACCATCGCAAAAAAACTAGGATTCAGCCGTGCTACTTTGCGCAATGATCTCTCTATCCTGACAATGACTGGATTACTCGATGCCCGGCCCAAGGTCGGTTATTTTTATACCGGACAGACCGTAGAACCGCTGTTGTTTGATAAGCTATACCATGCAAAAGTAGCAGAGATTATGATCCCACCGTTAATGATTGAGCAATCCGTTTCGGTATATGATGCTGTGACAACCCTATTCATGTATGATGTCGGGTCTCTTTATGTGAAAAATGCAGAAGAGGAACTAATTGGTGTTCTATCCCGCAAAGACCTTCTGCGCTTCGCTATCAGCAATTCAGCAGCAGAAAAAACACCGGTGGCAATGATCATGACGCGAATGCCGAATATCGTCACGATTACTGCCGACCAAACTATTTTGACTTCAGGTACCTTATTAGCTAGGCATGAAATAGATACACTCCCTGTTGTTGATGCTGAGAATCCAAAAAAAGTCATTGGTAAAATAACCAAGTCTAAAATTATGAACTACTATATCCAAGCAGGCAATGCGATCGAAAACAATCAATTCTAAGGAGCGAAAAAAATGAAGAATGTTCGACTATATTTGATTTCAGATTCCGTTGGTGAAACAGCACAAAAATTGATTAGTGCAGTTTCCGCACAATTTCCTACGATCGATCTATCCGATATTCAACTGTATCCTTTTACAAATGATGAAGAGAGCTTATTGGAAATCTTACAAGATGCTTTACTGGATAAATCGATTGTTGTGACGACGCTTGTTAACAAAGATTTAGTGAAATTTGTCGAAGCCTTTGCTAAACGCACCGGTCTTCAACATGTCGATTTCATGACGCCATTGATCTCAGTAATCGAAGCAACCGTCGGGCTACAAGCAGTTCAGGAACCTGGCGCAATCCATCGTTTAAATCAAGAATACTTCAGTCGTGTTGCTGCAATGGAGTTTGCAGTGAAGTATGATGACGGCAAGGATCCTCGTGGTTTTCTCGATGCTGACATCGTATTGCTCGGTGTTTCCCGTACTTCCAAGACACCGTTAAGTCTATATATGGCTAATCGTGGTTACAAAGTGGCTAATCTGCCTTTAATACCTGAGGTCGCTTTACCCAAAGAGATCAATCAAATCGATCCTAAAAAAATGATCGGGCTCACTACAAATTCTGACTCACTCGTCGAAATACGCCGTTCTCGACTGGCTTCATTAGGGTTGAAAGAAACTACTAACTATACAGAACCAAGCCGGATCGATGATGAACTAGCCTATGCGAATCAATTATTCCAACAGCTAGGAATCAATGTAATCGATGTCAGCAAACGGTCGATCGAAGAAAGTTCGATGTTGATCGAAGAATTTTACAAAAATAATGCCTATGCACACTGAAGATCAATTAAATGATTTCATTGAGATTATCAATTTAGAGGCGATCCAGCAGTTACCTAAAGCAACCGAACACTTTGTCAGTGATCTGCACGGTGAATATGAAGCTTTTGATCATATCTTGCGCAATGGTTCAGGCAGCATTCGGGAAAAAGTCGAAACATTGTTTCAATACTCACTGACAGCTGCTGAGAAGACCGAGCTATGTTTTTTGATTTACTATCCAAAAGAAGTATTGCAAGAAAAAGACTATCCGCATGAGGATTGGATCCAATTAATGACTCAACTGGTCAAAGTGGCTCGTTTTACTTCCAGCAAATATACGCGGTCCAAAGTTCGAAAAGCTTTACCAAAACAATTTGCTTATATTTTAGAAGAATTGCTGTATCAATATGACTCGGACTTCAACAAAGAAGCCTATTATAAAGCGATTTTTGATAAGATCATCGACTTATCCTTAGCGCCTCTATTTTGTGAACAGCTAGCATTTTTGATTCAGCGTTTTGTCGTTGATCACCTACATGTTATTGGGGATATTTATGACCGGGGACCCGCACCTGATAAAATCATCGACCGGCTCATGGCGCTTCCTTCTTTGGATATCCAATTAGGGAACCATGATATTTTGTGGATCGGGAGTTACTGCGGTTCTTTCCCTTGTTTGGCAAGTACCATACGGATCGCTGCACGGTATGGAAATTTAGCATTGTTGAAAGAAGGCTATGGCATCGACCTCTCTAAAGCCATAGCATTTAGTCGTAAACATTATCAAGAAAATAAGGGGTTTTATCCTAAGAAAACTGTTGATGATCTTTCCGAAGAGGAAATTCACGACGCAATGCTCCTCCAGCAAGCCTTTGCAATCATTCAATTCAAGGTAGAGGCCGCTGTGATCAAACGACGCCCCGAATTTCAATTAGCGGATCGTTTGCTATTGGGTAAAATCACAAAGGATTTGCAGATTCAGCTAGAGGATCACTTTGAGCCTCTGATCCATGCTTGCTTTCAATTGGTTGATCCCGAAGCACCCTATCTTTTGACTGATGAAGAGCAAAAAGTACTGGAGGATCTTCTCAAACAATTTCAATCCTCCGAAAGGTTAGCAACCCATGTACGTTTTCTAGTAGAAAAAGGCACGATCTATCAAATTTATAATGGCAATCTACTGTACCACGGTTGCATCCCCTGTCATCCTGATGGTCGCTTCCTTTCAGTGTCCTTTGGAAAAACCTCTTATCAGGGCAAAGCATTGATGGATTTCTTTCAAGAATGTGTAAAACAGAGTTTCGCAACACCAGAAAGGACCGACGATCTGGCGACCGATGTCCTTTGGTATCTCTGGTGCGGAGAAGGGTCTTCTCTTTTCGGTAAAAAATCCATGAAAACCTTCGAGCGCTATTTCATCAGTAATAAACACACGCATATTGAAGAAAAAAACGCCTACTATACCCTAAGAGAAAAAGAAGCATTTTGCCGTCGCTTATTCGCTGCGTTTGGATTAGACTCGACAGGACACATCATTAACGGCCACACACCAGTAAAAGTGAAAAAAGGAGAGACGCCAATCAAAGCCAATGGGCACCTACTGGTAATTGACGGTGGCTTATCCCGCTCCTATCAGGAAGTTACCGGTATCGCCGGTTACACGCTGCTATCTAATTCTTTTGGGATGACACTTGCTGCTCACCAACCATTTACAGATCGTCAGACAGCAATCAAGGAGCGGAAGGATCTAATGACGCAAAAGAAAATCGTTCTTCGTCAAACAGAACGAATCACTGTGCGTCAAACGGATATTGGGAAACAACTTCAAGCAGAGAGTGCTAGTTTATTCGCAAAAAATAATCCTATCAATAACTGAGTCATTCAGTTTACTGATAGGATTATTTTTATTTCTAAGCAACTTTCTGATTTGTTTTTCAGATGTCTTTGGAGCTATGAAAAGATTTCAACTTCTCTAGTGCTTGTAAAACAAAAATCAGTACTAAAATTGCCAGCGCCAGAAACAACGTCTCTAGCCCTTTTCCTTGTGCCAACAACAACTCCCGCAAAA
Organism: Enterococcus sp. AZ091; assembly: GCF_051714805.1. NCBI lineage: Bacteria > Bacillati > Bacillota > Bacilli > Lactobacillales > Enterococcaceae > Enterococcus > Enterococcus sp. AZ091. Next base: position 541,904 of record NZ_JBIOSO010000001.1, on the reverse strand, counting down.
TCGCTGTGATACTGATCAGAATCAGATAACGAACAGGAATATGATGTCCTTCTTTTACATAACGCAGTAACATCAAAATGATTTCAAGTAAAATAAATAGCGTAGCAATCTCTTCGATCAAAAAGGATAGATCACTGACTTTTGTCAAAGGAATGACATAAGTAATGATTTTATAAATTGCTTCTGCCATCACAACCAATACCAATACAACTAAAATTGCTAACATAATATCAACAATAGCACTGATCAGCTTTTCAAAGCTTCTGAAATATTTGCCCATAGCGCGCCCCCTTTTCAACTCATTATAAGCGAATTTAATGAAATCACTTTGTGATATGCTTGAAAAAGGTGCACTTTTATTGCACAAAATAATCAGTCGCTACTTCAGCAAATAGATGAATAGTCGTAAGGGATTCGCTGGTTTAAAACTCTGACTATCTTTGCCGAAGCGCTTATCTAAAAAAGGCATCAAATGGTTCTTCTAAAAGAAGTTTTAATGGTTCTGATCCATCCGCAGCATTGGCCGGATCATTACTATCAATCGGTGTATCACCAGCTTCTGTGCTCTCTTCACTTTCGTCAGAAGTAGTTGTGTCTGTACTGCTTGAACTGCTAGATGAAGAGGTTGAACTACTCGTACTTGAGCTGCTGCTAGAGGAGCTCGTCGTTTCGGATGTACTAGTCGTAGTATCAGAATTTGCTGATCCATTATTGGAAGTGCTAGATGCTGTATCTGTCTCCTTCACTACTGCTTCACTACTGTCAGCTATACTTTCTGATTCTGTAGACGGAATGGCCGATGAATCTTCATTTGATTTTGTTCCACTGGTCTGTGCAGTTGTTTCGGAGTAGGAACTGACCCGTGCTTCATAAAAAGTTTCACTGGTTGTTTCCGTTTCAGACGTACTTGTTTCGGCAACCTGCACTGGTGCTTCAGAAGATGGCTCCGAAGAATTGCGCTGGAACGGGGCCGCAACAAAAGCATTTACGTCTTGATCAATTGCCATACTCAACATAATCGTGACAAAACAACTAACGAGTGCTGACTGCAAATTAAATTTCAACTTCATTGCTATCCCTCACCTTCTCTTTATATGAAGTACCGTGCATTTTTTTGAAGAAATGGTTTTCTCCATCTATTATACAAAAAAAAGAAACGAGCAACAAATTAAGAATTCGTTGCAGCAATTGTCCCGTATTTTACAAGCTTAACATCTGAAATACAAAGAAATAACAGCCATTGCAGGGCTGCTATTTCTTTGATTATAAGCCGACCATTTACTGGATGGGATCTTTTTTATAAATTACGCAAGTGATTTGGGTCATTAATTGGTGTTTCGATATCACTATCTCCCATTCGAGGGGTCGGATGAACCGATTCATCAGGCATTGCTGTCTCACCTGTAACAGGCTGATCAATGATCGCTGTATCTGTTTCTTCGATTCGATCGGTTGCGTGATAATCGTAGACTCCTACCACTAAACGATCCTGCTCAAGGTCGTCACGATAGGCAAATAAAGGATCACTCTCATCATCAATCTTCCGATGGTCATAGTCGCCAAATGAGAAAGCATCTTTGATTTTTTCCCACATTGAACGATCATCATCTGATCCTCCAGTCGCTTCTACTTCTGCACTACTTAACGTATCTAAGCCAAACTGCTCGATGATCGTTGCATTCGCAAACAAAACAATGTCGTCTTTGTTGTACCCTTCGTTTCGCAATTGATCAATTGCTGTCAATGCTTCAGCCCGAGTGTCGTAACTGCCAATAATCGTCAGGTTTCTTTTATCCATTTGAAAGCCTCCTTATTTTGTGTACGCATGAAATCGGTCTATCTTTCAGCACTTGCCTTTTCATTGAAGGAAGTTGCCTACCATTTCATTGTATCTTACTCTGCGAAGGAGACCAAATGGTTTGTTTGCGCTTACAAAAATGATAAGAATCACTGTCTTTATTGGTTCTGCAGTTGCAACCATTCACTGTAAGCATAAACGAACGGACCGATGCCTTTAGCATCATCGTTGACAACTGGCTCTGAAATATAATACTCATAGGAGCCATCTCTGATTTTGTAGTTGCCTTTTCCAGGCATCCCCCCTAAGCCAGCAACTAAACAGATATCTTTCAATGTAAATTCTCCGTTTTTAATAACCAATTTGTGCTTTACAAGAGCGCGTAGGATCGTCTCGCCGATTATTTTATATTGTGAAGGAAGAATAGCTAATCGACTGGCTTTTAGCATCACATAACTCAAAGCAGCAGATCCACTCGTCTCTAAATAATTGTCTTCACCGTCTGATCTATCTGTTACTTGAAAAAAGAGACTCGTTTTTGGATCTTGATAAGCCATTACTGCACCTACAAGTTCTGTTAAATAGCGCTGCAACTGCTGCTTTTCTTGGAGATAGCCTTCATGGGACAGTAAAACTTCAAGTGTGTCAACTAATGCCATAGCATACCATCCAAGAGAACGAGTCCAAAAGTTTGCGCTACAACCTGTCTTTGGATGCGCCCAAAATGCAGTTCTCGTACAGTCGTATCCGTGATACAGCAATCCTGTTCGCGGATCTTTCATTGACTCCATGACATTTTTGAATTGCCCAATCACATCACTAACATCTGCGGAGTTGCCAAACGTTAGTTGGTATTGGATCGCAAATGGTTGAACCATGTATAAACCATCTAGCCAAACTTGTTGCGGGTAGACCAGCTTATGCCACATGCTTCCTTCCTTAGTGCGCGGTTGCAACAAAACTTGCCGATACAGATTATCTAGAGCCTTGCGGTATTTGCTTTTCTTAGTGATTGCATATAACTGAAACAATAGTTTTCCTTCATTGATTGCGTCACAGTTATATTCTTTTTCATCGTACCCCAATGGATTCCCTGCCTCATCAATGTAGTGATCAATAAAGGTTTCAACAAACGCAAGATAATTCTCGTCTTGTGTTGCATTAAACATGTATTGGATCGCCAGAATCATGCAGCCATCGATATAACTCCAACGGATTGGATGATTGGCTAATCGAGCCTCTTGATTCCAAATAGGTGCTTCTGGCGAAGAATGTGCGATTACTTGATCCAAAAATTGTCTTATTTCTTCCAACTATTTTCTCCTTTACCAATTCTTAACTTTGTATGTGTAGATGCCTCATGCCCTCCTTCTTTGCCAAACAGTAGCGGCAGGCAAATGAAGAAACAGCTGGCTAGTTTGCATAAAATCTCTCGTTGAAAAATGACTGCCACTGGAACATTTTTGCGATATTTATCTGTTGAAACGATCTGCAGCTGAAAGAATGCTTTTCCGATCGTCTGCTGATTTTGCATGAATGGATATTGCAGTGCAAAATACATAACACACATCAAACAAATCGCAGTCAAAACAGCAACAAAGTCATTATTGATGACCCGACCGATTAGCGGAATTCCTCCTACAAAGATAAGAAATATGGTTAAAATCCCTAAAACAAAATCAACGATTTGTGCGAGAATTCTTCTGATCAACATATGACTACTCTTTACTTCCTGTAGAAGCAACGCCATCAACAAAGTACCGTGATCCCATAAAGAAAATTGCGATCATAGGTAACAGCCCCAAACAAGAAGCAGCGAATACTCTCCCATAGGAGACCATTGCTTCACCGTCTAATAATTGTTTCAATGCTACTGATAGAACCGTTTTATCTGAACTATTCAAATAAATCAATGGTCCTTGGAAATCATTCATGCCCCACATAAAGCTTAGCAAGGCAACGGTAATCAGAATTGGTTTAATTACGGGAATGATGATTTTGAACAAAATCTGAAATTCATTACACCCGTCCATCACTGCCGCTTCATCTAACTCTCTAGGAATTGTTCGCATAAATTGAATGATCATAAATACAAAAAACGAAGAACTAGCAAAAATATCCGCTACATAAAGGCTGGCAAAACTATCCAAAAGTCCCACCTCACGGTACAACAGATACAGCGGAATGCGAAAAGCCAGTTCTGGCATCAATAATGTAACGATCACGGCACCAAAGACAAATTTTTTCCCTTTAAACGATTTTCGTGCAATCACATAGGCGGTAATCACGCAAGATAAAACTGTAAAAATCGTTTTTGGAATCAAAAATTTCAGTGTATTCCCAAAGAAAAACCAGATAGAATGGTCTCGCGTCAACTGCCAAGCATCGGAAAAATTCGTTGTAACCACACGGTCACTTGGCGGGAAAATACTCAAGCTACCAAAAATGTCCCGGTTCTCTTTAAACGCAGAACCAATCATCCAAAACAACGGATAAATCAAGATAATCCCCACACCAATCAATAATCCATAACGAATGATTTCATTCATCCGTCTTCGAGATTTACTCATTTCCATTATTCAGCCCCCTTAATCATTATAAAATACCCACCGATCAGATGACTTGAAAATAATAACCGTAAATATACCGATGATCACCAACAAAATCCATGTTAGTGCACTCGCATAGCCATAATTCCCATTTTGAAAGGCTTGATCATAAATATAAAGATTCAAGAAATAAGTCGTCTTATTTGGTCCACCTTTAGTGATTAAATACGCGGAGTTAAACTCTTGAAACGCTTTGACTAATACATTTACGGCGTTGAACAAAATTACGGGGGTAATAATCGGTACAGTGATATTGAACAGTTGTCTTATTTTTGAAGCCCCATCCATTTCTGCCGCTTCATAAACTGTTTTAGAAACACCTTGCAATGCCGATAAGAAAATCAACATGGTCGAACCGAATTGCCAAGTTTTTAAAATAATCAGGGTAAAAATCGCGAACTTTGGATCTTTTGTCCAGTTAATGGCGACATCGTTTCCGAGTGTAAAAACACTCAACACCATATTCACAGGTCCGTTGACATCAAAAAGCATGGTCCATAAAATTGAAACAGCTACATTTCCTCCTAAAATAGAAGGAATATAATAAGCGGTACGAAAGAAATTGACTCCCTTAAGCTTAAAATTCAAGATGGCTGCTACTGCAAAAGAGACAATGATAACTGCTGGGGTACCAATCAACACATATTTGATTGTTGCAAAGAAACTCGCAGTAAACGTATCGTCTTTTGTAAAAATCTCAAGATAATTTTGTAATCCGACAAACTCCGGATCACCTAAAATCGGGTATTCTAACAAACTGTAGTAAAAAGAAATAATGATTGGGTAAACTTTAAAGACTAGGAAGCCAATGATCCATGGCATGAGCATGCAGTAGACCACCCAATTTGTTCTTTTCATTTTTTTCAACATCGCATTTGACTCCTTTACCTTCTAAATGAACGCCCAGATACTAATGGGTTACTTCCAGACATTCTCACTCATGTCCAATTTTATTTCGGAAAAAGAAGGGTACGGGACTTAGCTAAGTCTCGCATTCCTTCTTGTTGCTTCCTATTCTTGGTAATACTTATCAAGTGCTGCTTGCTGTTTCTCAATGAATTGCTTCGCAGCTTCCTCTGACGTGAACTTTCCTGTCCGAAATGCCTCGTAAACCGTATATCTTTCTCCCCGCACATTTTCGTCTTCAAAGTATGGATCTAACACCGTTTGTTCATAGTCATCCAATTTGGCGTACCCTTCAGCCACAGCACCTTCGACTAGTTGATTCGCTACTTGCAGATCGTAACAAACTGTGTTGCTTGAAATACCCAAAGAATCTCCGGCAGCCTTCACCGCTTGCTCATTGGTAAACAAGAACTCAATAAAAGTGGCTGCTGCTTCAGGATGTTTCGAATTTTTTGAAATTGCGTAGCCAAAGTTTGGTTTCACATAGATACTTGGTTTAGAGTCAGCATCGACTTGCAAGAAATCTCCTACAACTAACTCATCTAACCCGTCGCCGCCTTTGTATGAGTTTGTCCATTTCGCCAGTGAGTTTGCCCACTCATAAACAGAGCCTGCATTGCCTTCTACCCATTGAGGGTTTGATTCCGTATCGATTGGGCTTGTTTGCTCAAAAGTCGGCAGTGCACCAGCATCTTCCAATTCTTTATATCTTTCAAGCACTTCTTTCACTTCAGCCACACTATAGTTGACTGTCCCATCGGTCTGCATAATCTTCCCTGTATAGTTGTAAAGCATCTGAGCAATAAATAGATCTAATGAGAACTCTCCCACATTGAGATATGCGTACTGATTGTCTTCACCAGTTGGCGTATTCCCTTTCGCAATGACTTCTCCCGCTGCCAAAAGATCATCATAGGTCGTTGGCAGTTCCAACCCATTGGCTTCATAAAGTGCTTGGTTCATCAAAGGAACCCGACCGGTCATTCCGTGGGGAACCGCGGCTTGTTCACCACCCACTTGCATCGCTTCTAAATAAGAACTTTCCCAATTGTCTAGCGTCAAATAGTCACTGACCTCATTCAAGTCCATAAAGATATTCTTGCCCTTCCCGAATGAAAAGAGCCAATTGTAATTCACTTGCATCACGTCTGCTTCAGTTTTACCGGATAGCTGAGTCAATGTCTTTTCTTGCCATCCATCCCACGCACCATACTCTGTGTTAACCGTGATATGCGGATATTCCTCTTCAAAAAGAGCCACTACATCTTGCATCGCATCATGACGATTATCCGCTCCCCACCAAGCAAACTTAATCGTCACTGCTTCTGCATCTTTTGTTGAACCACTGCTGCCTGAACCAGTAGTGTCAGGCTGAGATCCACACGCTGCTAGAACTAAAGTGCTAAAAAGACTGGCAATCAATATCTTCTTTTTCATCTGATTATTTCCTCCTCCATAAAATGCACACGTTTACAATTTTTTATTTATGTATCCGCTTACTGATTTTATCGGACAAAAAATGTCGCAGCAATAGACAAGCAAAACTTGCACAAAAAAGTGACGTAATATCCGCGAACTTGTACAATATTGACTTTTTTAACAGGAAAATAATCCCCCTTTCATGCCTGTGCAAAGATGAGTGACTATTTAGAAATTATTTTTTTCTCGCAGACTTTCTTTGTATGCAATTTGTTTCTTGCGGTATTGCAAAGGGGATGTCTCTGTATATTTTTTGAACACACGGTTGTAGTAGGTAATGTTGCTGTATCCACTTTTTCTCGCTATTTCAGCAATATCCCAATCTGTATCTTCCAGTAATCGCTGAGACTGACGGATTCGTTGAATGTTGGTATATTCAGTGATGGTGTAGCCTGTTGCACGCTTGAAGATACGGCATAAATAGGATTTGTCGAGATAAAAAGACGAAGCGATTTGTTCCAATGAATGGATCGATGCATAGTTCCGACGAATAAAGGCTGCAATTTGATTAACTAGCTCGCTTTGTTTTCCCAAACTTTCTGCCGGTTCATCAGAAAGCCCCCTGAAGTTCTTGATCCGCTGAATAAAAATAAAAAGTTCGATTAATTTTGTTTCGACCATTACCTGATAATTGTATTCTTTGTGGATCACTTCATCTGCGATTTTCGCTAAGAGCGTTTGTACGTAAGAGCGATCCGCTGGCGGAATCTGAATGATACCATGATGTTTTAAAAAAAAGGTCTCCAGATCTATTCCCATGGATTGAGCGATTCTTGGAAATTTGCTGGCTTCATAGAGAACGAGTACACGATCATGATAAATATACTTTCCTGAGAATGTATTGTGGACACAGTCGGGGTGAATCATAACCAATGTACCAGGTTGGACTTTATAGGTTTTTTCTCCAATCAAAAAATAGCGGTTCCCTTCTATAAAATATTGGATTTCGCATTCAGAATGCCAATGCTTCACCATATTGTAGATACTATCTCGTCGTGAGCGATCAATCGTCAATCCGTTCATCATCCCACTATAAACAATCGTCTTCATACTCTCCACTCCTTTCTTTGTTTTCTATTTTACCTAAAAAATAGGAAACTCCATAGGGGGGACGGAACCAAAATCTGCTTGGATTCTTTGACAGAGGTAAACAGAATGATTCTAAAAGACCATTTAAAAATAAATCTATCTTCAGCGATTTTTATTACGAACAAACCAGCAAAAAAGCATTACCCGATATCACGAATGTGTATCGGGTAATGCTGATTGATTTTCTTTTGAGTTGCATGAAATCAGGTGTCTCACTATTTCACGATCAATTTTTGACCAACATAAATGATATTATTGGACAAGCGATTCCATGAAGTGATTTGGTCAATACTACTACCATACTTTTGCGCAAGAGACCACAGACTGTCCCCAGATTTAACGGTATGATATTTAGTCGAAGAACTATTATTGGCAGAACTATTACTTAAAGAAGCATTCGTCGCGGTCTTCGTAAGATAGGCACCACTGACCCAGCCTTTGCCAGAAACATAGTACCATTTGTTATTCCCATTAACACTAGTACCATTTTTGACGGCTGTTGCTGTCACGGTACTGCCTTGGCTCAATGAACCAACGATGCTGCCACTTGTCGATGCTGTAGAACGAATATTCAATGTCGCGGTCGTTTTCATCTTTTGATTGATCGAATCACCTGTATTCGATGTATTCGACGATGAGCTAGAATCACTCGTTAAATACGCGCCGCTGACCCAGCCTTTGCCAGAAACATAGTACCATTTCGTATTGCCATTGACACTAGTACCATTTTTGACGGCTGTTACTGTTACGGTGCTGCCTTGGCTCAATGAGCCAACAATGCTGCCACTCGTCGATGCTGTAGAACGAATATTCAATGTCGCAGTCGTCTTCATCTTTTGGTTGATTCCAGTATTGGCAGTATTATCATTTGTATTGCCTGATGTTGAACCAGAATTTACTTCTGTTAAATACGCGCCGCTGACCCAGCCTTTGCCAGAAACATAGTACCATTTCGTATTACCATTGACGCTCGTTCCTGTTTTGACTGCCGTTGCTGTCACAGTGCTGCCTTGACTCAATGAGCCAACGATGCTGCCACTTGTCGATGCTGTAGAACGAATATTCAATGTCGCAGTCGTCTTCATCTTTTGGTTGATTCCAGTATTGACAGTATTATCATTTGCATTGCCTGATGTTGAACCAGAATTTACTTCTGTTAAATACGCACCACTGACCCAGCCTTTACCAGAAACTTTATACCAATTTGTATTGCCATTGACGCTCGTTCCTGTTTTGACCGCAACTGCCGTAAAGGTTGTATTCGCAGTAAGTGAGCCGGTAACTGCTGCTGTAGTAGACGCATCTGAACGGATATTCATAGATGCAGTCGTTTTCATTTGCTTTTGAATCGCGTTTTCTCCTACAGGGGTCTCAACATTATTCATGTCACCGTTCCCAGCGGAACTGCCGCTATCGTATTGAGTTAAGTTATACGTTGCAATAAGATTGTTCAATTTGCTGGCATAGGAAGTATCAGTCGCATAGCGTCCTTGCAGCCATGCCGTTGCTTCTGTATATGATCTCGTATTGCTCTTCCAAGCACCGCTGTAATAATAGCTACCGGCAGCAAAACTGGTATTTCGTAAGACATACGCATTATCTTGGAAAGATTCTCTTAAAGATGGATATTTGCGGAACTTCGCTATAATTTGATAATAATTGCCCGAACCATTATCTTCCAATGTTGCCATTTCGACATACTGCCCATTATAACTTCCTTTGATCCCAAACATATTGTTCGCTTGGGTCGTCAAAGTCGAAGTACCCCAGCCGGATTCTAGGATAGCTTGTGCAATCATCACTGATGCATAGAGATCGTTAGCGGCAGCTACTTCTGTTGCATAACCACTTGCTTTCGCAATAAATCCACTCGTATCAGCACGTGCTGAGAAGATCGAGGTTCTTGCTAACGCAGGTGCAGCAACAATTGGCGTCTCAACAACCGCTGTATCTTCCGTGATAGTTTCCTGTGGCGTTGCCGCTTCCTCAGGTGTTGTAACAGGCTGCTCTTCAATAGGAACAGTTGGTTCTGTTGTTTCCTCTGTCGAAATCGTCTCGTCAGCACTGCTTTGAATGCTGTCTTCAGTTGAATCAGTGGAGCTATTTCCTCCAGATACTTGATTTTCTGTGATCTCTGCTTGGTTTTTTGCATCATCTGAAGTCGCTGTTTCTGCAGCTAAAACCAAATTTGGTGCAATCGTTGAACCGGCTACCACAGTTGTAGCCATCGTCAACCCTTTTTTTGCTAATAATGAACGCTTCAATCGTTTTTCTAAACGGCGTCTTTCTTTACGAATCGTCATTTCATGCCTCCCAACAAACATAGTCTCTTTATTTTAACATTTTTTTAATAAAGGTACAAAAGGGGGTTTTTTCTCACCCTGTTTTCTCTTCAAAACCTGATCATTTATCTAGAGATTCAATAAAGGCCTTACGCCCTATGGTGTTAAAAACTGAAATAGTAGTAAATAGACAGAAACACCCAACATGAATCGGGCATCTCTGTCTATTTTACTTATAATTAAACTATCTCCATCGGTACATGTTCTCTTCTTGCTTCTGTTAATGTTAAGTTGAAAAAATAGCGCACGACTCAATGATAAAAATCAAAGCGGCCTTTTGCTAACACTTCTTTGACCCCACCAGTTAGGAACAGGGAGCGGTCCATGATGGCTTTTTTGACAAATGATGCTGGATAACCTTTTACAGGCATTTTACCCACCAAACCAAAGGCATGCGTGTTCCCAATAGAGGCTACAGATCCTAAAGATTCAAAATGAAAGTCTTCCGTTTTTTCACCTTTAATCAAGTGTAGACAGTTTTTGGCAGCTTGATACCCCATTTTCAAAGCAATCTGTGCTGTCGTTGGATAAGGGCGATTTGTTGCAGGATCCATCACAGCTGAAACATCCCCTACTACAAAAACATTACTGTGCTCTGGATCACTTAAATCTTGGTTGACCATCACACGTCCACGGCGAGCCGCATAATTTGAATCTGCCATGACATGGCTTCCACTGACACCTGTTGTCCAAATGATCGTTTTAGCAGACAATTCTTCTGTAGCACCCGTTTCAGCATCCGTTTGATAAACAACTACTCCAGGCTTGATTTCTTTGATTGGTTTTCCTGTTAGAAATTCAACACCCCATTTTACCAAGTTATTGATTCCATAGGCAGACAGATTTTCATCAAACATCGGTAATAATCGTGTAACTGCTTCTACACAAAAGAGTTTGATTTCTTCTGATTGGACACCTGCGATCTCAGCAAATTCCTTCCGATTTTCCACTAAAGAACCTAAGAGTTCTACTCCAGTGAATCCCGCCCCACATACGACGATTTTCAATAAATCTGGATCTTGTGTTTTTTTGTATTCTTTCATTTGTTTCAATAAATGATGATAAATAGTTTCTGCTGAATCAACATCTACCATTTCCAATGCGTTTTCATTAACACCTGGGATCCCAAATGACTCAGATTCAAATCCTAATGCTACGATCAAATAATCATAGGAAAGAGATGTTTGATCCGTAAACATGATCCGTTGACTTTGACGGTCAATCGTTGCAACTTCATTTTGTAGGAAAGTTGTTTTTTGTGGTCGTACCACATCAGCGATATCGTAACTAATTCGCTCTCTTGGCTGCGTTCCAGCAGCCACTTCATGCAAATCTGTCGCTTCATAATGGTAGTCATTCTTATCTACTAATGTAATATGAAAATCACCTTTTGCTCCTTGTAATACATGCAATGCTCGCAACCCTGCGTAGCCTGCTCCTAAAATGACAACTTCCTTCATTTCCTATTACTTCCTTTCTTCCTTCAAAAAATTATAAAATCAAACCGATCGCAAAACTAATGACCTGCGCACATGCTCCGACCGCAAGGATCTTTACAGCGCAGACAAAGGTTTCGCGTTTGATTTGTTTATGCATAAATAGTTTTGTCTGTTTCCAGACAAATGGTAAGACGAGAAACGTCAACAACATCGTCCATGGTGCTAAATGCAGAACCACTGCTGTCAAGATCGCTACAAATGCAATAATGTTCAAAAGAACAAATAGCCGTAATCCTTGACTCTTTCCTAAATAATGCACCAATGTATAACGATTGTTGTTTTCATCTTCCTCCAAATCACAAATGTTGTTGGCCAGCATCAAGTTAGCGATCCACAGTGTATTGGGTAGTGCGATTAGAAATATTCCACCCAAGGTCGCGCTATTCCATTGAAAGGTTTCATAAGTATTCAAATATACACAAATCAACGAAATCATGAAGCCCATCGTAAATCCTGAAAAAAACTCACCTAGCGGTAAACTCGATAAAGGCCGCGGACCTGATGAGTAAAAGATACCAATCAAGTAACAATAAAGTCCCATCCAAAACAAGGGCCAACCGACGAAATAGGCCAATACGATACCCATCACCGCCGAAACGACGATCATACCGATCATTAAGCGAAAAACGAATGGAAGCGAGAGCTGCTCGCGTCCGATAATATTTGTTTTTTCTTTGTAATCATGAACTTCTGTTGCGTGATGGTAATCGTTATAATTATCTAAAATATCTACTGCCATGTTGAAGATCAGCATAGCAATAAAGTATAACACCACATAACCTAAATGAATTGAGCCGTAGTTATACCAGCTGTAACAAATTCCGATAAAAAATGGGAGGACACTGGCTGTTTTCGCTTTAAATTCCACAAGCTCCAGAAATACTGGGAGTGTCAAATACTCATCTCCTTTTGATAAATGCACTTAACTAGTCAATAGACTCCCTTTAAGTTAGAATAAGGGCTGAATGACTGGTAGAAAGGGTTTTAATATGTTGAATTTTTGGATCGATTATCCTTCGATCGAGCAAAGACTAAAAACTGTCTGTTCGATCATTGAAGAACGCGTAACTGTTCGTAACAAAGAAATACAAGATGTATTAGTTGATTTTACTTATTCTGGAGGAAAAATGCTGCGTCCAGCATTATTTTTCTTATTCGCTGATCTAGGCGAACCCATTGATGAAAGAAATGATCAATTAACCAAAATTGCTGCTTCATTAGAAATCTTACATATGGCAACCTTGATTCACGATGACATCATTGATGATTCGCCGTTGCGTCGCGGACGCATCACTGTCCAAGCAAAATATGGCAAAGATATCGCTGTTTACACAGGTGACCTGCTCTTCACCCAATTCTTTGAGTTATTGATCGAGAGCATGAATGGCTCTCATTTTTTGGCTACAAATGCCCAAGCAATGAAACGCCTTTTGCTGGGAGAATTAGATCAAATGCACACACGCTACAATATAGATGAATCAATTGCTGATTACTTACAAAGCATCAATGGTAAAACTGCCGAATTATTCTGGCTGGCCTGCATCGAAGGTGCTCATTTTGGCGGTCTCGACTTAGAAAACCAAGAACGGGCTGGTGAGATCGGACGAAACATCGGCATCGCTTTTCAAGTTTTTGATGATATTTTGGACTATACAGCAGATTCTGGAACGTTGAAAAAACCCGTTCTTGAAGACTTGGCACAAGGTGTCTATACATTACCTCTGCTCTTTGCTAAAGAACAAAATCCTGCCGCATTTGAGAGTTATCTGTCCAAAAAAAGCGAGTTGACCACCGAGGAGGCCACAGAGGTTGCTGAATTAGTGCGCCGTTATCATGGCGTCGAAAAAGCCACCGATTTTGCTGTTTCTTATACCGAAAAAGCACTAGCCGACATCGAACTGCTGCCGAACACCCCTAGCAAAGAAAAAATTCGCGAGCTAACGCAACTGCTTTTGCAACGAAATTATTGATCATTCTTTATTCTATCCTCCGCAACTGAAAGCTATTCTGAAAATAAACGAACCAATCGGGTAAACAGTGAAGTGTTTTGAGGAGCGAATGCTCCTCAAAAACTAAGCCGACATTCATGTCGATCACTAGCCGATTTTTTTGTTGTCTTGGCAAAGGTCCCAGTTTGATTACAGTCGCCCTTGATCAATAGCCAATAACTGTTGAAAGTGTTGGTTTTCGACAGCTAACTCAGCAGGCGTACCGCTCATCGTTAATTCTCCATCCTCAATAAAAATGACCTGATCCATCAGTGAGATTCCTTGCAGGTGGTGGGTGATCCAAATAATCGTCTTGTCTTCCAACTCATTGAAAAAAGTTTCCAAAACAGCTTGCTCAGTGATTGGATCTAGCCCAACAGTTGGCTCGTCTAATAAAATAATCGGTGTTTTCTTCAAAAGAATTCGCGCTAATGCCAACCGATGGCGTTCACCGCCGGAAAAACGTAACCCTGCTTCATCAACCATGGTTCGCAAACCTTCTGGCAGAGCTGTCACCATCTCTGATAAGCCTACTCGTTTCAGTACGTCCCAAACTTCTTCTTCTGACGCTTCTTCATTACCAATCCGCAAATTATTTAAAATCGTTGTATGGAACAAATAAGGACTCTGGTTGATGACTCCAATCCATTCGCTAATATCTTCACCAAAACTTGCTACCGGCTCACCATTTAAGGTAATACTACCTTGGGTCGGCAATAAATCTCCCCTGAGCAAAGAAGCAAAGGTACTTTTCCCAGAACCGCTACGTCCCAATATTGCCAGTTTTTGATGCGCAGGAATCGTTAAGTTAAGATTCTTTAGTACCTCTTTTTCAGATGGATAATGGAAACTAACCTGATTCACTTCTAAATTGAACGGTGCACTTATAGCTGATGCTGTCCGTTTTTGTTCCTCTTTTTCTGGTAATGCATTAAAACGATCAATCGAATCTTTGTATATATTGGTTTCTTGTGCCGCTGAAGGCAATGGTGCGAAAGCATCTACCAGAGGAAAGACACAAAGGACAAATGCTGCGATCCAATTAGCTAAGCCACCGTGCTCGCCAGGAAATCGCTGACTTGTCCAGACAATCAACGCAACCGTAATCACCCCGAAGATCACTTGTAAAAGGAAATCTCTTTTTCGATCAAAACGATTGATTTTCTCATCAACGCTTCGTAGATTTGCCGCCAATTGCTTGTGTTCATCGACGTATTCCGCTCCTCGCTGTGAAAATACCCAGTCAGAAACTCCTAGCACATTATCAGTCAATGTTGTATATAATTGATTCTTCATTTGTTTTTGCTTTTCTTGACGAGCGCCATTGATCACAACGGACCAGAACGGCAGCACAAACACATTTATTCCCAACAACAGCAACATTACCAATGCAAATCCTAACGAAAAGTACCCTAATCCGATAATCAGAAAAGTATACAATAACCAAGCAATCACCGTAGGGAAAATCGTTCGCAGATATAAGTTTTGGATATGGTTGATATCTTCTGCTAATAATCCTAAAATATCGCCAGTTCGATGGGTCTGCTTAAAGAAAACGGCATCTTTTTCGACAACATTGTATAGTTTTAGGCGTAGGTTCGATGTCATTCGCAACACCCAATTATGACTTGTCAGTCGTTCAACATAACGAAAAACTGGTCGGCCGATCCCGAATGCTCGGGTCAGAACGATTGGAATGTATACTAACAAAATATTCTCTGGAATTGAGGCAGAGCGGCTAATCAGATAGCCAGAATTAAACATTAACGCGCCTCCGCAAAAGAATGTCATAAATCCTAAAAACAGCGCTGCTGCAAGAACCTTTTTGTACTTTGAAAGAAAGGGTTTGACCCAGGTATCTGTTTTTAGCGAACGCCAGAGACCGATTTTATTCAAGTTGTTCCCTCCTCATCCCATTGACTAACGCAACGAAAGCGCCATTCTTTGCTTGCAGTTCTGCCAATGTCCCTCGCTCAACAATTCTGCCTTGATCCATTACTAGGATTTGATCCATCTCTTCCATCCAGTGCAAACGATGTGTCGCAAAGAAGACTAGATGGTTCTCCATCAACGGAAGCATTCGTTCTTTCAATTCTACTTCTGTTTCAATATCTAAATGGGCAGTTGGCTCATCAAATAATAAAATTTTTCGATGCTGGTCTAAGAAAGCACGAGCCAACGCAATTCGTTGCGCCTGTCCACCGCTTAGATGGCGTTCTCCTTCACCTAGCATTGTATCGATTCCTTGCGGCAATTCTTGAACTAATTTCGTTAAACCTGCAACTTCGATTGCTTGCCACACTTGTTCTTCAGTAGCATTTGGCTGATAGAAAGCCACATTTTCTCGCAAAGTCATCCGATAGATATAGGGGTTTTGGGGAATATAAACTAATTGCTGCTGCCAATCCGACTGTCTTAATGCAGTCATTTTTTGGCCATCAAAAGTAATTTCGCCTTCTTTCGGAATCAAAAAGCCGCTTAAGTTATTGATCAGCGTTGATTTTCCAGAGCCACTCATCCCAATGATCCCAATTTTTTGAAATCCTTGGACCTCCAATGCAATATCTTTCAAAACAGACTTTTCTCCATAATCAAAAGATAACGAATGAATCGATAGTTCCGAATCAGCTTGCCATTGAGGTAAACTTACTGGATCAATGGCTGCTTCTGGCTCAGATAAAATCGTAGATACAGCGGTCATTGCATTTTTCCCATCTAAAGTCGCATGGTAATCACTTGAAAAATCGCGAATTGGTAAAAAATACTCCGGAGATAAAATCAAAATCGTTAGTGCTGGAAATAACAAGATTTCTTCATTGATCAAACGCAGCCCCAGTAAAACCGCAACCACAGCGATGGACAATGTTGTGAAAAAATCCAATGCAAAAGTGGAAAGAATTCCGACTCTCAACGATCCCATCGTTGCTTTACGAAAACGTTCGCTAGAAGCGAAGATACTTTTTCCATATTTTTTGCTGATCCCAAAAAGTTTCAAGGTGTCGATTCCACGTAATGAATCAATAAAGTGGTTGGACAATAATTGAAATGTGCGGTATTGTTTTTCAGCTTTACTTTGGGCGGCATAGCCTAGGATGATCATAAAAATAATGATCAGTGGAAAAACCAGCAATAAAACCAGACCTGAGATCCAATCCAAGTAAAATACTAAAGCCAAAATCACCCAAGGAATGATCGACATGTTCATAATTTTTGCCAATATTAGTTGTAAATAGTTTTCTACCTGACTAATGCCTTCCAATACCATCGTTGTAATGTTTCCGGTACCTTGTTGCTGAACGATTTGTGGGCCTACACGAAAAATCTTTTCTAGCAGTTGATTACGTAATTCAGTAGCTTGCTGGTAACTATAGCTGTCTAATTTCTTTGTCCGAAAATAAACAATAGCCTGGCGACCTAAAAACGAACAAAAGAACAGTAGAATCCAGCCCCACTGCTCTTCTAACGATTGTCCTTCCCATAATCCAGTGATCCCACTAGCAAGACCATAGGCTTGTCCAATGATGAAGAGAGCTTGCAGGAAAGAAAGTCCTGCAAGCAATCCCATTAACCGTTTCATTCCGGGAAGCTCTATGATTTGTTTGTCGATCATTAATAACCCTCCGTCAGCTCAGTATGACTAATTCGTTTACGGAAAATATAGTAGGTCCATGCTGTATAAGCCAAAACAAACGGCAAGATTGTCAGTGATAAATAACTCATGATCTTCAATGTGTAGTGACTAGAGGAAGCTTCTGCAATCAACAAATCATAACTAGGGTCGATTGAGCTAATCAATACTCGTGGGAACAAACCAGAGAACAACAATCCGACTAGCGCCACCATGGTCAAACCACTAGCAATAAATGCCACCATTTCTTTCCCTTTAAATACAGAGATATTCGCTATCAGCGTCAAAGCCACAATCACAATCAGCAAAAGAAGCGTCGAAGCAAAATGTTTTTCAAAGAAATCTGTTTTGAAATAAAGTAGCGCGGCAAACGCCACCAAACCAAAATATAACACACCATAAAAGGCACTCGCATAATTTCGGGCACGGTCACGGATCGGACCAGTAGTTTTTAGTGCAATATAATTCAATCCATGTAAGTAGCAAAGCAAAGTTAAGGCAATCCCGCCAACTACAGAGAAGAGATTGACGTAGTCACCGAAGTGCGCGGACATATTTCCCTCTGCATCAATTGGCATGCCTTGGACCATACTTGTAAACAAGAGTCCGAACATAAAAGGCACCAATGTACTGCCAATGGTTAATGTCCAATTCCACATATTTTTACGGTCTTCAGGCATTTTTGCCCGAAACTCAAAGGAAACACCGCGTATAATCAATCCGACTAGTATCAATAACAAAATCAAATAATAACCACTGAACAAAGAGGCATACCAGTAAGGGAAAGAAGCAAACATCGCGCCGCCTGCGGTAATCAACCAAACTTCATTCCCGTCCCACACTGGTCCGATCGTATGCACGATCTGATCTTTTTCCTGTTCATTATGGGTCAATGTCTGGACAGACATCCCCACACCAAAGTCAAACCCTTCTAAAAAGAAGAAGCCGGCAAACAAAATGCCAATCAATACATACCACATTAGTTGCAATCCGGTCATCCTTCAAACGCCTCCTTATCAAATGGATCTTCTTCTGCTTCGTGCAGCGTTCCTTCCATCTGGTTGTTTTCAGGACCATGTCCTAACTCTCGCCGAATCAAATAAACCATTGTTAATGCCAAACCAGAGAAAAGAACAAAGTAAACAATATTTGAGATAACAAGCGAAGTTGCCGATACATTTGGCGAAACACTATCTTCAATCGTAAATAGACCATAGACTGTCCATGGGTAGCGACCCAATTCCGTAATCAGCCACCCTGCTGTATTTGCAATGAATGGGGTAAATAATGTTATAGCCACTACCCAAAGCATCCAACGTTTCTCAAATAGCGAAGGCTTCTTCTTACGCGTAAAGAATAACCCCAATGAAGAAACCAACAACATCAATGCACCGAAACCTGCCATGATCCGGAAGCTCCAAAACAATGTGTTGACCGGAGGAAAATAGTTCCGATCTCCGTAACGTTCGATCAAATCTTGATTCACTGTGTTCATTCCATCAATCGAACCAGATGGTTCGTTAAATGCAAGGATACTCAACATATAAGGAATCTCAACACCAAAAACCCGTTTGTGTTCTCGTTCATTTGCCCATGCAACTACAGTCCATGCCGCAGGATCTCCGGTATCTTCATACGTACCTTCCATTGCTGCAAATTTCATTGGTTGTTCTTCAACCAAATACTTCATTTGTTCGTCACCTGCGATCAACACCGTAATTGAACCAAACAAAGCCACTGCAAAACCGATCCGCATTGATTTTTTGAAAAAATCACGGTCAACTTTCTTGTCTTTTTTCAACAATTGGAAAGCTGACATTCCTGCAATCAGAATTCCTCCCATGGCAATTGCTGCAGTAATAACATGAAGGAACTCATACCAGACTTGCGGGTTAGCTAACAGGGCTCCGAAGTCAGTCATCTCAGCACGACCATTGTTCAATGTGTATCCAACTGGATGTTGCATAAAACTATTGGCAGCTAAAATCCAGAAAGCAGAGAGCATCGAGCCAATAGTAACTAACCAAAAGAACGTCATATGCAGTTTAGGGCTGACTTTATCCCATGTGAAAATCCACAATCCTAAGAAAGTTGATTCCAAAAAGAAGGCTAGCAATGCTTCTAACGCCAAAGGAGCACCAAAAATATCCCCAACAAAACGAGAATAATCAGACCAGTTCATTCCAAATTGAAATTCTTGAATGATCCCAGTTACCACTCCTACCACAAAACTTAATAGAAAAATATTTCCCCAGAACTTTGTCATTCGGCGATATTTTTCATCTTTTTTGATCACATAAAGTGTCTCCATGATTGCAACAACGACACCAGTTCCGATCGAAAACGGTACAAAGAAAAAGTGAAAAATCGTCGTCATCGCGAACTGGATTCGTGCTAATGTTACAATATCCATTTTACATCCCCCTATTTCTAAAAAAATACATTAAAATCATTCTAAATAAAGAAAAATTCCAAATACGAATATACTCCTCTCTTAAGTAAAAAAGAAGCAACTTGCCTACTATTTTTATTTTTTAATCGCTTACTCTCCATTCTTTAAAATTGAAACGTTTTCACAAACAAAATGCTCTACATTTCTATGTTTTAATCTTATCACCATCATATGGTAAAGACCAATTATTCGAATAGATGAGGGGAAACAATTTTTCATACTCCGTTCTCTTACTTCTTTAATCGGCTCGAAATAATTTTTATTAATCCAAACGTTCTAAGAGAAACTCATCCGCTTCACAAAATAGAGTCGCTATTTTCGAAAATATTGCATTTGATGTAACTATCTTCTGTAAAAATGCTTCACGTGAAACATTTCAGAAGAAAACCACAACGCCCTTCTAAATTTGCAAAATTTTCCATATCATCAAAAATATGTTGGTCCCCTTTTAGTTGGAAAGAAAGAGTCAGCCATTCTTGAAAAATTTATTTGAAAATTTAGTTTTATTCCGCTTACCAAGTGCAATTATTAAAGTTTTTCTGATTAAAATTTTTATGATGTGTTATCTATTATTTTTAGATTTTTTACTCTATTCAGACAATCTATTTTTTCAGCAAAATAACCGCACAACGATAATCCGTGTTGTGCGGCTATAAAAAAACGAGTATTAATCTTACGCTAAATCTTCTCCATTTGAAGCAATCACTTGTTTATACCAATCGAAGGATTTTTTCTTTGATCGATCCATTGTGCCATTGCCTTCATCATCAAAGTCCACGTAGATAAAGCCATAGCGTTTGCTCATTTCTCCGGTTGACGCGCTAACGAGGTCAATACATCCCCATGGTGTATATCCCATCAGGTCAACACCATCTTCAATCGCTTCACCCATTGCTTCGATATGACGACGTAAGTAATCAATGCGGTAATCGTCTTCGATTTTGCCATCTTCACTAATAGTATCGATAGCTCCTAAACCATTTTCCACGATAAATAATGGTTTCTGGTACCGATCATACAATTCATTCAACGCAATGCGCAGTCCTTCTGGATCGATTTGCCAGCCCCATTCACTTGCTTCCAAGAATGGATTGCGGACACCACCCAACAAGTTACCTTGTACTTCATCAGCTTCTTCTGTTGTGATATCCACTGCAGAAGACATGTAATAGCTAAATCCAATATAATCGACGGTATACTTAGCAATCAATGCTAAATCTTCTTCGGTAATATCAAGATCTTCCTTCTTGACCCCATGCTCTTTATACAAGCGATCAGTAAATGCTGGATATTTCCCACGTACTTGCACGTCGGCACAGTAGTAGTTGAAGGCTTGGTTATGGATCATTGTTGCTACTTGGTTGACTGGGTTTGCATCAATGCTATAGGTCGTTGCATAAATGATCATGCAACCAATTTGTAACTCAGGATTCAATTCATGCCCAATTTTGACTGCTTTACTGCTGGCAACAAATTGGTTGTGCCACGCTTGGATCACGTTTGTAAAGTCGCTAGCACCCGTACTGTTGACCATTCCTTGGCTCAATGCGGAGAAATGAAAAGCTGAATTGATTTCATTGAAAGTCATCCAGTATTTGACTTTACTATGGAAACGTTCCAAGACGACTTTTGCAAAACGCTCATAGAAATCGATCAATGCTCGATTTTTCCAGCCACCGTATTCTTTGGCTAAATGCAAGGGCATTTCATAGTGGGAGATCGTAACCACTGGCTCGATCCCGTATTTCAAACATTCATCAATCAACGCATCGTAAAATGCTAACCCAGCTTCGTTCGGTGTCGTTTCATCACCTTTTGGAAAAATACGTGTCCAAGCGATTGAAAAACGATAGCTCTTGAAGCCCATTTCCGCAAACAACGCAATGTCTTCTTTGAAACGGTCATAATGGTCGATCCCGCGATGATTTGGGTAGGTGTATTTGTCCTCATCGATCGTCCAATCAAACGTATCACTGCCTAAAATCGCTAAACGCTGTTTGCCGCCAGGCATTGCATCCGCCACTGACAAGCCTTTGCCATCGCGATCGAACGCCCCTTCTAATTGATTCGCTGCGGTCGCGCCGCCCCATAAGAAATTTTCTGGAAATTTTGCCATTTGCTCGTTCTCCTTTGCCTAATTTATTTTAACAAAGTCATATGTTTGCAAGTAACTGAAACAATAACTTTGCTGCTTAACATTCTAAGAAATACCCGAAAAAAATAAAAAACCTAAATAAGAGCCGCTACAAAAAGCGTTTTCTCATTTAGGTTTTGCCTGATCGAGTCAGTAACAATCCAACTTGGGTTTTTCTGTTTTTACTATAGCATTAAGCAGTCAGATTGTCATCATAAAATCGGTTTCTTTTAAACCGTTCATGTTATGGTCCACCTGTACTTCTCTCATAACAGAAAATTATTCCTATCGCTTTATAAACATTCGTAATAGTTGTATTAAAATCCATATTTAATGGATTTTAATACAATTTAACTTTCTTCTTAATTTAAAAATTTTAAAAATAAAATAACTATTTAGCTAAAAGTAAAAGACTTTTGGCAGCGATGTTGATTTCACCCACGATCTCTCCACGTGGCTCTATACCTGCTCCAAAATTATCTGCAACGATCCACCATTTCTCTTGCTTGAATTCTTCCCTATTTACCAAAATGTCTTTATTGCTGCTGTTCACCAAAACAGCTAATGATTGCCATGTATCATTGTAACCATTATTCGGAATAATATATGCAAGGAAATTTTCATTGTTAGTCTCAATAAACTGAATACTTTCAGCTGTTCGAATCGTGGCATCTCTTAATGGCGGATAGAATTTACGGATCTGCCACATACCTTGATAAAATGACCGCAACTCATTAAAAGTTTGTGCGCGTTTCCAGTCTAGCTGATTAATTTCTATCGGTGAACGGAAAGAATTTTCGTCTCCTTGTTTGGTACGGCCAAACTCTTCGCCTGCTTGGGTCAATACTGCTCCTTGGCTAGTAAACAAAATGGCTGCTGCTAGTTTGTTGCGAGCTAAAAGCTCAAGATCAAAATCATAATTTCTTTCCTTCGCTGAAGCCTGCATGGTTGCCACCAGTTTGTCCCATAAGGTCAAATTATCATGGACTGAAGCATAGGCGATCACTTGGCGGGGAGATTTTGCCCAGCGCTCGGCGCCTTCTTGTCCAGCAACTTTCGTATTTCCTTGAATCGCCGTTGCCAAATTTGCCGCATAAAAGGTTTGCTTGACTTGCGGCTGACCATTCATTCCTTGAATAAACGCTCCGTCTGTTTCTTCAAAGACATCACCTTTGATACTGTCTCTTAAATCATTGCTAAAAACCGCAACGCCTTCTGACAGTGCCCAGACATTACTTTTATTCGCTGGGATGTTTGGCTGGATGATACGATTGCTGCCGGCATCCCATGGTTCTCCGTATAGAATAACATGAGAGAAACCTTCCGAATCCAGGCTTGCACGCAGTTGATTCATCGTCTCCACATCGATCAGTCCCATCAAATCAAAACGAAATCCATCAATTTTGTACTCCTTAGCCCAATAAAGGATTGAATCAATAATAAACTTGCGCATCATTTTACGTTCTGAGGCAATTTCATTGCCACAGGCAGAGCCATCAGCGAAATTTCCTTCTTCATCCTGACGGTAGTAATAGTTTGGCACAGTCTTATTAAACCAAGAAGATTCTGTGACTGCAGTGTGATTAAAAACGACATCCATTACTACACCAATTGATTCCTCATGGAGAGACTGAATCATTTGTTTGCATTCCCGAATGCGGGCTTTGGGATCCTTCGGGTCTGAAGAATACTTTCCTTCTGGAACGTTATAATTCTTAGGATCATATCCCCAGTTGTAGGCTGTAGACAGCTCGTCATTATCAAAATCAAAGATTGGCAACAGATGAACATAGTTAATCCCCTGTTCTTTCAAATAGGCGAGCCCTGTTGGCTGCCTTTCATCTCCTTCAAGATGCGTATTCTTTTCAGTAAACGCTAGATATTTTCCACGATTTTTTTCTGAGATGCCGCTAGTTTTAGAACTACTGAAATCTTCCACATGTAATTCCCAAATGTAAGCGTCTGTAATCGTATCTTGGCCAACACATTCTGTCTGCGACCATCCCTCAGGATCCGTTTCTTTTAAATCAACGATAGCCCCACGATCCCCATTGAGACCGACAGCTTTCGCATAAAGATCAACCACTTCAACCTTCTCTTGTCCTCGCTGGATTTCAAACGTATAGAACATTTCTTTGACTTCATCCGTAACTGTGACCTTCCAACAATTATTTTCTTGCTTCATTGGAACTGTCATCACACGATCCTTGTCTTTAACCTCTCCGCTTTGATAAATAATGACTGAAACTGCATCAGCCTCTGGCGTCCAACATTTAAAGGTTATCGCATGCTCTTGAAAGGTTACGCCAAGGTCGTTTCCTTGGTAAGTATGCTCTTCCAAAAAACAGATTCGCTGATCGATTTGAGCTTTTTTATCTGAATAATTATCTGTTTGACCCATCAAGATTCCTCCATCACTTGTTTCTCTTTAGTCATAAAACACCTTACTTTTTGCTAATTCTACCTTCTCATATTTCTTGAAAATTGCCAACAATAAACCCATACTATTCGTTTACAAGAAAATGAATGAGCCAAGAATTTTTATAAAGCAAGAAGCCTATCAAGTAATGAAAAAAATAAAAAAACAGTTTATTGTTATTTTAAAAACCAGCTTCGATGACTGATTGTGGTAATATTTCTCGATAAATATACATAGGATCAATCAGTGTACGATAAAAATAGTCTTTAATATCTTGTAAAAATTCTTCTATTGCTTGCATATTCTCTCCCCGTACATAAGTAAGAACGAGACCAGAAAAGAAAATCAAACTTTCATTATGCAATTTTTCAATGTCTTCGCAATTTGCTTTTTGATATACTTCGGATTCAGCCATTGTCTCTATAAACAATGACAATGATTGATCTCTTAAATAGGAACCACACCCTATATCATTCAAAAATAACGCAAAAAATAAGTTCCTATTTTGGCTGGCAAACAAATAATAGTTAAGCCAAAACGTATACAATGGATCATCCTCTATCTCCTTTTTCAAAGAAAGCTCGTGAATCTCTGCCAAAACATCATCAATCATTGCCTGTTTATAATTTTGCATATTCGAAAATTGCAAATAGATCGGTTGTGTAGAAATCTTTGCATATTTCGCAATTTTTCTAACAGTGATGGGAGTATACAAATATTCTTCTAAATGACTGCGTAACCTATTGATTAAATATTTCTTTGTGATTGTTTGTTTTCTCATTATTAACTCCTTTCCTGATAAACACACTCTCTCTTACTAACTTCTTTCATAGCTGGACTGAGTATCGTGTGTTTTTTATCAAGCAACTTTTCCAACAGCAATTACCTAACACAACAACTATACGTTTGTCTAAAATCCTAACAACTTTTTATTAGTAATACTTTACCAAAAGAATCTAATATAAAATAATCAATATTTTCACCGTACGATGAATTTTAAGTAAGGAAAAATGACTGGAAGCAAAAAAAAATAGGCACAACCTGGAAGTTACTACGTCTTGAGACTGATTTCCACAAATCGACTTGCAAAACTATACTATGTTTTATATAGTATTATGTATAAGGTGGTGTAGTCATTGGATAGTCAACTGAAAAAAGGGATTATCGAATTCTGTGTGTTAGCTTTTTTACAAAGAGGAGACTCTTATGGATATGAAATCGTTAAAAATATTTCTCCTCTATTGCCAATCTCTGAATCAACTTTATACCCTATCTTGAAACGCTTAGAGGCAAATAAAAAAGTTTCGACTTATTCAAAAGAACATAATGGCCGGCTGAGAAAATATTATCAAATCACTGCTCATGGTCAAAATAGTATCCATGAATTTTTGACTATTGATTGGCCTCATTTAGAAAAAATTCATCATTATATTAAAGGAGACAACTGACATGGATCGCATAACATTTATTAAAAGTTTAGCAGCTGAATTAGCCTATAAGACCAAACCAAGTGAGATTCATCATCTTATTGATTATTATGATGAAATGATCCAAGATTTGATGGAAGAGGGACTCTCTGAAGTTGAAGCTGTAGCCAGATTAGGGACTCCTCAAAGTATTGCTCAAAGTGCATTAGGTGCCGAAGAAATTGTCGTAAAAGTTCCTCGGCGTTTTCATCCATTCTTATTAGTGATAATTTTTCTAGGATTTCCTCTATGGGGAAGCTTACTGTTAACCGTTCTATTGTTGATGCTTAGTGGTTTGATAGTTATTTGGTGCCTTCCATTCAGTACAAGTGTTATTGGCATAACTTCACTGATTGGCGGCATTGCAAGTGTTGTTTTAAGCCCTTTACTACTATCTCAAGGTCTTCACTTTTCTATCACCCAGCTAGGTCTAGGCGTCACGATGTTCGGAATAGGGTTAGTATGTATGATTTTTACTTATATGCTTAGTAAACCCATCTTAGGTTGGACGCAACAGTTTATTCATTTGCCTAAAGCGTTATACAAAAACTTTCAAAAGCAGGTGGTAAGATGATCAAAATAAATAAACGTTTGCTACTAATGATAGGCGGGGCATTCATTTTTCTAGGGCTATTCATTTGTTTTTTAGGGTATGCATCATCAGGGTTTTCTCCTGAAGCATACATCGTATCTGACCGTCCTTGGTACCAACTTTTCAATTTTTTTACAGATTAAAATATGTTCAAAGCAATGATTTCACCGAGCAATGAAATTGTTGAACTATACTTTTCTTCCTATGCATACTATTATGTAAGTACATCCTGTATCCTATTTTATAGGGTAAACAAGAAACGCCATACCATCCTATGGTGTTTTTTGTTTGTTATTTAACAAATATATTTAGATAAAAAGCCACTTCTGAGTTCAACCTCAGAAGTGGCCCTTTGTATAAATTCTATTGAGTTTCTTGTACCGTACCTATGGGAAATAATTTTCTAAATAATCGTCGTACAATTGGTCCGGCAATCAATAATTGTAACGGTAAAGCAACAACTACATTCTTACCAATATTAGATAACCATGTCATTAATAGTCCTTGATTTACATTCGGATGCATTACAGCACCAAAAAGTGACATAAAGAAAACCATGCCAGCAATCATCATTGATGAGATTAGACCAATCTTTTTCCAAGCTGGGGTATCTTTTTCAATAAAACGGAAAGCAAATGCTTTCGCAGGACCTGAGACAATAAACCAATCTAAAATAAACGCAATACATATAGCAAATGGCAGTTCATTCCAAGCCAATTGAAAAGCTATTGCAGTAATTCCCACCTCATACATTAAATTGTAGACACTCATGAAGTACACCATAAAAAAACACATAAATGTCGTATAGATCAAACTTTCTTTTTTGTTAATCGGCATTTAAAACTTCCTTTCTTTTTTACATACTTGATTATTCTAACAAAATAAAAATTTTGGTGTAAGGATTTTTTTGAAAAGTTTCAAATAAAATTCAGTTTTATTTTTCAAACATTTCTATTGACTCTTCAAAAAGAAGTCAGTACAATAGCTTTTAGATTAAATCGTACAGATAACAAGCAGTAATGCTTGTCGAGAGAGAGGCGGTTTCTATTTATTTAGAAACTGGCTCTTTTTTTATGAATTTTTTTTGAGGTGATAATATGGAGAAAAAAATAAAATTGTTAGGCGCTATTATAGCAACCGGTATTATGTCATTTGCTGGGGTATTGATCGAAACAGCTATGAATGTAACATTTCCGACTTTGATTAATCAATTCAATCTTTCTACTTCAAATGTGCAATGGGTTACAACAATCTATTTGCTAGTGATATCGATCATCGTACCAATTTCTACTTTTCTGTTGAAACAATTTCAAATTCGAACATTATTTTTGGCTGCCAACGGGCTGTTTTTAGCAGGATTACTGATTGATTTCCTTTCCCCTTCCTTTGCTATCCTATTACTTGGCCGTTTACTTCAAGGGGCAAGTACAGGAATTGCTTTACCGTTGATGTTTCATATCATCCTTACGTACTCTCCTTTGGAAAAAAGAGGAACTATGATTGGAATCGGAAATTTAACTACTTCAATTGCACCGGCGATTGGTCCTACTTACGGAGGTTTATTGACTTCTCTCTTGAACTGGAACTACATTTTCCTCTTCTTAATACCCGTCTTATTGGTCTCATTGGTTTTAGGTCTTTATTCAATACCTAAAATTGCAATTGAAAAAACTGGTCGTCTGGATTTGTGGAGTGTTTTGGGTATCACTTTTATGTTTAGTGGCTTTTTACTTTTCTTAAACCAAATTGGTTCTCTTACGAGCATATTTCCATTAGCACTTGGTATTTTAGGTGCAGCTCTTTTCTATAAACGTTCCTTGCAATCTGAGCCTTTGATTCGCTTATCTGTATTCAAAAATCGTTCTTTCCGATTATTCTTATTCGGATTTCTTGTCTGTCAGTTTCTTTTACTTGGAATCTCATTTGTCTTGCCAAACTTTGTTCAAATAGTCCTTGGTCAGGACGCATTCACTGCTGGATTGGTTATGTTGCCTGGTGCGATTGTAGGTGCTGTTCTAGCTCCTCTTTCAGGCCGTATGTTGGATAGCATCGGACCTAAAAAACCGATTATGATTGGTCTTGTATTGATTACTTTTGGCTGGTTAGCGTTGGCCTTGCTATTGCACCTGACGTTTTTGTGGGCGTTTATTGCTGCCCATGTCTTTTATATGATCGGAATCGGTTGTTCGTATAGCAATATGATGACTATGGGGTTAAGTAAAATTGACCAACATTTGGCCGCCGATGGAAATGCCGTCTTCAACACACTGCAACAATTTTCTGGCGCTGTCGCAACAGCTTTAGTTGCGACAATGATCGACCTTGCTCAAAAAGTAAGTCCCGATTATATTTCCGGAACAATTTTAGGGTCACAAATCGCTTTATTCTTCCTATGGGTGCTAGTATTGCTAGTCGTATTTCTAACTTTGCGCTACTTTTATAAAGAACGTGTACGCCAAACAAAATAACCCTTTAAGAAAAATAAAACAAAAAAATACGGCTCATGAATGGAATGATAGCTTCCTTTCATGAGCCTACTCTTTTTTATTTAGCGGACTTCAGCAGCCCCTACTCGATCATGCGCGTGTACACTGCCGGTTTTGTTGATTGTCAGCTGATTGATCTTTTCAGCGTTCGTAAGAACCGTAACAACATCTGTTTTCTTTCCAGCTTTGGTAACAGCTTCTAGATCCATCTCAGCAATCAATGTATCTACTGTGACAGCATCACCTTCCGACACTTTGACAGTGAATGGTGCGCCTTTTAATTCAACGGTATCTAATCCCATATGAACTAAGACCTCTGCCCCACCAGGAGTCAAAATTCCAATTGCATGTTTTGTTTCAAAAATACTTGAAACCGTCCCTGCAACAGGAGCATAGATTTTTCCGTTACTTGGACGAACTGCATAGCCATCACCCATCATTTTTTGTGAAAAAACAGGGTCTTCCACTTCACCGATTGCAATGATTTGACCATCTGCCGGTGCATAAAGCATTTCCTCAGTTACAGTAGTTGCTGCATTCGCAGAAGAAGTCATTGGGTCTACTGTTGTCCCTGTATCAGTAACACCTGTGTCTGCAAGAGCCAGTTCTGGTTCCAATTTATTTAAGACACTAACTTTTCTAAATATAAAAGTAAAGATGAACGTTGCTACAATAGTCACACCCATCGAAAGGAAAACCATTGGGTAATCTTCAATTTGGAAAGATAAGAATCCTGGAAGTCCCCCGACACCAATACCTAGTGCTCTTGTATTTGTAGCAGTGATCAACATTCCGCCAAATGCAGAACCAACCATAGCTGCAAGAAATGGATAGACATATTTCAAATTAATCCCGAACATAGCAGGTTCTGTTACACCCATATATGCAGAGATTGTTGCAGGTACGGATACTTGTTCTTCTTTTTTATTCCCACGATGAAGGAACCAAATAGCTAATACTGCTGTACCTTGGGCAATATTTGATAGCATAATCATTGGCCAAAGATTTGTTGTGCCATAATCTGCTACTAATTGTGAATCAATTGCTAGCGTAGTATGATGTAAGCCTGTGATAACGAGCGGCGCATAAAGACCACCAAAAATAAAACCAAATAACCAGTTTAATGATGATGTTAAACCAGCATTTACTACCCAGGAGATTCCTGAACCAATTTGCCAGCCGATCGGACCTAAAACCATATGAGCTGCTAAAATAGTTGGTAACAATGAAAATAGAGGAACAAAAATCATAGAAACTGCTTCTGGAATCCATTTTCTAAAGAATCTTTCCAAATAAACCAATAGGAACCCGGCTAACATAGCTGGGATAACTTGAGCTTGATAGCCAATTTTGTCAATTGTGAAAAAACCAAAATCCCATGTATAATTTTGAGCGATCTCCGCAGCACTGGTTGAACTTACAGAATAAGCATTTAATAATTGCGGTGATACTAAAGTAATCCCCAAAACGATCCCCAAAATTTGTGTAGCTCCCATTTTACGAGCAATACTCCAAGTAATACCTACAGGTAAAAAGTGAAAGATTGCTTCACAGGGTAACCATAAAAATCCATTGACCCCATTCCAAAAAGTAGAGGATTGCGTAATTGTTTGTCCACCTAAAGCCTCGAGAGGTACACCTTCTAGAAAATTTCTTAAACCCAACATTAAACCACCGACAATAATTGCTGGTAATAATGGCGTAAAAATTTCTGCTAATGTGCCAATGGCGCGTTGAACAATATTTTGGTTATTTTTTGCAATCGCTTTACTTTGTTCTTTAGAAACTCCTTCAATCCCAGATACCGCTGTAAAATCATTGTAAAACGTTGGAACATCATTTCCGATAATCACTTGAAACTGCCCAGCATTTGTAAACATCCCTTTAACACTTGGAATATCTTCAATGGCTTTCTCGTTTGCTTTCGACTGATCATTCAGTACAAATCGCATCCGCGTCGCACAGTGAGTCACAGCTGCAATATTTTCTTTACCGCCTACATACTCCAGCAATTTCTCAGCATCATCCCGATACTTCCCCATAATAATAAACCCCTTCCATTTAAACTTGTATATATATGTTTTTATTTCATGCTAATCATAACTTTATATTTACAATATTGCAAGCGTTTCATTCTATATTTTTTTCACTAAAAACATTTGTGAAAAATAATCATTCAGAACACGCTTTATTTTTATTGGTACAAAAGGATTTTTATTTAAAAAAATAAACTTTGAGCAAATAAAAAAAACAATTCAGTTTCATTTAACTTTACACAATAATTTTAAAAAACAGCTTTATTAAATTGAAAAAGCTTACAATATCGGTTATAATCATTTTGCATGTATAGACAAGTAGAAAGGGGAGAATACTGTGAACAAAATTGAGATCACTAATGATCAATGGCTATTGGCCGACCACATGGGTGATATATTCACGTTTACAGGGACCACCAATGAACGAATAGCAGCATTAAAGAAACAATTGGAAAAGAATCAAGAGGGAGGAATCCTTTCCGACTCATTCGTCTTTACTAACGAAGAAGGAACCTTTTCATTAGATCAATGGTTAACCGAAAAATTAAATCGAGCGTTTGTATGTGGAACTGAAGAAAGCTTTGAAGAGAAGCGTTTGGAGATTCCTTGGCAATTAGAATATTATGGCTATGCTCCTGGCAAAGATGAGTACTCCGTTGAATCACTATTGACAGTAGGAAATGGCTTTATAGGGTTGCGTGGTACCACACCAGAAATGGAGATTTCCGATGCCAATTATCCTGGGCTTTATTTAGCAAGTCTCTATAATACGGCGGAGTCAGAGGTGTCTGATCGTACCATTACAAATGAGGACTTCGTCAATGCACCAAATCTGCAAAAAATTTATTTAGTCATTGACAACGAAAAAATCGATATCGCAAAAAATACACTTTTATCTTTTAAGCGTCAATTAAATTTAAAAACTGGATTATTTACCTCCTTCGCTGAAATCGAAACACAAACTAAAAAGCAATTACGAATTGAAACACAAAAAATTGTTAATATGGAAAATAGTCATCACTACTCCATCCTTTACCGCTTTACTCCACTTAATTTTACCGGAGAAATCGACGTGATAAGTGAAGCAGATGGTTCAGTCTATAATTATAATGTCGCACGCTATCGAAGCTTGACAAACAAGCACTTGACCATTCAAACAACGGAGTATTTTAAGAGCAAAGCTCTGCTCATTGCCCGTACAAATCAGTCTGACATTACGGTTTGCCAAGCATCACAATTATTTTCTGATGACTTTTCTCTTGAAACATTAAAATCAGAAAAAACGGCAGAAAAAGTAATTCAAAAATTAACAATTTCTGCGGAGAAAAATAGAACTTATACTTTAGAAAAATCAGTTACTGTTGCTAAATATCAAATGGGAGAACAAACAACTACTAGCAAGCTGGCACTTCTTTCACTACCACGGTTTAAAGAAATGTATGCTGAATCCAAAGAAGCTTGGCGCAAACTATGGGAGAATGCAGCCATTACCATTGATGGGGATCTCATGTCACAAAAAATGCTGAATCTTCACACATACCATCTATTAGTGTCAGCAGCACCCAACGCCTATGAGCAATCTCTTGATGCTAGTATCACAGCCCGTGGTCTCCATGGTGAGGCTTACCGTGGACATATTTTTTGGGATGAATTATTCATCTTACCTTTTTATATTCTTCATTTTCCTAAAACCGCCAGAGAGATCTTGCTTTACCGCTATCAGCGCTTAACGGCAGCCAAAAAAGCAGCCAAAGAAGCCGGATACCAAGGCGCAATGTTTCCATGGCAATCTGGTTTAGATGGAACAGAACAGTCACAAGAACTTCATTTGAATCCTATCAGTGGTGAGTGGAAAGAAGACCATAGCCGATTGCAACGTCACGTTTCTTTAGCGATTGCCTATAATGTATGGCAGTACTGGCATAACGTTCGTGACCGATCTTTTATGGAGCAATACGGTTTAGAATTAATTTTAGAAATTGCTCATTTTTGGCAGAGTGCTGCTACTTTGGATTCTGTCACAGGCCGTTACTCAATCGAAGGTGTCATGGGACCAGATGAATTTCATGAAAGCTATCCCAACAGTCAAAAAGGTGGGTTGAAAAATAATGCATATACCAATATGATGGTAGTGTGGTTGTTTGAAGAAGTGGAAAAATTACGCAACCAACTTTCACCAGAAATCTTTCAAAGTGTAGCAGCTAAAGTGCAGCTTTCAGAGGACAATTTCTCACAAATGTCCGATATTCGTAAAAATTTAAGTTTAGAAATTAATCCCGAAGGAATTATTGCACAATTTGAAGGCTATTTTGATTTAAAAGACTTAGACTGGGATCATTATAGAGAAAAATATGGGAACATTTATCGTATGGATCGTATTTTAAATGCTGAAGGAAAAAGCGCCGATGCATACAAAGTTGCCAAACAAGCTGACAGCCTAATGATTTTTTACAATTTTTCAACAGCGCAAGTGCATCAAATCTTAGATGATCTTACTTACCGCTTACCCGAAGATTATGTAGAAAAAAACTTGCATTATTATTTGACCAGAACTTCTCATGGCTCTACACTCTCTCGAGTTGTACATTCTCAATTGGCAGCAATGGTTGATCAGCAAGATCTCGCTTGGTCTTTATATCAAGAGGCTCTCTATTCAGATTACCGCGATATTCAAGGAGGAACCACTGCTGAAGGAATTCATGCGGGTGTAATGGCGGCAACTCTCTATATTCCGCTAACGACATTTGCGGGAATCGATTTTCGGGAAGATGTGATGCGTATTGATCCAAATCTGCCTAAGCAATGGCAAAATATTCAATTTAATATTCAAGTCAGAGGTATTAATTATCACTTTAATGTTACACATGAAACATTGACAGTTGTAGCTGACCAAAATACAACGATCATTCTTTCTGGCGCTACTCATGAATTAAAAGCCAATAAAGAACAATCTATCAACTATTAAAGGAGAGTAACATAATGAAAAAAGGGTTTGTTTTTGATTTAGATGGTGTGATTACAGACACAGCCAAATATCACTATATCGCATGGAAAGAACTAGCCGCTGAAATCGGTATTGAAATCGACTTAAAATTCAACGAACAACTAAAAGGGATTAGTCGTATGGATTCCTTAGAGCGTATTTTAACCTTAGGAAATAAAAATGATGCTTATAGTTCAGAAGAAAAAGAGGCTTTAGCAAGCAAAAAAAACACTCACTATGTTCAATTACTTCAAAGTCTGACTCCGGATGACCTTCTTCCGGGTGTCAAAACTTTTCTAGAAGAAGCAAAACACAAGGGGATTCCTTGTGCTATCGCATCGGCATCTAAAAATGCGCCATTTATTTTAGATAAATTGGGTGTCATGCAGGATTTTGATGTAATCGTTGACCCAGCCACACTTTCTAAAGGTAAACCAGATCCAGAAATCTTTATCCAAGCTGCAAAAGGGCTGAACATTAAACCTAGTGATACAGTTGGTTTTGAAGATGCCCAAGCAGGTATTGATGGCATTAAGGCAGCTGGCATGTATGCAGTTGGTGTCTATTCTGGTGAAGAACTGCATGGAGCTGACACAATCGTCGAAAAACTGACGGATCTTTCAATTGATGAATTATTGGCCAAATAGCCGATTGCTTTTCAAAAATGCCCTCGCTATAATAGGCAAGAGGAGGCAATCCCATGAATAAATTCAAAGAGATATTTTTGGATCTTGAACAAAAGATACTGTCAAACGAATACCCGCCACACTCTCTTTTACCTAGTGAGAACCAATTAATCAAAATGTACAGTGTTTCTCGTGAAACGGTTCGAAAAGCCTTGAATCTTTTAAAAAATGCTGGCTACATTCAAAAAAAACAAGGAAAAGGTTCAATCGTTTTAGATCTGAATCGTTTTGACTTTCCTATTTCTGGTCTAACTAGTTTTAAAGAATTACAAGATACTCAACGTATTCCTAGTGAAACAAAAGTAGTTGAAATTCGTAAGATCGCCGTTTCACCAAAATTACATGGTATTACTGATTGGCCAGTTGCTTCTGAAGCTTGGAAATTGGTACGTCAAAGAAAGATTGATGGTGAAGTTGTCATTCTAGATAAAGATTATTTAGATGCTTCGATTATTGAAGAATTGCCTGAACGTCGAGCACAAGACTCGATCTATGATTACTTTGAAAATGATCTTGGACTTGAAATTGCCTATGCACAAAAAGAAATTACCGTGGATCCAGTCAATAAAGAATTAAGAGATTTAATGGACCTTCATCCTGATGATCAACATGTTGTTACTGTACGTAGTTTGGTTTATCTTGAAGACACACGCTGTTTTGAATACACTGAATCGATACATCGCTTAGATAAGTTTCGATTTGTAGACTTTGCGCGCAGAAGAAAAATCTAACCTCTCTTAAGTACTAGGCGGCTTTGATTAATTTTAATCCTGCTAACGAGGGCTAAACTATTTGATAAAAAAGAACCTTGGCTTTAAAAGCCAAGGTTCTTTTTTATGCTATTTAGCGTAATCAGTTGCTCGCGTTTCACGAATAACCGTTACTTTGATATGTCCTGGATAATCAAGATCATCTTCAATTTTTTTACGGATATCACGTACTAGACGAACCGCATCTAAATCGGAGATCTCTTCTGGCTTAACCATAACTCGTACTTCTCGACCTGCTTGTACAGCAAAACTTGAATCTACACCTTTGAAGCCATTCGCAATATTTTCTAAGTTTTGTAAACGACGGATATAGTTTTCCAACGATTCGCTACGTGCACCTGGTCTAGCAGCGGATAAAGCATCTGCTGCAGCTACCAGCACAGAGATAACTGAAGTAGCTTCTACGTCTCCATGGTGGGATGCAATTGCGTTAATGACTACAGGATTTTCTTTATATTTGGCAGCAAGTTCAGCACCAATCTCAACGTGTGAGCCTTCAATTTCATGATCAAGTGCTTTCCCAATATCATGCAGCAGTCCAGCACGTTTTGCTAACTGAATGTCTTCACCTAATTCAGCAGCTAGAACACCCGAAAGTTTTGCCACTTCAATTGAGTGATTCAATACGTTTTGTCCATAACTGGTTCTAAAGCGTAAACGTCCCAATATCTTGATCAAATCAGGATGTAGGGTATGTGCACCGACTTCAAAGGCTGCTTGTTCCCCATATTCACGGATGTGTTCATCCATTTCTTTGCGGGATTTCTCAACCATCTCTTCAATACGTGCAGGATGGATCCTTCCATCTTGGATCAGTTTCTCTAATGTCATTCGTGCAATCTCTCGACGGATTGGATCGAATCCTGATAGTACAACTGCTTCTGGTGTGTCATCGATAATCAGATCAATACCGGTCAATGTTTCCAATGTCCGAATATTGCGTCCTTCTCGTCCAATGATTCGACCTTTCATCTCGTCATTTGGTAATGATACGACAGATACTGTTGTTTCTGATACTTGATCTGCAGCACAACGTTGAATTGCTAGTGACAATAAGTTTTTCGCTTTACGATCTGCTTCTTCTTTTGCACGTTGCTCTGATTCTTTTACCATAATCGTTAATTCATGATTCAATTCTTCTTCCGTTGATTTCATGATCAACTCTTTGGCTTCCTCTCTAGACAAAGCCGCAATACGCTCTAATTCTTGCTGTTGCCCATCGATTAGTTTTTCTACTTCTTTTTCTCGCTCGTCAATTAATTGTTGTTTCTCACTAAGTCTGTTTTCTTTTTCTTCCAGTGAGTGCTCTCGTTTTTCCAAAGAATCATCTTTGCGATCAAGTACTTGTTCTCTTTGGAGCAAGCGATTTTCTTGTGATTTTAAATCAAGTTTGCTTTCTTTCAACTCACTTTCAATCTCTGACCGATAACGCTGATTTTCTTCCTTAGCTTCTAACAATGCTTCTTTTTTTAGAGTTTCTGCTTCTTTTTTAGCGCTTTCGATAATTCCAGTTGCAGAATTTTGCGCGCCATTGATCTCTTTTTCGTGACGAGATTTGGTCACAAAAACTCCTAATCCAAGACCGACAATTAAACCGATGATAGCGAGGAGAATGTAAAGTAGTTCCAATGAATCCACCTCCATACTATCTTTTACAATATTTTGTAGTTTTGATAAACAAATTAAAATAAATTATCAAGTTGCCTACTGCTATGTGGAAACCCACATAAGTTTATTCTAATGTTTGTACACAAGAGTGTCAACTTTAAATCCTATGTATATCACCTCATGTAGGTTTCATTTTAACGTGCAGTTTTTATGAGCAGATCTGTTATTACTGTACAAAAAAAGCCAAACACTTGAATGTTTGGCTTCTTCTTTATCGTTAAACGATCTTATTCGTCTAATGGTAGTTCTTCTTGCGCATCTTCTGTTTCAATGACCGTTTCTCCGGTACCAATGCCGTACGCATCGCGAACACGAGCAGAAACTTCCATCATCATTTCTTGATGTTCACGCATATAGTTTTTCGCGTTTTCCCGCCCCTGACCAATGCGATCTCCTTTATAAGCATACCAAGCACCGCTCTTATCAACAATGTCTTGCTCTACTGCCATATCAAGCAACTCTCCCTCTTGAGAGATTCCTTGTCCATACATCATGTCTACTTCAGCAACTTTAAAAGGTGGCGCTACTTTATTTTTGACAACTTTGATTTTTGTCCGGTTTCCGATAATGTCTGTCCCGGATTTTAATTGTTCTGCACGTCGTACCTCTAATCGAATCGTCGAATAGAATTTAAGCGCACGTCCACCAGGAGTTGTTTCAGGATTACCGAACATGATCCCAACTTTTTCACGAATTTGATTGATAAAAATCGCAATTGTTTTGGTCTTATTGATTGATCCAGATAATTTACGCAATGCTTGAGACATCAACCGGGCTTGAAGACCAACGTGGGTATCACCCATCTCACCATCGATCTCAGCTCTTGGTACCAAAGCGGCAACCGAGTCGATAACAACAATATCGACAGCTCCACTTGATACTAAAGCATCAGCGATCTCAAGACCTTGCTCACCTGTATCGGGCTGAGATAGCAGCAAATCATCGATATTTACACCCAATTTTTGTGCATATTGAGGATCTAATGCATGTTCTGCATCAATAAAGGCTGCTGTTCCGCCACCTTTTTGAACTTCAGCGATTGCGTGTAAAGCAACTGTCGTTTTACCAGAACTTTCTGGTCCATATACTTCAACAATACGTCCACGTGGATAACCACCCACACCTAAAGCAACATCCAAAGCCAATGAACCACTTGGAATCGTCGAAATTTGTTGATCGACTTTCTCACCAAGTTTCATAATGGCACCTTTACCATAGTTCTTTTCAATCTTTTTCAGTGCAGCATCTAAAGCTGCTTTACGATCATCTGCCAAACGGATAATCCCCCTTATTTTCTTCACTTTCGTGTGTCAATTACTATGTTAATAATAGTCCTTCTTTTAAAAAAATGCAAGAAAAAACGAACAAACATTCGCATTATCTTAACAATTCCTTACGTAATAGATCTAATCCTGCCATTACTGCACTATGACGAACGTATGCACGATCTCTGGAAAAATGATAGCACTTGCTTTTCACACCTTCATTGGTTGCTAAAGCAATCCAGACCGTTCCTGGGCGTTGATTCTCAAGCTCATCTGGTCCAGCTACCCCGGTAAAAGAAAGGGCGTAATCCGCTTTTTCTTTGGCTTGGGCAGCAAGCGCCATCGCTTCTGCACATTCCTTGCTGACAGTTCCATAAGCTGTTAGCAAGTCTTCATTGATTCCTAGCATCTTACTTTTTGTCTCTTTAGCATAAGTCACATAACCACCAGAAAATACACGGGACACGCCTGAGATGTCTCCCAGCGTCGCTTGAAAGAGTCCCGCTGTCAAACTCTCCGCAGCCGTCACGGTTTTTTTCTTTTCTTTCAACATATCAACGACTACTTCAGCTAATGAAGTATGCTCTCCATATCCATAAAAATATTCGCCCACTCTTGCTTGGATTTGTTGTTCTAATTCATCTAGTTTGGCTTGTCCTGCCGATTCATCCGTAGTTTTCACCGTCAAACGCAAGGTTACTTCATTGGGTTTAGCATACGGTGCGACCGTTGGGTTCTTCTGAGAATCAATTAGATCGGCAAGTTCAGTTACTAGTGCGGATTCTCCAATTCCATAAAATCGCAATACTCGAGAAATCAACTGTTCTTCTGATGAAAACTCTGTCTGCAAAATTGGACGGGCTTGTTGGATAAACATAGGTTTCAGTTCACTTGGTGGTCCAGGCAACAGGAGATATGCCGCTGTAGCTGTTCGGTAGAAGATACCGATTGCTAACCCAGTT
Source organism: Enterococcus sp. AZ091 (assembly GCF_051714805.1). NCBI lineage: Bacteria > Bacillati > Bacillota > Bacilli > Lactobacillales > Enterococcaceae > Enterococcus > Enterococcus sp. AZ091. Next base: position 502,647 of record NZ_JBIOSO010000001.1, on the reverse strand, counting down.
GCATTAGGTAACGCTGTACCATCTTTGAATACCAACGTCTGCCTCAAATTATTTTCTGTCATAAAACGCTGACCATTTTTGAAAAAGGTCAGCATTTGCTCATACCCTGCTTCGTCACGAACGAGCTCTTGACCGACATGCTGTGCAACGATTTGTTTGGTTAAATCATCTTCTGTAGGTCCGAGACCACCGCAAAATACGATCAAGTCACTGCGATTCTCGGCAAGTGTTACTAGCTCTTCCAAACGCTTTGGATTGTCCCCTACAACACTATGATAGTAAACTTCGATTCCTAAACTAGCTAATTCTTCTGATAAGAAAGTTGCATTGGTATTCACCACCTGTCCCAAAAGCAATTCGGTCCCTACTGCAATAATCTCTGCCTTCATTTCATTACTCCTTCATTATCAACTACGTTGTAATTGATTTTTTTTACAAAAAAAGTTCAGAATTCCTCTGAACTTTTAGAAATTACATTGAACCTTTAAAAACACTGGCATTTTTAATGAAATAATCGATTCCAGAATAAATTGTAAAGATCAAACATACATACAACATGATTTGATCCAATGGAATGCCTATGAGTGAAAAAGGAAGATTGTTAATAAATAAGAAAACAATGGCAACCATTTGTGTTGCTGTTTTGATTTTACCAGGCCAAGCAGCAGCAAGAACTTCACCATGATGCTCTACTAACAAGAGCCTTAAACCGGTGACTGCTAACTCTCGACAAATGATGATAGAGACTACCCAAGCTGGAGCCTTATCCAATTCGACTAACATAATAAATGCAGTCATTACCAGCATTTTGTCCGCTAAGGGATCGGCAAATTTCCCAAAATTGGTAACCAATCCTCTGGAACGAGCAATCTTACCATCCAGCCAATCCGTAATGCTTGCAGCAGCAAATAGAATGGCTGCTATCAGATGTGTTGTGAGTAAATCGACGCCTCCAACGTCCAATGTTCCTAAATCGATTGGCAACGCCAAAACTAAAATAAATATAGGAATCATTATGATGCGTAATACAGTTAATTGATTAGGTAAATTCAAAAAATTTGCTCCTCTCTGACAAATATTGTACGAAAAAAACGGAAACCATGCTACTACAGCACTTGCCATAGGAACAATGTTATCTTTCTAACTAATTAATCGTTCTTCTGATCAGTTTGTTTCTTGATACTCAATCGCTAAATGCACATTTTTTTGGAGCAATTTATACTGAGGATCATCGAAATCAATTTTTTGCCCGTTTGCCGCAATCTGGATATTTTGACTTGCACCAAGTACAATGGTTGCATTGGTTGCATTTTCTGGCAATGTCGTCGATTGGACTTCGCCCGCTTGTAAAGTATATTGGTAGACATACGCATTGTCTACAAGAATGCCTACCCAACACGAGGCATCTAATCCAGTTAACTCTAATTTAATTGGATTCGTCGCATCTTTAATTGAAATGCTGATATCTGATTGGGAAGATTCCCCTTTGGTCATAGTCATTTCTTTCTCACTAGATTCTGTGCTGCTAGAAGATTGAGTCTCTGACTCGCTCGTTTCTTTGCTTGCTGTCGATTCCACCGTGCTTGAGGTTGATGTATAGGCTGAATTCTCAACCACCGGTGCCGAACTACCTTGAATCATAGGGGTTGAATGTCTGTCTTGCCAAGCCATATACCCAACAATACAGATAATAGTGACTGCTACTAATCCTAATAAAATCATTGGTAAGTAGCGGGATAAAAACGTTCCGCCTTTTTCCTCTACATGCAAAGCTTTTCTCGATCCGCTTACGGTCTCAGGTTGAGGTCTTTTAGGCAGTGGTTCTGCCAATGTATCTTTTCCATCAAATACAGAAACTAACTTATCTCCGTCCTCACCTACAGCGGCGGCATATTGACGAATAAATGCACGAACATAAAAAGTTCCTGGTAATTGTTCAAAACGATCGGCTTCGATTGCCTCCAAATACCTTTTTTGAACTTTTGTCATTTGCTGTAATTCATCTAATGAAATATGTTTATCTAAACGGGCTTGCCGTAATTTTGCTCCAATCGTAGTTTCGTTGGCCACTCGATCATCTACTCCAGTCTTTACTATTCATTTTATGGAAGGCAAACACTTGGATCGGAAATCCACTTCGTTTCTCCTTGTCATCCTTGGATTGCTTAATTGATAGGTTGTTTATTAAATATAACATTTTTACTCTTGATTTTTCATCATAAATGAAAATTGTTCAATCAGTATCATTTAAAGAATACCATAAAAAAAATTGACTGAGGATAACATTCAAACAAGTCGCAAACAAAATTTAATACTTTTTGATCTCATTACTCATTCTTCTACAAAAACAAGAGCCATCTATCAGAAAATGCATAGACGGCATCTTACACAATGACGATTAATCAGTTAGTTTTAGTTGGTAGCAAGTAAAACCGACTGAATGCTTTTTGATCAATGAATACTTTAGCAGCAGATCGAACATCATTGAGCGTGATTGAACGTATAACATCTGGCAAATCAAAGAGTGTTGTTTCGCCAAATAAGCTTTGTGTAAATTGATTAGCAATAAATTCTAATGAATTGAGAGATTGAAAATATTTACCCAGCATTTTTTTCTTAAGTAACTCAAGATTCTTCTCGTTCATTTCAGGATCATTTTCATAGTTCAATAAAATTTCTTCAATCGCTTGAAGCATCTCTTCAGGGTTTTCTGCATCTCCAGAAAAATCAGCAAAGTAAAAACTTCGATCCAAACTTACTTCGAAACCAAACGTATCATCAATAATTCCTTGATCATACAACCTTAAGTAATTAGCTGAAGTATTACCTAAAAGTAATTGGAACAATAAATTCAAAGATTGTTTATATCGTAGCAACTCCCGACCTTCCGTCGGACGTTTCTCCATATTCCCTTTGATACCCAAAACACCTTTTGGTCGCGTAACGGGCATCCTCATAATACTTTCTGGAATAATTTCTTGAACGGTTTCTTCCGGAAATTGACGCTTAATTTCTTTTGCTGCAGAAAAAGTTTTTTCTGCCTGGTTTTCTCTGATCCAGTTCATTGTCTCTTCTGGATCGATGTTTCCAACTATGAACAAAGTCATATTGCTTGGGTGGTAGAATGTATGGTAGCACAGATAAAGATCTTCTGCTGTGATGGCTGCTATACTTTCAACAGTCCCAGCAATATCAATGTGAAGCGGATGCTTTGGATATAGATTCTTAATGACACCAAAAAATTGTTGCCAGTTAGGATCATCATCATACATCTGAATTTCTTGCCCAATGATCCCTTTCTCTTTCTCAACCGTTTCTTTCGTAAAATAAGGCATCTGTACAAAATCTAAAAGGGTTTCTAAATTTTTTTGAATTTGATTGGTAGCCGAAAAAAGATAACTCGTTTTTGTGAAGCTAGTAAATGCATTGGCTGATGCTCCATGTTGCCCAAATTTTTGAAAGACATCACCGTCTTCTTTTTCAAAAAGTTTATGCTCTAAGAAATGGGCAATACCATCTGGTACAGTATGCATCGTTTCATTCGCATAACCAAAATGATTATCGATAGAACCATAATCTGTACTAAAAAGACCGTATGTTTTATGAAACCCTTCTTTAGGTAATAAATAAACTGTTAATCCATTGGGTAATATCTCTTTATACAAGACTTCATTTATTTGATTATAATGTTTTTTATTCATGATCAAGCTCCTTATCTAAAAAGAATACGGCTTGAAGTTCGATCTTTTGAGCAATTTTTTGAACATCTGTGACCGATACCTCTTCCAAACGCTGTATAAATTGCTCTTCACTCATTTTAGTATTCGGTACCCACTGATTAAGATATTCTGTTTCAATCAAAGACTGTGGACTATCCAACGATAACAAAAACTGATTTTTAAGCATAGCTTTTGTCTGTGCCAATTCAGCCTCTGTAATTTCTCCTCTTTGTAAACTTTGAAGTTGTTGTTCAATCAAAGTAAAGACTTGATCCCGGTTACTGCCATCAATTCCTGTTTGAACAGATAAATAACCTCGAAATGTATCCACATTACTTGATGCATAGTAAGCTAAGCTCTCTTTTTCTCTAACATTCATAAATAGTTTTGAATGAGGAAATCCGCCAAATAATCCATTAAAAACCATGAGAGAGAAACGTTCCGGTTGATTATAATAAACACCCGTACGATAACCTAAGTTCAGTTTTGCCTGAGTCACAGGCTCTCTGACGATTTTCTCGCGGATAATATTTTCCAAATCTTGACGATAAAAAACAGAAAGATCTTTTTCAGGACGATTTTCAAAGGGGAGATCCTTCATAACTTCAATTACTTGATCTTCTTCGACATCCCCAATCACAAAAATATCTACAGCATCTTCTTTAATCATAGAACTATATGTTTCTGTTAGTTCTTTTGCCGTCACATCTTCCAAATCTTCAGGACGACCAAAACTTGGAAATTTTTGATTGTCACTTTTTGAAAAAAATAATTCTTGTAAGCTTAATGAAGCAAACGCCTGTTTATCCTCAGCAATACTTCTCATATAAGCAATCAAATTGCTTTTTTCGATCGTAAAATTTTTTGATTCAAATTCATCTTGAACAATATTTGGGAAAAAAAGCACTTCTTTCAAAAAAGAAACAGCTTGGGTAAATAGTTCTTCATCAGCAACATATTTTCCGTTGACGAACGACATTGCTGCATTGACTTGATGAAGATCCCCTTTTTTATTAACATTCATGCCAAAGCTTGCTCCATACAATTCTGCCAGTTGCGTACTAAAGGCTGTTTGAGTGGGATAACGCAAACTAGTTGTCTCTAATAAACTCGTCAATAATGTGCGTTTCGCAGCCGTTTCAGCCGCTAATTGCGAAGTAAATCGAATAAAAACACGGATTGTTTTATATTTTTTAGTCGGCAAAACCGTAAGTCGAACATTTTTTTTTAGTTCAATTGCCATAATGCACCTCTTATCCTCTCAAAAATCATCTCTTCAATTATAGCATAATGCAGAATTTTTCCAGAAAAATTACTCATTTTACGGGCGTATATTTTTATAAATCATCGTTTATTCGTTATACTAAGAATAAATTTAAAGGAGGTTTGTTTATGATCAAGGAATTTAAAGAATTTATTTTGCGCGGAAATGTGATTGACTTAGCTGTTGGGGTTGTCATCGGGAGTGCCTTCACAGCGATTGTCACCAGTTTGGTAGAAGGTCTTTTAACACCATTAGTTTCGCTGGTATTTTCATTTTTCGGCAGCGAAGATGCATTTTCAGGGCTTGTTTGGGAGCCTAAAAAAAATGTCGTCTTTAATTTCGGTCAAGTGATTACTGCAATTATTACATTCTTGATTACTGCTTTTGTTCTATTCTTAATCGTTAAAGCTGTGAATAAATTGCGCAATCTTCATCAAAAACCAGTTGAAGAAGAAGAACCAGAAGTTACTGCCGAAGACTATCTTCAAGAAATTCGTGACTTATTGAAAGTACAAACAGAATCCCGCACCAATATCACAACTAATGATATAAACCGTGATCCTTTTAACTAGATAGTTTTTTAGAATGATTCGAACAATAATGGATAGCTCTTGAAATCAGAAAAGCTCTGGCAAATACATGTCAGAGCAGAGAGTTATTCATGATTTGTTCATCTTTTTTTTTATAAGTAATGACTGCTTTTATTTCTCTTTTCTCATAACCACATGTAAAATTCCATCTTCATCAAAAGGATCGGAAACAGTGACAAAATTATATTTCCCGTAAAATTTCTGCAAATGCGCTTGAGCTTCGATTTCAATCGGAGCATTTGGATAGAAACGATTTAGTTGTTTGATGATTTCTTGTAGCAATTGATCCCCATGCCCTTGTCCACGGAACAGAGGATTTACTAAAACTCGACCAAAATGAACCGTACCTTCGATAAAATATATCCTTGCATAAGAAACAAGTTGTTGCTGTTCATCAAAAATACAAAGATGTTTAGCAATCAAATCAATTGCATCTACTTCTTGATAGGGGCAATTTTGTTCTACGACAAACACTTGAGTACGTAAAGCAGCGATTTGGTGAAATTCTAATCCGGTCATCTCATGCAACTCTTTTATCATAACAATCATTCTACTATCTCCTAACTAATCAATAATAAAAAATACAAAAAAAGAGCTAACATTTTGTCAGCCCTTTTCTGATCAAACAGCTTTTGTTAAAAATTCAATCTCAACCGTTCGAGTAAGAATATCCGAATAACTATAGGAAACACGTTCGAACGAATTTTCGTTTGGATCTAAATCCACGACAAACACAGAAGGGTATGTTTCTGTCAAAACACCACGGCGTTCCGTTTGACGTTTACGCCCAGTTTGAGCAACTAGCATGATTTCACTGCCTATACGACCTTCTAAATCTTTTTTGATTGTTGCTAAAGTTGTTGGCATCGCATTCACCTCAAGCAACAGTATACTATAATTTACAGAAAATTTCAAGTTTACCATAAAATAATTATTCTTTCAATAAGATTTTCTCTAAGGGTTCATAAGAAGCGCTCTCAATTTCTTTTTGCCGCGGTTGTAAGCGCTTTTAATTTGTTGCAGTGGAAGTTCTGTTTGTTCTGCAATTTGTTCAAGTTCTAATCCTTTCAAGTAATTCATTATAACGATTTGCTCTAACTTCGAAAATGGCGAATCGTATTTATTCATAGTTTCTTGAAGCATTAAATACTTCTCCGCTTTTTCAGTTTGTTCATTTTGATCGGAGAGAAAATTTGGTCCTTCATGAGAAATTTTTTCTTCAAGAGAAGAAGAATTTAATTGTGCTTTTCTTTTTTGTGCTTGTTGCAACCGTAATAAACTGCAGACGCGATTTTCAAACGAGCGTTTGAACAAAACTCCTAGTGTTGTTCCACGGTTTTCATCATAAGCTTGCAGACATTTGTTAAAAACAATACGGCCTTCTTGCATCCAATCATCTAAATCATAATCTTTGAGATAATATTTTTTGTACATAATCTCGACGATAGGGCGATACTTGAAAAACATTGCTTCAAATTCTTCTGAACTCCTACTGATTGATTCGTTTGATTTCATTTTGTTACGCTCCTTTTATGCTTAATTTTTGGTACAAAAAGAGCGTAACATATTCTTGTTCATTAGTTTCTCATTTAACGAACCATCTTTGTCCCTAACTCAAATCATGCAGTTTTTTTTCTAATTCAGCTAATTGTTCAGGCGTCCAAGGAGAGTTTCTGCGAAAATTTTCAAATTTGATGTCTGTTTGATGCTGATGGATTGCTTCTTCTGTTTTTTCAATACTTTTATAAAGCTCTCGAGCAGAAGTTCGCAACGCACCTTGAGAAAACACAACCCATTGTTCTGCTAAGTCACTCGTTGCAACTGTTACTTGAGTCAAACGGTCATTCAATTCTCCAGCGATGCGTTCGATATAGCTGTCAGCAGTTTCACCTTCTTCAGTAAAGATGACTTGTAACTGATATTTACTATAGCTTTGAGTAACACCGGGAACCAATTGCGCATCAAATACAACAATAATCTTTAATCCTTCGTATTTTGAATAATTGGATAATCGATGCAATAACGCCTCTCTTGCATCTTCTAAACGATCTTGGTTTTTTAATAAGACTAATTCAGGCCAAGCACCAATCATATTATAGCCATCGACGATTAGCAGGGGCGTTTTCATTGCGGCGCCCCATTTCGACTAGTAAAAGCTTGATACATTAATAACCCAGCTGCCACACTAGCATTCAAACTTTGTACATGACCAGTCATCGGAATAGTCAACATCTCATCAACATCTTTTTTCAATCCTTCACTCATTCCTCGACCTTCATTGCCGATAATCAATCCCGCTGCCCCTTGAGCATTCCACAAACGGTAATCAGTTCCTTTCATATCCGTTCCAAAAATCCAAAAACCAGCTTGTTTTAGTTGTTGAATCGCTTGGCTTAAATTGGTGACACGAGCAATCGGAATATGTTCTACAGCACCAGTAGAAGTCTTCACGACTACAGGAGTGATTCCTACTGCACGGTGTTTCGGAATAATGATTCCGTCTACCCCACTAGCATCCGCTGTTCTCAGGATTGAACCAAAATTATGTGGATCCTCTAAATTGTCTAAAATCAAATAGAATGACTGCTCTTTTGTTTGTGCCAATAATTCATCCAGAGATAGGTATTCATAAGGGGTGATCGCTAAAATCACACTTTGATGGACGCCTTGATTGCTCATTTGATCGAGCTTTTGTTTTGGCACCCACTTGACTGGGACAGACTGTGCGCGAGCAGCTTCTTTTAACCCATCGATTTTTTCCCCTCTGGCATCCTCTGCCATAAATAATTTATTCCCGCGTCCTTCTTTCAACGCTTCAATTACCGCATGATAACCGAATACAAAATTCTCATCTATCAATTCAGTTGTTTCTTCACGAAAATTCTTTCTAGTGTGCTGTTTATTTTTTACCGTGTTTTGACGCGACGGTTTTCTTTGTTTCTTTTCCCTCATCTTCTTCCCCTACTTTCTTGATACACCAAGCTACGAGCGTGTCTAAACGATCCTGTTGCTTTGTTAAGTGTAGATACCCAATTAAGGATTCAAAGCCTGTAGCAATGCGATAGGTGGTTACATCAGCATTTTTTGCACTGGTATGGCTTTTACTATTTCGTCCACGACGGTAAAAATCATATTCTTCTTCAGTCATTATTTCTTCATCAAGCATCTTTTGGATCAATGCCGCCTGAGCTTTTGCTGATACATAGTGTGTCGCCATATGATGAAGCTGATTAGGTCTTGTTTGTCCTTGTTCAATCAAATAGTCCCGAATGTATACTTCATAGACCGCGTCCCCAATATAGGCTAACGCTAGTCCGTTCAACTGTTTGTAATCTCTCATGCGTCTCTTCTCCACCGGGTACCTTGCGCTGTGTCTTCCAAGATAATCCCTTTTTCTTTTAGCACATCCCGGATTTCATCGCTTCGGGCAAAATCTCTTGCTTGTCTTGCTTGGATACGTTCTTCGATTAGTTGTTCGATCTCTTCATCTAAAAGTTCCTCACCCACAAAGTAAATCCCAAAGATGGCTAGCCATTCCTTGAATTTTTCAACTGCAGCAGTCAATAATTCTATATCGATTGAAGCACTTTCGCTGTAAGTGTTCAACCATTTTGCAAGTTCATATACTACTGTGATACCATTTGCTGCATTAAAATCGTCATCCATTTCTTGTACAAAACGCTGTTCAAATTCTGCTAAGATGGCATGGTCGGTTCCTTCTGGGGATCCTTCTTTACTATTTTGCAAACGAAATTGTGCATTTTCTAAGGCTGTTCTCAATTTTTGCAGATTTGTTTCTGCCTCTTTCAATGTCGTTTCACTGTATTTGATTGGACGCCGATATTGGGTAGTAGCCAAAAAGAAGCGCAAAACTTGAGGATCAATTTTTTGAACCATTTCATGGACAGTAACGAAATTGCCCAAAGATTTACTCATTTTTTCTTCTTCTTCACCAATCGTGACATAACCATTGTGCATCCAATAATTAGCAAACGTCTTACCCGTTTTCGCTTCACTCTGTGCAATTTCATTTTCATGATGAGGGAAAGTCAGGTCCTGTCCACCTCCATGAATATCTATTGTTTCTCCTAAATGTTTGGTTGCCATAACGGAGCACTCGATGTGCCAACCGGGACGTCCTAGTCCCCATGGTGAATCCCAAGCGATTTCGTTTTCCTTAGCCGCTTTCCACAAAGCAAAATCTAACGGATCTTCTTTGATCTTTTGTTCTTCACCCGTTCGTTGACTGGCCCCAACTTCTAATTCATCAATTGATTGATCACTTAACTGACCATAGTGCTTGAATTTACGTGTACGGTAATACACATCATTATTTGCCATATAGGCGTATCCTTTATCTACTAATACTTGAATAAACGCAATAATGTCTTCGATGTGATCCATTACTCGCGGATTTAATGTAGCTGGTTGAACATTTAAAGCCGCAGTATCTTTATTGAATGCTTCGATAAAACGATCTGCTATTTCTGGAGCAGAAGTTTTCAATTCTTTGGCGGTCCGAATAATTTTGTCGTCAACATCGGTGAAGTTCATTACGTAATCGACTTCATACCCTCTATATTCTAAGTATCTGCGAATCGTGTCAAAAGATACTACACTACGTCCGTTGCCGACGTGGATATAATTGTAAACTGTTGGCCCGCAAACATACATTTTCACCCTACCTTGTTCGAGAGGTTGGAAAACTTCTTTTTTACGTGTTAACGTATTATAAATTTTGATCATCTTGGCTAACCTTCTTTCCTTTGATTCTTACGACTTTGGCTGGTATTCCTACAGCAGTCGCTTCATTTGGGATATCACTAAGAACCACTGCACTAGCACCGATTCTGGCGCTTTCCCCTATTGTGACAGGGCCAAGAATTTGTGCATGAGCTGAAATGAATGCCCCTTTTTTTATGGTCGGGTGGCGTTTCCCTTTTTCTTTACCTGTCCCGCCTAGTGTTACACCGTGAAATAATACGACGTCATCTTCAATAATAGCTGTTTCTCCAATTACAACACCCATCCCGTGATCGATAAATACCCCTTCGCCAATCTGAGCACCAGGATGAATCTCGATGCCTGTCAGAAAACGCCAAAACTGGGATGTGAGTCTAGCTAGAAGAAAGAGTTTTTTTTGAAATAAAAAATGCGACCAGCGATGCCAAAACAATGCGTGAAAGCCCGGATAAGACAATACGATTTCCAGCGTTGATCGAGCTGAAGGGTCATTTTTTTTCGCTGCTGCAATTGCTTTTTGGGTCCAAGTCATCTTCTCACCTGCTTCCCCTATTGATTACTTACATACAAAAAAGCATCTTTCAAATAAGTTTCCTTATTCAAAAGACGCTCAACCACGTGGTTCCACTTTTGTTCACAGAATTTTCTGCCTTGGTGCAGGTAACGTCTGCTGCCGTTTTTGACTTGCGCCAAAACCACTCCTAGGTGCATTTCCTTACTTTTTTTAATCACTCTCACCACCCGTGATCTCTCTTCAAAAAAAAGGTAAGTACTTCGTCTATTCTTCGTGTTTATAATACATTATTTAAATGATCAAGTGCTTTTTCTTTTCCTAGTAATTCTACTGTATCTGGTAATTCTGGTCCGTGCGTTTGTCCTGAGACAGCAACACGAATTGGCATAAACAAGTTTTTACCTTTGATCCCTGTTTCTTTTTGGATCTCTTTGATTGCAGCTTTTACTGTTGGTGCGTCAACGGTAGTCATTGCAGTCAATTTTTCTTTAAAGGCATTGAGTACAGTTGGAACAGTTTCACCCGCCAAGACTTCTTGCGCAGCAGCATCCAATTCAGGATGTTCATTAAAGAATAACTCAGAAACTTCCACAATTTGTGCAGCATAACTCATTTGTGGTTGATATAGTGAGACGATTTTTTTCAGCCATTCTCTTTTTTCTGCGGAAGGCTCTTCTTCAATTCGACCTGCTTTGATTAAATATGGCAAACACATTTCTGTCAACTGATCCAGGTCCATTTGACGCATATAGTGGTTGTTGACCCACTCCAATTTTTTGGCATCAAAAGCCGCTGGTGATTTGCTCAAGCGTTCTGGATCAAACATTTGGATCAATTCAGATTGAGAAAATAACTCATCTTCTCCTACTGGGGACCAACCCAACAATGCGATAAAATTGAACATTGCTTCTGGTAAGTATCCTAATTCACGATACTGCTCAATAAATTGTAAAATTGATTCATCGCGTTTACTTAGCTTTTTACCAGTTTCGCTGTTGATGATCAGTGTCATGTGTCCAAATTGTGGCGCTTGCCAACCAAATGCTTCATAGATCATCAATTGTTTTGGTGTATTAGCAATATGGTCATCGCCCCGCAATACATGTGTGATTTTCATATGATGATCATCAACTGCCACTGCAAAGTTATATGTTGGCATCCCATCGCGCTTTTGAATGACAAAATCGCCGCCTACATTATCTGACTCAAAAACGATCTCACCTTTTACCATATCATGAAACTTATACTCTGTATTTCTAGGAACTCGGAAACGAATAACTGGTTGGATGCCTTGTGCTTCTTTTTCCGATTGCTCCTCTGGTGTTAGATTAGCGCATTTTCCGCCATAATGAGGCATTTCGCCACGTTCGCGTTGTTCTTCACGCTCTGCTTCTAGCTCTTCTTCTGTACAATAACACTTATAGGCACGATTGCTTGCTAGCAACTGATCAATCAATGGTTGGTACAGCTCACCGCGTTCTGATTGGCGGTACGGTCCGTACTCTCCAGGGTTTGCAGGGGATTCATCCCAATCAATACCCAACCAAGCGAGATTCTCTAGCTGGCTCTTCTCACCATCTTCAATGTTTCTTTTTTGATCCGTATCCTCAATACGGATAATAAATTCGCCATCGTTATGACGTGCAAATAAATAATTAAACAATGCTGTTCGGGCATTTCCGATGTGTAGATGTCCAGTTGGACTTGGAGCATAACGTACTCGCACTTTAGTCATCTTTTTCCTCTTCCTTCATCTGATTTGCAAACAATCCTTTGCTGTTCGGTTCTTACCTTCTAGCTTATAGGGAAAATCTCCGATAATAAAATAGTTCGCTCAGCTAGAATTGTACAATCATTAAGCAAAATAGTAAAGGCAACCGGCGTAAAATCCGCCAATTGCCATTGATTATTGCTAATTTTTTGTGTCTTCCTGATTATCGATTCCACGACTTGAATGAGCCGGTTTAGCAAATATCATTCGTCCCGCAGCTGTCTGCAGTGCGCTCGTAACAACTACTTGGATATGTTCATTCATGTAATGCTGTCCATCTTCAACAACAACCATCGTTCCGTCATCCAAATAAGCGACACCTTGTTGTCTTTCCGTTCCAGCTTTTACAACAAGTACATTCATTGTTTCTCCAGGAATCACTACTGGTTTAACTGCATTCGCAAGAGCGTTGATATTTAACACAGGAACATTTTGAAATTCTGAAACTTTGTTTAAATTATAGTCATTTGTAACCACAATACCATCAAGGATCTTTGCTAATTTGATCAATTTGCTGTCGACCTCAGAAATATCATCGAAGTCACCCTCATACATTTCAACAGCGATACCTTCTTCTTTTTGCAAAGCATTCAAAATATCTAATCCACGTCGACCTCGTACACGTTTCAAGCTGTCTCCTGAATCTGCAATATATTGTAATTCATATAAAACAAAATTGGGAATTAATAGGACCCCTTCAAGAAAACCTGTCTTAGCAATGTCGTAGATACGTCCATCGATGATAACACTCGTATCGAGAATTTTATACTTATGAAAATGATCAGCTATTTTACGATCAAGCATCTGTTGTTCTTCAACAGGTTCTGTTTTCTTGCTTTTAGAAGAAAAGATTTTTTTCCATTCTTCGATTCGAGTCGTGCCAATTTGAAAGCCAAGATATCCCAACAACGCCATTACTAAAATAGGCGCGATTCCGTTAATAAAAGGAATATCCCAATTATAAAAAGGAATCGATACAATGACCCCGATCATTAAACCAATAATTGATCCGATTGCTCCAAATAATAAATAAGTTAGACTCAATTCACTCAATTTTTCTTCAATTTTACGAATTCCAGCTGCAATATATTTCGCTAATAGCAAAGATAATAAAAAGAAAATAAGGGCTCCAAGCAAGCTATTAGTGATATTATTGTTCAGCCATTCATTTTTTGATTGACCAATGGTTTGCCATGCAACAGGCATTAATGAGATACCTAAACTTGCTCCAGCAAGAACCATTAGCGCAGTAATGACTCGTTTCTGCATACACGTTCCTCCAAACTAATTTAGTACGAAGCTGAGACTCATAAACGAAAAAATCTTTTTTAGAAAGAGCTGGACAAAGATAGCACCTTCTGATGCAAATAGTTCTCAATAAACAGTCTTCATTCATTCTTGTTCTGATAATTTCGTTATTTTCGTCTCATCTTCGAATTTATTCTTTTTTTAACTAACACCTTATCAGAATTAACGAAAAACTTTTCGTAGAGTTTCCGATAAAGTTGACACACCTTCTACTTCGATACCTTTGGGCGGTTGCCACCCAGTAAGATTATTTTTAGGTAAATATACTTTAGTAAATCCTAATTTTTGCACTTCTTTTACCCGTTGTTCGATCGCATTGACACGTCGAATCTCACCAGTCAACCCAATTTCACCGATAAAACATTCCGTAGGACTCGTACCTTTTTCCTTATAACTTGAGGCTATGCTGACTGCAATTGCTAAATCGATTGCAGGTTCATTTAATTTTACACCACCAGCTGCTTTTAAATAAGCATCTTGATTCTGTAGAAGCAACCCAGCCCGTTTTTCAAGGACCGCCATGATTAATGAAACACGATTAAAATCCAATCCGGTAGTCGTTCGTTTAGCGTTACCAAACATAGTTGGTGTCACCAAAGCTTGGATCTCTACTAAAATCGGTCGACTGCCTTCCATTGCAACAACGATGGCAGAACCCGTAGCGCCTTCTAATCGCTCCTCAAGAAAGACTTGAGAGGGGTTGGCTACTTCTTTCAATCCGCCTGCTTCCATTTCAAAAATCCCAATCTCATTTGTCGAACCAAATCGATTTTTGACGGCACGCAAAATACGGAAGCTGTGATGCTTTTCACCTTCAAAATATAAAACGGTGTCCACCATGTGCTCTAGCATTCGTGGACCAGCAATTGAACCTTCTTTGGTTACATGTCCCACAATAAAAATAGCAATCCCGTTGGTTTTAGCCAGTTTTAGAAGTTCGGCAGTCGTTTCTCGAACCTGACTCACGCTTCCTGCCACACTAGTGATATCTGGTTGTGTCATCGTTTGTATCGAATCTATGATGACATAATCCGGTGTTAGATTTTCGATTGCCTTGCTTATCTCAGACATATCCGTTTCTGGATATAAATAAAATTCCGTATCAATGGCTCCTAAACGCTGGGCACGCATTTTTATCTGCTCTGCACTTTCCTCACCCGAAACATACAATACTTTGCCGCCAATAGCTGCAAGCTGCTGTGAGACTTGCAGTAAAAGAGTCGACTTGCCGATCCCTGGATCACCACCAATCAAAATCAATGATCCCGGAACAACACCACCACCCAAAACTCGGTTTAGCTCTGCTAGTTTGGTCTGTACTCGTGGTTCTTTCTTTGGTATGACATCAGCAATTTTTGTTGGTTGCATCCGTTGTCCCGTAAGAGTGGTCCGTACTCGCCGATCCGTTGTTTCTTGAATCACTTCTTCTACCATCGAATTCCAACTACCACAATTAGGGCACTTCCCTAAATACTTTGGTGAAGAATATCCGCAATTTTGGCAGACAAACTGACTCTTTGCTTTCTTAGCCATTGCAAACCTCCAATTCGTTATCTAGGACTGACTGCATGCGTATATCGAACAATCACAGATCTGAGGAACCAAATCCTCCAGAGCGTGATTGACTGGTTACATCTTGATCCGCTTTTAAAAACGGCAAGAAGATCCCTTGACCAATTCGTTCACCTTTTTTGATGGTTAAATCACTGGGACCAAAATTCGTAAATTGAAACATGATATGCCCTTCATTATCAGAATTATTGTAATAATCACTGTCAATTACTCCGACACCATTTGTTAGTAACAAAAAACGTTTGAGAGGATTGCTCGAACGATTCGTTAATTGTAAATACTCTTCTTTTCCCATATATGATTTGATTCCAGTCGGAACCAGTGTCGGTTTGATTGCTTTTTGAACATCTTTAGCTGTCAACGCTTGGATGCCATTCATCAACCCCGCTTTCCATATACTAGGTATTACGACTTCTTCTGCCGCTTCAAAATCATACCCTGCCGCATGGTGTGTTGCGCGTTGCGGAAGAGCTATATCCTTATCTGCATATGTTGAAACAATCTCAAATCCACGTGTCTTCATCTTTTCCTCCAATTAATAAACATATAGTCATTTTAGCATAGTAACCCTTGTTTTCTTTAATGAAAACAAAATTATCAGAAACTCTTTATATTTTCTTCGCTTCCGCAGTCAAAAAAACGAAGAAAATAGAAAAAGGACATGACGAAAGGCTATTTTGCTAGTACAATAGAAAAAATATTATTTACTGAATTCAGAAGAGGTGGTTACATCCATGCGAGAGAAACTAAAAAAAGCGAATCGAGTCGTTATCAAAATTGGGACCAGTTCCCTCGTCTATCCCAATGGAAATATCAACTTCTCGAGTATTGATGAACTGGCTTTTGTTCTGTCCGATCTAAAGAATCAAAACAAAGAGATTATTCTCGTTTCTTCTGGTGCTATTGGTGTAGGGATGAATAAACTAAACATTCCACAACGTCCTGTAGAAATCCCCCAGCAACAAGCTGTTGCAGCCGTGGGGCAAGCCGAATTAATGAATATTTACAATCACCGTTTTCAAGTTTACAATCAAAAAACTGCTCAATTATTGTTGACTCGAGATATTATTGAGTTTCCTCAAAGTCGAGAAAATGTATGTAATACATTGGAGCAGCTCTTAGCGATGGGAATTATCCCAATAATCAACGAGAATGATACAGTTGCCATAGATGAGTTGGACCATCTTACTAAATTTGGTGATAATGATCAATTATCTGCAATTGTAGCGCAGTTAGTCCATGCGGATCTGTTGATTATGCTATCCGACATCGATGGGTTTTATACTGCTAATCCGCTACATCATAAAACTGCTAAACTTTATGATGAAATTACTGAGATTACACCTGATTTAATGAAACAAGCAACCGGAAAAGGAAGTCCGTATGGAACTGGTGGCATGTCAAGCAAATTAAAAGCTGCGGATCGTATTCTCAAAACAGATGCCACAATGATCTTGGCGAATGGGAAACAGCCTAAAATCATTTTTGATATCTTAGCTGGCAAAAAGGTTGGCACTTACTTTTACAAGGAGGAAACATTATGATCGATTTAATGCAATTGGGAAAGCAAGCAAAAAAAAGTGCGGCCTCACTTAGCTTACTAACCGCTACTGAGAAAAATCACTTACTATCAGCTATGGCCGATACACTTGAAAGAAATCGTTCACGAATTTTAACAGAAAATAAAAAAGACCTTGCTGCTGCAAAAAAAAATGCATTAAATTCAACTTTAATTGATCGCCTAGAATTAACTGATGAACGAATCAAGGAGATGGCAACTGGTATTCGAAAAATCGTTCAGCTCCCTGATCCACTTGGAATCGTGGACAAAATGTGGCGCAATAGTGATAATCTCTTAATTGGTAAACAACGTGTACCATTAGGTGTTGTGGGAATTATTTATGAAGCAAGACCCAATGTTACAACAGATGCTGCCGGTCTATGTTTCAAATCTGGGAATGCTGTCATTTTGCGAGGAGGTAAAGAAGCCTTCTACTCAAATCAAATCCTTGTAAATCTTTTGCAAGAAACATTAAGCGCCAATGGATATTCACCCTATTCTATTCAATTTGTTGATGACACCAGTCATGCAGTGGCTGATCAAATGATGCGCTTGAACAAGTACTTGGATGTACTGATTCCACGAGGCGGTGCTAACCTCATTCGTCGTGTCAAAGAAACAGCAACAGTTCCTGTCATTGAAACAGGAACAGGTAACAACCATATCTTTATTGACAAAGATGCACAGCTTCCGATGGCTGTCGACATTGTTGTCAATGCCAAAACTCAGCGACCTTCTGTTTGCAATGCAATCGAAACGATCCTCGTTCATAAAAGTTGTGCAGCAGAATTTCTACCTTTACTAGAAAAAGAACTGAAAAATAAAGTAGAGTTGCGTGCTGATACTAACGCGCGTAACTATTTAATAAATGCGCAACCTGCTACTGAAGAAGATTGGCAAACCGAATTTCTAGATTATATTGTAGCCATCAAAGTTGTAGATTCCATCGATGAAGCAATTGCCCACATCAATCATTACAACACTAAGCATTCTGAAGCTATCGTCACGGATAACTACTTTGCCTCTCAGAAATTCTTACAAGAAGTAGATGCTGCTGCAGTATATGTCAATGCATCTACACGATTCACGGATGGGTTTGTTTTTGGTTTTGGAGCAGAAATCGGCATTTCAACTCAGAAATTGCATGCTAGAGGCCCAATGGGACTTGAAGCTCTGACTTCCACCAAATATATTATCTATGGAGAAGGTCAAATACGTAAATAAAAAAGCTGCTTGATTCCGGAGACTTCAATCTTTAAGTGATTTTCACTTTTGATTGAAAGTTTCTTTTTCAAGCTGCTTTTCTGATTGATTATGCTTGTTCAATTACAAATTCAACTGGTTCCATAGCGAAGAGTTGCTGTAAAACTGCATTTGCTTCTGTAAACAATTCCTGATCACAGGCTTTTTTCTGACAAACAATTCTTTGTTCTTTTGAAACAAATACTTGTGTAGCATCATTATCCACAAATTTCACTTCTTGATTCTCTTTTCGAAAAATGTAGCCCTCTTCTTCGTCTAATAATAGCGCTGTCTGCCAATGCTCATTTTGGATAAGTGGCATTACTAAAGATGCTACGTCCAGATTTTCTACAGAAACTTCTTTACCATTCTCTAAGTGCATCGTAAACGTTTCTAACTCAAAGGCCTGGCAAGCATTGCACCCTCCTTCCGTAATAAAATGTTTACTTTTGATAATTGCTTTCATGTTCTCACCTGCTTTTTTTTACCAGTTTACCTCACTAACATCTCTTTGACTACCGACGGAGAAAAAATTCCGCCTTAAGATGGATGTTCCACCTCTTCTTTCTTGATAAAATAAATTTAAGAAAAAGGTATAGGAGGATTTATTATGAATACACAAAGTTTGTTAGGTAAAATCGTAACTGTTGTAGCAGTTTTAGTTCTGGCTTCATTGCTCTTATCTCTCGTCTTAGGATTAATTGGCGGATTGATTGGTTTAATTTTTCGTTTTGGTATTCCTTTATTGTTAGCTGTTCTAATTGTTCGG
Organism: Enterococcus sp. AZ091; assembly: GCF_051714805.1. Classification (NCBI taxonomy): domain Bacteria; kingdom Bacillati; phylum Bacillota; class Bacilli; order Lactobacillales; family Enterococcaceae; genus Enterococcus; species Enterococcus sp. AZ091. The sequence continues at coordinate 483,594 of NZ_JBIOSO010000001.1, read as the reverse complement.
TGGCTGACAAACGTTCGACAACGACCAAAAAAATACTATAACTAACAAAAAGACTTGGAGCATTATCTGTTCCAAGTCTTTTTTGATTATCCTAAAGCAACATCCAAAACCATCATCAGAATGAAGCCTGTCATAACACCAAAAACTGCAAAATGCCGTCGACTACTAGCTGTTTGTTGTGCTTCAGGTATTAGTTCCTCTACCACTACATAAATCATCGCTCCCGCTGCAAATGCTAAAGCATATGGCAAAACGGCTGTCATACTTGTTACCAGCAAAGCGCCTATAACACCGGCAATCGGTTCAACGATCCCAGAAGCTTGTCCATAGACAAAGGCCTTATTACGACTCAATCCTTCCTGTCTTAAAGGAATGGATACAGCAGCTCCTTCGGGAAAATTTTGGATCCCAATACCTATAGCTACTGAAATAGCTGCCAAAACTGCTGCCCGAGGATCTTCCGAGCTGGCGGCTGCTCCAAAAGCCACACCAACTGCCAAGCCTTCAGGAATATTGTGTAATGTGATGGAGAAGACCAACAGAATCGTTCGTTTTAAATGGCTTGGAAAGCCTTCTGTTTCATGGTTAGGACCAAAGTGCATATGCGGTAATGTTTTGTCTGCAGCATATAAAAATAGTCCACCCAATCCAAAACCAATACTAACCACAAGCCATGGGATATCCCCATTTTCTTCCGCACGAGCGATAGCAGGGTCTAGTAATGACCAAAAACTCGCAGCAATCATTACACCGGAAGCGAATCCCAACATCGTATTAAGAACATTTTTATTGATATCCTTAAAAAAATAAACAAGTGCCGCACCTAGAGCAGTCATGGCGTATGTAAATAAAGTACCAGCCAAAGCCTGCTGCCACGGGGACAGTTGCATTAACCATTCAACCAAAACATTTCTCTCCTCCTATCTTCTCCCTTTACTCTAGCATAGGAAAACGCTTGATTCTAGCCTTTTGTTTTACTCAAAATAATTCTAAGCTCCTTGTTTGATTGTAGGGAAATCCTTGAGTTTACTTGAAACTTTCAACATTCATCGCTATAATGCTAGGAGACTCAATGTCAATATATATAAAGTGAGGAAAAGAATTGATTACAGTAAGTGATGTAAGTTTGCATTTTTCAGATCGCAAACTGTTCGACGATGTTAATATTAAGTTTACGCCTGGCAATTGCTATGGTTTGATTGGTGCAAATGGTGCTGGTAAATCAACTTTCTTAAAAATATTATCTGGAGAAATCCAACCATCTACAGGAAATGTTTCATTAGGACCCGATGAACGAATGGCTGTTTTGAAACAAAATCATTTTGACTTCGAAGAATACCCAGTTATTGAAACTGTTATCATGGGTCACAAACGATTATACGACGTAATGAAAGAAAAAGATGCGATCTACATGAAAGAAGACTTTAGTGACGAAGATGGTATCCGTGCTGCTGAACTAGAAGGAGAGTTTGCTGAACTGGATGGTTGGGAAGCTGAACCTGAAGCCGCAGTTCTCTTACAAGGGTTGAATATCCCTGATGAATTACACCATGTCCAAATGAAAGAATTAACAGCTGGTCAACGTGTGAAAGTGTTGTTAGCACAAGCTCTTTTCGGAAAACCAGACGTCTTGCTCTTGGATGAGCCGACTAATGGATTGGATATCCAATCTATTAACTGGTTAGAAGAATTTTTAATCAACTTTGATAATACCGTTATCGTAGTTTCCCATGACCGTCACTTCTTAAATAAAGTATGTACCCATATGGCAGATCTAGATTTTGGGAAGATCAAACTGTACGTCGGAAACTATGATTTTTGGTTAGAATCAAGTCAATTAGCAGCAAAATTGCAATCACAATCAAATGCGAAAAAAGAAGAACAAATCAAAGAACTGCAAGAATTTATTGCCCGCTTTAGTGCAAACGCGTCAAAATCAAAGCAAGCCACTTCTCGAAAGAAAATGTTGGATAAAATCACACTTGATGATATTCAACCTTCTTCACGCCGCTATCCTTTTGTAGGATTTAAACCAGAACGGGAAATTGGGAATGACTTGTTGCAAGTAGATAATGTCAGTGTGACTATTGACGGTAAAAAGATTTTAGATAATATCTCATTCACTTTGAATAAAGATGACAAAGTTGCTTTTATTGCCAACAACGACATCACAACGACTACACTATTCAAAGTTATTATGGGCGAGATCGTGCCAGATACTGGTAGTGTACGCTGGGGTGTTACAACACAACACGCTTACTTGCCAAAAGATACTACTGGTGAATTTGATACGGATACACCAATTGTTGATTGGTTGCGTCAGTATGCTAGTAAAGAAGAGGATGATAATACATTCTTACGTAGTTTCTTAGGTAGGATGCTGTTTTCAGGTGATGAAGTCTTAAAACCAGTCAATGTTCTATCGGGTGGCGAAAAAGTTCGTTGTATGTTATCAAAACTAATGCTATCAAAAGCTAATGTTCTTGTCTTAGACGATCCAACAAATCACTTAGATTTAGAATCGATCACTGCATTGAATGATGGCCTTATGGCTTTTACTGGCTCTTTACTTTTTGCCTCTCATGATCATCAATTTATTCAAACGCTCGCAAATCGAATTATCGCCGTTTCAAATAAAGGTGTTGTTGATCGTGCAGAGACTACCTACGATGAGTTCTTAGACAACAAAGATGTACAACAAAGAATTCAAGAATTATATAATTGATCTCCAAATGAAAAAGCCAAATGCAAGAACTCTTGCATTTGGCTTTTATATTTAAGAGAAAATCAATCACTGATCAAACGTGTTTTTCCGAATGAAAAAAGTGCCAAACAACCATATCCTGTATGGCTGGCAATTGTTGGTCCTAAAGGATAATGATAAATAATTAATGCTGGAAATTGCTCTTTCAAGAGTCTTAACACTTTTTCTGCTGCTTCGTCATCACCTGCATTTGCAAGATAAACCGTCTCTATTTGAGATTCACGCAGATTCGCTACTGTTTTATCAACAATTTTTTGAATTGATTTATTTCGACCTCTCACTTTATCGACATTTTTCAACTTTCCTTCTGTATCTACAGTAATAATTGGTTTAACATTTAATAGTCCGCCAATGGCCGCTGCTGTTTTAGATATTCTACCGCCTCTTTCAAGATGTCGAAGATCATCAACTGTCACCCAAGAATCTAGAGATAATTTATGTTCTTCTACCCACTGGCTGACCTCATGAAGAGACCAACCTTCACTTTGTCTTTTTGCTGCTTCCGCTACTAAAAAACCCTCTCCCAAACTAGCAGATTTTGTATCAATGAGTGTGATTTCAGCATGAGGGTATTCTTCTTTAAGAATAGCAACAGCTTGAACAGCGCTTTGAAAAGAACCGCTCATTCCAGACGAAAAACCTAGATAAAGTATCGGTGTGTGCGATTCTACATATGGACGAAAAAATTCAACATAACGTCCGACGTTGATTTGAGAAGTTGTCGGTTGTGCATTTTCTTTTAATTTTTCTAAAAACCACTTGGCATCAAATTGTTCACCCATATCATCGATATATTCTTTTCCTTCAAGTTCAATTGTCATAGATATATATTGAACACCCAATTCAGCTAATCTTTTTGCTGGTAGATCACAACATGAATCTGTAATGATTTGATACATAGGTACACCCCCTTTGATAACCTTATTATAGCAAAAAAAGAACAAGGCAGAAGAAATCATACTTGAAGACGGGAAAATCATCGATTTTCTTCTAAAATACTCTGCCTTGTTCTTTCTACTATTCAATTCTACTAATTAATTCTACCCACTGATTAGATTTGTGCCCAAACACTCTCTAATATATTCGTTTGATTACGATCTGGCCCTACTGAAAATGTTGAGATACGAACCCCAACTAATTCAGAGATACGATGTACATAGTTACGTGCATTTTCAGGAAGATCAGCTAATGTTTTGCATCCAGTAATATCTTCTGACCAGCCTGGTAACTCTTCATAGACTGGTTTACAACGATTCAATTCTTTTAGACTTGCAGGATAATGATAAATCAATTCTCCATCTAATTCATAAGCAGTACAAATTTTTACAGTTTCCAAGCCGCTCAAAACATCAATTGAATTTAGAGACAGATTCGTGATACCAGAAACACGTTTTGAATGACGCATGACAACAGAGTCAAACCAACCAACACGACGTGGACGACCAGTTGTCGTACCATATTCACGGCCAACTTCACGAATTTGATTGCCTGTTTCATCAAAAAGTTCTGTTGGGAATGGGCCATCACCAACTCTTGAAGTATATGCTTTACAAACACCAACTACTTTATTGATTTTAGAAGGACCCACTCCACTACCAATGGTTACTCCACCAGCTACTGGATTTGAGGATGTTACGAACGGATATGTTCCTTGATCAATATCTAGCATAACTCCTTGAGCACCTTCAAACAGTACGCGTTTTCCTTGATCTAGCGCATCGTTTAGAATAACTGAAGTATCCGTTACATATTTCTTGATTTGTTGACCATATTCATAATACTCTTCAAAAATATCTTCAAAAGCAATCGGCTCATCATCAAACATTTTAACAAATTGACGATTTTTTTCTTCAAGATTGATACGTAATCTTTCTTCAAAAATTTCTTTATCAAGAAGATCAGCAATTCGAATACCTACACGAGCGGCTTTATCCATATAAGCTGGACCAATCCCTTTGATCGTTGTTCCGATTTTATTGTCACCTTTAGCATCTTCTTGTAACTGATCTAATTTGATATGATACGGTAAAATAACATGGGCACGGTCAGAAATTTTCAAATTATCTGTTATTATATTATTCTCTTTTAGATAGGCAAGTTCCTTAACAAGAGATTTTGGATTCACAACTACGCCATTTCCGATCACGCTAATTTTATCTTTATAAAAAATACCGGATGGAATCAAGTGTAATTTATATGTCACTCCATCAAACTTAATAGTATGTCCTGCATTGTCTCCACCTTGATAACGTGCAATCACTTCCGCATTTTCACTCAAAAAGTCGGTAATCTTCCCTTTTCCTTCATCGCCCCATTGGGTACCTACTACTACTACAGATGACATTTAATGACCTCTTTCTTTATATATTGCACTCCATAAGTATTGTACCAGTATTCGATCATGGATTCAATCTAAAATCGAATGATTGAATCGATTAAAATGAAAAAAAGCAGAAAAAAACGAACTATATTTTATTTATTTTTTTTATACAAAGCTAAATACGAATAAAAAAAGCGACCGGCAATAGTACCAGTCGCAACCTATCCTATGCAAACTCAACTCTTGGAGATAGAGAGGAAAACTTATTGTATTCCTTGATAAACAATAATTCAACTGTTCCCCGTGCTCCACTTCTGTTCTTTTCAATAATCACTTCAATGACATTATTGTTTTGCGGCTCTTCACCGCCATCCTCTTCGTCACCTTCACGTTGATAGTAATCGTCTCGATAGAGAAATGCAACAATGTCTGCATCTTGCTCAATAGATCCAGATTCACGAATATCACTTAAAACTGGACGTTTATCTTGGCGTTGTTCCACCCCTCGTGATAATTGAGAAAGCGCAATAACTGGAACTTTTAATTCTTTGGCTAATTTCTTCAATTGCCGAGAAATCTCAGAGACCTCTTGTTGACGGTTTTCTCTTCCTGTACCTTCAATCAATTGCAAATAATCAATCAATATCAAACCCAAATTCCCTTTTTCCTGTGCTAATTTACGACAACGTGCTCGAATCTCGGAAATTTTGATTCCAGGTGTATCATCAATATAAATACTAGCATTCGATAAACTTCCCATGGCCACGATCAAATTGCGCCACTCTTCTTCTGACAGTTGACCGGTCCGTAAATGGCTGGCTTCAATAGATCCTTCCGCACATAGCATTCGATTGACTAATGATTCTGCACCCATCTCTAAGCTGAAGATGGCGACAGAACGATCTGTTTTTGTTCCTACATTTTGTGCTATATTTAGTGCAAAAGCTGTTTTACCAACAGCAGGACGTGCTGCTAAAATAATTAGCTCTTCTTTTTGAAGTCCAGCTGTCATTTTATCTAAAGCTGCATAGCCAGTAGGCAATCCGGTAATTTCTTCGTTATTTTGCGCTAACTGATCAATATTTTCAATTGTTCGATTTAACACATCAGCAATAGACTGAAATCCGTTGCTATTTCTTTTTTCTGAAACCTCTAAAATGCTTTTCTCTGCTTGATCGACAATCGATTGAACATCTTCATCTTGTTCAAACCCCTTTGTCACGATACGACTAGCGGTTTGAATCAAGTTGCGTAAAGTCGCTTTGTCGTCCACGATTTTTGCATAATAAGCAATACTAGCGGCCGAAGGAGAAGCTTGGCTAAGTTCTGTTAAATAAGTAAGCCCGCCGATATCTTCCAGACTATTACTTTTTTCTATTTCTGCTTTCAATGTGATTAGGTCGATGGATTCATTACGATCATTGAGTTGAATCATCGCTTGAAAGATAATCTGATGGCTGCGCCGATAAAAATCTTGTGGTTCAATAATTTCCATCGCATCAATAATTGAATCCGCGTCTAAAAAGATTGCTCCTAAAACCGCTTGCTCAGCTTCAATGTCTTGAGGCGGAATTTGATTTTGCCATACTTCATTCATGACTTTCGCTCCTAATCTAGTGTTCATTTATTCTACAGGATATCAAATCAAAGCACAAGAGAACCTCGATTACAAAAATATCCGCTTAAAAAATCCCAACATTTTACTGTTGGGAAACTTTTTATTCTTGTACCGTTTGGACGGTAATTGTAGCAGTTACTTTAGAATGTAATTTGACGGGCACCTTTGTATAACCTAATGCCCGAATGGGTTGTTCTAACTCAATTTTCCGCTTGTCCAATTTTATACTATATTGTTTGTTCAAAGCATCAGCAATTTGTTTTGATGGAATAGAACCAAACAATCGACCATCTTCTCCTGCTTTCGCTTTAATTCTAACAACTGTTTCTTCCTTTTCAAGGACTGTTTTTAGTTCTTCAGCCTCCGCCAGTAATTCCGCTTCATGTTTTTCTTGTGCTTTTTGTTTTCCTTTTAATTCGGCCATGCTTTCATTATTAGCTGGTTTAGCTAAGTTGTTTTTAATTAAGAAGTTTTGTGCATACCCATTTGGTACATCCTTAATATCTCCTTTTTTTCCTTTTCCTTTAACATCTTGCAAGAAAATAACTTTCATCTGTGGTCACTCCTCATTCTCTTTCTAACTTGTTAAGTTCTTGAATTAACATTTTTTTGACTTCATCCAAGCTTTTATCCTTGATTTGAGTAGCTGCATTTGTGAAGTGGCCTCCTCCACCAAGTGCTTCCATTAAAACTTGCACGTTGATTTTGCCAGTGCTTCGAGCACTAATACCGATCAACTTACTAGGCTGCCTTGTGATCACAAAAGCAGCATGAATCCCATTGATTGATAAAAGCGTATCCGCTGCCTTAGCGACTGTCACACTGTCATATACTCGTTTATCATCAGCTACTGCGATAACGATATCTTCTTTGTAATGTTTGCTTTTAGAAACTAGTTCACTAATCATTAAATAGGAATCTAAATCCGTACTAAGCATATATTGAACAAGCGAAGTATCCGCACCTTGATTTTTGAGGTATCCAGCTATATCAAAAGTTCTACCAGTTGTTCGAACAGAGAAATTCTTTGTATCGACATAAATTCCCGCCAATAAAGAAGTAGTGATAAATTTGGGAATTTGTGTTTTGCGAGTAGAACGATATTGTATCAACTCAGCGACTAACTCTGATGCCGAAGATGCTGTTGATTCAATATAAGTCAATAACGGCTTATCTGGAAACTCATCTCCGCGACGGTGATGATCAATTACAGCAATTTTATCAAATACATCATAAACTTTTTGTGAGATTGACATAGACGGTTTATGATAATCAACCATTACTAAGACACTTTCCTCATTGGATAAAGTTACAGCTTCCTCACCTGAAATAACAATTCGTTCTAAATCAGGATATTTCTTCAATTCTTCTAATACCCGTTCAATATCCGCAGTAATTTCTTTAGGATTTAAAATGATGTAACATTCACGTTCACTCATCATTGCCATATAAGCAACTCCAAAGGCTGCACCTAAAGCATCCATATCAGGGTACCTGTGTCCCATGATAAATACCTTTTTATTATCAGCAAATATTTTTTTTAATGTAGTACTCATAGCCCGAGAGCGAACACGAGTTCTCTTAGGCGTACCATCTGTATTCCCCCCAAAAAACTGTGGTTTTGCTTCTTCATCAGCTTTCTTCAGTACCACTTGATCCCCACCACGTACCAAGGCGATATCTAAATTATTTTGAGCTACTTCGCCTATTGTCTCTAGCGATTCTTCTCCGTAAGAGATTCCCATACTAATGGTTAAGGCTAAGTCATTCTTTTCAGCAATATTACGAACACGTGTCAAAAATTCAAAATTCCCTTTTTTCATCTTCTCAATATCTTCAATCTTGGCAACAAAAAGAAAGCGTTCAGAATTAATCCGCTTATAAAAGATATGATTTTCACTGGCCCAATCTGAAATCAGCGTCGTGATCAAAGAGTTCAAGTAGGATATTTGTTTGTCATCTTTTTTGTCAATTAGATCATCATAGTTATCAATTGAAATAAGTCCGATTGCTGACATAATTTAACTCCTCAATAAACTGCTATAGAAATATTAAACACTTTTATATTTTACCACATCTTATACGAATAAGCGATTTCCTAAATAAAGTTTCACGTGAAACTTTATTTAGGAAACCACAAATCAAATACCAGCAAAGATTTTTTCGTTATTTAAAGATAGAATTAAATAACGAATATACTAAATTTTTTAGCAATAGTATATACAAAAAAAGTTGACAACTGTCAAAAACAGTTGTCAACTTTTGAATAGTAAAAATTATTCTTCGCCTACAAATGGAAGTAATCCCATGATACGTGCGCGTTTAATTGCAACAGTTAGTTTACGTTGGTTTTTAGCCCCTGTACCTGTTACACGACGTGGCAAAATTTTTCCACGTTCAGAAATGAAACGTTTTAACAATTCTGTATCTTTATAATCGATGTGTTCGATATGATTTGCAGCAATATAGTCTACTTTGCGACGTTTACGTCCGCCTCTTCTTTGTTGTGCCATTCTATTTCCCTCCTATCAATTTATTAGAATGGTAAATCATCGTCTGAAATGTCAATTGACGAGTTTCCGAATGGATCAGAATTATCTCGATCAAAGTTAGGCATTCCTGATGGTTGAGAGGATTGATTTTGATTTGTGCTATTATTTCCGAATCCAGAAGAACCACTAGTATTATACGAAGTATTTCCACCGCTTTCGGTAGTGCGTCGTTGTTCAGAAGCATTTCGAGATTCTAACAATTGAAAATTGTCTGCTACAACTTCAGTTACATATACACGTTGTCCTTGTTGATTGTCATAAGAACGTGTTTGGATTCTTCCAGTCACACCAAGTAATGTACCCTTACGAGCATAATTAGCCAGTGTTTCTGCAGGTTTTCTCCAAATCACACAATTGATGAAATCAGCTTCACGTTCTCCACTTTGGTTTGTAAAATTACGATTTACAGCCAATGTAAAAGACGCGACGCCAGTGCCGTTAGCAGTGTATCGTAAATCAGGATCTTTGGTTAATCTTCCTACTAATACAACATTATTAATCAAAGTTCATCATCTCCTCATCGCTTTGTTTCATGTGAAACAATTTTATTCTTCTTCTTCTTTGACAATCATGTGACGGATAATATCGTCATTGATTTTAGCAAGACGGTCAAATTCATTGATTGCACTTGCATTTGATGGAGAAGAAACTTTAACGATGTGATAGATACCCTCACGGAATCCATCCATTTCATACGCTAGACGGCGTTTTTGCCAATCTTTAGACTCGATAACTTCAGCTCCGTTATCTGTCAAGATCGTGTCAAAACGTGCGATCAATGCAGATTTTGCTTCTTCATCAATGTTTGGACGAATGATGTATAAGATCTCATATTTCGTATTTTCCATTGATTATTCACCTCCCTGTGGTCTTAGGCCCCTAGTATATTCTAGGAGCAGAGAGAGTCGCCTGATTAGACTACTCACAAATACCAATTATACATTTTTTTCATCCATAATACAAGATTAATTTTTTGACTTTTGACAGTAAAATTGCTTGCATCAATAAGTACGCACAAAATATTTTCATTTATTAAAAAAACTCCAACAACATCGTGTTGGAGTTACATTACTATTCATCATTCTGACTTTCAGAAGATATTTCTTCTTCTGTTTCAGAAACTTCCGGATCTACAGTGGCCATCGTGACTACTTTCGCTCCGTTTTCCATCTTCATTAAGCGAACGCCTAAAGTTGCACGTCCAGTTTGAGATACTGTTTCAACGTTAAATCGGATAATGACACCTTTGTCTGTAATTAGCATGATATCTTCTTTGCCTGAAACTGTAGTCAATCCAGCTAACGGTCCATTTTTCGCAGTAATATTCGCAGTTTTTATTCCTTTACCACCACGCCCTTTTATTGGGTATTCTGAACCTTTTGTACGTTTTCCGTAGCCATTCTCTGTGATAACTAATACTTCTCTATCTTCTTTGATCACAGAAGCGCCGACAACATAGTCATCTTCTCTTAAACGGATGCCTCGAACGCCTGCAGCAGTTCGTCCCATATCTCGAACCAGCTCTTCTTTAAATGTAACTGAATAGCCATTGTGTGTACCAATAATCATCACATCTTGCCCATTGGTTTCTACTACATTAACTAATTCATCATTTTCGCGTAACCCAATAGCAATCAATCCATTGGCCCGAATATTGGAGAAAGCAGTAACTGATGTACGTTTTACTATACCTAGCCGTGTCGTGAAGAACAGATAACGTCCTTCTTGAGGTCCTCCAGAAGCAGAGATAATCGCTTCGATGCGTTCGTTTGAATCAATACCTAAAAGATTGATCACAGGAATACCTTTAGCAGCTCGTCCGTATTCAGGAATTTCGTATCCTTTAGCTTTATAAACTTTCCCCATGTTAGTAAAGAAAAGTAAAGTATCATGAGTTGAACAAGAAATCAACGTTTTAACAAAGTCTTCATCGTGAATCCCCATGCCTTGAACACCACGACCTCCACGACGTTGAGCCCGAAATTCAGAATTTGCTACTCGTTTGATATACCCATTATTTGTCAGCGTAATGACAATTTCTTCTTCTTCAATCAAATCTTCATCTTCAAGACTCAATACTTCTCCAACAAGTAATTCTGTTCGGCGCTCATCACCAAAGCGTTGACCTAATTCTTGCAATTCTGTTTGGATAATTTCTAAAACTCGCTGAGGATTAGCTAAAATATCTTTTAAGTCAGCAATCAATTCCAACAAACTTTGATATTCATTTTCAATCTTGTCTCTTTCTAATCCTGTTAAACGTCGCAAACGCATATCTAGAATCGCTTGCGCTTGTCGATCTGATAGACTGAAACGTTCCATCATTGTGTTTTTTGCTTCATCATCTGAATTAGATGCTCTAATCAATGCAATGATTTCATCAATATGATCAAGAGCAATCCGTAATCCTTCCAAGATGTGAGCACGTGCTTCTGCTTTGTTTTTATCAAATTGAGTACGACGCGTTACTACCTCTTGTTGATGCTCGATATAATTTTCTAAAATTCGTTTCAAACTTAAAATTTTTGGTACGCCTTTTTCAATCGCCAGCATATTAAAGCCAAAAGATGATTGAAGAGCCGTCATTTTATAAAGGTTGTTCAAAATAACTGAAGCACTAACGTCACGACGAACATCGATCACAATACGCATACCTTCTCGAGAAGATTCATCGCGCAAGTCCGTAATACCTTCGATTCGTTTGTCTCGATGAAGTTCTGAAATCCGCTCAATTAATTTTGCTTTATTGACCATGTACGGCAATTCGGTGACTAGAATTCTTTCTTTACCATTAGGCATCTCAGTAACTTCAACTTTTCCTCGTACCGTAATGGACCCTTTACCTGTCTCATAGGCCCGTCGAATACCTGATTTACCCATAACTAGGCCGCCCGTTGGAAAATCAGGTCCGGGCAAAACTTCCATCAATTCATTCGTTGTTACTTCAGGATTTTCCATTAGCAGCTCAATAGCCGCAATTACTTCATTCAAATTATGTGGTGGAATGTTCGTTGCCATACCTACCGCAATACCTGTTGTACCATTGACTAAGAGATTAGGAAAACGAGCAGGCAATACTGCAGGTTCTCTTTCAGTATCGTCGTAATTACTTTGAAAATCGACGGTATCTTTATTAATGTCTCTTAGCATTTCCATTGCTAATTTGCTCATGCGGGCTTCAGTATACCGCATCGCGGCAGCACCATCACCATCGACTGAACCAAAGTTACCATGACCATCCACTAACATATAACGATAACTAAACGGTTGCGCCATCCGCACCATTGATTCGTAAATCGCACTATCACCATGAGGGTGATATTTACCCATTACATCACCGACGATACGGGCTGATTTTTTATGAGGTTTGTCTGGTGTAACCCCTAATTCATTCATTCCATATAAAATTCTACGATGAACTGGTTTTAGTCCATCTCGAACATCTGGCAAGGCCCTTGCAACAATAACACTCATCGCATAATCGATAAAGGACTCACGCATTTCACTTGTCAGATTGACATCATGAATATTTTGTTTTGCTTCACTCAAGCTATTTCCTCCTTTACGATTGGCTAGATATCAAGATTTTTAACATAATGTGCATTCTCTTCAATAAAGGCACGCCTTGGTTCTACACGATCGCCCATTAGCATTTCAAAAATTTGATCTGCTTCAATTGCATCGTCTACACTTACACGGAGCATCATCCGGTTTTCCGGATCCATTGTTGTTTCCCAAAGCTGATGGTCATCCATCTCACCTAAACCTTTGTATCGTTGAACACTTGGTTTAGGCGTTGCAGGCAATGACTCGATTGTATTCTTCAAATCTTGTTCTGCGTTTTTGCCTGGTTGGATATAATGGATATTTTTTCCTTGTTTTACCCCATAAAGTGGTGGTTGAGCAATATAAACATATCCAGCTTCAACAATTGGTCGCATATAGCGATAGAATAAAGTTAATAGCAATGTTCGGATATGTGCGCCATCAACGTCGGCATCAGTCATAATTACTAATTTATGATAACGTGCCTTAGAAACATCAAAGTCTGCTCCAAATCCTGTGCCCATCGCTGTAAATAGTGAACGGATTTCTTCATTTGCCAAAATTTTATCCATGCTTGCTTTTTCGACATTTAAAATTTTCCCTCGAATAGGCAGAATCGCTTGGAATTCACGACTTCGTCCTTGTTTAGCTGATCCTCCAGCTGAGTCTCCTTCGACAATAAATAATTCGCATTTCTCAGGATCATTACTTGAACAATCTGCTAGCTTACCTGGCAGATTACTAATTTCAAGAGCACCTTTACGTCGAGTCATCTCACGCGCACGCTTAGCTGCTTGACGTGCTTTAGAGGCTAGCAGTCCTTTTTCAACTACTTGGCGCCCAACTGCTGGATTCTCCATCAAAAATTTTGTGAAATGTTCTGAAAATAAACGATCAGTTACAGTCCGCACTTCTGAGTTCCCTAATTTTGTTTTTGTTTGTCCTTCAAACTGAGGATCTGGATGTTTGATGGAAATAACCGCTGTAAGACCTTCTCGAACATCTTCACCTGTTAGATTCTCATCATTTTCTTTCATTAGCTTAGATTTACGTGCATAGTCATTGATAACCCGAGTCAAAGCTGTCTTGAATCCAGACTCATGTGTACCACCTTCATACGTATGAATATTATTAGCAAAACTTAGCAAATTGTTATGATAGCTATCTGTGTATTGTAGAGAAACTTCAACCGTGATGCCCTGTTGTTCCCCTTCAAGATAGATTGGTTCAGGAAAAATAACTGTCTTACTTGCATTTAAGTGTTCAACGTAGCTTTTAATTCCGCCGTCATAATGATATTCCTTCAGAACAGGATGTTCTTCTCGTTTATCTTCAATTGAAATTTTTAAGCCGCGATTCAGAAAAGCTAATTCTCGAACACGTGTAGCCAACTTATCAAAGTTAAAAACAGTAGTTTCTGTAAATATTTCAGGATCCGGTACAAAGTGAACAGTGGTCCCATGACGATCTGTTTCACCAATCACTTTTAGATCTTCGACAACAGCTCCCCGATGGTATTCTTGATAATAAACTTTGCCTTCTTTGAATACTTTAACATCTAATGTGGTAGATAATGCGTTTACCACTGAAGAACCTACCCCATGCAAGCCTCCTGAAACTTTATATCCGCCACCGCCAAATTTTCCTCCTGCATGAAGAATAGTAAATACGGTTTCAACAGCAGGTCTGCCAGTTTTTGCTTGAATATCTACAGGAATTCCCCGACCGTCATCGACAACAGTAATACTATTGTCTTCTTCGATAATTACTTGAATCGCTGTAGCAAAACCAGCAAGTGCTTCATCAATCGAATTATCTACGATTTCCCACACAAGGTGATGGAGCCCTTCTGAACTGGTCGATCCGATATACATTCCTGGACGCTTGCGTACCGCTTCTAAACCTTCTAAGACTTGAATCTGACTGGCGTCATATTCTTTGGCACGTTCAACTAAACTTTTTTCTTCTTCTGTCATTCAGTCTATTCTCCTTTTATGTGTCCTTTGTCTACGTAAAAAATCTCTGCTTCAACAGACATTTTATCTTTTACATGTTCAAGTGTGGTTGTAGTAATAAATGTTTGTACTTTTCCTTCAATTGTTTCTAGTAAGTGTAACTGACGAGAATCGTCTAATTCACTCATGACATCATCTAACAAAAGAACCGGATATTCTCCCGTTTCTTCTTTCATCAAATCAATCTCTGCCAATTTTACACTTAATGCAGTGGTTCGCTGTTGACCTTGGGATCCGAATGTTTGAACATTCCTATCATTGATTAAAAAGTTGAGATCATCTCGGTGTGGACCCACTAGAGAAATCTGTCTCATTTTTTCACGTGTTTTCACTTGATCCAGTGCATCTTTGAATTGTTGTTGAACTTGTTCTAGAGATGCACTTACAGTACCAACACTAGACAAGTATTCTATTTGTAAAACTTCTTTTTCATCACTTATTTTTTGATGGAGTTGATTGGCCCAAAATGCTAATCGTTTTACAAAACGTTGTCGTGCAAAAATGATCTTGCTGCCAAATTCAATCAATTGTTCAGTCAACACAGTGAGATAGAGCTCATCATTTTGCTTTTTTTCAAATAATTGCTTCAAATACTGATTTCGCTGTTTCAAAACACTTTGATATTGCACAAGATCATACAAATAAATCGGATCAATCTGTCCAATTTCCATATCGATAAATTTTCTTCTTACTTGAGGACTTCCTTTAACAAGTGAAAGATCTTCGGGGGCAAAAAGAATTACATTCAATTGCCCTATGTAACTACTAAGTTTTTTTTGCTCAATATGATTGACTTTCGTTTTACGACCTTTTTTAGTTAAAAATAATTCTAATGGTATGGTAGAATGCCCTCGAGACACAGCTCCGCTAACTTGAGCCCCAGCTGTATCCCAACGAATCAACTCTTGTTCACTTGTAGTTCGATGACTTTTTGTCATCGCTAAAACATAAATACTTTCTAAAACGTTGGTTTTTCCTTGAGCATTCTCGCCTAAAAAAATGACAAGATTTTTATCGAAAGATAACTCCAAAGATTCATAGTTGCGATAATTATTTAGCTGAAGATTATTCAGACGCATCTGAGGCTTCCTTCTTTACCATAAAAAAAGTACCCTCATCAGGTATCTCAATCCTCATTCCCGCATATAATTTGCGGCCTCGTCTATTCTCTGGCTCTCCGTCTACAAGTACCGTATGTTCAGCTAGGAACCATTTTGCTTGTCCTCCACTGCTGATTACGCTGACTTCTTTCAACATTTGTCCTAACGTCATATATTCAGTTTCTAAAGGTATTTGCATTTTCATATTATCCCTCGATTCTATAGAAGAACGTATACCATTATTATACTCTTTTTTAAGGAATAAAACAAATTTATCCGTATAATTTTCATTCTGAGAAGTTTTGATTGTTTTAGATAAAAAATAAGCAAAAACAAAAAGAAGGGCTTAAAATCGATTTTAAGCCCTTCTAAACTATTTTTGTATTTTCAGACGTTTGTTTCATGCATTTACAATAAACATGAAAAATTCTAATTTGTGCGGACTGGTGTAATCAATTGAATAAAGCTTCCTTGACTTTCAGTTGGTTCCAAAGTGAATGGTCTGATAGCAGAAATAAAGCGAATCGTGATGCTTGTATCTCCAAAAGCTCTTAGAGCCGCCTTCATGTAATCAGGATTGAAAGAGATTTCCAATGGTTCTCCTGAAACTTGCTCGTAGGATAGATCTTCTTCTACTTTACCAATCTCAGGAGAATTCCCATATAAAATAACAGAATCTTCATTTATTGACAAACGAACGATGTTATTTCTTCCTTCATGTGAAAGTAAAGATGCGCGTTCGATGGCTGACAACAATTCTGGAACTGAAAATTCAATTTCTGTGTTAAAGCTTGATGGTATCAATCGATTTGTATCTGGGTAAGTCCCTTCTAATAGGCGTGAATAGAACTTCATTGTATTGGTTTGGAACAATACTTGATTATCCATGATACTGATTTGAATAGCTTCTTCTTCATCTGTTAAAGAACGGGACAATTCAGTCAAACTTTTCCCAGGAATAACGATGTTGAAATTCGCTTCCCCACTTTCTAATGGAATTACTCGTTGACTTAATCGATGGGAATCTGTAGCTACAGCTAATAATTTCTTATTTTCAAGAACAAAATGAACACCGGTTAGAATTGGACGACTTTCGTGCTGTGAAACAGCAAAAACTGTTTCGTTAACAATTTTATTTAGAATGTGAGCAGGAACTTCGATGCGATCTTGACTTTCGACAACTGGTAAATGTGGATAACTATCAGCATCTAATCCATTTACAGTAAAGTTAGCTTTCCCTGAAGTTATTGCTACTTGGTTATTTTCTATCACTTCCAGCGTAACAGTATTATCCGGTAAGCGACGAATGATTTCACTAAAAAATCGTGCTTGTAAAACAATTGCTCCTGTTTGTTCAATTTTCATTTGAACTTTTTCTTTCTCTACGCTTAAAAAAGTCTCAATTGAAATATCAGCATTACTTCCTGTCAGAGTTAAACCTTTATCAGTTAGAACTAATTTAACACCTGTAAGGATCGGTATGGTTGTTTTTGATGAAATGGCACGTTGAACGGTTTGTAATTCTTGCATGAACTCTGTTCGATTTAAAGTTACTTTCATTAGGAGCACTCCTTTTATTTATAGTTATTAAATAAAGTAATAGTAGTAATAGGCTTGTTAGTATTGTGGATAACTAGAAAATATCATTGAGACGTCAACGAAAACGCCTGTGTATAACCTGTGCATAACTTTTTGGCATGTTTTTGCTTTATCCACAACTCAACTAAAGAGAATGTTTTTGATTTCTGAAATTTCATTCTTAATGGTAGGATCCGTTTCTGAGAGATGTTGGATTTTTTCATGAGCATGAATGACTGTAGTATGATCTTTACCTCCGAATTCAGCTCCAATTTTAGGTAAAGAGTTATCCGTTAGTTCACGAGAAAGAAACATGGCGATTTGCCGAGGTACGACAATTCCTTTGACACGTTTTTTTCCTTTGAGATCATTTATATGGATATGGTAGTATTTTGCAACTTCCTCTTGGATTTGCAATATAGAAACTTGAGTGCTTCCATGACTTGACTTTAATGCTTTGATTGCTTCTGCAGCTAAGCTTGTTGTAATATCCGAATTTTGCATAGTTGCAAATGCTTGTACACGCACTAATGCGCCTTCTAATTCCCGAATATTCGAATCAATTTGTCCTGCGATATAACTCAGTGTATCGTCAGGGATTTCGAGGCGTTCAGCTTCTGCTTTTTTTCTTAAAATCGCTGTTCTAGTTTCTAGATCTGGAGGTGTAATATCTACAGATAACCCCCATGCGAAACGTGAAACCAATCGTTCAGGTAACGTGGGTATTTCATTTGGTAAGCGATCACTTGTCAAAACGATCTGCTTGTTATTTCGATAAAGCTCTTCAAATGTATTAAAGAATTCTTCTTGTGTCCCTTCTTTATTGACCAAAAACTGAATATCATCAACAAGTAAGAGATCAACATTTCGGTATTCATTCCGAAAATCTTCCATTTTATTCTTTTGGATCGAAGTAATAAAATCATTAGTGAAGTTCTCACTGCTCACATATTTGATTTTTGCATTTGGTCTTTTTAACAGCATTTGATGTCCGATAGCATGCATCAAGTGAGTTTTTCCTAGACCCACACCACCATAGAAGAATAACGGATTATAGATAGAACCGGGATCTTCAGCTACAACTAAAGCTGCAGCATGAGCCATCTGATTTCCTTTACCTATAACAAATGTATCAAAAGTATATTTTTCGTTTAGAATAGTTTTTCCTTTTTTTTCTGCTTTTTCAGTAACTGTTTGTTCAACAGAAGGCGATTTTTGCAGAGCTTCTGCTTCTTCAGCAGTGACAAAACTAGGAATTAGTTCTTCACCGGTCTTCATGAAGCCCATCTCAACAATTTTTGCAGCTAGATTTTTTTCCCAATAAGATTTATGAAGATCACTGGGTACTTCAATCAATAACTGATTTTTTTCAAAAGATAATATGTTGGCTGTTTCGATCCAAGCACTGTAACTTGCTGGATTAAGTTCTTCTTTAAAAGATTTCTGAAGATCTCGCCAAATGGAATCAGCAGATGACATAAATTGTCCTCCTATAGCTAAGAATAGATAATACTAATTTAGCACGGATGGAAGAAGTTTTCCACAGATTATAATAAAAAAGGTTAGAAAAAAATACTTTTCCACATTTATGAAAAAAAGAACAGGAGAAATTAACTTATCAAATTTACGGTTATCCACAGAGGAGGAGTGTTTGTGGATTGTTACAATAATCTCTTGTTTATCCACAAGTAACTGTTAATCAAATACGTTGATGTAAAAGCATTTTCCTGATTTATGCACAGCCAGAAAAGTGTATGTGGATAACTTTTTAGAAGGGTGTTTATTTGTGGAAAAAGCAGGAAAAACTTGTGGAAATAAGTTATCCACAAAAATGCAAAATCCACAAGTAACACACAGTTCATTTCGTTTATGTGGAAAACAAGACAGTAAAGTGGGTGAATTTTATATTGACAAAACACTGTCTGACTCGTTATACTATCAAAGTATGTCTATGCGCATAATCATTATTTTGATGGAGGTGTCACTAAATGAAAAGAACTTATCAACCAAATAAACGTAAACGTCAAAAAGTTCACGGATTCCGTAAACGTATGAGTACAAAAAATGGACGTCGTGTTTTAGCAAGTCGTCGTCGTAAAGGCAGAAAGGTTATTTCTGCATAAGCCACTGAATGCCAGTGGTTTTTTTTATGCCGTTTTTTAAGGAATATAGTGAATCCCTTTTACTAAATATGGTATTATTGACAGGTGAGTAACCAAAGTAGAAACAGGTGAGTAACCAAAGTAGAAAGAAATGAAGGAACCAAGATGAGAAAGGCATACCGCGTAAAAACAGAACAAGACTTTCAAAAGGTTTTTCAGAAAGGAAAGTCTTTTGCAAACCGTAAATTTGTTGTCTATGTTCTGCAGAAAGATCAGCCACATTTTCGTGTCGGATTATCTGTAGGAAAAAAAGTAGGAAATGCTGTTAAACGAAATGAGATCAAACGAAAAATCAGAGCAAGTCTCACGGATATGCAACCTAGAATCAAACCTACACTCGATTTCATCGTAATTGCTCGTCCAAGTGTTTCGAATTGCTCTTCTCAAGAAGTATACTCGAATTTAGAGCATGTGTTAAAGCTTGCTAAAATCATTAACTAACGGAAAGGAATTATTTAAGTGAAAAAAGGAAAACGTATCTTACTATTTTTGGGGATCGTCTCATTGGTAGTTGTCTTGTCTGCCTGTAGCGCAACTGGGGAAGTGAATGCGCAAAGTTCAGGATTATGGGATCGTTATATCGTTTATTACTTTGCTGAAGCGATCAAGATGCTATCTTTTGGCAATGCTGGGATTGGGATCATTCTATTTACTTTGATCATTCGGATTATTCTCATGCCTTTAATGCATTTTCAAACAAAGAGTATGCGAAAAACTCAAGAATTGCAGCCAAAATTAAAAGCTCTGCAACAACAATATGCATCGAAAGATAGTGAAACACAAAATAAATTACGTGCAGAAACGCAACGGCTTTATGCAGAAAATAATGTGAATCCTTATGCCGGATGTTTGCCGCTACTTGTCCAAATGCCAATTTTGATGGCATTATGGCAATCGATTTCGCGGGTTCCAGCTTTACAAGAAGGAAAATTTTTGTGGTTACAATTAGGGGACCGAGATCCTTACTTTATTTTACCTATATTAGCTGCACTATTTACATTTGCAAGTACTTATTTGTCTAGTATGAGTCAAATAGAATCAAATGCTAGTTTAAAGATAATGAATTTTGCAATGCCATTGATGATTTTATTGATGGGGATCAATATCGCTAGTGGTTTATCTTTATACTGGGTTGTATCCAATGCATTCCAAGTAGTACAAACGTTGATTTTGAATAATCCATTCAAGATTCGTCAAGAAAGAGAAGAAGCTGCTCGAAAAGAAAGAGAACGAGAAAGAGCGCTGAAGAAAGCAATGAGTCCTAAGAAAAAACGTAAGAAATAAAAGGAGGTTGCAGATAATGCCGATTTATGAAGGTCTTACAGTAGATGAAGCTATCCAAGAAGGATTGCATGCTTTAGGTTTAAACAAGGATCAAGCAGTGATCGATGTTTTGGATGAGGGGAAAAAAGGTTTTTTGGGTATTGGTAAAAAGAATGCCCGCGTATCAATTGAAAGAAGTGCTGCGGATGAATCAAAAATCATCACAGAATCAGTAACTGAAATAATTGAAGAAATCTTAGAACCTGAACTTGAGGAATCAGTGCTTACTGCAAAATCGCAAGCAGATACGGAAGAAAAACCTAACGCAAAGGATCTTTCTGATGATGAAGCACTTACTCATCTTGCTTTATATTTGACTAACATTTCTAAAGCATTGAATGCACCAGCCCTTGTAAAAACAGCACGAGAAGATGGCTTGATCGTTTTTCATCTAGATACACAAAAGCAAGGACTCCTGATTGGAAAACATGGAAAAACACTAAATGCTTTACAATATCTGGCACAAGTATATATTCATCGAATCGCAGCAAATAAGCTATCTGTGGTTGTTAATGTAGGTGATTATCGTGAAAAGCGTCAGGCAATTTTAGAGCGTCTGGCCAATAGAACAGCAGAAAAAGTTAAACGCACAGGTAGACCAGTCTTTTTAGAACCTATGCCAGCTTTTGAAAGAAAGCAAATCCATTCTGCATTAAGTAAGGATGCCCAAATACAAACACACTCTGAAGGTGACGAGCCTTATCGGTACTTGGTGGTTGAACCAGCGAAAAAAAACTTTTAAGTCTAAAGGAATGACCTGATTTCAGGTCATTCCTTTTATCGTGGAGAAAAAGGAATTGACAAGATATTTGAAACCAAGTATTCTTGATTAGAAATCATTCTTATCAAAGTAAACATACGATGAGTAGTTCTTACTTTGGTGAAAAAAAGAGTCCGTTTGCCACGGACTCTTTTTTTATATTAATTGTATTGGTAGTATCGAGGTTTAGCAGTTTACTGTTGAGGGAAATTAGCCGCCGATTGTAGATTGTGTAAACTGTACAACTGTTCCATAAGCAAAAATTTCTAAAAAAGTTTTCCCGTTTTCTACGATTCGATCATGTTCAAAATGGCAGTTGATTACAGCATTAGCACCATAACTGTGCGCTTTTTCTTTCAGACGAAAAGCAACATCAGAGAGAAGCGCATTCAAATCGATTTCAGGATCAAATAAATCTACTTCAATTTTATCTGCGGCAAAGACAATATCGCGAACAATGTATGGCCGATTGACATTTCCGGTAGAAAGAATGATTTCCTTGATGCGAGAAGAAGTATCTATTTTTTTGGACGTATCCATAAAAATCCCTCATTTCTTATTGTTTCCTTTATTTTAAATGTTTTTAGTGTTTGATGCAAAAGATTAAAAGTTTACCAAGTAGACTTGCGACAAAATAAAAAGTATGCTAATCTATTCCCAGAATTTTATATGACAAGCAGTCAAAGTGCTAAGTCTATCCGTTATGAGTTTGACGGGTGGAGTGGGCGCTTTTTTTATGCGAAAAATTAGGAGGAGCTTTAGTATGGTGAGTATTACGCAGGAATTTGATACGATTGCAGCAATATCTACGCCCCCTGGTGAAGGAGCAATCAGTATTGTTCGATTAAGTGGTGAACAAGCAATTTCCATAGCAGATGCTGTCTTTCAATCAGGAAAGAAAAAACTAATAGATGTGAGTAGCCACACGATACATTATGGCCATATTTTTGACCCTGAGAAGTATCAAATGATGGATGAAGTTATGGTATCGATCATGAGAAAACCAAAAACTTTTACTAGAGAAGATATAGTAGAAATCAATTGTCACGGCGGGATTGTTGTCGTTAATCAAATTTTGCAATTAGTTTTGCGTCAAGGAGCACGGTTGGCTGAACCGGGAGAGTTTACAAAGCGTGCTTTTCTTAATGGGCGTGTTGATTTATCTCAAGCTGAAGCAGTGATGGATTTGATTCGTGCAAAAACTGATAAAGCAATGAATCTCGCTATCAACCAATTAGATGGTAACCTCTCAAGATTGATCCGACAACTACGGCAAGAGATCTTAGAGACATTGGCACAGGTAGAAGTAAATATCGATTATCCAGAATATGATGATGTCGAAGAATTGACAACACGTTTATTATTAGAAAAGGCAAATCAAGTCCAGAAACAGATACAAGCTCTTTTACAGACAGCACAGCAAGGAAAAATTTTACGAGAAGGTCTCAGTACAGCAATTATTGGTCGGCCAAACGTAGGCAAGTCAAGTCTGCTAAATCACTTATTACGGGAAGAGAAAGCAATTGTAACAGATATTGCAGGTACTACTAGAGATGTTATTGAAGAGTATGTAAACGTACGTGGTGTGCCTTTAAAGTTAGTTGATACCGCAGGAATTCGTGAAACAGAAGATATCGTTGAGAAAATTGGTGTTGAACGTAGTCGCAAAGCACTCAGTGAAGCGGATTTGATTTTATTAGTACTAAATCAAAGTGAGTCACTCACGACAGAAGATAAACAATTATTGGATATTACATCTGGAAATAAACGAATCATTTTGCTAAATAAAACAGATTTACCTTCAAGAATCAATCAAGAAGATTTAGTGCCCTATTTAGAGAATGAGCCTGCTCTTCCTATTTCGGTATTAACGAGTGAAGGATTGGATCAACTTGAACAAGCAATAGCTGACTTGTTTTTTGGTGGAAATACAGGAGATAAAGATGCCTCTTATCTCTCAAACACTCGTCATATTGCATTATTGGAAAAAGCAGAACATTCATTAGCAGAAGTGATTCAAGGAATTGAAAGTGGGATGCCTGTTGATCTTGTGCAAATCGACATGACTCGTTGCTGGGATTATTTAGGCGAAATTGTTGGAGATAGTGTTCAAGATGAATTAATTACGCAGTTATTTAGTCAATTTTGTTTAGGAAAATAAAATTACCAAAGGAGAATACGATGCAAGAATATCAAGCAGAAGAATATGAAGTCATAGTAGTTGGTGCAGGTCATGCTGGATCAGAGGCTGCTCTTGCAGCTAGCCGTATGGGGTGTAAAACATTATTGTTAACCATCAATTTAGATATGGTTGCATTTATGCCTTGTAATCCATCAGTAGGAGGTCCTGCTAAAGGTGTAGTTGTTAGAGAGATTGATGCTCTCGGGGGCGAAATGGGGAAGAACATCGACAAAACATACATTCAAATGAGAATGTTGAATACAGGTAAAGGACCGGCTGTGCGTGCATTGCGTGCACAAGCAGATAAACATGCCTATGCTTCTGAAATGAAAAAAACCATTGAAATGGAGCAAAATTTGACATTACGCCAGGGTATTGTAGAGAAATTGATTGTTGAGGATGGTATTTGTAAAGGCGTTGTTACTGCAACTGGAGCTCGTTACCAAGCAAAATCGGTGATCATTACTGCTGGAACTGCGCTACGTGGGGAAATTATTATTGGTGAACTAAAATATTCTTCGGGACCTAATAATTCTCAACCATCCATTGGACTTGCTGATCATTTAAAAGAGTTAGGTTTAGAAATTGCGCGCTTCAAAACTGGTACGCCGCCACGTGTGAAGTCAAGTACCATCAACTATGATGTAACTGAGATCCAACCCGGTGACGAAGCCCCTAATCACTTTAGTTACAGTACACCTGATAGCCAATACAAAACCAATCAAGAACCTTGCTGGTTAACCTATACCAATGAACATACACATCAAATCATTAATGATAATCTTCATCGTGCACCAATGTTTACTGGAATCGTTGAAGGGGTTGGAGCAAGGTACTGCCCTTCGATCGAGGACAAAATCGTACGTTTTGCCGATAAATCACGCCACCAATTATTTTTAGAGCCAGAAGGTTTAGATACCGAAGAAGTGTATGTCCAAGGACTTTCAACTTCTCTTCCAGAAGACGTCCAAGTCAATATGCTCCATTCGATTGCCGGGCTTGAAAAAGTTGAGATGATGCGTACGGGTTATGCTATTGAATATGATGTTGTAGTACCACATCAGTTACGACCAACGTTAGAAACAAAAGTCATCGCTAACCTTTTTACAGCAGGACAAACAAATGGAACGAGCGGATATGAAGAAGCAGCGGGTCAAGGATTGATTGCTGGCATAAATGCTGCTCTTAAGATTCAAGGAAAAGAGCCTTTTATTATGAAACGTAGTGATGGATACATCGGAGTAATGATCGATGATCTAGTAACAAAAGGGACTAATGAGCCATACCGTCTATTGACATCGAGAGCAGAATATCGGTTGTTGCTGCGTCACGATAATGCGGATCTTCGTCTAACAGAAGTCGGACACCAAATTGGCTTAGTGGAAGAGCCACAATACCAGGCCTATCTAACGAAAAAAACAGCTGTAGAAGAGGAAATCCAACGTCTAAAAAAAGTACGTATCAAACCAACACCATCTGTTCAAACTTTCCTCAAAGAGAAAGGAACCGCTCCATTAAAAGATGGTGTTCTAGCAAATGAATTTCTACGCCGTCCAGAAGTAAATTATCAAGAACTCTTGCAGTT
Organism: Enterococcus sp. AZ091; assembly: GCF_051714805.1. Classification (NCBI taxonomy): domain Bacteria; kingdom Bacillati; phylum Bacillota; class Bacilli; order Lactobacillales; family Enterococcaceae; genus Enterococcus; species Enterococcus sp. AZ091. The sequence goes on along the minus strand of NZ_JBIOSO010000001.1, from coordinate 458,089 downwards.
TATCGAAGCAAACCCTGCATTAAAGCCGAAGGAAATTGAGCAAGTAGAGATTCAGATCAAATATGAAGGATATATCAAAAAAGCCCTTGAAAAAGTGGAAAAACTAAAACGCATGGAAGCAAAACGGATTCCTGAAAACATTGATTATGAAGCAATCAATGGTCTTGCAACTGAAGCAAAACAAAAACTAAAAAAAATACAACCAGAAACCATCGCTCAGGCCAGCCGAATTAGTGGCGTAAATCCAGCCGACATAAGTATATTGATGGTTTATATCGAACAAGGAAAGATTACGAAAATAACTGAACCAGCCTAAAGAGGCTGGTTTTTTTATTCGGAAAAGTCGTAATCTTTTTGGTGACTACCGTCTTTTTTAAATACTTCTACACCAGTTTTTTTATTTTCAGCGATTTCTTTTGCCCGAGCAATGGCATCTTCTTTAATATTAAAATGATCACTAGCTCGTTTAGCGCCTTCAGATAAAACAACCCATTTATCTTCTTCAAATTTTACTTGAACATTGGCTGTCAGAAGCTTTTTTGCATTTTTATTTTTGGTATGCGGATCATCTTTTTGAGGATTTTTTTCCTTACGAAATTCTTTCTTTTCTTCTTCACTGGCATTTTCTAGCCATTTTTCCGCTTGGCTAGTAGCAATAGGAATTGCCCGATCGTCTGTATAGCCATCATTCAACAAAGCATTTGCAATATCAATTGCTTTTTTTCGAACCAACGGATCCAAGTTTTTCATTGAAGCAGGATAATCTTTCATATTCCAAGGCATTTTGTACTCCTCCTTTTTTCTTTTAGTTTACCCACTTTTGCCAAAATATGGAAAAAATTGAATTTCAGTACGGAAAGAGTAATAAATTATTTTACCTTCTATATCCTTATTAAAACCCTCTTTGCGTGCGCTTTCTTTGCTCATTTTTTATTGAAATTATTTTTGATTTTAAAATTAAATAAGCGTTATATTTCCAAAAAAAAATTTAATGGTTTAGAATTTTGTTATAGACAAAAGGAGGATGTAAGATGAGTGAACCTATTTTGAATGATCCGCGCGAACTTTATCAAACAGGTAAATTTAAAAAACAGGATCAAGATACTCCTGCTTTGCAAGAAGAAATGATGCCTGAGCCGGATTGTGGAGAAGAAACGTATGAAGGAACAAATCAATTAGAAAATCGACGGGTACTGATTACGGGTGGAGATTCAGGAATTGGTCGAGCGGCAGCCATTGCTTTTGCACGAGAAGGGGCCGATATCGCCTTACATTTTTTTCCAGGAGAAGAAAAAGATGCCGAGGAAGTTGCTCACTATATCGAACAAGCTGGACGTAAAGCTATCCTATTACCATATGATCTGAGAGATGAAGCAGCTCCTCAAGAAATCGTTGAAAAAGCAGTAAAAGGGCTAGGCGGTTTGGATACGCTTGTTTTGAACGCTGCTCAACAAATCACACGTCCCTCTATTTCAGAATTACCCTTTGAGCAAGTAAAAGATACGTTCATGGTGAATATATTATCCATGTTTGCTTTAGTTAAAGCTGCAGAACCTCATCTCCCAGCAGGTGGGGCCATTGTGACAACGACTTCTGTTCAAGCTTTTAGTCCAAGTGCTCATTTAATGGATTATGCTGCAACTAAGGCTGCTATTGCTAGTTTCACAGTTAGTTTGGCAAAACAGTTTGCTGAAAAGGGAATTAGAGTAAACGGTGTAGCACCAGGCCCAATTTGGACACCTCTACAGTTGGATCATGGACAACCACAGGATCAGTTACCTGAATTTGGCCAAAATTCGTTGTTACAACGTGCAGGACAACCAGCCGAGTTAGCACCTGTGTATGTTTTTCTGGCGTCGAACAAAGCAAGCTATGTAACAGCTCAAATTTATGGAGTAACTGGTGGAGAAGCAATCAATCTATAAGAAGTGATCAAATATTAGGAGGTGTCTTATGAATAAAGGATGGAAAACTTTAGCGATTGTAGTTTCATTGATTTTTATTACTGTGTTATTGCCAATATTATTATTGGGCAATCCTTATTTTAGTTTACCGTTTGGCTTAGATCGAAAAGAAAGATTTATTTCCTTCTTTTTCACGAATTATTTCCTACAACAATATCTTTTTTGGGCAGCAGCAGTTCTAATTATCTTTTTCCTTTGTATCATTCTAGTTATTATCTTCTATCCTAGAACAAAAGCTACTTTTGTTTTGAAAGAGGATAAAGGAACATTGTCGATCGATAAAAAAGCAATTGAAGGTTTAGTACGAACAAAGGTTAGTGAAAAAGAATTCGTTGATGGACCTAAAGTGAATGTTAAAGCAACTAAAAATCGAATCAGCGTAAAAATCAAAGGAAAATTAAAACGTACTTCTGCATTGGTAGGTAAAACAGAGAATTTGATGACTGAGATCCAGCAAGATTTGCAGAGAACGTTAGGATCAAGTGAAAAAGTCAAAGTCGATGTTTCTTATACGAACTACGAAGAACAGAACACTACAGAAAATCCACGTGTAGAATAGGAGGTCTATCAATGAAAGAGCTTGAACAATATAAGATCCCTATTATCTTTGGAGCGATTGGATTAGTGTTAGCTTTACTATTTGTCAGCATTGGCTTTTTCAAAACACTACTGATCATTGTGCTCACAGGATTAGGCTTTGCCCTAGGGATGTACGTACAGAGAACGGGAATGTTAGATCAATTTCTAAAACAATAAGAACTCAGGAGGAATTTAAATGAATAACGAAAAAAACGAATTAAAAAATGAAAAACCAGTAAGTGCACATCCAGATCCAGTCGTACCAAACACGGATCATACGACAAAAGAAAACGATATTCCGATGACAGAAGCACCAGACCCAGTTGTACCTCATGCGCAAGAAGCGGTTGAACAGCACCAAGCAACAGTTGGAAACCAACATCATAATCAGACAGAAAAACCTAGTGGATTTCAAGGTCCTACTGGAGAAACATCCGTAAATGGTTCTTTGACCTATGATGATAAAGTTATTCAAAAAATTATTGGTATCGCTCTGGAAGATGTTGATGGTCTGTTAACAGTTGATGGAGGGTTTTTCTCAAATATTGCAGAGAAATTAGTAAATACAGATAATGTAACCTCTGGGATCAATACTGAAGTTGGCAAAAAACAAGTCGCTGTTGATATGGATATTGTGGTAGAGTACGGACGAAATATTCCAGAAGTTGCTGAGAGAGTTAAAGAAGTGATTCATAGAGAAGTAGCCAATATGACTCAACTAGATGTAATTGAAGTCAATATCAATGTGGTCGACATTAAGTCAGAAGCTGAGTATCAAGAAGATAGCGAGACAGTTCAAGATAAAGTCTCCAACGCGGCATCAAAAACAGGAGATTTTGCTTCTCGACAAACAGAAAAAGCTAAAGGTGCAGTAGAACGAACATCTGATCGTATGCAAGAAAATAATGAACCTCGCGTTCATTAATTAATAATAGAAAAAATAAGAGCTATCCTTCATGTTGAAGGGTAGCTCTTATTTTATCGATCAATTTTTTTGAAAAATAGATTCTTTCTATATTATTTAACTAAAAAATTGATAGAACTGATAATACACTTTTACAGCTGCTTACTGACTATTCATACAAGTAACAATTTCATCAGAATACAGATACAATTTTGTAATTGTATTTTTTAAGTCTAGTGAGTTAGTATTTACCGGTCATGGAAAATGATGCATTTTTTTGTCTGAGTACAAGTTCAAATTTTTGCCATAAACTAACCACAAACAATTAAATAAAAACCGTCGTGGAAAAATTAAAATCTCTTTGAAAGCAATGTATTCCTATTGCATCTCAAAACTTTTTGCGTTAAAGTAGGAATTAGTCTGTGAAACATTTTTCTGTTTCACAAAAATAGAAAGGATTCATTATGCTGCCAGAAGAATTTCAAAAACAATTATCTATTCAAGGAATTGAGTTGTCATCTGAACAGCTCAAGCAATTTGCTACTTACTATGATCGGTTGATTGAATGGAATCAAAAAATGAACCTCACTGCAATTACCGATCAAAAAGAAGTATATTTGAAACACTTTTATGATTCGATTTCTTTAGCTTTTGTGACAGCATTCAAAGAAGATGCACATTTATGTGATGTCGGTTCTGGAGCAGGTTTTCCTAGTATTCCATTGAAAATCATCTTCCCACAACTAAAGATAACAATCGTTGATTCACTGAATAAACGGATTACTTTTCTACAAACTTTAGTGGCAGATTTAGGTTTAAAAGATGTTTACTTGTTTCACGATCGAGCAGAAACATTTGGTCAAAAAGAGTTCCGAGAATCCTTTGATTATGTCACTGCTCGAGCAGTAGCTCGTTTAAATATTTTAACGGAACTATGCTTGCCTCTCGTTAAAAAGAACGGGTATTTCTTTGCCTTAAAAGCAGCAAAAAGCGAAGAAGAATTAATAGAAGCAAAATCAGCAATCGCATTACTTGGTGGTAAGTTTATTGAAGAAAAAAAATTGACATTGCCTGTTAGTAATGATGAACGGCATCTTTTGATCATCAAAAAAACGAAAGAAACGCCAAAAAAATACCCGCGCAAACCTGGTTTGCCGGCGAAACAACCAATCAAGTAGGAGGAAGCAGAATGGCACGTATTATTTCAGTGGCAAATCAAAAAGGCGGCGTAGGCAAAACAACAACTACAGTTAACCTGGGTGCTTGTTTGGCCTATGTAGGAAAAAAAGTCTTACTAGTAGATATTGATGCTCAAGGAAACGCCACAAGTGGAGTAGGGATTCGTAAACCAGATGTTGATAAAGATATCTACGATGTATTGGTGAATGAAACACCAATCGTAGAGGCAATATTGCCAAGTAGTCGTGAGAATTTAGATATTGTTCCTGCGACGATTCAATTAGCTGGTGCTGAAATTGAATTAACTTCAATGATGGCTCGGGAATCTCGTTTGAAATCGGCATTGAATGAAATTAAAGATCAATATGACTATATATTTATTGATTGCCCCCCCTCTCTTGGACATTTGACGATCAACGCATTTACAGCCAGCGACTCTATTTTAATACCCGTTCAATGTGAATATTACGCATTGGAAGGACTAAGTCAGTTATTGAATACCGTGCGTCTAGTTCAAAAGCACTTTAATCCTGAATTAGAAATTGAAGGTGTTTTGTTGACAATGTACGATGCACGGACAAATCTAGGTGCTGAAGTAGTAGAAGAAGTTCGTCGTTATTTCCAAGAAAAAGTTTATGAGACAATTATTCCACGTAATGTACGCTTATCAGAAGCCCCAAGTCATGGTCTATCTATTATTGATTATGATCCACGTTCAAAGGGTGCTGAAGTATATCAGACATTAGCAAAGGAAGTGTTAACTCGTGAAAAATAAAGGGAAAGGTTTAGGACGGGGGATCGATGCACTATTTCAAGATCTTCAAGGCTTAGAAGAAGTAGATATCAAAACAGAGGAAGTGGTTGAGCTCCCTTTAAATGAATTAAGACCAAACCCTTACCAGCCACGTAAAACCTTCGATGAAGTCTCACTTCAAGAACTAGCTAATTCAATTCAACACGCAGGTGTTTTTCAGCCGATTATTGTTAGAAAATCTACTGTAAAGGGCTATGAAATCATTGCTGGTGAACGACGTTTTCGTGCATCCAAGTTAGCAAAAAAAGAAACGATACCTGCAATTATCCGTGATTTTGATGAAGAAGCAATGATGCAAGTAGCTGTTCTAGAGAATCTGCAAAGAGAAGATTTAAATCCTTTAGAAGAAGCTGAAGCGTATGAAATGCTGATGAAAAATCTTAAATTAACACAAGCAGAAGTGGCAACACGATTAGGCAAAAGTCGTCCTTATATTGCAAATTATCTTCGTCTATTATCATTGCCAAAGTTGGTAAAAGAGATGGTACAAGATGAACGCTTATCAATGGGACAGGCGCGCACACTGCTAGGGTTAAAAAACAAAGATCTGATTTTAAAATTAGCCAATCGATGTGTGAAAGAAAATCTTACTGTTCGCCAATTAGAACAATTAGTGTCTGAAATGAATGATGCTAAAAATGAGAAGAAGAAAATTCCTCGTTTGATTCGTGAAAAACCCTATTATTTGCGGGAAAGTGAAGAACGACTAATGGACAAGTTTGGGACAAATGTTGAAATCCATGAAAAGGAAGGTAAGGGGAAAATAGAGATTGAGTACCTTTCACAGAAAGATTTGACACGAATCCTTGATTTATTGAATATTCAATTTGATGAAGCTTGAGGTGATAAATATGTATGATCTTGGTGACATTGTTGAAATGAAAAAACCCCATGCATGTAAAGCAAACCGTTGGGAAATTATCCGTATGGGTGCGGACATCAAAATAAAATGTACGAACTGTGGCCATATTGTTATGCTTACTCGCCGTGAGTTCGACAAAAAAATGAAAAAAATCCTAGAAAAAAAAGAGAAAGAGTGAAATAATAAATGGCTTTAACTGCTGGAATCGTTGGACTACCTAATGTAGGTAAATCTACTTTATTTAATGCTATAACGAAAGCTGGAGCGGAAGCAGCAAACTATCCTTTTGCTACGATCGATCCAAATGTAGGGATGGTGGAAGTCCCTGATTGGCGTTTACAACGTTTGACGGAATTAGTACATCCTAAAAAAACTGTACCGACAACATTTGAATTTACGGATATCGCAGGAATCGTTCGCGGAGCTAGTAAAGGAGAAGGACTAGGAAATCAATTTCTAAGTCATATCCGTCAGGTAGATGCTATTTGCCATGTAGTCCGTTGTTTTGATGATGACAATATTACGCACGTTGAAGGACGGGTAGACCCACTAGCAGATATCGATACTATCAATTTAGAATTAGTCTTGGCTGATTTAGAATCTATCAATAAACGTTATGCACGTGTTGCTAAAGTTGCGAAAACAAAAGATAAAGATGCTGTAGCTGAATTAGCAGTTTTAGATAAAATTAAACCTGTTTTAGAAGAAGGTCTATCCGCACGTTCTATCGAATTTACTGAAGAAGAACAAAAAATCGTTAGAGGATTGTTTTTGCTGACAACAAAACCTGTTCTATATGTAGCAAACGTTGCAGAAGATGATGTGGCAAATGCAGAAGAGAATCCATATGTTAAAAGTGTGAAAGAATTTGCCGAGAGTGAACATGCGGAAGTGATCGTCATTAGTGCTCGAGCAGAAGAAGAAATCGCTGAATTGGATGATGAAGATAAAGCAGAATTTTTGGAAGCTTTAGGCATTGAAGAATCTGGTTTAGATCAACTGATTCGTGCGGCCTATGATTTATTAGGATTAGCCACTTACTTTACAGCTGGGGAACAAGAGGTTCGTGCATGGACTTTCCGAAAAGGAATCAAAGCGCCTCAAGCTGCAGGAATTATTCATACAGATTTCGAGCGAGGGTTTATACGTGCAGAAACTGTTTCCTTTGAAGATTTGGATAAGTATGGCAATATGCATGCAGCAAAAGAAGCTGGGCGTGTTCGTTTAGAAGGAAAAGAATACGTCGTTCAAGACGGCGATGTTATGTTATTCCGTTTTAATGTATAAAAGGCTTTCTTCCAAAAAAAAATATGGTAAAATGTCCTTTGTGAAGAAATCACGCAGAAGGGAGAAATGATTTATGGAACCAGAAACTCTGCGCTCGTATGTTTCCGAAAATCGTGAATTAGAAAAACAACTAACAAAACGTAACCAACAATATATTTTTGATTTAAAAAAATCTTTGGAGGCAGCTAATCTTTCTGAAGAAGAAAAAACTGTCGCATTACATGAGATGTTACCGATTCTTGTTCAAGAACAAAAAGGTGGTAAAACCGCTAGACAACTTTTTGGGACAGTCTCTGAACGTACGGAAGCAATCATCACGAAGCCAGTTGAACAAAAAGAATCAGGTCCATTCTTGATGTGGTTAGACAATACGTTGCTTATTTTAGGTATTTTTGGATTAATGCTCGGCGTGATGGGGGTATTTACAAAAGGTCAAGCACAGCCTTACGGATTGTTGACCCTCTTCTTAATGGCCATGTTAGCTGGTTGGGTCTTCTACTTAATGTACAAGTACATGTATCAATATGAACGTCCAGGCGCAGATAAAAGTAAACGTCCGAAAATGTGGAAAATTATTTTGATTTTAGTTGGAGCTTTCTTAGTATGGATCGTGACTATCTCACTTTCTGCTATGCTTCAACCACCACTTAATCCACAGGTCGACCCATTAATCGAAATTGTGATTGGGGCTGTGGCACTAGCAGCTAAATATTACTTGAAGAAGAAATACAATATTATTAGTAGCTTATCTGTTCCTAGAGGATAATAATAAGTTCCCACATGTCATTCATGCGTGTGGGTCTTTTTTATTATGTGTCATACAAGAGGGAGAAAATAGAAATCTTTTGTGATTCTGGCTGTTTTCTCAGATTACACAGGAATAAATAAGAAAGCTTTCCGAATAGTTGACTTATGAAAAAATATTTGCTATTTTTTTAAAAATACATATTAACTTTAAGGAGTGGTTACAAAAATGTCCAACTGGGAAACCAAATTTGTAAAAAAAGGGTTAACGTTTGATGATGTATTATTGATACCTGCAGAAAGTCATGTGTTGCCAAATGATGTGGATATGCATGTGCAGCTTGCAAAAAATATTACGTTAAATATACCGATCATGAGTGCCAGTATGGATACAGTAACTGATAGTAAAATGGCAATATCAATGGCTCGTCAAGGTGGATTAGGGGTCATTCATAAAAATATGAGTATTGCTGCCCAAGCAGATGAAGTGCGGAAAGTAAAACGTTCTGAAAGTGGCGTAATCATTGATCCGTTCTTCTTAACACCTAGTCATCTAGTAGCAGATGCAGAACACCTTATGAGTAAATACCGAATCAGCGGTGTCCCTATTGTTGAAACAATGGAGAATCGTAAACTAGTTGGAATCATCACGAATCGAGATATGCGTTTTGTTACGGATTATTCAATCGCAATTTCTGATGTAATGACCAAAGAAAAATTAGTTACGGCACCGGTTGGTACTTCTTTGAAAGATGCAGAGAAAATCTTGCAAAAACATAAGATCGAAAAATTACCGATCGTTGATGATGAAGGTATTTTAAGTGGATTGATTACGATCAAAGATATTGAAAAAGTCATTGAATTCCCCAACGCGGCTAAAGACACTCATGGCCGTTTATTAGTAGCGGCAGCTGTAGGTGTGACCAGTGATACCTTTGAAAGAGCACAAGCATTGTTAGATGCTGGAGCAGATGCGATCGTAATCGATACTGCTCATGGACATAGTGCAGGCGTACTGCGTAAAATTTCTGAAATCAGAGCACATTTTCCTGAAGCAACATTAATTGCAGGGAATGTCGCAACTGCTGAGGGAACAAAAGCTCTATACGACGCTGGTGTAGATGTCGTTAAAGTTGGTATTGGTCCTGGTTCCATCTGTACGACACGTGTTGTCGCTGGTGTAGGTGTCCCTCAGTTAACGGCTATTTATGATGCTGCCTCAGTGGCTCGACAATATGGAAAAGCCATTATTGCAGATGGTGGTATCAAATATTCTGGTGATATTGTCAAAGCTTTGGCTGCTGGCGGACATGCAGTTATGCTAGGAAGTATGTTGGCAGGAACGGATGAATCTCCAGGGGAATTTGAAATTTATCAAGGTCGACGTTTCAAAACCTATCGGGGAATGGGGTCACTAGGAGCTATGGAAAAAGGTTCAAGTGATCGTTATTTCCAAGGTGGAGTTAATGAAGCAAATAAACTTGTTCCAGAAGGAATTGAAGGCCGAGTGGCTTATAAAGGCAGTGTTGCAGATATTTTATTCCAAATGATCGGCGGTCTAAAATCAGGGATGGGATATGTTGGAGCAGCGAACTTAAAACAACTAAGAGATGAAGCACAGTTTATCCAAATGAGCGGAAATGGGTTGAAAGAATCTCACCCTCACGATGTGCAAATTACTAAAGAAGCACCAAACTATTCTGTGAAGTCTTAGAAATTGTTTCACGTGAAAACATTAAATAAAAATGGCGGCCAGTAGTCTTAATAAGACACTGACCGCCATTTTTTGTATGAGAAAATTATTCATTTGATTTCAATGCGTCGATCATATCAACATGCTTCAATTTATAATGAGTAACCAACATAACAATGATTGTAAATAAAATGGTCATGCCGCCGGCTAACGCATAAGCAGCCCAACTAATCACTAATGGAAAAACCATGTTTTCCATCGATGCCTGTCGGAGAATAAAATCAGTCAGTAAGTATCCGACTCCATAACCAGCTAGTATCCCTAGCAAAGTAAAGACAACATTCTCACGAACAATATACATTGTAACTTCTTTGTCGTAAAAACCTAAAACTTTAATTGTAGAGAGTTCCCGAATCCTTTCCGATACATTAATGTTTGTTAAATTGTATAGAACAACAAATGCCAAGGCGCCAGATAAAATGACCAAGATAAGAACAATGGAATTCAGATTCCCCATGGACTCATTTTGCGCTTTGATTTGACTAGACAGGAAGGTAGTATTCTGAACTTGGTCTGTTTTCAATAGTTCTTTAGCTAATGCGTCTTCTTGCTTTTGTTCCATCTTTTTACTCTTGATAAGAAGCGATGTAGGCTGATAGTTCGTATTTGTTGCTTTTTCATAGTCGTTTCTAGAAAGATAAAGTGAGTTACCTAAATAATTTTCAGCGATACCAGCTATCTTCACTGTTACAGCTGTTTGATCCTTATCATAAAAGGTTAGCTCATCTCCAATGTGAATATCAAAAAGCTCCGCATATTTCATCGTTAGGATGGCCCCATCATCTAGTGACATTTTTTTTCCATCGGTAGAGTGTAGATGCATATAGTTCGAGAATGAGTCAGTATCAGAAGGTACCACTAAAGACAGACTTTGCTTTCCTTGTTCTTTGGACCGTAACTCTATTGTTTCATTCAGTACAAGCAGGGATTGTTGAATTGTTGGATCTTCTTCTAATATTTCAAAAACTTCGGTATTGTTTGTTTTACTATCTTTTAATGTGACGATTGCTTGATAATCAGTGATAGGACCAAATTGTTTTTGCGAAACAGCACTTAATGAATCTTTTAGACCCACTCCAGCGACCATAAGTCCTGCACATCCTGCGATCCCAATTATTGCCATAATCATTCGTGATTTATAGCGAAAAATGTTTCGGTAACTGATTTTTTGATTAAAGCTCAAGCGTGACCAAAGTGGTTGAATGTATTCTAGAAAAATTCTTTTCCCTGGCTTTGGTGCACGTGCCTGCAATAGTTGCGCTGGTTTTTCTCGCAAATCACGATAGAGGACAACAAGGGCTGCACCTAAAGTAGCAAGAATAAAGGCGACTGTAGCTTGAATGATTGGCCCCCAAACATAGTAAACCCGGACACCACCTAAAAGATACCGTTCACTAGAAAGAAAATAGATTAATCGAGGTAGAAATTCGATACCTAGTACAGCTCCTAAGAGAATTCCTATACTAGATGATAAAAGAGCATAGATGATATATTTTCGAGCTATCTCTCTTTTTGCATATCCCAAAGCCTTTAATGTGCCAATTTCTTTTCGATTTTCTTCTACCATTCTAGTCATGGTGGTAAAAGTTATTAAAGCTGCTATAAAAAAGAAGAATACTGGAAAGACATTTGCAATTGCCGCTATACGATCAGATAAACCGCCGTATTCTTGAAACCCAGGATTATCTTTTCTTAGATTAAATAAATAAGTAGGCTCTTTCATTTCATTTATTTCATTTTCTTTTTTTTGTAATGTAGACTCTGCATCAGCTAACTTCTCTTTTTCTTCATTGATTTGATTTTGTTGTTTAGTCAATGTCGATTCAGCAGTTTTCAGCTGTTCAATAGCACCAGCTTGTTGTTGAGACGGTAACAGAAGGGTTGCACTTTTTTGTTGTTCAATCTGAGCTTTAGCAGCATCTAATTCTGTTTGTGCATCTAATAGCTGTGCTTTTCCAGTTTCAATTTTTTCCTTAGCAGGTTTCAATTCTTCCATTGCGTCATGTTTGATTTCTGCTACACGTTCTTGTGGACGATCAGCAAAAAGCGTTTCTACTTTTTCTTGATTCTTTTCCATTTTTTCTTGATAGGAATCAGAATAAGTTTCTAAATCTTTCACATTATCAAAAGACAGATAGAGCACCGATTGTACATCACTCAGAAATTGATTTTCGGGAAGGTAAGCAAAATATGTTACTGTACCACTGCCAACATTCGCATAGCCTCGTTCAGCTTTACTGATAAATAGGGGCGAGTTGGCAAAACCAACGATTTTGAAGTTTTTATCCTTTATAGTATCCTGCGAGTCGATAGTATAAGTATCGTTTAACTGATAGCCATATTCTTTCGCTTGTGTATCTAAGACAATTTCATTGCTATTCTTTGGTAAATGGCCTTCTTCAAGGATTAATGCGTTTTGTTTTTGGTTTTTGTTGTAAGAATTGATTTGGACAACTTCATCTGCTTCTGCTACATAATAAAATTGGTAGCCTGATTCCACTTGAATCCCTGACTCTTTAGCTACTTTAAGATCTTGATCGGTGATACCTAGTGTTGATGTAACCTGCATATCAGCTAAGTTATGTTCATCAACATAAGTACTTGCAGAATGATTCAAAATAGGCCCAGTTGCTTTGACACCTACATACAAAAAAGTACCTAGAAAGATGATTAAAACAATAGCGATAAATCTTCCTTTAGACTGTTTGATTTCTCGTAAGCTTGCTTTTAAATACGTCTTATTTTTCATTTGTTTCCTCCTACCAAACGATCTCATCGATTGAAATAGGGGATTCATTAATTTCTACAGAGCGCACTGTAGCATCATTAATACGAATCACGCGATCAGCAATGGGAGCAATGGCACTGTTGTGCGTAATGATTAAAACAGTATTTCCAGCTTGACGACTTGCGCTTTGCAACAGCTTCAATACTTGTTTACCGGTTTCAAAATCTAATGCTCCTGTTGGTTCGTCACAAAGAAGTAATTTCGGATTTTTTGCTAGCGCTCGGGCAATGGACACTCGTTGCTGTTCGCCACCTGATAATTGAGAAGGAAAGTTATTGGACCTATTTTCTAATCCTACTTGCTTAAGCACAGCATCTGGGTCAAGTGCGTTCGGTGATATCTCTGTTGCTAACTCGATATTTTCTTTTGCTGTTAGATTTGGGACTAAATTATAAAATTGAAAAACGAAGCCTACATCTTTGCGCCGATATTCTGTAAGTTGTTTATCCGAAAATTGTGCAATATCAATATTATCGATAATGATTTGACCTTCATCAGGTGAATCCATCCCACCTAATATATTTAGAATAGTCGATTTTCCAGCTCCGCTTGGACCTAAAATAACGACTAGTTCTCCTTCTTCAATTGAAAAGGATAGGTCTTCATTAGCGGTAATCGTGGTTTCGCCCATTTTATATCTTTTATACGTATTTTTTACTTCTACATAACTCATATAACGCCTCCATATTTTGAACACCTGTTGATTTAATCACATAGCGTTAGTATACTAAGAAAGAAAAAAAGGGGCAATCCTCAAATCTTATTCATCTGTTATTAAATAAACATTTAAGTTATTTTTGTATAGAAAGGATTGAAGTTATGGTAGGAATAGTTGGAAATCGCCGAACACAATATACAAAAAAAGTGATTCGAAAAGCATTTCAAGAGATTTTGATGGAAAAAGAATTTGAAAAAATCACAATTACAGAGATTGCCCAGCGTGCTGATATCAATCGAGGAACTTTTTATAAGTATTACAAAGATACTGCAGACCTTTTAGAGGAGATTGAGAAAGAAATCGTTGAACAAATTGCAGATAATTTGCAACAAGAAAATCTCCCATTAGATCTATGGCTAGAAAAATTATTACTTATACTGCAAGAAAATCCTAGTGTAAGTCATTTGATTCTGCTTAATAACAGTCATTTATTAGATTTGTTATTGGAAAAAATCAGACCGGAAACGTTTAAACGCTTTACTATTTATTTCGAAGATGCAACAAGAGAAGAATTAGAGTTATGTTTGAGTTATTTTGTCTGTGGCTCGATCGGGTTGATTGAACGCTGGCTAAAAGATTTTTCTGAGATGCAGCCTAAAGCAGTTTCTCATTTACTTATTCAAATATTTACTACAAATGTTTATGAATAAAAGAAAAGCGAACGCCAATACGTTCGCTTTTCTTTTATTCTACTAGTCGTTCATCATTCATACCAAAATATTGATGCAATGGTTTTTGTTTTCCTGACAATAGTTGATCGATCGTCACAAATTCATATCCTTTATTTTTTAACATTGTGATCAATCCTGGTACAGCTTTGACTGATTCAGGATGGATGTCGTGGATCAAGATGATTCCTCCACTATAGATATTTTGTTCAACAATATTATTGATTGTTCCAGGATTTTTTGATTTCCAATCCTGTGAGTCAATATCCCATTGAATAATTGGCATGCCAATTGTTTCAGCACTTTTTTTATCAATAGCGCCATAAGGGGGACGGATATTGCGAGGCAAGACGCCTGTAGCCTTGAAAATAGCTTTGTTGGTTTTATTTATTTCACTTTGTAATTCATCTGTCGAAAGTGTATTCAATTGTGGATGAGAATACGAGTGACTTGCTACCTCATGACCCTCGTCGTGGACTTGTTTTGCAACATCTGGATTTTGATCCACCATCTGTCCTAACATGAAAAAAGTAGCTTTCACGTTATCTGTTTTTAGTATATTCAACAAATCAAGTGTTGAGCTATTATTTGGACCATCATCAAAAGTAAGAGCGACGTACTTTTTATTTTCATCTAATGCAGGTAATGTATCTTTTATACTTTCTTGCGAAACCATATCTGTATCAATGAATGGCGCAATATCTTTATATTTTAGAGTGACTTTAGAAGTTCCAGTTGAATTTTTTGGTAAGACGATAGTCAATTCATCAGGTGTATAAGTCATTTTACTATCATAAGAAATTCTATCCATTGTTAATACAGCATCAATGATTTTTTCAGGTTCTTTAGCTTGATCAAGTAAGGATTGCTGAATCACCTGTTGAATACCTAAGAGACTTCCTTCATCTGGAATCAAATCCTTATTTGTGATTTCTTTGCCAGTTTTTTCGGAAACATAAATGGCTTTCTCAGAAATACTGTCTGGCTTTTTAAAATTTTCCTTACTGCGATCCCAGATAAAACTATCTGCTTCAATTCTATACTGACCAATTTTAGAAGATATTGCTGTTGCTTTTATTCTGGCAACTGTAAGCACTTCTTTTTCACGATGCTTTTTTTGTTGCTTTTGAGCAAGCTCGTCTAAGAGCTGGTTTGCATTTTTGAAAGGAACAGTATTTTCATCAACTGGACGGTAAACAAGGCACTTATTTTCTCCGTCATTTATAGTATCTATTTTCGTTGAAATTCCACTTTGGTCTTGCTCTTCTTGGATTGAAGCCATGAGATTTTTTGCAGCAGTTTCATATTTGGCTTGAGCTTCTGCTTCTTGCTGTTTTAATGTATAAACAATATAGCCGCCAGTAGCGACAATTACTAGAATAAGTGCGGTAAACAATGCGAATATATACTTGCTATAATTAGATTTTTTCTTCGGTATTTTTGGTTGTTTGTTTTCGTTTCCGGTTTTGGGCTTTACAGCTTCATTCAATTGATTTGTATTTTCACAGGTATCAGGTTCTTGTTTGTGACGTTGGCTACGACGTGCATAGGTATTTTTGTCAGACATATGACTTTATCCCTCCATTTATCATCATAAAGTAAAATAAACGTAACATAACTGTAATATAGTTTCAACAATAGGGGGGTATTTCTTAGAATATTTAAAGAAAAAAGGTAGGAATTCTCATCCTATCTTGTTCTTCAATTTTTTTCAATTCGGGTAACTCCACCCATATAAGGAACTAGTACTTCTGGTATAGTCACACTACCATCTTCATTTTGATAGTTTTCTAATACGGCAGCAACAGTTCTACCGACTGCTAGTCCTGAACCATTTAATGTATGCATGTAATGAATCTTGCCATCGTTATCTCTATAACGGATCATTGCTCGACGTGCTTGAAAATCTTCACAATTAGAACACGAACTGATTTCTCGATATGTTTCTTGTGCTGGAATCCATACTTCTAAATCATACGTTTTAGCAGCAGAGAAGCCCATGTCACCTGTAGACAATGCCATTACTCGATAAGGAAGTTGTAATTTTTGTAAAATGTCTTCTGCATTTGCAGTCATTTTTTCTAATTCTTCATAAGAGTGTGCTGCTTCACTTAGTTTGACCATTTCAACTTTGTTGAATTGATGTAATCGAATTAATCCGCGAGTATCACGACCAGCACTTCCAGCTTCTGAGCGGAAAGAAGGACTTAATGCTGTGAAGTAAACCGGTAGTTGGTCAAGATCCAATATTTCTCCATTATAATAATTCGTTAAAGGAACCTCAGCAGTAGGAATCAAGGTAAGATCTGTTTCCGCTAATTGGAAAACATCTTCTTTGAATTTAGGAAACTGTCCAGTTCCAAACATTGCATCGCTATTAACAATATATGGAGTAATCATCTCAGTGTACCCATGTTCATAAACATGTTGGTCTAGCATAAAGTTATATAAAGCTCGTTCAAGACGGGCACCTAATCCTTTATAGTAGACAAACCGGCTACCGGCTACCTTTGCACCTCGTTCAAAATCTAATATTCCTAGGTTTTCGGCAATATCCCAATGAGGCTTTGCTTCGAAATCAAATTCTTTTGGTGTAGCCCAGCGTCTTACTTCAACATTGTCATCTTCGTCTTTTCCAACTGGGACAGAGTCATGAGGCAGATTAGGTAATGTCGTTGCGATCAATTTGATTTCTGAATCAATTTTTGCAATCTCGTCATCAAGAGACTTGATTTTAGTACCGACTTCTTTCATCTCAGTAATTTTATCATCTGCTGCTTTTTTTGCTCGTTTTAGTTGAGCTATTTCTGCAGAAACTTCATTTCGAACTTTTTTTAATTCTTCTGTCTCTACTAGGAGTTGTCGTCTCCTTTCATCTAACTTTAAGAATTCTTCTAATACTTCTTTTTTTACTCCGCGAGTCTGTAATTTTGTTTGGACTTTGTCAAAATTTTGCCGAATCATTTTAATATCTAACATAATTCTTCCCCCTTGTTTTTCATATAAAAAAAGACCTTTTCATCCCTATTCTTGGGACGAAAAGATCTTTCGCGGTACCACCCGAGTTCAGCATAACGCTGCCCTTGTTGCCCGTAACGTGAGCACACGATCTTTCTTTCAAAAGATACACTTTTAATGAACTGGATTCCATTCTTTCCATTACTGATTCTCACCAACCATCAGTTCTCTGAAAAAGTAAAAAATGTACTAGGTTCTATGCTTTATTAGTAAGTATTTTCTCTAGAATAGCGAAAAAGCGTTAGTTCGTCAACCATAGTTTTGGGTATTTGATAAATCATTTCTCTTTAATGGGAGATGGATAATAAAGGAGGTCCAATCCGGAGTAGATTTTGCAAAAATGTAGCCACCATGCAAGGCAACGATGCTTTGAGCAATGGCAAGACCAAGTCCAGTTCCCCCAGTTTCCTGCGAACGTGATTCCTCCACTCGATAGAAGCGGTCAAATAAGGAGTCTAATGAATGTTTGGGAATCATTTGTCCATTGTTCTTAACTGTTAGAATGGCTTCTGTTCCTACTTTTTCCACTTCCATTACGATTTTGTCAGCGCCTTTTCCATACTTTAAAGCATTAGACAATAAATTATTGAAAACTCGTACAAGCTTCTCAGTATCACCGTCCATAATAATGTGCTCTGGGCGAGTGTGAGTCTCAATCTTTATTCCTTTACGAGATGCTTCTAATTCAAAATCTGCAGCTAGTTGTTCGACTAATTGCGCCATATCAAAAGAAATGACATTTATTGGGACGCTAGGCTGTCTTACTTTTGTGTATTCGAAAAGATCGTCTACTAAAGATTTCATTTGCTTTGCTTTGACATAAGCGGTATGAGTATATTTCAATAACTCTTCTTCAGAATGATACTGACGATCTTCAATCAGGCCTAGATAACCAATAATAGAAGTTAAAGGGGTTCGGATATCGTGACTAACATTTGTAATTAATTCATCCTTCGACTGTTCGATCCTTCGTTCATCTTCAATGGCGGCGACGGTACTATCTACCAAGCCGTTAATATTTGAAACAATCCGATTGAGGTCACCACGCAGTTCAAATGGAATACGATGATCATAATTTCCCTCTGCAATATAATGAAGCTCACTAATAATATGCCGTAGCTGCATTTGACGGTATCGACGAATCAAACGCCAATACAAAACAATCACATCTAATAAAAAGAACAAAGGGATAATGAAATTGCGGCCACTTTGAAAAATATCCGTGTCAAAAGCAGAAGTAAAAGCGTTTTTTGACTCATAGATCGCCTCCACTAACAACGGTGAATTCTCTCTTATAGAAGTCAAAATGACTAAAATCGCGACATTTAATAGAAGTAAAAGGATTACAGTAACGATTCCTTCTGCAAATAATTCACTGATTTCTTTAGAAGTGAGGGTGATACGTTTCTTTTTTTCTATTGGATTACTTCGCATCTATTTTATAGCCAACTCCCCACACTGTTTGAATGACTTTCTCGCCATCAGTTGCTTCTTCTATCTTATCACGCAGATGACTCACATGAACCATTACGGTTTTGGCTGACACGACACTCTCTTGCTTCCACACACGCTCAAAAATTTCATCAGCACTAAATACACGATTCGGATGGGATGCTAATAGGTAGAGAATACCAAATTCAAGAGCGGTCAATTGGATCTCATTTCCGGTGATTGTTTTTACTTCATGAGAATCACGATTAATGATCAATGAGCTAACTTCTAAGATATCTGGCTGATTAGAGGGAGCTTGCATTTTTGTTCGACGGAGCAGAGACTTGACGCGAGCCATCACTTCCAAAGGATTGAATGGTTTTGTTACATAGTCGTCTGCACCAGCAACTAGACCTCGTATTTTATCCATATCAGTAGTCTTAGCAGTTAGCATGATGATTGGAATTTGAGATTCTTTTCGCAACTCTTTTACAACCTGCATGCCATCCATTTCAGGCATCATGATATCCAAGATCAGTAATTCAATATCTGGAGTAGTTCTAATTTTTGTTAAAGCTTCTTTACCATCATAAGCTTTGACGGCTTCATAACCTTCATTATGAAGATAGATACTTAATAGTTCAACAATCTCTTTATCATCATCAGCAACAAGTATTTTCATATAAATCCTCCTAGGAACAATATTCTTTTCTCCTATTTTAGCAAATATTCTAGGAAATTGATAAAATCATACTTAAATTTATAAGAATGATAGGAAATAATACTTACAACAAGAATAAAAACCGAACATTGAGAATTCAAATAATCATCATAGTTTCCAAATGGAGAGATTATTCCATAGAATTAACTAAAATATATGATGGAACCGCAGTATTTAGAAACGTTGAAATATCAATGATTTTACTGTTGACGAATGGCAAGATAGTTGCTATATTATTACATGTGCCAAATGACAAAAATCATTTCTAAAAGAAAATGAAAAAAGTTGTTGACGCCAGAACCAACAGATGATATTATAACGAAGTCGCAAATTTAAGAAATCAATTTGATGCTGATGCAGCAACAAAAAAGATTGAAAAAAGTTGTTGACAAATAACAATCCATTTGTTATTCTAATTGAGTCGCTGATGACGCACAGGAAGTTGTTGAATAAACATTTTCGAAAAAAACTTTTAAAAAAGAGTTGACATTCACTTGTCGGTCTGATATGATTTAAAAGTTGCTAACGCAGCGCAGTAGACCTTTGAAAACTGAACAAAGCAAGCAAACGAACCAATGTGTAGGGCGCTTCATTATATGAAGCAAAATACATGCAAGCAATAGCTAGCAAAGTTAATTTTATTTGAGCTTAACGATCCTATGGATCGTTCAAACAAATCATTATGAGAGTTTGATCCTGGCTCAGGACGAACGCTGGCGGCGTGCCTAATACATGCAAGTCGAACGCTTTTTCTTTCACCGGAGCTTGCTCCATCGAAAGAAAAAGAGTGGCGAACGGGTGAGTAACACGTGGGTAACCTGCCCATCAGAAGGGGATAACACTTGGAAACAGGTGCTAATACCGTATAACACTATTTTCCGCATGGAAGAAAGTTGAAAGGCGCTTTTGCGTCACTGATGGATGGACCCGCGGTGCATTAGCTAGTTGGTGAGGTAACGGCTCACCAAGGCCACGATGCATAGCCGACCTGAGAGGGTGATCGGCCACACTGGGACTGAGACACGGCCCAGACTCCTACGGGAGGCAGCAGTAGGGAATCTTCGGCAATGGACGAAAGTCTGACCGAGCAACGCCGCGTGAGTGAAGAAGGTTTTCGGATCGTAAAACTCTGTTGTTAGAGAAGAACAAGGATGAGAGTAGAACGTTCATCCCTTGACGGTATCTAACCAGAAAGCCACGGCTAACTACGTGCCAGCAGCCGCGGTAATACGTAGGTGGCAAGCGTTGTCCGGATTTATTGGGCGTAAAGCGAGCGCAGGCGGTTTCTTAAGTCTGATGTGAAAGCCCCCGGCTCAACCGGGGAGGGTCATTGGAAACTGGGAGACTTGAGTGCAGAAGAGGAGAGTGGAATTCCATGTGTAGCGGTGAAATGCGTAGATATATGGAGGAACACCAGTGGCGAAGGCGGCTCTCTGGTCTGTAACTGACGCTGAGGCTCGAAAGCGTGGGGAGCGAACAGGATTAGATACCCTGGTAGTCCACGCCGTAAACGATGAGTGCTAAGTGTTGGAGGGTTTCCGCCCTTCAGTGCTGCAGCAAACGCATTAAGCACTCCGCCTGGGGAGTACGACCGCAAGGTTGAAACTCAAAGGAATTGACGGGGGCCCGCACAAGCGGTGGAGCATGTGGTTTAATTCGAAGCAACGCGAAGAACCTTACCAGGTCTTGACATCCTTTGACCACTCTAGAGATAGAGCTTCCCCTTCGGGGGCAAAGTGACAGGTGGTGCATGGTTGTCGTCAGCTCGTGTCGTGAGATGTTGGGTTAAGTCCCGCAACGAGCGCAACCCTTATTGTTAGTTGCCATCATTTAGTTGGGCACTCTAGCGAGACTGCCGGTGACAAACCGGAGGAAGGTGGGGATGACGTCAAATCATCATGCCCCTTATGACCTGGGCTACACACGTGCTACAATGGGAAGTACAACGAGTTGCGAAGTCGCGAGGCTAAGCTAATCTCTTAAAGCTTCTCTCAGTTCGGATTGTAGGCTGCAACTCGCCTACATGAAGCCGGAATCGCTAGTAATCGCGGATCAGCACGCCGCGGTGAATACGTTCCCGGGCCTTGTACACACCGCCCGTCACACCACGAGAGTTTGTAACACCCGAAGTCGGTGAGGTAACCTTTTTGGAGCCAGCCGCCTAAGGTGGGATAGATGATTGGGGTGAAGTCGTAACAAGGTAGCCGTATCGGAAGGTGCGGCTGGATCACCTCCTTTCTAAGGAATAGTACGGAAGACTACACATCGTTTGCCTTTGTTCAGTTTTGAGAGGTTTACTCTCAAAGATAAATACCCGGGGCCTTAGCTCAGCTGGGAGAGCGCCTGCTTTGCACGCAGGAGGTCAGCGGTTCGATCCCGCTAGGCTCCATTAACGACAGAGGTCGTTAAGTTTGTTCATTGAAAACTGGATATCGAAGAAAATCAAAACAAGTAACACACACCGAGTTGACAAGTTAAAGAGTTTTTTAATAAGTTCAACGCTTATTTTCTTGAGCAACCTTCTATCGCTAGAAGAAGTACTCATCGACCGTAAGGTCAAAGGTTAAGTGAATAAGGGCGCACGGTGGATGCCTTGGCACTAGGAGCCGATGAAGGACGGGACTAACACCGATATGCTTTGGGGAGCTGTAAGTAAGCTATGATCCAGAGATTTCCGAATGGGGGAACCCAGCATCTTTTATAGGATGTTACACAGTTGTGAATACATAGCAGCTGTGAGGTAGACGCAGAGAACTGAAACATCTAAGTACCTGCAGGAAGAGAAAGAAAATTCGATTCCCTGAGTAGCGGCGAGCGAAACGGGAAAAGCCCAAACCAACAAGCTTGCTTGTTGGGGTTGTAGGACTCCGATATGGTAGTTGAAACAGATAGTCGAAATACTTGGAAAAGTATGTCAAAGAGGGTAAAAACCCCGTAGATGAAATCTGGCTCACACCTAGGAGGATCCTGAGTACGGCGGAACACGAGGAATTCCGTCGGAATCCGGGAGGACCATCTCCCAAGGCTAAATACTCCCTAGTGACCGATAGTGAACCAGTACCGTGAGGGAAAGGTGAAAAGCACCCCGGAAGGGGAGTGAAATAGATCCTGAAACCGTGTGCCTACAACAAGTTAGAGCCCGTTAATGGGTGATAGCGTGCCTTTTGTAGAATGAACCGGCGAGTTACGATAGCATGCGAGGTTAAGTTGAAGAGACGGAGCCGCAGCGAAAGCGAGTCTGAATAGGGCGAATGAGTATGTTGTCGTAGACCCGAAACCATGTGATCTACCCATGTCCAGGTTGAAGGTGCGGTAAAACGCACTGGAGGACCGAACCCACGTACGTTGAAAAGTGCGGGGATGAGGTGTGGGTAGCGGAGAAATTCCAAACGAACTTGGAGATAGCTGGTTCTCTCCGAAATAGCTTTAGGGCTAGCCTCGGAATTGAGAATGATGGAGGTAGAGCACTGTTTGGACTAGGGGCCCATCTCGGGTTACCGAATTCAGATAAACTCCGAATGCCATTCATTCATATCCGGGAGTCAGACTGTGAGTGATAAGATCCATAGTCGAAAGGGAAACAGCCCAGACCACCAGCTAAGGTCCCCAAATAACTATTAAGTGGAAAAGGATGTGGGGTTGCACAGACAACTAGGATG
>NZ_JBIOSO010000001.1:0-432500 GCF_051714805.1 Enterococcus sp. AZ091 | reverse complement strand
GTGAGTGATCACCGTACCGGTTCGATTCCGGTCCTCGGCATTTCTTAATATGCGCCCATAGCTCAATTGGATAGAGTGTTTGACTACGGATCAAAAGGTTAGGGGTTCGACTCCTCTTGGGCGCGTTTTTAGCAACGGGAAGTAGCTCAGCTTGGTAGAGCACTTGGTTTGGGACCAAGGGGTCGCAGGTTCGAATCCTGTCTTCCCGATTATATTTTCAAAAGGGGCCTTAGCTCAGCTGGGAGAGCGCCTGCTTTGCACGCAGGAGGTCAGCGGTTCGATCCCGCTAGGCTCCATATCATTTGAATAAATGATTTTTTCGCGGTGTAGCTCAGCTGGCTAGAGCGTCCGGTTCATACCCGGGAGGTCGGGGGTTCGATCCCCTCCGCCGCGATTATTAAGAGCCTGGACCTTTAGCTCAGTTGGTTAGAGCAGACGGCTCATAACCGTCCGGTCGTAGGTTCGAGTCCTACAAGGTCCATTGTGGCATTGTATATGTTGGAGGATTACCCAAGTCCGGCTGAAGGGAACGGTCTTGAAAACCGTCAGGCGGGTAAAACCGTGCAAGGGTTCGAATCCCTTATCCTCCTTTACTGGATTCTTGATCGGATTGTAGATCAATGAGTACAGCTTTTAATTACTTAAAGCAGCTATTGCTTAATTAGTAATTTATTATCGCGGGATGGAGCAGTCTGGTAGCTCGTCGGGCTCATAACCCGAAGGTCGTAGGTTCAAATCCTGCTCCCGCAATTGCTTCTGTTAATACAATAGAAGCGTCAAATAAAAACTAAAATATGGTTTGGTAGTTCAGTTGGTTAGAATGCCTGCCTGTCACGCAGGAGGTCGCGGGTTCGAGTCCCGTCCAGACCGCCATGCGGGTGTAGTTTAGTGGTAAAACCACAGCCTTCCAAGCTGTTGTCGCGAGTTCGATTCTCGTCACCCGCTTTAGTTTTTATTTTTTGGGCCTATAGCTCAGCTGGTTAGAGCGCACGCCTGATAAGCGTGAGGTCGATGGTTCGAGTCCATTTAGGCCCATTGAACTATATATTTTGTTACATTTGGGGAAGTACTCAAGTGGCTGAAGAGGCGCCCCTGCTAAGGGTGTAGGTCGGGAAACCGGCGCGAGGGTTCAAATCCCTCCTTCTCCGTTTTAGCGGTCCGTTGGTCAAGTGGTTAAGACACCGCCCTTTCACGGCGGTAACACGGGTTCGAGTCCCGTACGGATCATTGCAACACTTTTTGGAGGATTACCCAAGTCCGGCTGAAGGGAACGGTCTTGAAAACCGTCAGGCGGGTAAAACCGTGCAAGGGTTCGAATCCCTTATCCTCCTTTACTGAACTCTTGATCGGATTGTAGATCAATGAGTCCAGCTTTTAATTACTTAAAGCAGCTATTGTAATTAGTAATTTATTATCGCGGGATGGAGCAGTCTGGTAGCTCGTCGGGCTCATAACCCGAAGGTCGTAGGTTCAAATCCTGCTCCCGCAATCAAAAAAACTAAATATGGTTCCGTGGTGTAGGGGTTAACATGCCTGCCTGTCACGCAGGAGATCGCGGGTTCGATTCCCGTCGGAACCGTTATGGCTCGGTAGCTCAGTTGGTAGAGCAATGGATTGAAGCTCCATGTGTCGGCAGTTCGATTCTGTCCCGCGCCATCTTGCGGGTGTAGTTTAGTGGTAAAACCACAGCCTTCCAAGCTGTTGTCGCGAGTTCGATTCTCGTCACCCGCTTTAGTTTTTTTATTTTGGGCCTATAGCTCAGCTGGTTAGAGCGCACGCCTGATAAGCGTGAGGTCGATGGTTCGAGTCCATTTAGGCCCATTGAATTTTACTTGGTCCGTTGGTCAAGTGGTTAAGACACCGCCCTTTCACGGCGGTAACACGGGTTCGAATCCCGTACGGATCATGAAAGCATCCTTTGGAATGCTTTTTTTTTATGTTTTAAAAAAGGCAATTTTAAAAGTTTTTCCATAAATTAGGCACAGTAGGTCAAAATTTGTTATAATCAGTCCGTTGCAAGTTCCCGAAAGGATTCGCAGCTGCGAAGATGCCTTGTAACCGAATCGAAATTTAGGGGGAATACAAAAAATGACAGAGAAACATTTATTTACTTCAGAATCTGTATCTGAAGGACATCCAGATAAAGTGGCTGATCAAATCAGTGATGCTATTTTAGATGCGCTGCTTGCTGAAGATCCAATGGCACGGGTTGCCTGCGAAACCTCGGTGACGACCGGATTAGTATTGGTTTTTGGCGAAATCTCGACAAGTGCCTATGTAGATATTCAAAAAATTGTTCGCGAAACCATCAAAGGAATCGGTTATACACGGGCAAAATTCGGCTTTGACGGTGACACTGTGGCGGTATTGGTAGCCATTGATGAACAATCACCTGATATTGCTCAAGGCGTTGACAATGCATTAGAAGTACGCGATGAAGCGAATGAAGAAGAAATCGGTGCCGGAGATCAAGGATTGATGTTTGGTTTTGCTGTTGATGAAACACCAGAATTGATGCCATTACCAATTGCATTGAGTCACCGTCTTGTTCGGCGATTAGCAGAACTGCGTAAAACGAATGAATTGACCTATTTGCGTCCTGACGCAAAATCCCAAGTAACTGTCGAGTATGATGATCAAGATCAGCCTCGTCGAGTGGATACAGTTGTTATCAGCACACAGCATGATGATGCAGTAGACAATGAAACGATTCGTCATGACGTTATTGAAAAAGTGATTAAAGAAGTGATACCAGCTTCTCTTTTAGACGATGAAACAAAATATTATATCAATCCGACAGGACGATTTGTCATCGGTGGGCCTCAAGGGGATGCCGGATTGACTGGTAGAAAAATCATTGTAGATACTTATGGTGGATATGCAAGACATGGCGGTGGCGCATTTTCTGGGAAAGATGCAACAAAAGTTGACCGTTCTGCTAGTTATGCTGCACGCTATATTGCTAAAAATATCGTTGCAGCGAAACTTGCCCGAAAGGTAGAGGTTCAGCTAGCTTATGCGATTGGTGTAGCACAACCTGTATCGATTCGAATTGATACGTTTGGAACCGGAAAAGTCAGTCAAGAGAAATTGATCCAAGCTGTAAGAGAGAATTTTGATCTGCGGCCAGCTGGAATTATAGAAATGTTGAATCTACGTCGTCCGATTTATCGTCAGACAGCGGCATATGGACATTTTGGTCGTACAGATATCGACTTGCCATGGGAACAAACAGATAAAGTGGATGCTTTATTGGCAAGTGTGAAGGAATAAAGAGGCGACCTCTGTTGATGTAAATCAATAGAGGTTCTTTTTTTTGACTTAGAAGAGGGGGAGAATGATGAAAACGAATGTGACACGTGTGACGATTGCTGTTTTTGTTGCAACATTTATGACGGCTATCGAAGGGACGATCATTACGACTGCTATGCCGACGATCGTTGGTTCTTTACACGGGATCGAGATCATGAATTGGGTTTTTTCGATTTACTTATTGACTAGTGCTATGTTGACACCCATTTACGGTAAACTTGCCGATACCATTGGTCGTAAACCGATTTTTTTATTTGGGACACTGCTCTTTATGATTGGTTCCGCACTCTGTGGCTTGTCAAACAGCATGCTGACACTCATCCTTTCGAGAGCTGTTCAAGGAATCGGGGCTGGTGCGATGATGCCTGTTGCATTGACGATCATCGCCGACTTGTACCCTGTAGAAAAGAGAGCGAAAGTCTTGGGTTTGAACAGTACTGCTTGGGGGATTGCTAGTGTCGTCGGTCCATTAGCTGGTGGTGTGATTGTTGATACAGTCGGTTGGCACTGGATCTTTTTTATTAATGTGCCGATTGGTGTGTTTCTTCTTGGCATGATTTGGTTTTATTTTCATGAAAACAAAAAGACGAAGAAATCTGGGAAAATGGATTTACTTGGTAGTTTTTTGATGATGGTCACATTAGTTTCTCTGCTTTTAGGGTTTCAGTTACTAGGCGATCAGGGGTTAAGTGTTGCTGTGGTAAGCTTACTGATTTTGGCTATTGTAACATTCCTGCTGTTTTATCGAGTAGAGAAAAAAGCAGCAGATCCATTAATTGATTTAGCGTTATTCCATTCTAGAACTTTTGTGGTAGTAAATATTGTCGCAGCACTAGCTAGCGGTTTTTTGATGGGTATCGATGTGTATATCCCAATGTGGATGCAAGGAGTCTTAGGAATGAGTGCAGGTATCGGTGGTCTTGTACTAGCACCGTTATCGATTTTATGGATGGTCGGCTCATTTCTAGCCAGCCGCTGGTTGCTGAAGCGGTCGGTTTCATGGGTCCTAACGGCTAGTCTATTAATTACGCTTGTTGGCGCAATCTGGCTTTTTATCACCCCAATGAAAACGTCTTTTCTCTGGTTTTTAGGAATCTCTTCAATTACCGGAATCGGATTGGGAGCAACGATGGTCGTTTGTACCGTGACTGCTCAAACGAGTGTTCCTCATTCACAAATTGGGGTAGCGACCTCCTTCAATACGCTATTAAGAACAATTGGTCAGACAATCATGGTTTCTGTTTTCGGGATCGTCTTGAATATCAGCAATAATTTTGGATTGAAAGAAGCAGGTATTCAAGATCAGGAAATCATGAATCGCTTAGTGGACCCAACTGCTGCTAAGAAACTTTCAACAGACATTCTGCTTCAATTACGAGGAATTTTGTACGATGGATTACATTGGGTATATGGATTAGGATTGTTGCTGATTGTGCTTGCTTTGGTGTTTGCCCGTACAATTCGGCGAGAATCTGGTACAATGATAAAAAAAGAATCGCAGGTGATTTGATGGCTTTTATACAAGCAAATATCTATTCAAATGTTCTTGAAATGGAAGTAATGGTAAACGTGATTCTCCCCCAAACTACCATCAAAAAGGTAGGTACAACTACAAAAAATGATCAAAAAGAATTACCAGTTCTATATCTATTACATGGAATGGGTGGTAATCATAGTGTCTGGGAAAGACGAACTTCGATCGAGCGCTATGTGAGCGACTATCAAATGGCAGTGATCATGCCTTCGACTGATTTGGCTTGGTATACAGATACAACTTATGATATGAAGTACTGGACCTTTGTTGCAGAAGAGTTACCGCAAATCTGCCGAGAGCTGTTTCCTCAATTGAGCAGTGATCGGGAGAAGACATTTGCTGCTGGTCTATCTATGGGGGGCTATGGTGCTGTTAAGTTGGGTTTGCGTAAACCAGAGAGTTTTGCTGCCGTTGCCTCTTTGTCCGGGGCTTTAGCGATTGCTGAAAGCATGGATTCTCTTTTAAAGATTCGAAATACTTCTTACTGGGAAGGGATTTTTGGCCCATTGGATCAGTTTCAAGGTTCAGAGAATGATTTGATCCATTTGATCGATACGATTGATCCGCAAAAGGCACCGCGCTTTTATATTAGTTGTGGAACAGAAGACCAACTGTTTCCTGCAAGTGAATATGCAGTTGCAAAAATGCAGGAACGTGACTTGGCAGTGACATTTGAGTCTGGTTCCGGAGATCACGATTGGCAATTTTGGGATCAGTGGATCCAACGGGTATTAAACTGGCTCGTTGAAGGAAAATAAAAAACATCAGAGACCGAAGAATAGTCAACGGTTCTCTGATGTTTTTTTTCGTTCGATACAAAACAGGACTGGTGGTTGGTTGCGCTGATTGATGAATTGATAGGACAGCACGTTAAATTGCGCTTGTGGTAATTGACGACAAAAGCGATGAACAGCTTCTAACTCTTCAGGTCCGCCTTCGTGGCCATAATAGCATACAAGGATGATCCGACCGCAAGGAACAATACGTTGGATCAATGCTTGCAGTGCCTGTTCGGTCGTCTCAGGTAAAGTAATGATTTTTTTATCGCTCTTTGGTAAGTAACCTAGATTGAAAATAGCTGCATGAACGGCATCAGGGACGTAATCCGCTACTGTTTCATGTCCTTGGTGGATCAGTTCAACTTGCGGCAGGAGTCCTTTTGCTAACAAGCGTTCTTTTGTTGTTGTCACTGCTTGTTCCTGAATATCAAAGGCATAGACTTTGCCTTCAGGTCCGACTAGTGTTGCCAACAGCTCGGTATCATGGCCATTTCCCATGGTGGCATCAACTACGGTCTGTCCGGGTTTGACGACTTCTTGTAAAAGGGTGTGGCTATAACGCATGGCTGTTTGTAGCATAGATAGCCTCTTTTCTAACATCAAATTTTCCTTGATAGGAGTCGCGGTGCAGCATTTCTTTATCGATCTCATTCAAGACTTCCCATTTTTTGAGACTCCACATAGGTCCAATCAAAGCATCCCAAGGAGCGTCACCTGTCAGACGATGAATGATGATCTCCGCAGGAATCATTTCTAGTTGGTCGCAAATCAAAGAGACATAAGTCTCTCTTTGCATCAATTGCAGCTTGCCTTCATGATAGTCCCGGAGCATGCGGGTATTTCGCATCAAATGCAAGAGATGGAGTTTGATCCCTTGAATATCTGAGTCCAAGATTGTTTTCCGCACATTTTCCCGCATCATTTCTAATGTTTCACCAGGGAGTCCATTGATCAAATGGGTACAAACCTGAATGCCATGTTTTCTCAATTTAGCGACACCATCAAGATATGTTTGATAATCATGCGCACGGTTGATTGCGTTGCTGGTGGTTTCAAAGGTTGTTTGTAACCCTAACTCCACCCACAAATAAAAGCGTTGGTTCAATTCAGCTAGATAGTCTACCACATCGTCTGGAAGACAGTCAGGACGTGTACCGATAGAAACACCAACGACACCTGGCATGGTCAAAACTTGTTCAAATCGCTCTCGAATGACTGCAGCTGGGGCATGGGTATTGGTGAAATTTTGGAAATAAACGATGTACTTATCGACATGAGGCCATTTTTTGTGCATCATATCGATTTCTTTATGAAATTGAACGGGCAGCGGGGCTTCAGGTGCAACGATCATGTCGCCTGAACCAGACACGCTGCAAAAGGTACAACCACCTTTTGCAACAGTACCATCTCGATTGGGACAGTCGAAGCCAGCATCGATCGGTACTTTAAAGATTTTTTCACCAAATTCCTGACGCAATGCATAATTCCAAGAATGGTAACGTTTATGCTGATTTTCGGCATAGGGGAATGAATTCATGGATTTTACCTTCTTTTCTTTTTTCTAAGATTGTTTTTGTTGGAAACGCCAGACAAAACGCTTTTCTAAATAGTACGGATAGGTCAGTAACAGCCAAGAGAGTCCCACACAAAATCCGCCGAGTACGTCGCTAGGAAAGTGAACACCTAGATAGATCCGACTGATACCGATCAGAAAAATCAGTAAGCCAAGCAAGATTCTCATACCCCAGCGTAACGCTTGTGACTGGAAAAAGACAGGAATCAGCAAAAGTAAGGTTCCATAAAATACCATGCTGCCAGTGGAGTGTCCGCTAGGAAAACTAGAGCTTGTCTCCAACACTAAATGTTCCAGTGTTGGTCTTTCTCGCATAAAGAATAATTTAATCAACGGATTGAAGACCGCTGAGATGCCAATCGTACCGAAACTGAGCCACAGTGCTTCGGAATAGAAGCGATTGATAAGCAACACGACCAATACAACAATGAAAAGCAGTCCAATCGTTACTGGATTAGCAAACTTGGTCACCCATAGGAAAAAGTCAGTCAAAAAAGGATAACCGCTACGGATCAAACGAGTGCTACTTTCATCGAAAGGATTCAGCCAAGTTGGATAGAATTTGACAACATAGCCTAAAAAGGCAAAAAGCAGCAAAAAACAGCTGCCGGCGAATTGATAATACAGTTTTTTGTTCATAAAAAAATCCTCATTTCTACAGGCAAACATAGTGAGTCTATTATACCATTTATCTTGGAGGGACAAAAGACAGTGGTGCAGGGGTGTTTCTTGAGGGACAATATTGTATAACAAGAAATTGTCGCTTACTTCTTCTTTCGAATAATGTACGTTAGATTACAAAGAGTTTACAGTTTGGCGAAAAGAAGGAAATAACTTTTATAAAATCTTAAGAAATTGTATACTAAACGTAGGAAAAAAATAGAAGACGGAGGAACGTTCATGAACATGAGTTTATCGCGCAAAGAGCGTCGCAGAGAAGGACAGTCCAGTGAATTTTATCAAACGATGAGAAAAAGTGCCGCTGTTGTAGGGACAACCATAACCGCTTGCTCAGTAGTAGCGCCTTTGCTGACTCCAGTTCAAGCGGATGCCGTAGAAAATACTGTGGTGAGAAGTAACTTTGCTGCACCTAATACAGCAGCATTCATTACAGAAATCGCAACTTATGCACAGCCTGTTGCCCAAGCAAATGATCTTTATGCTTCAGTGATGATCGCACAAGCCATTCTTGAAAGCGGCTGGGGAAGAAGTGCCCTGTCCCAATCACCTAACCATAATCTTTTTGGAATCAAGGGCAGTCATAATGGTCAGACAGTCTATATGAACACAGCAGAGTATTTAAACAATCAATGGTTGACTATGAAAGAACCCTTCAAAAAATACCCTTCTTACAAAGAATCTTTTGAAGACAACGCACGAACATTAAGAAATGTTTCGCTAGGAAACGGTAATTATTATTATGCAGGTGCTTGGAAGAGCAATACGTCTTCTTACCGTGATGCAACCCAATGGTTGACGGGGCGTTACGCAACAGCTCCCAACTATGCTTCTTCATTGAATACGGTGATCCAGCAGTATGGCTTGACTAAATATGATACACCAGCTTCAGGCAATGCCGGTGGTGGAGCAACGGTCAGTACGCCTAATACCGCTACAAATCCTGTCAGCAAGCCAGCAGCGACATCGTCAGTTTCTTCTGGTAGTCAAGGCTATACAGTTGCGTCAGGGGATTCTGTCTGGGGAATCGCTAATAAATTCGGCATCACAATGGATCAGCTATGTAGCTGGAACAATATTCGCAATAATTTTATCTACCCAGGACAAAAACTGACGATCAATGGTGGTACTGCCAAACAAACGACGAATACAGGGACCATATCTACCACGACAGCAAGTGCTGGTAGTTATACTGTTGCTTCAGGGGACTCGGTTTGGAGTGTGGCGAACAAGCATGGCATCACGATGGACCAATTACGCAACTGGAACAATATCAAAAATGACTTTATTTATTCTGGTCAACGCTTAGTCGTAAAAAATGGTACTGGGTCAAAAAGTCAGGCCAACAAGACTACAGCAACAAGTTCTGTAACCAATGCTGGTAGTTATACCGTTGCTTCAGGGGACTCGGTTTGGAGTGTGGCGAATAAGCATGGCATCACGATGGATCAATTGCGCAGCTGGAACAATATCAAAAATGACTTTATTTATCCTGGTCAACGCTTAGTCGTAAAAAATTCTGGAAATAAACAGACAAGTAGCCCGACCACAGCTTCTACGAGCATTTCTTCATCAGCTGGCAGTCAAAAGTATACAGTGGCGTCTGGGGACTCGGTTTGGTCGATTGCTAATAAATTTGGTATCACGATGGACCAATTCCGCAGTTGGAACAATATCAAAAATGATTACGTCTATCCTGGTCAAAGCGTACGGGTCAGCGGTACGGCAACGGCTGCGAATCAGACGGCAAGTACGAGCAACTATACCGTAGTATCTGGCGATTCTGTCTGGGGAATTGCGGATAAATTTGGGATTTCCAGAGATCAATTCATTCAATGGAATAACATTAAAGACAACTTTGTTTATCCTGGACAAAGCGTTCGCGTAAAATAGATTGCTATTCCGCTGTTTTTTTGATAGGATAAGTGCAAAGAATCTTTCACATTTGAGAAGGAATAGTAGAAACGTGTTGGAATCAAGAGAGTGCATGGCTGGTGGAAATGCACAGAAGACCTTTCGAACTCGCCTTCAAGTGATATTTGACTGAAATGAGTGTTTCTCAGAACCGCTCAAAGTAGGCAGATACGGCGATGGTCGTTAACACATCGAGGTCTGTTTCATAACAGATAAAATTAGGTGGTACCACGTTTATAACGTCCTATAAAAATCAATAGTGATTTTTATAGGACTTTTTTTTAAGTTCTGCTGATTTTTGATCAAGTCAGAGCACCAATTTTTAGGAGGCGTCCATAGTGAACTACAATCACAAAGAAATTGAAAAAAAATGGCAAAAATATTGGGCTAAGAAAAATGAGTTCAATACCCACGATCAACCGGATAAACCAAAGTTTTATGCGTTAGACATGTTCCCATACCCTTCTGGACAAGGATTGCACGTAGGGCATCCAGAAGGATATACAGCGACGGATATTCTAAGCCGCTTCAAGCGCAGCCAAGGATTCAACGTTCTTCATCCCATGGGTTGGGATGCTTTTGGGTTGCCTGCTGAACAATATGCATTGGATACCGGGAATGATCCGGCCGAGTTTACGAAAAAAAATATTGAAACATTCCGTCGTCAAATCAATTCACTGGGGTTTAGTTACGATTGGAATCGTGAGATCAACACGACAGATCCTGAGTACTATAAATGGACGCAATGGATTTTTACCAAACTTTATGAAAAAGGATTGGCTTATGAAGCCGAGGTTCCTGTCAATTGGGTTCCAGAGTTAGGAACGGTTATCGCCAATGAAGAAGTGATCGATGGCAAAAGTGAACGCGGCGGCTACGATGTTATTCGCAAACCTATGCGTCAGTGGATGTTGAAGATCACGGCTTATGCGGATCGCTTGCTAGATGATCTAGAAGAAGTTGATTGGCCTGAGAGCATCAAAGAAATGCAGCGGAATTGGATCGGTCGTTCTGTGGGTGCCAATGTCACCTTCAAAGTAGCGGGTAGCGATGCAGCATTCACCGTCTTTACGACACGACCAGATACATTGTTCGGTGCCACTTATACGGTTTTGGCTCCTGAACATGAGTTGGTACAAGCCATCACTACACCGGAGCAAAAAGCAGCAGTTGAGGCATATGTAGCAGAAACAGCGAAGAAGTCCGATTTGAATCGGACCGATTTGTCTAAAGAAAAGACGGGTGTCTTCACAGGGGCCTATGCGGTCAATCCAGCGAATGGGAAAGAAGTGCCAATTTGGATTGCTGACTATGTGTTGGCTTCATATGGTACTGGTGCGATCATGGCTGTGCCAGCTCATGACGAACGTGACCATGAATTTGCAAAAGCTTTTGGGTTAGAAATCATTCCTGTTCTGGCTGGGGGAGACGTTGAAGAAGCTGCTTATACTGAAGACGGTCCTCATATCAATTCAGAGTTTCTGGATGGTCTAGATAAAGAAGCTGCAATTGAAAAAATGAACCACTGGTTAGAAGAACAAGGAGTCGGTAAAAAAGAAATCAGCTACCGTCTGCGAGACTGGCTGTTTTCTCGGCAGCGTTACTGGGGTGAGCCTATCCCGATCATTCATTGGGAAGACGGTACTACAACCACTCTTCCGGAAGATCAATTGCCACTACGCTTGCCAAAAACCGATAATATCAAGCCAAGTGGTACAGGTGAATCGCCATTGGCGAATGTCAGCGAGTGGGTCAATGTCGTTGATCCAGAAACAGGCATGAAGGGACGTCGTGAAACGAATACGATGCCGCAATGGGCAGGGAGTTCTTGGTATTTCTTGCGGTTTATCGACCCTCACAATAAAAATCGCTTAGCCGATTTTGACAAATTGAAACGCTGGTTACCAGTAGATATCTATATCGGTGGGGCAGAACATGCGGTGCTTCATTTACTTTATGCTCGTTTCTGGCATAAGTTCCTTTATGATCTTGGTGTCGTACCGACAAAAGAACCATTCCAGAAATTATTCAATCAAGGGATGATCCTTGGGGAAAACAATGAAAAAATGTCGAAGTCTCGCGGAAACGTCGTAAATCCGGATGATGTCATCGAACAATACGGAGCAGATACACTGCGCATGTATGAAATGTTCATGGGTCCATTAGATGCATCGATCGCTTGGAATGAAAACGGCTTGGAAGGCAGCCGTAAATTCCTAGACCGCGTTTGGCGTTTGATCGTGGATGAAAATGGCAAAATGCGTGATCGAATTACTACATTCAATGATGGCAAACTAAGTAAAGTTTACAACCAAACAGTTAAAAAAGTTACCGAAGATTTTGAACAGCTTCATTTCAACACGGCTATTTCACAGCTGATGGTCTTTGTGAACGAAGCATATAAGTCCGATGCACTACCATATGAATATGTTGCTGGATTTGTCCAATTGTTGGCACCGATTGCCCCTCATATCGGTGAAGAACTATGGGCAATTCTCGGAAATAAAGAGGGCATCTCTTATGTGCCATGGCCAACTTATGATGAAAGTGCGCTAGTCGAAGATGAAATCGAAGTGGTATTCCAAGTGAACGGCAAAGTTCGGGCAAAAGCCAAAGTTCCTGCGGATGCAGACAAAGCGACGCTCGAACAGTTAGCTCAATCAAATGAACTGGTAAAAGAACAATTGAATGGAAAAACGATTCGCAAAATCATCGTTGTACCAAATAAATTGGTCAATATCGTCGCTAATTAATTGAAAAGAGGGACTGTGCCATAAGTCTCCTACAAGTAAAACTATCCGAACATTAACTATTATTGCTCCTGCGGTGCAGGGACTCCTCGTCGCAAAAGTCAGAGGAATCTATCCTAGCAATAGACTATTATTCGGTTTAACTTGTTGGATGATGACTTATGGCACAGTCCCTCTAAACATGTCTAAACGGTCGAAGCAGATGCAACTCCGAGAAATAAGTCGAAATACCCAAAAATTTGAAAAGCAATTTCTGTGTATTCCTCCTTATTTCTCGGAGTTTAACACTTCTGTCCCCGCTTTTTTTGTACAAAAAAGCAGCGGTTCAGCTGATGCAAACATCAACTGCCGCTGCATACTATTTTTTGCGAATAATGCCGTAAAACAATACAGCTGTAGCCACTAATGGAATGAAGATCACCAATAGAAAGCCATTTGGATATGTTGCGCGAGTGAAGATTTCTGTGGAAGTATCATTTGTGCCGATCAAGTGGTTTGCTACTAAAAATTGTCCGACCAATGCGATCATTGCTAGAAAACCTACTGTTGCCCCTGTTCCAAAGAAGATTTTTTTCTTTGTGCTGTTCATTGCGTCTGCCCCTTTAATATTCTCTATGTCCCATTATACAAAAAATGAAAAAGTCTTCAATGCGATTTTGTCAAATCATTGATTCGTAATACACTTGAAATGAATTTGACATATTTTTCTAGTCAGCTGACTCTTTCTAAGTGAAACGGCAATCAAATCATTCGCTGAACTAAGAGGGGTCTCGTATAATAGAATTAACGCAAATGAAAGTGCAGAAAGAAGGAATAAAAATGGACTATCAATCTTTTGAAGGTCAAGAGGCTTTTTTCAATGATTATCAACGAGTAGCAAAAGCAGGTTACCAAGAAGAAGAAGTGATCGATGACGTGCTGGAACAGCTGAATCAGCAATTGACTGCGGACCAGCTAATTTACCGAGTGGAAGCGGAAAAAACGAAAGACGGCGAAGTCTTTCTGTTTCCTTTCAGCAAATTCATGTATACCGAAGATTTGGACGCAGCAATCTCGACAGAATTTCGCTATGATGGTGCTCCTTATGTCTATGAAACCTATGAGGATGAACAACCATAATTTTCAGCAAGGTATTTAAATCAAGAACTTTTTAAGAGGCATTTGCATAGACACAAAAATAAACACCCAAAGGATGACCCGCTTGATGCTGTCATTCTTTGGGTGTTTGTTGTTAACGGATAGGTGAGGCAATGAAAAAATCAAAGCAAACGCTGAGCGATCTGCAAATCACCTTCATAAGGTTCTTTTTGACCATTGACTTTCAAATATTGCTCAGCGCCTTTACCAGCTAGAATCACGATATCTTGACTAGCGGCTTCAGCAACCGCTGATCGGACCGCAAGGCTGCGGTCCATCTGTTCTTCAATAATGACAGTAGGTGCAGTGATCGCAGCGGCTATCTCGGCAGCGATAGCACGAGGATCCTCAAAGTTAGGGTCATCAGAAGTTAAATAGACTTTATCTGCATACTCAGAAAGCGCTCGACCCATGTCAGGACGTCGTGATTCTGCTTTGCCGCCGGCACTGCCGGTCACAAAAATCAGCCGTCCTTTTGGCCGCAATGTATGGGCTAGCTCACTCAGTGACTTAAAGCTTAAGTAGTTGTGGGCATAATCAACGATGATCAATGCGCCATTTTGTTTTTCCAGAACGATCATTCGTCCTGGAATCGTTACATTGGGCAAGACAGATTGTGCTTCTTCTTGGGTAGCTCCCGCAAGACAAGCAGCAACGATTGCAGCAGTAGCATTGTCGTGATTGAATTCTCCTAGCAAAGCCAACTGATAGTCGCCATTCACAAGAAGAATATCTTTTTCAGAATGGATGCGGAATGATTTAGGATCGCCCGATTCCGCTGGTAATACTTGATAATCTCCATCGCATTGGCCATAGGTGATCAATGGTACTTGATGAGCAGCACAAGTTTCTTTTAATAGTTCAAAATAATCGCTTTGTCGGTTAATGATCATTTGTTTACTATTGTGGATCAACTCGCGTTTGCAGAAAAGATAATCATCAAAGTCCGGATGTTCTACTGGACCGATATGATCGGGCGAAATATTTAGAAAGATTCCAATTTCATAAGTGATCCCAGAGACACGTTTGGTTTTATAAGCTTGGGAAGAGACTTCCATTACTAGATGTGTCATACCATTAGCGACTGCTTCGGCCATCATAGCATACAAGTCTAACGTTTCTGGAGTCGTCAAAACTGCTTCCTGATAGTTCTTTCCGTCAACAGTATTTTCTTCAGAGGAGAAAAAAGCTACTTTCTGATTGGTTGTTTTGGCTAAAATCTCCCGCACAAAATAAGCACAGCTCGTTTTGCCTTTTGTTCCTGTGATTCCAATTTTAAACAGCTGATCTTGCGGATTGTTGTAAAAAGCCTGGGCAATACAAGCCATGGCTGCTCGGATATCTGTAACGATGATGCCATAGGCGGAACAATTTTCATAAGGGTGTTCCGAAACATAACATTGAAGGCCCTGAGCAACGGCACTTTCCAAATAGCTTTCTTTGAACGCGGCACCTTTACAGAAGAATAGCGTATTTGCGTCTGTCTGACGCGAATCATAACTTAGTGAGGTAAAGATCAAGTCGTTCATTTCTTGTGGAACGGTATAATGCCATTCTTGGCCGATAAACTCTTTTAATAGATTTGCTTCGATCAACAACCCGCGGATCTGATGGGGGGTAATGGTAAGTAGTGACATCTTGGTTCTCCTCGTTTCAAAAAGTTTAGTTTATTATAGCATATTCAGGCAAATCGAATGGAAGACAGCATGCGATTGGTTGTTCTTCTTCAATAATGTGAAGAAACTTTAATATGTTGCAAAAATAGATTGCTCGAAGTCCTTTTTCGAATTAAAATGAAGGGGATATGTTTGTAGAAAGTTGGAGAGAACTGCCATGGATAATCATACGCAATCTGCGTCAAAACAATTAACGACACAAGAAAAAATGGCTCAAGGATCGGCTTGGATGACACTGGGAAACATTGGTTCTCGGTTGCTCGGTGCGATCTATATTTTGCCGTGGTACTACTGGATGGGAGCCAACGGAGATAAAGCAAATGCATTGTTTGGAATGGGTTACAATGTCTATGCTTTGTTTTTGATGATTTCTACTGCAGGAATTCCAGCAGCGATTGCGAAACAGATTTCCTACTACAACTCAAGAGAAGAGTATCGTACAAGTCAGCGCTTGTTCCTGAGAGCTTTACAGTTGATGGCAGGATTTGGGGTAGTAACTGCTGGTATCATGTACATAGCCGCTCCTTGGCTGGCAACCGCATCTGGTGGCGGAGAAGAATTGATTCCAACGATGCGCTCCTTAAGCGTGGCACTTTTGGTCTTTCCATGTATGAGTGTGATGCGAGGATATTTCCAAGGAAATCAAGACATGAAACCATTCGCGATTTCTCAGATCGTTGAACAGATCGCGCGAGTCTTCTATATGCTGTTGGCAACGTTTATTATCATGCGGGTGGTAGAAGGCGACTATACAGCTGCTGTGACTCAATCAACGTTTGCTGCCTTTATCGGCGTTTTAGCAAGTGTTCTGGTTTTGGTTTATTATTTCCAGAAGCAGCGGGTTCGGATGGATGTTTTGCTGGACATGAGCAAAGAAGAAACAGAGATCCAAACCAAAGAATTGGTTTTATCCACCATCAAAGAAGCGATTCCTTTTATTATTGTTGGTTCTGGGATCACAATTTTTAAACTAGTGGATCAGTATACCTTTGTTCGAATTATGAAAGGATTTACACAATATTCAAATGATCAGCTCTTAGACATGATGGCAATCTTTGGCAGCAATCCAGACAAGCTGACAATGGTCGTGATCGGCTTAGCAACGTCGATGGCATCTACAGGGTTGCCTTTAATCAGTGAAGCAGTAGCGAAAAAGAATCAAGGGAATTTAGCTAAATTGATCAGTAATAACCTCCAGTTGTATTCCTTTGTCATGCTGCCTGCTACGTTTGGAATGATCGTATTGGCGTATCCATTGTATACATTGTTTTATCGACCGGATACATTAGGGGCAAGCGTCCTCGTTGCTGCTTGTATCTCTGGCTTAATCCTGGGCTTGTTCATGCTGACTTCTAGCATGCTGCAAGGGATGTACCATAACACAGAAGCGGTTATCTTCTTCTTTATTGGTTTGTTGCTAAAATTTATTTTGCAGTATCCGGCCATCTGGCTGTTCCAAGTTTATGGTCCTTTAGTCTCTACAACATTGGCACTTGGTGTGACTTGCTGGCTGAATATTAGAAAAATGTTGACTAAAGGCCACTTCAATGCCAAGTTGACCTTTAGAAGAACGGTTTTGATTTTCCTGATGACTCTCATTATGTTAGTGATCGCGCTGATTGCTCGGCAATTGTTTGGTCTGGTCTTAAGTTCGGATCGTAAAGTCCAAGCCTTTATTCTTTCTCTACTGGTTGCAGCAGTCGGTGGCGGGGCCTATATTTATATGGCATTGAAAATCCGCTTAGCAGAAAAACTACTGGGCTCATCAATGATTCGTTTGCGTAAGAAATTGCGAATCAAATAACCCAATAAACCTGATTAGCCGCTGAGATCGCATGGATCGATCAGGCGGTTTTTTCAGTAAAAAAGATCGCAAAGAAAGAGGCGAGAAAACATGCGACTAGATAAATTCTTAGCAGATATGGGGTATGGCTCACGAAAAGAAGTGAAGCAAGCAATCAAGAAAGGCGTTGTTGCGGTCAATGGTCAACAAGTCAAAAGTGATAAATTCCAAGTAGCTGAACAAGAGGATCAGGTTTCGTTTGCAGGAGAACTGGTACGTTACCAGAAAGATTTCTATTATTTATTGAACAAACCGGCTGGTGTGATTTCTGCAACGACCGATCCGGAAAAGACGGTCTTGGATTTGTTTGCGGCGGAAGATTATCGCCGGGATCTTTTTCCAGTCGGTCGTTTGGATAAAGACACCGAAGGACTACTGCTAATTACGAATGATGGCCAGCTAGCTCATCGGTTATTGTCACCCAAAAAACACGTCGAAAAAGAGTATTATGCAGAAGTACGAGGAATCATGACCGAAGAGGATCGTCACCAATTTCTCCAAGGAATCGAACTGGATGGGGAAACTCTCATGCCGGCACAGCTGACGATTTTAAAGGTAGACGAGCAGGCCGAGACATCCACGATTACCTTGATTTTGCATGAAGGGAAGTTTCACCAAGTAAAACGAATGGTGCAGGCAGTGGGAAAAGAAGTGACTTATCTCAAGCGTACTCGAATGGGCGGGTTACAGCTGCCGAAAGATTTGGCATTAGGAGAGTATCGCTCAGTGACAGAAAAAGAGCTGGCACAGCTTTCTGCTGAACCAGCGGATGATTGAATTGTTGCAGCGAATGAAGTCTGACGGCTGTGCCCGGTATGTGGAATGAGACTAGAGGCAATGTTTCTGCTGCTTCAGAAACATTCTGTCCATCACCAGAGCCCAGGCAGCGCTTTGATCTGCAGTGACTCTTGTGAGAATGGATGGGTCAAATAAAGTTCATAGGCATGCAGCTCAAGGCGAGCTGCAGTTTTTTTCTGATAAAGAGGGTCTCCGACGATAGGATGTCCAATGCTAGCAAGGTGGACACGAATCTGATGCGTACGTCCTGTATCTAATACACAATAGATCGAAGTCGTTTGGGCATTGCGAGCGGCAATCTCAACGTGTGTCACCGCAGATAAGCCATTGCGTGGGTCAATGACTCGTTTGCGACGGTCGTGGCGATCGCGTCCGATTTTTTTGCGAATGGTTTGGTTTTGATCCAATTGTCCCCAGACTGTTGCTTGGTAGCGACGATAAATTTGCTTACTTTCAAGCATTCGTCCCAAAATAGGCAAGACTAAGGGGTTTTTAGCAAATAAAATGACGCCGCTGGTCTCTTTATCTAATCGGTGAACGACATAGGGTCTTGTCTCTGGTGCAAGATATGCAGCCAGATCATTCATAAGTGTGTCGGTTTCATTTGGTTGGTTGGGGTGGGTTTTGATACCAGCGGGCTTATTGACAACGATCAGATGTTCATCTTCAAACAACACCGTAATCTTCTCTTTGTTCCCAGAAATCACTGGCTGATACGTGTAATCTGCTTCTTCTAGAAGAAGCGTGAGCTGATCCCCACCTGCTACTTCCTGATGAAAAAGGGCTGTTTCACCGTTGACGCGTACATTTTTGCGGGTTCGCAGTAAATGGCGTACTTTGCGAGGGACGAGCCATTCTTGTTCTAATAATTCCCGAATCGTTGTTCGGGGATGGTCATTAGGTAATGTAATGGTATATTCCATAAAAATCCCTTTCTAAGTTGTGATCTATTTGCTATTATAGCATCTTTAAGATTTTCTTATAAAAAAAACAACAAAAAACAGAAGTTTCGCTGATAGAATTGACGAGCAATCTTTTGTGGATGAAATTTACTGCTAGAGCCGTATTCCAAACGGTTTGATTTATGCTACACTTTGTTAAAAGGAGCGTGGAGAAATGGATTTGAAACAAATCCTTCACAAGATAAAAGAATCGATCCAAACTTTCTGGCGTTGGATCAAGCCTTATCTACAGCAATTCCATCAATGGCGCAAACGCATTTGGAAAAAATATCATGTGAATAAAATAGTTATTTTACTGACTTTAGTGGGTATTTTAGTGATGAGCGGTTACTTGTTTTATATCGCCAAGAATACCAAAGTTAGTGAATTAGAATCAGGATTGAAAGAGTCCACTGTGATCTACGATGCTAAAGGAGAAGAAGCTGGGCAGCTCTATTCTCAAAAGGGCACCTATGTTGATTTAAAAAGCATTTCCCCAGCAGTCGTTCACGCACTGATCTCAACGGAAGACCAGAATTTTTATAATCACCATGGGTTTGATATCAAAGGGATCGCTCGGGCGGCCTTGCGGATGGTAGTCAATCGTAGTGCAGAAGGTGGCGGTGGGAGTACAATTACGCAACAGCTAGCAAAGAATGCCTATCTTTCTCTCGATCAAACCTTTAGTCGAAAAGCCAAAGAACTGTTTCTAGCGATTGAAATCGAAAAAAAATACTCAAAAGATGAAATATTGGAAATGTATTTGAACAGTTCCTATTTCGGTAATGGAGTCTGGGGGATTCAAGATGCTTCGCTCAAATATTTTGGTGTCAATGCTTCAGATTTGACGGTAGGAGAAGCAGCTACCTTAGTAGGTATGCTTAAAGGTCCATCAATTTATAATCCTATCGATCATCCAGAAAATGCGACGAACCGCCGAGATACTGTTCTAGGACTGATGGTAGACAACAAAATGCTGGATCAATCTGTGGCCGATCAAGAAGAGCAAGTTTCAATAGCTAGCCTGTTGTACGATGGCTATGGCAATTCAGAATCTGGCTATAAATATCCTTATTACTTCGATGCAGTGATCGATGAAGCGGAGTCTTACGGACTTGATGCGGATGATGTGATGAATCGTGGATACAAAATCTACACAGCACTGGATCAAAACTATCAGGCACAAATGGAAGCTGCCTATAAAAACGATGCGCTCTTTCCAGAAAATGCGTCTGATGGAACGATGGTCCAATCAGGTTCGGTGGCATTAGATCCGACAACTGGCGGTGTTCAAGCATTGGTAGGGCGACGAGGCGAACATGTTTTTCGCGGGTTCAATTTTGCTACCCAAATGAAACGCTCGCCAGGTTCGACAATCAAACCCATCAGTGTTTATGCACCTGCAATCGAAGCGGGCTATAATCCAGATAGTATTTTGGAAGACAAACCTCAAAGTTATTATGAGGCAAAGAATTACGATGGGACCTATTCCGGTGAAGTGCCGATGTATCAAGCATTGGCTCAAAGTTTAAATCTGCCAGCTGTTTGGACACTTCATGAAATTGGTCTCGACCGCGGATACAAAAAGACTCAGGAATTTGGGCTAACATTGTCAGAATCGGACAAATATTGGGGATTGGCGTTAGGCGGATTGGAAACTGGCGAATCACCGTTGACCATGGCTGCCGCGTATGGTGTCTTTGCTAGCGGAGGCTATTACTACCAACCGCATTTGATCACCAAAATCGTTGATTCAACGGGCGCGGTTATTGTAGATAATACTTCAGTCAAAGGAAAACAAGTCATCTCCAAAGAAACAGCAGACAAGATGACAAGCATGATGCTGGGTACCTTCTCTAATGGAACTGGGGTCAGCGCTAGCCCTTATGGCTTTACGATCGCAGGAAAAACCGGGACAACGGAAACAAACTTTGATTTATCAAAAGTCAATGATCAGTGGATCGTTGGGTATACACCTGATCTCGTAATCTCCACCTGGCTGGGCTTTGAACAAACGAGTGCCGAACACTATTTGACTGGAACCAGCGGGCAAGTCGTCGGCAAGATATTTAAAGCGGAAGCCGAAAGTCTGTTGCCTTACAGCCAAGGAAGTCAGTTCCAAGTAGCAGATGCCTATATGACTGGTGGGAAACTGATGGCAGCAGATGAAGTGCCAGATCCAAATGAATCAACGGACAACGATGACTGGAAAAAATCAGTTGACGAGTTTGCCGAAAATGCCAAAGAAGGATTAAAAGATTTTGGTGAGCGCGTCAAACAAGGAACCAAAGAGCTTTTTGGTAATCTATGGAATACGATCAATGGTAATTGATGTTAGCTTCTACTGCATGTGCATCCGAACAGTATGTTATAATAAGAAAAAAACAAAGTGAGGGAACAGTATGGCAAACATTTATGACACAGCGAATCAATTAGAACGAGAATTACGAGAATCCGAACAGTTTCAAGATTTAAAAGCCTCGTTTGATCGTTTGAAAGAAAACCAAGAAGCGTATAGCTTATTCAAGGAGTTCCAAGGCTTGCAACAAGCTTTGCAACAAAAAATGATGGCAGGCCAAGAAATGACAGAAGAAGAA
Organism: Enterococcus sp. AZ091; assembly: GCF_051714805.1. Taxonomy (NCBI): domain Bacteria; kingdom Bacillati; phylum Bacillota; class Bacilli; order Lactobacillales; family Enterococcaceae; genus Enterococcus; species Enterococcus sp. AZ091. Next base: position 410,968 of record NZ_JBIOSO010000001.1, on the reverse strand, counting down.
GCACAGCAAGCACAAGAACTCTCTCAAAAAATTCAGCAAGATCCAATCGTTTCGGAATTGATGCAAAAAGAACAAGCATTTAGTCTGGTGGCCAATGATTTGAATCGAATCATCATGGGCCCTGTGCGGGACTTATACGAAGCCTAAGCGCTAGCTTGCTGGCTTACCGCAGCACAAAAGAGACCAAGAGGGGTTCTCAAACAGAGGCCTCGGACTTGTGCCAATTCTATGCCAATTTACAGTGCTTTAGATAGTGTTAGAGGCTAATTTGAGCGGACAACATTCGAAGGATCGGGGACTTCCTCGACCCTTCGAATTTTTTTTGTTCAAAAAGGCGAACAAATTTTCGTATTTTGCTGACGAAAAAACAAAGAAATGTTATGATAGAAGCAAAAGGGGGAAAGGTATCATGCGTTTTTTACATAGTGCTGACTTGCATATTGATCGTTCTTTCGAAGGGATCCGCATGTTATCGGATAACGTCAAAGAGCAGCTTCCGCTGATCAATCGAAAAATAATCAAAAAACTGGTTGATACGGCACTGGAGCATGAAGTGGATTTTGTTCTCTTGGCGGGGGATACCTTCCACCAAGCCCGTCCAAGTCTGCGGATCCAGCATGACTTTTTTCAAGAGATTTCCCGACTTGCGTCAGCAGAGATCCCTGTCTATATGATCTTTGGTAACCATGATTACTATGATCCGCAGCGTTATTGGTTTGATTTTCCTGAGAATGTTGTGCTGTTTCCCAGTGAGACGGTTGAAACGATCAAAGGCGTAACCAGAAATGGTGAGACCTATGCTATCAGTGGCTTTAGTTATCAGCAGCCTTGGATTACACAGAACAAGATCAGGGAATTTCCTAATCGCCAAGCGGTTGATTTCCATATCGGTATGTACCACGGGGATAGTGCAGGGGAACATTATGCACCATTTTCTGTGAGTGAAATGAAGCAGAAAGGCTATGATTATTGGGCACTAGGTCATATTCATGTTCCTAAGATCCTTTCAGAAGAGCCTGCGATCGTTTATCCAGGGACCCCACAAGGCAAAACGCAAAAAGAACAAGATACAGGCGTTGTTTTAGCCACTTTGAGTTCCCATGGTACCGAGATCCAGACGGTCGACGTAGCAGAAATCACATGGGCACAACAAGAAGTCTCATTAGCAGCTTGTAAGGATCAGCGTTCGATTTTGCAAACGATTTTGAAGGAGGTCAACACGAATCAGCCACGACTGATCAAATTAGTGCTGACAGATACGGATCAGTTATCTTCAGATTGGTTTTCTGAAACCGAAAAAAATGAAATGATCGCCTATTTGAACGAGCAGCTGTCAAGAGACGTATTACAGACAATTTATGCAATCGAAGTCTACAAAACAGAGACAGACAAAATTCCATTAGCGATCCCGGCGTCCTATGTTGATCAATTACTAGCTATTTATCAAGACCCGTCTATTTTTGCTGAAGGACTGAATGATTTGCTTCGTCATCCGTTGCTTTATCGCGGGATTGATCAAGGTGCCTTTCAAGAAGAGGTCTTACAGCAGACGAAACACTTGCTGGAGAATGATTTCCAGTGGGAGGAAGAAGTATGAGAATCTTAAAAGCAGAGATCACTGGGTTTGGCCGTTACCATGATCAAGTGATTGAATTTTCCCAAGGAAATCAATTGCTTTTTGGCAACAATGAAATCGGCAAGTCGACATTGTATCAGTTTATTGCGGCTATGCTGTTTGGTTTTCCTAAAAGAACAGCTAAGAAAAAGGATTATACCCCCAAAAATGGGGCCGCTTATGGAGGCAGATTGTGGCTAGTTATCGAACCTTACGGGGAAGTGATGATCGAACGTTACCGTCAAATCGATCGAGGAAGAGCCAAAGTCCATTTCAACGGGCAGACCGGCGACGAGGAAATGCTGGCACAGTTGCTGCAACCCTTGAATCAGACGTTGTTTTTCGATGTATTTACTTTTCAGCAAGAACAACTTGCCCAAATTGACAAGCTGCAAGAAAATGAATTGCATCAAGCACTGATTTCTTTGGGAATCAGTGGGAGTCAAAAGATGCTGCAACAAGTGGCTCGCTATGAAGCAATCAATCAACAAAATTATAAACCGCGGGGACAAAAACTCCCTTTGAACCAAGCGTTGAAACGTTTGGAGAAACTACAGGAGAAAATTGCCCAAAAAGAAAGCGAAGAACATCGCTTGCAACAGCAGTATCAGCAGATTTCACAGATTCAAAAAGAATTGCGGCAATTAGAAGAACAGCAGCAAGTGCAAAGCGATGCTTATCAAGCTGTTCAACAACAGATCAGCCATTGGCCATTGTATGAAGAATGGCAACAGCTATCAAGCCAGCCAGCTGCAGTAGCAGAAAAAGACGCTCAGGAAATCAGCAGATTTTATCAGACCTATCAGCACTTAACAGAAGATATTCATCAAAAAGAAGCAGAACTTGATCGTTTGGAACAAGGGCAAGCTTCAGATAAATATTTCTTTTATCTGGACAACGAACATTTGATCACTCAGATCCTTCAGAAACAAGTTGAGATGGCCCGATTGATGGATCGGCAGGAACAGGCGCTAGAAAAGGAACAACAAGCACGAATGGCGTTGAACCAGCTGATCAATAGACGGCAATGGTCAAAAGAATCACCACCACTGCAGACAGAACAAATCCAGGAACAATTAATGAATCTGGAGCAAAGCGACTACCAGTTAGAGGAAGCAAACAAGCGCTTAGAGTGGTTAGAAGAGAAGGAAAATCATCTTCAACATGCTTTATCACGGTTGGAACAGGCGCACCCAGGATTGATGGGAGAGCAAAAAATGGCTATTCCTATGGTGCCATTAGTAGGTGGTTTGGTTGCTTGTGTTGCAGCATTCTTTTTACCGTCTCCATGGCGCTGGTTGTGTATAGCGGCTGGCACCGTTGGTATTGGACTAGCAATTTGGGAGGCAATGAAACAACGTCCTCATAAACAAGGTGACAGCAAAAAACAATGGCAAGAGTTATTGTTGCAAACGGATCTGGTTGCCTCAGAGATCGCAGATCTGACAGAAGCCAATAATTTACAAAAACAGCAGAATGAACGATGGCGTCAGGCGCTGCAACCTTTTTTTGGAACGGAACCTTATCACAGATGGTCGGTCTTCTTGCTGCAGTACCAAGAAGATGTTACTAATTATCAGTTGTATGCTCATCAGCTTCGCGAAGCCAAAGAACAACTGCAAGAGGTCACAGAACAGCTTCAGCCTTATCAAGCGATGTTTACACCTTTTGCTGATTGGTTGCCCCTGCAAAATAAGACAATACTGGAGCAGGCTCAGCTATTGCATGAATTCAATGAAGAGATGCAGGCTGTTAAATTGGCGCGTTTACAGCAGCCCAGCACGTTGTTGGCGCAGCAACTTGCTCGCAAAAAGACGGAGCGGACTGCATTGTTGGCGGCTTCTCAAGAGATTCTCTCACAAGTTGGCATTGATCAGCCAGCAGAAATCAGTCTTTGGCTCAAACAATGGGAGACGCATCAGCGGGCGGCAAAGCGGGAAGCCGAATTAGCAGTCATGCTGGATCCGATTTTCCCGGAACCAATCACACAAGAAGAATTGCTGGAAAAGAAAACGCAAGTGGCACAAAAGCAAAAAGAGCTGCACCAGCTTAGTCGACAAAAGGCAGAGCAAAGGCAACGGCTTGAACTAGAAGTAGCCGCCAGCCAAAAAAGCGGTACGTTGAGCCAGCTCTATCAGGAAGAAAGCGAACTGCGGGCAAAAATCGAGGAATTGGCTCTTGCTTGGAGCAGTCGACAATTAGCAGCTTCGGTATTGTCCGATTTGACGACTGAATTGTCTGAGCAACAATTGCCGCAATTACTAGAAAAAGCTTCGATATATTTCAGATTGCTTTCCAATGACCGCTATCACCAAGTAACACTGCATGAGGGGCAATTAGTTGCCAGCAATGCTAGCGATAGTTACTCGATCATCGATCTATCAACAGGAACAAAAGATCAGCTGATCATGGCGATCCGCTTCGGTTATCTTGCGTTGCAACAAAATCATCCTCTTAGTCCCATCATTATCGATGATGGCTGGTTGCATTATGATAGTGCACGAAAAGAACGGTTAGCGGAATTATTCGCTGAGTTTGGCCAATATTACCAAGTAATTTGTTTGTCTTCTGACCAAGAAATGGTAAGCTATTATCATAAATACCAGCAATCCGTACAAGAACTTAGTCAAAGGATGTGAGAAATTTGGCTATGCGCCAAATGTTAACATGAAAAAAATTCGAGAATTGACCGTAGATGAGACGTTTCAAGTGTTTTTGCTGATTAAAAATGCGGATGTTCGTATCGCAAAAAATGGCAAAAAGTTTATCGCGTTTACTTTTCAAGATACTTCTGGAACAATCGACGGAAAGTTTTGGGATGCTTCTGAGGAAGAAATCAATCGCTTCGAGGCTGGTAAGGTCGTTTTATTAGATGGAAAGCGAGAAGTTTATCAAGGAAATCCCCAAGTCAAGATTTTGCATCTGCGTCTGGCAAAACCAGAAGAACCTCATGACCCGAGCCAGTACATGGAAAGAGCCCCTCTGAAAAAAGAAGACATGGAAGAGGAAATTAATCAGACATTGTTTGAAATCACCAATCCTCATTGGAATCGTATCGTTCGTTTTTTGCTGAATAAATACAAGAAAGAATTTTTTGATTTTCCAGCAGCTAAACGAAATCACCATGCCTTTGCTAGTGGATTGGCTTACCATACAACGACAATGTTGCGAATCGGAAAATCTTTGGTCAAAGAGTATCCGGAAATCAATGCACCGCTTTTGTATGCAGGAATTATCCTGCATGATTTAGGAAAAGTGATTGAATTGACGGGACCAATGACCACAGAGTATACATTAGCTGGAAATCTGGTTGGACATTTAGTGCTAGTAGATGAAGAAATCACCCAAGCGTGTATTGCTCTGAAATTTGATGATAAACAAGAAGATATCGTTGTGCTGCGGCACATGGTTTTGGCTCATCATGGATTGTTGGAATATGGCTCACCAGTTCGCCCAAGAATTATGGAGGCGGAGATCCTGCATCAAATCGATAACATCGATGCTTCTATGCAAATGATGTTGTCATCTATTCGCTTAACGGAACCAGGAGAATATACTGAGCGGATTTTTGGGATGGATAATCGTAGTTTTTATGTGCCGAAAGATGTATAAATAAAAAAAAGATTGGCTTTTGCCAATCTTTTTTTTCTGTTATTTTTCAGAGGAATCTGTAGCAGATGAACTAGTTGTTTCAGTTGATTCTTTTGTAGAATCAGTTGCATTCTCTTTGTTATCTGATGCATCTGTAGCAGAAGAATCAGTTGAATCTTTTGTTTCTGCTGCAGAAACATAGTCAGAAAGAATATCAGCTAGATCTTCATCTTTCATTTTCACATTAGCAGCTTTCAATTCTTTACCAATCGTTTTTGCCACGAATGTAGAATCGTTCAATAGCGTGTTTTGTGCGATTTCTGTGATTTGATCTTTGTATTTATCCATGTCGTTGCCTTTGTCTTGGTTTTTGACCATTTTGACAATGTAATAGCTTGTTGTATAAGTAGAAGCATCCGTAGCAGAAATGACCTCTGAAATTTCACCATCTTTTAATGCAAAGGCAGCTGTTTGTACTTCAGCTGGCACAGTTGTTGAGGTTGAGTCGAATTTGACTGTACCGCCATCTTCTGCAGTCGCTGTGTCTGTTGATTTTTCTTTTGCTAATTTACTAAAGTCAGCACCATCTTTTTGAGCTTCTTTTAATACATCTTTTGCATCATCTTCACTAGTCAATTTGATCAATTGTGCTTCAACTTCTGGATGGAAAGAATCCCAAGCTGCTTTCAGCTCATCATCACCGATATCCATGTTCGCTTTTAGCCCTTCTTGTAATGCTAATTGCTGTCTGATTTGTTCACGATAGCTTTTTTTAGTAAGTCCAGAAGCTTCCAATGCAGACTCAAATTTATCGCTGTCGCCATATTGTTTCGCAGTTTGATCGTATTGCTTGTCGATCATTTTCTCTGTAACATCATCCCCATATTTTTGATCGAAGACTTTTAAGACGATCAATTGGCGGATAAGACTTTGGTTATTCTGATCTGTTTTTGCTTGTTCGTAAAAATCTTCAACCGTGATTTTACCGCCTTTCATGGTTGCAATCTCATTACTTGAACTTCCGGAACAAGCAGCTAATGTCAAAACGCTCAGTGCACTGACTGCTGCTAAAATCAATTTTTTCTTCATTCGTTTAAGCACTCCTATTTTCTAAATATTTCAAAGAATCACAGCTAATACTATACCACACTCTTTTTTTAATTGGGAAGAAAACAAATGATGTTTCAAACAAAATTCATAGATTCTCCAATATTTGCTACTTATTTTCTTCTTGGGGAACTGATTTGGCTTGTATCGTCGTGACATGTTGGTTCAAACGATCCACGTGGGTCTTTATCCGCTCGATTCTTGGCTGTGCTTGGAATTTGAATGATTCAAAATCTTTTGTGAAAGACTCTTTGACAACAGGAATCGTTTCGTCAACCGTTTTACGCGTCAATGTGACAGCATCTTTTAAGTTTTTGACACTTTCATTAAACTCAAGAGTCGCTTCCGTGGTCTCATCGACATAACGAATCATTTGTTCACGGGTTTCTTTACCGCTTTTTGGTGCAAATAGCAGCCCGCCTAAGCCGCCGGCGAGAGAGCCGAATAACAAACCTTTGATAAAGTTACCGATCATTTAGTCCACCAGCTTTCCGATTTTTTCAGCGATCTCTGTTAGCTGTTCCTGTGAGTAATCCTCTGCATGATTACCGAAATGCATCGAGAAATCATCTTTTTCATCGTAACGAGGAATCAAATGAATATGGGAATGAAAAACAGATTGATAAGCCAATTCTTTATTGTTATTGATTATGTTGAGTCCATTGATCTCAGGAAAGGCTTTTTCGATTGCCCGAGCGATTTTAGGAACGCGAGCAAAGACCTCTGCAGCAAGGGCTTCATCATACTCAAAAATATCCGTTACGTGGACTTTCGGAATAACTAATGTATGTCCAGGTGTTACTTGGGAAATATCCAAAAAGGCATAGACTTGATCATCCTCATATACTTTGTAACTAGGGATGTCACGATTGTTGATCTTACAAAAAATACAATTTTCCATTTCATAAACCTCCTTGTTCTTCTAGTCCTACTTTACCATATTCTGCTGATTTCGGCAGTTTTTGTTCTTGAATTCCTTCAAAAGCAGGCCATCGCTTCTTTTCCATGTAAAGTACGGATGTTTGTGGAGAGAAACGCTTGCATTTGTCCGCTTGCACCAATAGACTTAAAAGCAGAAATAGAAAAGGACGGATACGATGAAACCAATCATTAAAGAAACATTACAGAAAAAAAAGACCAAACGAGAAAAAATCAGCTATCTTGCCTATGCGTATAAGGAGTGGCTGATTGCAGGACTAGCAGTCATTCTAGTAGGAGGTTCGCTGATCTATTCGATGACAAGACCAAAAGAAGTTGTTTATACAGTGGCTGTTGTTTCTGAGACCAGTGAACAGCAGCCCACACAATCTGAATTTGAAAAAGCAGCGACGGATTGGGTGAAGCAAAACGTGGCGCCTGATCACGAAATAACAGTTACATTTGTTTCCTATGAAGATCCAGCCGCTGTCCAAGCCTTTACGACCCGTTTAGCTGCCGGAGCAATTCAAGCCGTCATTTTTGATGCGTCCGAAGCAGACAGGTGGGTCGAGCGTTTTGGTAGCAGTGAGCTGCCAAAAGAACCATTGCAAGTAGCTGGACACGAGTATGTTGTTCAAATAACTAATAACGGAAAATAGCAGATTTCAAGAAGTAGATGACTGCTCTTTGACCGCTGCTTCATGGTATAATAGTCGATATTGGAGGAACGAAAATGACATTACAAGTAGAAAATGTAACAGGCGGTTATACACAGCTACCTGTTCTAAAAAATATTGATTTTTCGATCGCGGATGGTGAACTTGTGGGGTTGATCGGTTTGAATGGTGCTGGTAAAAGTACCACGATTAAAGAAATCATTGGTCTGCTACAACCTCACACTGGAAAAATCACTATCAACGGACTATCGCTGAAAGAAGATCCGCAAGCGTATCGCAAGCAGATCGGCTACATTCCTGAAACGCCTTCGCTTTATGAAGAATTGACTTTAAAAGAGCATATCGAAGTAACGGCAATGGCCTATGACATCCCCAAAGATGTCGCACTGCAACGGGCGGAGCGGTTATTAAAAACATTTCGCTTGGAAAATAAGTTGGACTGGTTTCCAGCAAATTTTTCTAAGGGAATGAAACAAAAAGTCATGGTTTTGTGTGCTTTTCTAATTGAACCAAGTTTGTACATCATCGATGAGCCTTTTTTAGGCTTAGATCCATTGGCAATCAATGCATTGCTTGAATTGATGAATGAGATGAAACAAACCGGGGCATCGATTTTAATGTCGACCCATATCTTGGCTACAGCTGAGAAATATTGTGATAAGTTTATCCTGCTTCACAATGGCGAGATTCGAGCCCAAGGAACGCTGTCGCAATTACAAAGCCAATTTGGGGCTGAAGGAGCTTCCCTCGATGAGTTGTACTTAGCATTGACAAAGGAGAGTCAGCTATGAAGGGGTTCTTCTCACAACGCTTGCAACGACATCAGAAACAGATGAGTCGCTATTTGCGTTATGTTTTCAATGATCATTTTGCGATCCTCAGCACATTTCTAATGGGTGGACTGGGTCTATATTATTCGAATTTGTTAAAAACGCTCCCTCGGCCGTTCCCTCAGGGGGGGATCGTATTGCTATTGATCTGGTTGGCACTTTTGTCAGTCGGCAAGTTGGCAACATTGGTGAAACCAGCAGATTTGATTTTTCTTTTAGCTAAAGAAAAGCAGATGGCGGACTATCTTGCTCAAGCACTGCGCTATTCGATGTGGCTGCCTTTTGGGGTCTCCTTTTTAGTCGTTGGTGCGACGATGCCTTTAGTCGTAGTAGTTACTGAACAAACGTTTGCGAGCTTTTTCTTTTATTTAGGGACGATTTGGTTATTAAAAGTTACGGATCTCTGGTTACAGCGTTTGTCTCTTTATCAAGGACAAGAACAGCGTAACAACCAGCGTGTTCTGTGGGTGATTGCTGCATTAAGCAGCCTTTTAGCTAGTCTGTATGTTGCACCTTGGGTTGGATTGCTCTTAGCTGTTCTACAAGCTGCTTGGTTCAACCTTCAGTGTCGTCCGACAGGTCTTCTATTAGATTGGGATCGCATGATCCACATGGAAGAAACGAGACTTCATCGCATTTATCGGTTTATCAACTTATTCACAGATGTACCTCAAATCACAGCAGCAGCCAAACGCCGCAAGTATTTAGATGGTCTGTTGAATAGGATTCCTTTTGGACAGGAACAGACTTATCGCTATCTATATGCTCGCCGCTTTTTGCGAGGGGAACAATATAGCGGGCTTTTTTTCCGTTTGACACTGATTGGTGTATTAGTGCTTTTCTTTGTTCAAGAATGGTGGCTTAGTCTAGGGTTAGGATGTATGTTTCTTTATTTGATCGGTTTTCAGCTACTGCCGATGTATAATGAGTTTCAGTACATGATTTTGACTCATTTATATCCAATCGAGGAAGGGCAAAAACAGACAGCCATTAATTGGCTATTGCTTAGATTATTAGGCGGAGCTGCTTTCATTTTTGGTGTAGTCGGCTTGTTCCGAGCGGCAATTCTTTGGCAAGGAGTGCTAGTGCTGTTGGGCTTTTTGTTATTTACAGGACTCTTTTTGGTTTTCTATGTACCTGCCCGCTTGAAAAAAATGCAAAGTCAATAAAGATGGCTGGACGTTACTCGAAAAAACCGAACGCATATGCGCTTGACGTTGACTCTTTAGGAAGCTAGAATAAGAGATACTGTGAAATAAGGAGAGAAGCTAGGATGGATATTCGCTTGGATCAAGATTGGCGCCTGAGACCAATCAAAGGCGACACCGGCAAAGCCTACATTGGCTTGAAGGACAATGATAAAGTCTTTATCAAACGAAATACGACCCCGATGCTTGCGGCACTCTCCAAAGAGGGGATTACTCCTAAACTTGTGTGGACCAAGCGTACCGGCAATGGCGATACGTTGTCTGCTCAAGAGTGGCTAGATGGTCGTGTATTGGACCCCGAAGAGATCGGTCAAAGAAATGATGTGATCGATGTATTGTATCATTTGCACCATTCCAAAACATTAGCGAAGATGCTGAGCAAAATCGGTGGTCAAGTGATGACACCAGAAAAAATGTTAGTTGAATATGAAGAAAATTTACCTAAAGCGGTTGTTCAAAATCGCTTTATTGCTATTGTTTATCGTTATTTAAGAGAGAATATTCCAGAATTTCAGGAACAAAAGGCCTCCGTCGTTCATGGGGATGTCAATTACCGTAATTGGCTTGTTTGCCAAAACTATCTGTATTTGGTTGATTGGGATTCGATCATGTTTGCGGATCCCGCAATGGATATCGGTACGATCTTAGGGCATTATGTTCCATTATCCAGCTGGCCGCATTGGCTAGTGCGTTACGGGATTCATGGCAGCAGTGAAGTGATCGAGAAAATTTATTGGTATGCTTTATTAAGTATGCTTCAGGAAGTAAAGAAGTACTACCAACGCGGGGATTATAAAGCAATGAATGCAGAGATTCTGCAATTAAAAAGAATTTATAGTGAATGAGAAGATGGAGCGAAGCAACAAGTTCCATCTTGTTTTTTCGGAAAGGAAACAACATGAGAGTAAGAAAACGTGCGGGAGCAGAAGAATTAGTCCAAGCGCATCCCGAATTTGTAGTAGCTGAACCGACAGCGTGGAAAGGCCGTTGGAAGGAACGATTTGGCAATGATCACCCATTGCATATTGAAATCGGTATGGGAAAAGGCCGTTTCATTACCGAAATGGCTAAAGCACATCCGGAAATTAATTATATTGGCATCGAAATGCAAATCAGTGTGGTTTCCATTGCACTGGATAAACTGATCGAACAAGATATCCCTAATGTGCAACTGCTGCACGTTGACGGTTCCGCATTGACGAATTATTTTGCGGATCATGAAGTCGATCAAATCTATTTGAATTTTTCAGATCCTTGGCCAAAAAAGAAGCATGAGAAACGCCGACTAACATCGAAAGCTTTTTTGGCAGTCGATGAACAAATTTTACGTCCGAATGGTGAAATTCATTTCAAAACGGACAATCAAGGCTTATTTGAATATTCACTCGCCAGCTTTTCACAATATGGTATGGTTTTAAAACAAGTATGGTTGGATCTTCATCAAAGTGACTATGAAGGAAATATCATGACCGAGTATGAAGAGAAGTTTTCCAGCCGCGGTCAAAGAATCTACCGGGTAGAAGCCCAATTTGTGGCACCAGAAGATACGACCAAAAGTTAAATAAGCGAGTCCTAGCGTTCAGACTGTAGTACAAGGCAGAAAATGTCTTTGTTCTACAGTTTTTTTGTATAGAAAAGTAAAAGCTGCGTATCTCTTTTTAGGAGGGTGACAATGGACATTTGTACATTTTCAGATGAGTTGGTGGAGTATGCGAAGGTGCAGAAAATGCAAGATCTATCCATACTGCCAACAGTCGAAGGGATGACTCTGATTTTCAGCAAAAGTTACTATCGGCAAATGTATCGCAAAGTTACTACAGAAGACGCGCAACAATTGATCACTCGATTCAAATTTCTGGGCGGTATGGAAGTAGGAGAAAAACGAAGAGCGCAATTAGGGGCTATCAGCTATCCTTTGGCAGATGGAGAGCAGCGTATCCGGGTTTCGACTGTTGGGGATTTTCAAGGTCAAGAAAGTTTAGTTCTACGTTTTTTGCACCCTTTAGGTAAGTTCCATCGATTCTTTATGAATGAACAATATGAAACGATCGCAGATGCATGCCGCTATCGAGGGCTCTATCTCTTTTCTGGTCCTACTGGATCGGGGAAATCCACACTGATGTATCGCTTAGCTTCAGCTGCAGCAGGTCAGGTGATCACGATCGAAGACCCGGTTGAGATCGTTGAGCCTCGTTTTTTACAGTTGCAGACCAATCCAATGATCGGCCAGGATTATGATGAGCTGATTCGTTTGTCGTTGCGGCATCGACCTGAGCTATTGCTGATTGGTGAGATCCGCAATAAAGAGACGGCCAAGGCTGCGATCCGTGCGGCACTGACAGGACATCGGGTTTTTGCGACGATCCATGCACGGGGATTAACGGAAACAATTGCGCGATTGCAAGAGCTGACAGAGGAAGCAGCTGTGATCGACCAATGCCTCCAAGGAATCATTTATCAGCGCTTACTGCCAGATCTTCACGGAGTCCCTCACGCATTGATGGCCTACACCTTTTATGAACCCCACAAATCCTCAATGACTTGGGATCAAGCACTAACAAGGATCAGAGAAAAGGAGCAGATCACCCATGAGGTTTTTGACAAGGAAAAGTAAACGGCTTTCCCGCAAACAGACCCACGCCTTATTAGCCACATTTACGGTTTTATTAGAGAGTGGTTTCTCATTACAAGAGAGTTTGCTTGTTATACTTCGCAGTGGCCAATTTGATCCGAATACAGTAAAAGATATTGATCAGCGTCTGAAACAAGGTCAACGACTCAGACAGGCCTTTTCTTTGCTGCATTTATCTGAAGCCGAACAAAATCAGCTGGACTTGGCAGAGACCCATGGCAATCTGGTGGATACGTTGCAGCGAATGGTCGCTTACCAGATCCTTTTGGAAAAACAAAATCAGACATTACAAAAAGTGTTGGCGTATCCCCTTCTATTGCTGGTATTTGTCTTTACCGCTCTCTTTGCCATGCGTCGGTTTCTATTGCCTCAACTTCTGGCCTCCGGTATGATCGATGCGAATCATTGGGGCATTCTCTTTATTACGGCAGCACCATGGATCGGTGCGGTCATTGTAGGCGGATTGGGAGGTTTCGTTCTTGTTGTAAGAGGAATCTTTGCCAAGCAGACAGCGTTGAAGCGAGCCACTTTTTTGAGTCGATTGCCTTTTTTGGGAGACTTGTATCGCTGCTATCAAACTAGTTATTTTGCATTAGAGTGGGGGAAATTGTTTCAGCAAGGCTTGGAAATTCGTCAGATCATTATGTGCATGCAACAAACAAGTACAGCAACATTAGTACAAGAACTAGCTGTTCAATTAGAGCTGTGCTTGGCAAGTGGCGGATTGTTGCCGGACAAATTAAAGAACTATGCATTTTTGACGCCAGAGTTTTCATTGATTGTGTTCCAGGGCGAAATGCGTGGGAAATTAGGAGAAGAATTGTTTGTTTATAGTCAGCTTTTGACAGATCGGCTTTTCCAACAAATCGAGAAGAAAATCCAGTGGATTCAACCAGTCATTTTTTTATTAGTGGCCCTTCTGATCGTGGGTGTTTATGCTGCAATGTTTTTGCCGATTTACGGCAATATTCAAGGAGTGATCGAATGAGAAAATTGAAGCATCAAGGGTTCACATTGGTGGAGATGCTGATTGTACTGTTAGTGATCAGTATTTTGATTTTATTGTTTGTACCAAACTTATCTGCACAACGTACAGTGATAGATGAGAAAGGAAATGCGGCAATCGTCAAAGTCGTAGAATCCCAGATTGAGTTGTTCCAGCTTAATGAGAATCGAACACCTACTCGACAAGAATTACTAGCTGGAAATTATGTAACGGAGGAGCAGTATGCGATTTATCTTGCCCATCGGAACGAATAGCAGTTTTTTTACTTGGCGGGGATTTACAATGGTGGAGAGTTTGATTGTCCTCTTAGTCGTTTCGATTTTCATCTTTCTTCCGCTAATAGCTATCGACCGTTACCAAGCATATTTTGAAGTGTGGGGGTTTTGTGCTCGTTTGGAAAAAGGATTGGCAGTAGCACAACAAACAGCGATTATTGATGCTCGCGAAACGAAAGTCGCTTATTCTGATTCACCAGTTCCTACGATATATTTTCATTCGACGATCACAGGTGAAATCAAAATGGAGCCACTTGAAGTACCCTCGCAGCTCGCAGTACGTGTTTTTCCTGTACTTACATTCACCAGTCAATCTGGCAATTATACGCGGATGGAAACATTACGGTTTGAATGGATGGACCAAGAAAAAAAGATTACCTACAAATTTCTTTTTGGAAGTGGACGATATGATAAGATCATCGAATAAAGGATATATCATGCTAGAAAGTATCATTGGCTTTGGTTTGCTGACGACGAGTGTCTTCCTTTTTCTGACTGTCCAGACCCATATTTTGCAGCAAAGTGCACAGTTACAGGCCAAGGTGGCTGCTATTCGGGTATTGTATGAAGAAGTCCAATGCCAAGCATTTGAACAGGAAGTCGTTTATTCGACACAACGTACAGAGTCGTATCAGTTGTCTTTCGGTTTCAAGCGTGACCGAAGCTATGGACGGATTGTAAGAGGTCCTCTTATCATGGAGATCAACTATGAAGAGTAAGGGTTTTACTTTGTTGGAATGTTTGCTGTCTTTAATGATCTTAGGACTCAGTGTGTTGTTGATCAACGGAATCATTCGCCAGATGCCTCAAGTTAATCAACAGCTTTTTGCTCGCAAAGACCAAGAATGGCAGATATTTTTGATTCAGTTAGAAAGGGAGCTTCAAACGTGTACGTATGTTTCAGTGAGTCCGTATACACTTTTTTTAAAAAGCAGCAAAGAAAATGTAGTCACGATCGATCGAATCAATGGGAAAGTCCGTAAAAGAGACAATAATGGCTACCATCCGTTATTGACGGAAGTATCATTGATTTACTTTGAAAAAAAGGCATCCTCGATCCAGTTTACAGTGACTTTCGAGAATGGAGAGGTGAGAATTGGTCAATGGCAGATTCCTGCATAAGGGCGGTATCTTTTTGTCAGCAATGATGCTGATTCATTTGCTGAGCCTTATGTTGCTAACGGTTTTAGAAAATACTCGGACAACTACTGATTTCTATATTAAGACTCTTCACATGTATGAGGCACGAATCATGAAAGAACTTTTTTTGGCGGATTATCAGCGGTTAACCTATGCCGAGCAGGGCAGTGTCAACTACAATGTAGGAAGGGTCATTTATGAACAAAAAGAAGAGCTGTTGTTGATTCAATGTGTCGTCAATCAGCGCACCTTCCGTTTTACCGAAATTTTGTCAGGTGATTTGGAAAAAATAGCAACAGATCTTGAGTAACTATAATACAGAAAAAGGCACAGACATACTGTGTCTTTTTTCTGTATAAAAGAGTTGAAAAGTATGTTTGTCTCTTCACAAATTATTCTGAAAGATAGCGATTGATTATTTTGGCTGAATCAGCTAAAATTAAACAGGTATGTATGTTGTTATAGTTTTGAAAAGAGGTGCAAGATGTCCCCAGAAAAAATGGAAGAGTCTTTTCATTTATCGCTAGAAGCGATTCAAGTGCTCCAAAACGCATTAGAAACATCTTATTTGGATGCATATATCGAGACGATCGAGAATTTTATTGATCAGTATCGCGTACGGGTGATCGACGGAGTACCTAGTGAAGCGGATGCTCAACGGTTGGAAGCGATTTATAAAAAATTAGAGCAGATACCCTTAACAGCAGAAGAACGGCGTAAACTTGCTCAACTACTTCTGTTAAAGGGCGGACAAACCGAACATCTGCAGCCTAATCATCAGCTGACACCAGATAGTATCGGTTTTTTGTTTGTGTATTTGATCGAGCAATTGACACCAGCGAAGCAACAAACCAAGATTCTGGACCTTTCGGTTGGAATGGGGAATCTTGTCTTAACGCTCTTGCTCAATTTGCAGTTAGCGCAAAGAGATGTGCAAGCAACAGGTGTTGACATTGATGAAACATTACTGAGTGTTGCTGCAGCTACAAGCGAATGGACTCAAGCCCCGCTGCATTTGTTTCATCAAGACGGGTTGCAAGAATTGTTAATCGACCCAATGGACATTGCTGTCAGTGATTTGCCAGTCGGCTATTATCCACAAGATGAAAAAGCAGCATCGTTTCTTACTTCAGCTCCCGAAGGCGAAGGACATAGCTTTGCCCACCATTTATTGATGGAACAAGCAATGAACTATGTGAAAGAAGATGGCTATGGACTATTCTTAGCTCCGGCTAATTTCATGGAAACTGAACAAAGCGATTATTTGAAGAAATGGCTCAATGAAAAAGTTTATCTGCAAGGAATCATTCAATTGCCAGACGAGCTTTTCAAAAATGAGCGATCAAGAAAAAGTATTGTGCTGATTCAAAATCATGGTGCAACGAGCAAGCAAGCACCAGTGTTACTTGCTAAACTCGCATCTCTCAAGGAACCAAAAAACATCAAGAAATTTTTCGAACAATTTGAAGCTTGGAAAGCATCAAATTTGTAATATAAATCGGATAAGGAGAAAATTATGTCTAAAACAATTGCAATCAATGCTGGAAGTTCAAGTCTAAAATGGCAGTTATATCAAATGCCAGAAGAAACGGTGGTCGCTAAAGGGATCGTTGAACGTATCGGATTAAAAGATTCGATTTTTACCATCAAATATGGGGAAGATCAAAAATTCGAACAAATCATCGACATCAATGATCATGAAGTCGCAGTAAAAATGCTTTTGGATCAATTGATCGAATTGAACATCTTAGGTTCATATGATGAAATCACTGGTGTTGGTCACCGTGTCGTTCATGGAGGAGAAGACTTCCCGGATTCTGTTGTGATCACAGATGAAGTGATGGAACGCATTGAAGCATTGGCAGAGTTTGCACCATTGCATAATCCAGCCAACTTGATGGGGATCACTGCTTTCAAGAAGATCTTACCAGATATCATTAGTGTTGCTGTTTTCGATACTTCTTTCCACGCAACCATGCCAAAACACAACTACTTGTACAGTCTGCCATTGGCTTACTACAACGACTATAAAGTTCGTAAATATGGTTTCCATGGTACAAGCCACCGTTATGTGTCAGAACGTGCGGCTGAAATGTTAGGCAAACCGATTGAAGATTTGAAAATCATTACTTGTCATTTAGGAAATGGCGCATCGATCACTGCAGTTGATGGTGGAAAATCTGTTGATACATCAATGGGCTTCACACCACTTGCAGGAGTGACGATGGGTACTCGTTCTGGTGATATCGACCCAGCTGTATTGCCTTATTTAATGGAAAAATTAGACCTATCAATCGATGAAATGATCGATGTTTTAAACAAAAAATCTGGTTTGTTAGGACTTTCCGGTATTTCTAGCGATATGCGGGATCTTGAAGCTAATTATGACAAAGAAGAAGTAAAGGTTGCGTATGATGTCTTTACTGACCGCATTCGTAAATATATCGGTGGCTATGTAACAACAATGAACGGTGTTGATGCAATCGTCTTTACTGCTGGTATCGGTGAGAACGATGCCCATGTCCGCAGTGAGGTTATCAAAGGAATGACTTGGTTTGGTTGTGAACTTGATGAAGAACAAAATGCCAAACGCGGTGAAGAGTTAGTCATTTCTACAGAAGATTCTAAAGTGAAAGTCTTGTTGATTCCAACAGATGAAGAATTAATGATTGCTCGCGACGTGGAACGTTTGCGCGGTTAATTGTCGGAGATCAATTGGAACAAATGAGTTTCATTATTTGATTAAAAAAAGTGTTAAGCCTCGGCTTAACACTTTTTTGTTTTGAACAGCTGTACACCTTGGATACCAATGAATAATGCTTGAAAGTTGCAAATTTGGTTAGCGCTATTCTTATTTTTCTTTATATTTTCAGAAAATCCAACGGTGGAACTCAAAACTTATCTAGCCATTTTCTCATAGCTTTTTTGACTTTGGTTCCATTTCGTTGTCAGAGGTTGCTTGGTTTACCAGCAATCCGTCCGCAAAGGCGGCCACGTCTTCGCCAGTTACTTGAAGAACACTTTTTTCTTGTTGCGCACTGTCTTCAAACAAATCCAACAGATCAACGAGTGGTTGGAAATCGCTGGCAAGATTTACTGGATCAACTTTCATAAAGTACTTTTGGATTTCTTTATAGACGATTCGATAATCATTCGGCAACTGATTTGCCCGTTTTTGCAGAGCACGCCATTCTTTTTTACCTTCTAATGCTTCTTTTATTCCCATCTTCATCCCTCACTTTAGTTTTTTGGTCACTTGATTCAAGTGTTCTCGCAATTTGTCTCGCTCATTTTTGGCACCAGCTGCTTCAGCGATTTCTGAGATGAAGGTAGTCATATTTTCACCGATCACGCTATTGATCGGCAGTTTTTCTGCGGCACTTTCTTCAAAAAGACCGACGATCCCTTCCAAGATAGGGTACAGATTTCTTCCAGAAAAATCACTGTAGCTCCAGATCTTTTGATTGAGTTCGCGCCACGCATCTTGGTAGCCAGCGGGTAACTTATCAATACGAAGTTGAAATTCTTTTTGTTGCTTATTCATGTCGTTACCTGTTATTTTGTCATAAAAGTTCATGGTGGGCCTCCTAATTAATAAATAGTTGTTTGTAGCGTTTCATTGACAGAAAAGAGAAAAAACTTAGTAATAGGGCTAGCCACAAAAGGGTCAAGAGGCTGCTTTGGGAACCAAAAGAGAATGTACCAGCAAGCAAATTCTTTGTCGTTTCGATAATGGGCGTCATTGGCTGGTTCTCAGCAAATAGGCGCACAGGTTTTGCCATTCCAGCGACCGGCACAAAGGCTGGACTGATAAAAAGCAGGAAGATCAAAATATACGAAAAGGCTCCTGCTCCAGCATAATCTTTTGCTGTTAACGAGAAGGGGATAGCTAGCACAGTGAGACTAACGGCAAAAAGTACGATCAAAAGGGTGAAAAGCAGGAAGTCACCAATCGTTGCTTGTGGTCGATAACCCAATACTAGTCCGATCAGCAGTACAGAAAGTACAGAAATAAGCATAAAAATTGTTGAGGCGACAATGTGCGATCCTAGAATCACCCAACGTTTCATTGGCATAGATAATAATCGCGTCAGGAATCCTTTTGTTTTATCATTGTTGATCCTCAAAGCAGTGTAAGCCGATCCCATTGCCATAGACATCAGCAAAAATCCTGGCATAACGTAGCTAAGATAGTCTGAAGGCTCTCCTGCTGTGCCCCCGACTAAAATATTGCCACCAATGACATAAACGAAAAAAAGTAAGATGAAAATAGGCATAACGATACTTGTAATGATCGTATCGACACTTGTTAAATTTTGTCTAACGATGCGGTTCGTTAATGTGAAAAGTTGCTTGATTGTCTTCATTTTTTAGTCCTCCTTTCCAGTAGCATCCAAGAATATTTCTTCCAAACTAAGTTCAATCGGAGCAGTTGTTAGAATGTCAATATCATTTTGCAAGAGTTTCATCATCGACTCTTTTAAATCATTTCTAGCAAGAATAATGGTGTCATTTTCAACCATATAGTGAATCGCAGATTCGTTTAGAAGAGAAGTCGCTTGATCGATCACTTTTTTTGGAACGATGACTTTGTGCAGATCTCTTGCTTGCTTTTTCAATTCTTGTGGTGTGCCAATCAATGAAATCTTCCCATCGTTGATAAAAGCGATTCGATCAGCTAAACGGTCTGCTTCATCAAGGTATTGAGTTGTCAGAAAGATCGTCTTTCCTTCTGCTTTAAGCTGAAGGATTAGTTGCCAAATCTCTAATCTGTTTTTTGGATCCACACCAGTAGTTGGCTCATCAAGAAACAAAATTTCTTTGTCAGGGAGCAGAGAGACTGCAATATCTAGTCGTCGCTTCATTCCTCCAGAATAGGTAGCGACTTTTTTATAGAGAAAATCTGCTAAATGAAGTCGTTCTGATAAGGTATCTATTTTCCTGCGCAGATGAGGGATGTCCAACAGCGTGCCAATTAGTTTCAAATTTTCAAAACCGGTAAATTCATCATCTAGTGTGATCGATTGACTATTCAAGCTGATGACATCCCGCACTTGATCGGAGTCATTTCGTAGGTCTAACCCTAAAATTGTTGCATTGCCGGATGTAGGGCTAGCGAGTGTAGTTAGAATATTGATCAGTGTTGACTTTCCAGCACCATTTTCTCCAAGTAAAGTAAAGATTTCGCCTCTTTTGATTTCAAGAGTAATTCCTTTTAATACGTCAAGATCACCATAGGTTTTTGTAAGATGATCCACAGTGATGGCTTTCATAGTTATCCCTCATTCCTGATTGAAAAGTGTCTCGTGCTTGATTTTATCTAGCTGATCTACAAGAAACGTCCATTTACTCCAGAAATCTTGGAGGTAAATTTCCCCATTTGCGTTCAAACGATAAAACTTCCTTGCCGGTCCAAGGTCAGATTTCCTTTTTTCAACAGTTACCAATTCTTTTTTTTCTAAACGGAGTAAGACTGTATAGACGGTGCCTTCGACGATATCTTGAAACCCTAATTCGATCAGTGTATTCGTGATTTCATAGCCATAAGTCTCTTTGCTGTTATGGATGACTTGAAGCACGACACCTTCTAGCACACCTTTTAGTAATTCAGTCATTCCTTTCACATCGCTCATCCTCTCAAAAACCATTTGTCTCAATACCTAGTATTACTCAGTACTGCTACATAATAATACTTAGTAGACGGACTGTCAACTACTAAGTATCATTAAGCAAAGATGCAAAAAAAGTAACACCTTGAAAAAAGCTTCCCGCTTAGTGATGAATGGTACTCAGGAGACTGGATCCTGTTAAACTGAGCTTTATTGTGGGCTGCTCTGCAACTTCTTCGTTCGAATCTAAGCTTGCAGCTAATCATCGAAGACAGTGATTAGCTGCTGCTCGCCGTTGTTATCACTCTTAAGAACAAGTTCAACAAGATAGGCTCTGATTTGATGAATTGTGTTCAGTAAAGAGAAATAGGACTTCGGTACCGATCATGGTGTGAATCATTGACATGAAATGTTAGACATCGATTGAGAAGGGAGCAAAAAAATCGAGATTTATTGGGCTCTGTTATGAAACTAAGGATTGTTTCGTTAGGGAATGCCGCTGATACATAGGCGCCCAATGCACTTGATTTGACTGAGACAGTAAGCAAGCCTAGACTAAAAGAGGAAAGCTCACAATTGCTGCTCTTTATGCCCAGTCGGTGGAAATGTTCTGCCAGATGTTGAGAGAGGCTGTGTCCTGCTAAATAACAAAGAACATTGAATAAAAAATCGTCTGATTCAGCATATAAGTGTATGAATAAACATTGATGTGATGAATCAGGTTATTTTTATTAACAAATTCTTGAATCTAGAATAAAAAAACGGTAAAAATAGTTTTAATCGATAAAAAACGTTATTTAATTAACGTACAATTTTTTAGGTTGTTAGATCAGTGATTTCCTAGTATCTAGTAAAAAACTCTCATTTTCGACTCAGCATATCGCCATTTTACAAAACATAATCTAAGCAAAATAACCTTGTAAAGGAAGCCAAACGGGAATAAACTGGCATTTGTGAATTTTCAGAAAAATTTCTAAATTTGTTTTTTATAAGGAGCCAGTAAGTATGGAAAAAGAAAAGACTTTCCTAGGACAGCCGCGAGGGTTGTCGACACTATTTTTCACTGAGATGTGGGAACGATTCAGCTACTATGGCATGCGGGCCATCTTAGTTTACTTTATGTATGATGCTGTAACAAATGGTGGCTTAGGCCTACCTAAATCAACGGCTGTAGCGATCATGTCAATCTACGGTTCACTCGTTTATATGTCTAGTATCGTTGGCGGGTGGATCTCTGACCGCTTATTAGGATCGAACAAATCCGTTTTTTATGGCGGGATCCTTATTATGTTTGGACATATTGTTCTGGCAGCGCCTCTTGGTATTGCTGCACTATTTGTTTCTATGATGTTGATCGTTATTGGAACAGGTTTGTTGAAGTCCAATGTGTCAGGGATGGTCGGCCACTTATATTCGAAAGAAGATGTGCGCCGAGATGCAGGATTTTCAATCTTTTATATGGGGATCAATATTGGTGGACTTTTAGCACCGATCATTGTGGGTATTTTAGGACAAAACGTCAATTACCATTTAGGTTTTTCAATAGCAGCTATCGGAATGTTCATTGGTTTGGTGCAATATTATGTTCAAGGGAAGACAACGTTGAAAGATGTTGCAATGACACCAACTAATCCATTATCTGCGCAAGAGAAAAAAATCTTTTTCCGTAACGTTATCATCGTACTAGGGCTTGTAGCAGTGGTTTTCGGCGGTGCAGCTGCGATGGGCTATCTGACCGTTGATTTCTTTATCAATTGCATCAGTATCTTAGGAATATTTTTGCCGATCTACTACTTTACTAAAATGTTGCGTTCTCGTGATGTGACACCGGATGAAAAGAAAAAAGTTTTAGCGTATATTCCTTTGTTCTTATCTGCAATCGTTTTTTGGTCCCTAGAAGAACAAGGGTCATCAATATTGGCACTTTTTGCGGCCGATCGGACACAAGATACGTTGTTTGGGATCACGATTCCGGCGAGTCTGTATCAAACACTAAATCCATTGTTTGTCGTGCTGTTGACACCGGTATTTGTTTGGTTGTGGACGAAACTTGGCAATAAACAACCTAGAACGGAAGTGAAATTTGCAATTGGTTTGATTTTAGCAGGTTTGTCTTTTGTCTTGTTGATGTTCCCAAGTATGCTGTTCGGAGTCAATCAACGGGTAAGCCCATTGTGGCTAGTCTTTAGTTTCTTTATCATGATTGCTGGCGAAATGTGTCTGTCACCAGTTGGATTGTCTGTAACGACCAAATTAGCACCAAAAGCCTTCGAAGCCCAAACTCTTGCTATTTGGCTATTAGCAGATGCTTCTTCGCAAGCGATCAATGCTCAGATTGCTCGTTTCTATACACCGCAAACAGAAGGGGCTTATTATGGCATTGTCGGTGGTGTTGCAGTAGTCGTAGGGATTATTCTTTACATGGCAAGAAAACCGATTCGTAAGCTGATTGGGAATATTCACTAATCAACGGACTTGATCTTGAAAAAGATCAAGTCTTTTTTTGCACTTTTAGTCAAGTTATGAGAAAATAAATGGGAACATAAGTTCTGTAGGAGGGGTTAAATGCACACGCGACGCTATAAAACGATTCTTTCACCAAACAATACAATGAATCTCTATCGAGGGTGTACACATGACTGTATTTATTGTGATAGTCGCAGCAGCTGCTATCAGATGGCGCATCGGTTTGAGGATATCGAGATCAAAGAAGCAGCAATAACGATTTTGGACCAGCAATTAAAGAAGCGCCGACAGCCTTGCATGATCGTTACCGGTGCTATGTCAGATCCTTACGTTCATGCAGAACAGCGTTTGAGACAAACGAGGCAAGCACTGGAAGTAATCAAAAAGAACGGTTTTGGTGTCGCGCTTTTGACCAAATCAACGCGTGTGTTGGAAGATTTGGATTTGCTGATAGAAATCAACCAGCAAACGAAAGCAGTTGTTCAAATGACTCTAACGACTTATGATGAAGCACTATGTAAAAAATTAGAACGACAAGTCGCTACCACTTATCATCGTTTTTTGGCGCTTAAGACGTTTCAAGCAGCAGGGATTCCTACTGTTGTTTGGTTATCACCTATTCTTCCTTTTATCAATGACAGCGAGGAGAATCTGTTGGGGGTTTTGGACTACTGTCGCCAAGCGGGAGTGAAAGGCATCATCTGTTTTGGATTTGGGGTGACGATGCGGGAAGGAAATCGCGCATACTTTTATCAGCAACTAGACCGTGATTTTCCTGGTATGAAGGAAAAGTATCAGCAAACTTTTGGCGATCGGTATGTTTGCGACAGTCCGAATCAGCAAAAGCTAATGGCTATTTTTTGTGCATTCTGCCAAACCTATCAAATTCTTTATCGACCAGAAGAAGTCTTTGCCTATATCCATCGTTTTGAAGACCAGCAGTTGACACTCTTTTAATTCGCGTCTTTTAAACAAATGAAATAGCCGCAGGGACTGAGAGTGTTCCAGTGTACGAACAACACCTCGTCACCCTGTCACGAGGTCTGCCAGTTCTCTTATCCTGCGGCTATTTTTATTTGATTTTTCTGATATACGATTCCTTATGGTGAAAAAAACGAACGTGATCTTCTTAAAGAGCCTGCCAGTCGATGGGCTGCCGCATGACCTGCTGGTCGCGGATCAACAGCATGTCTTGGAAAGTTTGTTTTAGAAAATAGCGGTCATGGCTCACAGCAATTAACGTACCACCAAAGCGCTGAATCAATTCTTCAATTTCTTCACGAGCATAGATATCCAAATGATTGGTAGGCTCATCTAATAGCAGGACGTTGATTTTTTTATGAAAAAGTTTCAGCAGATAAAGGCGAATCTTCTCACCGCCAGAAAGATCCTGAATGCGTTTTGAGACATCATCCTGATAAAAACCGATTTGTGCCAGTTGTTGTCGTGCAGATTGTTCATTGCCTATGAACTGATAGGCAAAGGATAGGACCCGCATAGCGGGATTAGAAAATGAGAGCTTTTGAGGCAGATACCCGATCTGCAGATTACTGCCGGATTTGATCGTTCCCGCGTCAAGCGCCAAAGTACCTAACAAAAGCTGAATCAGGGTCGTCTTACCGGTGCCGTTTTCACCAATGATCGCTAAGCGATCACCACGGTAAATCGAGAAACTACTGTCTTCAAAGAGTAGCCGATCAGCCATGACTTTACCGATATTTCGGGCGATAAAGACTTCTCTGCCTGTTCGATCACTTTGATTGACTGTGCGTATCCTTTTTTTAGGAGGCAGCGGGGGCTTGACGAGAGTGATCTTCGCTAAACGCTTTTCAATTTCTTTGGCTTTACGGAAAAAGTCCTCATTGTCCCCTTCATTCCCCCATTGGCGATAACGGCGAATCATCGCTTTAAGCCGCTGGCATTCTTTTTGCTTCAGCTCATAGTTCTTAGTCAGTTCCGCGATTCGAGCTTGTTTCAATGACCGATATTGGCTATAGTTTCCCGGATAAGAAATCAATTGACCATCTTCGATCTCACAGATCCTAGTCGTCACTTTGTCCAGAAAAGCGCGGTCATGAGAGATGACGATATATGCTTTTTTCGTATTGATAAGATAGTTTTCCAGCCAATGAAGACTAGCTAAATCAAGATGATTCGTGGGCTCATCCAGTAAAAGCAAGTCATGCTCTGTCAACAGCAATCTTGCTAGTTCTACTTTGACTCGCTCCCCACCACTTAACGCCTGCAAAGAAGTTTCTTGCAACTGCGCTATTCCCAATCCTCTTAAGCTAGCAAGAATCCGGTCTTCTAACAGATAGCCACCGAGTTCTTCAAATTGTAGCTGTAATTGACCATAGCGGTCCAATAATTTCGATAAGTCAGCGTCAGGATCGCTCATCTGTTGTTCACAACGTCGCATCTTGCGACTTATCTCTTGCAGTCGGGGGGAAGAGGTTTGTAAATACGTCAGCACCGTTTCTGAAGAGGGCGAAAATTCTTGTGCCAAATGACCAATAGAAAGACTTTTACGTCGGCTGATCGTTCCAGTATCGTTTTTCTCGGTCCCGAGTAATAAATCTAATAATGTTGTCTTACCAGATCCATTGATGCCGATTAAACCAATCTTTTCACCGGGATCAATTTGGAAAGTTAATTGTTCAAATAGCGGGGTACCGCCAAAATTTTTACTGATTTTATTTGCTTGAATTAGCATGATCTCACTCCTTGAGACCACTCAAAAAGGCCATGGAAATCCATGGCCTGTGTTATTTTTATCTGATGTTGTTCGAGATAAACACCTTGAGATGGCCATTGATTTTACGAATATTCAACTGTTTTAGACAGACTCGTCCCTAAAACGGTTTTTGTAAAACCAATTGCATGGCTAAATGCGATATGGTAACGCTGATAGTTGACGTTACATGTTATTTTAGTCATGCGCATCATGGTGTTTCCTCCTTTTGCTTATTTGCCAATAGTGTACCGCAAGTGACCTTACTTTGCAATTAGTCAGTTAGTTTTTTCTTGACTGGAACAATTTCAGAAAGGTTACTTGCCTTCGGTTGCCCAATCACTAATGGAACGGTCTCATGGACCACGTCACTGTAAGTGAGTCCAAACCAACGTTCCGGAGAAATAGTATGCCGTTTGATAAAGAGTTTGGTTAACATTACTTGCCGCTCCCATCGGGTTAATGAGGTGACATTCGACAACTCTTCTTCGATCAGAACAAACTGGAAGTCGCCAACTTGACGTCCCGGGGTCAATGAGTATTTTTGCGGCTGTTTTGGTAAGCGACCATCCTTCATCAATTCTTGAATGATTTGTCGGATGTAGACATTGACTTCTTGAGAAACCCGAAAGCCCAAGTAGAGTTTCAATTTTACGATGAAATCTGTCTCAGCCATCGAGACTTCGTACTGTTTTGTATAAGGTTCATCTGTGACTTCCACATTTACAAACCAATACACTTTGGCGCGTTTCGGCCGTTTATCAAGGATCGAATAAATAAACTGACGGCCAATCGTATTTCCTTGCAGTTTTGGAACTAAAAAGACGACATTGGTCTGAGAAAATGGCAATGTCTCATC
The DNA here is from genome assembly GCF_051714805.1 of Enterococcus sp. AZ091. NCBI lineage: Bacteria > Bacillati > Bacillota > Bacilli > Lactobacillales > Enterococcaceae > Enterococcus > Enterococcus sp. AZ091. The sequence continues at coordinate 384,304 of NZ_JBIOSO010000001.1, read as the reverse complement.
ATTCCGCAATTCCTGTAGTTGGGGAATGTATTCGGTCAAGTCAACTTCTTCGGCAGCTTGTTCTTGAATGTGGTTGCCCCATTCCCAAATGAGCATGATGGCGATAATCAAAGCGGCCATCAAAACCGCAACGAACCCACCGTGGAAAAATTTTGCGGCACTCGAGATGAAGAAGATGCCTTCGATAGCTGCAAAAAATAAGGTAATAAATGGAGCGATAAATCGCGCTTTTTTGAATTGACGCAAAAAGAAATATAACAAGACTGTGGTCATCAGCATAGTTACTGTAATCGCTAAACCATAAGCGGCCTCCATTCGCGTGGATGTCCGGAATAAGAGAACGACACCGGAACAAGCGATCCACAGCATCAGGTTAAGCGCGGGGATATACATTTGTCCGATGGAAGAACCAGGATACATGATCTGCATCCGCGGCAACAAACGCAACTTGATTGCTTCCGAAACTAACGTGAAAGATCCGGAAAGTAAAGCTTGGGAGGCAATGATTGCAGCCAACGCAGAAAAGCCGACGCCAAAAACGGTCCAACCTTGAGGCAAAGCCTGGAAAAAAGGGTTTAGGTTTTCAATCTGTTGATAGGCAGGATCTTGATAAACCTTTAATAACCAAGCAGCTTGACCTAAGTAATTAAGCATCAAACAGATTTTGATGTAAGGCCAGCTGGCATAAATATTCTTTTTGCCCACATGTCCTAAATCGGAATATAGTGCTTCAGCACCAGTGGTTGCCAGAAAGATATTCCCGAGAATGAACAGACCTGAGGTGTTATCAGGGCTAAACAGCAGCCCGATGGCATAACGGGGATCCAACGCACGAATGACAGACAGATCACCGGAAAAGTTGATCAAACCGACGATCCCCAAAAAAGTAAACCAACCAAGCATGATCGGTCCAAATGCTTTCCCAACGAATTCTGTCCCAAAGCGTTGCAGGCTAAAAAGAACGAAAAGGATCGTTAATGTAATCCAAACAATAATGGATTGATCATTCCCAAAATGATCATAAAACATCGGAATGCCCCGCAACCCTTCAATGGCTGTCGTGACAGTGACGGCAGGGGTTAGTACACCATCTGCCAATAACGCAGCGCCACCAATGATTGCCGGAATGATCAAGTAGCGGCTTTGCTTACGAACAAGTGTGTATAAGGAAAAAATTCCGCCCTCACCGTGATTATCCGCGTTCAAAGCGATTAAGACGTACTTAATCGTGGTAAGCAGAGTCAGAGTCCAAAAAACGAGGGAGACACTTCCCAATACAAAGTCCGGGGAGAGTGTTTTCAACCCGCCGTTGTCTTCAACGATTGCTTTCATCACATAGAGTGGGCTGGTCCCGATATCTCCATAGACCACACCCATGGCGACCAAAAGGCCTCCCGCGGTTAATTTTTTCATTTTACTCATAGATTTTCCCTCCAAATTGAACTGCAAAAAGACCCAAGAGGCCCTTTGCCACTTAGGTCTTGCAAGAAACATCATAGACCAGCGGATTCCCGCTTGCTGTTGATCTATGATCATGGAAAAACCCATGTGCTACTCCCCTAAATTGCTATAATTATCTTTGTTTTGCTGATTCCTGTCAACTTTTTTCATTTAAAATGTAAATAAACATTTTAAATTTTCTGTTTATTCACGTAAAATTACGTTAAGTCTTATTTCTAAGGGGGATAGTAAATGATTGAATTGAAACATGTAAGTAAAACGTACGGAACAAAAAAAGCATTGAAGGACCTTTCTTTGACGATTCAGCAAGGTGAGATCTTTGGTTTTTTAGGACATAATGGTGCGGGAAAATCAACGACCATCAAGAGTCTAGTTAGTATTTTACAGCCGACGAGTGGCGAAATCGTTTTTGATGGCAAAGCATTAGCCCAATACCGAGAAGAAATAAAAAAACAGATTGCTTATGTCCCGGATTCACCGGACATGTTTTTGCAGTTGACCGCCGGAGAATATTGGGATTTGATCGCAGCTGCTTATGAAGTACCGGAAACCCAAAAAAAGGTACGCTTAAATGAACTGGGCCAGTTATTTGATATGACGACGCATGCAGAAGAAACGCTAGCCAGTTTTTCCCATGGTATGCGGCAAAAAACCATTCTAATTGGAGCATTACTGCCGGATCCGGATATTTGGATCTTAGATGAGCCTTTGCAGGGATTAGACCCGCAGGCAGCGTTTGATCTAAAAGAAATGATGAAAGCACATGCTGCGAAAGGCAAAACGGTTATTTTCTCGACGCATGTCTTGGATACTGCCCAACAGCTTTGTGATCAGTTAGCTATTTTGAAAAAAGGCGAATTGCTTTATAACGGTTCTGTCGATGAATTGCTTGCACAAAATCCAGATCTTTCTTTGGAAGCGATCTATTTAAAAATGACAGGTAGAGGCGCGGAAGAGCCATCGTTGACAGAAAATGGAGGCGAGTTCAGATGAACAAGCGACAGTTATTGACGTTGACAAGCGTCAATCTTCGGTACGCCAATCCGCAAGTCACAGACAAAGCCCGTAAAAAAGGAAAAAGCGGGACACAATTGACTCGTTATTTGATCCAACAATATGTATTATCAGGTTTCGTTTTTTTAGTGATTTACGGCCTAACAATGATCGCACTGGATTTCAGCCGTTTGCCAGGTTTTTTCACTTATTATGTTGCTCTTTTTGGCGTTCTAGGATTTTCTCAAGGAATCTCGTCCATTTTTAATGTCTTCTTTGAGAGTCAAGACTTGCCTGCATATTTGCCATTGCCTTTCCGGCAAGCAGAAATTTTCACCGCCAAGATTCTTGTTGTCTTTTTAACAGTGGCACCATTTGTTTTTCCGTTATTTGTCTTATTTCTTTTAACGGGAATGCGTTCACAGGTCTTTATTCTGCTCACGCTTTTGTTAGCGATTGTGCTCTTTTTATTATTTCTCGTGATTGTTTTTAGTATTTGTAGTTTGATCGTTTTTGGATTGGCTCGAACAAAATTGTTTCGTGAACATAAAAAAATGATGACCAGCTTGTTGTTGGGAATTTCTATGATCGTAGTAGTGGTAGGGATCTTGATGATGAATCAAACCAGTTCCTACGATACACAGATCATGGATCGCGGGGCCATTGCCTTTTTACTGCCATTTTTCTATATCATGCACAGTCCCTTTGCAGTTGCAGGAATCGGGAGCTTTGCTATTGTTCTAGTGGTTTGTTTGTTGCTGCTAGGAGCGATTCGGTTCTTTATTTTACCGAAGTTTTATGATCAGGTGGCGATGGCTGTGCCCGACCATGGAAGCGTGCGACGGAAGCAGAAATCCGGGCAAGGATTGTCGCAGATGTTATTCAGTTATAATTCCCAGCTGGTTCGTGATCCCAACTTGATTATGCAAGTATTGTCCACTTCACTGATGACACCGATCATTTTTATTGTGACATTTGCATTGAGCGGTACGTTTGATCTAGGACAAATGGATGCTCGTTTTTGCGGAGTGTTCTTTTTGGCAGGTATCGCATTAGCTGTGATGATGGTCAATCCAACCTCTTTTATCAGTACCTTGATTTCATTGGATCAGCAAAATTTTCTGTTTGTTCGTTCATTGCCGTTGTCTATGAAAAAATATTTACAAGCAAAATTCCGATTTGGCCTAATGCTTCAAATGGTTTTGACTGGCGGGATTGCCTTATTGGCGATTTTGCTCTTTAAGATGCCGATCCTATTGGCAACGACTTTCTTTCTAGGTACGTTACTTGGTTGTTACTTGCTATGCTTAAAATATTTTGCTCGTGATTATCGCTTGCTTTTGCTTGATTGGACCAATGTCAGTCAATTGTTTACCCGGGGTGCCGGAAGTGTGGGAATGATCGTCGGCATGATGGTGGCACTTCTCCTTAGTATTCTGTTACTCGTCGGTTACGGTTTTGCAGCAACGATGATTCCATTTTGGCTCTTGAATGGTCCAGTCTTGCTGGTTCTGTTGATTGGTAGCGTGCTATGGCACAACTACTATCAAAGAAAATTTTGGCAGTTGATTCACTGAGTCTAGTCGCCATCAATAGCGCATAGAAAAAGAAATAGATTTAATCAGAAAATTCAGAAAAAAGACTTTACAAGTATTCAGAAACATGATTAGATAATAAATAACCTATTACTTTGCTTTCATTTTTTGCTGGCAAGCTTGCTCCACAGGCTTGTTGCAAGAGACTGTGCCAAACGTCATACTGATCAGAAGGAACCAGAAGGTGTCCTCTTCAAGAAAGACAGCTAGGTCATTTTGAGCTGAGACGGATGGCGCAGTTTTTTTAATGGCTAAAACTAACAAATCGTGAAAAATAGAAAAAAACACTCTGACAAGAACCTTTTTGTCAGAGTGTTTTTGTTTTTGATTTGAGTATGTGTTGGTTCATTCAGAGATTATGCTTCCTCTTTTTCGTTGGTTGTTGGCAGATGATTGTCAAGGTCTGTCCGTACGACCAATACGTCACAAGAGGCATGACGTATTACATACTCAGAGACTGAACCAATAAAAATTCGTTCGACGGCATTGAGACCAGTAGCGCCGATCATGATTAAATCGATTTGATTATCTTCTGGTAATTGTTTCGCAATGATTGGTTTTGGCGAACCGTATTCGATGACAGTCTTTACTGCAGTTACTTGGTTCTTACGGGCATAGTCTTCATAATCTTTCAATGTTTGCTTAGCCATTTCAGTCGCTTGCTCAGCCAACATGCCATCAAAGGAAGAAACAGTTTGAAAGGCACGGGTATCGATTACATGGGCTAGTACCAGTTCAGAATTGTTCCGTTGGGCCACATTGACCGCTTTTTTAAAAGCTAATTCTGACTCACTTGAGCCATCGACTGCAACCATGATTCGTTGATATTGTTGTAACATATGAAACACTCCTCTCAGATAACTTCATCTTTATTGTAAAACTTTTTGACTAAAAAGAAAAACCTAATTATCTGTTTTTTTCATCTTACGGGCAAACAGCAAACTGAATGAGGCAGAAGTAATCATTAACACTGCTAAATAAACGAGGGCAATCAATTTTTTGTCTAAAAAAGCCACGATGATTGCAAGAATACCTAAAACACCATGAAGATAGCCATAAATGGTCAAAAAAGTTTGATTTTTAGTATTTTCAGGAATAAGGGAAAAGAAAATGGCATGTTTTGTTAACAGTAAGTAGCAGACGCCAAACAACAAAACAGCAGCAATCAAAAATAATAGAAAAATCATCCGTGAAATCCGTCCTTCTCTTATAAGATAGTTTTAGTATAGCGAAGTGCTAAAGGAATAGCAAAAAGCACAAAAAAGCCACCTGTCTAAAACAGATGGCACATTCAATAAAGAATGGGTAATATCCGTAGATGCCGTTCTTTTTCCCGTAGTATTGATCCCGCAAATTCTAGCAGGTGGGTTCCACGGTCTAAGCATCGAACTACCAAATGAAAAGGCATGTTACCAGCTTTGACACAAGACGGATCCCAATATATCAATAAAAATGTTCGGTCAACACACAGATGGGACAACTCGTACATCACAGAATTCCCACCTTCATAGTAGCATAGGACAACAAAAGTAGCAATAAAGAAGATTGAAAACGGTGACAAAAACCTTTCTCGCTTCCATGAAGCGGCTGCTGAGGGTTAGGTCTGTTTTTTTCGTTGCTGCAATTGTTGATATCTTTGACCTAGAGCTTGCTCGTATTTTCCGGTAGCCTTTGGCTGATAATAGTGAGCTTGCTTGATTTTATCGGGTAAGTATTGCTGATCGACCCACGCATCATCAAAGTTGTGCGGGTATTGATAACCGACGCCTCGGTTCAAGGCTTCAGCTCCTTTGTAATGACTGTCTCTTAGATGATCAGGGACATCCCCGGCATTGCCTGCACGAATATCTGCGATGGCAGCGTCTAGTGCCATATAAGCCGAGTTGGACTTAGGGGATAGACAAAGGTCGACCACAGTATCTGCTAAAGGGATCCTCGCCTCAGGTAAGCCTAATCGTTCCGCTGCTAAGACAGCATTGACTGTTCGAGCAGCTGCCGCTGGATTGGCTAACCCGATATCTTCATAACCGATCACCATCAAACGCCGGCAGATGATTGCCAAGTCTCCTGCTTCTACCAGACGACCCAGATAATGGAGTGCCGCATCAACATCACTGCCGCGGATCGATTTTTGAAAAGCAGAGATGACATCATAATGGGCATCGCCATCTTTGTCATGGGTCAATGCTTTGCGCTGAACACACTCTTCAATAATTGGCAAAGTCAAATGGATTTTCCCATCAGAACTTGGCGGCGTGGAGCGAGCAGCGAGTTCTAATCCATTGAGTGCACTGCGGAGATCCCCATTGGTCGCTCGTGAAAGATGGAGACGAGCTTCTTCTGTCAACTGGATCGATTCTGTTCCCAAGCCACGTTCTTTATCAGCTAAAGCCGCATCAATGGCGGCTAAAATATCTGATTCTTGCAATGGTTTTACTTCAAAAATCTGTGTACGACTACGGATGGCTGGGTTGATAGTGATATAAGGATTTTCAGTTGTGGCCCCGATCATAATGATTTTTCCGCTTTCTAAATGAGGCAGTAAGAAATCTTGCTTTGTTTTATCCAGACGATGGACTTCATCCAAAAGTAAAATGACTGTGCCGCTCATTTTGGCTTCTTCGGCGACGATTTGAAGGTCTTTTTTCGTATCAGTCGCAGCATTCAGCATGCGGAATGCGTAACGTGTCGAACCGGCGATTGCACTAGCGATACTTGTTTTTCCGGTCCCTGGTGGACCATACAGGATCATGGAAGAGAGCATCTTGGCCTCAACCATCCGGCGAATGATCTTTCCGGGTCCAACTAAATGCTGTTGACCTACGACTTCATCAAGGTTGCGGGGACGCATGCGGTACGCAAGTGGTTGCTGCATAATAAGCTCCTTTCTTTTTTCTTTAGTATATCATAAGAACGTATATTCCCATAAGGAAGCGGGTATTTTGCTATTGAAACTAGTCAGTGGCGATAGAAAGGTCAAACAATTGATAAGATGGTCGTAATCAATAGTAAGTTCCTTGAGAATTGTGTAAAATAAAGAAGGTGAAGAAAATGAATGAAATTGAACAATTATTTGCACAACAATCAACAACAGCGATTGCCCGGCAATTATTAGGAATGTATCTGGAACATGAGACGCCCAGTGGGAAATTAGGCGGTTATATCGTCGACTGTGAAGCTTATTTAGGACCAGAAGATCTGGCTGCTCATAGTTTCGGGATGCGTAACACGCCACGAGTTCGAGCAATGTATGAAAAGCCGGGAACGATTTATTTATATACGATGCATACTCATTTGATTTTGAATTTTATCACACAGCCTGAAGGCATTCCCCAAGGGATCATGATCCGCGGCGTGGAGCCCGTCGAAGGAATCGCACAAATGGAGATAAATCGCAGTAAATCCGGTCCTGATCTCTCGAACGGACCTGGAAAGCTTGTGAAAGCTTTGGGAATTACGCCTGATTATTATGGCCATTCAATTTTTACAAGTCCACTGCATCTTGTCAACGAGAAACGGCGAACACCGAAAGAAATACTCGCTGTTCCCAGAATCGGTATCCCGAATAAAGGGGAGTGGACCCATAAGCCGCTGCGGTTTGTCGTAGCAGGTAACCCATATATTACCAACAGCAGAAAATCTGCTGTCCAGCCAGATCACGGCTGGCAATAGGAAAGAAGGAACGTATAATGGCTAAAGAAACAATGCTGACTTATTTGGACAGACAATTAACAAAAAAAATCCCTGAGTACGATGTTGCCCTTGATTGGGATGCAAGAAACCATACCATCGAACTTGTTTTACGCTTATTTGCAGAGAACCCGAATCATTTGCAGGTAGATGATGCCCAAGGAGTAGCCTCTGAAGAAGAGATCATCGAATTTGAAGACGGTATTTTATTGTTTGATCCCCAAAAGTCTTCCTTTGCAGAAGAGGACTTTTTGGCAGTCATTCCCTACGCAGGCAAAAAAGGAATCCAAAAAGCGTTGCTGGATGCTTTGGTTGATTACATCAAAGAGATTCTGACGGAGGGAGAAAGTGATTTACTAGATTTTCTAAACGATGAGAGTGAAGAAGCGGTCTTCGAACTAGTTTTCGATCAAGATCAGTTGTTAGACCGTATGAATACTTACCAAGAAAGCGATGGGGAATCGTATATTCCTTATCCAAGTTATTAAGGAGCAGATAGATGAAATGGAATGAAGTGAAAGTAGCTACTGCAAGTGAAGCAGTTGAAGCGGTCGCCAACATTTTGATGGAACAAGGGGCCAGTGGTGTAGCAATCGAAGATGTTCTTGACATTGAAAACTTTAAAAGCGATGCCTATGGTGAAGTGTTAGACAAAGAAACCTATACAACGCTGGATGAAGGCGCCCAGGTAACGGCTTATTTCCCCGAGACTATCTTTTTACCTGAAATTTTGCCATTTATTGAGGCGGCGATCGCTCGTTTACCGGAATATGGGTTAGCAATTGGCAAAAATGAGATTACCTCCAGCGAAGTAGTAGAGGAAGAGTGGGCGACTGCTTGGAAGAAATATTATCATCCAGTACGGATCACTCGCTATTTGACGATTGTTCCCAGCTGGGAACAATATGAAACGACGGACCCTGCCGAGAAAATCATTACGCTAGATCCAGGAATGGCTTTCGGAACTGGTACCCATCCGACGACGCGCTTGACGTTACAGGCGTTAGAAATGTATTTACGAGGCGAGGAAACGGTCCTGGATGTTGGAACCGGATCAGGGGTTTTAAGTATTGCCAGCCGCCACTTAGGGGCCAATCAAGTATATGCCTATGACCTTGACGAGGTGGCTGTTCGGGCGGCAAAAGAAAATATGGCACTAAACCCAGTTGCCGAAGCAGTGAATGTTGCTGCCAATGACCTTTTAACAGGTATTGAAATCGAAGCAGACATTATTGTAGCGAATATTTTAGCTGATATCATCTTACTGATGATCCCAGATGCTTGGCGGTTGCTGAAGCCTACCGGAACATTAATTGTTTCTGGAATCATCGAAGCGAAAAAACAACTTGTGATCGATGCCATGACAGAGCAAGGATTTGTTGTTGACCAAATCTTGAATCAAAAAGATTGGTATGCGATCGCACTAAAAAAACCAGAGTAGGGAATGTCATATGCAGCGATATTTTTTGAATGAGGATTATGAGGCGAAGCCTGTTTATGTAGTAGAGGGAGAACCGTTTCATCACATGGTACGTGTGATGCGGATGGTTCCGGATGACTGTGTCTACTTGGTCTTTCAAGACCAAGTAGCGATCCTCGCGAAAATCCAGCAGATCGATGAACAAGCGGTTCATTTGATTGAAGTAGAAAAGGAACAGCAAGACAAAGAATTACCGATTCATGTTACGATCGCCAGCGGGTATCCTAAAGGAGATAAATTGGAATTGATCGTCCAAAAAGGGACAGAATTGGGTGCCGCTAAATTTATCGGTTTTCCCGCCCAATCCTCGGTAGTTAAGTGGGACCATAAGAAACTCCAAAAGAAACAGCAGCGGCTGCAAAAAATTGCCCAAGAGGCTGCTGAACAAGCGCAGCGGCAACGAGCACCGATCATCCAACTGGCTGCTTCGGACAAAGAGTTGTGGGATAGTCTTTCAAACTATGACTATGTGATCGTTGCTTATGAGGAATCTGCTAAAAGTGGCGAGAATGCCAAACTGATCGATATTTTGTCCAAAGCAGCGCTCGGCAGCAAAATCTTAGCAATTTTCGGACCCGAAGGTGGGCTGACACCTGCTGAAATCACTCGTGCTGAATCTCAAGGTGCTGTGATCTGTGGGTTAGGGCCACGTATTTTGCGAACCGAAACCGCCCCATTTTATTTTTTGAGTGCTGTCAGCGTACTAACTGAATTAGTAAGGAAGTGATCAAGTGACGCAATTCAAAGACAAGCTTAGTTTTCGATTTTTACAAGCTGGACTGACGGATTGGTTGTTAAAAGATATGTTTACTGAATTTAAGACACTTGGTGTCCAAGAAGTCATCGTGTTGCCTAGTGATTTGCGCAGAGCGAAGCAGTTAACTGAAGGCTCCGAGATCCAAGTCGGCTGTGCAGTTGATTTTCCCTTGGCACAAGGAACAATCGCTAAGAAAGCTTTTGAGATCGGTCATTCCTTTATGGATGGCGCTGATTTTTTAGAAGTCTGGCTACCAGCGGCTTTGTTGGTGGAAAAAGAGCGGACGGCTGATCTGGCGGAGTTAATGGAGACAAGCCGGTCACTGGCTTTGTCTGGTGGTGAGATCCGCTGGGCTGTCAATACTTCACTTATGAATGAGTTGACAAAGATCCAAGTAGCACAGCGTTTGAAAGCATGGGACTGGCCTAGTATTACTCTTGGTCAGCAGTTAACTGTTTCAGATGCGTTGCATGATGTCTCGATTTTTGCTCTAGATGGAGGACCGCAACTGACGATCCAAGTCAACACGGCAGCGTCTGTTACGGATCAGAAATCACTTGCAGAACTTTTACAGGCAGGGGCGGCAAAAATCGGCGTGCCCTTTACAGAGTCAGCGTTACTGTTGAATGAATAAACCGGTATTTTGTCTCGCTTGACCAGAATAGAGAGAATTGAAAAAAACAAGAAAAATTTGTATAATGACACTAATCATAAAAGAAGATGGCCAGGCAGAAGCGCATTGCTTCAAGAGTTCTGCTATTCAGAGAGTTGGGGATAGCAGAATTCTTTAGAAGCGGCTTCTGTCTTGCTTTTTGAAAATAGGAAAAAAGGAGGCGCGTTTCATGGCAAAAGAAGTGATATTATCCGGACCTGGTGTGATCAAGCTCGTGGCCCATTATATGAGTGAAGAACATGTTGCATTTGTACAGAAAGCTTTAGATTATGCGACAGAAGCCCACAAAGATCAGTTTCGCAAGTCCGGAGAGCCTTACATCATCCATCCTATTCAAGTAGCAGGGATTTTAGCGGAACTACAAATGGATCCTCATACAGTCGCCACTGGTTTTTTACATGATGTGGTAGAAGATACGGAAGTGACCCTAGCAGATCTAAAAGAAGTCTTTGGTGCAGATGTAGCGATGCTGGTCGATGGTGTGACAAAATTAGGGAAAATCAAATACAAATCCCATGAAGAACAGCTAGCAGAGAATCATCGCAAAATGCTGATCGCGATGGCTCAAGATTTGCGCGTGATCATGGTCAAATTAGCGGACCGCTTACATAATATGCGTACATTGAAACACCTGCGGGAAGACAAACAACGGCGAATCGCCCAAGAAACGATGGAGATTTATGCACCATTGGCGCATCGTTTAGGGATCAGCCGTATCAAGTGGGAGCTAGAAGATATTTCACTACGTTATTTGAATCCACAACAATATTATCGGATCGTTCACTTGATGCAAACCAAGCGGGAAGAACGGGAAGCTTATGTGTCGGAAACCGTTGAACAGATTCGACTTGCAACTGAAGAACTAGATATTTTTGCTGAGATCTATGGTCGTCCGAAACATATCTACTCCATTTACCGCAAAATGAAAGACCAGAAGAAACAATTCAATGAAATCTATGATCTTTTGGCTATTCGGGTAATCGTTGATTCAATCAAAGATTGTTATGCTGTTTTAGGAACGATCCACACAAAATGGAAACCAATGCCAGGTCGATTTAAAGATTACATTGCGATGCCTAAAGCGAATATGTATCAGTCACTACATACGACAGTGATCGGTCCAAAAGGCAATCCAGTAGAAATCCAGATTCGTACCCATGAGATGCATGAGATTGCTGAATTCGGGGTTGCTGCTCACTGGGCATATAAAGAGGGTAGAACCGAGAAAGTCAAAGCAGACAAAATGACCCAGCAAGTCGGTTGGTTCCGCGAAATTTTGGAACTCCAGGATGAAAGCTACGATGCTTCTGAATTTATGGAAGGTGTCAAAGGGGACATTTTCAGTGACAAAGTATATGTATTCACACCGAAAGGCGATGTCACAGAATTGCCTCAAGGTTCAAGTCCGCTGGATTTTGCCTACAGTATTCATACCGATATCGGGAACAAAACCACTGGTGCAAAAGTGAATGGCAAGATGGTCCAGTTGGATTACAAATTGAAAAATGGCGATATCATTGAAATTTTGACATCACCAAATTCATTCGGACCAAGCCGCGACTGGATCAAGCTTGTAGCTACCAGCAAAGCTAAAAACAAGATCAAACGTTTTTTCAAGGCCCAAGATCGTGACGAAAACATCATCAAAGGGCACGAAGCAGTGGTCAAAACATTGCAAGACATGGGCTTTGTACCAAAAGAATTTTTAACGAAAAGCAAGATGGCAGAAGCCTGCGAACGATTTAATTATCAAACAGAAGATGATTTATTTGCTTCTGTCGGTTTTGGCGAAGTGAGTCCAACTACACTGGCCAATCGTTTGACGGAAGAAGAACGCCGTGAGAAGCAGATCGAAAAACAAAAACAACAAGTACAAGACATGATCAATCAGCCAGCGAAGAAAGAACCAGAGAAAATGAAAGTCCGCCATGAAGGCGGGATCGTGATCGAAGGCGTGGACAACTTACTGATCCGAATCTCTCGTTGCTGTAATCCAGTTCCTGGTGATGCCATTGTCGGGTATATCACGAAGGGCCGCGGCATCTCGATCCATCGCAGTGACTGTCCGAATGTCCAAAGCAAAGAGATCGTCAATCGTCTAATCGATGTCGAGTGGGAAGATACTTCTAACAGCGGCAAAGAATACGATGCAGATCTGGAAATCTATGGTTATGATCGTTCCGGATTGTTGAATGATGTCTTGCAAACAGTCAACGCTGTTACTAAACGATTGGTCAGTGTGGAAGCGAAAACCAACAAAGACAAGATGGCCACCATTAGAATCACGGTCTCAATCCAGAACCTAACACATCTTAAGTCAATCGTGGACAAAATCAAACAAATCCCAGAAGTATATAGTGTCAGAAGAACAAAGGGGTGAGACGCGAGACATGCGAGCAGTCATTCAACGTGTAAGTGAAGCCAGTGTTGCAATCGATGGAACTACTGTAGGAGCAATCCAAAAAGGTTTTTTAGTTCTCTTGGGAATCACTCATGACGATAGCCAAGAAGATGTGGATTACTTGGTTCGAAAAATCAAAAATTTGCGGGTGTTTGAAGATGAAGCGGGAAAAATGAATCAATCGATTGAAGCAATCGAAGGTGCTATTTTGAGTATCTCGCAATTCACATTGTATGGCGAGACCAAAAAAGGAAACCGTCCAAGCTTTATTCAAGCTGCCAGACCTGAAGTGGCTACACCATTGTACGAAGCTTTCAATGCGGGTCTGCACGCTGCAGGTATCGAAGTGGCTACGGGTCGCTTTGGCGCAGACATGCAAGTGTCATTAATCAATGACGGTCCTGTAACGATCCTGATCGATACGAAGGAAAAATAGGCTGCGTTCACAACGACTGCCTATCCAACATGCCAAAAGAACCAAAGCAAATAGTTTAAAGAGGACTGCCAACATGCAAGTTGGTAGTCTTTTTTAGTGGAAATAAGTCCATCTTGTAGCACTTCTGGTACCAACCCTTTTGTCTTTGGACTATCTTACAAAACTGTAAGATAGTTCTTTCTAATCAGAAATAGTTATTTAAGAGCTGAATCTATTCCTTTTCGTAATGGTAGCAGTTACAAAAAAGTTATTTATTTTTATCCATCCCTAAAAAACTTTCAATAAATTAGATTGTCCTTAAAGCGCAAATGTGAAATAATAGTTAAAAAATAATGTCACTGGAGGAAATGACAATGAATTTTTGGCAGCGTGCATTAAAAAGTGTTACTCGCAGGAAAGGGAAGTCGTTTATTTTATTTTTAGTCATCTTTATTTTAGGTAACGTGATCGCAGGTGCGGTAGCTGTGCAGCAGTCTACTATGAATGTGGAACGGGAAACGAAAAAGAAAATGGGCAACGTTGCTACAGTCGAGTTTGATTATGAGCAGTTTGAGAAAGACAATTCAGGAAAATCAGATGAGGAAGTTTATTCTGAAGAAAATAGTCCGAAAACGCCAAAAACGGCGGACTATGACAAAGTGGGAGAATTAGATTACGTCAAATATTACGACTATACCATGATGGGTTGGTTAGAGACCAAGAAATTCAAAGCCTATACACCAGAAGATGAATCTTTTGGCATGGCGGGCGGCAATTATTTTAATTTAAAGGGCGGCAATCGACCACAGCCATTAGATATGGAAGAAGGCAACATCAAGCTGATCGATGGAGAAGTGTTTAGTGAAAAAGACTTGTCAGAAACCACTAATTCGATTTTGATTAGTAAAGAAGTCGCTGAAAAAAATAATTTGTCGGTTGGCGATCAATTAGTTTGGGATATGTATAGTGAAGTCCCTCAAGATCCGATGGGTGACAGTGATGATAGTACGGCTACTTCAGATGATGAAGATGCAGAGAGTGAAAGTGCAGAAATCCAAACAAAAGTTGTCACAGCTGATTATCCTGTCAAAGTTGCAGGGATTTTTAGTGTAGTAAAAAAGGAATCGGCCAATAGTAATCCTTCGCAAGAAGAAAAATCCAATCAAATCTGGCAAGCTGTTGAACAGATCAATACGATTTATGCTGCCAATCAGTTGGTGAAAGATTTTAGCAAATTCCAAAACGAAAAATTGTGGGGAGATATGGTAATGGCCGAAGATACGGAGGCCGAACCGGAAGAGTATTATCAAGCGATGTATGTTTTGAACTCTACCGACGATGTTGAAGCATTCAAACAAGAAGCCAATCCATTATTACCGGATTACTATCATGTGGTAGCTTCCACAGATCAATACGATCAGATTGCCGGAGGAATGAATCGTCTGGGAACGATTTCCCGCTATATCGTGATTGTTGCTGCTATTGCTACGGTCTTTATCATTTCATTAGTCGTTCTATTGTTTTTGCGAGACCGCAAGCAGGAATTAGGGATCTATCTATCTTTAGGAGAAGGCCGTGGGAAAGTGATTGGGCAAATCGTTATTGAAGTGGTGCTGGTCAGCTTAGTCGCTCTAATCTGCTCATTGGTGACGGGAAATCTATTAGGAAGTGCGGTTTCTCAAACATTGATGCAAAGTGACTGGATGACGAATCTGTCCCAAACGGATACCTATTCCATTTCAAGCACAATGATGACAAATACTCTCAGCTATGCGGATGTCCAAAGTGCTTATAAAGTCACTTTTTCTATGGGGTATGTCATCACCTATCTTTTATTGGGATTAGGTACAGTCTTATTGTCTGCAATCTTGCCGTTGTTGTATATTCTACGGCTGAATCCAAAGAAAATCATGATGTAGGGGGAAGAAAAAATGGCTTTGTTGGAAACAAAAGAAGTAGATTACTATTATCAAGATGGCGATCAGCGGCGCTATATTTTGAAAGAAACATCGGTGGCGTTTGAGAAAGGCAAGTTTTATGCCATTTTAGGACAGTCAGGGTCAGGAAAAACCACATTTCTCTCTTTGATCAGTGCGTTGGATACACCTAAAAGTGGCGCTGTTTTCTTTAATGGAGAAAATATTCAAAAAATCGGACATGAGAAATATCGCCGAGATGATATCAGTATCATCTTTCAAAGTTACAATTTGATTCCGTACCTGTCTGCGGTAGAAAATGTTCTAGTCCCAATGTCGATCACGGATAATCAATTGCCGGAGAACCAGCGGGAAGTCGCATACAATTTATTGGACTATATTGGGATCACGAAAGAAAAAGCAGATCGTTTAGTCAATCAGTTGTCTGGTGGGGAACAGCAACGGGTGGCAATAGCTCGTGCACTGGCGACGAATGTTGATATTATTTTGGCAGACGAACCAACGGGTAATTTAGATGAAGAAATGGAACAGGAAATCATCGATATTTTTAAAGATTTGGCTCATATGCATAACAAATGTGTGATTGTTGTGACCCATGCGAATGAAATCGCCCAACAAGCAGACGAAGTACTCTATTTGCGTAAAGGTGTGTTGAATAAAGATGAGTGATTTTTTATCAAATTTCAGTCCTGGTAATTACGATGGCAAGAAACAAAGCTCTCCTAAAGAAACTGAGTTTGACGAAAAAACAGAGCGTAAAGCAGAACCAATTCCAGATTCTCAGACATCTGATCAGGGCGCAGGAGAGAGTAAAGCTGCAGCAGCATCGGATCCGAAGGAAATGAAGCGAAGAACGCGCAAGGAAACTAGCTCTTCTCAACCGGTCAGTCGGTTTGGAAAAGAAGAGACAGAGTTTGATCCAACTTATCGCAAGCGGCAGCGTAAAAAATACGCGCTGATCGCTGGTGCTGTCATTGTGCTGATTGCCATCAGCAGTGTGGTGTATTATCAATTGACTCATGTGAAGGTTCCTGATTTTGCTAAGAAAGATTTATCCGAAGCCCGAACATGGGGCATGGAAGAAGGCGTGGCGATCAAAGTCGATCAAGTGTATGATTTTGAGGTAGAGACCAATCGAATCGTTAGTCAAAGTGTTGCTGCAGATCAGAAGATCAAAAAAGGCAAGACTTTGACAGTCAAAGCAAGCCTAGGTCCTGACCCAGAAGAAATGATCGAGCTGCCTGACTTTTCGTCACTGACTACCGAAGCGGCAAAAGAATGGATCGAGAAACAAAAGGCAGAAAATATCTCGTTGATCGAACAGTATGACGACAAAGTCGAAGCAGGTGTATTCATCAAACAAGAAGCAGCAAATAAAGAGCAAGATCTCAAAGCTTATAAGCGCAAAGATCGCTTAAGCATCTATTATTCAAAAGGAAAAGAAGTCTTCGAGAAGAACATCGAAGTTACTGATTTTACAGGGAAAAACAAAGGTGAAGCTCAAGAGTGGGCTAAGAAAAATGAATTGAAGTACAAAGAAGAAGCTGTTTTTTCTGATACAGTTGCTCTAGACGTCGTGGTTTCCCAAGAACCAGTCAAAGGCAGCAAATTGGCCAAAAAGGATCAATTTCTTGTCAAAGTTTCTAAAGGGAAAGCATTAGTTGTTCCTGATTTCTCACAGTATACCATCGAGCAGGCAGAGGGGCTAGAATCGAAGATACCGATTCAAGTCAAGACAGTTTATTCTGATCAAATCGGTTATGGCAATTTCATCAGTCAGTCGGAAGAGGCGGGCAAAGAATATAGTGACAGCGATACATTGCCAACAGTGAAAGTGGTTTATTCACTGGGGCAACCGTATTTGAAGGATATCCGGCACCAAGCAACGGAAGGCGATCTGCCAAAAATGTTCTTTGATGAGTACAAATCGAAAGGTGCTTCTGTATATTATGATGTCTATTATGTAGATTCAGCAGAACCAAAAGGAACAGTTGTGGAGATGAGTCGTTATGGTGAATTTATTCCATTGGAAGTATCGATCACCATCGGGATTAGTCGCGGAAATCTGCAAGGCGAGACCGAATCATTACCGGTCAGTCCTGAGACAGAAAATGTAAAGGATCCGCTAGAAACAGTCAACAGTGCCACTACCGAATGAGACATTTAGCAATCGGGCCCGTAACAAAGCTACAGAACCCAAGCAATAAGTGAGTGAACTATCTAAATGAAGTGTGTCTTCTGTTTGTCGACAATGACAGACTGAAACAGAAGGATCTACCTACATTTAGATAGTTTTTCTGTTTTTTTACTTGGATTTTGAAAAATGGAGAGAGGTTTTTTGTTATCAAGTAATCACAGGTTTTCAAGCATGCATGCTTGAAAACCTTTTATCGATACGGTACAGTTGAATTGATAACCAGTCAATAAGCAGTATTTTACATAGAGAAGGGACGAAAGAAATGATCAAAAAATTACTAGCAAATGTTGGCGATTATAAAAAAGCCAGCCTATTGACACCGATCTATGTTGCCGGCGAAGTGGCGCTAGATGTCATTATGCCACTGATCATGGCAATGATGATCGACCAAGGAATTGAAAAAGGACACGCGGGCGTCATTTTGCGCTATGGCGGTCTGCTTTTTTTGTGCTCATTATTGGCACTGATGCTAGGAACTTTAGGAGGACAAACAGCTGCGATTGCTTCTGCCGGTTTTGCTCGAAATCTTCGCCACAATCTTTTTAGCAAGATTCAGGATTTTTCTTTTTCCAATATCGACCGTTTTTCTTCCTCTAGTTTGATCACGAGAATGACCACCGATGTGACTAATGTGCAAAATGCTTACCAAATGATTATCCGAATCTTGGTGCGCAGTCCATTGATTCTGGTTTTCTCACTGATCATGGTTAGCACGATCAGTCCAGAATTGATGCTGGTTTACCTAGTCGTCTTGCCAATTCTAGCCATCGGACTTGCTTTAGTGATTCGCTTTGCTCATCCGCTTTTCTTGAAAGTATTTCGGATCTATGACCGTTTGAACAACGTAGTCCAAGAAAATCTTCAAGGAATCCGTGTGGTCAAGTCCTACGTCAGAGAAGAGCAGCAAGAAGAACTTTTTGACGAGGTGTCAAATGATGTCTACCGCAACTTTACGCTAGCACAACGAATCGTCTCGTTCAATATGCCTTTGATGCAATTCTCGATCTATAGCTGCATGTTGCTGTTGTCTTGGTTCGGTGCCCAACTGATCGTTGAGCACAGCAGCTTGACGACAGGGGAACTGGTTAGCATGTTCAACTATACTATGCAGATCTTGATGAGTTTGATGATGATGTCAATGGCTTTTGTTCAGATTCTGATTGCTCGTACTTCCGCACAGCGGGTGGTGGAAGTTTTGGATGAAGAAAGCGACTTGAAAAATCCGGCATCGCCATTGACAGAAGTCAAAGATGGTTCAATTGTCTTTGAAAATGCTTGTTTCAGTTACGCAAATGATCAAACGAAATTGGCATTGGAAAATGTCAACTTACGAATTGAATCCGGAGAGGTAATCGGGATCATCGGCGGAACCGGAAGTGCAAAATCAACGCTGGTCCAATTGATCCCCCGTTTGTACGATGTAATTGACGGTCGTGTTCTCGTTGGGGGACAAGATGTTCGCGCCTATGATTTGGCAGCATTGAGGGATCAAGTCAGTATGGTTTTGCAAAACAATGTCCTTTTTAGCGGGACGATCAGTGAGAATCTTCGCTGGGGAAACGCGGAAGCAACGGATGAAGAGATTCAGCGGGTAGCAAAAATTGCCCAAGCGGATCCTTTTATCCAAGAATTTCCTGATAAATATGACACGTTGATCTCTCAAGGAGGAAATAATGTCTCCGGTGGACAAAAGCAGCGGTTAACGATCGCGCGAGCGCTGTTAAAAAGACCGAAAATTCTGATTCTAGATGACTCTACTAGTGCTGTGGATACAAAGACAGACCGTAGTATTCGAGCAGGATTGAAACAAGAAATCCCGGGAACGACAACGATCATCATTTCCCAAAGGATCAATTCGATCGAAGATGCCGATCGAATCATTGTGATGGATGATGGGAAAATCAACGGAATCGGAACCCATGAAGAATTATTAACTAGCAATGAAATTTATCGTGAAGTCTACGACTCGCAGCAGAAAGGATTTGGTGAAGGTGAAGAATAGACAAGCAGCAAATCCCCAGAGAACCTTGAAACGGCTGCTGGCGACCATGTTTGGCGATTACAAACTGCAGTTGATTATCGTATTGTTCATGATCTTGTTAAGTGCTTTTGCCAATGTTCGCGGCTCACTTTTTTTGCAAGTGGTGATCGATGACCATATAACTCCGCTGCTGGGACAAAGCAATCCTAACTTCAGCGGTCTGCTGGCAGCTATTATTCAGATGGCAATTATTTATTTAATTGGGATCATTGCTGGTTTGACTTACAACTTTATGATGGTCAAAATCAGTGAGGGCACTCAGAAAAAAATCCGCGATCAGATGTTCAAACATATGCAAAAATTACCGATTGGTTATTTTGATGGCCATTCTGATGGTGATATGATGAGTCATTTCACCAACGATACGGATACATTACGGCAAATGATTTCTCAAAGTATTCCCAATTTGATGATGGCTGCCGTCACATTTTGCTCGGTTTTCATTGCGATGTTTTCCATTAGTATCCCATTGACTTGCTTTGTACTGGTTTCGGTCATTTTGATGCTGAATGTGATTCGGATCATCTCCCGCAAAAGCGGCCGCTTCTTTGGCGCACAGCAACGGGATCTAGGCGCAGTCAATGGCTATATTGAAGAAATGATGCATGGACAGAAAGTTGTCAAGATCTTTAACCATGAACACGTTGTCATGCAGGAATTTGATGCTTTGAATAACCAGTTGCAATCCAGTGCTACAAAGGCCAATGTCAATGCCAATACATTGATGCCGATCATGATGAACTTGCTGAATGTTCAATACGTGCTGATCGCAATTATCGGCGGGCTCTTTGCCATCAATGGTGTCTCGGGACTAACCGTAGGGATGATTGCTTCTTTCTTACAGCTTAGCCGTTCGCTGAATGGACCGATCAGCCAAATTTCACAGCAGATCAACTTTGTGATCATGGCTTTGGCAGGTGCAGAACGCATTTTTCATTTGTTGGATGAGACCCCAGAGATTGATACAGGGTATGTCACGCTAGTCAATGCCAAATGGGAATCTGGCCATTTAGTGGAAACAACAAATCGTACAGGACTCTGGGCTTGGAAACATCCTCACGAAGATGGAACTGTTACGTACACAGAATTGACTGGAGATGTTCGTTTTGAAGCAGTTGATTTTGGGTATGTGGATCATCAAATGGTTCTGCATGACATCAATCTTTTTGCTGAACCGGGACAGAAAGTTGCTTTTGTGGGAGCAACGGGAGCCGGTAAGACGACCATCACTAACTTGATCAATCGTTTTTACAATATTCAAGAGGGAAAGATCCGTTATGATGGCATCAATATTCAAAAGATCCAACTAGAATCTCTGCGGCGCTCATTAGGGATCGTCTTGCAAGATACACATTTATTCACAGGAACGATTCGAGAAAATATTCGTTTTGGTAAACTGGATGCCACGGATGAGGAAGTAGAAGCGGCAGCAAAACTGGCGAATGCGGATATGTTCATCAATCATTTACCTGAGAAGTACGATACCGTAATCACGGGGGATGGCGAAGGGCTGTCACAAGGACAGCGACAGCTACTAGCAATTGCCAGAGCGGCGATCGCCGATCCGCCTGTTATGATTTTAGATGAAGCGACTTCCAGCATTGATACGCGAACAGAGCGGATCGTCCAGTCTGGAATGGACCGGCTGATGCAAGGTCGGACAGTTTTCGTGATCGCTCACCGTCTTTCGACGATTCAGAATTCAGATGTGATCATGGTAATGGATCATGGTCGAATCATTGAACGAGGTACTCATGATACGTTATTAGCAGAGAAGGGGACCTATTACCAACTGTATACAGGAAAAATTGAGTTAGACTGATTTTTTCCTAGGAAACGAAGACCGGATTTAAGGGTCTTCGTTTTTTTTCTTGCTGCTGTGCTATACTAAAGAAAAACTATGAGGAGTAAGTGGATAGGAGGAAATAGGATGCATTTAACGGTTTCACAGATCCAATTGAATGAGGAAATGTATGAACTGGGTGTCACTGATCAGGGGGCAGCTTATTTTGGTCGTTTAGCAGAACATGCAGAGTTGGCTCTTTTTTTCCCATATGCAGAAATTCGTGAATGTTCTCAGACACCAGAACGGTATGCAAAGCCGCTGAAAGCCTATTTCGCCGGGGAGCCAGTAGCCTTCGATTTTCCTTTTGACTTTGTCGGTACACCGTTCCAACAAACTGTTTGGCAAGCGTTAACTGAAGTCCCTTATGGAACGACTGTCAGCTATAGTGAATTAGCGGTGAGAATCCAACGTCCTAGTGCCGTCCGAGCGGTTGCCAATGCTGTCGGACGCAATCCGATGATGATTATTGTCCCTTGCCATCGTGTCCTGGGAAAAAATGGTCGATTGACTGGTTATCGGGGAGGTTTGCCGATCAAGCGGAAACTGTTGCAACTAGAAGGGATTCCTTTCAAGGACTGAGCGCAGCTTTTTTTAATCTATTCTAGATCCTTTTTACGAATCTTGGCCTTTATAAATTCCCTTTGTTTAAAAGTAAAAAATACTAAAAAGGCGTTTCTTTTTATGCTACCTTTGATATAATGGAGTTGTTTCCGTTTACAAAAAAGGAGTGGAGAAGATGAAGCGAATGAAGTTGCAAAATGGTTCAGATATCCGTGGAATCGCGCTTTCGACAGCAGATCTTACAGCGGATTTAACAGAAGATGCAGTGAAAGAAATTGCTTCAGGTCTGCGGACCTGGTTGCTGCAGCGATATACGGAACCCTTAAAAGTGGCAGTTGGTCGTGATAGTCGTTTAAGTGGTGAAACGCTGCAGCAGGCGTTTATGAACCAATTGCGAATAGAAGGGATTACGGTTATTGATTGTGGGCTGGCTACAACACCCGCGCTATTTATGAGTACCCAGTTTGCTGATTTTGATTGTGATGCCGGTGTGATGCTGACAGCCAGTCATTTGCCCTATTACTTTAATGGAATCAAGATTTTTAGTAAATCTGGTGGTGCAGAAAAAGAAGATATCTCGTTTATCTTAGCACATCCTGAAGCTCATCCAGCTGACCAACTCGGCGAGTATTACCAACGAGACTTACTTACTCCCTATGCAGCAGATCTGGTGACGAAAATTCGTCATGGGATGCAGACAGAAGAAGAACAGCCATTGGCTGGAATGAAAATCATTGTGGATGCTGGAAATGGCGCAGGTGGTTTTTTTGCAGAGCAAGTTTTAGTGCCGTTAGGGGCAGATACGAATGGTTCACAGTTTCTGGAGCCAGATGGACACTTCCCTAACCACATTCCTAATCCGGATAATAAAGAAGCGATGGCTAGTATTACGGAAGCCGTTTTACGAGAACAAGCAGACTTGGGGATCATCTTTGACACCGATGTCGATCGATCCGCTGTGGTGACCAAAAGCGGACAGCCGCTGAACCGCAACAACATGATTGCTGTTTTGAGTAAAATCGTCTTATCTGAACATCCGGCTGCGAGTATTGTCACGAATTCCCCGACCTCCACTCATCTAAAGTCATTTATTGAATCGCTAGGTGGTCATCAAGTGCGTTATATTTCCGGGTATCGTAATGTCATCAACAAAGCGATCGCTCTTAACGAAAAAGGCATTAATGCTCAGTTGGCGATTGAAACTAGTGGACATGCAGCATTCAAGGAAAACTATTTTTTAGATGATGGTGCATATGTTATTGCGAAGATCTTGATGTTGCTGCCAACACTTCGTGCGCAAAATATCAGTTTGGAAGACTTGATCGCGGCGCTGAAACAGCCAGTTGAAACCCAAGAATTGCGTTTCAAGATCAATGATTCAGATTATCGCGCAACCGGGGAGAAGGTTATCGCATCGCTAGCGCATCATCTCCCATCGGGGTGGCAGATTGACAATGAAAATGAAGAAGGCATCCGTATACAGGTTTCTGCACCTTATGGACAAGGGTGGTTTTTGTTGCGGTTGAGTTTGCATGAACCATTATTGGTCTTGCAGATCGAAAATGACCAACCTGGACATTTGCCGGCGATCGTCCGCGAAATCAGTGAACGTTTGCTGCCGTTTGAAGCGATCGATCAGTCTGCAATCAAACAATTTTTAGAAAAATAATGAATAGAGAATGAAGGGTTAATGTTGGTATTTATTATGTTAGTGATCATGGCTGTCACTTATGGTGTGAATCTTTTTCTGATAGCATACATGAGAAAACGGCCGCAGATCGATGTGGTAGAACGATTGTCTATGTTACTGGGCGTCAATATGAGTGTCTTGTTTGTAGATGGGATCGTTTTATTTGTTGGAAAGTTATTATTAGAAGCAGCGATGATTATTGAATAGACAAAGAAACTCTTAGAGAGTCAGAGAAAAAGAACTTTTTGATCTGGCGGATTTGAGAGTTTTTTTAGCTTTTTTTAAAGCTGGGATTATCATTCGCTTTCGATTTAGATATTTGTTAAAGTAAAGAAAAGAAGTGGAGGGGAATATTCAGATGGCAAAAATCATGGTAGTAGAAGATGAAGCAGTTATTCGCCAGCTGATCATCGAAGAACTTGAAAAATGGCAATTCGAAACATTTGGAACAACTGATTTTCATCAGGTTTTTGACGATTTTGAAGAGCAAGAACCGCAATTGATTTTGTTGGACATCAATTTACCGGTTTTTGACGGCTATTATTGGTGCCAGAAAATCAGAGAGACATCGAAAGTACCGATTATTTTTATATCAAGCCGTAATACGAATATGGATATGATCATGGCGATGAACATGGGGGCAGATGATTTCGTGACGAAGCCATTTGAGATTGATGTCTTGATTGCAAAAATCAATGCACTGCTGCGCCGTTCCTATAACTATGTCGAAAACAACAGCGAAACGCTGGTTCACAATGGGCTTACTTTGAATATCGACAACAGCAGCATGCAGATCAATGATGAAGTAATTGATTTAAGCAAAAATGAGTATCGATTATTATATATATTGATGAAGAATCACGGGAAGATCCTTAGTCGAGAAAAGCTGTTGCGAGCGCTCTGGGATGATGAACGTTTTGTTGACGACAATACATTGACTGTCAATATCAATCGCTTGCGTCGGAAGATTGAGCAAGCCGGTATGGATAATTACATCGAAACCAAAGTTGGACAAGGGTATATTGTGCCATGAACAAACCGATGTCATTCATTGCCTTCTTAAAAGACCGCTGGTTACTTCTGATTGGTTGGGTGATTTTTTTCTTGCTGATGATTCTAGTGATGTGGCTGACACCTGATTTCCCCATCGACTGGGGAACTGTTGGCTATCTTTTTTTGATGGAATCAGTCGTTCTACTGCTTTTTTTGGGCGTTTTTTATATTACTAAACGTCGTTTCTGGCAAAAGCTCACATTCCATGAGTCAGACAGTGTCTTACAAAACTATATTCATGGTGCGCGTTCATCAGAGGAAGAACTGGTTCAAAACTATATCAATCAGCTGATTCGCGAACACCAAGACTTGATGCAGCAAGTGATAAGCAATCAAGAAGAGCAAAAGGAATACATTGATTCTTGGGTCCATGAGATTAAAGTACCTTTGGCAGCGACGCGCTTACTGTTAAATTCGATTGAATTTGATATTCCAGATGAAAAGTATATTTTACTGGAAAACGAAGTGAATCGGATCAATGAGTATGTGGAACAAGTGCTGTATGTGGCACGTTTGGACAGTTTTTCCAAAGATTACCTTGTTCAAGAAGTGTCATTGAAAGCGACGATTCAGCCGGTTATTCGCAGTCAAGCCAACGTGTTCATTCAGAAGAATATTCACTATGCGATTAAAGGGGCAGACCAGCAAGTGTTAACTGACGGCAAATGGCTGAGTTTTATTTTTCGGCAAATCCTCAGTAATGCATTGAAGTATACTCCGGAAAATGGGCGAATCATTGTCCAAATCCAAAAAGATGGACAAGGAACGCGTCTTTCGGTAGAAGATTCTGGAATCGGTATTCCGGCAGAAGATCTAAGGCGAGTCTTTGATAAGGGATTTACTGGTGAGAATGGTCGGAAAACTGATATGCACT
Source organism: Enterococcus sp. AZ091 (assembly GCF_051714805.1). Taxonomy (NCBI): domain Bacteria; kingdom Bacillati; phylum Bacillota; class Bacilli; order Lactobacillales; family Enterococcaceae; genus Enterococcus; species Enterococcus sp. AZ091. The sequence goes on along the minus strand of NZ_JBIOSO010000001.1, from coordinate 358,640 downwards.
CGACAGGGTTAGGGCTCTATTTAGCCAAGAATCTGGCCAAAGAATTAGGAATTGAGTTAACGATTTCATCGGTTGTAGGAGAAGGGACAACCGTCACGCTTTACTTCCCTCTGCTAAGCTACTATCAAGAAAATCGCTAATGATTTTTTGAGAAATACCATTTAGTTCTTGTCTCTATACCGTTTTCACTGATACACTGAACCTTGTGTGTCAAATTGAATGATAAGGATGGATAAGATGAGTATAGTATTTGCTTTAATACCGATGTTTGCCTGGGGCAGTATCGGATTGGTCAGTGGAAAATTAGGTGGGGATGCGAATCAACAGACATTAGGAATGACAATTGGTGCATTCCTTTTTTCACTGATTGTTTTCTTTGTCACTATGCCGACGATTGATGGCTGGATCGTAGTGATTGGTTTGCTGTCAGGACTTTGCTGGTCAGTTGGTCAAAATGGTCAATTTCATGGAATGAAATATCTGGGCGTTTCGGTGGGGCTTCCGTTATCTACTGGTATGCAATTGATCTTAAATACAATTGCTGGAGCCCTTTTTTTTGGCGAATGGACGCAATCACAAGACTATTTGTTGGGAATCACCGCATTGATTTTATTAGTAACTGGTGCCTATTTGACCGCACGACAAGACGGGGAACAAATGCCTGAGACAGAAAACAAGATGTTGGATTTTCCTAGAGGCTTTCGTTCGTTGATTTCCTCAACAATTGGCTATGGTGCTTACACAATCATTATTACTTGGGCGGGAATTGACCCATTGGCAATTATCTTGCCTCAGAGTATAGGCATGCTGATTGGCGCTAGTTTCTTTGCTCTAAGAAAAACCAAAGTCAATCGGGCGGTCTGGAAGAATACATTATCAGGATTGTTGTGGGGAATAGGAAATGTTTGTATGTTGATAACAGTTCAACAGATCGGACTGGCCGTGGGTTTCTCGCTGTCACAGATGGGGATTATTATCTCTACACTGGGAGGCATATTCTTATTAGGGGAGAAAAAAACCAAAAAAGAGTTCAAATATGTGGTTTTTGGTTGCTTGCTTGTTATTTTTGGTGGTATCCTTCTAGGGTATATGAAAGCTGCATAAGTAGTGAAATTTAGGAGGATTTATGGATTTATTTCGTAAAAAAACTATTGAAGCCAGTCCCGTTAGTCATTTGAAAAAAGACTTGAAATTGAAAGATTTGATCATGTTGGGTATTGGCGCAATCATCGGCACAGGGATTTTTGTTGTGACCGGTGTGGCTTCTGCTGTATATGCAGGGCCAGCATTGATCTTGTCATTTGTCTTAGCGGCTTTTGTCGTTATCTTATCAGGGCTCTCTTTTGCGGAGTTTGCTTCCCGTATCCCTGTATTAGGCGGTGCCTATTCGTATGTGTATGTTGTATTTGGCGAATTTGTTGCATGGCTCGCTGGCTGGTTTCTGCTATGCGAGTTTATGTTGGCAGTATCTTCGGTGGCCTCTGGCTGGTCCGGTTATGTCCAAGGGTTCTTGACAAGTATCGGTGTGCATCTGCCAAAAGCGCTGACTGCTGGCTATAATCCTGGCGAAGGAACGTACATTGATCTGATTGCAGGATTAGTGATCATTTTTGTGACGATTTGGGTAAGTCAAGAAGCCAAAAAAGCCTTGCGATTGAACAATGCTATGGTTTGGGTCAAATTCGGGATCATTGCGCTTTTTATCTTTTTTGGGGTATTTTTTGTGAAGCCAAGCAACTGGCAGCCGTTCATGCCTTTCGGATTTTCGGGCGTCTTTAATGGGGCGGCACTTGTTTTCTTTGCTTTTTTGGGCTTTGATGCGGTCGCAATGGCTGCGGAAGAAGTTGAAAATCCGAAAAAAGATGTGCCCCGGGGAATTATCGGTTCAATTGCGATCGCTACCTTATTGTATATCGTGGTCACGCTGATTTTGACTGGAATCGTTCCCTTTACAGAATTGAATGTCAATGATCCGGTAGCTTTTGCCATGCGATATATCGATCACGGCGTAGTTGGTTCGGTGATTTCGGTGGGTGCCATTTTAACGCTGCTGACAGTGACGATTTCCATGATGTACTCATTAGCACGTTTGCTTTATGCTATCAGTAAGGATGGCTTGTTGCCAAAATCATTGCAAAAAATTGATCCTAAGCATAAGACACCGAAAAAAGCGACTTATGCAGCTGGAGTCGTCGCCTTCTTTTTTGCCGCAGCTTTTCCATTGAATATTTTGGCGGAATTAACGAATATCGTGGCATTGGCCTACTTGATCTTAATGTCGTTGGGGATCATCAAGCTGCGTAAAATGATGGGCATGCCCAAAAAAGGGGAATTCAAGGTGCCGCTTGTGCCAGTCTTGCCATTAGTTTCTGTTGCTAGCTGTTTGTTCTTGATGACGCGATTGCAGACAGCCACTTGGATCGTTTTTGGTATTACGATCGTCATTGGTTTGCTGATCTATTTTATCTATGGGTACCGCAACAGTGCATTGAATGAAGAAAACCAGCAAGAGCGTTAGTGTTTGCTAACGCTCTTGTTTTTGTTCATGTCTTGGCAGGAAACCAAAAGTGATGACACTGTAAAAAACGAGCCCCTGAGAGATTCCCAGAGGCTCGTTCAGCTAATAGAAAACAGTATTGCGTCTGCCTGAATTATTTGTTTCCAGTCAAGTCTAACAAGCGATCTTTGAGGTCTTCTTCCAAGTGACCCAATTCCACTTCGGCCGCTCGGCGTTTTTCTTTTCCTTCTTTTTGGATACGCAATGTTTCCTGAATTGTTTCGACAAGATCGTTTTGCGTTTTTTGCAGCGTTTCGATATCAACGATTCCTCGTTCGTTTTCTTTAGCTGTTTCGATCGCAGAGACCTTCAGCATTTCAGAGTTCTTACGTAAGAGATCATTCGTTGTTTCCGAAACTTGGCGTTGTGCAGTAACCGCATCTTTTTGACGCAATAAAGTCAGTGCGATAACGACTTGGTTTTTCCATAAAGGAATCGCTGTATTGACAGATGCCTGAATCTTTTCTGCTAATGCTTGGTTGGTATTTTGGATCAAACGGATCTGTGGCGCTTGTTGGATCGTGATCTGACGGGCCAAGCGCAAGTCATGGGTCCGCTTATCTAAGCGATCCAAAAATTGCGTATAGTCATTGGCGATCTGTACATCCATCTGATTATTCGTTTCTTGTGCTTTTTTCATTGCTTCAGGAATAATCGTTGTTTGTAGTTCTTGCATTTTTAACTCACCGGCAGCAATATAGATATTCAATGCATCGAAGTAATCTTTGTTTTTTTGGTAAAGCTGTTCCAACATCAAATTGTCTTTTAACAGACCGTCTTTTTCTTTGTCTAATTTAACAGCGATTTTATCGATTTGAGCACCGATTTTTTGGTATTTAGCGGTGATCTCAAAAATCGATTGTTTGACTTTGCCAAACATCCGTTTGAAGAGATTGCCTTCTCCTGCCCGTAATTCATCTGGATTAGCTTCTTGCAGACGATACATCAACTCTGTCAATGAATCACCGACAGGTCCGATATCTGCTGCTTGCACATGATTCAGCATCGATTGAGAGAATTCTCCTAGCTTGGTTTGAGCAGCTGCGCCATAGGTAATGACTGCTTGTTGGTCGGTTGGATCAATCTTATTCGCTAACTCTTGTGCCTGTGCTTGTCGCTCAGGTGGTAATTTATCAATTAAGCGAGAGGCTTTTTGTTGTTCTTGCAAGGCATTGATCTCTGCCTGCTGGGTTGTCGTCAATGTATCGACAGGGGTTGCAAATGGATTATTCAATAGATCATCAAGAGTATCGTTTACTGGTTTAACTTGATTTGGTGTCTCCGTCATTCTAACTCCTCCTAAGTCTTGTTTCGAAAAAAATCTAGCCTGGGCTAGATTTTTTTTGGATCGCTTCATTCGAAGATCGAGCAAAGGAACCCATCCCTATTCATTATCTCGTTTTATGCTTTGTTTGGCAATGGATAACTCGATATCAAGATCATCTAAATCATCTGCCACAAACTGCTGATAATCTTTAGCGATCAACGAGGCCATTTGTTCAATGATTTGAGTGCTTTCTTCGATTTTTTCATAGGTTTCACGGCTTTTGATCTCATGTTCATTGATCTCAATGAATTTGTCTGTCAAATCAACCATGTTCGGCAAATGGGTGTAAAGAAAATGACTCGCCGAATGTAATTTCGTCGGTTCTTTGACCAACTCTTTGAACAGTGCTTTCGAAGCGCGTAATGCATCATGACGCAAGTCGATCGCTTTTAATTTATTGCTGCGGTTGATGTTTTTTTGTAAATGCTCGATCTGTTGTTTGGTTTGATTCATGGTTTCTCGGAACAGTTCGATTTCACTTGGAGACATACCGCTTTTCAAGTAATGCGCTTCTTTTTCTTTCGTCAGTATAGGTAACACATTGGGATTTGCTTCTACCTTACGCCCCTTCAGACCGATAAATACCAGAATCGCGCCAACGATCAGCAACAAGACAGTAAATAAATCAGTGCCTGTGGAACTGATAAAGGCAAAAAGTGTGATTACAGCGATCGCAGAAACGATCAGCCAAATATTTTTTTTCATTTTTCCTCCTCCTAAAATTCTTTGGACAAGTAATATAGGGATTGTTCGACATCCTTATTTTAGCATGTTCACTAGTAGAAAAATATCAGACTTGGGGTGGATTTTCCGATATTTAGTAAAATCATAATCTTTCTTGCTCTTTCTTAAGGAGATATTTTTGAGAAACTATGCTAAAGTATTTTGTAGAAAAGACGTTAAAGGTCAGGTGAAAAAATGTTAACCTATAAAGATTTTGAAGAAAAAACGATTGCCAGAAACGAGATTTTTCATGGAAAAATCATTGATGTCGTTGTTGATGATGTCGCATTACCAAATGGCGGTACTAGCAAACGAGAGTTGGTCTTTCATCCAGGCGGTGTTGCAGTGATCGCTGTGACGGAAGAAAATAAAATGATTTTTGTCCGCCAGTTTCGCAAGCCATTAGAGAAAGTCATTTTAGAGATTCCGGCAGGCAAGATCGATCCAGGAGAAGGTGCACAGCCCGAATTGACTGGTGCTCGTGAATTAGAAGAGGAAACCGGCTACCGAGCATCAACGTTGGAACATGTGCATTCGATGTACCTTTCCCCGGGCTTTGCTAATGAAGTGCTGCATTTGTTTCACGCGAAACAATTACAAAAAGTAGAGAACCCGCTGCCTCAAGATGAGGATGAAGTATTGGAAGTGTATGAATTGACAATGAAAGAAGCCAAAGCAGCAATCGCAGATGGAACGATCTGTGATGCAAAAACGATTTTTGCGATTCAGTTTTGGGAACTTTTAGAATTGAAACGGAGGAACAGCCGTGCCTAAAGAACCACTGATCACCCGCTCTGAATTGCGTCGACGTCGTGAAGAAGAAATGGCTGCTTCTGAGCGAAACCAAAAGATCGTTGCTAAGCAAGCAAACAAAGAGTGGAAGCAAAAAGAAAAGCAAATCGACAATCATTATCGGAAAGTCCGTAAAAAAAATAAAGCGATCACTAAAACGAGAGCAGGAGAAAATCAGAAGTCCCGCAACTTGAATACTTTTTTGATCAAAGCAATCGTGGTAGTGGCATTGCTGCTGATCGTAGTTGCATTAGCGATCTTTTTGCTTTAAGGAACACGATTAATCGGGTTTAATTCGTTGATCAGCACATGTATCTAATCAAAAACCAGCACGCAGAGCATCAGCGCTCAGCATGCTGGTTTTTTTGTTTTATGGCTAGGATGGCTTAGCAGCGCTATATAGAAAAAGAGCAGCATCTTGCCCCATAAACAACTGTGGACCTTCAAAAAATGTTTCATAACTTACTGAATCAAAACCTACTGATTCTGCTAGTTGGAGCAGCGTGTCTTGCTCAAATCCATTGTGTACTTTAGGATGTGAGACGGATTGGTTTTTATTGAAATCAACGATGAACAAACGTCCGCCGGGTTTTAACAACTGATAAAGTTGCTGCAGTAAATGTTCTGTGTCGGGAATATGAAGCATTACCAGCGACAACAGAACGATATCTGCTTCTTCATGAATGGACTCCTTCGTTAAATCGTGGAGTGATCCAGAAACATTTGTCAGCCCTTGCTGGGTGACCTTCTGATCAACGATCGCCAGCATGCCCTCCGCAGTATCCCAAATCTGCAGTTGCTTGACTAAAGGGGCCAGCGGTAAACTAACAAGACCTGTTCCGCCGCCATAATCAATAAGAATTTGTTCACGGGCATTCATCAGTTGGGGTCTTACTGCTGCTGTAATCTTTTCAGCTAGAGCAATCCTTGGGGGTGTATCGTAATGGTCGGCCATTTTATTAAAAATCTCAGACATAAAAACCTCCTTAATGGTCTGACAAAAAACTGTTCCTTTGAGTAAAACTAGTTTATCATAAAAGGAGAAAAAATGATCTTTTATTAAGATATAATGTATAGGATTGTCAGGAGGCTACAAGATGAAAATTGGTATTATCGGTGCAATGGATGAAGAAATCAAGATCTTGCGGGAAGCATTGGAAGCTCCCTTATCTTGGGAGCGAGCTGGAGCACTATTTATTTCCGGCAGTATCGGCAATCATGAAGTGATCGTTGTTCGATCTGGAATCGGGAAAGTTGCCGCTTCACTGACAACAAGTTTGCTGATTCAGCAATATGGGGTCAACATGGTGATCAATACTGGATCTGCTGGGGGAATCGGTGCTGGTTTAGCCGTCGGCGACCTTGTGATTTCAGAAAAACTAGCTTATTTCGATGTAGATGTTACTGGATTTGGGTATACATATGGGCAACTCCCAGGGGGAATGCCTTTGTATTTCGAGGCCAGTCGTTACTTGATCGGCGAAATGACCAAAGCCGCAGAAGCAACGAATCACAATGTAAAAAATGGCTTGATCGTAACAGGGGACAGCTTTATCAATGACGGACGTAAAGTACAAGAAATCCTAAGGCACTTCCCAGACGCTTTGGCTTGCGAGATGGAAGGTGCTGCGATCGCCCAAACAGCGAAGCAATTCAATATTTCTTTCCTTGTCGTAAGAGCCATCAGTGACACTGCGGATCATGCTGCAACAGTTTCCTTTGACGAATTCATTTTGGAAGCCGGCAAGCGCTCTGCGGAAATGGTGCTCGCCTTTGTTAAAAAGCTGAAATAATAAAATTGGAGGAGATCACAAATGAACGCATTACTCTCAATTGATTATACGGTCGATTTTGTAGCTGATACTGGTCGTTTGACGACCGGTCAAGCGGGTCAAGCGATTGAAACAACATTAGTAGATCATACCCAACGATTTATCGATCAAGGGGATTTTGTTGTCTTTGCCATTGATCGCCATGAAGCAGAAGATCCTTATCATCCAGAAAATCAGTTGTTTCCTCCTCATAATCTGGCAGGGTCAGAGGGACGGAATCTCTACGGGACACTAGCTGCAGTGTATGAAGATCACAAAGAAAAAGAAAATGTTTACTGGATTGATAAGCGCCACTACTCGGCGTTTAGTGGGACAGATCTTGACATTCGTTTACGGGAACGGGGCATTACTGCACTTTATTTGACTGGTGTCTGTACAGATATCTGTATCTTGCATACGGCTGTCGATGCGTATAACCTTGGGTATCGATTATTTATTTTCAAAGATGCTGTCGCAAGTTTCGATCCAGTCGGTCATGAATGGGCGTTGCGCCACTTTGAGCAGACATTAGGGGCTACTATTCTTTAAAAAAAGGAGCTGAGTGTAATGGGATTTATGGATCAATTAAAAGAACAGTTTAGTTTCAGTGAATTGACAGGATTGTATCAGTCCTATAAAAGCGGTGAATTGGATGTTGACAAGATTTTGAATGATACGTTCATGCAAAAGTATACCGATTTTGAAAATGTGGAAGCATTGATGACAAAACTAGGCATTCAAGATAAAGATCAACTCATGGACTTTATGAAAGATAGAAGCAACCGGCATCATGCTGACCAAGTCGTAAAGGACCATTCCCAATTTGATTCTCTAATCGAAATGATCAAAAAAGCACTAGGAAAATAAAATCACCGCCCCCGAAAAGTTAGCTGTTTGCTGCTAACTTTTCGGGGGCGGTCTTAATATTGTATCTTTTGATGAAGGTGACGGCTGATTGTATTTCTGAACTACTTTGGCTAATGATGTGAGGTGAATCCTCTTTTTTTAGAAAAGTTGCATCAACAAATGGACCAATGATTCATAACCAAACAGTTCGTAACAAATGCCTCGTAGCAAGCTGTATCTTACCAGATTTGAACACGGTCTTCAGGAGCCCGGTACATGCCATCTCCTGGTTCAATACCGAAAGTAGTGAAGAAGGAATCGATGTTTTGAACTTGGATGTTGGCCCGTAACTTGGCAGGGCCATGAACATCAATGGCTAGCAGCAACTGTTGATATTGTTCTTTGGCTTTTGTGCGCCAAATTTTTGCCCAATTGATAAAGAAGTCTTCTAGTGAGACGTCAGTTTCTTTTTCTGCTGCTTCTAGTGCACAGCTTAATCCACCAGCATCGGCAATATTTTCCGATACTGTCAAGGTGCCATTGACCGTTCCACCAGCAAATGGCAAGCCGTCGAATTCATTGATCATTTCTTGAGCCAATGTCTCAAAATGGGCCAGGTCCTCTGCTGTCCACCAATTATTCAGGTTGCCGAATTCGTCAAATTTGGCTCCGTTATTATCAAAAGCATGAGAAATCTCATGAGCGATCACTGCACCGATCCCACCATAATTGGCACTTGCTGATTGAGACAGACTGTAAAATGGTGCTTGTAAAATAGCTGCTGGGAAGACAATCACATTCTTGAAAGGATGATAGTAGGCATTGACTGTTGCTGCAGACATTTCCCACTCCTCGCGATCGACCGGTTTTTGCCATTTGCTAAAAAGATCTTCCCGGAAGATACGTCCAAAACGTAGTGCATTTTGTAACAATGATGCATCAGGGTCTGTGTGCAGTCGATCATAGATAGCTGGGATTTTGTCTGGATAACCGACATGGGTTCCTAGTTTATTTAATTTAACGATTGCTTTTTGTTTGGTATGCTCGCTGAGCCAAGTATTGCTGGTCAAACGATCTTGATAGACGCCGATCATCGTTTCTACCATATGTTTTACATCATTTTTTGCTTTTTCACCAAAATACTTGCGACCATAATAATCACCGACGACTTGACTAAATTGGCCAATCGTCAGATAATAGGCGGCTTTTTCTTTAGGCATCGCTTCATCAACGCCAGAGAGGTACCGATTGTAGGCTCCGCCGAGTTGGCGTAGTTCTTCACTAAGATATCCAGTGTAGCGCAAACTTTGATGAACGATCATCCAGCTTTTCAATAAATCAAAGTGGGTAGGAGAGACAATGATATCGAATGCCTCAAAGTACTCAGGCTCAGTCACGATCAGCTCTTCTGGTTCGGCATTTAATAAAGCGGTTAATGTCTTTTTGAAGTCGAGTTGCGCCGAATGCTGTGCAAAGGTATCTAGACTTTGCGGATTGTAATTTTTGCTGTAATCGGCATTTTCTTCCGCACTGCGAACATGAGGAGCAATCAATTTATCAAAAGCCAGTGTTTGTTCTACCAGCGACTCTGCTTCGGATTGTGATTTCCCTAATTTCGTTAAGAGCGCAACAGCATTGTCGAAGAAAACTTGTAGTAACTCTTCTGCCTGCGGGTGGTCAGTATAATATGTTTTGTCAGGCAAGATCGTTGCTGGCGGATAGGCCAACAGTGTATTCATTTTCGCGTTTTTCATATCGGAGTCGATATCGAAAGCAAATGGTAGTTGGATGCCGTTAAGAATGAATTCAGGTAGCTGTGCATTTAACTCGTCATAAGACGCAAGGGTTTCGATTTTTGCCAAAATCGGCAAAACTTCTTGACCTGCGTTTTCATCACGGGTAGCAAAATCGCTTGCTAAGCGATAGAAAGCAACGGCGTCTTTCATTTTTCCTTTAGGAATTGCTAAAGGATCTGCCGCCATATTCTTGAACTCAGCCATCATCAACTGATCGATTCCGTCTACCAGATCTTGAAAACCTCCAGTTGCCGGTTTATCCGCAGGGATCACCGCTGATTCCAACCAATCGCCATTCACATAATCATAAAAATCATCTTTTAATAATGTTGTCATATGCTTCGCTCCTTTTTATGCTTTCTCCTATTATGGAACAAAATTTTCCAGTACGCAAAAAAAGTTTGTTTTTTTCTTAGCGAAAAAGTTCCTTAGTGTCTAAACCGGCTGATTCCCGTGGTACTATTAAGATATACTTTGGTAAGGAGGAATGGCGATGGAAGAAAGAGAGAACATAGATACTTGGCAGGGAATACCAGAAGAACGATTCCGCCGCTACAAATCTTGGGTAACACCTTCCGGCTATTTGTGCGGAACTTATGCTGCCACCGTGTTTTTGGCTTATTATCAAGATTATATCGATGAGCAGATCATCCCTAAAACAGTGAGAAGGAAAAATCAGCTGCAGCCGGGCGCACTGACTGACATCTTGCGGCTCTTGATTCAACCTCATGGATTGCCAACGATTGCTTGGCAGGTGGCTCATGGACTATCACGCTTTTTCACTCATTTTGATCTACCTTATCGGGGGCGTGCCACAGTTTTCGGCGGCTGGCAGCGAGCCTGCAAACGAATCGATCAAGGCAAACCGGTGATCGTTGGTCTCTTGAAGCCTTTAGGAAGTACCTACGGCAATCACTGGGTAGTCGCATATGCTTATTTAGAAACAGAGACTGGACGTTATCTAAAAGTTCATGACAACTGGGGGAATTACAATCAAGTGATTCCAGCCAGCTGGATTAACGGAACCGTCTCGTTACCTTAAATTAATTTAATGAAAAAAGCACCTATAATGTGCTAGAATAAAAGAAACAATTCACTTCACTTGGAGGCAGACATGGGCGAAAGTTATAAAGATAGTTCATTGAAGATTTTCAGTTTGAACGGCAACAGACCGTTAGCCGAGAAAATTGCAAAAGTTTTCGGTACAGAGTTAGGTAAGTCAAAAGTAACACAATTTAGTGATGGAGAGATCGCGATCAATATTGAGGAAAGTGTTCGTGGCGATCATATTTTTATCATTCAATCAACCAATGAACCAGTCAATGATCACTATCTTGAATTGTTGATCATGATCGATGCCATGAAACGTGCAAGTGCCAAAACGATTAATGTGGTTTTACCGTACTATGCGTATGCAAGACAAGACCGGACGGCAAATCCTCATGAGCCGATCACGGCAAAATTGATTGCCAATATGTTAGTGGAAGCTGGGGCGACACGGATCTTGACATTGGATCTGCATGCCGTGCAGGTGCAAGGCTTCTTTGATATTCCTGTTGATAATCTATTTACGATTCCGCTTTTCGCGCATTATTATCGCGAGAAAAAAATGATCGGAGACGAATATGTCGTTGTCTCTCCCAAAAATAGCGGAGTTCAGCGGACCCGCAGTTTAGCCGAATATTTAGATACAGCGATTGCGATCGTTGATCAAGATGAGGCAGATGGTGGCTATGTGATCGGAGATGTTGCCGGCAAAAAATGTATTTTAGTAGATGATATTTTGAATACAGGCAAAACATTGTCAAAGGCAGCAGATTTGCTAAAAGAAGCAGGAGCTAGTGAGATTTATGCGTGCGTCTCTCATGCGTTATTGTCACCACCAGCCAAAGACATTCTTGATCAATCTGTCATCGAAAACATTTGTGTCACAGATTCTTGTTGGACTGCCGAAGAACGGCATCCAGAACGGTTGTCTTACCTTTCTTGTGCAGAACTGATGGGCGAGGCTGTCAAACGAATCCACGAAAATACACCGATGAGTCCCCTGTTTCGGTTAGAAAGCAAAGAATACAAATAAGAAGCAAGAGAGTCCGGTTATTCTGGACTTTCTTGCTTCTTATTTGTCATGAGACAATGCAATTTATGCTAAGTTATTGAGGTTCAAGACAGTCTCTCGTTTAATCAGCTTATGCGGGACGACAAGCTGAACCGCATTTGAACCTTCATGGTTTAATTGTGCCATCAAGCTTTCTGTGGCGATTTTTCCTAAGGATAAGACGTTGATGTCAATGCTGGTCAAGTAAGGATGGGTCAATGTAGCAAAAATCGAGTTATTAAAGCTGATCACAGATAGATCATCCGGAACTTTATACCCGAACATCGTTGCTAGTTGGATGATCCGAACTGCAAAAAGATCATCGATTACTACGATTGCCGTTGCTTCGGTCTCTTTGATCGTTGTCTCGAAATTGACATAGTCTTCTGCCTGTTCAAATGTCAATGCCGGATAAAAAGGCAGGTTGGCTAGCATCATTGCTTTTTGATAGCCAAAGAAACGTTCGAAATAGAGATTTTCGTGAGTTGTATTCGTAGCAAACAATATCTTAGAGTGTCCTTGGGAGATCAGATACTCTGTCGCTTGTTTTCCCAGCATTTGGTTGTCATTATCAACAAAAACGATATTTTCTTCATTGCTGTAAGGATGTCCAATCAATGTGAAAGGAACTTTTTTACGAACTAAATAATCAATGATTGGATCTTTTTCATCGGAATAGACTAAGATAAAACCATCCACTTGTTTTTGAAGGTGCATACGTTCCACATTTTTCAATAATGTATCAAAATCACGGGCAGAGGCAACCGCAACCGTCATTTGGTGGTGGCGAGCTTCTTCGTTGATGGCTTCGATCGTTTCTAAATAGAAAGGATTTCCTAGCCGTTCCTTTGAATCCAAAGGCGGCAAGATAACACCGATAGCGCTTGAAATCTGCTTGCCTAGATTTCGCGCAGCCAAATTTGGCACGTAGCCCATCTCAGCCATGATTTTGCGTACTTTCTTTTTTGTGTCTTCAGAGATACTAGGGTGATCATTCACGACCCGAGAAACAGTTGAAGTAGCGACGCCGGCTTTTTTGGCGACATCTTTGACAGTTACGCTCACTGTTTTCCCTCCTTTTTTAGCTTATAGTATCATAAAGTTGTGTTATTTTGGTAGCCGGAAAGAAAAGAAAGAAGAAATGCCTTCATTTCTTCTTTCTTGGTTTCTGATCAATAATTAAGCAATAGTTACTGAGACTTCTTCTTCCAGCAGATGCTCTTTTCCATAAAGCTGAACTGTCAATGGCTCACCACTGATTTTCTTTAGTGTGACAGTTTCTTCTTTAACAGAAATGAATAATAAGCGTCCGCGATAATTGATATGGAAAGCATAGCTGTTCCAAGTCTTCGGTAGAAACGGGGCAAAACCTAGATGGGCATGGTCCGTCTTCATTTGGGCAAATCCTTGAACGATCGCTAACCAGCTGCCAGTCATTGAAGTGATATGCAAACCATCGTCGGTATCATTGTTGTAGTTATCCAAATCTAGCCGAGCCGTTCGTTCATACATTTCCAGTGCTTTTTCTTCCATTCCCAGCTCGGCTGCTAAGATGGCATGGATACTAGGAGACAGGGAAGACTCGTGCACTGTCATTGGTTCATAGAAGTCAAAGTTGTTTCGTTTTTCCTCTTCTGTAAATTGATCCCCAAAGAAATAGATTCCTTGTAAGACATCCGCTTGTTTGATAAAGCAAGAGCGCAAGATTCGGTCCCATGACCAATTTTGATTCAATGGCAAGTTTTCTGGATCTAAATCAGTGACTGGCATCAAATCTTTGTCTAAGAAGGTATCGTGCTGAACGAAAATTCCTAAGTCTTGATCTTCTGGGAAATACATATTGTCAATGATATCCTGCCAGTAGTCTTGCTCTTTTTCTGGGATCGTTACGGTTGCTTCTGTGGCATATTCTTTATAACTTTGTAAAGTATAGCTCAAGACCCAGGTAGCCATCTTGTTCGTATACCAGTTATTATTGATGTTATTCTCATATTCGTTGGGGCCGGTAACGCCATGGATCATATATTTTTGCTGACGTTTGGAATAATGGACACGATCTGCCCAGAAACGAGCGATGGCCGTTAATACTTCCAAGCCTTCTTTTTTCAGATAGCTCGTATCACCTGTGTAATTCGTGTAGTTATAGATGGCATAAGCGATTGCACCATTTCGATGGATCTCTTCAAAGGTGATTTCCCATTCATTGTGGCATTCGATCCCTGTAAATGTCACCATAGGATAAAGCGCGCCAGCCAAGCCTTGTTTTTGCGCATTGATATGGGCTTGCGTCAATTGATTGTGGCGATATTTCAACAAATTCCGAGTGATTTCTGGTTTCGCTAATGCCAAATAAAGAGGCACAGCATAGGCTTCTGTATCCCAATAAGTAGCGCCACCGTATTTTTCACCGGTAAATCCTTTAGGTCCAATATTTAAACGTTCATCTTCTCCATAATAGGTCGAGAAGAGTTGGAATAAATTGAAACGAATTCCTTGTTGCGCAGCAGCATCGCCTTCAATGATCACATCAGCTAATGCCCAGCGGTCTTTCCAAGCATTGACTTGTTCTTGCCGTAAGTCTTCGTAAGGTGCGCTGTACACTTGGAAAAGCTCTGCAATTTTTGTTACTTGATCATGAGGATTGACATCACGACTGGTAACAATAATCACGTCTTTTTGTAAATGAAAGACAGCTCCTGTTTCTCCTGTAAAAGTAAACGCGTCAGCAATCGTCAATTCACTCGTCTCTGTGGATGCTGGCTTTTGACTATGACGCATTGCGGCAGTGACCGTGAATTGCTCAATGTCAAAGTTGTTTTCAATGGTACGGGTGGTCAGATAACGATAGTTGCCTGAGCTGCCGTGGTCTAATTCTTCCCAGAAGCGTTCTTCGTAATTACTATCTTCATTGCGGACATTATTGTCTAGTTTAGAAATGACTGTGATTTCTGCTGATCCTTCAAGGATTTCTGCCTGCATCGTGATTACCGCCATTTCTCGCTTGACGATACTTAAAAAGCGCTCAAAAGTAAATTTGACAGTTGCGCCAGCTAATGAAACCGTAAATGTCCGGCGTAAAATTCCTGTTTGCATATCCAGTTCCATATAAAAATCGCTCGGACTAATTTTCGCAAGATCAACAGCCTGATTGTTGATGAAAAGATCCATTGCAATGAAGTTAACAGCATTGATCACTTTTCCAAAATAATCCGGATAGCCATTTTTCCACCAGCCAACACGAGTTTTGTCTGGATACCAGACCCCTGCCAGATAAGTCCCTAGATGGTGATCGCCACTATATTGTTCTTCAAAATTGCCCCGCATCCCCATGTAGCCATTTCCAATACTTGTAAGCGACTCTTGTAGTCGGCGATTTTCTTTATTTAAAGTAGTTGTTGCGATTTTCCAAGGATCGATATCGAACAAACGCTGGATTTTTTTCATAGGTTTTTCCTCCAAAATCTTTTTGATAACTCTATAATAAATGCAAACGATTGCGTTAGTCAAGCGTAAATCATTGGTTTCTATGCTTTTTTAAATAGAAGTGTGACAAAGAGCTGTTTTTGCGCATTTTTATAAATTAATGACTGAGGAGAATGTAAATTGAAATTTCTCGGTTTACAAAATTTTCAATCTCCGCTACAATGTGGTTATTAAGAAACCGATTGCGTAAAACGGTGGAGGAGGAAGAAAGAGGATGAAAAAATTACTAAGCTTTGAATTCTGGCAGAAATTCGGAAAAGCACTAATGGTTGTGGTAGCTGTTATGCCTGCCGCCGGATTGATGATCAGTATTGGGAAGACGATCCCCATGATTAATGCCGATTGGGCATTTTTGGTAACGACCGGTGGTGTGATCGAAAATATTGGTTGGGCAATTATTGGGAATCTGCACTTATTATTTGCATTAGCTATCGGTGGTAGTTGGGCGAAAGAACGCGCAGGCGGGGCATTCGCTGCGGGGATTGCATTTGTATTGATCAATCGAATCACAGGTTCGATCTTCGGGGTCACAAGCGCCATGCTGACGGAAGAAGGGGCTTTTACTCATACATTGTTCGGTACGAAAATTATGGTGGATGGCTTTTTTACAAGTGTCTTAGAAGCTCCGGCACTGAACATGGGTGTTTTTGTAGGGATCATCGCCGGGTTTGTTGGTGCGACTGCTTATAATAAATACTATAATTTCCGCAAACTGCCCGATGCGCTTTCGTTTTTTAATGGCAAGCGCTTCGTCCCGTTTGTTGTAATTGCTCGTTCCGTGGTTGTTGCGATCGTGTTAGCGATCGTTTGGCCTTACATTCAAGCAGGAATCAATAACTTTGGCTTGTGGATCGCACAATCGCAAGAAAGTGCGCCGATTTTAGCACCTTTCTTGTTTGGAACATTAGAACGATTACTATTGCCATTTGGGCTGCATCACATGCTGACTATTCCCATCAATTATACTGAATTGGGAGGCACCTATACGATCTTATCTGGTGCACAAGCGGGGACACAAGTTTTCGGTCAAGATCCTCTATGGTTAGCTTGGGCAACTGATTTGGTCAATATGCGAAATGCAGGAGATACTTCACAATACCAATTCTTGATAGAGAATTTTGTGCCTGCACGTTTCAAAGTCGGACAAATGATCGGTTCTTCTGGTATTTTGATGGGACTTGCCTATGCAATGTATCGCAATGTCGATGCAGACAAACGCCATAAATATACCTCGATGTATTTATCCGCTGCCATCGCGGTTTTCTTGACAGGCGTGACAGAGCCATTGGAATTTATGTTCATGTTTGCGGCTGTACCGTTATATGTTGTTTATGCAGTCGTTCAAGGGGCAGCATTTGCTATGGCGGATATCGTTCACCTGCGTGTTCACTCCTTTGGAAATATCGAACTATTGACTCGGACACCAATGGCGATCAATGCAGGTCTGGGTCAGGACTTGATCAATTTTGTCCTAGTAACCATCGCATTTGGGGTCGGCATGTATTTCTTGGCTAACTTCTTAATCAAAAAATTCAACTTTGCGACGCCCGGACGCAACGGCAACTACGAAGTAGAAGGAGCTGACGAAAACGTAGCAACAACTGCCTCTGACGGAACGTTAGATCCAAACTCTCAAGTGGTTAAGATCATTCATCTGTTGGGAGGACGTGAAAACATCCGCGATGTAGATGCATGTATGACTCGCTTAAGGGTCTCTGTCAAAGACCCTAGCTCAGTAGGAGACGAAAAGTCTTGGAAAGGTGCTGGCGCATTAGGTTTGATCGTAAAAGATAACGGAGTGCAAGCGGTATATGGTCCTAAAGCCGATGTACTTAAATCAGACATCCAGGATATCTTGGATTCCGGTGTGGCGATTCCTGAAGCAGTCATAAAAGAAGTCACTAATGAGACGAATCACGAAAGCCAAGGGATAACCGCTGAGGTTGTTTCAGTAGCCGATGGGCAAGTGATTCCGATCACGGAGGTCAGTGATCAAGTCTTTGCAGAGAAAATGATGGGGGACGGATTTGGCGTGATTCCCGATAACACGCAGGTGTATTCACCTGTTTCTGGGAAAGTGACGAATGTTTTTCCTACGAAACATGCGATTGGGTTGCTATCTGATGAAGGAGTCGAAGTATTGGTTCATATGGGCTTGGATACTGTTGAACTTCAAGGGGCACCATTCACAGTTTCTGTCACAGAAGGGCAGCAAGTCACAAAAGGTGACCCGTTGGCTTTAATGGATCTCGCAGCTATCAAAGAAGCGGGTAAGGATACAACGATCGTTGTAGTAATGACAAATACCGATCAAATCGATTCCTTTGAATTGTCCCAAACTGGTCAGCAAAAAGCTGCAGCAGTTGTTGGAATCGTCAAACTATAATAAAATGACTAAGAGCTGTGCCATAAGTATTTTACCAAACTGAATATCCAAACGATCGTGGGGTTGCTACAGTCTGGTAGTTTCTCGTCGCAATTCACGAGAAGTACAGCTGATCTCATACAGTGCGGATAGTTTCGTCTGGTTCATACTTATGGCACAGCTCCGTTCTTTTATTTACATTTTGAAAGAAGATAATCAAACGCAGAGGAGCGTTATTCATGAAAGTTTTAACATTAAACACCCATAGCTGGTTAGAAGACGATCAAGAAGCAAAATTAAAAGTGATCGCACAAGAAATCGCAGCAGGAGATTATGATTTGATTGCATTGCAAGAAGTCAATCAATCGATTGCTGCTACAACGATCGTTCCGGATGGTCTTTATTGTCCGACAGAGGCGATCCTTGAGATCAAAGAAGACAATTTTGCTTTGCGCTTAGTAGAAGAACTGCAGATTCTGGATCACGATTATTATTGGTCATGGACTTACAGTCATGTGGGTTATGATGTCTATCATGAAGGGAATGCCTTACTGTCCAAAAATCCAATCATTGCCAAAGAATATTTGGCTTCTGAGACAACCGATGTCTGGGACCATACTACGCGAAAAAATCTTAGCGGTCTCACAGAAGTAGACGGCAAAATGATCCAAGTGTTAAGCTGCCATTTTTCTTGGTGGAATGACGGCAAGTTTGCCTATGAATGGCAGCAAACCGAAGCGTTTTTGACTGAGCAAGCAGCATCGCTCTTGCTTTTAGGTGATTTCAATAATGAGGCAGACAGCTTGGGTTATCAGCTGGTTAAAAACAGTTCATTGCAGCTGCAGGATAGTTTTCTTGCCGCAACAAAAACGATCGGTGAGGCTTCGGTTGTTAAAGCAATCGATGGCTGGCAAGACAATCAGACAGCCTTGCGTATCGATTATGTCTTTGCCTCACAGAATGAACAGCCCGTAGAGTATGAAGTGGTCTTTGACGGTCAGCGGCTGCCGATAGTCAGCGATCATTTTGGTATCTGTGTGGTTTTTGAATAACCAAGAATAGAGAAGACGACTTCGATTATTCGCTTGCTATCTCTTGAATCGGCTAGAGATTCAGGAAGCAGACAATCGATTAAAAAAAGGATGAGACCAGAAACGAATTTCTGATTTCATCCTTTTTATTTTGATCAAATGTCAATCGAACCATAGCGGTTTTTTAAGGCAGTGCGTATTAAGCGTTCTGCCAAATGTTCATTCCGGGCAAGCAGTGGACCATGGAAATAGGAACCAAAAACATTGCGGTAGACCACGCCTTCTGTTTGGTCCTCGCCATTGTTTCCCTGCCCTTCTACGACTTTACCTAGTGGTTTCTCACCTTTGCCAAGAAACGTCCGACCATTGTGATTTTCAAAACCATAGTAGGTCTCATCGAATTCTTCATTATGGATAACGATATCTCCGATGAAGCGATTGTTTTCTTGACTCAATGTGTAATGATCCAATGCGCTAATTCCTTTGATTTTCTCTCCGTTAGCTCCCATGTAGTAATGACCTAACAACTGATACCCGCCACAAATGGCCAACATGACTCCATCGTTCTCGATGTATTCCGTCAATGCTTCTTTTTTTGTTTGGATATCTTCAGAAACGATCAGCTGTTCAAAATCCTGTCCGCCGCCAAAAAAGACTAAGTCATACTTCTTCGGATCAAATGGTTCATGGATGCTGACGACTTCCGAAATGAATTCTACACCCATTTTTTCGGCTACATAACGCAACATCAACAAATTGCCATTATCCCCGTAGGTGTTCAGCAAATTCCCGTAAAGATGAGCAACATTCAAACGATAATTAGCCACGATCCATCCCCCCTTTGATATAGCCTTTTTCTGCCAATTTTTTGCGTAGTTGCAAAACAGCAGTATAGGTTGCTAAGATATAGACTTTTTCAGTTGGTAGATTGGCGATATCTTTAATGACCTCATCAAGGTCTTTTGTTTCGGTGATCTTTTCTTCGGGAATTCCCGCTACTTTTAAACGCAGCGCCATATCTTGATGGCGGTCGCCGCCAGCAATGACTTGAGGAATCGCCATTTCGGCAAATGCTTCATGATTTCCATCCCAGATCCAGCTAACATCAATGCCGTCCGCATAATTTGCATTCAAGAGACTGACGAGAGAAAAAGGATACGGAGATAAGCCGATCATATCGATCACTTGATTCAGTCCTACCGGATTTTTGACTAACACGAGTGTACACTCTTTGCCATCGATGGTAATGACTTCTTGACGGCCAAAGACTTTTTCATCATAGGCCAATCCAGCTCTGATTTTTTCAGGTGCGACTTGATAATATTCCGCTACAGCGGTCGCTGCCAATGCGTTATAGACATTGTACATGCCGCCAACTTCGATTCCATATGAATTCCCATCAATGACAAAATCAGCAGAAGTATTGTCCATTGCTGTGATGGCTGTCAGTTTGTAGTCTAGTTCTGGACGTTTGAATCCGCAGTTTGGACAATAGTATTTGCCTAGATTCGCATAGGTAATCATTTGGTAATGTAAGATGTGGTGGCATTCTGGACAAAGAACCCCGTCTGTATTGTAATGGGCCATCTGCTCCTGATCAGGTAAGTGATCAAAGCCATAATACTTTCTTGGATTAACAGTAGTGACAGAATTGAACAACGGGGAATCACCATTACATAGAATTGTGGCCGCCGGTGAATTTGCTGCTCCTTCAACGATCATTTTATATGTTGTATAGATTTCACCATAACGGTCCATCTGATCGCGAAAAATATTCGTGAAGACAAATAGTTCAGGTTTGATATACTTCGTTACTTTGCTAAGACTAGCTTCATCGATCTCTAGTACTGCAAACTTTTTGCCGCCTTTTGGTTTGGCAGATAAGAAAGTAGAAACGATTCCTTGGACCATATTGGCACCTGTTGGATTTGTCAGCACATCATCAAATTCTTGCCGTAAAATATTCACCGTCAGTGCAGTAGTCAAGGTTTTTCCGTTCGTACCAGTGATAACGACAACTTGATAATCTTTTGCTAGATAATCTAAAATATGCGGATCGATTTTTAATGCTATTTTCCCAGGCAGACTTGATCCGCCTTTAAAAAAGTTTTTTAATACCCACTGAGAGGTCTTACCGACTGTGACAGCCAGTTGACTTCTTAACCCCATAGTTGAACCTCCAAACGAGATGATTGTCTTTTTAGTTTAAATTCAATTTATCATACCATATGTTCTAAAAAAGGTTAAACGGCTTTTCGATTTCTTTAAGTTTCTGCAAAGAGTTCAGTTTATTGAACCAAAAAAGGCAGAGACATTCGTTACAAACAAGATGTCTCTGCCGCTTCAAAACGCTTGTGGAAGGCTCGCGACTTTAAGATACAACGCTTAGAACCTTCAATAGCGCCATTTTACTGGCTGTTTAACCAATAATAATCTTCTCGGTTGGGTATTCATAACCTAAATCTCGGGTTTCTTTTGGCACAAACAACAACAACGTATAAAGCATACCTACACGTCCAATGAACATCAGTAAGGCTATCACTAACTTACCCACACTTGAGAGATCATCGGTGATCCCTAACGATAAACCGGTGGTCCCAAACGCAGAAGCTACTTCGACAATGATGGCGATCAACGGGATATCTTCAGTGGCGGTCAAAAATAATACGCAGAAAAAGCACATTCCTAAGGATAACATGAAGACAACAACCGACTTACGCACATCGTCTTCATCGATCCGTCGGCCAAATATGTTGATATTGTCTTCACTCTTTAAGAAGGCATAAAGATAAAGACCAATAATGGCGATCGTTGTCGTACGAATCCCGCCACCGACTGAACTTGGGCTGCAACCGATAAACATTAGTAACGAAAAAACGATCAATGTCGTGGTCTGAAAGTTCCCTAAATCATGGATCTGCAGTCCAGCATTACGGGTAGTCATGGAATAAAACATACTGTTGATCCAGGTGCTGCTGAAGCCGTAATCTTTGAACAGATGGTCTTTCTCTAGGAAATAAATGGCGATCGTTCCACCGATAAACAAAATCACAAAAGCCAACATCGCGATTTTTGTAAACAATGAAAAGCGAAAAGGCAGTTGTCGGCGATTTTTTTTCAGCTTGAAGAGGGCCCATTCTCGGAAATCCATAATCACTGGAAACCCAATCCCACCGATAAAAATCAAAAACATGATACAAAACAAAAAGAAATAATCATGTGCGAAAGGTAAAATGGAATTTCCTGTCACGTCAAAACCAGAGTTTGTGACCGCGGAAATAGCTTGGTAAAAACCATAAAATAGGGCATCCCGCCAATTGTCATAATAGCCATTAAAATAAAAATAAATAGAAAAAATAGCGCCAGAGATGGCTTGGCAAAGTAAGATGATCGTAAACGTGATTCGAATCATCCGCACGATTCCGCTTAGCTTTGGCTGATTCATATCCGTCATAATCAACTGACGCTGCTTCAATGAGATCTTTCTCCGAGAAACGATCGCAAAGAAAGTGGAGATCATCATAATCCCTAGTCCACCCACTTGAAAAAGAACTTCAAGAAGCACTACACCGCGATCATTGAACACATCATCGATAGGGAATGTCGTCAATCCGGTGACACTGACCGTGCTGACTGCCATAAAAAACATATCGATGAAGGAAGCATGAGAACGAGGTTCACGAAAAAAGGGAAGGTAAAATAAACCTAAGGAAATAATCGTCATCAGGATATAGTAAAAAACGATCACTTGGATCGAAGAAACATTTTGGGCAATAAAATATTTGCTTTTGCGTTGTGTCAGACGAGCAAACCGCGTGAAATTCATAACTAGTCTCCTCACTAAATAAACTACCCACAGTATACCAAAGAACCAAGCAGTTTCAAAAGAAAGCAAGATTGAAAGTAAGTAGCAGCCAATATCATCAAAGAAACGTTCTGCAAAAATATGAGATAGCGCCGCAAAACAATCACTGGAACAGAGAAGACGGTAGCCTGTCATTGAGAGAGCACTAGAAGATAGCGGTGAGTCGGACAAAAAACTGTAAGCCCAACAGACGTATCGGGCATACAGTTTTTTTGAAGAGATCGGTTAGTTAGAGTGCTTCCACCGCTTCGATTGCGCGAAAGACTTTTTCTGGAGTGATCATAGGGTCGATCAGGACAAATGTTTCTTCTTCTTTAACGGCATAAGTCAAAACAGGCGCAAAATAAGCGCGATCCACACGAGTGACATGCAAGTCTTTTAGTTTCATAGGTAAGTGCAATGCTTCGTAGAAAGGACGCAGTTCCTCGATAACAGCAAAATCGTTGGTGTAGGCAAGCTGTACCCAGATGCAGTAGGCCACTTTATTGCCATGGAGGACACTGTGGGTTTCGCTCAGATAAGATAAGCCGTCATGTAATGCGTGGGCGCCAGAAGTTCTGCCAAACTCTACAGCAAATCCACCAACTTCTCCTGCTAAAGCGATGATGGCATCTGTGATTCGCGCAAAAGCTGGCGTCAAGCGCCCGGCTTCTAAATCAGTGACTGCTTGGATGGCATCTGCGATCAAGAGTTCTTTGATTAGTTTTGCACTTTGAAAACCGAGCCGAACCAAGGCTGTTTTATCTTCTTCTGCCATCGTGCGTACAATGGCTTCCATTTCATAATACTTGGCTAGCGTGTCTGCGATGCCTGCAATGAAATAATCCACGGGTGTTGCTAGCAAGAATCGAGTATCGACGATCGTCATATAAGCCCCTTTTTTGGCGTAATCGATCTTGCAGATTGTGTGGTCTGGGTAATAGGCGACAATCACAGGAGTAAAGGGTGCACAGTTGGAAACCAATGTAGGGATGACGATCAGCTCCGCTCCCATTCTTTCTGCAGTAATTTTTGCGGTATCTGCGACACGACCACCACCGATCGCAAGCAGGACATCTGCGTGTTTGATCTTATCCGCTAACTCCTGAGCATTCTCATAACTTGAGGAGCCATCATAGCGATAAACAGGATAGTCAAATGGATGCGGATAATAGGTTTTAAAAACGTCAAATGATTGATCGCCAGTAATGACAGCAACCTGATCAAAATCATTGAGATACTCTGGTAGATCAAAAAGAACTCCTTCACCAGTAATATACCGGTTTGGTCCAGGGCGGACTTCATTGGCTAACATAACACAACACTCCTTTGCAATCGTCAGAATTTTCTAATTAGTGTAACGTGGAATAGCGCCTGCTGTCAATTTTTCTTTTGAGCAGTTTTGTTCAGATCAGCCAGGCCAAAGCCAATCGGCGCAAGCAGGCGTAAAGAGGACATAAAAAAAGACCCTAACAAAGGAGAGTTTGTTCTTGCTAGTCTTCGTATAATCAAGACTGTTTTGCGAAGATCCTCTCCTTTTGAGGGTCAGTTGTTGGGCGAGACAACAGTACTATTTCTATCTCAGAAAACTAAAGGAATATTCAAACTGCCGCTTCTCAAAATAGGTTATGTCCAGTTTTGACGGATGAAACCAGCTCGTCCTGAACCTTCACGGTAGGCGTTGTAATGCGCCGTATTTTTCTTATAGAAATCTTGATGATAGTCTTCTGCTGGATAGAAAGGTTCAGCAGGTTCGATTGTTGTCACGATTGGATCTGTAAAGCGACCGCTTGCTTGCAAAGCGGCTTTTGAAGCTTCTGCGATTTTTCGTTGTTCTTCACTATTGTAATAGATGACTGGACGGTAAGAGTCCCCACGGTCTGCGAACTGACCAAAGGCATCTGTAGGATCGGTTTGTTGCCAATAGATAGCCACGAGTTCTTCATACGTTATTTGTTCAGGATCGAAAGTGATTTCTACGGCTTCTGTATGTCCTGTGGTTCCAGTTGTTACTTCTTGATAGGTAGGATGAGGGACATGTCCACCGGTAAAACCTGAGACTACCGAAAGAATTCCTGGTAAAGAATCGAAAGGTTTGACCATACACCAGAAGCAGCCACCGGCAAAAATTGCAGTATCTTTCATTGTGATTCCTCCTTTGGTTTTATGGTATGCTTCTTATAGAGAAAGACAAGCGATATGCTTATAAGAAACGGCCAAAGAAAGCGAGGTTTGCTGTGGATACGATTATCATTTTATTGCGGGGGAATTCTGGCAGCGGAAAAACGACAGTAGCAAAAGCGCTGCATCAACAATTAGGGGCAGAAGCGGTGTTGATCTCACTGGATGTATTTCGCCGAGAAATTTTTCACGTGAAAGATACGCCTAATAATCATGCTGTAGGTCTAATGAGGGAGGCCCTTTTATATGCGCGAGGGAAGGTTCCTTTCATCATCGTTGAGGGAATTTTTGCCCGTGAAAAATACCAGGACTTCTTGCTCTTTTTACTAGAATCCTTTGAGAAGTGTCTCATTTATTATTTTGATGTGCCTTTTCAAACAACGATTGAAAGACACCGAACACGGCCACAACGGGCATTTTTTTCCGAATCATCGCTACAAAAGTGGTGGCTCGAAAAAGACCTTCTCTTTGGGGAAAACGGCATAGCGTCCAAGAGCAATGATACGAGTAATAAATCAGTCCTCTCAAAAGAGAAGATGTTTACAGAGAAGCAGACAATATCTGAAATGATCACGATGATCTTGGAGGATACGAAACAGTTTCAAGAATAGCCTTGAAGCAAACGATCTGTTTTCCAAAAAAACTAAAGTGAGGTATCTCTATGTTAGACAAATCAATTCCTTATGCAGAAATTTGGATGGAGCGCATGGCTGCGGATGAAGTAGCACCGGTCCCTGCCTCAAATAACTACATCATTCAACCTTATCAATCCGGTGATGCGAGTGAGTGGGCGCGGATTGAGACAGCGGTGGGAGAATTTGATACAGAAGCCGCGGCACTTGCGTATTTTGAAAAAGACTTTCTCCCCTATGAATCTCAATTGCCGCAACGAATGTTTTTTGCAGTGGATCCAGAAGGAACAAAGGTAGGAACAGCGACTGCTTGGTGGAAGAAGAAGCAAGATGGCAACATTGTGCCGCTCGTTCATTGGGTAGCAGTCATTCCCAGCGCTCAAAGACAAGGGATCGCTCGCGGCTTGGTAACCAAAGTTATAGAAACATGCCAGAACCAAACGGCAGATTCCGAAGAATCTGCTGCCGCTATTTATCTCCATACGCAAACATGGAGTCATGCTGCGATTGGACTGTATCAACAACTAGGCTTCAAACTTATTGATACAGACTATCAGGGACAGATGAATCCCGAGTACGAACAAGTATTGACTATTTTGAGAGACGTGGCGCAGAAGGAAAACGGGCAGTAAAGCCAATCATTTGCAGGCATCGTTCTGTTCAGTACCCCTCTTAGCGACTTCTGAATTTAAACCTGTAAAAATTCCTTGTTTTCAAGTATAATACCAAAGGAGTATCAGGAAGGATGGGCAAGATGGCACAACTTTTTTTTAAATATGGCGCGATGAATAGTGGCAAAACGATCGAGATTTTAAAAGTTGCACATAATTATGAAGAACAAGACAAGCCGGTCGTGATTATGACCAGCGGCATCGATACCCGAAGCGGGATCGGAACAGTTTCCAGTCGTATTGGGTTAGAGCGTGACGCCATTCCGATTTTCGATGAGACCGATTTGTATCATTTAGTAAAAGATCTAGGATATCAACCCTATTGCATTTTGATTGATGAGGCACAGTTTTTGAAAAAACACCATGTCTTGGCGTTTACTAAAATCGTAGACGAATTAGGCATTCCTGTGATGGCATTTGGTTTAAAAAATGATTTTCGCAACGAATTATTCGAAGGTTCTAAATATCTGCTTCTTTATGCAGATAAAATTGAAGAAATGAAAACGATCTGCTGGTTCTGCCACAAAAAGGCGACCATGAATCTGCATTACATTGACGGTAAACCAGTCTATGAAGGCGATCAAGTTCAAATTGGCGGTAATGAAGCCTATTACCCTGTTTGTCGCAAACACTATTTTCACCCTGGAATCAAAAAAGAAGGAGAATAAAACATGTACGATCAGTTACAAGCGATTGAAGACCGTTATGAAGAACTAGGCGAACTGCTTAGTGATCCCGCTGTCATTTCAGATACGAAACGGTTCATGCAGTTGTCCAAAGAAGAAGCAAATACCCGAGAGACTGTCGAAGTGTATCGCCGTTACAAAGAAGTCGTTGAAGGCATCAAAGATACAGAGGAACTATTGGGCGAAAACTTGGATGCAGAAATGGCAGAAATGGCTAAAGAAGAACTATCTGACTTAAAAAAAGAAAAAGATGTTCTTGAAGATCGCATCAAAATCTTATTATTACCAAAAGATCCCAATGATGACAAAAACATTATCATGGAAATTCGCGGGGCTGCGGGTGGAGATGAAGCGGCACTATTTGCTGGAGATCTCTTTAATATGTATCAGAAATATGCGGAAACACAAGGTTGGAAAGTCGAAGTGATGGATGCCAACGTTACCGGCATCGGCGGCTACAAAGAAGTCATCATGATGATCAGCGGTGAGAATGTCTATTCAAAATTGAAATATGAAAGTGGCGCGCATCGGGTACAACGCGTGCCGTCGACAGAATCTCAAGGACGAATCCACACATCTACAGCAACCGTAGTCGTGATGCCAGAAGCAGAAGAAGTAGAGATCGATATTGCTGATAAAGATATCCGAACAGATATCTATCATGCTTCAGGCGCTGGTGGTCAGCACGTCAACAAAACGGCATCAGCTGTCCGCTTGACACACTTGCCGACTGGCATCGTCGTTGCCATGCAGGATGAGCGTTCACAGTTGAAGAACCGTGAGAAAGCGATGAAAGTTTTGCGGGCAAGAGTATACGACCAAATCCAGCAAGAAGCACGAAGCGAATACGATGCAAATCGTAAATCAGCAGTGGGAACTGGGGATCGTTCTGAACGGATCCGTACGTATAACTTTCCGCAAAATCGGGTGACGGACCACCGCATCGGGTTGACTATCCAAAAATTGGATCAAATTTTGGCTGGAAAACTTGATGAGATCATTGATGCATTGATCATGTACGATCAAACATCAAAATTGGAAGAAATGCAAAATGGGTAAAACCTATCGAGAAGTCCTTTCACGGGCTTCTTCTTTTTTAGAAACAAAGGGACTGGAAGGGTATGCGATCCAATACCTTTTTCTGGCTCGTAAAAATTGGCAAAAACTAGATTGGTTGCTGCATATGGATCAGCAAATTTCGCCAGCTGATGAAGTGCAAATTGAAGCAGATCTGCAGCAGCTTTTAGCGTATCGTCCCCCCCAATACCTTTTAGGCTATGAAGAGTTTTATGGCCATCGCTTCAAAGTAACAGAAGACACATTGATTCCTCGACCGGAAACGGAAGAATTAGTCGCTTTATGTCTGGAGCAAACAGAACCTGCAGAGAATTTGCGGGTCGTAGATATTGGGACAGGGACAGGTGCGATCGCGGTCTCTTTGAAATTGGCACGTCCTCACTGGCAGATCGCTGCTGTTGATCTTTCAGAGGCCGCATTGGCGGTAGCTAAAGAGAATGCGGCGCAATTAGGTGCGGAGGTCGCTTTTTATCAAGGCGACACGCTGACACCAGTGGGGGATCAATCATGGGACATCATTGTATCAAACCCGCCTTATATCAGTGAGCAGGAGTGGGAGCTGATGGATGCCAGTGTGCGTCAGTTTGAACCCCAAATGGCCCTTTTTGCAGCGGAGAATGGTCTAGTGATGTATCGTAAGATCGCAGACCAGGCAAAGAAGTTATTGACACCTGACGGAAAAATCTTCGTCGAAATCGGTTTTCAACAAGGTAAATCTGTCCAGCGTATTTTTGCGGAAGCTTTTCCAGATAAAAAAGTTACGGTCATTCAAGATTTATCTGGAAAAGATCGGTTGGTCGCAGTACAATAATCCACAGCATGTGGACAACCATTTTTTTGAAAAATTTTTTTGATAAAAAACAGTGATAGAGTAAGACTTACTTGCGAATAAAAGTTATGAACAGGGTTATCCACACTTGACAAACGATTTATCCACAAAATGTGGATAAAAACCGAAAAAATGTTGATAAGTGTGGAAGTCCTCAAAAAAAGGATGTGGATAAACTGTGGAAACAAAAAAATTTAGTGAAGAACAATTATCCGAAGCAGCAAAAATTTTAGCCGCGGGTGAATTAGTTGCTTTTCCTACAGAAACAGTGTATGGCTTAGGCGCCAACGCTCTTTTGCCTGAAGCGGTAGCACAAGTCTATGCCGTCAAAGGAAGACCTAGTGACAACCCATTGATCGTCCATCTCGCCGACCCGGAACAACTGAAGGATTATGTGGATAACTTGCATCCAGCAGCGGAAAAATTGATGGCAAAGTTTTGGCCTGGCCCCCTAACATTGATTTTTTCTATCAAAAATAACAGTTTACCGTCTATTGTGACCGGGGGGTTATCCACAGCGGCATTCCGTATGCCAGCGAATAAAAAAACACTTTCAGTCATTAAACAGGCACATGTCCCACTAGTCGGACCTAGCGCAAATACCTCTGGCAAGCCAAGTCCGACCTCAGCTGAACATGTATTGCATGATTTGAAAGGAAAGATAGCTGGTGTGATCGATGATGGGACTACTAGTATCGGAGTTGAATCAACAGTCTTGGATTTAAGTGATCCGACAGCAAACCCAATGATCTTGCGTCCAGGAGCCGTGACCAAAGAACAATTAGAAACGGTTTTAGGCAGTGAAGTCGAAATAGATAAACACCTAGTATCTGAAGGTGAAAGACCCAAAGCACCGGGAATGAAATACAAACATTATGCTCCGGATACAAAGGTTGTGATGGTTCGGTCAGAGGACTGGCCAGCAGCACTCGATTGGGTCAAGCAGCAGCGATTGCGAGCAGGTGTCTTGGCAGGCCCATCAATTTGTGAGACAGCCAGATTTGAAACAGCAGCTGTTTACATGTATGCGGACGACACGGTTGAGGCAGCAGCAAAAGGACTTTTTGCAGGTTTGCGAGCCTTAGATGAATCGATCGCTGGCTTGGAGATCATTTTAGCGGCCGCTTTTCCTGAGACAGGGATGGGCAGCGCCTATATGAATCGCTTGAAAAAAGCAGCCAATCAAAATTTTTTTCAGGTAAAATAGAAAAAACGCTGCTTTGATCATAGGTAGTGCTTAGGAAATATGATACAATGCTAGCATTAAGGTAAAGGGGTGTTGTATGAATGGACTATCAAACGTTTGATCCTGATTTATGGCAAGCCATTGAAAAGGAAGCGGATCGCCAACAAAACAATTTAGAATTGATCGCATCTGAAAATATCGTTTCCGCAGGTGTAAGAGCGGCTCAAGGCAGTATTTTAACAAATAAATATGCCGAAGGATATCCAGGTCGCCGTTACTACGGTGGTTGTGAATTTGTCGATGTTGTTGAAAATTTAGCAATTGATCGTGCCAAAGAACTTTTTGGTGCGGCCTATGCAAACGTACAGCCTCACTCAGGCTCACAAGCCAATACTGCAGCATATCTAGCGTTGATTGAACCAGGAGATACGGTGATGGGCATGGATCTATCCGCAGGTGGGCATTTGACCCATGGCTCTCCAGTCAATTTTAGTGGGAAAACCTATCACTTTGTTAGCTATGGCGTAGACCCAGCGACTGAAGTGATTGATTATAATGTCGTACGGATCTTAGCGAGAAAGCATCAACCAAAATTGATCGTTGCTGGTGCAAGTGCGTATTCACGAACAATCGATTTTGCCAAATTCCGTGAAATTGCTGATGAAGTCGGTGCTAAGTTGATGGTAGATATGGCACATATCGCAGGATTAGTTGCTGCTGGTCTGCATCCAAATCCAGTTCCTTATGCAGACATCACTACTTCTACGACCCACAAAACCCTTAGAGGGCCTCGTGGCGGCTTGATTTTGACCAATGACGAAGACTTAGCGAAAAAAATCAACAGTGCAGTCTTTCCTGGCATTCAAGGCGGACCTTTGGAACATGTGGTCGCTGCCAAGGCAGTCGCATTCAAAGAAGCATTGGATGAAGACTTCAAATCCTATTCAGAGCAAGTGATCAGAAATGCGCAAGCAATGGCAAAAGTGTTCAATCAAGCACCGCAAGCACGGCTTGTTTCTGGTGCAACGGACAATCATTTATTGCTGATTGATGTGCGAGGATTTGAGCTTAACGGAAAAGAAGCCGAAGCATTGCTTGACCAAGTCAACATCACAGTCAATAAAAATTCGATTCCATTTGAAACCCTTAGCCCATTTAAAACGAGCGGTATTCGTGTCGGCACACCGGCAATCACTAGCCGTGGGTTCAAAGAAGAAGATGCTGTGGAAGTAGCAAAACTGATTGTCAAAGTGTTGGAACACCCTGAAGATACGGCTGTTTTGGAAGAAGCAAAAGCACAAGTGAAAGAGTTGACGGACAAGTATCCGTTGTATTAAGATGTAGCAGGAAAAGGGTTTGAGCCGATGCTCAGATCCTTTTTTGAAGGAATATGGCTATGACGTGATGCAAGGTTGTATCAATCGTTGATTTGCTTTAAAATAAAAGAAAAACCAAAGGAGACTTTTAAAATGGGTAAATTCCAAGTAATTGACCACCCCTTGATTCAACACAAATTAACAATGATCCGCGACAAGAACTGTGGAACGAAAGTGTTCCGTGAAGTTGTCGATGAAATCGCCATGTTGATGGCGTATGAAGTATCACGGGATATGCCCCTCGAAGATGTAGTGATCGAAACACCGATCGAAGAATCGACCCAAAAAACACTTAGTGGTAAAAAAGTAGCAATCGTACCGATTCTACGGGCCGGACTAGGCATGGTCGACGGTATTCTAGAGTTGATCCCAGCGGCTAAAGTAGGACACATTGGTATGTATCGTGATGAAGAAACCCTTGAACCACATGAGTATTTCGTTAAATTGCCTGAAGACATCGACACTCGTCAGTTATTTATTGTTGATCCAATGTTAGCAACTGGTGGTTCAGCGATCATGGCCATCGATGCGTTGAAAAAACGCGGTGCTTCTAACATGAAGTTTGTTTGCCTAGTTGCTGCGCCAGAAGGTGTGAAAGCATTGCAGGATGCCCATCCTGATGTGGATATCTACACAGCAAGCTTAGATGACCGCTTGAATGAACATGGCTACATCGTTCCTGGATTAGGCGATGCTGGTGACCGTTTGTTTGGAACAAAATAAAAGAAAGAGCGTGGAACAAAAAGTGAAAAACACTTTTGTTCCACGCTCTAAACACGTCTAAACGCTGGGAGTAGGAGCAACTCCTTCGGAAATAAATCGAACTACTCAAAAACTACTCAAACATTTGAAAAGCAATTTCCGTGTATTCCTCCTTATTTCTTGGAGATTACCACTCTTGTCCCAGTCTCCTTTTGAACGAACTACATTTTCGTTAACTGTTTATAATTAATGATCAATACACCATTACTTTGTGTAACAAGCTTTTGATTCTCCGCTGTCTGATTCAATTCAACAACCGCAGAGTTCTTAAGCTGCTTAGTGACTGTACCGGTTTGTTTTATTCCATGGATCGTGAACATGACAGGAGTAGCGACCTCAAAATTTGCACCTTCAGCTGACGGGACAACGGTTGTTTCGAACTTACCAAATGTTGCCATGTAAAAACCTCCTTGATATAGTTAAATTATACCACATTTTTTGAAAATTTTCAGTAATCCTATTTTTTCCCTAAACTTCTCTTTACAAAGTTGTGTTTTTTTCTTATAATCTTCTTTGTGTTAGTTGCCAGCTTAGCTCAGTTGGTAGAGCAACGCACTCGTAACGCGTAGGTCACAGGTTCGAATCCTGCAGCTGGCATTTAAACTAAGAGGCAAACCTTATTATATCAAGGTTTGCCTCTCTTTTTGTGCCAATCTTGTGCCAAATCGTATTTAACTTTTGTAAATGTCATCGAAGATTGATTTAATCCGGTCATCTTCTCGTTCTTCTAGTTCTTTCACTGCATGGCTATATACTTCCATCGTAACAGCCAAATTCTTGTGTCCTAGATGTTTTGAGACTGCCATAATGTTAACACCCTTGAAAATCAAAACAGAGGCGTGAGTGTGCCTTAAACCGTGCATGGTGAGGGGTGTCTCTATTTTTAATTGTCTCAGTAATTCTCTTAATTTTTTATTGACCGCATTATTTGAAATCAATCCTTCTTTCGCATTGTAGAAAACAAAATCATATTTAGGTTTGATTTTCATTTTTTTAAATAGTTCTTTTTGTTCCTTTTTGAAAGTCTTCATGATTTCATTTGTTTCTGTATCTAACGGTACTTTTCGAATAGACTGCTCATTCTTTGGTGGCACGAAGGTATGAGTCTCTGTGTAATCCCACGCACGATCCACGAATATTTTTCCGCGTTTTAAATCCACACGATCCCAAGTCAATCCAAGTAATTCACCGAATCTTAATCCTGTTGCTGCTGCGACAACTATCATAAAACGAGATGCAAAGTGAGGATCTAAACCTTCTCTTGCTAGGTTAACTAATCTTTCAAACTCAGAATAATCCAAGAACTTGTCTTGTTCGCTTATACTAGGGGCTTCTCCTTTGATCACAGCGCCTTTAGTGAAATCGTAGGGGATAACACCCTCGTCGATAGTATTGCGCAGACTAGCCTTTATTTGAGTATGGAAACGTTCGACTGTTGCATCAGCATGTTCTTTTGAAAATTCATTTATCTTTTCTTGGTAGTGTGTTCTGGATATTTTTTTAATTGTGTCATCTGAAAAATATTTCTTAATGTTCATTAGTGTATTATTATATTTCCTAAAAGTAACATCAGAAACTTTTCCTTTTTTATAGACATTCATCCATTGTTCGAAATGATCTGAAAGTAAAGTATCTTTAGAAGTTACTCTTAACCCTTTGGCAAGTTTTGATTCAATATCTGTAGCTGCTGCAATAGCATCTGCTTTTTTGGGAAAGCCGCTTTTTCTAAGTTTCTTGTATTTTCCATCTTCATCTTTGTAAGAAATCTCATATTGCCATGAGTTACCTCTCTTTATATATCTAGCCATGATTGAACCAACTCACTTTCTTTGATACAATAGGCATAGCAAATAAGCCTATTGTGTAGGTTTTTTTCTGAAACACGCTCTTACTTTGGACGGTGGGGCGTGTTTTTCGCACTCTAATGGGATTTTAAGTAATGAGATACGTTGAAATCTTCAACAATAAATTTTCGTCCTGAAATTTCTTTCATGCGCTTCACATAATCAAAAAATAGAAGTTCATTTTTTTCAGGTTTTGATCTATTTTTAACTGAAGATACTTTCATGAGTGGGACGTCATGAATAAAATAATAGTCATCACCAAAATATTTAGATAGTCTAACTGCATTTCCAATTATATTTTCATTTGTTTGACCTGTTTCTTCTACAAGCCAAAACTCATTTGCTGTAGTTTCGATTAATTCAATCATTATTCAATCATCCTTAAAAATTCATTTTCACTGAGTAATTGGATTTCTTGGCCTTTAGTAAGTAGCTGTTCTGCTTTGAGTATCTTGGATGATTTTCCAGTTTCACCAACAACTCTGATATCTTGATCGCCCATAATTAAAAAGTTAGTTGTTTTTGTAATATTTTTTTCAGGAATACCACCAAGCATAGCAAATATAGCCATAGCTTGTTTACGAGCCATACTTTTTAAAGTGCCAGTAAAGCAAGCCTTTTTTTGATAAAAAATATGGGTAGTATCCAAACTACTTGGATCAACTGATTCAAGTAGTTGCTGAACATACTGAGTGTAATTCTCACTTTTGTTTCCATATATTTTAGATTTTATGAAACCTGATCCGTTATAGCCATCAATCACACCAAATTTTTTGTATTTTGCTGAAGATATTAGTTCATCAATGCAATTGAAAGAATTGGTAGTACATAAATAATTAACTAAATTTGCGCAAGCTTCTGCATCGGCTAGTGCATTATGATGTTCAAAGCTAAAACCAATCTGATTGGCTAAATGATTAAGCTTATAACTTAAAGCAGAAATGTATTGTTTAGCTAAATAGTAACTGTCAAAATATTTTTTTCTGAAATCTGAGATGTTGTATCGTGCATTGGAATCTTTGATTACACCCATATCAAAAGGTGCGTAATGAGCAACAAGCGGGAGGTCAGTAGAAAAGGTTAATATATCTTTAGCGATATCCGGATAAATCTTCTCAGTTACGACCATTTCTGGAGTAATGCCATGTATATACATATTGTATGCATCAAATTGACATTCCGGATTAATTAAAGAGTAGTAAGTATCTACGATAATACCATTTTCTACTCTTGCCATACCCACAGAACAAGGGGAAGAACGTTTACTGTTGGCGGTTTCGAAGTCAATGGCAACAAAATCTAGCGACATATTTTTCAACCTCATTTCTTCAAGATGCTTTGTATAAATCTTCACATGTATAAGATATCGTGTTCCCAGCATGGGCTTTTTATTTGTAAAAAACGGCCTTGAATAGTTGCCCACTAGAATATACATAATCGTTTACCAATCGAAATGCATAGTTTGGTGAGCATTCCAAATGGTAAATCAGATACTCTCTCAAACGTATCCGCAATGCTGCTTTACTCATAAAAAAATAATTTGCAACTTCTTTTATAGTTTTAAAATTCCTTATTGCAAATTTTAAAGCTTCATCATTTGCCATCAATACACTAGCGGTAACATTCGCTCGATATTCTCGTGCGAAATCTTTGGGTAAATAGCCGTTTTCGCTAATCATATCGGTTAACTGATTCCCAGCGTTCAAATCCTCTAAATCAAAATAAAAGTGACCAACTTCATGCATAGATGTGAAAAGTTTTCGTTCATACATTACAGTCTTATTTATTGAGATAATAATTTCTCCAAAGACTTTGGAAATTGCGCCTAATAACATTTGATCCAAATGTTTACCAAAAGAAACTTCCAAAAAAGATATACCTTCAAATTCTTCCACATATTTTCGAATATATCTACAATTTACACAGTAAATTGGTATGTTATATGCTCTTGCAACTTCTTTAGCTAATTCATTCGCAAGATTGGAAGCCTCAAAATATATTCCCTCGTCAATAAAACTCATCAAACAAACACCTACTTAGTTCTTTTCGCTTTTTTCTCCAATGCTTTTTTGATTAAAAACTCGCTGTAGTTGCGTAACTCTTCTTCAACTTCTTCTTTGATATCTGGATCTAGATTAGAAGTGTTGATGCGAAAGAAAGAGTTTAAATTGTTTGTTTCTTCACGACCTAGCAGGTAGTCGACAGATACATCGAAGTAGTTTGCTAACTCTTCTAATCGTTCTGCAGAAGGTTTGGAATCTTTTAATCTATACAAGACATTTTTTCCGTATCCAAGTTCCTCTTCAACTTTATTTAGTGATTTTCCTTGTTTTCTTGCTAGTTCCCTAATCCTCTCAAACGTTATCATATAAACAGTCCCTTTCGTTCGAGAAAAAATTAACATTTTTTGTTAAAAATACTTGCAAAAATTAACTTTAAATGTTAAAATTGTTCTCGTAAACAAGTTTAACAACTAAACAGACAACAAAAACACTACTGATAATAAATGCTAACCGCCAAGAAAGCTTTAAAATCAATGTTTTTAATGTCTTATTTAAGTGTGATTTCATTTTAACACCTAGTGTTAAAATTTGTCAATCGAATTTAGAAATTAGTTGATGAACTTGTTTACTAATTTAGAAAAAGGAGGGCATAGGGCTATGGTAAAGGCCGAAGAAACACGTCAAAAAATTCTGGATCACTTTGAAAGAAATCAATGGGAAATTCCTGATGTAGCAACGGCTTTAGGGATTACAGAACAATATTTACGGAAAATTCTAAATAATCCAGAAAGACATTTGAAGCAAATGACCGATATTATTTCTTATTACAAAATCAGATAGGAGGATTAAACATGCAACAGCTTGAAGCGGAATTGTCTATAAAAATTCCTATACCGGAAGAAATGGTTTTAGTGAGTAAAACTCGTTTAAAAGAGCTGGAAGAGAATGAGTTTGCAGGAAAAATTTTTACTATGAAAGATTTTACCGCTAGGAGCAATAGATCTAGTAAATGGTTGAAAGACAATATTTTAAATAATCCTAAATTGATTAACAAATTAAATATCGAGAATGGTGGCTTTGTTTATTATCCCAATTCTCAAAGTGATCGTTGGCTTTTCAATGCAAAAGGCCTTATCAGATTCATTGATGAGGAGATTGGGAAGTATCTCGGGGGATACCAATGACCTATACACTAAATCAAGAATTATTGATTCATAGCCATGCAAAAGAAAAGGTGAAAACTTTGCAAATGCTGCTATATGACAACAAATTTGAGTTGAGTGCTAGGCAGTATGATCATATGCGTGGAGAACTTAGAGAGTATCAAGAACTATTTTATCAAAACCGATTGAATCGGCAAATAGAAGTGAGGTGAGAGAGATGAAAGACTTGGAAAGAATAGCTGCGGCTTTAGAAAGTATAGCGGAAAGCCTTAGCACTTTGGCAGAAGATACTAAGGCTAATAAAGATTTGAAACTAGAGGTATTGAAAAATATTGAACGTATGGAAAAAACAATCTGTGAAGTCAAAGATAATCCATTTGGTTTAAATAATAGGAGGTGAGAGAGGTGGAGGAATTGAAAAATTTAAAAAAAGAAACTGAAATAGCTGCATTAAAAGTAGCAAAATCAATTTTTGAAGCAAATGTAACAGTTAAAAACCCGCAACTACTTGAAATAGCTACGGGATTGATAAGAATTATTTATCAAAAATGATGTACAAGATTTCTGAACCTTTAATAGAAACAATACTTTCTCCTACAAAAGTATATTCTAAATCATCTTTTTTAATAAACTTGCTTATCGCATCTTTTGTTATTTTTTGTTCCCCAGAATAAAAATCGTTGTAAACAACATGTTCAAAGTTTTCAACACTGACAAAAGAATCGTTTTTTAATTGAATAGTTACTGTCATAAATTAATCACCTCCTTATCAGTATTTCAGTGGACCACTCACTGATAGGGAATTTTATCAAAAGTAATAAATAAAAATCAATCAGCACAGGAGGTGTGAATAAAAATGAAGCATTATATAACCAAATATAAAACAGACGACGGAAAACTAATTGTTGTTTCATGGCTTCAAATGAATTTATTTGGTCGTTCGTATTGTTTTTCAAAAAAAGAGCTAGTCATTCAAAAGAACAACTAGCAAATGAACATTACTTCTTGGCCCATTTGTTATTAGGTTTTGAAGTAGGTGGAAGTCGGTCTCCTTTATCAATCGTTGCATTATGCCCGCCAGGTACATTGCCGCCACGTGGACCAACTTCTTTGTATTTACCGGCAGGTTTGTTATCTTCGCCGGGTTTGTAAAGTTTACTCAATTTAACTCGCTTTCTTAAGGAAATTATACAACGGAAAGGAATGGATAAAAATGTCAAAAGAAAAACTAGATTTTATCAAAACGGTATTTCCGAATGTTGAAAAGATAATCCCCTTTGCGACAGAAGATAACTTAGAAAAGTTATTTGAACAAGCACAACAAAAAGTAGACTACGAGCTGACGGAGGCGCAGTTTGAATGAAAAAAGACCGCCTAAGCGATCATTTTTCGTCTGACCTACCGACTAAATAATCAAGCGACACCTGGAAGTAGTCGGCTAGGGCGATTAATATATCGAGGCTTGGACGTCTGCTCCCATATTCGAAGCGTTGGTAACTTTGTAAAGTAATGTCTAATATTTTTGCCATATCTGATTGAGTCAATTTTTTTGATTCTCTGAGATGTTTTAATCTGTCAGGAATGTTTGTTTCCATAAAAAAACCTCCAAAATAAAAATACTTGACTACAACCATTATGGATGTATAATGAAATTAGGTTACAACCTAATTGGATGTAATCAATAAAGAAAGTGGGATGTGATTTGAATAATGAAAAACTAAAAAAAGCCCGCGAAAATGCAGGTCTAAAGCAACATGAAGTGGCGAAAAAATTAGGGATAACACTAACTTCATACCAAAGATTTGAATACGGTACACGCCTACCAAGCTTAAGTACCGCATTCAAACTAGCCGAAATACTCGGCACAAGTGTTGATACACTTTTTAAAAATCAATTTATCTAAAGTATACCACGGAGGAATAGGCATGGAAACAATAACTTTGACAACAGAAGAATTAAGTCAACGTATTGCCGAAGAAGTTGAAAAGCAACTAGCCGAACAAAAGAAACCGAAAATTAATTACGGACTAAAATTCAGCAAAGAAGTTGAAGCATGGCTAGAAAAGCAAGGAGACGATCGAAAAATTATTTTAAATCAAAAGGGCGCTATTTACGAAGCGGTCAAAGCGTGTTTGGACATCAACCGCATGTCTGAACTAACAGAAGAGAACTATCATCTTGCGGTGAATGTTT
Source organism: Enterococcus sp. AZ091 (assembly GCF_051714805.1). Taxonomy (NCBI): domain Bacteria; kingdom Bacillati; phylum Bacillota; class Bacilli; order Lactobacillales; family Enterococcaceae; genus Enterococcus; species Enterococcus sp. AZ091. Next base: position 319,364 of record NZ_JBIOSO010000001.1, on the reverse strand, counting down.
TCGATCAACAAAAAATGTTTTTTAGGAAACGAGTTTTTCCATTGGAACAGGAGGTGTAAGGTGTGAAAAAAATCTACTGGGTCCGGCGGACCGCATTTATCTTAACGATTTTTGCGTTAGGCGCACTAATCACAGGACAAGTACCAATGTGGGTTAGAATCGGCTATCCAACAGCTGTCATGTGGTTGATGATGATTTATGATGAGGCATTATTTGAACTGAGAGAACAAAAAGAGCCTACACCGTTTTCCGCCAGTGTAAGCTCAAAAAATGAAAAAGGTAAAAAAATTATAGCACAGCTAGGAGGAAAAAATCAAAATGGCTAAAAATATTAATGTTCCTTTGAGCGGGATCAGCGATGGAGGACTCCAAGAACGATTTGATTTTGAATTGGCTCAGGTAATCAATAACATTCATGATCCCAACACAGACCCAACAAAGAAACGGAAAATCACGATTGATTTAACGATTATTCCCGATGAATATCGAGAAGATATCCTCATTGATTATCAGGTGAAATCTAAGTTAGTCGCTAGAGATTCGCTAACATCGAAAGTCATCATCGGTCAAGACGAAAAAGGAAAACCTCTTGCGAATGAGTTGAAAAGCGGACAAAGAGGACAAATGTATTTTGATCCCGAAGATTCCGAATTGAAAGATGATAAGGGAACGCCGGTCAAAGAAATTGAAGAAACAGAAAAAATCAAAAAGTTTAAAACAAATTAGGAGTGGATGAAAATGACGGAACAATTAAGAGATGCTTTGGAATATGCAGTGGAATTGCGTGAAGGACAAGAGGTTGTTTACGAGCAAGGTGAAAAAGTGTTTTATGATACGACGAAAGCTCGCCTAGTTGAACTTGACCCAATCAAACGTGCAGAAACGCTGACAGTTAATTCGTTATCAGGACTTGTTGGCTATTTAAAATCAAATATCCGTATTCTCGAGAGTAATACGAAGTTACTGGTTCATGTTGAGAGTCCAACGAAGATTGTTATATATTCTTCGCTTGATTTGGATCGTAAGCGTGAGAGTGTGATCCAAGCGAATGCATTGTTAGATGTTTTTCCATATGGACGTTTTATGAAATCGGAAGATTTTATTATCAACGTTCAATCACTTATTCAGCGTGATCTTGATGCAGAAGCAATTCTGGCTTGTGCAAGCTCGATTCGGATTGAGGGTGGGGGTGATTTGGTGGATAACGGAATTTCTCAAACTGTCACAGTCAAAGAAGGAGCTGCGACTTTAACAAAAGCAGAAGTACCAAGCCCTGCTGAATTGCGTCCATATCGCACATTTTTAGAAGTCGAACAGCCTTCAAGTCCTTTTGTGTTCCGAATTGATAAAATGGGTAACTGTGCCTTGTTTGAAGCAGATGGTGGTATCTGGAAGCACACAGCAATGGAGAATATTCATGAGTATCTAACCAATGAACTAAGTGAGTTAATTCAATCTGAAACATTGACAATTATTGCATAAGGAGAAAGCTAAAGAGAGCTTCACTTGGTTGTAGACAAGTGAAGCTCAATAGCAATTATTAGTATGACAAGGAGATGATAACATGATTAGTGAAAAAATTCAAAGCTTAATCGAAGAACTAGCAGAAGAATGCAAGAAGGGAAATGTTGCGTTGTCTTTAGCGACATTAGATGTTACAGGCGAAATGGCATTAGCACAAGTGGGAAATAGAACGCTTATCGCACTTGCTGTACTTGAGCAGTACGATCAAGAAAAACAAGAATTACTAGAAAATGATTGTAATTGTTATAAACATAGAGCTTTAAAAAGAATGTTCGGTATCGAAACGGAAGAACCACCGAAACAAACACACACATTCGTGACAGATGACCCAAACGATGTGTTTGATATTCTCTCAAATATTTTGCGAGGTGAGTTTGAGTGATGGATTACATCGCAACGAATTACGACACTATATTACAAGACGAAACCAGTCACGTGTTCCCAAATGTAAATTCTACTGATGTGCAAGAAGGGATAGACCCTTCTGCACATTGGAATGAAGATGATAACGGGACTATTATTTACGAATCAGATTGGCTGTTTATCGGCTATCGAATGAATAAGCGTGGCATACGCAATAAATTTGTGTTATATCACGAAAATTTTCTTGATATGATTGATGAATTTGGTTCTGATTCAGTAATTATGCCAGAACTACGAATTGTTAGCGGAAAAGATTGGCTCAAGCAAAGGCAGGAGGAACTTTTCAATGAGTTATGATTTAGAAACGAGTTTTCAACAACAATCAGCTACAAATTTTCAAAATCAACGCGGACTGATGAGTACTGCAGCAAGTCGTGAAATCGAAGAAGTAAAAGGGCAAATTTTCATGGCAAAACAGTTTCCACGAAATCCATTTGATGCGGAACGGCGGATTTTAGATGCGTGTAAAAGACAATCTTTAGCAAAAACAGCGGTCTATAACTATCCTCGTGGAGGACAAATGGTCAGTGGACCATCGATTCGACTAGCAGAGGTAATTGCACAGAATTGGGGAAATCTATCTTTTGGCATCAAAGAGCTACAACAACTGCCCGGAGAGTCAGTAGCTATGGCTTATGCGTGGGATCTTGAAACCAACACACGACAAGAAAAAGTCTTTACTGTAAAACATGAGAGGCACACCAAAAAGGGCGTGACTTACTTGAAGGACCCAAGAGATATTTATGAGCTAGTTGCGAATAACGGTGCAAGACGGGTACGAGCTTGTATCTTGGGTGTTATTCCGGGAGACATTATTGAGTCAGCAGTGGAAGAGTGCAACAAAACGATGGCTGGGGCGAATGACAAACCGCTAAAAGAGCGACTGGATCAAATGTTCAAATTGTTTAAAGAAAAGCTGGATATCACTCAAGAAATGATTGAAGCAAGATTTGGCTATAAAGCGACTGCTTTTACTGAAAAAAATGGTGTGGACTTAGCAAATATCTATAACTCAATCAAAGATGGTATGAGTAAAGTAGAGGATTGGTTTGAGATTCCGACAGCTGAAAAGAAAGAATCATCGAAACTAGAGCAAGAATTCTCTCACACAAAGAAAGACCCGTTGAAAGAAGCAAAGGCGGCAGATACCGATGGACCTAAACAAGAAGAACTATTATAGCAACGAAGCTGACTGGCAGTATATGTCAGTCAGCCAATTCAAATCATTTCAAGACTGTGAAGCCGCTACTATGGCTAAATTAAAAGAAGAGTGGTTGCCAGAAAGTGATCCTACGGCTTTGTTAGTTGGAAACTATGTCCATTCTTATTTTGAATCTTCTGAAGCACACAAGATGTTTTTAGAGGAGAATGCAAGTGCAATCTACAAAAAGAATGGTTCTGAGCGTGCAGAATTTGTTCAAGCAATCAATATGATTGAAGCGTTAGAATATGATGATTTTTTCCGCTTTGTTTATCAAGGGGAGAAGGAATTGATTTTAACCGGTACGCTATTTAATACGCAATGGAAAGCCAGAATTGATTGTTTCAATCTAGAGAAAGGCTATCTTGTTGATTTAAAAACGACTCGAAGTCTCGATCAAAGATACTGGTCAAAGAAATATGGTGGATATGTTTCATTTGTTGAACAGTACGGCTATATTTTACAAATGGCTGTTTATAAACACTTACTCGAACAAAACTATAACAGGAAAATCACACCCTATATCTTTGCAGTAACGAAAGAATCCCCTCCTGATATTGCGGGTATCAGCATCTACCCAGGACGGTTTGATTTTGAACTTCGATTATTGGAACAGGAACTTCCTCATATCTTACGAGTAAAAAACGGAGAAGAAGCACCAAAAATGTGTGGGAAATGTGAATACTGTCGTCAACATAAGGCATTAACAGGTTTTGTAGAAGTCGGCGATTTATTGGGATAAGGTGGTGATTTAAATGATCGGCGGATGGATAAAGATTTACCGCCAATTACTTGAAAAGCCAATATGGCAAGAATCTACACCAGAACAAAAAGTCATATTGATTACACTTCTTTCTATGGCGAATCATGAGAAAAAAGAATGGGAATGGCAAGGTAAACCTTACAAGGCTATTCCTGGTCAATTTATTACGTCACTAGAAAAGATTAAAAGCAAATGTGGTAAAGGAATCTCTGTACAGAATGTAAGAACTGCTCTAAAACGATTTGAAAAATATGAATTTCTAACAAGCGAATCAACAAACAAAAATAGGCTTATAACCATTGTCAATTGGGAGATTTATCAATCTAGGGAATCCGACTCAACAAAGGAATTAACAAGCAATCAACAAGCAACTAACAAGCAGCTAACAACTAACAAGAATGATAAAGAAATAAAGAATGATAAGAATATAAAGAATAAAACATTATCGTCGCAAACACGCAAAGTGCGCGTTTACGACCCTGCCTCGAATTATTATCAACTCGCAGAACGGCTATTCAAACAGATTTGTCAGAATCAGGAAATCAAGGAACCGAACCTCCAACGTTGGGCGGATGATATTCGGAAAATGATCGAGATCGACAAGCGGACCGAAGACCAAGTAAGCCGGATGATTGATTGGAGTCAGAAAAATAGTTTTTGGTCAGCAAATATCTTATCTGCACGCAAGTTGCGTGAGAAATACGACACCATGGCGGCACAAGCCAACAGGGAGTACAAACAAGCGGGAACAAGTTTTAGCACCTTATCCTACAAGCCAGTGCGTACAGAGCCTATCCCAGAATGGCTTGATGATCCAGAAGGCTATAACGCTCAAAAGGAAGCTGAGATCATGGAACGACTACGAAAAGAAGCGGGGGATGATCCATTTGGAAATTGATCAAGTGAACCGAATCACTGTAATTAAGCAAATCTACACTGCATTAGACCCTAGTCACAAGAACTTGATGGAAAATGTTAAGCGAATCCTTGATAGTGATCAGCCAGAAGAGGTCCGCTTTCGAATCTTCATGGTGATGTATCGCCATACTCGAATTAGCTTGGGCAAAGTATCAAAGATGCACTATGGCAAATTTCTCACTGCCGGAACTACTGAATCCATGTGGCAAGAAGCCAAGTTGCTATATCGAGGACTGATGGCAAGAAAGGAGAAGACCGGATGAAGCAAGCAAAGAAAACTCAATCGTCTCGATCCACCTATCAAAAACGGTTTTTACGTCAAAAAATCAGTGAATTGACCTACTTAGAAGGTTGGGACAATGATCCAGAGATTGTGGAGAAAGTCCAACGGCTGAGCAAAGCGCTAGAACGAGTGGTATCGCAAGAAAAACATCTGTCTAGTGATCGAGCGATCTGCACGATGGAGGAACTGAGTGTAAATAGTTATATACAGCTAAAAAAACAGGGCTATCTAGATCGTGAGATCAAGTATATTTTCAATATCACCGCATATGCTTTAGCTCGATGGAAGAAATCGCTCGGATTAACGAAAGGCGTCGTTCGTGATTTGTTAGAGGTGATGTAGATGGTCCTGAGACAATACAGAGTCGATTATGTGAATTGGAAAGGTCGCCATGCGGTGATGTATCTGCACGGCTACAGCTACTCAGAAATTGAACAACAAGCAATGGTTGCACAGGGTGTGTTCAAAATAATGAAGATTACTGTGAGTCAGTAATTGACAGAGATTAGCAACTCGAAAATCAATTTTTGAGAAAACAAAAAGGCAACTCAAGAGTTACCTTTTGCCGGTATATTCCGTTTACTTCTTTTTCCTGTCAATGCCGTAAGTAGCGAACGCTGGAATAAAAAGGACTGCTAAGAATACACCAAACCATTTGAATACTTTAGGGACTTTTTTCAAAGAAAACGCCTCCTTTATAAATATGATTATAGATCATAGAGGAGAAAAATAGTCTGATATGACAAAAATGATAGAAAGATTTATAGATTGAGCAGTCAACAAAATAATCAACTAAAGGAGACGATATTATGTCTGGTAATGACACACATGAAGTTACACAAGAATGGTTAAATCAACATGAGTTTCTACTGGCTTTCTACTTCATCCTATGGAATCAAAATTGGGTTTCATCTGACAAAGTTTGGGAATGGACAAAGCAAGCAGAGCAAGATGCAGGCTATAACGTAGATGGTGAATCAGTTGGTAATCCGATGAGATAGTAGAAAAATACTCTATCACTACGTGCAATGTTAACACTTTGCCTTTTTTGTGAAAAAATGTCAACCGCAGGAAGCGAGGACTTAAATGGATTGGGAAGATCGGGTTAAGGAATCTATACGGCTGAAAAATCGGGCGGATACTTTAAAAGAATTGAAAAAGTATTTTGATCGTGGCTTCAGATATGTTGTCCGTGATTTAGAAGGCGAATGGCTGGTGCTTTTTTCTTTGAAACCTAAGAAATACATGGATTTAGAAATCTGGGGATACGTCAACGAGTGTGATCCTAATGCAATCCCTTGCCAAATAATCAGAAACACAGACATTACAGAAATAAACTGGAAAAACCGAAGCGCAGTCTTGATTGAGGATTTTATTAAAAAAGCTTTGGAACAGGAGGCAGAGTGATGAAAGAAAAAACTACAGTTTTAGGAAAATCAAGATTAAAGAATTATGATCCTAATTTACGATGGAGTAAGCATACTATCAAAATTACATTCATGATATGGGATTATACAGGATACGTTACTTATAAAGTAAAGGGTAACTGTAAAGGTATATATTTGTTAACCATAGATCCTTGTGATTTTTATGATAATAAATTTGAGGAAAATCCAATTAATTTTCATAAAATTGATGTCTCTGATGGAGAATGGTTCACTATGGAGTTGACTAATGAAAAAGGGGATGTCCAATTGTTAGAAGATGAATTGAAATGCCTTGGTGATTATATTATTGGCGTTGAAATTATTGCTCATGAGCCAGAGGATGATGAGCAATGATTCGCTATTACTGCCTTCGTTTAAGAATGAAATATCATTACTATGTAACTCAAAATATGGACAAGTGGGAAGAACTTTGGAAACAGAAAAATAAAATGAAATATTTCCGCAATTGTCAGCGATAGCAAACAGGAGGGATAAGATGGTACCAAAATTTAGAGCGTTTTTAACCGAAACAAAAACAATATACGATGTGCTACAAATTGATTTAAGCAGAAGTATGGTTAGTCTCAAAATTGAAAACGCCAGCGAGTGGTATTGGTTTAAAGAAGTAGTCCTCATGCAATCCACTGGCTTGAAAGACAAGAACGGTGTGGAGATTTACTGTGGGGATATCGGTTGGGACGAACACCTCGAAGAATACGGGAAAGTAGTTTTTGAAAATGGTAGTTTCACATATGAGTGGAAAAATATTTCCGAAGATTTATTTGAAGCAACAGATGACATCGAAATAGTTGGCAACATCTACAAGAATCCTGAACTACTGGAGCAAGTCAATGAATAATAAACAAACAATCATCATACTGATTATGGTTGTGGTAGCACTCAGTTGCTTAACCTATACAATAATTGAACAACAGGAACAAATTGAGCAGTTACAAGAACAGCTGCAGCATGAACAAATGAAGTACAAGATTATTATTAATGATCCGTTAGTGCGAGATGCGATGGAAGCGGGAGGATGAAACAAATGTTAAAAGAAATAGCACGAATTGCTTTGCATGGTATGAATTCGAACGATGAAGAAGTCATGAAAGCTTGCTTAGAAAAAATATTGATCATGTCCATTGAGAATGTTTCAGAATCAGAAGCCAGTAAAAAAATGAATGACAAGCAGAAAGATAAAATCAAGGCAGATGATGATCCGGGAGCATATTTAATAAAAAAATACGGCACATATAAAGGACATTCAAAATTCAAATTGGCATTAGATTTCTTTCAAATGAGTAATGACCGATTTTTTGAAATATATAAGTTTAATTTTGTCCCTCGAGGTGAATTGTATGAGGTAGCCAGATCATATATAACCGGAAGACAATTGAATGAGGGATTAATAGTTGGACCAAGTATTTCTGCCAATATGCTGAGTCGTTCCGGAATGGAGATAGATGTTTCGAGCAGTATTGCAAATCAGATTCGTAATTCTATGAGTAAATCATTCCGGCTAGGGGGATAAATGATGGACTTTGCAGTGTTAGTAGCCGTGGCACTTTTTGCGGCAGTATTCGCAAGTGTGATTTTTGGTAAAGAATTAGATAAAAAGGAGAAGCAAGACATTGCCAAAGAAAAAATCGAAAGTAAAAAAGAAGAAGCGGAAGTTGTTAGAGAAAGCCTAGGCGAATGGGACTGTGAACGATAAATATTCGAAGAAGGAGAAGAAAGCAGATGGAAACAATTGAACGAACAATTACTAGTAATGAAGTAGCAGAAATGATTGGTAAAGAACATAGTAAATTAATTAGAGATATTCGTACGTATATTGGATATCTTAACGAAGCCAAAATTGGCTCGGTTGATTTTTTCGTTGAATCTACCTATCAAGATTCTAAAAATGAAACACGTCCAAATTATTTATTAACGAAACAAGGTTGTGAAATGGTTGCCAATAAATTGACAGGGGCTAAGGGAGTTCAGTTTACAGCAAAGTATGTAAATCGATTCAACCAAATGGAGAACCAATTAAAAAAGACGTCGTTACCAATAAACAATACCGAATTACTTTTAGAAACAGCACTAAAGCATGAACGCAACTTAAAAGTAGTTAATGAGCGACTGGATAAGCTTGAAACAGAAACAACCATCAATTCGAGCCAACGTAGGAAGATTCAAGGAAGTGTTCGATCGACAGTAATTAAAGTATTGGGAGGGAAAAATAGTATTGCTTACAAAGATCAAAGCATAAATAAAGCTGCCTTCAGCAGTTGTTATAATCAGCTGAAAGCAGTGTTTGATGTAGCTTCTTATTTGGATATCCCAAAAGCGAGATATACAGAGGCAATGGACCTTATCCCTCGATGGAAACCGACATTAGAATTGCAAGCTAAAATCAATCAAGCGAATGGTGTTTCTGACTTGTGGGAAACGGCATAAAAAAACGAACCTTCTAGGGAGAGTGGTTACAATCAGCTGTCAATAACTAGAAGGTTCGAAAAAAGGCTACAGTTACAAACGAATTTATTCTGAAAAGGGTCCAACAAAGGAATGAGTAGCCTTTTCTATTAGATTAATAAATAAAATTAAATAGTCAATATTATTTAATAAAAAATAGGCAACCGACCACTGGCTGCCTGTACATAGGATATTGAATGGAGTCAAAATCTTTTTTCATTATACCATATCTTGGAGTGATTTGTAATGATTAAAGAAGCTGATATCAAACAGACAAAGGCAAATGCAAAGGCTATTTTAAAACAGTATCGGGGACTAGAACGCAAGGCAGGACGAAGTCCGATTGATATTCGTTCCCCATTTATGAACGATATGCCTAAAGCACCAAAGCATGGAAATATGGTTAAAGATGCATTGATTCAAAATATCGAAATAAAAGAGAAAATTCAAGCGATAGAATATGCGTTAAGTCGGTTAGGACTGATGAGCAGACAGGTATTATACTATACGTATTGTATGAAAGAAGTTATGACAAATGATGAGATTGCGGATAATCTTGGAGTAGCAACTCGCACACTGAATCGCATGAAGTCGGAGGCATTGTTGGAGTTTGCGGATGTGTTTGGAGTGGTCGCTTATCGCTGAAAATTTTGGCGTTTTTGGCGTAAATGGCGCAAATTTGGCCTTTTTGGCGTAGATTTGGCGCAAATAGTCCGATTTTAGATGTTATTATAGTAGTGTCAGAAGATTAGGAGAGACGGTGATTGGACTACTCACAATAATCCAAATGCCGAAAGGGGGAAAGCTCCTTATCGCTTATTCTTCTTTGACAGAAGACGGCAAATTACAATAAAGGAGTTGAAATGCTCCTTATCTTCATTCGTCGTCTTTTTTATGTTACTGTGGCGGAAGTAGAAGACGCAACTAAGGAACACGGTGTTCTGTACGTAGAAGTGACTTTATAGTTACAGCGTGAGTACAAATCAGAACGTGAGTGGGGCAGTACCACTCCAGTGACATTGAGATTGGACAGTAAGCATGTGGCAAGCAGCCACCGAATTATCCCGGGGCTTTTGTTGGATAAACAATCTCAAAACACGGGACTTAGATCCCAGAAAAAAAGCGCGCAGAGGGTAGCTCCCTCAAGTTGGTGGATATGGTTGTACGGAGGACCGGAAGAACCGACAACGTCACAGGTTCGAATCCTGTGTCACCAATAGGGTTTATAGTTATCCCGTAAAACTGTGTTAGCAACCGAGGACGTGGTAGGGTTAGAATCTGACGAGATGGAAGTGGAGATACGGACGGAGTATCGTGTAGGTTGCTTATACATAAAAACAAGGCTAGCACATACGCTGGCCTTTTTGTATAATATCCATTGTAGAAAAGTGAAAAGATGGTGGCTAATCTCTTGAAAAAGGGGTGATGCCTATGGTTCATAGCTTTATCCCTAGAAGGGAGTAAGCATGTCTGTATTTGAAGCATTAACGCTGATGATTGCTTTTGCGACATTGGTGTTGCTGATCACAGAGAATAAAAACCAAAAAAAGTAACCATCTAATCCACTTTGGCCAGTAATTAGATGGTTACAATATCAACTGATGAAAGCTACCGTCTTTTTAACGGTTCTACATGGGGCGTGTTTGCAGCACGTCCTTTTTCTATGTCTATTATATCATGTGAAAATAGAAAATCAATTCAGGATCACTCGCTGAGTGGTCTTTTTATTTTGATTAAGACGGGAGGTTTTACAAATGATAGTACCTATCAGAAAAACAATTGTTGGGACTGAGTATTGGGATATAGAAAAGAAACAATCGTTGCTTATACCAAAAGGAAGTGAACCAGATTTTGAAGTGACTGAAAATCCTAAGTCGATGATCACACCTGAAGGGGATAAGGTCGAAGTTATTAATGCTAATCACATTGTATCTGAAGCAATCAATTTAGAAGCATTTGATTCGAATAGTAATGCTGAAGCTGATCTTGTTGATGAAGTCAATACTAATTCAGAAGACGATCAACCATCAGATTTAAACAATATGACTGCTAAAGAATTGCGAGCATATGCGAAAAAGAACGATATTAGAATTCCAGCTGCTATTCGTGCCAAAGGTGATATCTTACAAATTATTCAGGAATTGGAATAATGAAATATTGTGGTTTTGATGGCTGTCAGGTCAAGATAAAACGAGGTACTTACTGCAAGGAACATGCACCAAGACGTAAGGTTAAGGCAAAGAAGAGTGCATACCACCATGAGAACAAATCATTCTATCGGACTCAAGCATGGAAAGAAGTTGCTGATTTTGTTTATGAAAGAGAAGGCGGTCGTTGTCAAAGGTGTGGTCGATTTGTATTTGGTAAACAAGCTCATCGACATCATGTAGTGCCGATCAAGAAGAACGATTTGCTGAAGCTAGATCCAAACAATATTCGTTTATTATGTCCCAAATGCCATGTAATTGAAGAAAATGAAACAGACGAGAAAAAAATTTTTCCGTCTTATTTTAATTAACCCCCCCTATCGATTTTGAAAAAATTTTCTTCGTGGGAGATAGGTCAGAGGGAGTTACGCGTATCGTTTTTTCAAAAATTTCAAAAAATAAAGGGGGTGTGTAAAAAATGACAACTAAAGCGCAACGTAAATCGATTGTCGATGAAAAAGTAAATGCTGAAAAAACTCGTATTTTAGAAATAATGCGCAAGTCTGATTTATACACTATCACCTTAGATCCACTGATTGAATCATATTTAGATATTTTTGAGATTTATCAATATAAATACACGTTGTGGAAGGAAAAAGGATTCCCCGAAACGCAGAAAACAACAAATAAAGCTGGGGCAACAAATAACAGTAAACATCCACTGGCGCAACAAGTCGAAGTATGGGCCGACAAAAAAATGAAAGCTCTTGATTTGCTAGGATTAACGAATAAGACAAAAATAGGTAGACAAATTACCGGAGGTTCGACTGCCAGAAAAGATGAAGAGATTACACGACCAGAAGAAAAACCAGTCGATGAACTTGCAGCACATAGAAATAAGTGGCGTAAAAAAGTTGGTGGCAAGATATGATCGAGTATGGCGTGAATTATGCAGATTTATTTGCGAAACAAGTCCGTAAGAATCCCAAAAAATATCCTAAGACAGTTAGATTGGCTATTGATCGTTGGTATCGATGGAAAAAACGAAAAGATATTTGGTTTGATGTTGATCGTGCAAACGAGATGATGGATTGGGTAGAATCTTTTATCGTCCATACAAAAGGCGAATTGGTTGGAAAACCATTTTTATTAGAACCATGGGAAAAGTTTATCTATTCATGGATCTATGGTTGGGTGAAGATAAATGAAAAAGGGCAGACAGTTCGCGTTACTCGTGAAGCCTATGTTCAAATTCCTAAAAAGAATGGCAAAACGTTGATTGGTGTAGGTTCATTAGGTTATGCAATGTATGGTGAAGGGGCCTTATCGGTCAATTGTTATGCTTGTGCGTCTGATTTTGCTCAAGCACAATATGCTGCTCAACCATTCGCTGACACGATATTAAACAATGAAGTTTTACTGGACGGATCAAAAATATTCAAAGGTCCAAAAGGGACGGTATCCAGCGTTACTTATAGTTATATTTACGAAGAGATGGCTTATACAAATAAGTTTATTGTCCAAACGAAGAATATAGATAATATTGAAGGATCAAATCCTTACTTTATTTTGAACGATGAATTGCATAAACAAGAAAAAATGGAACAGTACGATAATTTCAAATCTGCTCAAATTTCTTTGCCACAGCCTTTGATGTTTAACATTTCCACCGCTGGTAAAGGATCGTCCTCAGTTGGAATGCGTGTTTACCGTGAAGCAAAAGAAGTGTTGAAGAAAGATGATAATGATTCGAATTTCGTTTTGATTTACGAACCAAACAAAAATTATGATTGGACTGATCGTAAAGTTTGGGAAATGTGCAATCCTAACTGGGGAATATCTGTCGACTTGTCTGCTTTGGAATCAGCTTTTAAGACGGCTCAACGTTCCGCTCATTCTAAAGCTGAGTTTCTAACGAAACACCTAAACGTATTTGTAAATAGTGCGGACAACTTTTTTGAGCAAGATCAAGTTGAACCGTGCTTAGTTTCAACAAAAGAATTGGGCAATCTGCAAAACGAGCCTTGTTATATCGGACTTGACTTGTCGCGAACACGAGATTTAACGTGCGTGTCCTTAAATTTTCCTACGTGGGATGAAAATGGAAAGTCCATTCTAAAAGTTAAACAATTGTATTTTATCCCAAGTGAAAATCTCGATTTTAGAGAAAAGGAAGACAATGTTCCTTATCGAGAATTGGAAGAGCAGGGGTTTGTAGAGTTTTGTGATGGTAAATTTATAGATCAAGAACAAATTATTCAGTTTATACACGACTGTATGGATTTGTACGATATCCAGCAAGTTAATTATGACCCAGCAATGAGTGACAAAATTGTTGAGAGGCTTGAAAATCTAGGACTTGAATGTGTCGAAGTTCCTCAGTATGGAAAATATCTTAACTCTGCTTTTGATGATTCAGAAAGGTTATTTCATGAACAAAGAATATTATTCGATAATCCTTTGTTTCTATATTGCACTTTGAATGTAGTAGCTTTTACCAACACTCAAGGCTTAAAAATACCTAGCAAGAAGCAGTCAAAGAAAAAGATTGATGGGTTTGTAGCATTTTTATGTGCGCACAAAGAAACAATGGAACAAATGACTGATTTTGATGATGGTCAAATGGAAGAATATTTGGAAAGTATTTATAGATGATAATTGAAAGGCGGTGAGACTTATTGAGATTAAGAGACAGGTTTTCTAACGCAGTATATACGTTTATGGAAAAGCGAGGATATCTAGAAGATATTTTTGGAAAAACAACACGGTATGGCCAAAGATATGTTACTGACAATTCGATTATGGAATCGTCGGATGTATACGAATTGGTTCAAGATATTTCGAATCAAGTGGCTTTGGCTACACCAGTGGTGATTGGACCGGATGGAGAAGAAGTAGAAGATCATTTTTTATTGAAGATTCTTAACAAACCAAACGATTATTTAACAGGTTTTGAATTTTCAAAATTAGAAACAAATACTTTGCTTATAAACGGAGAAGTATTCCCTCTAACAGATCAGGATTGTTTACATTTAGCTTTTGGGGTATCTACTAAAATTAATGAAAAGTTGCAAGAAGAGTTTAGTATGAACGGCAAAGGTATTCCTAGTCAGATGATTCGGCATATAAAAAATATTGGTACTGATTCGATAAAAGGAGCTGGAATTATTGACCTAGCTAGAAATACTCTAGAAGGCGTTCTAAGCGCTGAAAAAGTGTTGACGGATAAATACTCTAAAGGTGGATTACTTGCGTTTATGCTCAAACTGGATACGCATATTAATCCGAATAACAGCGCACAAACAAAGATAGTAAAGGCAATTCTGGATCAACTAGAGACTACGCAAAATGAGAATAATCATGCAGTTAAGATGATTCCTTTAGGGAAAGGTTATTCGATTGAAACATTAACAAGCCCAGTGAATGATGCTGCAATCTTAAATTATTTAGGTGTATATAAAAAAGATTTAGGAAAATTTCTTGGAATCAATGTAGATACCTATCAAGCATTGATGAAATCTGATATCGAAAAAGCAATGATGTATCTGCATAACAAAGCAATCAAACCGATATTGAAGAACAAGAGCGATCATTATACCGCTCTTTTTTTTATGCCTCATTCTGGCTATCGAGTGGAATGGAAAATCAATATTTTGGACTTCGTCCCTTATTCAACTAAAACCAATATTGGATACAACATTGTGCGCACTGGGATTACAAGTCCGGATAACGTTGCAGAAATGCTTGGTTTCCCTAAACAGAATACACCAGAAACACAAGCAATCTATATTTCTAATGACCTGTCTAAGATCGGACAAAAGAAGGCGACAGATAATTCTTTGCCGACTAGTGACGATTTGAAGGGGGGTGATGGAAATGAAAAAGAAGGAAATTCGGACATTTGATATCACCAATTTGAGTACAAGAGATGATACGAAAAACAATAGTCGAATCGTTACGGGTTATGCAGCTGTATTTAATAGCCGCACACTTTTATGGGAAGGGTTGGAAGAAATGATTGCTTCAGGTGCTTTTTCAAGAGCTTTATCATCAGGAGCAGATATTCGATGTCTTTTCGATCATGACTGGTCCAAAGTTTTGGGGCGTACAAAAAGCGGCACTCTTCGATTAGAAGAAGATGATCGTGGTTTAAAATTCGAAGTCGAATTGCCAAATACAACAGTTGCGAACGACTTGATCGAGTCAATGAATCGAGGAGATATCAACCAATGTAGTTTCGGTTTTATCCCAACGGAGGAAACATGGGATTACAACACTGACCCAGTGCTTCGTACGGTCAATGAGGTGGAATTGTTCGAAGTGTCAATTGTTTCTTTACCTGCTTATCAGGATACAGAAGCAACACTTGCTCGAAGCAAACAGGAAATGAAACAAAATGTTTTAGCAAGAAAACAGATGATCAAAAAAATTAATGAAGCGCTTAGCGCGTAGGAGGAATTCGAATGAATAAAGAATTATTGGAAAAAGTAAAAGCTCGTCATGAGCAACGGCTAACTGAATTACGCGGAAAGATTGAATCAGGAGAGTTACGAGAAGAAGAACTTGAAGCGGTTCAGAATGAAGTTGATGGTTTAGCAGAAGAATTGAAAGGTATTAATGAAGAGTTAGCAGAGGAACCAGTAGAGTCGTTGGCAGACCCAGATGGTGCAAAAGGGCAGGATGCTACTGCTAATGATGATAAACCAGCGGATCCACCAGCAGATGATCCAAAAGTGGATGACCCAGATAGTGGCATTAAAGAAAACCGTGTTGGTATGATCACGCAACAACAAAGAGATGCTTTGTTGAGCAATATTAAACAAGGAATGGAGGCGAGACATGTTTTGAATAAGAAACAAAAGGAACAAGAAACACGAAAAGCATTTGCTGATTTTGTTATCGGGAAAATTTCTGAATCTGAGGCTCGGTCATTAGGAATTGAAGCAGGAAATGGATCTGTGACGGTTCCAGAGGTAATTGCTTCTGAAGTTATTACTTATGCACAGGAAGAAAACTTGTTGCGTAAGTACGGGACTGTGAAACGAACTAAGGGTGATGTTAAATACCCATTCCTTGTTAAAAAAGCAACAGCAAATGTTAACAAGAAAGAACGTACGACGGATATTCCTGAAACGGATATTGAATTTGATGAAATCACTTTGGATCCGGCAGAATTTGATGCACTAGCAACAGTAACCAAGAAGTTATTAAAAATGTCTGGTGTACCTGTTGAAGATATCGTGGTTGAAGAATTGAAGAAAGCTTATGTTCGTAAAGAAATCAACTATATGTTTAATGGTGACGATGCAGGCAATGAAAATCCGGGGGCACTAGCTAAAAAAGCAGTACCTTTTGTACCGGAAAAAGCGGTTGATTTGACAGCAGCAGATGCAGGGCAGAAATTGTATGATGCGTTAATTGAAATGAAGAATACACCTGTCACTGAAGTGATGAAAAAAGGTCGTTTTATTATTAACCGTGCAGCGTTAACGGCTGTTGAAAAAATGAAAACAGCAGATGGATTCCCGCTTTTGCGGCCATTTACACAAGCAGAAGGTGGAATCGGGCATACATTAGTTGGCTATCCAGTTGATTGGACAGATGCAGCAGATAAAAAAGGTGAACCAGATGTTCCAATCATTTATTTCGGAGACTTTTCTACGTTTAAAATTCAAGAAGTAATTGGTGCATTAGAAATCCAGAGACTAGTAGAGAAATTTTCTGGTACTAACAAAATCGGATTCCAAATCTATAATTTATTGGATGGGCAATTGATTTATTCGCCGTTTGAACCATCGGTATATCGCTTTGATTTATCGAATACAGCTGAGGAGGTACCAGTACCAGTTGTTGGAACAATCACACCAACGGCAGATGGAGCAACGATTGAATTGTCTTAATAGGTGATTGATATGGCAGATAAATTCAGAATCTATCAAGGGGAACAACTGCTATTAGAGGGGGATTCCCCTTTGACATTTTTAAATAGTCTACGCAATCAAATGGGCTTTTTAGGTCCGTTGAGCGTGAGCCGAGTAAGAGGAACAAAGGAGTCGGAAAAAGTGAGTTTACCAGCATTAGTCGGGAAGAAAATGGTTTGTTTCGGGGATTCGATCACGTATTATGATAGTCACGCAATGCCTAGTACTGTGTTAAAAGAATGGGCAGGAGTTGTGATGCAAGGATATGAGACTTATTTACGTAATGCCCTTGGGGGAACTGTTGAGAATCAAGGAATTGCAGGAAATACAACTGCACAGATTGCAGCACGTAGTAAAGCGTTTGATTTTACCGGTTATGAAATGGTGACGTTTTATGCCGGGGTCAATGATTTCAGCTTAAATGTTCCTGTAGGGGAAGTATCAGAAATAGGAGGATCTTTTGATCTAAAAACAATGGCAGGAAATTATCAATCGATGATTGAAGATGTCGTTACACGGTTTCCTAAGCTGAAAATAGGGATTATATTGCCCTATCAAGTTTGGAAAAATTCTGGTACCCCAATGCCAGAAACATATATAGATGTAACGAAAGAAATCGCTAAGTTATATGCGATTCCGTACATTGATTTATACAACGAATCCGGAATCAATAAAATTACTCGTTCTGCCTTGTTTGTAGATGATTTAGAAGCAGGACAGAATCAATATCATGTGAATAATTATGGATACAATTTAATCGGTACGAAAATTACAACCTTTGTAAAAGGAATATTAGGAAATTAAAGGAGAAAAAAAGATGGCAGATCAATTTCGAGTATATAAAAAAGCAGATGGATCAAAAGTAGCAGAAAGTGTTTCACCAGTGAAACTCACAGGGATTGCTTCTGGAACAACGGTTGCGGAGGGAGATTATCAAGCAACACGTGTTCGAGGAGAAAAAGAATCAAAAAAAGTAGATCTTAAAGGATTCACAACTTTAAAATTACCTACACAACCGACTGTAAAAATTACACCTAAGGACAAAGGAATGGACTTTGTAATTACACCGTCACCAACTGCAACAGAAGAAGGTGTAACAGGATACAAGATTTATACGAAGAAAGTTTCTGAAGACTGGAGCGCTGCAAAATCAACCACAGTTACAGAATTAACTGGTGGATTTGGAACGATGGAAAATGGCGTGCAATATGTATTTGGAGTAGAGGCGCTAAATGCGAATGGGGCAAGTCCACGATTGGATACTACCTTTACTGCTGGCGCTTCAGAAGCATAGGATGTGTAAAGAGTGGATGAATTATTAACAAAATTTAAAGCGCACATTCATTTTGAAGAAGGCATGGATGATTCCATGCTTTCTTTTTATTTAGAGATGGCTAAAGACTATGTGATGACCGCTACTGGCGGACAAAAAGAATATCTAGTTTTACTGGTAGCTGGTATTGGGTATGAGTATCGAGTTGCGGAAGGTGAATTAGAAGCAGCATTGAATGCTATTACGCCGTTTATTGTGCAAGGAGTGATTCAAAATGCCGAAGAGGCAGACGAATAAACTTAGATGGAAAGCAGAATTGATGGATGTTATCGAAACAGTTGATGATCGAGATCGGCCAGTTGCAGAATTTCAATTGAAACGACCTTTATGGTATGAAGATATCGGCGTAACTGCACAAGAAAAATATCTTTCTAAACAAGCGAAAACGGACGTTGTTAGACGGATCAAGGTTAGATGGGATAAATCTATCACTGAAAAGCTAAGTGCTGTCAGAATCGATTCTGTGACGTATAACATTACTCGTATTTATACAGATGTGGATAAACGAGAAATGGAGTTGAGTTTGGCTTATGTTGATTAAAATCGATGAATTAAGGTCCTTGTTAAAAACATTGCCATATAGCTTGTATCGAGATCAAGCACCGAAAGGGACTAATTATCCTTACATGGTTTATACCTACGATAGTACGGAAAATATGCATGCTAGTAGCAAGGTATATCGTCGAATGAGAACGTATCAATTGTCACTTTTTACGACAGGTACCGAAGAAGATTTACTGCCAATAGAAAATCTATTGGATGAAAATAACATAAGATACCATGATTTTTATGCGATACCAGGATCTGAAAATGACGATACTGTGACAAATTTTTACACAGAAATTAATGTGATGGCTGATGGCTAAAAGGAAAAATGGATTTGAAGCACAAGCTGATTATTTTGGAACACTTATGAAAACAGATCCTGCAAAAATTTCGCTTGAATCATTGGAAGAAGCGGCAGAATTTTATCTTGAAAAGTTGATACCGAATATTCCTGAATCATTACTCGATAAAGAGCATATGAATGATCATGTAAAAGTAATCGTTGAAGAAAAAGAAGTAAAAGTTGTATTTGAAGATACATTTTTTTACTGGCGTTTTTCGGAAAATGGTACCGATACACAGAAGGCTCAGCGTTTTGCAAGTAAAACTTACAAAAAACATAAAGATAAAATAGCTGAAATTATGACAAGAAAAATTATAAAACAATGGAAAGGGTGATTGATTTGGATGCAAAAGAAATTAAATTTTTTGAAGGATTAGATGATATCTTAATTGCTATGATGTTAACACCTGATTCGCCTAATGCTGCACCAACTTATGATGAAATTGTACGATTACCGATTGCAACTGAATTGGCTATTAGTGGGAATGGATCTACATTAGAGAAATACGCTTCGAGCAAACTATTTCGATCGATTGGACGAGAAACAAAACATGAGATCGGTTTAACTCATGTCGGGATTCCTGTCGCTACAATGGATAAAATCAAAGGATTGGTTGCTCAAAAAGGGGTTACATTTAGCAAAACAAATGCCGTTGAATTACCGTATTTTGCTTTTGGGTTTATCGGAAATATTGAAGGTGGAGGCAAGAAAGCTGTTTGGTATCCTAAGGTACAATTATCAAATGTTATTGATGAAACATACGTTACAGCAGAAGTAGAAATTGAAATTAATGATGTAACAGCAAATCTTAATGCATATGGGTTGAATTTCAATAATGTAATATATTCAACTTTTGATTCTTACCGTGAAAGTGCAGAAGGCATTTCGCTAGAACAATTCATTGCACAGCCTGTATATAGCGAGGAACAATGGAATAAACTAGCAATTGAAGAGGTGCCAGTAGCAGTTGTTGGAACAATCACACCAACGGCAGATGGAGCAACGATTGAATTGTCTTAATAAAATAAATTTGAGGTGTAATAATGGCTAAATTATCTGATTATGGTATCACATTAGATGAATTACCAACGGTCACGATTCGCGGCAAGCAATTTCCGGTAGATGCAACAATGGAAACCTGGGAATATATAGCAGAAATCTACGATCAAGATTATTCGATTTTTGAGGCAGACATGAATGACATGTTGAAACGAGCAAATGGTAAACTTGATTCAAGATCTATAACACCTTCCGATTTCAAAATTATGCGCGCGTTGATTTATGGAATGCTAAGAACTGGTGGGTTAGAAGAAAATCCTAAAACAATCGAACGGCTACTTGGTATGGGCGATGAAGTTTTACAAGTCTATTCGACATGCATGAAGATTTATGCGCCTAAGCAATTTCAAGAGGTAGATTTAAAAAAATCCAAAAAGCCACAAGATTATCAAGTCTCAAAAAACCAAAAAAGAAAAAGTCGAAATCAAAATCGCAAACGGAACCGATAGGTACTCCATGGGATTTTTATCTTTATGTAGCCCTCACTCTATTAAATTGGAGTGAGGATTTCTTTTTACGAGCAACGCCAAACTTGTGGCTTAAATCCTATATCCAGTGGCTACTAGCGAATAGTCCTGATTTTGAAATACCGGAAACAACTACGCTAGATAATAGTCCATTCTGGTAGAAAGGAGAAAAGCATGGCGAAAAACACAAAAGAATCTGATGTAGTCCTTAATTTTAGAATGAACGGTGAAGTCGCTTATTCTAAAACAATCAAGGAAATCAATAATGACATGAAGTTAGCCGCACTTGAATATAAAAATCAAATATCTGCGATGGATAAAAATGCGACTGCAACTGAAAAATTAGCGGCTGCTAAACAGAAATTAGAAAAGCAATTATCTATTGCGACTGCTAAAACAGAAGGTTTACGTGAGGCATATAAGAAGGCTGCGGAAGAAACTGGTGAAAACTCCGAAAAAACTCGTAAGCTTTATGAGATGTTACTCAAAGCGGAAACAAGTGAAAATAATTTGCGTAAAGCATTACAATCTACAAATGATGCATTAGATGCGCAAGGGAATAAAGCATTAACCACTGCTGAAAAATTGGAAAAGATCGAAAAAGCTGGAGAAAAAATAAAAAATGCCGGCACAGGATTAAGTAAATATGTTACAGCGCCAATAACTGGTATTGCAACAGCTAGCGCGAAAATATATAGTGATTTGTCGAGTGCTCAGTCTCAAGTTCAAGCGGCTTTTAGCTTAACAAAAAAAGAAGCAGAAAACTTGAACCAAGCAATTGAGAATGTTTTCACTTCGGGCATGGTTACAAGCATTGACGAATCAAAAATAGCGGTAATGGAATTGGCCAATCAATTTCCAGAATTACGAAATGCGAGCGCTGAAACCATTACTGATATGACTAAGAAATTTTTAGCAATTGAAACCACTCTGGGCTCCGATATGACTGAAACTATGCGAGGAGTAAATAGCTTGATTGAACAGTATGGTTTATCTAGCGAAGAAGCAATGGATTTAGTCGTAAAAGCTGGTCAAAGAGGACTAGATAAAACAGATGAGTTAGGTGATAATCTAGCGGAGTATGTAACAAACTTCAAAGATGCTGGTTATTCGGCAGAGGATATGTTTGCAATTTTAGAGACTGGATTAGATGGCGGTGCATATAATCTAGACAAGGTGAACGACTTAGTCAAAGAGTTTGGTATCCGTATGAGTGACGGAACTGTAAAAGAGGCTGTTCAAAACTTAGGTGGTAATTTTGCTGCCTTATATCAGCAGATAGAAGACGGGAATCTTTCTTCTAAAGATGCTTTCCAATTACTTGCTGGAGAAATTAATAATTTAAGCAGTGGTCAAGAAAAAGCGGCAGCTATTTCTGCAATTTTTGGTTCGCAAGGCGAAGATGCTGGTATTAAAGTCGTTGAAGCTATGGGTAAAGCTAGCGATGCACTATTAGAAAATAAACAAGCGTATGAGAATGCGACCGGTGCGGCCAAAGAAATGGTTGACGGGGTGGAAGAATCTGTCACGTATCAATCGGCCATGAATGAGTTAATGATGGCAGCTAAAGATATTGGCGAAATATTAGCGCCTACGATTAATAGTGTAGCTGAAAAGGTAAAAGAAGCAGTATTGTGGTTTAAAGGATTGGACGACAATACGCAAAGAACAATTATAACAATTGCTGGAATTGTAGCTGTTGTTGGTCCTGTTTTAGTAGTTTTAGGTACATTAATGGGCTCTATCACTAAAATAACAACAGCAGCAACCAGTTTTTGGGGTATATGGACTAAACTAGCTGGTTTGTTGAGTTTATCTGGCGGTGCTTTTACATTAGTAGTCGCTGGTATTGCTCTGATGATTGCAGGATTGGTTCTCGCCTACAACAAGGTTGAATGGTTTAGAAATGGCGTGAATGCATTCTTTCAAGGTGTTTCAGATGTCGCCGTTGAGGTGTTCAACTTTATTGGTGGGTACATTAGTGGAGTATTTGAAGGTCTTTGGACAAATGTTTCCAACGTATTCGAAGCTGGCAAACGCATATTCACTGGTTTTATTGATTTTATCACTGGAGTTTTCACTGGGGATTGGGAACGAGCTTGGAATGGCATTGTAAATATTTTTGGTGGTATCTTTGATGGAATTGTTGCTATTGCGAAAATGCCACTAAACAACATGATCGGCTTGATCAACGGATTTATTCGAGGTCTGAATAATATCAAGGTTCCTAAATGGGTACCTGGTGTTGGTGGTAAAAGTTTCAGCATTGGAGAATTGCCTTATCTAGCGAAAGGCGGTCATGTATTGAACGGCCAAGCGATTGTTGGTGAGGCTGGACCAGAATTGCTTACGAATAAAAACGGTAAGACCACTGTTACTCCGTTATCAGACGAAGAAAAACGCAAAGGAATTGGCGGCAAAGTACAGCCTTCCAAAGTAGAACAACATATCCATATTGGCAATGTCGATGCAAATAACCCAAGCGAATTAAACAAAATGAACCGTAAATTTTATCGTGCAAGCAAACAAGCTCTTGCCGGTGTGGGAGGTTGATAGGAATGTTCATGGATGCTGATACACCGAATTTCATATTCAAAGGAATTAACGCAGTTTTGGATATGGATTGTATTATCGAAACGGAACTTCCTGAGATTTCTCCTAACAAACGCTATGAAGAAATCACTGTGCTAGGTCGAAGCGGTTCGCTGCATGAAACATTCGATGATTACGAACCCTATGATCTAGAAGTTGAATCAATCACAATCCCGTATGATCGGTTACGTGAAGTAAAGCAATGGTTGCAAGGTCGTGGGCAATTGATTACCCACAATGATTATGATACTTATCGAGACGTTATCTGTATGATGAATTCCCCTACTGAGTTTGAAAACGAGTGGGGGTTTTTCTACACCTTCGATTTAACATTTAGATGCCAACCTTTTAAACGGAAAGTAAATGAGCAATCATTGCCATTCACTACTTCACTGATCTTTCACGACCCAGGCGACGAAACAGCAAAACCGTACATTGAATTAAAGCCAACAGGTGGCAATGTCAAGCTTATGATCAATAATATTTCGTTGACGATTACGAACAACAGCACTGAAACAATCAAAATTGATTGTGAACACGGAAAAATTATTCAAGGTTCGAAAACACTTTTTAGCAAAGGAGAATGGCCGTTGGTTCGTCCTGGAGAAAACAAATTGATTACCACAGGAGTTTCTAGCGGTACAATTTTAAGAAGGAGCGTGTATTTGTGAGTTTAATTTATGTTTATGAAGAAATGCCATCAGACTTAGAAACGAACGGTCACGCTTTGATCGATTGGGATGATTTACCTGAAATCAATCGCATTCTAAATGGTGATTTCACTTTTTATGGAAACTACTCGCTTGATGGCCAGAATGTAGAATATTTGAAAGAAGACAATTTTATTCGTGCAGAAGATGAAGATGGCAAAATAAAATATTTTGAAATTAAAAAAGTAATTAAAAATCTTAATTCATTTTCTGTTACCGGCAGAGCAATTGGGTATATGTTAAGTAGGAATTTTATTGAGAATAGTTTTACTTCTGCTGGGAATGGATCAATTATCATGAGTAGATTAAAGGCTGCTTTAGCATTTGAGCAGCCTTTTTCCTTTGAATCAACCATTCAAACAGTTCATCAATTTACTGTTAAGCAAACGAATCCTATTGATGCAATTATAGGTTCGAATAATGGCAATGAAAATCTTGCCAGTGTAACCGGTGGCGAACTGGACATGGAAAACTACAGACTCAAATTGCTCGATCGCATCGGAAAAGATAATGGTTATCGAATTGATCTAGGAGTAAATCTTGAGGCAATTGAAGAAGAGATTGACGGAAATTACTACAACAGCTTGTATTTAGTCGGTGGTGTACCGGAAGGCGATTATGATGAAGACAAAGAACCGATTACCTTTAAATTTCTTGAATTGAAAGGTGTGACAGACAAAAATCGTCGAATCGGCAAGTATGAGAACTCTGAAATCACAACTGTTGAGGAGTTAAAAAAATGGGGGCAAACCAAATTCGATAATGATCGAGTTCATGAGCCCTCAGTCACTCATACCGTTTCAATGGTTCAACTAGAACATACATTGGAATATGAAGGACTATACAGAGATATAGCAAGACTTCATTTCGGAGATACTTGCTATTGTAAAGTTGCAAAATTAGATATTGAAGTAGCAGAACGAATGGTTGAATACACCTGGTGTCCAACACTTGGAAAATACAAGAGTGTTACTTTGGGAAACGATATTGAGTTTTATACGAATGCTACTGCTACAGAAACAGCTAAACTACGACAAAAAGTTGAAACTAGAACGGAACTACTGGTGGAAGCTGTTCGAAACGCATCAAGTTGGATTACTGGTACCAAAGGTGGTTGTGTTCGTTTTAGACCTGAGAAGGCACCTAGCGAAATACTAATCATGGATAAACCGTCGGTTGCAGATGCTCAAAAAGTTTGGAGATGGAACCTGGGAGGTCTTGGTTATTCAAATAATGGTGTGAATGGTCCTTATGGATTGGCGATGACTCAAGATGGTGCAATCGTGGCTGACTTTATTACTGCCGGTATTTTATCTGGCATTCTCGTCCAAGGGGTTGCGTTGAAAACTCTGGATGATGAAGATTTCCAAGTGGTGATGGAAGGCGGAAAAGTAACCTTTGAAAAACAAGTCGTATCAACGGGCTTAGACGATGTTCATGGAGAAGAACTGGGGAGAATTACAGCTACGTATGGCGGTGGTCGAGTAATCAACGGATTTGCAGTAGTGCAAGATCCTGGTTATATATTCTCAATCAACTCTGCAAGTAAAAACAATAAGAAATTATCTACCCCGATTTTTCAAGTTCCTGAAGAAAGTACAGCGGATAATCGACTGTACAATTTCTATGGAAAAGGAACTTTTGGAGAAGGAAAGATCACTTTCAAAGATAATGTTGTCTTTGAAGGAAATGTTGAATTTAAAGGTAGAGTTGATGCGAAAGAAATGTATATTGGTGGTTCGAAAGTCATTCCTGGACAAAATGGCGGTCCTGGTCCAGGAGAAGGCGGCACTTTATCTGATGTTTTTGTGCGTGTACTGGCACTGACTGCTAAATATGAAATGGGTGATCGTAGTTCTGGGTATTACCATCCGCCATTAGATGATGGCGCCGGTTGGAACTATGGAAAATACTCTTTCACGCAAGTATACGAGATGGACAATTTCTTAGCGTGGTTGGCCAAATATTATCCGGATGCACGAAGTGCTTTAGTGGGTTCTGTTGGCTCAACCGAGTTTAACAACTCGTGGGCTGCTTATGGGAACGCGAATGATAAACAATTTACGCGAATGCAAGCCGAATACTTCTGTCGCACAAAATTGAAACCGGCAATCGAAGGATTGAAAGCAAGTACAGGCGTTGATTTCAACGATGGCCCAAAATGGCTTGGAACACTTGGCATTCTTGCTTCGATTCAAAACTGGTATCCTGCCGCTGTTTCAAATGGCTTCTTTAAAACCATTACTCAACAATTTGCAAATCGGTGGGATGATGCGGCATTTATTACGACAGTCTGTGATTATATTGTCACCAATGCGGCTTCTATGGTTGCGCCTGCTTATGTCGAAGGGATTCAAAATCGGTTCAGAAATGAAAAAGCTGATGCACTGAAGCTGACGGATAAAACCTATATCCCTTTCGATGGTGTGACCACCAATCGAGGTCTGGAACATCTAGAAGATCTACTAGGTAGACGAATCGGCAATGGACAGTGTTATGGACTATCCGCAGAGTATTCTGGTTATATGGGTGGATGTGGTCTTGGTGCTGGTACGCAATATGGCATGAGTCATTTAACTGGAGTGGGAAGTACCGCCGCTGCTAGTGATATTGGTATTGCCTATGATTGGGCTGCTGTCGGCTGGACGGTAATCAAGAATCCAACATATGCCCAATTACAAGTTGGTGCCATCATTAATATTGCACGTGGTGCACCTTGGGCTGGTTGGCCAGGAGGAGTTGACGATACCTATGGTCATACAGGTGTGATTCGTGGATTAGAAAATGGACGAATCCAAACATATGAACAAAATACCGAACAAGGAATGATCGTCGGGAAATTCGATCGTTCATATACGAGTGCTGTAGGGATTTCATCAATTGTTATTCCGCCAGCAGATAAATAAATATATAAAGGAGCTGATAGTTTTGGCGGTTAGATACCCAATTACACTTAACGTAAGCGAACCAAACAATAATATAGGGTTACTAAAAATCAGACAAGCAGACGAAGAAACACAGACACTAGTTGTGCAAATATTGGAAGATGCAATCCCGAAATCTTACGATGGTCTCCAAGTCTTCTTTTGTGCAAGAATTGGGCAAACGCCGGGGTTAGGTATCATTGAACAAAAATTAACGGAAGATGAAATGACTGATCCGAAAAAAGGAAAACTCGAATATACATTTCGATCTGAAGACTGGCAAGTTTTGGGTCGTCAAACTGGTTATTTCAGTTTCAGGAAAATGGTTGATGATCACACCTACGAGCAACAATTCTCTACTCGTGATTTTACTTACGAAGTCACTAAAAATATTTATAGTGATGGTATTAAAGAAATTACCAAAGATGGGTCAACCTATGTTTGGACAATTGAAGATTTGATTCGATTGTTTAATGAATACATCGCTACAGGCAAGACAGACTGGGAAGAATTTGTGGAACAAAACAAGGAGATTCTAGAGTCTGTCGATCCAGGAGGGCAGATTTTAAGTGAGTTGATTAGATCAAGAAAACCAGCAGGTGGTTCAAAAACCTATCCGGATTTACTAGCACGATTAGATCAACAAATAGGCTTAAATGAAGACTTCAGGAGTTTTGATGATTCGAGTTTTATGAAGCGAGTCTATAACGAGAACCTTGAAAGAGGAATAAATGTAAAATGGTTTGGTGCAGTTGGCGATGGTGTTCATGATGATTTGCCAGCATTTCAAGCAGCTATAGACTATTTACCAGAAGCTGGTGGGAAAATTGTCATTCCTAGACCAAAAAAAATTATTTGTTTAATACGACACATCCTGAATACGAAGATAAACAACTAGTAATAAACAAAAACAGTGTAGAGTTAGAATTTGAAACGAACGGCGATGTAGAAGTGGACAACGGTTACCTATCTCCTGGAATAGAAGTGGATACAGTAATTTTTATTGAGGAAGGAGTTAGAAATTTTACTGTCAATAAAGGTTACATTCATTGCAAAGGAGCCAGTAAATATGGGATCAAAAGTGAAAAATTTATTTCTAGAATCAGGATAGATAAACTACGTATTCTTAAGCCGAAAAATGAAGGGATCCATGCGATTGCTTGGATGGCATATTTAAACGGAGTTGAGGTGCAAAATTCTGGTGGTTCAGGGTTTTATGTAGCTGGGGATGTGGATAATAGGGTTCAAGGAACATCCGTTAGTTTTCAAAATTGCTATTCTATAAATGCGGCATCTTCTGGCTTTAATGTAGAACTTATGACCTATTCTAGTTTCACGTCATGTGGCGTAGATCATTCGTCTATAGGCTATCAACTTGTAAGAACAAAAGGGTTTTCCTTGATTTCTAATGGTGCAGAAAATTGTATTAATCCAGTCAAGTGCAACGGATGTGAATTTGGTGTAATTGAAGGTTTATCTTTACCAACAATGGCAAGTGATACTGACGCAATTGTTGAATTGACAAATTCCATGTATATAAAGATTGGTACTCTGTTTAATAATGCTTTGACCTTTAAATCGAAAGTAAGACTTAAGGAGCGTTCCTCCGTTGTGATAACAGATTATTCCATTGCTCAGGGTCATATAGATAATCAATCTACTTATAGCGAACAAGAACCTGTTGAGTTTTTGGTTGGTAAAGCAAGACGTGCTCAAGTAGCTTATCAAGCACTGACTGTGATCAGTGCTTGGACAGGCAATGTTTCTTATCGAAAAGATGACACAGGAAAAGTTTCAGTTTATGCAGACTTAGTTGGGGGAAATGTAACAGAAATAACTCCCATTGCAACACTTCCTGGAGGGAACAGACCAAGGAAAAATATGCCTATAAATGCTATAGAAACAGAAACTGGCAAAGTAATTAATAATGGTTTTTATATTAGTGCAAATGACGGAAATATTCGGGTAGCAAAAGGATCTACTTTAAGTTACTTAGGTAAATATTCTTTTGTGTGTACGTTTGATGGAGGTGCCTGAGTTGGCAAAAACATTTGTAAGAATTATTGATGAAAATGGCTTTCTTGTTAAAGAAGATTGGGTTGAACAAATTTGTGAAAATACGATAGTTGAACAATGCCCTCCTGGTCTTTATACGCCAAAATGGGATGGGAAAAAGTGGATCGAAGGTTCGAAAAAGTTTAGAGTTTGCGAAGTGTCAGATTCAAATATTTTTAAGTCGGTTCTATGGGTTGAACATATTGGCTCGAATCAAATAAACACGGAACCTCCAGCTGGTCACGGAATATTCGAATGGAAAGATAACCAATGGAACAAGATAAGCGACCAAGGGACAACCGAATTTGAAAAACTAGAATTAGAAAATGAAGAATTGAAACGGATAGTTAAGTCCATGCAAGCAGAATCTGAATCATTTCAAACTGCGCTCATGGAAATATCAGATTATATTTTCTCAAAGTAAAGGCGGAGTGATAGATGGAATTTTCAGCGTTGAAAATGTTGTATGCAAAACACGTAATTGAAGGGAAACGAACTATCGAAAGTGTGCCAGATGTTTTGCGAGAAGATGTTGCGAAAATTGTAGAAGAAGTAAAAAAGCCGGAAGAAACAAATTAAATGGGTATGTCGTATCAGGAGCAATGGGCTTTCTAGCCGGTTGCTTTTTTAATAAAAGAAAAGGTGGTTAATATGGTGATTATTAATAATGGAATGTTACTGAACGAATTTCGTGGATTGTTAACAAATGGATATATTCAACTTTTTTTGTGGGTTGTAGTAGGTGATATTGTTACAGGTCTGTGTAAAGGGATTTTTGTGAAAGATGCGAATAGCACAAAAGGGTTGTTAGGAATCGTTAAACACATGTTAGTTGTCTGCTTAGTAATTATTGCTTACCCGTATTTAAAGATTATGAGTCTTGAGACGTTTGCGACTGCATTCGTCTTTTTTTATATCGCAGTCTATGGGGTTTCAATTACTGAGAACTTAGGTCAATTAGGTGTACCGATTCCAAATTGGGTCAAAGAAAGATTGTCGAAGTTACAAGATACAAATACTAATCCAAGTGTTAAGAGCACAAGTTCAGAGAAGGATTATGGCGATGGGCAGGAGTTCACTGAGCGAAAGGATGATTAAAATGAGTATTCCAAAACCAGTTATTCTAGATATTAGTGAATGGCAAACACCAAACACTATTAATTATGATAAGTTGGTCAGTGCTGTTGACGGTGTAATTGTTCGTATACAGTATGGATCACGGTACATCGACAAGCACTACAAAACTCACATTGCAGAATTTCAAAAACGTGGCGTTCCAGTAGCTGTATACGCTTGGGTTCGAGGAGTTTCAAATTCAGATATGGAGAAAGAGGCGACAGACTTCTATAACCGTGCGAAAGCGTATAATCCAACATTCTGGTGGCTTGACGTAGAAGAAAAGTCAATGAGCGATATGAGAACTGGGATTGAAAAGTATCGAGCAAAATTGAAATCTTTAGGAGCTAAAAAAGTGGGAGCATATATTGCTAACCACTTGTATGCAAGCTTTAATTTAGATACTTCAAAATTTGATGGCATCTGGGTTCCCACATACGGTTCAAACAATGGTCAGTATAATGGTTCGAATCCGACAGCTACTTCTAACTATGATATCCATCAGTACACATCAAATGGAAAACTAAGTGGCTATTCCGGACCACTCGACTTGAATCGGATTGTACGTAAAGGATTTGAATATTTTTTCGGTAATAGTTCCACTGGAGCAAACGAAGATAATGGATCTTCTAGCAACTCAACAACAGGGGGGAAAATTAAAATGAAAACTATTACTTTAAAAGACAATGTTAACTTACGTGTTAGCGCAAATACTAACAGTAAGATTATTGCAACTTTGAAAAAGGGTAGTAAAGTTGAGTTCAATGATATTGTAACCGGTTCGGGCTATATTTGGGGTGTTCAGCCTCGAACGGACAGTTACAAAAAGGGATATATAGCCATTGGAAAGATTTCTGATTGGGGAAATATTCTATAAAAAATAGCCCTTTCTCTGCAAATGAGAAGGGGCTTTTTTATTTTCTGTATTTATTTTCTAATGCTAAAGCTTTTGCTGTGAAGTTGGTAAAGTAATTATCTATACCAAGATTGATTGCCTTTTTTATTTCACTAGTGGAGTTTATTGTCCAAATATTCAAAAGTTTTTTGTGGCCATGAACTAATTTAACATTTTCTTTTGTCATCATACTCTTTTCAGCAGAAACTATATCTACTATGTCATACGTGACTGCCTTTTCTAATTCGCTTTGATTCTTAACTAATAAGAGTTTTGGCATATTTGGAAAACTTTTGCTCAAGTCTTGCAACGGTTTAATATCAGATGCTTGAACTACGATATTATCTTCCAAGTTATTTTTTTTCACAAGATCTTCGAAAAGCTTCGTTTGATTGGAGTTTTCCTTTAGTTCTATTACATAATTCACAGTATTCCCGTATCGATTAAACACATCTTGCAAACTCAATATCTTTTCATTATCTTCAGTTCTTAAATCAGAAATTTCATCATCGGTCATATCTACAAAAAGTTTGTCTACACCAGTTATTCTTTTTGCTGATAAATCATGAGAAACATAAAGAGTGTTGTCTCTGGATGTCACAAGATCTTGTTCGATATATCTTGATCCGTATAAAATAGCCAGATCATAAGCAGCGACTGTGTGTTCAATCTCTTCTCCAGAGGCTCCTCTATGGGAGTATACCCTTGAACTGGAATCGTTAGTGTTTTTTATTAAGTAAAATGTTACTACTGAAGAAAGAATTACTAAAAATATTAAGAATGGAATTAGTATTTTTGTTTTTTTTATCTTTTTACGATGCATACGGTACCTCAAGGTTTTTCTTTTATTGTACCAGAAAAAAAATATATAAATGAACAGTTTTTCTAACTGGGGATCCTAAGGCATAAATAAATGTGCAAATAAATTAATCATTTATCGACGAATACCGACAACTAGGAACTAAAGATGATAAAAATCAACAATATGACGTATTCAAATTAGTCATATTGTTGATTTTTAATGTTAATTGAACAGCAACAACAAGAATCCATGGTAAACAAATATCCCGCTGCGGCGATCTTATAAACGAAATATTAAATGTTATTCTTTTCATTTGAAATAAAAATTATTTTAATGTAGACTTTGTAAGGCGATATTAAATCGTTAATGAAGAGGATTAGGCGGGGGAAACTTGGGGAAGTGTGCCTAATCCTCTTCTTGTTTATTTTATCATTGTTTCAACGTAATAGATATTATTGATTAGAAATCTCTTATATATACTCTAAGCTCAAAAAATTTAACCTCTTATATTAATTATAGTATTAAAATTAGTATTTTATTAAATTAAACATATTGATAGAAAGTTAAGAATGATGTAGATTTGTATTAGAGGTGATTCTATGAAAGTTGATAAACTACATTATAGAAAAGTAATTAACAGCGCAAGATACCTAGAATATAATTCGATACGCTACTTTCAATCTTCGTCTGATCAAAGTAACCTCGAGAAAATTAATGAAGAATTAGACTATTTAATTAAAAATGATATTTATCACAAGATAGCACGTACATCTCGTAAGTCATTTTTTGGAGATCAAATATTCATAAGAAAAAATCTTGAGCAGGATTTTAAACTTTTAGAGAAATATACAACTTTTTTTGATTAACATGAAATTTGAAAAACTTTTTCATCTAATTGTGCCACTCCTCAAAGGGAGTGGTTATTTTTTGATTTATACCTTTAACTCAGTTGGTTAGAGCAGATGGCTCATAACCGTCCGGTCGTAGGTTCGAGTCCTACAAAGGTACATAGAAAAAACTCTTACTTTTAATCAAGTAGGAGTTTTTTTGTTTAGCTATGATGTATTCCCAGAATATTTTACTGAGAACACTATATTGTGTAATTAATGCAACACAGCAGAAGCTAATGCTTGCTGTACAAAAATAATGTTTTTATCTTTGCGGAATTGAAGTGTTTCTGCTGGGAGTTCTGCGCTAGAGATCCATATTTTTAATTCAGCATCTAAATCAAAATGTCCACTAGTTTCAACAGAAAATCTGGAAATCGATTTGTAAGGAATTGATTTATATTCTACTTTTTTACCAGATACACCTTGTTTATCAACTATGATTAAGCGTTTGTTGGTAAAGACTATCAAATCGCGAACTAATTTAAATGATAAATCAATCCTTTCATCTGTAGTCAGTACATCTTGCAATTCTTTTGACACAGATTCACTTGAAAGTTGTGTTGCATTTCCCATTAATCCATCAAATAATCCCATTATAATCCCTCATTTCATTTTTTGTTTTATTGTACCAGAAAAAAACTATATAAAGGAACTGTTTTTCTAACTAGAGATTCTATGGCCTGAATAAATGTGCCAAAAAATGTGCCAAAAAAATTTCAAACATGTTCTGACATAAGTCAATGTTTCAATGCGATTTACTTTTAAATCGTGATTTTTTAAGCATAAACTAACTAATTTATATATATAATTGCCTGCAGCTGGCATTGAAGCAGTCTAATTAGACTGCTTCTTTTTTTAGATGATTTTTTTAGAGAAAACTTTAAAGTTTCTAAATTTTTTCTGAATGAGAACGGGGAATCCTTTCTTTTCTGCGCAAACATCACTATAATGGATAAAGATTCTACAGAAGAGAGTGTGGGCATGGAAAATACACGAATAAAAAAGAATGATAATCGAATTGACTACGGTGTGATATTACCCGTATTTTTATTGTGCTTGATTGGGTTTGCGTCATTGTATGTCGCATTGACGAATGATCCAAGGAATCCATCCGTGGGAAAAACCTTAGGATTTCAAGCTTTATGGTATGTACTAGGAGTTATCGCAATTATAGTGATCATGCATATAAAATCCAAGTGGTTGTGGAAGTTGACTCCCTATATTTACGGAGCAGGATTGCTGGTAATGCTGGGTCTCTTGAAGTTCTATGATGCAGGGTTAGCCGACTCTACGGGCTCGCGAAACTGGCTGCGTTTTGGCTCCTTTACGATCCAGCCTTCGGAATTGATGAAGATTGCCTTTATCATGATGTTGGCGCTGGTGGTCACCCATCACAATGTTCGTCATCGAGATCGAGATTTAAAGACGGATGGCTTATTGATCGCTAAAATGTTAGCTGTAACCATTCCGGTCCTAGTTTTAGTCATGCTGCAAAAAGACTTTGGAACGATGTTAGTTTTCTTAGCTATTTTTGGTGGGATCTTTTTGATGTCGGGGATTTCTTGGCAGATCGTGATCCCAGTTATCGCCGCTTTTGTTTTGATAGGGGGCGGGACCATCTTTTTAGTCACAACAGATATGGGACGAGAGTTTCTCTATAATGTCGGCTTTAAAGAATATCAGTTTGCACGTATCGATTCTTGGTTAGATCCGTTTCACGATACTCAAGGCCAGTCTTTCCAACTAGCTTATGCTTTAATGGCTATTGGGTCTGGTGGGATGTTCGGTAAAGGGTTCAATGTGAGTGATGTCTACGTGCCAGTTCGTGAATCAGATATGATTTTCTCTGTGATCGGAGAGAACTTTGGGTTTGTCGGCAGTGCCTTTGTGATTTTATTATATTTCATTTTGATTTACCGAATGATTCGGGTTTGTTTTGATACAAACAATGAATTTTATGCCTATCTTGCTACCGGGATCATCATGATGATCTTGTTCCATGTCTTTGAAAATATCGGTGCTAATATTGGCTTATTGCCTTTGACAGGTATTCCATTACCCTTCATCAGTCAAGGGGGATCGGCATTATTAAGTAACATGATCGGCATTGGCTTGATTTTATCGATGCGCTATCAGGCTGAGAGTACACCAAAAACCTTGTAAGGAGATAGCTATGATCACATTTTACTGGTATCCGAAATGCAGTACATGTAAAAATGCGAAAGCTTGGCTAGAAGCAAATGGGATTCCCTATGAGGCCATTGACATGATCAAAGAGGTGCCTACGAAGGCGCAATTGTTACAATGGATCACCTCTAGCGGCTTGCCAGCTCGCCGCTTTTTTAACACAAGCGGAATGAAATATCGTGAATTAGGTTTGAAAGAGAAAGTACCAACGTTGTCGAATGAAGAAGCCGCAACTTTGTTGGCCACAGACGGCATGTTGATCAAACGCCCGTTGTTGATTAGTGAAGATCGCTTTTTGATCAATGGGTTTAAAGAAAAAGAATATGAAGGAGTCTTGTTAGAATCATGGAAAAGAAATGCT
The DNA here is from genome assembly GCF_051714805.1 of Enterococcus sp. AZ091. Taxonomy (NCBI): domain Bacteria; kingdom Bacillati; phylum Bacillota; class Bacilli; order Lactobacillales; family Enterococcaceae; genus Enterococcus; species Enterococcus sp. AZ091. The sequence goes on along the minus strand of NZ_JBIOSO010000001.1, from coordinate 284,013 downwards.
TGAGAAAAAAAGATAATTTGTGGGTACTGTTCAATGGCAAAGAATACTGTGTTGGTTTGACAAAAGAAGCACAAGAAGAATTAGGTGCTGTGTCTTTTGCTTCTTTGAAAAAAGTTGGTACAGCCTTGAAACAAGGAGATACGCTAGTGGAGTTGGAAGCAGAAAAAGCTGTCAGTGAATTTCCAAGCCCATTAACAGGCGTGATTTCTTCTGTAAATGAAAAAATCGATCAAAACGTTGATATCTTAAACGACAGCGATGAAATGAATGCTTGGCTAGTCAGCTTTAAAGATGTTGATCCAAGTCAATTTGACGAATTATAAAACAAGATCCAACCACTGATTTACAAAAAGAATTGACAGCAGATTGAGACGTTGCTATAATTTGCTCAATAAATGAATGCTTTGAAAAGAAGAGTACATGTTCTTGACGTACACAGAGAGCCCTGTTTGGTGTAAATGGGCAACGAAGAGAAGATGGAAGATGGTCTTTGAGCAGGATGGGTGAGTCTAAGGACAAGCCTATCACGGGATGCACCCGTTACTGTGCAACAGTATGCGAAGAAATTCAAGTACTGGAAGAGGCTGTTGATGCGAGTCGACAGTAAATCAAGGTGGTAACACGGAAGTTGTGCTTTCGTCCTTTGTAACAGTATAATGTACAAAGGATGAAAGCTTTTTTTGTGTTTAACTAGTGAATGAATAAAGAAAGATGGGAAATTTATGGCATTAATCGAATTGACCCACGTAAAGAAATCCTTTGACGGTAAAAGTGGCGCAGTCCATGCCGTCAATGATGTTTCTCTGCAAGTGGAAAAAGGCGATATTTATGGCATCGTTGGTTATTCAGGTGCCGGCAAAAGTACATTGGTTCGTCTATTGAATGGATTAGAACTTCCTTCAGCTGGTGATGTAGTGATCAATGGTCAAAATATTTTAGCCTTGAAGAACAAAGAATTACGAGATTTTCGTAAAAAAATTGGAATGATTTTTCAACACTTTAACCTCTTGTGGTCACGAACAGTATTGGAAAATATCGAATTACCATTAGAATTGGCAGGGATCCCCAAAATCAAACGCCGCGAGCGGGCACAAGAACTGGTAAAACTTGTCGGGTTAGAAGGACGCGAAAAAGCTTACCCTTCCCAATTGTCAGGTGGCCAAAAACAACGGGTAGGAATTGCCCGTGCGTTAGCAAATGAGCCAGAAATCTTGCTATGCGACGAAGCAACCAGTGCACTTGACCCTCAAACAACCGAAGAAGTTCTGGATTTACTGCTGTCCATCAACAAAAAACTGAATTTGACGATTGTGCTGATCACCCATGAGATGAACGTGATTCGCAAAATCTGCAATAAAGTAGCTGTAATGGAATTAGGCAAAATCGTTGAAGAAGGTTCCGTGCACTCGGTGTTTCGTCATCCGCAACAAGCTGTGACTAAGCGCTTTGTGCAGCAAGATTTGGAGCCAGAAGAAGATCCCGAGGAATTGCGTCAAGCCTTTTTAAGAGAAAATCCCCATGGCCGCTTAGTGACATTGACCTTTACGGAAGACAATGCGAATGAACCAATCATTTCGCAAGCGATCCGAAAGTATCTGATTGATGTCAATGTTGTTTATGGCAAGATTCAGCAAACAAATGAAGGTTCTTTTGGCGCATTAACCGTTCTATTGACCGGTGAAACACCAGAAATCGATAAAGCATTGCGCTTTTTTGCGCAAGAACAAGTAGGCGTGGAGGTGATCGAGCGTGGGTAAATCATTTTCAGAAACCTATTTTGATTTTGAAAAAATCGATTGGGCAAACATGCAACAAGCGACGATCGATACGTTATTTATGACATTCTTCTCTATGGTACTAGTCATTGTGATTGGACTAATACTAGGATTGGCTCTTTATTCATTAGGTCGCAAGCAAACATTTGGATCACGCTTTGCCTATACCTTAGTCTCGATTATCAGTAACGTGTTTCGTTCAACTCCGTTTATGATCTTGATGGTTTTGATTATACCGTTTACGACACTATTGGTAGGATCCTTCTTAGGGGCAAAAGCTGCGATTCCAGCATTGGTTCTATCAGCAGCTCCTTTTTATGCACGGTTAGTAGAGATTGCCTTTCGAGAAGTAAGTCCAGGTGTGATTGAAGCTGCCGAGGCGATGGGGGCAAGTTACTGGGAGATTATTTATAAGATTATCATTCCTGAGAGTGTCCCAGCATTGATTTCGGGCATCACTGTCACCACCATTTCAATGATCGGTTACACAGCTATGGCAGGGGCGATCGGTGCCGGAGGCCTTGGTTCATTGGCTTGGCAAGAAGGCTTTCAACGGGGAAATTACACTGTGACGCTTGTAGCAACAGTGATTATTTTAATTATTGTCTTTATCTTACAAGCAATCGGCGACTTTTTGACAAAAGCAACAGACAAACGCTGATTGGCTGAAAAAGAAAAACATCAAACAGAAAATTGGGAGGAATAAAAATGAAAAAGATTTTTGGTTTTGCAACAACAGTATTGTTAACAGTCGCTTTAGCAGCCTGCGGTACAGGTTCAAATAACAGCGCCGATTCAACATCAGCTAGTGGAGAAAACACGAAATTGGTGGTGGGAGCATCTGTCACACCCCATGCAGAAATTTTAGAACAAGCAAAACCATTGTTGGAAAAAGAAGGAATTGATTTAGAAATCAAAACCTTCGATGATTACATCTTGCCAAACAAAGCTTTAGAAAATGGCGATATCGATGCCAACTATTTCCAACATATCCCTTACTTGAACAAGCAAATTGCCGATAATGGCTATGACTTTGTTAATGCAGGAGCGGTTCATATCGAACCGATGGGGTTGTATTCAAAACGGATCTCTGACATTTCTGAATTAGCTGAAGGTGCAACCGTGATTACTTCAAATTCGGAATCCGATTGGGGCCGTATCTTAACGATTTTACAAGATGCTGGTGTGATTAAGTTGAAAGATGGTGTCGATGCTGAAACAGCAACATTTGATGATATTGCTGAAAATCCAAAGAAATTAGAATTCAAGCATGATATTGATCCTTCATTATTGGCAACGGCTTACCAAAATGATGAAGCAGACCTAGTGGCCATCAATGCGAACTTTGCTTTTGGGATCGACTTGAATCCAGCAGATGATTCTGTTTTATTAGAAGCGGATAATTCACCATACGTCAATGTGATTGCCGTACGCAGTGGCGACGAAAGCAGCGATAAAATCAAAAAATTGGTTGAAGTGCTTCACTCTGACGAAATCAAAGACTTTGTCGAAAAACAATGGCAAGGTTCTGTGAAAATCGTTGATGCGGACGCTAAATAGTTTCCTTCATTAAGCAGTACAAACAGAGCAGTGACATAAGTTAAAAACAGACGAAACTTACTAAATGATAAAGAGATTTGACCTTCCTCGCAATCTTGCGTCGAAGACCTCCTGAATCGCAGGAGTAATCTCTTTACGTTTCGGTTAGGTGGTTTGTTTCATACTTTTGTCACTGCTCTTTTTTAATTCCAATCTAGCAAAACAGAACGGTTATGCCAAATCATTTCATACAGCAGCGGCAATTCAGGGTGCTTTTTTAATAATTGATCGTAGTGGGGGAGCTGGCTAAGAAACAGACGAATGAGTGTGAGGGTATCAGGTGAAAGTGATCCACTCCCTTTAAACAAGATCAGATTGCCTTCCAATAAAGCACAGAGCAAGTGGATTTGAGTGATTTTGACAAGACAGATTTGAAAGGAGTCACTTCCCAGACGTTCTTTGAGCAGTTCTGCAGCAAATATTTGGTTCAGCAAGTAGGTATCTTCTTCAGATAAATAGAAGGCTTCAAGTCCAAGTAATTGTTTCCATAAGAAAAGATAGTTGCGTTCATGGCGCAAATAAAAGGCAGGGACAAAGTTTTTTGGAAAAACTGTAGCTAATGCGATCCCATTTTCCAGCGGATAAACCGCTTTTCTTTTTTCATGGATTGTTTTGATACAAAAGAAGGCCTCACTGGAACTTTTTATCAAGTGTGGACGCATCCAGCGCAACAATTGATAATGGAAAAAACGGATTTGTATTTCGTTCCCTTGTAAAAGTGGAAAATGCTTGCGATTCAGAGATAAGTGATACGCTGCCAAAGAGGATGATAGAGCAGTGAAACGTCGATTGACACTGGAAGGGCTCAGGTGGCATTTTCTGCATAATAATGGATAAGTCAACGAAGGTTCTTCCAGCTGGGTATTAAGAATACGGTAGTTACTGCTCTTTTTTACAAGAGAAGCGATGACTTTTTTTGTAACTCAGTAACCGACATTGCTTCCGTCTGTAAATAATCAAGTTGACCTTTTTTAATCAAAAATTTGATTGGCAACTTGATACCTAACTCGCTGGCGATCATCCGTCTAATAGTCTTGACGGAGATCCCTTGTTGCAGGGCTGCTTGTTGGAGGGGGAGCGGACTTTCTTTGAAAAGACTACGGATCAGACGCAACATGCGCAACACTTCTTTCTCGAGAAAATCCTCCAAGTTGTGAATCACCTCTTTCGGATGAGATTACATTTATTATAGTGGATAACTAGTTTCTTGGTTTTTTTAGAAAAGAATAATCATCAAAGTTTAATAAATAATTTTCACTACAAAGAGACAGATGTGGAGCTAATCAGCTTAAAAGAGAAAAAAATGAAGAAAATAAGGAAAAAAACAGGGATTCTGGATTCATAGTAGGGAATGATGGAAGGGGAAATTGGGTGATCCTGCAAGCAGTGTCGCTTAAAAGCAGACTCAAAAGAACCGCACAACTGAATAGCTGAAAAATAGTAGGGCAACACTAAAAAACTACTAGGCTAAGAATACCTTAAGCCTAGCAGAAAGTGTCTAGCTATCCCTCACTCGCTGGAGATTTGGTACGTAATGCAGAGAAATAAATTATAGAAGATCAGCTTGCTTCACTAGGCAATAAAATGGTTTGGCGCTGACCATCATCATAGGCATAAACGGTTTGAGGCAAATACTCATTGTAAGCAATCGGCAGATCGATACACATCCCAGCACGGCGATCATCTTGTGAAAAATGAATACTAACACGGCCGTCATTATTTTTTACGTGAAAAGTTAATAGATTTTCTAACGGAATAACGCCTTTCAGATCCAAGTCAATGATCAGCCATAAACTATCGATCAATTCTCCCGGCATGGTTTGGACGATACCGCCAGAAGCATAGCGGCTGCGGCTACTGTCAAATGGTTCAAACATGGTTGTTCCCTCCTTGAGGATAAAGTCGGTCGTGGGTCGGCAATCGAAAGATAGAATCAACTTGTTTAAAATAAGACCACTCCCCAAGGAATGGTCTTATTCTTTACTTGTAGCAAAAATTATTCTTGATCTTCACCAATAACAGCTGGTTCTGCTGCTTCACCGTTTTCGTCATCTTCTGAAAGTTCTTGTGCTTCAGCAACAGCAACGATTTGTTCTTCGGCTTCTGTGACGATCGTATAATCATCATTTTTCTCTAAATCGCCTACAGTCAACGCGTCACCAATTTCAAGTCCAGTGACATCAACTTCAATACGTTCAGGTAATTTATCTGGTGTTGCGGATACAACGACACTGTATAAGTTTTGTGTCAATACGCCGCCGGCTTTCACGCCTGCTGCATCACCAACTAAGGTCAATTCAGCTTCTACCTCAGTTTCTTCATTCATATCGACTGAGATGAATTCAACATGGGTCAATGCACGAGTGAACGTGTCTGATTGAAATTCTTTGATCAGTGTATTTACTTTCTTGCCTTCTAAGTTCATAGTGATTACGGTATTCAAACCATTTTCACGTAGCAGTCTTTCTAATTCCGCTGCATTGACTGCAATCGGAGTACTGTCTACTTGATAACCATTCACGATAGCAGGTACTTTTCCTTCGTGACGCAATTTGTTCCGTAATGAACGGGGGCGAACTTCTCTTTTCGTAACTTCTAATGATACTGACATAACTCAATTCCTCCTAAAATTTCCCGAAAAAAACGGGATGTTTTTAAGCAAATTTTGTTAACTCTGCACATTAAGTGGTACGTGAGTAAAAACACGCAAAAGGGCAGTTGTTTACACAACTGCCCCAGAAAGTTTTGGTTCAACTTTTCTCCACCAGGTCGTAACGCTGTGTATGAGAAACTTTATTTACTTTACTCTTTAACCTTACGTGGAAAGTCGAAGAAAGTCAAATGAAATGATGAGTCGAGGATTTGCAAGCAATTAAATCTGAGCTATAATAGCCAAGATGGAGAGAAAACAATGCGTTTAGACAAACTGATAGAAGAGCGGTTAGCGACCTCTCGCAAAGAAATGAAACGTCTTTTTCAACAAGGGAAAGTCTTGGTGGATCAGCAAATCGAACGGAACCCATCTCGAAATGTCGACAGTCGATTGCATGAAATCAAGGTTGCTGGGGTACTGCTGCAAACAAGAGATGTGTATTACTTACTCAATAAGCCAGCGGGGGTGGTGACAGCAAATAAAGATCACCAGCACCCCACAGTCATTGATCTTTTACAACCAGAAGACCGACAGGCGACACTTTATGCAGTGGGACGTTTGGATCGCGATACAGAAGGATTGGTGTTGTTGACGACGAATGGGCAGTTAGGCTATGAATTATTGCACCCAAACAAGAAAGTGCCGAAACGATACGATGTTATTGTCAATGGTCCGGTAACAGCGGAAGATGTGGCTGCTTTTGCTCAAGGCATCGTTTTTCATGGAGGTGTCGTTTGCCAGCCTGCCAAATTGACCATAGAGATGACTTCAGGTAGGCGGTCCTTTGTTCATCTAGAGATTGCTGAAGGGAAGTTCCATCAAGTGAAGAAGATGTTTTTAGCAAGAGGGAAAAAAGTGATTGCCCTAAAAAGAGTTGCAATTGGTCCTTTGGAACTAGGGGATCTATTGTCCGGAGAATACCGGAATCTCACCCAATTTGAATTAGAAAGCCTAGCGAATTATTTTCGCTGAGAAAGAGGAGACTATGACTTATAAAACACTGTTATTTGATGTCGATGATACGATTCTTGATTTCCAAGATACTGAACATGAAGCGCTGACAGCTCTTTTTGCGGAACAAGGTCTGACGATGGATCTCGAAATGAAACAGATTTATCAAGAGGTTAATCACGGATTGTGGCAACAATTTGAACAAGGGAAGCTGTCTAGAGACCAAGTAGTCAATGAACGATTTGGCTTATTTTTTAAAAAGTATGGGCGAATCGTCGACAGTGAAGCGATGGAAAAACACTATCGTTCTTACTTGGATCAAGGGCATAAATTATTAGGCAATAGTCAGCTAGTGTTGGCCGAATTGGCTGACAAGTTTGATTTATATGTTGTGACTAATGGTGTCTCTAAAACCCAATACCGCCGTTTGTCAGATGCTAAGTTGATGCCTTATTTTCGGGATATCTTTGTATCAGAAGATACAGGTTATCAAAAACCAATGAAAGAATTCTTCACCTATGTTTTTGACCGGATTCCTAATTTTGAACAACAAAAAACAGTCATTATTGGTGACTCATTGTCTTCAGATATTTTGGGCGGACATTTGTCAGGGATCGATACAATCTGGCTGAATCCTAACAAAAAAGCGGCTTCAACAGTTCTCCCAACCTATGAGATCCAGTCGTTGGATCAATTGCCATCGTTATTAAAAGACTGATTTCTTAGAAATGAATAGTAATTTTTCAGAATTTCGCTATAATAGAAACAGTGTAAATTTTAGAGACGAAAGAGGTTAATTGAATGACGAATGGCAAGCCCATTATTATTGGTGTGACTGGTGGTTCTGGTAGTGGAAAAACAAGTGTGAGCCGAGCGATTTTCAATCACTTTCCCAATCATTCCATTATGATGCTTGAACAAGACTCTTATTATAAAGATCAAAGCAACTTGAGCTTTGAAGAACGGTTGAACACAAACTATGATCATCCGTTTGCCTTTGATACCGATCTATTGATCGAACATCTGCAGAAACTCCTTGCCTACGAAACGATCGAAAAACCGGTCTATGATTATGTGGCACATACTCGCAGTGAAGCAACGATCATTCAGGAACCAAAAGAAGTGATCATTCTTGAAGGAATCTTGATTTTGGAAGACGAACGTTTGCGAGACTTGATGGATATCAAACTGTATGTAGATACGGATGATGATATTCGAATCATTCGTCGGATCAAACGAGATATGGAAGAACGCGGACGAACGCTGGATTCCGTTATTGAACAATATTTGACAGTAGTCAAGCCTATGTATCATCAATTTATCGAACCTACGAAGCGCTATGCAGATGTCATCGTTCCAGAAGGCGGCGAGAACCACGTAGCGATTGATTTGATCACAACGAAAGTTGCAACATTCCTAACCGAAAGCTGAGCATCTTTTCTTTCGAAAACACTTATTAAAGAATTTTTTTGATAAAGCAGTAGTTTTTCTTTATCAATTATGGTAAAGTATACCTCATGCGACGAGTCGAGATGGTCTAGCTTTGACTGACCAGATTGATAACAGAGGCACAAGGAGCGATCCACCTGCCGGATGCAGGGTGTCGGAATATTCCTTTTGTGGAGATAGGGTATTCTACTAGTAATAGTACTGTGAATAAAAAACAGCTTTGAACATTCATGTTCAAGGCTGTTTTTTTGTCTATTTCTGTAGGGGATAGCGATAGATCATCGATTCTTCTCCCCAAGGATGATAGCCTGTACCCATTAGCTCAAAACCAAATTTTTCATAAAACGAAACAAGATCTGTACATAAATAAAGGGTCGAGAAACCAGCAGTAGCGGCAGATTGCTTGATAGTTGCGATCAAAAGCCGAGCACCACCTTGTCTGCGATAGTGAGGATCGACATAGAGGGCGCACAGCCAAGGCATCAAATCCATTCGGCTGATAAAATCATTCGTGATCAGTCCACCACAGCCAATGATCGAGAGGACAGCAGCGGCTTGGTTATCCACGAGTAGGAACCATTGCGGTAGATCGGTATCTGCAAAACTGTGGGTCAAGCTATCTTCATACACTTTCATGGATGCGGGACTCGCCCATTTTGATTGAAAATAAGCGATCGCTTCCTGTAAATATTCAGGATGTTCTCTTAAATGAATGACTTTCATTTTTATCCCTCCTTTGGCAAACGGATTTGAAAAATAACGCCTTTAGGTTGTAGATCACGTACACTGATTTGCCCTTTGTGTTCCTCCACGATTTGTTTGGCGATGGCCAAACCGAGACCATAGCCGCCGGTTTCTTTTGAACGGGAGCGATCTTCCCGATAAAAGCGTTCAAAAATATGTTTCTTGTCTTCATCGCTAATAGATGGACCTGTGTTTCTAACTTCGAGCAGCCAATACTTGTTGGAAATTTCTGACAGCAGTGTGATCTTATCTCCTTGACTTGTATATTTCAGGGCATTATCCAATAAAATTACTAATACTTGATGTAATTTTTTTGGGTCGAAGACAGCAGTTGTCGTAGCTAGGTTTTCCAAGACAAATTGTTTATTATTCATTTTGGCAATCTCTTGAAACGGTTTTGCCAGTTCTTGAATGAAAGGAGCGATGGCAATGGTTTCTTTGGCTAACATCTGCTGGTTGGAATCGCTGCGGGCAATCGTCAATAAATCCGCTGTCAATCCAGTCAACCTCCGGGTCTCTGCTAATGCTTGAGCAATACTTTCTGATTCCTCAATGATCGTATGATTGGGCTTAGTGAAGGTGCGCTCTAAACTGTTTTGGATAATCGTCAAAGGCGTCCGTAATTCATGAGAAGCATTTTCGACAAATTCTTGCTGTTTTTTCCACGAAGCGAGGATCGGCCGCATTGTCAATGAAGAAAGGTAGTAGCTGATACCGATTGACAAGATCCAAAAGAAAATCATCGATAAAATCAAAATTGTTTGAAAGTTGTTCATTGCATTATTGATTTGGTTGGTATTGGCCAACACTTGAACATAGGCTACCCCTGATTGGTTCGTAGGCGCGGCAACCGTGATCGAGTGAAACAGCAAAGTCTCCGCTTCATTTTGATCGCTTACGGTCAGTGATTGAATCGTATTTAAATGTTCCGTATCTAATTTGAGTGAAGCTAGCTGAGAGAAACGTCCGCCTAATGATTGTTTGTTTACTATCGTACCGTCTTCTGACCAAAGAATAAATTGGGTGTTGAAACGATTGGTTCCAGGAATCTTTGGCATTGCTGTATTTGGCAGTAAGGCAATGGCTTCGTTTTGATTGGCGTTGTTGATCTCTGCTTGGACCAGACGTGTATCTTGGACGGCTTGTTCAAGGGCAATATCGGTTTCTTGATATGCAGATTGATCAAATAATTCTAGTACAATGATTCCGAGCAATGTAAAGATCAATGCAAAAGCGCTGATATTGATCAAGAACAATTTAAGTCGCTGTTTCTTGGAGAGTTCTTTGTTCATTCGCTAATCTCCTTGCATAATATAGCCTACATTGCGCAGTGTCCGGATCTCTTTATCAATACCAGTATCCCGAAGATGTTTGCGTAAATTGCTGATGTAGACCTCGACTACTGTGATCGTTGTTTCTGAATCAAATCCCCAAATACGGTCAAAAATTTGCTCTTTCGTCAAAATAATGCCTCGGTTTTGCAAAAAATAAACGAGTAATGCAAATTCTTTTCCTTGGATAGGTAATAGCTTTTCGTCAATCGTTACCTCATTAGTAGAGAGATTGCAGGTCAATCCTTTATAGACCACTTGGTTTTCATTAAATAAACCCAATGAACGTTTTAACAAGGCTTTGCAACGCATCAATAATTCTTCCCGATAAAAAGGTTTTGTCAAATAGTCATCGGCGCCCTTTTGAAAGCCAGCGACCTTATCCTCTAATCCATCTTTGGCGGTTAAGATCAAGACTGGTGTCTGAACAGTGTGCTGTCGTAATTTTGCCAATACTTCATAGCCATTCATTTCTGGAAGCATCAAATCTAGAATGATCAAATCATAAATCCCACTTTGGGCTTCATACAGACCTTCACTCCCATCAAAAGCTTGGCTGATTTCACCAATTTCTGCAACGATTTCTTTAATATTTTCTGATAACGTTCTGTCGTCTTCGATCAGTAATAACTTGATCATTCTGTCACCTCTTTCATTATAAGCATAGCATGAGTAACATAAAAAAAACTTAAAAAAGTGATTTTTGCTTAAGCTGTCTTTAAGTTTCAGCGTCTTAAATAGGGACTATAGCAATCAAAGGAGGAAAATACCATGAAATTAAAAAAGGTATTTCAACGAAAAGAAACCAAGTATCTTTTATCGTCTGAGCAGTTTCAGCCGTTTCTGGGTGCGTTGCAGCAGAGGATGAAGGTTGATGAATATGGTCAACACACGATTCTATCTCTTTACTATGACACGGATGATTTTCGTTTCATCCGTCATTCGATGGATAAGCCAAAGTATAAAGAGAAATTTCGCATCCGGAGTTATGGTGTTCCATCTCAGGACAGTTTGGTGTTCCTAGAAATCAAGAAGAAAGTCAATGGCATTGTATATAAGCGGCGTGTTCCTCTAAGCTATTCAGATTATCAATCATGGATACGAAGCGGGGAATTTCCTACCACTATTCAACCACTTCAAATTGCCGCCGAAATTCGTTGGCTATTTAAACAAAACCATGACTTAAGTCCGCGCGTTTTGATTGCCTATGACCGCCTTTCGCTTTTTGCATCAGAAGACAGTGAATTTAGAGTGACCTTTGATCAAAACATTCGTTATCGGGAAAGCAATCTGACATTGTCTGAAGGGAGTTATGGACAATTGATAGCGCCAGAGATTGGTGTGCTGATGGAAGTCAAAGCAATGGGGGCCTATCCCCTTTGGTTTGTTGAACAATTGAATCAGTATGGTGTGCGCAAAGCTAGTTTTTCCAAGTATGCTCAAACCTACCAACGTCATTTGTTTAAAAAGGAGGATATTCAGAATGTTATCTAGTTTGTTAAGTGATACCGCTACTCTTGAATGGGATGGCTTGATTATTTGTATTAGTGCCTCACTGATTCTGGGTCTCTTAGTTGCCGGAGTGCATATGGTAAAGAATGCTTATACAAAAAATTTTGTCATTACGTTGGCAGTACTGCCGGTTCTAGTACAATCAGTGATTATGCTGGTCAATGGGAATTTAGGAACTGGGGTAGCGATTTTGGGCGCATTCAGCTTGATCCGCTTCCGTTCCGTTCCAGGAGGTTCTCGCGAAATCACCAGTGTGTTTTGGTCCATGGGGATCGGCTTAGCCACCGGTATGGGTTATGTCGGTTATGTGGTGGTTTTTTCATTCGTGGTAGCTGCCTTTTTATTGATGCTGTACACCTTACCCTTTGGCGAACGACGTAAGACGAGCGAACGGGAATTGAAAATAACTATTCCAGAAGACTTAGATTATCCCCAACTGTTTGATGACATTTTTGAGAAATTTACTCATACAGCCAAGTTGGATTCGGTACGCACAACAACCATGGGTAGTCTCTACGAGTTACGCTATCACTTAGTATTGAAGGATCAAACACAAGAAAAGGCTTTGATCGATGATGTACGGACGCGTAATGGCAATTTACCTGTTGTACTCGGTAAAGTTGCGGCTAATCGTGATGAATTATAAGGAGGAAGACCAATGAAAAAAATCTACCCATTGTTTTTGGCACTGTTACTGGTAGCTTGTGCGCAGCAATCTGAAACAAATTCTTCAAGTTCTGCCACTGGAACTTCGGAAGCAACGGTTACGAATGGATCTACTTCTTTGGAAGATACAGATTATTATGGAAAGTATGAAGAAGAGGATTTGGATGCTTCTTATGAGTCATCTTCAGCCATAGCGATAAAACTGGCGGGTGCACAAACGGAAGCTGGAGAAGGATTTACAGTTGATGATCAAACAGTAACGATTACTTCGGCAGGGACATATATGGTCAGCGGTTCTTTGACAGATGGTCAGTTGAAAATCAACGTCGACAAAGAAGCCAAAGTTCATTTGATTTTTGCTGGAGTAAGTATCACGAATGCTAACAGTTCAGCAGTTGTTATCGAGCAGGCAGAGAAAGTCATTACGACATTAGCTGCGGATACAACAAATACGTTAACGGATGGAACGAGTTATACCTTTGCAGAAGGAGAAACCGAACCGGATGCTGCTTTTTATAGCAAAGACGATTTGTCGATCAATGGAGAAGGGAAATTGGTCATTGAAGGCAATTATAGCAACGGCATCCGCAGCAAAGACGATTTAGTCTTGGCAAGCGGCACCTATGAAATCACAGCAAAAAACAATGCGATCAAAGGAAAAGATTCGGTGTCGATTCGAGATGGGAATTATACTCTGACGACTTCTGAAGGAGATGGTATCCAAGCCAACAATACCGAAGATGCTACAAAAGGCTATATTGGGATTGATGGTGGTATATTTACGATCCAAAGTGGTCGGGATGGTATCCAAGCTGAGACAAATCTTAGTATTCAATCAGCAGAAATGACCGTTAAGACAGCTGATGGTGCAGATAGTCAATCAGTCGTCGCTGATGAAAGTTATAAAGGAATGAAAGCAGGTGGATCCATCCTACTAGCAAGTGGTTCCTATACTATCGATAGTGCGGATGATAGTATCCACGCCAATGATTCAGTCACCATCAATGGCGGGGAGATTTCAGCAGCGACTGGAGATGATGGCATTCATGCAGACAATGGTTTAACCATTAATGATGGGACGATTATTGTCAACAAATCCTATGAAGGCTTAGAAGCAAGCGTCATCACCATTGCTGGTGGAGATATTCAAGTGCTAGCAAGCGATGATGGGGTAAATGCCGGCGGCGGCAGCGACACGACGGACAGCGGACAATTTGGACAAGATAGTTTTGGAGGAGGACCAGGCGGTGGCGATCAAGCAGACGATAGCAAAGAAGTTGTCATCACAGGTGGAACCTTGTCAATTGATGCTGAAGGAGATGGATTGGACAGCAATGGCAATGTCACAATGAGCGGTGGAATCGTGATTGTCAATGGACCGACGCAAGGCGGGAATGGCGCTTTAGATTATAATGGAACCTTTGAAATTACAGGTGGGACCCTCGTCGCTGCAGGAACCACTGATATGGCAATGAATGTGAGTGGCGGAACACAACGATCAGTGGCGATTACTTTCGATCAATCTCAGGCAGCAGACACGTTGATCACCTTGCAAGATACTGAGGGCAATACGTTATTATCCTATGCACCTAGTAAGGATTTTCAACATGTGGTGATTTCAAGTCCAGATTTACAATCAGCAGACTATACACTACTTAGTGGCGGCAGCAATAGTGAAACTTCTGTTTATGGTCTTTATCAAGGAGGAAGTGTGAAGGATGCTTCTGAATTAGGCACATTATCTTTAACAGATACCCTTTCAAATTTGACTCAATCTGGCGCAACTGCCACGACAAACCAAATGGGCGGATTTGGACGCTGATCAATTCTAGTAGCCCTCGTTGGAGGAACCAAAGAAAGAATACTACGAACGATGACCGCTACAACTTAGTTTATTCTTGCTATACATGATTGGTAAAAAGCCATTAAAGTGTAACATTCTGAAAGGATATTCTAGCCCTCCATTTCCGAGATTGAAGCAGACAGTGTCTAAAGATATCGTGGATAGACCATGCCTATTTTAAGGTGTACTTAAGCTAGTAAACATATAGTCAAGCTACGTTTAGTAGAGGAGGATATGAGATGAATTTTATGAAACGCGGCTTACAAAGTTTGTGGGCAAAGAAAGGTCGAAGTTTGCTGCTGATTGCTGTTTTTTCGGCAATTTTGATTTTTGTTTTAGCAGGATTGACAATCCGCAGTGCTGCTTTAGTCGCAACCGAAAACGCACAAAAAAGCGTGGGAGCGACGGTGACGCTGCAAGCCAATCGGGAGTCTCTTCGACAAAACAGCCAAACAGCTTCTTCAGATACTTCAGAGGGGGAGTCGACACCGCCCGATCCAGGCAGTTTCCAGAATACACCGGTAAATCTTAGTGATGCTCAAGCAATTGCAGCGTTAAGTGGGGTAGCATCCTATAGCTTTGAAGCGAGTACATCAGCCGATGCTGTCAGTGGCATTGAAGCTATTTCAAGTGAGGATGACGAAAGTACAGCGACAGAATCTACGGAGGATTCATCTAGAGCAACGAATGGCCAGCCAAGTGGGATGCCTAATATGCAAGGAGGCAGAATGAGCAGCGGCGATTTTCAAATCACTGGTGTTTCCGAAAGTACGAACTATACAAGTTTTTCAGAAGGCACCGCGAAAATTACCGATGGTGAAGCCATCACTGCAGGAGATGAAGGGACGAATCATGTCTTGATCGAATCAGAATTAGCAGAAGCAAATGGGCTTTCAGTTGGCGACAAATTTGTTATTTCTGATAGTGAAGACAATGAAGTCGAAGTAACGATCAAAGGGATCTATGAAACCAGTGAAGTTGGGAACAGTATGAGCCAAATGTTCAATTTTTTGAACCCAGCCAATACATTGTTTGCATCCTATACTCTCGTTAATACATTGGCGGGTAATGAGGATACGTTAGATTCGGCGACTTATACGTTGAGTGATCCTTCAGAAATGGACAGTTTCGTTGCTCAAGCTGAAAAACTGATTGATACCGATACCTACAGTATCCAAACGAATGATCAAATTTATCAGTCGATGTTGACACCATTGAATAATGTTGCAAGTTTTGCCAAAAATATAATTGTGCTAGTTGCGGTTGCCGGTGTCATCATATTGACATTGATCATAATGTTGTCGATCAGAGAACGCAAATATGAGATCGGCGTTCTGTTATCTTTAGGCGAATCGCGAATAAAAGTCATTTTACAGTTTTTTACTGAGATTGCTATCTGTATGTTCTTTGCATTGGGAATCGCTGCAGCTAGTGGCAATGTTGTAGGGAATATCGTGGGCGAGCAGCTGTTGGCTCAACAAACGACAACGGAACAAGCGGACGCAGGGATGAATGGTCCGGAAGGAATGCCAAGTATGGGCAACGGCGGTCCTAATGGCAGAAGCGGGCTATCCGCTTTTACACCCTCGGCAGAAGTACAAGAGTTAGCTATTACGGTTTCATTCCAAGAAATCGGCTTATTGGCATTGTTAGGTGTAGGGATCAGCTTTGGGTCCATTCTATTATCTTCAGCTGGAATTTTGCGCCTCAATCCAAAAAAAATATTGGTTTCCTAGGAGGGATAGCATGACGTTACAAACAGAAAAATTAGGTTACTGGTACCAAACAGAATCTGAAGCCCTTTTTCGAGAAGTAGATTTGACCTTTGAGTCTGGAAAAATGTACGCGATCCTTGGTTCCAGCGGTTCTGGTAAAACGACCTTTCTCTCATTAATCACGGGATTGGACACACCAAAAGAAGGGAATATTTATTACGATAACGAACCGTTGAACAAAATTGGATTGCGAGAATACCGTCGTAAAGATGTTTCTATCGTCTTTCAAGCTTATAATTTGTTGCCCTATATGTCGGCACTGGATAATGTGACTACCGCAATGGCGATTGCCAAGTCACAACAAACAGATAAAAAGGCATATGCTTTGGCAAACCTGGCAAAAGTTGGGATAACTGAAGAATTAGCTATGAAGAAAGTTACCCAGCTTTCCGGTGGACAGCAACAACGAGTGGCCATCGTCCGGGCTATATGCTGTGAACATGAGTTGATCGTGGCAGATGAGCCCACCGGTAATTTAGATGAAACGACCTCAAAAGATATCGTTCAACTGTTTCAAGAAATTGCCCATGAACAAAAGAAATGTATCATCTTAGTGACCCATGAACAAGAAGTAGCGAAAGTCTGTGATGTTGTTTATGAACTAAAAGAGCGTCAATTTGTCATGCGGGACTCCTAATAAACTTGTTACTGAAAGACTAAACTCAAGGCTGTATTTTCTCATCAGAGCGGATACAGCCTTGTCTTGCATCTTGCAGCAGAAACTTCTACAATAAAAGGAAGGGGGCGAGACGATGCGATTACTGATCGATGGGGATGGTTCCCCAGTAAAAAACGAAGTCATTGAATTAGGTGCGCAGTTTGCATTGCCAGTTGTGATTGTCACTAGTGTCGATCACTATACGGCCAAAGAATATCCTGATTTTGTTCATTTTGTCTATGTGGATAAGGGGGCCGATCGAGCCGACTATGAGATTGTTAAAGAAATTCAACCGGGCGATTTTTTAGTCACACAAGATTATGGCTTAGCTTCACTTGTATTACCAAAAAAAGCCCGTGTTTTTCATCATAACGGGACAGAATATTTGCCGGAGACTATCGACTTTTTATTAGGGCAACGGTATTTAGGAACACAAATGCGTAAAGCCGGCAAGCGGACCAAAGGCCCGAAACCATTCACGAAAGAGGATCGTCAACAATTCAAACAAGTTCTAGAGCAAGAAATTAAAAAGACGATCCAGCAGTAACCATCATTGAGGAGACTGCTGGATCGTTTATTTTTTTCGAAAACGATCATAAAAATATTTTCCGGCAACGGTGACGATGGCCACAAAGGCTATACAATAGCCAAAGATACCCATTTGATGAACAAAGCCGCCCTGTTGGGGACTTGCAACGACTAAAAGAGAGGAACCTAAAATCACTGCTGCTAAGATAATGCCAATCACTAGCCGATTGATCATTTGATCAAAACGGTCCAGCAGCTGTTTTTGATGGCGGATCTCAATATTCAGACGATGCTTGCCAGTAGCTAGTGTGTTGACAGCAGCTAATGTTCGATCAGGGAGTCGACTGAGTGCTCGGAGACTTTTGGCACTGGCTAACAAACTTTTTTTCATTTCTTCTTCAAGATCCAGCTGCTGCAAAAAGTATTTCTGAGCAAATGGCTGTGTCACTTCCATCATCGATAATTGAGGGTCAAGTGCCTCGATTACTCCTTCAAGCGTTCCGAAAGCTTTAATCAGCAGCGTGATGTCACGGTGCATCTGCAGATGATTGTCATGACAGATAGTGATGACCTCAGCTAATACTTTTTGCAAATCAATATCTTTGATCGGCATGTTGTAATAATTTTCAACAAAAGACTGAAGATCTTGATAGAAATCCACTTCATCGAAGTTTCTTTCCCGACGGCAAAGGCGTAGGACAGCTCTACCAACTTGTTGGGTATCTTGAGTGTACAATGCGATCAAGGCATCTGCCAGCCGACTGCGAAGGGTCTGGTCCAGATGTCCCATCATTCCGAAATCTAAAAAGATCAAGCGATAAGGCGGCAATGTCTCCTCATCCTGCCATTTTAAGGAGTAATCGACACCGCCTAAAACACCAACTTTCTTTTTTACATGGAAAGGAGCTGTTTGCTGATCGGGGTCCAGTGGTTGCAAGAAGAGATTTCCAGGATGAGGGTCTGCATGGAAAAAGCCGTCTTCAAAGACTTGCTTCATAAAGTTCTCTACCAGCAGGGTACCGACCTCTTTCTTGATTTCTTTTACTGTCCGGTTGGGAAAAAATTGTTCATTGTTTTTTCGAGCAAGCAAACAGTTTAGGTTTTCTCCTTCCATATAGTCCATGACGATGACTTTACGTGTACACCACTGAGGATAGACTTTAGGAATCTCGATCTGCTGCCAGTGGTGATTGAAGTGATAAAACTCTTGCGCATTTTTCGTTTCTTGCAGAAAGTTTGTTTCATTATCCAATGAGCGTCGAACTTCATGCAGAACGCTTTTAAGATCCACCACATTCGTTTCTGGAATATAGCGAATCAAAGGAATCGCTTTTTCAAACAAATCGAGATCTACTTGGATAGCGGAAATAATGCCGGGATGCTGTACTTTGACAACAACTTCTTTGCCATCTTTTAGAGTCCCACGGTGAGCTTGACCGATAGATGCCGAAGCTAAGGGCTTTTCTTGCAAAGTTGTAAAAATGGCTGTCAGAGGTTGTTCCCATTCTGCTTCTAACAGCGCCTGGACTTGCGGAAAAGGATCGCTTTTGACATTGTCTTGCAAGTGTTTGAATTCATTGATAAAAGCGTCAGATAATAAGTCGCTACGGACGGAAAGCATTTGTCCGATTTTAATGAAGGTGGGTCCTAATTCTTCAAAGGCTTTGCGTACATCGAGGGGATCTTGCTGCTTACTTAAATTTTGAATCACTTTGTATTTGAGAAACACTTGAACGATCTGTCTGAGTCTTTTTTTCTTAGATGGTGATTCCTGTTCCATACGGGCACCTCTATTCTTTAAGTTTCGCTAGTCTAATAGTACGAAGAAATCAAGAAACATTCAACTACGGATGATTTCAGTTGTTAAAATCGGCAAGAAATAATGTCGCAGCTTCGTTTTTGTGCTAAAATGTGGAAGAATTAGTTTTGGTAGAAACAATGAATACAGGAGGAATTTCTTTTGAAAATTATTTTATTATATGGCGGACGCAGTGCAGAGCATGATGTATCGCTTCTATCCGCTTTTTCAGTAGTCAATGCTGTATATTATAATTACTACCAAGTACAATTAGTAATGATCACGAGAGATGGCCAGTGGCTAAAAGGCTCTTTATTGACTGAAGCCCCTACATCCAAAGAAGTGTTGAATCTGACGGATTCGGCTTACCAAGGGACGCCGATCCAACCTGGTGAGATCAAGGAAGAGGATGCGATTGTTTTTCCGCTGCTCCACGGACCAAATGGAGAAGATGGAACGATCCAAGGTTTTCTAGAGACCATCGGCATGCCTTATGTAGGCGCAGGGGTTTTAACTAGTGCCTGTGGCATGGATAAGATTATGACCAAATATATCTTGCAGGCGGCGGGGATTCCGCAAGTTCCTTATGTACCCGTTCTTAAAAACTATTGGAAAGAAAATCCTAAAAAAGTATTTGAACAATGTGAAGGCAGTCTTTTGTATCCAATGTTTATCAAACCTGCCAATATGGGTTCAAGTGTTGGGATCACAAAAGCTGAAAATCGGGAAGAATTGCAAAATGCACTTCAAGAAGCCTACCGTTATGATACACGAGCGATCGTAGAACAAGGGATCGAAGCTCGCGAAATCGAAGTCGCTGTTCTTGGAAATGAAGATGTGCGTACAACAATGCCCGGCGAGATCGTTAAAGATGTAGCTTTTTATGATTACAATTCGAAGTATCTTGACAATAAGATTGAGATGCAGATCCCAGCTCAAATTCCTGAGGAGACACAAGCGAAAGCGCAAGAGTTTGCCAAAAAAGCTTATACGATGCTTGGAGGAAGCGGCCTCAGCCGCTGCGACTTTTTCTTGACGAACAAAAACGAATTATTCCTGAATGAATTGAACACGATGCCTGGTTTTACCGAGTTTAGTATGTACCCGCTGTTGTGGGAAAAAACCGGTCTGCCATATGGTGATTTGATTGAGGAATTGATTCAATTAGGAGTCAACCGTTTTAAACAGCGTCAAGCCTTTTTAACCGATGTCGAATAATCACAAACAGGGAAATCAGTTCAACTCAAGGTGAAGCTTGAAAGGACCATGATCTTCCCTGTTTTTAACTTAAGGAGATAAATAAGATGAATCTATCGATAAAAGAAGTTGCCGCTTTATTTGGCGTAGAATGTGCCGATCAGACAATGATCAGCAGTGTAGAATTTGACAGCCGCTTGGTCACTACCGATAGTTTGTTTGTGCCGTTGGCCGGAACGAGAGATGGCCATGAGTTTGCTCAACAAGCACAAGAAAAAGGAGCAATCGCTGCTTTTTGGAGCCATCCGACAATCCAGCCGCCAGAAGGACTAATGATCATCGAAGTATCAGACACCCTAGCTGCCTTTCAAAAGCTGGCAAAATTCTATAAAGAAAAACTGGCGCCAAAAGTAATTGCTATTACAGGTAGCAATGGTAAGACTACTACAAAAGATATGGTAGATGCGGTGGTGGCACAGCAGTTCAAAACCTACAAAACACAAGGAAATCACAATAATGAAATTGGTTTGCCACTAACGATTCTGCATGCACCAGCGGATACAGAAGTTCTTGTATTGGAGATGGGGATGGATCATGCGGGGGAAATCGAGGTCTTGTCACACTTGGCTCAGCCAGATGTTGCAGCGATCACATTGATCGGTGAAGCCCATATTGAGAATCTTGGTTCTCGTGAAGGAATCGCGAAAGCCAAGATGGAAATCACTGCCGGCTTAGACCCAGCAGGATTTTTCATGATACCAGCAGACGAGCCTTTATTGACCCCCTACCTTGCAGAGTTGACTCAGCAAGTAGAAACCTTTGGTTTGGGTGAAGGCAATCTTAAAGGAACGATCCAAGAAGAAACCCAAGAACAAACAGCTTTTACGGTAGCGGATCAAGTCTATACGATTCCAGTGATCGGCGGCTACAATGTAAAGAATGCCTTGATCGCGATTGGCATCGGCCGTTATTTGGGGATTGAAGAAGAAAAAATCAAAGCAGGATTGGCTGATTTTCAACTGACAAAGAATCGTACACAATGGTTGAAAGCTGCGAATGGCGCCGCTATTTTAAGCGATGTCTATAATGCAAACCCAACAGCGATGGGATTAGTCTTAGACAGTTTCAGAAAATTGCCTCTGACTGGCAGACGGATCGCTGTGCTAGCAGACATGTTGGAGTTAGGTCCTGATTCAGCGAAGATGCATGCCGGGATGGCGGATCATTTAGATGAAAGGTTCGATTTGATCTTTTTGTACGGTAGTGAGATGCAAGCGTTGAAACGTGCATTGGATCAAAGCCGCTTAGCCGATCGAGTCCATTTCTTTAGCAAAGAGGAAAAAGCGGCGCTGATCACACAACTACAAAAAGAACTGCAGCCTACGGATAGCATTGTTTTAAAGGGGAGCAACGGAATGGGCCTGGTTGAGGTAATTGATTCTCTAACAGCAATGTAAAGTAAGCGGTAAGTGTCTAGAGTTTAGTTAGGATTAAAAAATAAGAATTTAGAAGTAAAGAGGATAGAGAAATCTGTCCTCTTTTTTGTTGTTCAGGCGGAAGGGGAGAATCAAGAAAACAACTATCCGAAGTGGTCGGTTCAAAAGGTTCGATTCCTTGTATTTGTATAGGGACTAGAAATAGCTCCCAAAGCCATATTATTGACCCTCTTTCTAGATGATCAGTATAGTTTCCGCCAAATCTTTCTAGATGACTATACTGAGCCGCAGGTATTCAGATGTTTTGACATTGGTGAGTACGGGTTCGACTCCCGTTGCCTGCTTACAAAATTTTATGAGGTTTTTCTATTTCTCTTGGCGGAGAAGTAGAAAAATCTGAAGGAGGCTATAACATGGCAGACATTACAGTGAATCAATTAACCACGCAATACTTTTATCAAATCCCACAAATCTTTATGACACGGACAGAGCGTATCAAGGATAGTATGGGAAAAGTTATTAAAAAGATTCGCTATACGAGCGATTACGCACAATTATCCAATGATGCCAAATTGGCGTATGGGGCATTGTATAATCGCTGTCAGTTATCGATTCGTTCGTATGAATCTGGAAAACGAGATTTTGTTGATGAACATGGCTCTGTGTTTTTGATTTTTACTGTGGAAGAATTAATGGAGTTGTTAGATAAGTCGAATAAGACCATTACGAAGATCAAAAAAGAATTAAAGCAGAAGAAGCTGTTGCGAGAAGTAAAACAAGGTCTAAATAAGCCCAATCGTTTATATCTTCAATTAGTCGAAGCGGATCATCAAATGATTGAAGAATATGATTCAGAAAATCGATTGATCAAGCGGTTGGATTATCTTGGAAATGAACTTTCTCTTCCAAAAGAGGATCATTCGAAAAGAATAGAAAAAACGCCTGAATCCCTTGGGGGACAAGGACGTGTAAATTTTACACGTGTAGAAAATACACGTCCGGAAGTGAAAAATTTACACCCTAGTAATACTGAATTAAGTAATACTGAGAATATTAACGATACAAATCGATACGAGAAACTAACGGATGTTTCTCTTTCAGAAATTCCAGAAGCAGAGCTGCTCAAAATGGGCGACTATCCATTTTTGACGAAGCGAACCATTGAGCTGTTTTCTCATTTCGGGACAGATGCAAAAAAATTGATTGATAAGATTTATGCCGCAAAGCGCAAAATAGAAAAAGAGTATGCGGATATTCTAGCGATCCATTATCGTGTTTTGCCACGATTAAACGGAGAGCTTTGGGCACAAGATTTGGAACACGAAGTAGAGAAATTCATTTTTAAATATCGTACGAGTTGTCATGAAGGAAAACCGATTCAAGATCTATTTGCTTATTTTTATCGGATGATGACACATTTCTGGAAATTGGTGTTGTTGGCAGAAACCGTTGTTTCTTTCTCTGAAATTGAACGCTTAAGACAAGAATGGTTATCAGATGAACGGACAGAACGAAGCGTGCTTCAAGCAATTTTCCCTGATCAATATACGTTGCCGCAATTGGATAACGAATTGCTTTGTTTGCGTGAAACAGCAGTAAAACGTGGGGACAAGGAGGAAAACCGATGAAATTTCTAGAAACAAATCGACAGTGCTACAACAGCTATTACGTGCCGTTTGAAACACTGTATTATGCAAGCTGGCCGCCAACCTATGTGACTTGCGATTGTGGAGAATTGGCGGAACATATCGTGCATTATCGCCGGTTGCCTTGTGGCGCGCCGCATTTTGAAAATACATTTATTTGGAAGTGTATCCATTGTGGGGCACGGTACCGACAAATAAAAGGCACATTTGATTTTGAACGGATGGTTCAGGAGAGGGATAACCCAAATGATGCTGATGGGAAATAAGCGGAGGAGGCGAAAAAGGAATGGACAGAAATCAAGCGTTTCCTGAAAAATTCGGCCCACGGGTGAAAGAACAAGGGATTTTTCGAATGACCGATATCCAACGTCTCGGTGCAGAGTGCCAGTGTTTTCCCACGTTTGAGACGTTTCATTTGCCGGGAGGAAAAACTCGGATCGTTCGGCGATTACGAAAGTTTCGTGTCGAAGACAGAGACGTCGTGGAATTTGAGGAATACCAGGAAGGAAAGGAGCGTAAAATCTATGACAAACAAACCTTGCCCTTAAAAGCGATCTATCCAGAGATCAAACGCGTAACGGATGCGTCAGGAAAAACGATCGCACGCCGCTTGAAACCTGAACAGCCGTTACGTTGGCTGCTTCCAACAGGACGGCAGAGTAAATGCTAAAAATTGAATACACAAACACTTGATGTTCTCTTTTTCGATGTACCTTAACATCTGATCGAAAGTAATTGGACGCTTGGAAAATCTATGGAGGACTTAGCGAATACCGTAGACTTAGGGAGTCTGCGGCTAAAGTTAGGGCATACGTGCTAGACCTTTTTTGACATCAACGTCGGTTCTCTTTTACGCATCTACAACAACGAATTGGTAGTGTGAGTCCATGCGGTAGGAACTGGGAACAGGAATGAACGGAAACGATGACGGTTTTCGGTAAACCACAGATGGCACAAGTAAGAAGATTATCGGAACGATCAGCCATAGCGCCTTATCTAATCAGAACCGCTACTAAGGGGATAAGGTTACGTACATTTTTGAAATAGAAAATCAGATTTCCAGTAATGTGGAAACTTCAGAAGGAGTTTTTTAAAAGACTTTTTCTGAGCGTATGCGGGAGTACATGTAGGCACTTGCGAAGACCCTATCAAGAAGATGGGCGAGCATTTACCGTTGTCTTACTAGGGTTTCTGGATCCGGACGCCATAATCCAGTCGAATGCCCGTTAGGGTAGATCGAAGAAGAGAACAGAGAAAGGCAAACAAGCTATCGATTGAAAGGAGTGGAGAAAGCATGGCACAATCTGAAAAAGAACGAACGCCAAAATATTGTTTTACAGGCGAGACCAAATCGTATCAACACCGGACACTGTATCGGATTCAAGCGTGTCGAGCGTTTGGAACCGTGAAAGCTGGCGAGGTGGGTGGTTGGATAGAGAAACAGGAAAATCTTTCACATGAGGACACTTGTTGGGTTTCTGATGAAGCGATAGTGTGTGATGATGCCTGGGTTCATGGCCATGCCCAAATTCAAAAATGGGCAAAGGTCCGAGACCAAGCGGAAGTGTATGGCTATGTGGTAGTGAGTGATTTTGCGATCGTTTCAGAACACGCCCGATTGACGCAACGTGCGGAAGTGTTCGATCATGCGAAAGTAAAAGGCTGTGCCGTCACCAGTGATTTTGCGCGGATTCAAGATTATGCGGAAATCTCTGGTCAAGCTTGGGTATATCAATATGCAGTCGTTGGCGGATGGGAACAGATCGGTGGTCGAGAGCGGATTATCAGCGATAGTCTGCATAAGAAGCATTTTCAACGGAAGTTACAGTTTTGGACAGAAAGAGAGCAATTCTTTTACTGATAAACATGTCTTATGATCATCCGTTTTAGATCTGTTGACCCGTGCGAGTGTCGGGCTCCTCCCCCAGTGTTTTTTTCACTTTCTTTTTTCACTGGGTCATCGGTTTAGACACCTCCCGACATTCGTAGGAGTCAGCAGATCAATAGAGGATGGTATGAATAACCATGAGCTAACCTGATTGGGGGAAGGATCGTTGTTTTAGTGAACGATCCGACGAAATAGCAGAAAGCAAAAAACAAGAATGGACATGGAAGAAACCGCGATAGAAGCTGTTCGTAGTTGAAAACTTTGGTAGGTTGATGGATACGGGTGTTGGTTTCTTCTTTCTTTAACAAACGGTGAAAATAATAACTAAAACAGGCACGAGTAAACTCCAACAATAAAAAAACTTTTAGAGAAATATACACTACTCACTAAACACCCTTATCCACCAGCCTATCAAGGGAGAAGAAAAAAAGAATTTAGATGAGCGATAGAAACAGGTGAAAGGATGCTTAAATTAATCACATTAGAAAAGATCGGGTTTAACAATTCGATCAAGTGCAATGATTTCTTTGATCATGAGAGCGAATGTTGGATCGTTCGAGCGATTGCCCAAAATCGAGTGAAAGCAAGATATGTCAACTTGGGAGCTAAGTCAGGCTGGCAACATGACTTGATTGAAGCAACAGTAGTCGCGCAAAAAATCGGTACATTCGATCCAAACAATCGAGTTTCCAGAGAAACAGAACTCATAAGCACCTGCAAAACAGCTTCGATGAATGCATTGCCTTCCTGGGAAAAACGACGAACGGTAAAAGTTGGAGATGTATGTGAATTGGGAGAAAATGCTTTTTATATCGCAAGGGAAATCACAGAAATCAAGTATAGCTTTGTGGATGTGGTAACAGTATTAAAAGGATACAGCGTGACGGAATTACCGCCGCTAGAAATTCAAAAGCTGAACAATCAACGACGATTAAACGAATTGGGTTGGTCAGTCTACTATTCACCAACATAATCAACAAAGAGGAAGGAAAAAATGAATGAGGAAAATCGTATCTATGGTTTTGGTATCAATGGGACTCTTTCTATTTACTGGTTGTACGGATGCAGATATTGCCTCCTATAATTTGAGTGAAGATGCCGATAATTTTAAAGTATTACGAAAAGTGACGTTTATCAATACTGTAACAGATGAAGTGTTGTATACCGTTGAAGGGAACTTTTCTATCGCAGCAGATACAGAGGATAACCAGCTGGAGATTACTGCAAAAACTGGCGAGGATCAATTTCAAAAGCATTTTCTAGGCTTATCACCAACGACGGTTTATATCGTGGAACAATTGGAATGGCAAGAAACAAATCAATATCAGTTCAAAATCACCATTAAGCCAAGTGCAGTATTACCAGATGTGGATATTCGTTAGGGGGGAGGAAAAATGAGCCAAGTCGTGTATGGCATCATGCTATTTTGTACCTGTTTGTTTTTCTGGGGAATGTATCGTTTGTTGGGTTGTTGCATGCATTGGATGGTTGCTCGGATTTGTGCGTTGCTGGAACAGCGACCGAAGCGCTTCAAATAAAAAAGGCTGTCGTGAAAGGACAAACGACAGCCACTGAGCTAGCTGGTTTAGGGTTGATGGTATTTATGAAATCGGTCATATGCAAAAAACTAGCTCAAATCAAGTATACAACAGGAATCAATGAGAAAAAAGTGGAAACGAGTGGTTGGCTGACTGGTGCGAGTATTTGAAACTCCTTGTATTTGACCGATTAAAACCAAAAAATCCCAACAAAAAATGATTTTCAACACAGAATACTCGTACCGGTCAACCAATCAAAAAAAGAAAGAAGGTAGAAAAGAAGATGAATAGAGAAGTGAATGGTTGTGTGTTGTTTGAAAAACAGGGGAATGATTTGTCGGTCAGTGCAGGAAATTTAAGTGCGGCCGATGCCGTAACGTTAACATTGTTTAGTATTGTTTCTTTGGCTAAGGCTTCTAGGATTTCGCTGGAAAGTATTCACCAAACATTAGATCAGATTGATCAGTATTTGGTGTTAGAGGAGTGTGAGCAGAAGAATGAGTGAATGAAAAAAAGAAATGGCATTTGGATAAAAACAAGGGAAAATAAACAAGATATATCATTCTTACAATCTATTTACAAATCAATTGAATTATTACAAAATAAAGACAAAAATAAAGGAGAGAAAAGAGTATGAAAAAAACATTGTTAACGAGTTTGATTGTTGGAGCAGCGGCAGGCGTGGTATTTTTCGCAAGTGGGAATGATGCACAGGCGTCAGAAGTC
Source organism: Enterococcus sp. AZ091 (assembly GCF_051714805.1). NCBI lineage: Bacteria > Bacillati > Bacillota > Bacilli > Lactobacillales > Enterococcaceae > Enterococcus > Enterococcus sp. AZ091. The sequence goes on along the minus strand of NZ_JBIOSO010000001.1, from coordinate 256,300 downwards.
AATCGGGTTTGGACACCTCGATCTGTCGAGGCAATCAAAGCAGACATTGCGAAAGCCAAAGACAATCAATACACGATTGTCTGGGGGGATACACTGAGTGGAATCAGTCAAGCGACGAATTTGACAGTGCAAAAACTTGCAGATCTGAATAAGATTGCGAATGTCGATTTGATTTACGCAGGCAATACGCTAGTATTTGACGGCAATGTTGTAACAGCTAAGAACGATAAGGGAGAAACCGTTGCGCAGTCAGTGGTAACCCCACAAGATAAGAATGATGCCAATAAACCAGTAGGAAAACAAGAACCTGCCAAACAAGTAGAAGAAAAAGCGCAAGAAACATCAGCTCCTAGTCAGTCACAGACGAATCAAGCAACGAATACACCAGGTGCAACAGCTGGGACAAACGTTTCTATTTCCGAATCAAATAACAATCAAAACGGGACAACAGCCCCTTCGAACCAAGCAGAAACACCTGCTCAACCAAGTGAGCCAGTTACGCCAAGTCAACCAACAGATAATCAATCAACACAACCAAGCAAACCAGCGGAAAAACCAAGCACATCTACTCAACCTTCGACACCGACACAACCAAGTACAGGTGGAGAACAAGGTGGATCGACAACACCAACAACACCAACCACACCAGACACTACCCCTATTAATATGGGAAATAGCGGGAAAGTGTTTGATTCAGAAGAAGCGGCTTCTGAATATGGATATGCAGAGATCGCAAATGAAAATAGTCCATGGTACGGCTATAGTTTTGGTGCGGAACAATTACTTAATAAAGACTATGAATTATTAGGAACTTGGACTGTTTCATTCTTAGAGGAAGGATATGCAAGTGGAGATTTAATAGAATAAAAAATAGTTAGGTACTGAGAAATTTCTTAGTACCTTTTTGTTTGGAGTGAAATACAATGAGAAAACTTCCACGGGCAAGGTCTCCGGACCAAATAGAATAAAACCAATCATTCACGTCGTTATCGCTTTTGGTAACGGCGTTTTATTATACAAAAATTTTAAGAAAGGAAATGATTCTTGTGCAGCTAAGAACAAGAAAGAAATGGTTAAAGGCCGCTGCGGTTCTGGCATTTTCTCAGTTTTGCTTTTTGACCGGTACGTTTCAAGCACAAGCGGAAGAAACAACACCCAGTCAACCAGCAGTAGAAACAACGGTACCAGTTCCTGTTGAAGCAGTTGAAGTTCAACCGGTAGAAGAAGCCGTTCCAGCGGTAGAAACGCCAGCTGAGCCTATGCCAGAGACCGATGCACCGACAACCAACTCAAAAGCAGCCCTTGATCAAACGATCGGGGAAGCACAAAACCCAGGAGATAGTCCAGCGGTCACACAACCGGTAGAACCAGAAGCACCAAAAACAGACAGTTTACCGGAATCATCAGAAGAAAGTACGTCGAATACGACATCTTCTTCTGAATCAGCCGAGTCGGCAGAAAAACCAGAGGCACCGATGCCAGAAGGGCAACCAGCACCTGAGGTGCCTGCCTCACCAGAATCCTCTGTAGAAAAAGCAACGGATACACCCGCTACTGATACAGAAAAACCAGTAGAACAACCGGTAGACACTAAGGCTAAGGATACGGAAGAAAAGACCGAAGACTCTGTAGTCGCTTCTGACACGAAAGAAACGACGTTTTCGGAGAAAGAAGTAGAAGAAACATTCGTTGTCACGCAACCTCGTTCTGCTCGTGTTCGTCGTGCCGCTGTTTCTACACGTGCCGCGAATGATAATATTGTTCGTGAAAATCTTGTTGGCCAAGGAATTAACTGGGCAATTGTTGATGATCCAGGACGACCAGGATTTACGTTTAATGGTATTCCTATGTTTACGGTCAATGGGCAAGCCGCATTTTGTATTCAACCAGGAGTTGATTTTAATGGAAATGGGCAAGTCCATTCTACTGAGGCATTGGATACGTATTTGAAAGATGCCTCTAAGCGTCATAAGATTACATTGATTTCTTATTTTGGCTATGTCAATAATCCGGATAAATCGAAAGAACAATATTTTACGACGCAATTAATGATTGGAGAAGTATTAGGGCGTAAAGTCACTTGGACATATGCTCCTCTGAATTACAATGCACGTAAAGCTGCTATTCAAAAATTGGTTAACGATTTTGACAAAAGAGTTTCATTTAATAATGAAACTAGAACAGTCAAAGTTGGCGAAACAATTGAGGTAACGGATACTAATAATGTCTTAAAAGATATTGTAAGAATTGAACCTTCTACAGGTATTACCGCGAAAATTCAAGGGAATCAATTAGTCATTACTGCAACAAAGGATGCGTCAGAAAATGCAACGGTTAAATTATTTAAATTAAAGGCTATGAGTTCTCCAATGGTTTATAAGAAACCAGGTTCACAAACAATAGGGGTGTTGAACCCAAGCGAACCAAATTCTTCTTTATTACGTTTAAATGTCCTAAAACAAGGCAATCTTGAAATCTTAAAGATCGATGCAGACGCAAAAGAACCTTTAGCCAATGCAGAAATCAAAGTGACGATCGATGGTAAAGACCAAATCGTGAAAACGAATGATCAAGGGATTGCGACAATCAAGAATATCACGCATGGCACCAAAGGAACAGTTGTTGAGATCAAAGCCCCAACCGGCTATATTTTGAACAAAACAAGCAAAGATTTCACGATTGAAGCCAACAAAACAATCAAAGTGACCCTTGAAAACAAAGAACAATTAGGCATTGCGAAACTCTTCAAAGAAGATGCAGGTGAGACACGTTTCACTATAAGTGGTTAAGCACGAAAAGTGAGGGCTATATTATATAGTTACAATGAATGATTTGATAGTTGGAATGAAAATCGTCATGTTGATTGAAACAACTAGTCTGATACTCCTACATGCGTAAAATTTTGGCAGGAATTTTGGGTATGGAACTAGGTGAAGTCGGCAGAACAAAGCCTAAGTGAAGTAGCTAATTCATAAGGCAATGGATATGCCGGGGCGCTATAAACTATCTATGGTGAGAATGTTCCGATGGAACTGACGAACTTGCGAATGTACGGGTCTAAACTTCTCATATTCTGAAAAGAATGTGCTTGTTTATGCAAGGAACAATACCGAAAAGTAAGAATCTGCGTTATGAAATTCGGGATCGATAACAATGAGGCGATAATTGTTCAGGCTCATAGTAAGCACCTAAGGATAGGTATGAAAAGCTAGAATCATTTGAACGTGGAAAACGAGAGACACTCATCAAACGGCTGTCATCGGAGTGGTGAATATAAGGAGAAATCTGAAATTTCTTAGCTCTCGTGAGAGTAGGGGCATAGTACCTGTGAAACGTCTAATCAACGTGGAGGGATAGCCCCAAGGCTTATTAATCTAAAATAAATATAGATAAATGAAACTCACAAGGTCGAGTAAGAGGATAGGACTAACATAGTTAGGAGCAACAATCTATCAGTGAGTACGAAGTTACGATACTTTGAGTATTATGATATGCAAGGTACTTTTGACTGGCTCTTTCAGCGGAGCTTAAATAATCAAATGAAAGGTGTTAATCTCTATAAAATCATTGTTTCCGATAGAAATATTTTACTAGCTTATAGAATAATAAAGTCTAATACTGGCTCAAACACCGCAGGTGTAGATAATAAAATAATTTCTGAATTTAAAATAAAAGATAAAAATCAATTTATTAAGGAAATTAGAAAAGAGCTAACCTGTTATAAGCCTGATCCTATAAGGAGAGTAGAGATTCCAAAAGAAAATGGAAAAGTTAGACCATTAGGGATACCTACAATTAAAGATAGAATTATACAGCAAATGTTCAAACAAGTATTAGAACCTATTTGTGAAGCTAAGTTTTACAAACATTCTTATGGTTTTAGACCAAATCGGTCGGTACAACACGCTATGGCACGTAGTATGTATCTCATAAATAAGAGCAAATTACACTATGTTGTAGATGTGGACATTAAAGGATTTTTCGATAATGTAAACCATGCTAAACTATTGAGTCAACTCTACACAATTGGAGTTAAAGACAGAAGAGTGCTAGCTATTATTGGGAAAATGTTAAAAGCACCAATAGCAGGAATTGGTGTACCAAATAAAGGTACACCGCAAGGTGGAATTCTTTCCCCTTTATTATCGAATGTTGTCTTAAATGATTTGGATCACTGGATAGCAAGTCAGTGGGAAGAATTTTCCACAAGGCATAAATATTCTATGAATGGAAGCAAATATTCAGCACTGAGAAGAACATCAAAATTAAAAGAAATGTATATTGTAAGATATGCAGATGATTTTAAAATATTTTCAAAGGATTATGAAAAGGCTTGGAAGATATTTCATGCGGTAAAAGGTTATATCAATAATCATTTGAAACTTGAAATATCCCCTGAAAAATCAAAAGTAACAAATTTAAGAAAGCGAAGTTCAGAGTTTTTAGGGTTCTCAATTCGAGTAATCCCAAAGAAACATAAGTATGTAGCGAAAACAAATGTATCTAGGAAAAATAAGAAAAGAATAAAGCAATCGGCTAAAGAAAGAATCAAGAAAATACAAGTGAACCCAACATGGCAAAATATCATGGAGTATAACTCGTTTGTCTTGGGAGTACATCAATATTTCGCAATAGCAACACATGTAAATATTGATTTCACTGAAATAGCCTATGCACTCTTAATTGCGACCTATAATCGTTTAAGGACAAAAGGAGTGTATGAAGTACCAAGAAGTCCACCTTATGTATACAGAAAATTTTATCGAAACAGATATAAAACATTCAAAATAGGAAAAAATTATTTGTATCCACTTAGAGATATTCAGTGGAAAATGTTGAGAAATTTTACTCAAGAAATCTGTGATTATACTGCGACTGGACGAGAGTATTTATACAAACCTTTAAACAGTTCCATAGGAACTGAATTGCAGGAATTAATAAACTCAACACTCGCTGTAAGTAATTTGGAATATGCGGATAATCGAATTTCTAAATATTCCATGCAACGAGGAAAATGTGCAATAACAGGAAGATTTCTTACTGCATCAGAAGTATATTGTCATCACATTATACCCAGAGCTCTTGGTGGAACGGATGAATTTAAAAATCTTGTTGTTATACATGAATGGGCACATATACTGATTCATGCAACCCAAAAAGAAACGATTGAAAGATACGTATGTTTACTTGAATTGTCAGAGAAGCAAATACAAAAAGTAAATGATTATCGTAGAAAATGTAATTTAGCTGATATTTATTAAAGAAAATAAGTTGGAACGCCGTATGCGGTGAAAGTCGCACGTACGGTGTGGAGCAGGGGAAAAGCTGGAGAGCGAACTATTATCATTAGCTAAGGTAATAGACAATCAAAGGTTTACCTATTGCTATAAACTGGAAATAAAGCACAAGGTGCTGCGACCTTAGAAGGCGCAGTTTATGGTTTGTATCAAGCAGACGGCACAAAAATCAAATCTGTTACGCTGAAAAATATCAATGGAAAAGTCCAAGCAGAAGTGAGAGATCTGAAACTTGGCTCTTATTATTGGATGGAAGAAAAAGCGCCAGCTGGATACAATCTCAATACGAATAAGATTCATTTTGAGTTAGTCTATGGTGATCAAAATCAAGAGACTGTCACAACAGAAGTAATCGCAAAAGATCAAGTGATCAAAGGAACGATTGAAGGCGTCAAGGTCGGCAATAAAGATTTTGTAGACACGAAAGATCCTGACAATAAACCGAAATTAGAAGGTATCGAAATTTCTTTGACCTCGAAAACAACGGGGAAAGTCGTTAAAGCGGTATTGACTGACAAAGACGGTTACTTTACCTTCGGTAAAAATGCGGTTGTTGTTGACACCTATATTGTTTCTGAAACGAAAGGCAAGGAAGGATACAAATTGTTTGAACCGTTCGAAGTAACGATTTCTGAACAAGGTCAAACCTTCCGTTATGTGTTAGAAGACCAAATCATTGAACAACAGCTGAAAATTGTCAAAGTCGATCAAGAAACAGGCAAAGTGATTCCACTTGCTAATACGGAGTTCAAGATCTTTGACACCTTAGCGAATGAGTATGTTACTTTTGCGATTCCAAACGATACCGAAGTAACAGATATTTTCCGAACAAATGACAAAGGCTATCTTGTTACGAACGGTACATTTACGTATGGAAACAATCGGTACCGTATCGAAGAAATCAACGCACCCAAAAACTATGTGTTGAACAAAACACCGTTGGTGTTCTCGATTACCGATGATACAGAACCGATCAAAGTAATCAATTTTGCGAACCGTCAAGCACGAAAAAACGTGAAATTGTTCAAGTATGAAGAATGGAACAAGAAGAAAACACCGCTTGCCGGTGTCACGTTTACGCTGTATAACAGCGAAGGAAAAGCTTTAGGGGAATACACCACTGATACCAACGGTGAACTTCTAGTCAAAGGCTTAGTAGCCGGGGCTTACTATTTTACCGAAAAAGCACCATTAGAAAGCTTCCAACCAAATACAGACAAACAAGCATTCACCGTCGCATTCAAACAAAATGCGCCAGATGATGGCGAAACCTTGTTGGTGTCTGTACGCAACTATTTGATTCCACCAACATTGGAAACACAAGCGTCGAATAAAGAAGATGGGGAAAAAGTGGTTGATCCGTTAGAAACGATCGTCATTAAAGACAGTGTTTCTTATACGAATTTGTTTGTCGGCAAAGAATACACCATTTCCGGCGTCTTGATGAATAAAGCCACAAATGAACCGATCTTGCAAGATGGCAAAGAAATCAGAAAAACGTTGACCTTTATTGCAGACAAAGCCAATGGCACAAAAGACCTGGAATTTGTGGTCAATGCCAGCGTCTTAAAAGGTCAAACAATCGTTGTTTTTGAAAAACTTTTCCGTGACGGTATTGAAGTTGTGGCACATGAAGATATTACCGATGAAAATCAAAGTGTTCGGGTAAACAATCCAACGGTTCATACGACTGCTGTCTTTGAAGATGGCTTGACGGTCGCAGACCCAACGGGGCTGTTCACCTTAAACGATACCGTTGAAATTACCGAGATCCTTCCAGGAAAAGCTTACTTGGTCAAAGGAATCCTAATGGACAAAGCAACCGGCAAAGCATTGCTTGTGCATGGAAATACGGTAGAAACTAGTGTTGGCTTTATTGCCAAAGCAGAAAATGAAACGGTGATCGTACCATTTACTTTTGATTTAACCGACTTAAATGGTCGTGAAATTGTTGTGTTTGAAAGCTTATTCAGAAATGACGAAGAACTGACAAATCACAAAGACATCAATGATAAAGGGCAAACGGTACGGGTAACGAATCCAGGTGTTCGTACAACGGCTACACATAAATCAACTGGCTTGAAAGTGGTCAATCCGTTAACGAAAGTGACCATTACAGACGCTGTGAAATACCATGATTTGATTGTTGGGAAAACTTACACAGTCAACGGTATTCTAATGGATAAAGCAACAGAAAAACCAGTGTTAGTGGACGACAAAGAAATCACAAGTACGTTAACGTTTGTGGCAGAAAGTACCGATGGTACAGTTAATTTAGACTTTATCCTAGACGCACGTGCGTTACGTGGAAAAGAAGTGGTTGTCTTTGAAAATCTCTTCAGAGAAGGCGTACTATTAGCCTCTCATGCGGATATTACTGACAAAGACCAAACCATCAAAATTGTTAATCCAACCATTACTACCAAAGCCACCAATGAAAATGGCGGAAAAGAGATCTTGGCCTTGCCAAATCAAACAGTATTGGAATGGGTCAAAGTAGACGGTCTAGCAATTGGTCAGTTGTACAAGCTGATTGTTCAAGGCTACTTAACACCAGACGGCATGCCATTTGAAGGCACCCATGCAGAAAAAATCTTTACGGCAGACAAAGAAACCATGGAATTCTTGTTTGAATTCTTGGTAGATGGTCGTAATCTTGCTGGAAAAGGCTTGAGTTTTGCGGAATGGCTTCAAGCGAAAACAGAAGATGAGGAAGAAACGTTCGAAGAGGTGGCGAAACACAATGTGGATCTAACGAATAAAGATCAAACGGTACAAATTGTGGAAGCACCAAAACCACCGCAACCAGAACAACCAGTGAAAGCAGCTTCTGTAGTGCCTATGTTGCCAAAAACAGGATTTGAAGATAACCATGTATGGGTCGTGATTGGATTAATCTTTGTCCTTGCGGCAGGATTGATTGGTTATGACTTATACAAAGTCAAAGACTAAAAAGGATGAACAAGCGGTTAGACAACTAGCCGCTTGTTTTAGAGTAAGAATAAACTAACTTTTACGATTTGGAATGATCAAGAAAGAGTAAGAGAGTTGGTTATAAGACTACTCACAACATTCTAAAAACCGGAAGGGGGAAAGCTCCTTATCGCTTATTCTTCTGTAAAAGGCAGCACAACTTAAGGATGTGCTGCCTTTTATTTAATAAAAATAAGCAAGGAAAAGAATCTCCTTGCTCATTGTGCGGCTAATGCTTTTTGACTTAGTACATCCAAGACTTCTACTGAAGCTCTCGTAGCGGAAGTGACGGAAAATTGAATGAGTAAATCAACGATTTTTTCAATGGTGGCTGCTTCTTCTAGCGTAAACGCTTTGTCGGGAAACAATGAGATCAAACATTCCACTAATGTATCACGCATTGTATCGTGTTCAGCACCATGATTTCGCTCAATCGCTTTTTCTACAATCTGATTCAGTTCATCTTGTGTCAATGAAAGCTGCATGTTAACCCCTCCGTTTTTATTTTTTATGCAAATTATACCAAAGAAAAACTGTTTGTGGAGGTGAATCGGGATGTTTTCTTGTTGTGATTGTTATACGGCAGAGGAATTACTTGAAGGCGTTCGAATATATCAAGAAGAGAATGATTGGGCAGATTCGCTCACGTTGTCATGGGAATATGAACCAATTTCGCTTTCCGTGATTCAAGCCATCGAAGAAGCGGGCTATTTTTGTGAAGCGCATTTTGGTGCGAATCATCAAATTGTTTATTACAAGTGTTACTTTGTTCCTGTGCCAGAAAAACAGCGAGTGTGTAACCAACAACGAATCAAAGAACAAGAAGAACAGCGCAAGAAGGAACGACGATGGGATATTTTAGAAACGTCGTTGACGATCTTTGCCCTTCTTTTTTTCTTGTTATGGGGTACGTTTTGTGTTGTTAGTTCTATTCATTGATTTATGGAAATAAGCTGTATTTTGCGATTTGATACGTTTTAGTCGATCGATGAAGAATTTAGTCGGAAATGTTTTTAAAACCTCGGAGAAAGCAATTCTCGAGGCCGTTTTTTTGGTAAAATGCAAATTTTTAGAAGGAGGAGGGCAAAGTTGAATGAGGATGTTTCTTGACCGCTATTTTGAAGAAGAATTACAACGCAATGGATTTGATGTGACTTTGGAAGAACTACAAGAGATGTATATTAAAAGTCAGAAAAGAAAAGAGGAAAAAGAGAAAAGAAAAAAGGATCAACAAGAAGCAAACAGCGAGAATGCGAATGAAAATGCGTCTGTTTTGCGTTATCAGACGTTTGAATGAAAAGATGAAGAATTAGTCGAAAATGTGTTTAAAGCCTCGGAGAAATCAATTCTCGAGGTCATTTTTTGATGAAATGCAAATTTTTAGAAGGAAGGGGAAGGAAAAGATGTTAATTATACCAAATCTTTTTTTTGTGGAAGAATTACAACGCAACGGATTGGATGTGACCTATACATCCCTAGAACAAATGTATACCAAAAGTCGCTTACGTAACTTAGAAGCGGTACAAAAAGAAAGAAGGGACGCAAAACGCGCATGGGATCGAAATTATTGGCATAGGTGTGGAAAATATCGAAAAGCAGAAAGGGAGAGAAAAGCAAGTGATCGGACGACGTGATTTAGCGAAAGAAGTAGCCGCAGAGATAGAAATGGATGCCCAAATGATTCAAAATCTGTTTAGTTTACTATTGGATAAAATGATTGAACACTTACAAAATGGGGAAGAAATCCGCTTCAAATCTTTTGGGAGTTTTTTGCTTGTTGAGAAAGAAGGGGGCATCCGAGATCCGGAAACAGGTGATAAAGAGATCAAGAGGGAACGATCTCTTGCGTTTGTGCCAGGATCTAAATTGAAGGATGCGGCGTTGAATAAAGAAAAAAAGAAGACATTTGTCTGCGAACAGAGCGGGAATAATTTAAAGTGATATAATGAACAATAAACAAAAAAGGAGATTCATGAAATGAAAAAATTTCTTTATTGGACTGTTGTTTTCCCACTTCGAATTTTTTTAAAGGCGACGCTCATTATTTGGAGGCTGGCATTTTCTATTGCGATCATGCTGCGATAGGAGTGCAATAGCAGACGAGGAGAGTTTCTTGTTGAAAGGAGTGAGCTAGAAATGGAAGATGAATTAGCAGTAAGAGTCATTTTATCAGCTGGGAAAGATAGTATCCGCTATCTATATTCTTTGTTAAAGTCAAAGTTAAATACAAAGGCGAAAATCGCTCGTTTTACAGATAGCGAGGTGTTAAACGAAAGTTTAGCGAGTAATATTGTGGCAGTAAAGGCACTGAAAAGAGAATACAAAATAAATGGCGTGGATTTCTTTTCTCGAAAATTACCGGATGGGAAAATGGAGTTACTTTTTCATGCGAAAGATCGAAATATGATTTTAGCAACCACAGAAAAAATTATGCGAGATATGCAAGAAAATCCGCAAAAATATCTAAAGAAAGAAACCGTATTAAAACCATCAAAAGGCAAGAAAGAACCAACATTGAAAGAAGAAATCCAGAACGCCAAACAAATCCAACAAGAGTTATTGAAGAATGCACCGACACAAACCGTGAATAAAACGATCAAAAAAGGAAAGAGTCTTTAATGCAAAAACGTTCTTTTGCAACAAAACTAAAGGCTGTCTGTTTTTTACTTCTAGGATTTGTTTTGGGATACTTTTTTCATTTATTTGCCTATTTTCTTCTGAATGAGAAAGAAGAAGGAATCTATAAATTAATCAATAGTGCAACGAATGTATTAACTTCTCTTGCAGCAGGGAAATTCTTTTTCCGCTTTGAAGTTTATCCATTGGTTGCCTTTTTTTTAGGCTTCATTATCGCCTTTCTTTTGTTTTTATTAAGTTTAGGTGATGGGAAATATCGGAAAGGGAAGGAATATGGTTCCGCTCGTTGGGCAACAGTAAGAGAGTTAAAAAATTTTGCAGATAATGAGCGAGAAGAGAACAATATTATCCTTTCAAAAGAGGTCAAAATGAGTTTAACAACAAAAAATATGCCATTAAATTATCAAAGAAACAAAAATATTCTTCTAGTTGCTGGTGCCGGTGCCGGTAAAACAGAACTATTTGTGAAGCCAAATTTATCTCAACTTCATTCCTCCTATGTAGTGACAGATCCTAAAGGAAGACTGCTTCATGAAACGGGAAAAATGATGGAAAGCCATCATTATCAGATTAAAAACTTTGATGTAAATACATTTAAGAACTGCAATCGATTCAATCCCTTTAAATATATCCACGATGAAATTACGTTAAAACGTGTCATTCAGGTGATTATAGATGCGACCAATGGGGAAAATAGTCGGAAAGGGGAACCTTTTTGGGATAAATCAGAAGAATTATTACTTAGTTCGCTGTTTTCTTTCTTGTATTACAAATACAAAGGCGATCCTAAAAAAGGAATAGAAGGAACAGGTGAATTGCCTGCTCTATACCATGTTTCTGAGCTGATTCGTTTACTAAAAAGAGAAAATGAAGCAGTTCCTTCGGTATTAGAGATTATGTTTTCACAATTTGAAAAACGATTTGGTTCGGAAAATTATGCTGTGACGCAATTCAATAGTTTTAAAAACTATGAAGGTGATACAAGAAGTAGTGTTTTGGCGATTGCAACCGCACGGTTTTCTATGTTTGACTTGCAGGATATTCGTGAACTATTAGAAGATGATGACTTAGAAATTGAAACTTGGATTGAAAAAAAGACCGTTGTCTATCTTACGATTCCAGATATGGACAAAACATTCAATTTTCTCGTTACAATAATTTTTATTCTAGCTTTTCGAACATTGGAATATCAAATTGACTATGTATATGGTAGTAATCCACCGAATCATATTCGTTTTATCCTAGAAGAATTTGCGAATTTAGGGAAAATCCCCAATATAAAAGAAGCATTGGCTGTGTTTCGTTCTCGTGAAATGAGTATTGACATTATCATACAAAATCTCAATCAATTGATCAGTATGTATAAAGATGACTGGAAAAGCTTTATTGGGAATTGCGATACATTGCTTTATCTGGCAGGTTCTACAGAACCAGATACACAAAAACTCTTTTCAGAGCGTGCAGGAAAAGAAACGATTCATATGAAAAAGAATTCGGAAAATAGAGGTACGAACGGCTCTTATTCCATTAGCCATGAGGTCTTAGGAAGAGAGTTAATTACACAATCAGAAGTAGCTGAATTAGCTAGAGATGAATGTTTAGTGTCTATTTCATCTATGCCTATGTATAGAGGCAAAAAATATCCTTTTGAAAGACATCCGTTATCAAAAGAATGGAGTAGATATAAAAATGACAAAAACTGGTATGAATTTAAACCAGAATTTCGAACGTTGGAAGAAGCGTATGATTATTACAATCAAACGTTGTCTCCAAAACAAATTATAAAATAGAAGGAGCGGCTTAAATGAAAACAAAAGCGTTATTATGGCTAGGAAGTCTTACACCTCATTTAGTAGTTGGTGCGACAGCGTTAGAAACGATTAAAAAATTATTGACATGGTTCTTTGGTGCCGGTGCAATTGGCTTAATTATTGTTGGAGTCATCCAAATTTCGGAAAGTATGGCAGAAGCTAATGGGGGACAACGAACAAGGGGAATCATGTTAATTTTAGGTGGTTTGCTTCTAGGAGGAGCTGCTGGACTTGTACAGTTGCTTACGGCACCTCCAGGTGTTTAGGAATCTTTTAGAGAGTAACAATAAGTAAAGGAGGATAGAATTCGATGGATCTATTTAAGGTACTCGGCGGCCAAGCAGAAAATTTAAACGAAAAAGGATGGGAATATGTCACAACGATTATGGCAAATTCTACGACAAAAGTAGGCGCTTATTTATTGATTTTTTTCTTAATCTTTGAGCTAGCAAAGATTTTTGAAACAGCCAATAAGAATAATGAAGGAACAGTCGTCCCTATTACCATGTTCCAAGCGGGTGTAAATGCTTTGCTTGCTGGTGCATTGGTTGCAGGAGCGATTTTTATTTTGCCTTTTATTAATCAAATTGTCGTTGGGGCAATCAATCTAATCAAAGGTACGGGATCGTACCGTCTGTTTGCCTTTGCTTCTCCAGCTGTTCCAAGTGTTTTTGACGGGCTCGGAAAAATTCTTTCTTGGGCGATCTCTTTTATAGTTGGTTCTATTTCTTCTTTGATTATTGTCGTTGTTGTTTGTATGCGTTCTTTTCAGTTGTATGTGTATACGATATTAGCTCCTATTGCATTTTCGTCTTTTGCTTCAAGTGAATATCGTTCAATTGGTATTGGTTTTCTCAAACAATATTGTGCGATTTCATTACAAGGCCTTGTGATTTTGATTGTTTTAGGGATTAGCAATGCATTTTCTGCGCCACATGTAGAAGGAGCGGTTGCAGGAGGTTTTGCTTCATTGGTACAACCAATTATTGTGATGGTACTTGTGATCCAATCCGGCCGAATAGCAAAATCAGTTGTAGGATTAGGAGGGTAATATGGAGATAAAAGTATATAAAGATGGATCGAAAATAAAGAGCAAATTTGCCGGGTTAACTTTCCGGCAATTATCTGCTTTATTATTGATTGCTGTTGTGACCATTTTTTTGATTCTAAATTCATTCTTTTTTCATATTGCTTCAATCTTTTTTGAATTGCCACTGGTAGTTATCCTTTTTATCGGTCTCTTTTTCTTTTTGATAAAAATAAATGGATTGCCTAGTGACCGTTGGTTCAAGTTGAAGTGTGTCTTTTTAAAAAGAGCGACAAAACGGACATATCAAACGGAAAGGATCGTGAATTATGAACGTAAAGAATTTATTCAATCGAAAAAAGTCAAAGAAACAGCCACCTTTATCCAAAACAGAGAAGCTACGGTTGAATCGTTTGAAAAAGAATGCACAGAAGGCAAAAAGTAGTTCAAGTCAGAATGTATTACGCTACACTTCTCTTTTTGGAAATGGCTTAATGCATATTGTTGATGATTATTATTCGATGACCTATGAGCTAGGCTCAACAAATTATGCAACGGCAACGAATGAAGAACAAATCAATATCATTACGCAATACAATTCAATGATTAATACGGTATCTGATGATGAACATTTTCAGCTTACCTTGGTCATTTCGAAAGTACATGAGCGAGAATATCGTTTACAAAATGAATTCCCTTTGCAAAACGATGCCTATGATTATTTGCGTGAAGAATTAAATGAAATGATTGTTAAAAACTATAAAAAAGGGCTAAATAACTATCATATTGATCGCTATATTACGATCGCTACGAAAGCGCCAAATGCGTCAAAAGCCTTAGGGAAACTAGAAAATACGCATACATTGATGGCAAATACCCTAGCAAGTATTGAGGTACCTATCAAGCCGCTATTTGGCTTAGAACGTCTTCGTGTAATGAATAAAATCCTCAATTATAGTAAGCCGTTGTATGGAAATTTTGAGGATATTCACCGTTCGATGTTGACCACCAAGGATTTAATTGCGCCTACTTCGCTTAAATTTACTAAGACATCTGTTGAAATAGATGACCGTTTCAATCAAGTGTTGTATTTAAGAGAATTTCCAATGGAACTTTCTGATCATCTCTTTAAAGATCTAGCAGAATGTGGACAAGAATTAGTGATTACGATTCAAGCACAACCATACTCTATTATGCAAACAAATAAACGATTACGTGCACAAGCGACAAATATCGAAAGTGAAGTGATCAAGCAACAAAAGGCAGCATATAAAGAAGGCTATTCGCCAGATTTTATTGGACGAACAACGAAAGAAGCACAAGAAGATCTTGACGAAGTCATTAAATTTGTTCGAGAAACAGGGGATAAACAGTTTTCCTCTATTTTTCTTATTTATTTAACTGGTAAAACACCAGAGGAAAGGGATGAGAATTCCCGAATGATTAAGGCGATTGGAGAGAAATATGGGGCTATTTTTTCTTCTCTTGGTTATTTACAAGAAGAAGCGTTAAATTCTGTGTTGCCAATTGGAATGAATTTTACAGATTGTGAGAAAACGTATCAAAGAGATTTGATTACACCAAATTTATCCATTAATTCTCCTTTTACAACGGTAGATATTAATCATTCTAAAGGGAAGTTTTATGGAATTAATCTATTCTCTAATAACATCATTGCCATCGATCGAAGAGATCCGAGCATGGATAACTCTAATGGTCTAATCACAGGGATTTCAGGTTCAGGAAAATCAATGACTGCAAAATACGAAATCATTACGACGCTTTTAAAAAATCCAAAAGATGAAGTCATTATTCTTTCACCAGACAATGAATACGATGATTTGACAAAGGTTCTTGACGGACAGTTGGTTAAAATTGCACCTAAAACAAAGCAACACATCAATATTTTGGATTTACCAGAGGAAGAATGGCTAGAATCAGACGATGAACCAATTAGTTTAAAATCGAGCTTTTTAGTCAGTTTGTTTTCTTCTCTTTTTGCAAATATCTCAGAAATACAGGAATCTATTATCGATGAAGTAACGATAAAGACGTACAAACAGGTTTCTCAGCCTACGTTACACGATTGGTACAACGTTCTTACAACGATTGAGAATGAGGAAGCTGAAGATTTAGCGTATAAGTTAAAACTCTATATCACAGGCTCAATGGATATTTTTGCTCATAAAACAAATGTTGATTTAAATTCGCATTTTATTGTGTACAACATCAGTCAGTTAAAAAATAAATTTAAACCATTTGGATTTATGGCGTTAGAGGAAAAAATTTGGCAACGTGTTGTGGAAAATAATGCTAAAGGAATTACAACTTGGGTCTACTTTGACGAGATACAAGTTCTACTATCAGGAACATCAAGTGAAATCTCGAGAGAAAAGTTTAAAGATATTTGGGCACGAATAAGAAAGTATGGCGGAAATCCAACAGGAATTACGCAATTTATTGACACTGTTTTGGCTACCGAAGAGGGACGCTCGATGTTCTTCAATTCAGAATTTTTAGTATTGTTGAAGCAAAAAAAGTTTGCCATTAACATTATCAAGCAACATTACAATTTAACTAATCAACAAGAACAATACCTAAAAACACCAGCTAAAGGAAGTGGATTGATTATAGCAGGAAATACGATTGTACCCTTTGAAAATACCATTCCTAAGACAACGGAATTGTATCGAATCATGCAGACAGACTAGCGAGGGATTTGTATGACAGAGAAGCAAATGAAGAATAAATTTTCGTTCAAAACGAATGAAAATTTAACCAAAGCATTGCATGATCCTACAAAAAATCCATTTTTTAAGAAAAAATATGTGTTGAAAAAAACAATGCTTTCTGTTAACAATTTCAAACGATTTAAGAAACCAACGGGATTTGCGAATGTCAGGAGAGTTTCGATAGGTTCCCGTGACCTGTCCAAAAAATCTTTCTCATCAAAAAAGCCGTCCTCAAATAAATCGCAAAAGAGATCTATAAAACAGAAAGCATTTCATCGAACCAAAAAAGGAATGAAAAAAGTAGCGCCGATTGTTGATATTGTAACAGATCAGGTTGAGGCAAGTGAAAAAGTAACTGAAGAAGCAACGGAACAAGCAACAGTTTCTTTATTGTTGTTATTAAAGAAGCCATCGAAAAAGGCAGTGTATTTAACAAAGCAGAGCCTGCAGAGTAAATTGTTCAAAAAAAATGGACTTAAAAATAGTAGAGGGGTACAGAAATATCTTCGTTCAACGCAAGGAACAGATAAGAAGGGATATGCTTTTGTTGAGAAGTCCCGACATTCTAGGATTTCAGCACAAGCAGTAAATAAGGCGAAAGTATATGCAGAAAAAGCTGTTTCTTCTACGCTTACACTTGGAAAAACGATGGTTTCATCTGTTGCAGCTTTTATGACGACATTGCCTTTACCAGTGATCGCACTAGTTACAGCAGGGATTCTACTTATTTTGTTTCTTTCTTTGTTCGTTACAATCAGAGAAAATCAATGTTCACGACCTAGCTATAGTGATCGAGTCACGACGGAAAATCTTTCTAAGCCTCCCAGATCAATTGATGATTTTATCAAAAGTCATAAAGATGCGTATATTCTTTCCTGGAAAGCAGGTGGTTTTTTACCATCTGCCAGTATTGCACAGACGATGGTGGAAAATGGGTTCAATTTTACGAATCCTTCGGGAACCAGTTTTTGGAAAGCTCACAACATGGGCGGAGTTAAGACATCAAAACTTAGTGATTTTCCACTTACCTTGGCTACTTTTGGTCAAGACGCCGTAGATATTACAGGGACAAAACCAGGAACAAATGTAGGAGACAATACAGGCGGTGCTTACACTTGGTTTAAGGATTTCAATGCAGGTATTGTGGGTAAAGCCGAATTCATGGCTCACCAAACACTATATAAAGGAGCGATTAATAATACAGATGGCATTGCAACATTAAAAGCAATTGCTAACGGTGGTTGGGCAACGGATCCAAGTTATCTCATTCATTTATTAAGTGCTTATCGGTCATTAGGACAAAATTATCAGTGGATTGATCGAGAAGCCATTGAAAGACATGGGATAGCACCATACAAAAGAACCGCGCAAGCCATCAATTCAAAAGATCAGAGATTTAGTCAATTCTCGTCAGTTGAAAATGGTTGTGTGGTAAATCAAATGCCAAGTAAAGAAGCAACGGGTACAAATAGTGCACCAACTCTAAGTCTGCCTAAAGCATATGTAGGAAAGTTAACATTACCGCCACCAGATAATAAGAATTATGCTGGGAATAACTATCCTTTTGGTCAATGCACTTGGGGAGCGTATAATCGCATGGCACAGCTTGGCACACCAATTGAATGGTTTTCAGGCAACGGAGGTCATGGCGGCTCCTGGGGCGCTTCTGCACGTGTAAGAGGCTATACTGTAGTGAAAGGGAAACCACAAGTTGGTTGGGCGGCCAGTTTCTATGGTGGGTTGGCTGGATCAACCCCACCGTATGGGCACATAGCCGTATGCGAATATGTCAATCCAGATGGCAGTATTTTAGTCAGTGAAACCAATGTTGTGAAACCAGGATCTGGGACACGTTCTTGGCGTGTGATTGATCCAGCAACTGTGGCTCAAGTTGAATTTATTCAAGGGAGAAAATGATATGCAGGAGAATGTTACGGTATGGAAAAGAATATGTTTGATGGTGGGAGGAATATGGCTTGTAACGCTAATTTTTGCTGTGGGTATTCATATTGAAGGGAAAAAAGAAGTACAACAACAAAAGGAGAAAATTGAAGTATTAGAAATAAAAACAAAGGAAATGGATAAACGATACAAACAGTTATACGCACAAAAAAATAAT
Organism: Enterococcus sp. AZ091; assembly: GCF_051714805.1. Classification (NCBI taxonomy): domain Bacteria; kingdom Bacillati; phylum Bacillota; class Bacilli; order Lactobacillales; family Enterococcaceae; genus Enterococcus; species Enterococcus sp. AZ091. The sequence continues at coordinate 237,704 of NZ_JBIOSO010000001.1, read as the reverse complement.
ACTGAAAACAAACTCTTAGTTCATGCGGTTACGGCCGTTTTTTCAAGTTTGTTTGAGTATGATTCTAAAAAGGATACGCTCAAAGAAAGGCGAGAAAAAGCACGTAAATTTGCAAGCAAGCAGGCATTAGAAGAGATTTTTCCAAAAGAAGCAACATCGTATCAAGCTTCCGTTCAAACGGTTTCTAAGATCGATGATTCAATAGACATTTATTATTCTGCAACGAAAGATACCAAACAAAAAGTGTTCATCCTAATCAAAAATACAGTTTCAATCGCTGGAAGTGCGCTACAAGAAACACAATTCATGTATCAAGCAGAATATGATTCACTCAATAATCAATTTGTTTCAATAGAGTATATGGGGATAGTAAATGAATAGAGGAAAGAAATTTATTTTTCTGTTTGCAGTTCTTGTTTTTGTGGTCATTGGAATCATTGGGCATGACTATTATAAGAAAGAAAAAGATTTATCTGTCATTTCTAGTATTCAAGAAGAGAAAATCGCTTTTTTTTTACCGTGACGATTGCCCAGATTGTCAGAAAGTTTTTCCGCAAGTTTATTTGCATGATCTTTTTCATCGAGATATTCAGTTTGTCAATCTCAATCAGGAAAGGAATCGTAAATATATTGTTTTGTATCAGATTCATTCTGTTCCCACTTTTCTCTATCAAAATAGAATGTATGCGGGTACGGATCAAGCGACAATCAACCATTTTTTGGAAAAATAGGAGAGTGAGCTGCCAATGAAGGAAACTTTAGAGGAAAGAAAGCAGAAGTTGTTAAAGCAACAAGAGGACTTGATTAAAAAGCGAAAGAAAATCAATCAAGACTTAAAAAAGATCGAAAAGAAGATAGAAAATAGTGAAAAGGATTATCTGATGGAAATGTTAGAACAATCCAGTCTCAGTGTAGAGGAAGTGATTGATTTATTAGGAATTGAGGATAATCAACATGAAGATGATTACTAAGAAGCCTTCTAAATATGTGTTTTCTGAAACAGAAATTGATGAGTTTGTTCAAAGTCCAGAAGTTTATTTGTATTTTGAAGACTTTGTTACGTTGATTATAGATACAAATGCAAGACTATTACGAATCTATGATTATGATCAAGTAAGTGTAGTTATTTCGAAGTATACTAAGGATAATCAAGTGATTTTGACAGAAAAATTGACACTGCCTGTTTCAGCTGAGACAAATTTTGAAGATTTGTTGGTTGCTTTTAATCGAGGAAAACCACAAAAAATGAAACAGGAACGGATAAAAACTACGAAGATAAAAAATAAATCTAAACAAACAAAGAATCGTGGAAAACGCCGGGTTTGGCTATTCATTGTTTTAGGAGTATTCGTTGGTTTATTCGGATTTCAACAGTTTCAACTTGCTACTTTTCGTATGGAAAGCCAGACGTTAGAAAGAGAAATTTCAGATGTTCAAAAGTTGTTAAGTAGAAACAGAGAGATTGATACTTTTTCTCGCTTTTTTCTTAGTAGCTATTTTTCAAAAGATAAACAAAATCAAGCTGTTTATCAAGAAAAATTAAGAAAATTTGTGGAAATCGATCCAGCAAAATGGACGGTGCCTGAAGGAAGATTAGAAGGTACGTATGAGCTGGGAATGACCTATGATAAAAAACAAAAAATCAATGTATCGTATATGATTGCCCTTTCAAATAAACAAGGGCAAATTGAAACAAAGAAGATTACGTTTTTTCTTTCAATGAAGAAAGAAAAACTGCGAGTCTGTAGTGAACCTCAAATGATTACTTTTTCAATCACAGAATAAGAAGACAAAGGAGCATGATAAGAATGAAAAAAATGATCTATTCAAGTTTATTGACAGTTGGCTTGTTGAGTAGTGGTGTTGTTTCAGTATTTGCAGATGAGACGACTGTACCGGTCGATCCTGTAACGCCTCCTGCAGAAACAATTGGTACTAGTACAACGGATTCTAGTATTCCCGAAGAACCTCCAGTTGATCCTGTCACACCACCATCAGAACTAACTGAACCAGTAACACCTGATCCTGAGCTGCCAGAGCCGTCAACATCGGAACCGATTGGAGGCGGTGAAGTACCAAGAACAACGCCAATAGATCCCGGGACGACACCGACGGAAACACCAAGTACTGCAGAAACGCCAGGTAGTACAACAACTGATCCATCCACGACGGAACAACCAACAACGCCTTCTACTAGTGAAGAGCCCGAACAACCAACAGAAGAATCGACACAACCGTCTGAAGAGCAGCCAAAAGAAGAACCAAAAGAAGACAAAGACACCCAATCGAAAGAAGACAAACCAGCAGCTCCGGCAAAAGAAGTCACGGTGTCGGTCGATGCTTCTGGAAAAATCACGACGGGTACTTCTCAAGGAACAAGTGTACCGATCGTAACCAGTGATGTGAAAGAAATCAGTCATGTGCCAACGCCAACAACGCCATTAAAAACAGCGACTGGTCAAACGATTGTTGGGGTAAAAGATGGAGTGCCGTTGGTACAAGATACGCAAGGGAATTTAGTAGAAGATCCATCCATTCCTGTGAAAAAACTTCCTAGCGGGAATATTGAAGTCAAAACAGCGGATGGAAAAACGAAAGTCTTACCAAAAACTGGAGAAGAAGTACAAGCAGCGCTTTCGATACTAGGGGTGCTTTTGATTGGCATTGCTGGCTTCTTTGGTTATAAAAAACGTAAATCTTAAACAGAAGGAAATGTTTAAAGAGTTCTCTTAGAGTAAAAGAGGACTCTTTTTTATGATTAGGAAAGGAAATGGATCATGAGCAAACAGTCATCTACAAAAGCGAATAGGCTTCAAACCTTATTAGCTGAAAAAGATACAAAAAAACTTGCGCAATTTTTAAAAGAGCAAGTGGATGAGTATAAAAATTCTGAAATGTTCAAAAATTACTTAGATTTTATTGCAAAATGTCCCAAATATTCCAGTCACAATATTCAATTTTTATTAAAACAAAAACCAACCATTGGTCTTGTTGGTACATTTACTCAATGGAAAAAACAAGGTTATCACATTAAGAAAGGGTCAAAAGGGTTTAAAATTTTTATGCCGATCATTGGTGCAAAATGTGAAAATGGAAAACCTATTTTGGATGAGAAAAACAAAAAAGTTTTGGAAGTAAAAGGATTTAAATTAGGAACGGTATTTGAAGATAAACAACTTGTCGAATATGAAGAGCTTCCCAAACCTGTTTCATACCTGAATCAAGACCCAAGTTTTGCAAGAGAATTATTTATTGCATTGGCAGAAATAAGTGAAGTAAACGTTGAACTGAAACCATTGGAAGTTGATGGTTATTATTCTTCAACTGAACAAAAGATTTTTATTAATTCGAAATTACATGGTGCGGATTTACTTCATACATTCATTCACGAAATCACTCACGCTAAACTTCATTCAAATACTGCTGTTCAATATGGAGAAAAACAATATTCAATACAAGAATTAGAAGCAGAATCTACTGCTTATATTGTTGCAAATAATTATGGAATAGATACATCAAAATATACAATGGGCTATCTCAATTCCTGGGGATTGCATACGATCAGTAGTGAAGCATTAATGGAAGTTATGGAAAATGTACAACAAGCCGCAAGAGAATTGATTGAAACGATTGATTCGCAAATGGCAGCAAAAGAAGAAGTGAAAATGAAAAAGACATCTTTACAAACAGAAATTGAAGAAGCCAAGCAATCTCAAAAAAATTTGTTAGAGAAAGCCAAAGAACAACAAAAAAATCACCCGGAACTTCTTAAAGAGAAAAAAGGAAATGAACAAAAGAAAAACGGGGTGAGAAAATGAATACTAAAAAAGAAGAGTTTAAACCAGAAGAATACTATGGACGAGAAATTTTTGAAGTCATTTCTTATTCAAAAGAGTTTCCAGTTCCAAAGAAAAAGTTACTTCATTCGTTTAACGTAATCATTAAAGAATTGGAACCTTTACTTGAGAAAGAGGAACTAGAAGAATATATTCAAGCAAAAAAAATTGTCCAAAAGTTACCTGAATTTGCGATAGAACCTATTTGTGTATTAGTAGTTCAACAGTACGAAAATCTAAATCAATTTTCTTAATAGGTTAAAAATGAAAAAAGAGAAATTGGTTTTGTGTATCACGAATACAACAACTGAGGATCTCTGAATTTTCGAAAAGTGAAAAAGTTTTTCAAAACTTTTTGAATTTGGTCGAACGGATTGATTTTTTGTGCGCAGATTTTTTTAGAAACCTTTGACAAAAGCAATGAAAAATTTTGAGCGATGAAAAAAATTCGAATTTAAAAATAAAAAATAAAAGTATTTTTTTTAGGAAACGGGGATTGGGGCAGCGCCCCAAAAAGAAAAAATTCATCTGAAACAAAGAACAAGTAAAATGCTATTTTAGTTGTTTATTTGTGGCAGATGGATCTTTTTTACCTAAGTGGGTACCCACTTAGTATGCTCGCAACAGGGCATTTTAAGAGATGTCCTATTTTGAGTTTAGAGAAGCTTTGGAAAAAGAGAAAAAAGCAATCAAAAAAACTTTTGAGCAAAGCAAAAAAGTGCGGCCGTTTTTCCTTCGGAAAAATTTTTAGTAGAGAATTTTTTTGATTCATTTTTTATTTTTTCTCGCAATTTTTTTGAAAATGAATGAACAATCAAAAGAAGAAAAGAAAAAATTTTACAAATAAATTTTTGAAAGTCTAAAAAATCAGGAGAAATTTTTGAGAAAAAAATTCTTTCTCAAAAAAATGAGTACATGAGTACAAAAGAAATGAGTTTCTTTTAAATATATTGTAGTAGGAGAAAGAAAATGTGGGAAGAAAAAAATAGAACAAGACATATTCCAAAAAAATTTTGGGTGAATGAATTAGAGCGAGAAGCTATTGAAAAAAATATGCGTAAAGCAAAAATGAAAAATTTTGGTTTATATGTGCGTAAGTGTTGTCTAAATAAAAAAATTTATGTTGCAGATCTTTCTTCTTTTGAAGAAATAATTTCTGTTATTGTACAAGCTAATTTTGAAATGAATCGAATTGGAAATAACTTAAATCAAATTGCAAAATATTTAAATGAATCAGAACAAAATCAGACAAAAGAATTAATGAAGGACTATCAAAACGAATTAAAAAATCTTCAAAAGAAATTACGAAGTTTGTTAAAAGAATGTTCGGAGGGATCAAAATGACAGTTATTTCATTGCCCAAAAAATCGCATGGAGTTATTCATAGCGAGGAACAATTATCTAATACATTGGACTATATTGTTGATCCGAAAAAAACAAATAATTATGAATTGGTTTCGGGACAAAATATTCATGTTCCACAACAAGCGTTAGAAGAAATGTTGTTGACTCGTGATCTTGCAATTCTTATAGGGAATCAACCACGACAGAATGAACGATTTGGTTTTCATTTTGTTCAATCTTTTTCACCGGAAGATCAATTAACTCCAGAACAAATTCATGAAATTGGAAGAAAAACAATGAACAAATATCTTGGAGATTCGGCAGAGTTTGTTATTGCGACACATCTGGATAAAAATCATATACACAACCATATTGTTTTAAATGCGACAAATCCGAAAACATTAAAAAAATTTCAACAATCTCAAATGCAGTTTAATGAACTTAAAGAAATTTCAGATAAAATTTCTTTGGAATATGGAGCGAAAGTGATTGATCGGACATTGAAAAATTCGCATAAAAAATATCAACAGTATCTTGCGCAAAATTCCTATCGGAATGAAATAAAAACGAAATTAAAATTTTTAATGACACATGCGAATAGTTGGGAAGATTTTAAAGAAAAAGCACGTGCTTTAAATATAAAAGTAGACGATACAAAAAAATATGTAACGTATCAATTGATGGATAGTAAACAAGAACGACAAATTCGAGACCGAAGTTTAAAAAATCAATCATTGATGAAGGAAAATCTTATAGTCAGGTTAAAAAGAAATTCGGTGATCTATTCTAAAGAAGAAGTAGTTACCCTTTGGAAGCAGCAACAAAAAATAAAAAATGAGAGTCAAGAAAAAGAAATCGAAATTCTTGTAGAAGATTGGCAAGTCCAAAAAGAAACGGAAAAATTTTTGTATGTAATTGTTGATTATGGGATAGAACGAGAAGCAGCAATCAAAATTCCAGCACGATGTGTCGATAAATTAGAAGATGGCAACTACCAGATTTTTATTAAGAAACAGGATCGTTTTTATTTTGTGGATGAAAAGAATCCTGGGAAAAATAAAATCATGTTAGGATCAACTGTTGTGAAAAATCTTGAAAATCAAAGTGGGAATGTTCCGCTTTATGCCAATTCAGCAAGGATAAAGTTACGACAAATTTTGACAGAATTTGATTTTCTTATCAGTAAAGGGTTAGGCTTTGATAAATCTTTTGAAGCGATAGGAACAGATCTTGAAAATACCTATCTAGAAACTGAAGCGATTTTAGATCAATTGGATGAGAGAATTGTGAATTATGTAGAAAAAAATAAAAAGTATGCGAGAACAAATACACAAATTGTTAAGACAATTGAAAATCTGCAAAAAGAACAATCAGAATTAAGAAAAACACTTCAAAAAGTCGAAAGAGACATTTTGTTTTATAATAAGTCTGTTCAACGTTATGAGGAATATGAACAAGAAAAAACGAAACGGATGACGAAACCTCGGTTATAATAGATTTTTTCCGTGGAAAAGGCTTTTTGTATATGATATATAGTTTTTAAAATAAATATATGATATAATAATGCTATGGAAAAAATTGTATTTGAAAGTTACCAGAGAAAAAAGGGACACGATGAATTTTTAGAATGGATAAAATTATTGCCAAAAAAAGACAGTGCGAAACTGTTACGAATCATTGCAGAAACAGAAAAAAATGGGTTGTTAGTTGCGCAACGTTTGAAATGGGTCAAGAAGATTGACACAAATCTATACGAATTAAGGAGTAAAGTAGGATCAAATATTCAACGAGCGTTCTATTTTCATGTAGTAGACAATCGCTATATCATTACTCATGGATTTACGAAAAAGACGGAAAAAACACCAAAACAGGAAATTGAACATGCAAAAGAATTAAGAAAGGAATGGTATGATAATGAAAATCAATGAGTTAATTCATGAGATGAAAAAAGACACAGAATTTGCGGAGTTGTATCAAGCAGAAGGTGAAAAGCTTCAGACAGCTGTTGCCTTATATCATGCTCGTGAACAAGCAGGACTCACACAACAAGAATTAGCAGAGCGAGCAAATACAACACAAGCAACTATTGCTAGAATTGAACGTGGAGAAAACGTCTCTTTTGAAAAATTAGCTTCCATTGCGCATGCAATGGGAAAAAAAATGAAAGTAGAATTTATTTGAAGCTAAGGAGGTATAAGAGGGAAAGTGAACTATGATGAAGTATACCAAGTTGAGTTAATTAAAGAGTTGTCCGCAAGAGTATATGGTCGATTACTAAACATGATTTTAGAAGCAGGATATGATAAAACGGATATGTCTATTTTTGAGTGCTTACTTTTACAACAATTTAAAGAGCACAAAAGGAGTAATTTATTCGATGAATCCGACTAAAAACCCGCAAGCTTATATTCTAGGTGGGCAATCTGGTGCAGGAAAATCAACACTTCACAAATTGATATTGGAAGAGATGCAAGGGAATATTATTATCGTTGATAATGATACATTTAAACCTTTACATCCGAATTATGATCAATTAGCTGTAAAAATTGGCGTTGAAGTAACATAATACGTCAAACCATTTTCCAATCGTCTCACAAATGAACTAATCGATTACCTAAGTGATCAAAAGTATAACCTAATTATAGAAGGAACATTGAGAACGACTGAAACACCAATAAAAACAAACACTCAATTAAAAAATAAAGGCTATTCCACAAATCTATATGTGATTGCTACTCAAAGTGAATTGTCTTATTTGAACACTTTAGAAAGATACCTGGATATGTATTTGGAAGAACCAGAGACTGCAAGAGCCACTCCTAAAGTGATTCATGATGAAATTGTTAGAGCAATCCCAGAGAATTTAGAAACGCTATACAATCACCATATTTTTAACGAGATAAAAGTTTTAACTAGACAGGGGGAACTTTTGTATTCCATGCACTCAACCCCGTTAAAATCACCTAAATCAGTATTAGAAGAAAAACTAACTTGCGTTTTGAATATGGATCAACGAGAAATGATATATGGTAGATTGGAAGAGAAGTTACAGCGAATCAAAGAAAAAGCTGTTACAAAAAATAAGGTATTGATGGAAATTGAAACGAGAGTCGTATCATATAAAAACTTACAAAGAGATATGACTAAGCCTAATCAAACGATTTTGTAAAAAGAAATTGAACAAGCCAATCGGGGAAAAGAAAAATCCTCACTAGATGCCACGAACATCTAGCAAGGAACCATTAAAAAAATTTTTTCACCTCAATTATAATACGGGTAAGGATTTTTTGCGCCTTTTTCAAATAAATAGTTTCATTAAAAAAGACACACCTTATGTTTGTATGAGGTGTGTCTACATTCTGGAGGAATCCTTTTAATTAAGGATTCCTCTTAAGCTATTGACGATATTCTGAATAAGTCTTCAGGAACTGGGTACTTGTTTATGGATTCTACAAGAGAACACTGAAAAAATCATAGATGTCTTTGAGTTTCGAGAAACTTAATCACGTATCATTAATCTTTACTGTTGACATTATGTTTGAAAACTGATAAAATTTGCTTCGTTTAAAACGTAATTGTTACGATTTATTTATTAAAGGAGATAGTGAATATGAGACAAAATATTATCTTGGAATGTATAGAAACCAAAGAGCGAATTTGTTTGACTAGTAAAAATAAACGTAATACTCCAGATCGTTTAGAGTATGATGGATACTCACCAAAATTAAGAAAAAAAGTGCTTTTTAGAGAAACAAAATAAGGGGGATATTCATCGTGAAAAGAATTTATTTCGTATTAGCCAGTTTAGTATTAATTTCATTGACAGCTTGTGGCCAACAAATAGATAAGACCAGTCAATCAAACGAAGTGAGTCAATCAACAAGTGTACAAATAGAAACGGAAGAAAGTGATAAAGAGCTCCCTTATCAAAGTGTTATTGCTGGTACAAGTTCTGTAGCAGAATATTTAGCAGAATTTGAAATTCCTGTGGTAGGAGTGACAGATCAAGACGGTATTCCAACTATGTATAACGATAGCGAACGAGTGGGTCAACCAAGACAATTGAATATGGAAAAAGTTGTAAGTTTAGAGCCAGATCTTTTTATTGGTGATCAAGCATTAGCTGAACTTAGTCAGCAAGCAATGGCTGATCAGTCGATTGAAACAGTTTATTTAAATAATAGTAGCTACGAAGGTATCTTAACGAGTATCGAACAGATTGGAAAAATATTCCACAAGGAAGATCAAGCAAAAGAAATCGTTGCTGACTTGCAAAAACAGGAAATGGATGCCTTGTCAGGAATTGAAAAATTGAAAGGGAAAAAGTTAGCGGTATTATTTGGAACTGGAGAAAGCTACAAGTTGGCTACTAAAAACTCTTATTTAGGTAGTTTGTTAGAAAAATTAGGTGTTGACAATGTAGCTGATAAAATTGCGCAAGCGCCACGTCCTTATGTTGATTTCAGTTTGGAAACAGTAGTTGCTGAAAATCCTGATTATATTTTAACTTTGGCACATGGGCATAAAGAACAGGCAGCCCAAGCCTTTAAAGCAGAAATGCAAAAAGAGTTATGGCAACAAACAACAGCCGTCCAAGAAAATCATACCTATGCTTTAGACGATAAAACGTATCCAGTCACAGGAAATATCCATGTCATTGATACATTAGCAAACTTAAAAAATCTTTTATTAGATGGAAGTCCTGAGTAAATGAAACGAAATCATGTGAGTCTTCTATTATTTTTGTTGTTAATTTTAGTGACTTTTTGTCTTACGAGTATTTTATTTGGTAGTGTAAAAATTTCCCTCGAAGAATTTATCGATATTCTTCGAGGGAATCAGACGAATAACTTTGTTATTTTAATGAATATTCGTCTTCCTAGAGTGGCACTTTCTTTACTTTCAGGCATGAATTTAGCTGTATCAGGTCTGCTTTTACAGACTGTTTTAAAGAATCCTTTAGCTGATCCCGGGATATTAGGAATTAGTTCAGGAGCGGCTTTAGGAGCTACAGTTATTTTAATTTTGTTTCCAGTTGGGACCGCTTTGGTACCGATAGTTGCTTTTTTAGGTGGAATGCTAGCTTTTTTTAGCATTCTTCTTTTTTCTTGGGAAAGAGAGTTATCACCTATTCGATTAGTATTATCTGGAGTGGCAGTTAATGCGGTCATCGGAGGTTTTCAATCAGTACTAATGACCATGTTTAGTGACCGACTACATGGGGTCATTACTTGGTTAAATGGTGATTTAAGTGGAAAAACCTGGAACCAAGTATTATTAGTTTTAGGTTACTCACTACCTGTCTATCTGCTAATAGTCATTTTACTACCTAAAATTAATGTATTAAATTTATCAGATTCAACGGTTTATAGTTTAGGTCTATCTGTCCGTACTTATCGAGTATTGACAGCTATTTTAGGTGTATTTTTAGCTGGAATTACAGTATCACAAGTTGGATTAATTGGGTTTGTCGGATTAATTGTCCCTCATTTAGTACGATTGCTCGTTGGTGGGAATTTATATAAGTTGTTCCCCTATACACTCTTAATTGGGGCTATTGTCGCTGTTTTTGCAGATTTCATTGCTCGAATGATTATTTCACCAATGGAGATACCGATTGGGACGGTCATGTCGATAGTAGGAGGGCCATTCTTTCTGTATTTATTATCTGTTCAAAAGAAAGGACGTGCTGTTTGATGAATGATGCCGTATTTGAAGCTAATCAACTCCAGTTTTCATATAATAAGTATTCAGATCCTATTCTAGCGAATGTGTCTTGTCAAATATTTTCAAAAAAATTTACAGCTTTAGTTGGACCAAATGGATCTGGGAAAAGTACTCTTTTTAAATGTTTAAGTGGTGAGCTTGTTCCTAATCAGGGACAAGTTTATTTTCAAGGGAAAAATCTTTTGCAATTATCTAGTCGTAAAAGAGCACAAAAATTGTCGATTGTTCAACAAAAAAATGAAGCAATTCCTTCATTAACAGTCGAAGAAATTGTTCGTATGGGAAGAATTCCATACCGATCTTTTTTTTCTGATTATCGACAAGATCCGCAAGATTCTGTAGCCGTTGAGTTAGCTTTAGAAAGAGTAAACTTAAGTTCTTTAAGAAACGAAAAAATTGAACATCTGTCTGGTGGTCAACAACAAAGAGTGTGGTTGGCTTTGGCTTTAGCCCAAGAACCTGAAGTGATTTTATTAGATGAGCCAACGACTTATTTAGATATTCGTTTTCAATTGGAATTATTAGAACTGCTTAAACAATTAGTGGATAAAGAAGAATTAACAGTTTGTGCAGTTTTGCATGATCTCAATCAAGTGATGTCTTATGCAGATGAAACGATTGTCCTAAATCATGGACACATTGTCGAAGCAGGGAAAACAGAAACAGTTCTTTGCTCAAAATTAATTAAAGAAGTTTTTTCGGTTTCTGCACTTCAATTGAGGAGTTCACAAAAAAGAAAAGTTTTAGATTTATATTTGGAGGAAGTTCAGTGATTACAAAGTTATTAAGTCAAGGGAAAAAAGAACGCAAATGGACCTTTATTCAAGGATTGTTTGAATGGCTACCTAATTTAATCATGTGTTTTCTTTTGTATTCAGGGTTGGTCCTTATTTTTGAACAACGTCTAGTCAAGGGTTTACTAATCACAACTATTCTGATTATTTTTCTAGAATTAGCTTATTTATTGTTTTGGAAATCAAAAACAGTCAATCGTTGGTCTTATCAAGCAAAAAAAGAAATAAAAGAAGCCTATTTAAAACAAATATTTTATTCAGAAGAAACAAATTTGTCTCAGGTACTTCAAAATGATTTAAAAGGGTTGGAACGTCTAGATGTATTTTATCAAGTATTTTTTCCAGCTTGTATAAAATTTGTGATTGGATATAGCGGTTTATTGATTTATGACATATGGTTCAAAAGTTCCCTATTTATTTATCCATTAATTGCCTTACTGTTTATTAGTGGATTGATGAAGATACAAAGTAAACGAGGTGATCAAACGAATAAGCGCCATCTTGGAAGCTTTAAGACTCTTGGAAAACGTTTTTTGGATGATTTATCTGGAATGAACACATTAATTATGTATCAAGTAGATGAGAAATATCAACAAGACTTTGAGCAAGAATCGGAATTCTATCGGAAGAAAACGATGGAAGTTTTGTTTTATCAACTACAATCTTTATTTATATTGAATGCTATTTTGTATTTGATGTTAGTAATTGGTGTTTTTTCTACTTATTTTCAATGGCAAAATGGCACTATTTCAATGGCTTTAGCAATAAGTATCAGTATTTATTTTATGCGTTTTATGATGTCCGGAAAAGAAATTGGTTATTTTTTTCACATTGTTAAATCTTCAAAACCTGCTTTAACAAGTATTTATAGAGTTATTAATCAAAAAGTAGAGACAAAAAAGTATATTTTTAATGAAACCTTGACGACACCTATACAGTCTCTGATGGTTAAAGAAGTAAACTTTGATTATTCTGATAAGCGAACTATTTTGAATAAAGTATCATTTAAGTTGCATGTAGGTAAACTTTATGGATTAACTGGAGAAAACGGAAGTGGAAAGAGTACCCTTGCTAAAATTCTCATGGGAGAACAAATTTCACGAAACGGCAAAATTTACATGAATGATAAGCTTGTGACAGATGAAAATATTGGTCAATTACAGCAATCTATAGGGTATTTAGGTAGTAATGCCTACCTTTTTCAAGGAACCATTGAAGAGAACCTTTGTTTTGGAACGACGAGTCCCGATTGGCAATCAATATTAGAAAACTATCAACTTTGTCAATTTGTCAAAAGCTTGTCTCTGGGTTTTCAAACACAAGTAGGGGAAAACGGACGTTTGTTATCGCCGGGTCAGAGGCAGCAAATTGCTTTTGCTCGTTTAGTTCTAGCAGATAAAGAAGTTTATATATTTGATGAAGTCACCTCAAATATTGATGCAAGCAATAGTCAGCAAATCTTGCAAGCAATGAAGCAATTAAGCCGAAAAAAAATAGTTTTAGTAATCACTCACAATTGGATTGATATTCAGCAAATGGATCAAGTGTTATTCTTAGATGAACATAATCTTGAGGTTTCAACACATTCTAAATTATTTGATACTGATAAAAATTATAGGAAATTAGTTGAAGCTAATCGTCTGCAACTGCAAGGTGGTGAAGGAAATGATTAGAAAATTACTTTGTTTAACGCGCCCATTACTACCTGCTTTATTTGGAAGTTTTTTGTGTAGTTTAGGAGCTGTATTTGCCCAATTACTGGTTATTTATATTTTATTAAATATATTTATTCAGCAAACTACCAATTGGTCATTAATGATTTTTACTTGTTTGGTAGCTCTTTTTATTGGATTAGCGAGTTTTTTGGAACAGTATTTAGGCCATTTGGTTGCCTTTCATTTGTTGTCTGATTTGCGTAATCAAGTCTATCGTAAATTACGACAATTAGCACCAGCTAAACTAGATGATAAAGAGAGTGGAAAAATTTTAAAGTTAATGAATACGGATATTGAATTGATCGAAGTTTTCTTTGCTCATACTATCGTTCCAGTTGCATTAGCGTTCGTATATGGCATAACTTTGGTCATTATTTATAGTCTGAATTTTGGCTGGGTAGGCGTATATGTATTGTTTTGTTATTTGATCATGGGAGTAATATTACCCTTTTATCGAAAGAAAAAACTGACGAGGTTTAGCTCCGAAGCAATGCAGAATAAAGGTATGATTCAGCAAACTATGTTGGAATTTATTCAAGGGAAGACGGTTTTGTTTCAGCTAAATGCTTTTTTGTATGCTTTTGATCGTCTAAATAAACAGTTTCAAAAGGAGTATCAAACCAACAAAAAAATTGATCAACTTAAACTTAACCAACATTTTTTAAGTGGGTATACCTTAATTGTTTTTTTGTTCTTTTTATTTTTATTAATTTATACCGGAATCCAATCTCAATCAGGAATGATTGTCTGGGTGTTATTATTTCCCTTCACTTTTAGTCCTTTTTTAGCATTGAGTAATCTTTCCACATCGTTAAGCAAAAGTATGAATGCAGCGAATAATTTATTTGCTTTTTTTGCCGAAGAGCCATTAGTTTCAGAAGAGATAGATGGCCCAATTGATGAAATTCAATCAATTGAAGTAAAAAAACTTTCTTTTAGATATCCATTGAATCACGAATTGGCTTTGTCGCAAACTTCGTTATCTATCCCTAATAAAAAAATAATTGGAATTACTGGAGCAAGTGGAATAGGTAAAAGTACCTTCGTCAAATTATTAATGAAATGGTACAATTATGATTCAGGTTTATTTCAGGTAAATAATCGAGAATTGCGAATCTTAAGTACGAATGCTGTACGCTCTCAAATCAATTATTTGCCACAAAATCCTCAAATATTTGAAGGAACAATCCGAGAAAATCTAATCTTAAGAAAAAAAGTAGAGGAGTCGATGTTACTGGATTTTTTGGATAAAGTTTCTTTAATAGATAAGATTAATCAGCTAGAAAGAGGTTTAGATACAAGGATTTCAGCTAAAAAACCAATCCTGTCTTCAGGTGAATTACAAAGAATGGAGGTTGTTCGTGCATTGCTACATCCTTCTAGTGTATTGATTTTAGATGAACCTACAAGTAATTTAGATGCATTTAATGAACGAATTATTCTTGAAGTGATTCAAGAGCACTACAAAGGAATGGTTATTTTGATCACTCATCGACAGAAGTCACTTGCATATTGCGATGAGATTTACAGATTAGAAAACAAAAAATTTCATCTTATTTGAAAGAAATCGATTCATACAGAATGATTTTAATAAATATAATTAATTTTTTAAGGGATTACCTAAATAAAGGTAATTCCCAGACTGTAGACATCATCCATAAAATGGACTTTGTCTACAGTCTGAAACCAAAACGGTTATAATTTGTGTAACAAAAGTTCAGTAGAGTATACTCTATTGAACTTTTTTGTTTTGTTGTTAAATCAGTCTTTGTGAGTGTTCATTAGACTTGTTCAAAATAGATGTGATTTTTACGTGCGAAAAGAGGGAAAATTTGTCGTTTTTACAGGAAGTCTGAGTTCAATGACGAGAAAACGAGCACAGGCTCTTGTGACTGATGTGGGTTGGAAAGTACAACATACGGTAACAAAGCAGACAACTCTACTGGTTGTTGGTTATCATCAAACAAAATTGACGGATCCTTTGGATCTGTCAAGAAAAAAGTTGACAGCTTTAGGCTTAAAACGCGAGGGACAAAAGTTACAGTTAATAAGTGAGAAAGAATTTTTACAGAAAATCAAAGAAACCATTGATCAACTTTATCAGAATGTTATATGAAAGAGGGAGATAAGATGAGTAGAATTGGTTATGCACGTGTCAGTAGCAAAGAACAGCACTTAGATCGGCAATTAAAAGCACTACAGGACGTTTCTAAGGTCTTTTCAGACAAAATAAGCGGACAATCTACCGAACGGCCACAATTAAAAGCTTTGTTAGATTATATTCGAGAAGGCGATATTGTTGTTGTGACGGAATTAGATCGATTAGGACGTAATAACAAAGATCTTACAGCGATTATGGATCATATCCAACAGAAAGGAGCGACTTTAGAAGTGTTGAATTTACCTTCTATGACTGGGATTGAAGATGAGAATCTAAGAAGGTTGATAAATAATTTAGTGATTGAATTGTATAAGTATCAAGCAGAATCTGAAAGAAAACGGATTAAAGAACGCCAGGCACAAGGAATAGCAATTGCAAAACACCAGGGAAGGTTTAAGGGGCGTAAACCCAAATATACGTTAGAAGATGAATGCTTGCAGCATGCCTTTGCTCTTTATGATCAAGGATTAACAGAAGCAGCAATTGCACGAAGAACCGGCATTAATCGAACAACTTTTCGAAGGTACCGAGAAAAACGGGAGGAGTAAAGCGATTAGTTTATTTGGTAATTTTGGTAGATTTCGTGAAATTCATTTGTTAGTTGTTT
Organism: Enterococcus sp. AZ091; assembly: GCF_051714805.1. NCBI lineage: Bacteria > Bacillati > Bacillota > Bacilli > Lactobacillales > Enterococcaceae > Enterococcus > Enterococcus sp. AZ091. The sequence continues at coordinate 221,520 of NZ_JBIOSO010000001.1, read as the reverse complement.
GAGTAATTGTTGTTGTAAAAAGCAATTGTTCTGAATCTGTAATTCGGGATAGCCTTCAATGGCTTGGTTTTGTTCGTTGTAACGTGTGATGGCGCGATAGTGTTCCCGTTCTAGAATATAAAAAGTATCATGACCGAATTGCTCAAATGTACAAATGTGTTGCTGTTTTAGTTGATCGGTGTAGATATTCGCAAAGTGTTCTGCGGACATAAGATTCTTTTCATGGGAAGCAAAAAGATGTTCTTTTTTGAGAATATTTTGTGTTAAACATTGGGAAAGGTAGCGATAGTCTGGTTCTCTTTGGTAAGTTGCTTCAAATTGTTCATAAAGCAAAGTGATTTTTTGTTGTTCTGCTTTTAGATATTGGCGTTCTTTAGGATAGAAGGTATCAATGGCATACATTTTTTTAATTGCACCTTCGAATAATTCCATGTAGTGCTGCACGAATTCGTCTTTTTGAATGCGTTCCCCAAATGGGGTAAGATCTGTAAACATAAAGTGTTCTCCTTTCTCTCAAGGGAAGATGTTTTCCATTGAGTATGTGATAGTGAATGATTTAAGAAAGCATGGGAACTGATTCAATCAGACTTTCTCCTGTTTGTTTTGCAATAAGTAAAGGCAAGATCTGTTGTAGCCATTGTTGATTAGGGACTTGATCTAAAAAGTTCCCGATATTTTCATCCGTTTGTTCAAAGGATCCTAATTACTCCTTGGTGGTTCGATCATAACAAGCAACGATAGGAATGGAATTTGTGTTTGTCATTGCAATTACTCCTTTGTTTTTTTATTTTGAACTAAGAGGGAAAGATCCCTTTTAGTAGTAACTACTTTCATATACAGGTTGTCCGTCATATCGGTAAAAGGTATCCCAACTACGATTGCCATAGAGTTCATTTGGATGATTTAGATTGATTCGTTTTCTAACGATACTGCCTTTTGTTCTTGCAAGTGGATAATCGATAAATTCATTTGGTATGGGCGCAGTCGTCCCATTCATTGAGGTATGAATGTCTACCGTTTGTTTCTTAACAGGTCTGAACCAAGCCGTTTTTTTCGTTAATTTCACGATTTACCAGAAAGTAACATTGGTTTGTTCATAGCCCCAGGAGCTATAAAAGATGTCTCCGACTTGATATGGTATGTTTTTTGTTTGTGTTGTCATAGGTGACTCCTCCTTAAAATAAAATTTTTTGTTTTCTTTGAGAGTTGTGTCTCCCTCTCCTACCTTTTCGGTAGAGTAAGTTGGCTGGGGTGTTAGGGGCAAAGCCCCTAAGGTCTTGATTTGAGTGACTGCCATAGTTAGCTGTAAGATCAAGAAAAAAGATTCTGTTGTCAAAGATCAAAAGTGAAAATTCAGAGTAGATTTTCTTTTCGTGCGTCGGTCGTTTGGCATAACCGGCTCGAAACCATGTTCTGACTGCTGAAAAGGGTCAGCGAAAAAATGAAAAAAATCGTGGGTTTCTATTTTTTACATTTTTGGTTCAAAATTTTCTTAAAATTTTGACGCTGATACATTTTACCCTTGGAAGCAGGCAGGTTATGGTTTAGGTTATGCTAGCCAAATGACTGAGGCATGAATTAGAAAATCTTCTGAGTTTTCGCTTCTTTGACAACAGAATCTCTTGATCCGATTCATAGCTGGAAAAGTCACTCAAATTCAGACGCTTAGGCGTCTGAAACACTGCACAAGTAACCTTTACAGAAAGAAAGAGTAAGAAGGGGGGTAAGGTACTAAATTGTGGGTAGAAGAAAATAAGAAGGGGTGAAGGAAAGATGTTTATAACAAGCAATCGCGGGTGTTACAATAGCTATTATGTGCCATTTCATACGATGGCTCATGCGAGTTGGCCACCGATGTATGTAAGATGTGAGTGTTGGAAATATCGATTGAAAACGTCGAATCAAATTGACTTTTATATTCGGAAAATCGTAGTTCCGGCGGACGACAAAAAAACGACTACTTTTCAAAAGTAGTCGCTACGTTGACAAAGGTGGATTTGTGAGATTTGCATAATTTGGATTTGTCAACGTACAAAAAGCATATCAAAAACTAAAATAGAAGAAAAGCGGAAATCCATTCGATTTCTGCTTTTTTGACATTGTGTTTAAGAAATTGTTTTGAAGAATAAAGATGAAAAGGTGAGAGAAATGCGGCGTTTAGAAGATGAAAAAAAGAAGAATCGAGAAAAAATTGAGTTGCTTTGTTATCTGTGTCAGAATCGCCCTAATCTATTTATTTTTGAATTATCTGAGTTGGTTGAAGCACCCATAGAGAAAACGTTTCTATGGATCAAAGGGTATCATTTGCCCTATCATTGGAAGTATAAATACTAGAAAGAGTGGAAAATGGCTGTCAAGAGAAGAAAAAATCATGTGTATATGAATGTTTTGGAAAAGAAAAAGGGTAGTCAAATAGATGAAAATATGGAAAAATAGAAAAAAATAAGAAGGGATACGTGTGAAAAAAGTTTTTATTGTTATAGTGGTTGGATTGACGATCATAGAGAGTGGTTTGTTTGTAGGAAATCTCTTTTTTTCAAAAGAGGAAGAGAAGGAACCTTCTACCATAGCTACTACAGAAGAACTGAAGCCGGAACTGTTTCTAGAGATTGAAATTTTAGAGTCTAATCAAGAAGAAAGTCAACAAAAAACAACTATCAACGAACTCTATCGAGGGAAACTGGATTTCCAACATGCCGATCAAACAAAACCGTATCTTATTACGGTTCAGTTTATAGATAAAGAAAAACGGGAATTTGTTGGACCAGACAAACAGCCGTTACATCTGGAAAAAGAAGTCACTTTAGGGAAAGAACAGGGAACCGTTTTTCTTGTAGTGAAGGGGAATAAACCGATGTTGGCACATATTCAGAAATTAAAAGATGCACAAGTTTCCGCATCATTAAAAGAAAAGGAGTAGGAGAAGATGGAGATGATGGATGATAAGAAATTTTATCAACAAATGGAACGCTTAAAACAAGGAACATTTTGGGAATACTTGTCTCATTCCTATCGATTCTTTGCTTTTGTTCCGCTCTTATGCTTGCTTGATTTTTTAATCTATCTACATTTTTCATGGTGGTTTATTCTAAAATTGTTTTTATTGTTGCTTTCTTTATTCATTTATGTCTATTGGATATATGTTTTTTATAGAAGGATAGCTCGAAAGAGAACGATTTCTCTTCTCTTTCTTCGATTATTTTTTATGCATGCCGTATGTAATAGTGGATTCATGATGATCGTTATGACAAATTTCTATCGAACCTATGTGGAAAAAGTGGTTCTTCTTTATCATTTTATTGGTGCAGCTGTTTTGGGGATAATTGTAGGTGTTGTCTATGCAGGATGTTCTTATGAACGAATAACAGAATATTTAGGATATAATAAAAAGCAAGGTGAATTTATGTTGGATAATGAAAAAAATCGAATGGTTTATTCCTACAAAATTCTGATTAGTAAAGAGGCAGTAAGAGAAAAATATGATTCGTATTCGTTGAAAAATCATATTATGTTCAAATTACATGGATATACGTATAATCCGTATGATCGGATTAACTATACGATCAAACTTTCTCTAAAAGAAATGGTATTGACGATGACTAAAAAAGATGGACGTCCATTTTCTAAAAATGAAAGAGCATTTTTTGATCGAATTCTTTCTGAATTTTTTGAGGAGTCAGAAGTAGAGTTTATACAAGAAAAAGAAATGAGGGAGAATGAAGAGGAAGATCTGAGTGAATGCCACGGTCTCAGACTGTAGACAAAAGACGTCTCGAACTCGTAATTTGAGTTTGGGACGTCTTTTGTCTACAGTCTGCAATATTTCTAGAAAAATACCAATTAATAATCTGCTTTTATAGTAATTGATAGAAGTTATAAAGATTGATGATTAGTACCAGGAAAATCACTGTCTGAAAGACCAGTGTCACTTTTTGGGGTGAGAGAACATTGCTAACTTTTGCCCCTAACAAACCGCCAACAATCGCGGCTGGAATCACGAACCACAAAATCTTTAAGTCATAGAGGCCAAATCCAGTGGTCCCAGCAATCGTCACGATTTTCGCCAATTGAGAGAAAAAAATCGTACAAATCGAATAGACTGTCGCTTCTTTGATTGGCAAAGCAAACATCAGCATCAGTAAAGAAACATTGATCGGTCCGCCGCCGATTCCTAGAAGACTGGCTAGAAAACCAAGGACTAAACCACAGAAGCAATACCAGAAGTTATTTTTCAGTTGGAATCCGGGCCAGTCATATTTGGTATAAAAGAAAGCAAACAGCAGTGTCACAACGGTCAAAAAGATCTGAATCATTTGTATCTGATCTTCATTCTGAAATAAAAGCAGCAGGTGATCAAAAGCGACATTGCCCAAGATGCCTCCTAAGACGGCGCCGCCTGAAACCCAAAGGACGATTTGCCAATTGATTTTACGTCCACTAGCCAACTGTCTTGCGGTCGAAACCAGCGACATGGTAAACACGGCTACGCTAGAATAAAACGAGATGGCTGCAACAGAATGGGCACCGATAAAATCAAAAATGGGTTTGATCAGAACACCGCCCCCCATGCCTGAAACGGCACCCACTGTATTTGCCAACACGATCACGATAAAATAAATAATCCCAATCACACTCTAACCCCCTGTAACAAACCTAAAATCTGATCGATCTGCGGCACAAACTCCTGCAACAGTTGCTGATAACCACAATAGTCCCCATCCACATAGATGGCATCTTTCATTCGTTTGCAGCCGCCACGACACATTTTTTGAAACGGGCAACTCAGACATTTCTTTGGCATTTCGGGCCGTTCACACAAAAACGTTTTTGCAATGTCCTGTTCAAATAACTGACGTAAAGTCTGTTCTTGAATATACCCCATGCGATACTCATCCAGCACATAAAAATCACAAGGATACACACTGCCATCTGCTTCAATGACATATTGTACCTGACAGTTTCCTAAAATCCCGCAGGCAGTGACTTGTCGCTTGATCAATAGATTCAAAAGATCATCAAAAAGCTTGATACTTATATAATGCCCCTCCGCTAATTCTTGCAGCCATAACTGCAAAAGCTGGTGGTAAAATCCTGCAAAACGTTTTGGTGTGAGAGCATAACTATTTCTTTCTTTTGCATCTAGATCATCTAAACAAGGAATAAACTGGACAAAATCAATTTGTTGCTCTTTTAGAAAGCGGAAGACTTTCTTAGCTTCTTTTGCCAACGGATTGGTCAAGACACAAAGTACATTGTAGTCGATCTCATAGTAGTCAAACAGCTGTTTTGTTTGTAGCACCCGCTGAAAAGTGCCTCTTCCTTTCGGATCAACCCGATTCAGATCATGATAAAGTGGATGGCCATCGATGGACAGGCCTACTAAAAAATCGTGTTCTTTCAAAAAAGCACACCATTTCTCATTGATGATTGTCCCGTTGGTTTGAATCGCATAATGGACCTGCACTTGTTTTTGTTGTTGCGCCACTAATCGGATCACTGTACGAAAATAATTGAGGCCCGCCATCGTTGGCTCTCCACCTTGAAACGCTAATGTTAATTGATCGCCGTCTTCTAAGTCTGCATAAATATTTTCAATCATTTTCTCTGTCACTGCTTCTTTCATTTTGCCAAACGAGCGGACTTCCCGCAAGGAACTGACATTGGCATAAAAGCAGTAGCTGCAACGAAGATTACAAATAGAAGATGCCGGTTTGATCAATACTGAGATATGTTTCATAGTAAGAACCTCATTTTTTAATATAGTTTAATTATGAAAAATTACTATAACGAACAAAGTAGAATCAAATTCAGTAGTAGTTAATTAGACAGGAGTTGAATCTTATAGAAATTCCATTTTTTATAACTTTCAACATATTCTATAGGTTTATTATTTTCAGATAAGCAGGATAATTTGGTTTGAAAAACGACAGGCTCAGATTCATTTATTTCTAGTTTTTTACATACACTATTAGGAGCGGGGAATAAAATTTCGTTTGTTTCCCTAAAGTTTTCTTCGTTTAAATCAATGTTGTAGTCTGATTTTAAACGTTTGTAAATAGAATTGTAATAATTAATTTCTGGATAATTAGAATTTATATATTGTTCTGGCAAATAAGATTTATGGTAGATATAAGGTATTTCATTAGCTTCTCTAATTCGTTCGATTTGATAATAATATGAATCAGTTGATAATTTTAATGTATCTAATATTTGTTTTTTATTTTCGCGTTTAATCGAAAGAACGTGTGTTTTATCATTGTCAAATGAAAATATTTCTATATCAGAAAATTTTACTATTTTTTCTTTTCTTGCACGTGAAACGAAAGTTCCTATTCCTTGATAACGTACGATATACCCCTCGGCAACTAATTCTTTTAAGGCACGAATTGCTGTTATAGAACTAACATTATATTTTTTGATAATTTCTGATTCTGAATAGAATCGGTCGCCATTATGAAATTGACCGGTTACAATTTGTTGTTTTAAATCCTGTTTGATTTCTAAATATTTCGGTTTTATTATAAGCTCCCCCTTTAAATTACTCGCATCTATATTAACATACTTAAAAAAAATTGTTGACTTTTAATACAAAAGTCTTAATATACTAAGTATATTAAGTAATTGAGGTGAAAAGTAACAGATGACTACATTTGAAATAAAAGAAGAATTTTTATTAAATGGAAAAACATTTAAAATACTGTCTGGTGCAATTCATTATTTTCGGATTCCCCCATGTGATTGGGAACATTCTTTGTATAATTTAAAAGCACTAGGATTTAATACAGTAGAGACATATGTTCCTTGGAATTTACATGAGCCTCAAAAAGGAGAGTTTCATTTTGAAGGGATATTGGATTTAGAGAGATTTTTGACCATCGCTCAAGACTTAGGATTATATGCTATTGTGCGACCATCGCCTTATATTTGTGCTGAATGGGAATTTGGAGGGTTTCCGTCATGGCTACTCCGTGAACCGATTCATATCCGAAGGAATGAAACCGCTTATTTGGAACATGTAGCAGATTATTATGATGTTTTGATGAAAAGGATTGTTCCCCATCAACTTGATAATGGGGGAAATATTTTGATGATTCAAATTGAAAATGAGTATGGATCTTTTGGGGAAGAAAAGGAATATTTGCGTGCGATAAGAGATTTGATGAGTGAGCGAGGAGTGACAGTTCCTTTTTTCACTTCAGATGGACCGTGGAGGGCTACTTTACGAGCGGGAAGCATGATTGAAGATGATATTTTGGTTACTGGTAATTTTGGTTCTAAAGCAAAAGACAACTTTGACTCTATGAAGCAGTTTTTTAAAGAATATGATAAAAATTGGCCACTGATGTGTATGGAATTTTGGGATGGTTGGTTTAATCGTTGGAAAGAACCAATCATTCAACGAGATCCACAGGAACTCGCTGAAGCGGTAAAAGAGGTATTAGAACAAGGAAGCATTAATTTATATATGTTTCATGGAGGAACGAATTTTGGGTTTATGAATGGTTGTTCAGCAAGAGGAGTGATTGATTTACCACAAATTACTTCTTATGATTATGGCGCACCATTAGATGAACAGGGGAATCCAACAGAAAAATATTATGCATTGCGTAAAATGATTCATGACAATTATCCAGAGATTAAGCAGTTAGATCCTGTCATTAAACCCACGATTGAAAAGAAAAAGATTTCTTTGACGAATAAAGTAAGTCTTTTCGCGACTTTAGATACCATTAGTCAACCGGTTCAATCAAAGTATCCAAAGACAATGGAAGAGTTGGGACAAAATACAGGTTATCTACTTTACCGAACAATGATAGAGAGGGATGCAGAGGAAGAACGATTACGGGTTATTGATGGCAGAGATCGCAGTCAATTATTTTTGAATCAAAAATTACAAGCTACCCAATATCAAACAGAAATAGGTGAAGATATACAAGTTAGTATGACAGAAGAAACCAATCAAGTGGATATTTTGATTGAAAATATGGGACGTGTCAATTATGGACATAAACTTTTTGCGGAAACGCAAAAAAAAGGAATTAGAACAGGAGTAATGGCAGACTTACATTTTATTACAAATTGGCAACAATATTCACTGCCTTTGGAGAATTGTAAAACTGTGGATTATTCAAAAGGATGGCAACCTCAACACCCAAGTTTTTATCGATATGAGTTTCTTTTAGAGAATGTCGGTGATTGTTTTATTGATTTAAGTAAATTTGGTAAAGGAATTGTCTTTGTTAATCAGACCAATATAGGTCGTTTTTGGGAAGTAGGACCAACGCTTTCACTGTACATCTCTAGCGGTTTTCTAAAAGTTGGTAAGAATGAAATTGTTATTTTTGAGACAGAAGGCACCTATGAACCAGAAATCAATTTATTAAAAGCACCACTATATAAAGAAATGAAAGAGGGATGAACAATGAGTATTATTGGAGTAAGAATTGATGGACGTTTAATTCACGGACAGGTAGCCAATTTATGGACAACCAAATTGAATATTTCTCGAATTATGGTTGTGGATGATGAAGTGGCTCAAAATGATATTGAAAAAAGCGGATTGAAATTGGCTACCCCAGCAGGGGTGAAACTAAGCGTTTTGCCAATTGAAAAAGCAGCGCAAAATATTTTAGCAGGAAAATACGATTCACAGCGTTTACTGATTATTGCACGAAAGCCTGATCGATTATTAAAATTAGTAGAATTGGGCGTTCCAATAAAAGAGATTAATGTTGGAAATATGTCACAAACGTCTGAGACTCGATCAATTACGAAATCAATTAATGTTGTTGATCAAGATGTAGAAACGTTCAACCAATTAAATGCAAAAGGTGTCCATTTAATTGCGCAAATGGTTCCAAGTGACAAAGCAGATGACTTTATGTCTCTGTTAAATAAATAAAAATATATGTAGGAGGAGAAAAGATGACGGGTCATTTAGTCTTAATTAGTCATGGACGATTTTGTGAAGAGTTAAAAAAAAGTGTCGATATGATCATGGGAACACAAAAAGATATTTATACTGTAGGGTTATTACCTGAAGAGTCAGCAAAAGATTTTCGAGTAAATTTCGAAAAAACAATTAATGGTTTGAAAAAAGTTACAGTTCTGGCTGATCTAATGGGAGGCACTCCTTGCAATGTTGTTTCTCAATTAATTTTAGAAGGAAAAGAAATAGAACTATATGCAGGAATGAATATGCCAATGGTTATAGGCTTTGTTAATAATCAATTTTTAGGAGAAGATAGTTCTTTGGTAAATAAAGGAAGAGAAAATATTATACATGTAAATGAATATTTGGAAGCAAATCCAATAGATTTAGAAGATGAATGAATGTGGAGGAATTTATGAATATAAAAAAAATCCAAATATATTTTATTGCAACTTGCTGTTTGATCAGTTTATCTATGTTAACAAAAGTCGCTCATGCTGAAAGTAAACCCATTGGTAATTGTTACTATGTTAGTTCTCAAAGAGGGAGTGATACTAATTCAGGATTATCTAAATCGGAGCCTTTTAAAAGTTTAAACAAAATAAATGAACTTAAATTAAATCCAGGGGATAAAGTTTTATTAGAAAATGGATCGGTTTTTGATGATCAGTATTTACAAATAAAAAATTCAGGAAATATAAAGGCATGTATTGAAATCAGTAATTATGGTGATAGAGGGAACCTTCCGATTATCAATACTAATGGGAAAGGAGTTTGGTATCAAGATTATGGAAAACCTTTACCAAATTCATGGCATAAATATAAAGGTAATGTGTCTAGCGCTATCTTATTAAAAGATGTTGAGTATATAAAGATTAAAAATATAGAGATAACAAATGATCGTGAAAAAAGTCAACCAGATCATTTAGCTTTTAATGATTTAAAAGTAATGGATAGAACCGGAGTTGCAAGTGTTGCTAAAAATAAAGGAACCCTTGAGAATATTGTGTTAGAAAATTTATTTATTCATGATATAGATGGGAATATATACAATAAGCATATGGCTAATGGTGGAATATATTTCATTTCTGAACTTCCAGATAATGAAGAAAAAACAGGCATTCCAAAGTATGACAATATTATCATTAAAGGTAATAGAATTAAAAATGTCAGCCGAACAGGACTTGCAGTGGCATATTCTGCCTATTTTGATTTATTTCAAAATGCTGCAGAAATAGACCAGGAGCTAATAGAAAAATATGGAAATACAAATGTTTTAATTGAAAACAATTATATCGAAGATGCAGGTGGAGACGGTATTGTAACGATGTATTGTAGTTCTCCAATTATTCAAAGAAATGTTTCTAATGGAGCAGGAAGGCAAATGAATACAACAGACTATCCAATTGCCACACAACGTGTTGCGGCAGCTATGTGGCCGTGGAAGTGTAAAAATGCATTATTCCAATATAATGAAGCATATTGTACAAAAAATGCAGATCAAGGAAATGGTGATGGTCAAGCATGGGATGCAGATTCGGCTGATGGAACTATTTATCAATATAATTATAGTAGTGGAAATTCTGGTGGAACAGTTATGTTTTGTTTAGAAAACGCAGTAAATAGTACATTCAGATTTAATATTAGTCAAAATGATAAAAAAGGCATTTTGAATTTGCCTAATAATCCTGATGCCCATATCTATAATAACATTTTTTATATAGATAAAGGGGTACCGTTTGTGAGAAAGGATATGAATACTGGGTCAGCTCTGATTGAGAATAATATTATATACAATGCTGGAAAACAACCAGTAAATGAAGAGTGGAATCCGAATAATCGCATTATCTATAGCAATAATTTATATTGTAACTATAGTAATTTACCAAGCTCAGATAATACTGCTTTATTAGTAAATAGCCAAGAGTCAAATATATTTGTTTCTCCTGGAAATGGTCCCGTAAAACCTAATTTTAACTATTTGACATATGATCGATTCAGTCAGAATACAGTGTTTGATGGATATAAATTGGAACAATCATCTCCTGCTATTCATAGTGGGAAGAAGGTTATCGATAAAAATGGTTATAATTTAGGAACTGATTTTTTTGGTATTAAGTTAGATGGCATACTAGATATTGGGGCAGTGAAAAGTTCAAAATAATATAAAGGAGTTAGTTTGATCATGAATGATATTTCTTTTTTTCAGATATTTTCTTTAATATGTTTAGCTATACTAGGAGGTATAGATCCTTATCTGTCAGGATTACAATTAAGTAAACCAGCAATTTCTGGTTTTCTAGCAGGAATTATAATGGGAGATATTAATACAGGCTTATTAGTAGGAGCAACATTACAACTGATGGTCTTAGGTGTAGGAACATTTGGTGGCTCATCAATTCCTGATTTTGGCACAGGGGCAATCATTGGTACAGCATTAGGTGTTGTTAGTGGAAAAGGAATTGAATTTGCAATAGGTATTTCTGTTCCTGTAGGCTTATTATTAGTTCAATTAGATATTTTAGCTCGTTTTTGTGGGGTTTATTTTTTACATCGTGTGGATAAACATATAGAAGAAGAAAATTTTCATAAGATTAGTTTAGAAGCATGGTTAAGTTTAGTTCCTATTGCATTATCTCGTGCAATACCAGTAGGCTTATGTTTAATTTTTGGTAATGAAGTAGTAAATACAGTATTAAATTATGCACCGGATTGGTTAATGGGAGGATTAAAATTGGCAGGAGCTATATTACCAGTTGTTGGGATTGCCATTTTACTACATTATTTGCCAATTAGGAATTTTTTCGGTTTTTTAATTATTGGGTATATTTTAGCCGCTTATTTAAATATTCCAATGATGGGTATTTCTTTTGCAGGATTGGCAGCTGCTATTATTCACTATAAAAAATTACAAGATAAACGTTTATTAGAATCAAAACTAGATACTATCAATCATATAGAAGTAGTTAACGGAGAGGTTGATGATGATGAAATCTAATGTTAGCAAATTAAGTAGCAAAGATCTGAGAAAAGTTAGTTTAAGATATATGTTTGGAGCTCAACTAGGTTGGAACTACGAACGAATGATGAATGTGGCATATGTTCGAGCTGTATATCCAGCTTTGAAAAAGTTATACAAAGATGAAAAAGAATTAAAAAGTGTGTTGCAATCAGAAATGCAATTCTATAATACCAGTCCTTTTTTAAGTGCATTTATTATTGGAATTGATTTAGCATTGCAAGCAGAAGATGGAAGCAAATCGAAAGATGCTGTAGCAGCAATTAAAACGAGTATGATGGGACCTTTTGCAGCTGTAGGCGATTCTTTATTTGGGGCAGTGATTCCAACAATTTTTGGATCTCTAGCAGCTTATATGGGATTAGAAGGAAATCCATTAGGTGTAATACTTTGGTTATTAGTATCTCTCATTATACTATTTTTGAGATATTTTGAGTTACCAATTGCTTTCCGAGAAGGTAAAAAACTGGTATCCAGTGTAGGTGGATTGTTGAAAGATTTAACTGAATCAGCAACTTTACTTGGTGTAGTAGTATTAGGAGGCTTGGTTCCTAGTGTTGTAAAGGTTGGTGTTCCATTCAAATTAGTTATTGGTGATAAGAAACTATCTTTCCAAAAAGAAATGTTAGACCCTATTATGCCAGCTATAGTACCTGTTGTTTTAGTTTTATTGGCATATTGGTTATTAAGCAAAAAATCTCTCAATTCAACCAAGGTTATTTGGATATTTTTAGTTTTATCAATACTAATGTATTCATTAAATATTTTAGCAGTTTTGTAATAGATGCGGGGGCGTGATCAACTAATTTATGGCACGTCCTTTGTTTAATTTTCTAAATAGCGTATTTTTAACTGATTGTTATTAAGTTTTCTAAATTAACAAGGACAGTATTTCACAGTTTGGAAAATAAGAATTCATCATTGTAACTAATCTTTTTGTAGTTTCTTTAATTGTATTTTTGTAATCAATTAGTAGCTTGACAGTGATTCTAATTCTATTATTAGTTATTATTTTTGGGGAGCTATGGTTAAATTTAGGATATTATAGTTTATATTGCTAGCTGTAAGTTGCTTTAACAAAGTTGTTTAAAACAAAAATTCAGAGCTCTTATCATTTTGGATATTTCACCAAATTAGTGTCTAAAGGGTCTGTTTATCTGTATAATATTTTACTTCTAATAAGAATTTTTTGTCATATGAAATATCCGTTTTTGTTGAAGGATATAATTATGAATAGAGGGGTTGGGAGAGGAGATTTATATCTGCATTGGGAAATGAAAATTGTAATAGAAATTTATTTATTATGATATCCAAAATCTTTCCTTATAGAACTAATTATGAAGAAAATGACATGTTTTAAATACAAATTATCATGTTCAAATGGTCAAAAAAATCTATACTATAATTAGATAGCGCTTTCTAATTATTTTTTGAAGGAGTCAATCATAATGAGTGAGAAAATAATGAATACAATCCAGAATAAAGTTTTACCTATAGCTACTAAGATTGGGAATCAACGATTTTTAGTAGCGTTAAGAGATTCATTTATGGGTACGATGCCTGTAATAATGACAGGTTCGGTTGCAATATTATTAAATGCTTTTTTAGTAGATTTTCCTATGCAATTTGGCTATGAGAAGATTACTGATTATTTTCAATGGTTAGTAGATATAAATAATTTGATATCAAAAGGAAGCATTTCTATTGTTTCCTTACTGTTTATTTATTGTTTAGGAGTAAATATTGCTAAAATATATAAAACAGATACTTTGTCTTCAGGACTAGTCGCACTGTCTTCATTTATTATTTCTATAAGTAATTCTATGACTTCAACTTACAATTTATCGAATAATAATAATATTGACTTAACAACGCTATTTACTGATGTTGAGGGAATAAAAGTTACAGGTAACAGTTTAAATGTGACTATATCAGGATTGTTGCCTGGTACACAAATTAATTCAAATGGTTATTTTACCGCAATAATCATAGGTTTTTTATCTTCAATTATTTTTTGTAAACTCATGAATAAAAATTGGACAATTAAATTACCTGATACAGTTCCTCCAGCTATCGCTAAACCATTTTTATCAATTATTCCAGCTTTAGTTTCTCTTTATATAATTGCTATTTTGACATTTTTGTTAAATAGAATAACAGGAAAAATTTTAACAGATGTAATTTACGAAATATTACAACGCCCTATGTTAGGACTTTCCCAAAGTTTTTTTGTTGTTATATTAGTTGCTTTCTTAGTTCAATTTTTCTGGTTTTTCGGTATTCATGGTGGAAATGTTATGGCACCTATTATGGAAGGTGTATTTGGAGTGGCTCTATTAGCTAATTTAGAAGCTTATCAAAACAATGAAACTATTCCTTATGTTTGGACAAGTGTATCATACGGATCGTTTGTCTGGTATGCAACTTTAGGTTTATTAATTGCGATTTTTTGGGTATCAAAAAATGGTCATTATAGAGAAGTGGCTAAATTGGGAATAGTTCCATGCCTTTTTAATATAGGAGAACCGGTGATGTACGGATTACCTACTGTATTAAATCCTATTTTATTTATACCTAAAATTTTGTGTCCTGTAATTATGGCTGGGCTTGCATATTTAGCAACAGATTTAGGATTAGTATCTCCAGTAACACAAAATGTAACTTGGGTGATGCCACCGATTTTATATGGATTCTTTTCGACAGGATTTGATTGGAGATCAATTATTTTATCAATAATCAATTTAATTTTAGCTACCTTGATTTATTTACCATTTGTAAAGATGGCTAATAATGAAACTGTTTGATAAGTAAAAAGAAGATATAGTTATTTACAGTATTTAGAAATTTAATGAATAACATTTTATATTGACAAAAAATTTAGAGATTTTTGATATCAAGGTTTATTTTAGTATAAAGTGTTCTTAAGTAATCAATCATCCGCTATAAAGAATTGTTATTCCATTTAAATTTTTGCTCATCACAAAAAAATATCCTTTCAAAAGGAAATTTTAATTTCTTAAATCAAGAGAGGTTGTTTGATTATTTTAATGATTGGAGTTTTTAATATGAAAAAGGATCAACCCAATGTTGTTTTAATTGTAGTAGATCAGATGAGGGCAGATGCGTTATCTTTGAATAGTCAAGATAAATTCATTAGTACGCCTACATTAGATATGATGGCTAGTCAAGGATATAATTTTGAGAATTGTTATTCGCCTGTTCCAAGTTGTGTTCCAGCAAGAGCAGCATTACTGACAGGATTAGATCAAGAAACTTCGGGAAGGGTAGGTTATGAAGATGAGGTTCCATGGTATTTTAAAAATACACTTCCAGAAGTTTTTAAAGAACAGGGATATCAAACTGAGTGTATTGGGAAAATGCATGTGTATCCTTCAAGAAAACGGTTGGGATTTGATCATGTACTATTGCATGATGGGTATCTTCATGTTGATCGAAAATATGATAAACGATATGGAGAGCAGTTTGAATACTCTAGTGATTACTTAATGTTTCTAAAAGAATCATTGGGCTCAGATGCAGATTTGATTGATGATGGGTTAAATTGCAATTCGTGGGAAGCACGACCATGGATGTATCCTGAAAAATTTCATCCAACAAATTGGGTGGTTTCAGAAGGAATAAACTTTTTAAGACGGAAAGATCCTACAGTACCATTTTTCTTAAAATTATCATTTGAGAAACCTCATGCTCCATTGAATCCACCAAAATATTATTTTGATATGTATATGGATAGATTGCCAGACACTATAGATTTGTATATTGGTAATTGGGAGGAATTGGAACTGGAACATAATGTTCCAGATATTTGTGCCTTAAGAGGAAAATTAAAAAAGGACGATCAAAGAAGAATGTTGGCTGGATATTATGGACTTATTTCTCACATAGATCATCAAATTAATCGATTTTTAATGGCTTTAAAAGAATTTAGACATGACAAAGATACAATCATTTGGTTTATTTCAGATCATGGAGATCAATTAGGAGAACATTTTTTATTTAGAAAGGGGTATCCTTATCAAGGAAGTATCCGTATCCCATCATTTATTTATGATCCAGGAAATATTATTTCGGCTAAAAATCATACCATCAAAGAACTTGTAAAAATACAAGATATATTTCCTTCACTAGTTGATTTAGCATTAGAACAATGTGTTGATACAGATGGGAAAAGTGTTAAACAATTACTTTATGGACATTATGAGGGGTGGCGGCAAGAAATTCATGGGGAGCATAGTTTAGGTATTGATTCTAGTCAGTATATATTAACGGAGAAATGGAAATTTATATGGTTTCCCGTAAAAAATACGTATCAATTATTTGATATGATAAATGATCCAAATGAGATGAAAAACCTATTTTATGATAAAAAATACGAATCGATCATTTCTGAAATGAAACATAAATTAGTAGGATATTTAAAAGATAGAGAAGAAGGATTTGTTAAAGATGGACAGTTAATTCAAGTAGGTATTGAAAATATTGTTTCAACTTTAAATAGTAAGAAATAAATTAAAACTGAAGATTTTATAAAGAATCAAAATATATTCAGATATAAACAAAACTGGCTTTTTGTCAGTAGGGACTGACAATTTGTGCAAAATCAAAGCTGAGTTAGGATGAACCTCATTCTAGCTCAGCTTTTTTATGAGTTTAGTCAGTTTCGTTCGCGTAGCGTACGAAACAAAAAAAACGCACGTTTTTATGTGTGGACGAAATTGGATGAATTTTGATTGGAAAAGTAGTCAATATTAAACCATTTCTCCTTTTTTAATGAGTCTTTAAAAAAAACTTTTCGGATGATTGAGCAGAACAAAAAAAGATTTGGTAAAAAAATACAGGATTTCTATACTAGAAGAAAAAAGAAAGACAGTAAAGGAATTTGCCTATGTTTAACGAATTAGATTTTGAACGAGAATACCAGGAAAAAGCGATTGAACGGTTTCTAGAAAAGCTCCATGCGATTGAACGAAAAGTAGGGATGGAAGTTCAAGCACAAGGATGGAAATATGTGAAAACAGCTCAGCGGACAGTGATTTTCACCTTTGGTGAAATTACTTTTTCTCGAAAATGTTATCGATGGAATCATGAGTATCGATATCCAGTAGATGAAGTATTAGGGTTACCCAAATATACTCGTTTTTCGATGGAATTATTGTTGCAAGTGGCAGAACTAGCGACAAAAATGCCTTATCGTGAAGTTGTAAGAACGTTTCACCTTTTGAAAGGTATTTATATCACAAAGGATACGGTTAGCAAGGCTGTACAGCTTGCAGGACAGTATTATCAAGAACGAGAAGTCTATCGTTATTATGAGGAAAACCAAATGAACCAACGTCAAAAAGTGCCGGTCTTATACATTGAAGGAGACGGGATTCGAATTAAAACGAATCGTCAAGGGGAACAGACCGCTGAGTTGGCTCATTTTGTAATCCATCGAGGTTGTGAGGAAGAATATCGCAATCGAAAACAATTAATAGATAAACATGAGATTGTATCAATGAGTAATAAAAAAGCACGGGAAGAAGTTGTGGATTATATCTATAATCACTATGAATTAGGGGAGAAAACGATGGTGATTACAAATTCTGATATGGGAAAAGGATATACTCCGTATGTTTTTAAAGAACTTGTTGGTGGATTTTCTGGCAAGCATCTTCATTTTTGGGATCGCTATCATTTGAATGAACGAATTAAGGACTTTTTTAAGAGCTATCCTCCGACACTGCAAGAACGTTTCTTTCAGGCAATCGCTACACATAATAAGCAAGAAGCTCGTTTGGTGTTAGAGACGATCGAATCAATCGTTGAGACGGAGGAAGAAATGATTCGATTTGAACAATTTAGCAAGAAATTTTTGCGTGATTTTGTGTATACCCAATCACCTAAAACCTATGGTTTTTCTAGTGATGGAATTGGGATTATGGAGTCACAGCAATCAAAGATTGCCAATCGTATGAAGAAAAAAGGGATGTATTGGTCTGCATTAGGGGGTGAGACAATGGGAAGGATGATTGTAGATGTGAAGGAAGATCAGTTAAGAGAACTCTTTTTTGGTAAGTGGCGGGAAGAGTACGCCCAATTTGAATTACTGGATCAGCCAAGGGTACAATTAAAAAAGGGACGAGAAGAAAAAGATTTAACTCGTATTCGGGTGGATCAAATTCGAAAAATAATAAAATAAAAAGAATTTAGAACTTATATGCAAAAAAATCAAACAAAACTATTGCAATTTTCTAAAAAAGAGGTACACTCGTAATAACAATAGGTTATAAAACTATTTAGTTTTATTTTTTGCACAATAAAATGAAAACGAATTTCTTCAAAATCCTCTAAAAAACTTCTAAAATTCTTATCAGATTAGCACCTAACTAAAATTCAGACACATACAAGTAAGCGTGAAATCTTGCTGAAATTTTCATTCTGTGCTATACTTATTTAATGCCGAAAGATGAAGCACAGAATGATTACTGTAAATAAACATTGACGTTTTGAGATAAAATGATGGCTGAGACAGAAAGATTTGTTTTAGCCTTTTATAATGCCTTCGTGAAGCGGTTTTTCGGTAACAAGAGAAAGATAAGAGATGGGACTGCTCTTGTGTTTCTGAAGAAAGTACGCTTCGATTAAAGAAAACAGGCATCATGATGATGACCAAATTAGGAGGATCCATTTGAAATTTAAAGATCTAGAATTATCAAACGAATTATTGACTTCTGTTGAGCGTGCCGGCTTTGAAGAAGCAACACCAATCCAAGAAGCAACAATTCCCCTTGCGTTGCAAGGAAGAGATGTCATCGGTCAAGCACAGACCGGTACCGGAAAAACAGCAGCATTCGGCTTGCCAATGTTGGAAAAAATCGACCCAGCAAATCACCAACTACAAGGATTAGTGATTGCACCTACTCGGGAATTAGCGATCCAAACCCAAGAAGAACTATATCGTTTAGGAAAAGACAAAAAAATCCGGGTTCAAGCGGTTTACGGTGGTGCGGATATAGGTCGTCAAATCCGTCAACTAAAAGATCGTCCCCATATCGTTGTCGGTACACCAGGACGTATGTTAGACCATATCAACCGCCACACATTGAAACTTGGTACAGTGGAAACACTTGTTTTGGATGAAGCAGACGAAATGTTGAACATGGGCTTCTTGGAAGATATCGAGAAGATCATCAGCCAAGTACCTGAAGAACGTCAAACCTTACTATTTTCAGCAACAATGCCTCCTGCAATCAAGAGCATTGGTGTAAAATTCATGAAAAACCCTGAACATGTTCAAATCAAGGCGAAAGAAATGACGGCTGATTTGATCGATCAATATTATGTTCGTTCAAAAGACTATGAAAAATTCGATATTATGACTCGTTTGTTGGATGTACAAACACCTGAGTTGACGATCGTTTTTGGTCGGACAAAACGTCGTGTCGATGAATTGGCACGAGGACTAGAAGCTCGAGGCTACAAAGCGGAAGGGATCCATGGAGACTTGTCTCAACAAAAACGAATGAGCGTATTACGATCATTCAAGAGCGGTCATTTAGATATTTTGGTTGCTACAGACGTTGCAGCTCGAGGATTAGATATTTCTGGTGTGACTCACGTCTACAACTATGATATTCCTCAAGATCCAGAGAGTTATGTTCACCGTATCGGACGGACGGGCCGTGCAGGTAAAGGCGGAATCTCCGTAACTTTCGTTACACCAAACGAAATGAGTTATTTGCATGTTATTGAAAATCTAACTAAAAAACGGATGTCACCAATGCGTCCACCAACCGAAAAAGAAGCTTTTAAGGGGCAATTAGGTGCAGCAATTGAACAAGTAGAAGTGAAAATGGATGAAAACGGGTTGGATAAATACCTCCAAGCTGCAGATGATTTATTGGAACGCTACTCAGCACAAGACTTGGCTGCTTTGCTTCTTAAAACAATCGCGAAAGATCCATCTGATCTTGTCCCTGTGAAGATCACACCAGAAAGACCATTACCGCAAGGAAAGAAATCTTTCAATAAAAATGGTCGTCGCAGCAACAACAGCAACAACCGTAACCGTAAAGACAACGGCGGCAACCGCAGCGGCAAAGCTCGAGGAAATTACAGCAAAGACGGCGCTCGCAAAAATAACCGTCGCAGCAATGACAAAAAACGCGGCTTCGTTATCCGCAACAATCAAGACTAGTCCTTAGAGGTCGCTTTCAGCACCTTTTTCGACACAAAATTATCTGAACTTTTTTCGATCAACCTGCCAATGTGTGCCACTGACCAAGAGGCCACTTGGCGTGATCGATCATTGTTCGGATATTTTTTTGCCCTTTTTGAGAAAAGACGGTATAGTCAAGGAAAACTGGAGAACGAGCCTCTCAAAAATTTCTTAACCATCCATTAAACCCTTTAGTTTTGAGTGGTAATTCCCTTTTTTTTTGGTAGAATGAAACTAAAATAAATGCAGCTGATGTATTTAATAGATAGATATAAAATCGTAATGAACAGTCATGGAATAAAGGTTCTTGCTGAACAGAAAAGGATAGAAAATGATCAAAGGTATCGGGATCGATGCAGTAGAATTAGCCCGCATCAAAGAATTGATTGAAAACAAACCGCAATTTATTCAGCGTATTTTAACTGAGAAGGAATCTGAACTGTTTTTCAAGCTGCCAAAAAAAAGGCAGATTGAATTTCTTGGGGGACGGTATGCTTGTAAAGAAGCTTTTTCGAAAGCTTGGGGAACAGGAATTGGGAAATTGTCTTTTCAAGATATCGAAGTTCTGACCAACGAGGCTGGAGCGCCCGTTGTTACAAAGGCACCTCACCCTCTACATCAGACGTTTGTCAGTATCACTCATACCAATGAGACTGCCTTTGCGCAAATCTTGTTGGAGAATGAATAATGCCAGAGATAGCGATTCGTTAAGGGAATCACTAGAGAAAGAAGGAAAGTGGAATGGTCGTTTCAATCCATAGACCAACGAAAGCCATTATAAATTTAGAGGCAATCAAAGAAAATGTTGAAAATGAAGTGGCGCGTTTGCCAAAGGCAACGGATTTATTTGCTGTGGTCAAAGCAAATGGCTACGGACATGGGGCTATTGAGACAGCAACAGCAGCTCTAGAAGGGGGCGCTTCCGGTTTTTGTGTTGCGACAGTCGATGAAGGTATCGAGTTGCGGGAAGCTGGATTCAGTGAACCAATATTGGTGTTGGGGATCGTTTCTGTGGCAGATATCGGTTTGCTGAGCTACTACAATCTTTCATTTCCAGTAAGCACGAACGAGTGGTTGCAAGAAGCGGCTGCTTTCTTGCAAAAAAATCCTGTCACCAATCCGCTGAAGGTCCATTTGAAAGTTGATACAGGAATGGGGCGAATTGGCTTTATTTCTAATGAAGAGTTACTCTCGGCTGTCAAATGGCTCCAAGAGCAGTCTTTGTTCACATGGGAAGGGATTTTCACCCATTTTGCGACAGCCGATCAAGCAGATGATACGTATTGGCAAGAACAAAATCAACGGTTTCAAACCGCATTGGCATGTCTGCCTGAATTGCCAAGGTATGTCCATGCCGGCAATAGTGCTACTGCTTTGTGGCATGCAGAAGCCGTAGGGAACATGGTTCGCTATGGCATTGCGATGTATGGATTGAATCCTTCAGGAACGGCATTGCCAGAAACATATCCATTGAAACCAGCCTTGTCTCTTGTTTCTGAATTGGTCCAAGTGAAATTACTTGAAAAAGGAGCCGGAATTGGCTATGGTGAAACATATATCACGCCGCAAGCAGAATGGATCGGTACGGTACCGATTGGTTATGCGGACGGCTGGTTGCGAAAAATGCAAGGATTTTCTTTATTGGTAGCTGGTGAGTATTGTGAAATCGTTGGTCGTGTATGTATGGATCAGCTGATGATCCGTTTACCCCGGTCATTTCCTGCGGGAACAAAAGTCACATTGATCGGCGAAGATAACGGACAGTGCATCACTATGCAAAAAGTAGCGGAACAATTAGAGACGATTCATTATGAAGTGGCATGCACGCTTTCTGCAAGGGTGCCGCGAGAATATAAAAGTTAGGGTGGTCCTATGGTAAAAAGGGGAGACATTTATTTTGCCGATCTGTCACCGGTCGTTGGATCGGAGCAAGGAGGGATTCGGCCAGTATTAGTGATTCAAAATGATTTAGGCAATCATTTTAGTCCAACGGTGATCATTGCCGCGATCACGGCTAAAATGGCTAAGCCAAAACTGCCGACCCATATTGGGATCTCAGCGACTTGTACAGGGATCGGTAAAGATTCAGTGATCTTGATGGAGCAGATTCGGACAATCGACAAAAGTCGACTAAAGGAGAAGGTTTGTCATCTAGATGAATCAATCATGTGTGAAGTCGATGCGGCATTAATGATCAGTGTGGGAGTCGAGACGGCTTATTCCACGTCGTCGATTCATTCATGATGCTAGGATATTTGTTATTAGCGGCAACACTGATACTATTTTTATTTTATACTTATCAACACTTGCGGCGCTTTTTACGGGAAACTAAAAAGAAACAAGAAGACGTTGAAAAAGGGTATTATTTATTGAGCCATACATATGAAGATCAGGAAAAAGCAAGTTACTATGGTGTCTTTCAGCAAGGAGAAAAGACATTGACATTGGAGATGCCATTGCAGCTTTACCTGCACACAAGCCCACCGCAACGTGGCGAATTAGTCGCGAAAGATGGCAAAGTCATTGAATTCAATACGTGAATACAAAAAAACTTTCCATCACTATATGTGATACGTGAGGAAAGTTTTTTGCATTAGCAGGGAAAATTTTAGCAGAAACGATAAATTAGGAAAAAGAGCCCAGTGTCTAGAACAAGATCGTTCAGTCTTTTATCTTTTTTTATATTCTGAGATCAGAGTGTTGCATTCGTAGTTCTGCTTTCAACAAGCCTCGGAGATGAGTTGCTTTATACGCAAAATTCAGTTATAGTATGTAGCGACTATTTTGAAAAGAGGAAGCAATGTGAAACCTTCAATTTATGGATTAACCAAAGAGTCCTTATCTTTGTGGATGACTGAGCAAGAAGAAAAGAAATTCCGCACGCATCAAGTGTGGGAATGGTTATATGAGAAACGAGTAGCGACATTTGAAGAAATGACCAATTTGCCTAAATCATTGGTAACTAAGTTAAATGAATCGTTTGTGATCAATCCTTTGAAACAAATCGTCTTGCAAGAAGCCAGCGACGGCACAGTCAAATATTTGTTCCAGTTACCCGATAATCATATGATTGAGACCGTCTTAATGCGTCAGGAATATGGTATGTCAGTCTGTGTGACGACACAAGTCGGCTGTAATATCGGCTGTACATTTTGTGCGAGCGGTCTGCTAAAAAAACAACGAGACCTAACTGCTGGAGAAATTGTCGCTCAGATCATGCTGGTGCAACATTATTTCGATGAATTAAATGCTGGAGAACGTGTCTCCCATGTGGTGGTGATGGGAATCGGCGAGCCTTTTGACAATTACGAGAATGTCATGCAGTTTCTGCAGAT
This sequence comes from Enterococcus sp. AZ091, assembly GCF_051714805.1. Taxonomy (NCBI): domain Bacteria; kingdom Bacillati; phylum Bacillota; class Bacilli; order Lactobacillales; family Enterococcaceae; genus Enterococcus; species Enterococcus sp. AZ091. Next base: position 198,013 of record NZ_JBIOSO010000001.1, on the reverse strand, counting down.
TATCAATGATCCGAAAGGACTAGCGATTGGTGCGCGCCATATCACTGTTTCAACCAGTGGTTTAGCTCATAAAATCAAAGAGTTTGCTGAAAATGGCTTACAAGTGAACCTTGCGATTTCACTCCATGCTCCAAATAATGAAGTACGAACTTCGATGATGCGGATCAACCGCAGTTTCCCGATTGAAAAACTAATGGAAGCTATTGACTACTATTTGGAAAAAAACAATCGGCGAATCACGTTTGAATACATCATGCTGGATCATGTCAATGATCGACCAGAGCATGCGCGGCAATTGGTCGAATTGCTCAAGAATAAACGCAAGCTTTCTTATGTGAACTTGATTCCTTACAACCCTGTCAGTGAACATGATCAGTATGCTCGCAGTAAGAAAGAAGATGTTTTAGCATTTTATGACATCTTGAAGAAAAATGGTATCAACTGTGTGATTCGTAAAGAACATGGGACGGATATCGATGCAGCTTGCGGTCAGTTGCGTAGCAAACAGATGAAAAAGCAAGTCACTGCCTAGAATCAAATCAAGTCTGACCATGAAGGCGGGAAAGTCGCTCATTGAACAGACTTTTATCAAAAAACGGTACAGAAGACCGTTTTTTCAAAATCAGAAAAGTAGGTGAACGGCACTCTTTGTTGACAGACCGCTGAAAAAGGCCAGATCTGAGACAAAGACGGGTGCGGTTCCTGCTTTTGCTGATTTTTTTATTTCAGAAAAAAATTGTTTTGGATAACAACAAAGGAAAGCGGTTTCTCTGGTTTTTTTCAAAATTCCGATACTCATGGCTTGAAAAATCGTCTATACTATAAGAATTGATAGAAATAAAAATAACACACATGATGAAAGGATGATTCCATGGAATGGATCAAATTGATTGGTATTTTGGTAATTCTTGTCGGCTTTTTGCTGAAACTCGACACGATCGCCGTTGTTCTGATCGCAGGATTAGCAACCGCATTAGTTTCGGGGATAGATTTTACTGATTTCTTATCAATGTTAGGAAAGGCATTTGTAGACAATCGTCTCGTGACCTTATTCCTACTCACACTACCAATGGTAGGAATCTCAGAACGCTTTGGATTGAAACAACAGGCCGTTGTTTTGATTGAAAAAATCAAAGGATTGACCCCAGGCAAGTTTTTAAGTTTGTATTTGTTTATTCGAGAACTAGCAGGTTTCTTCTCGATTCGGATCCAAGGACACACGCAATTTATTCGTCCAATCGTTAACCCAATGGCGCAAGCCGCAGCGGAGAACAAGTATGGCGAACTAGAAGAAGCAGATCAGGAAAAAATCAAAGCTCGGGCGGCAGCTAATGAGAACTACGGGAACTTTTTTGCCCAAAATACGTTTGTGGCGGCTTCGGGTGTTTTATTGATCACTGGAACGTTAAAATCATTGGGTTATGACGTAGCCGCCAGTGCAATTGCACAGGCTTCAATCCCTATCGCGCTGATCGTTTTAGTCATTGCTACCCTTTCAAATCTGGCTTTCGATCGCAAATTGTCTAAAAAATATGGCGAAAAGGAGGAAAAGTAAATGGAAGCAATCATCAATAATATTTTAGAATTCTTTTATATTTTGATCGGTCTCTTGTCAATCATGACTGCTGTTCGAGTCTTTAAAGATGCGACCCATCCAACACGACTGGGTACAGCAACATTTTGGCTTTTACTTGGTATCGTTTTTGCTTTCGGAAACTTTATTCCTTACATCATTGATGGGATCATCATTATTTGTATGGGTGTATTGACGTTCTTCAAGCAAGTTCGAATTGGTAAAATCGTGGATGTCGATGAACAAAAAGCAGAACAAGCCGCCGAAAGAATCGGCAGTAAGATTTTTATCCCTTGTATCTCGCTAGCAGTCATCGCAGTTGCGATTTCCTACACACCTTTAGGCGGACAAGTTGGGATCGGGATCGCTTCTGTTTTGGCGTTGATTTTAGCAATGGTATTGACCTCTGCTAAACCAAAAACAGTGCTGGATGATTCCGATCGTATGTTCCAACAAGTCGGTACTGCTGGTATCTTGCCACAATTACTAGCGGCTCTAGGCGTGATTTTTAATGCTGCTGGTGTTGGAGAAGTGATCTCCCATGGTATTTCAGGTGTAGTACCCGAAGGCAATCGTTTGATTGGTGTGATTGCCTATTGTTTAGGCATGGTTTTATTTACAATGATCATGGGAAATGGCTTTGCGGCATTTACTGTCATTACTGCCGGAATCGGTGTCCCATTCGTAATCGCTCAAGGGGGAGATCCCGTTGTAGCAGGAGCACTGGCGATGACTGCCGGTTTTTGCGGAACATTGTTGACACCGATGGCAGCCAATTTCAATGCATTACCCGTCGCATTACTCGAGATGAAAAATTCGAATGCAGTAATCAAAACCCAAGCACCGATTGCCGTGCTGCTAATTGTGATCCATATCGGATTGATGTACTTTTGGGCATTTTAGTGGTAAAAAGGAATAGAAAGGATGATCAATATGAAATGTTTAGTCACAGGATTTGATCCATTTGGCGGAGAAGCAATCAACCCAGCGTTGGAAGCTGTTAAATTATTACCAGAAGAAATCAACGGAGCAAAGATAGTTAAATTAGAGATTCCTACTGTTTTCGGCAAATCAGCTGAAGTTGTACAAGCTAAAATTGAAGAGATCCAACCTGATGTTGTTTTGAATATTGGACAAGCAGGCGGACGTTTTGCTATTTCACCTGAGCGAGTGGCGATCAATGTCGATGATGCACGTATTCCAGACAACGAAGGCAATCAACCAGTAGATGAAGCCATCCAGCCTCAAGGCCAACCTGCTTATTTCAGTCAGTTGCCGATCAAAGCAATGGTAGCTGCGATGAAAGAAGCCGGGATTCCTGCTGTTGTTTCAAATACTGCCGGTACATTTGTCTGCAACCACATCATGTATCAAGTACAATACATGATCGATACAAAATACCCAACGCTTAAAGGGGGCTTCATTCATGTCCCATTCATTCCAGAGCAAGTTGTTGACAAGCCTGGTCAACCGGCTATGAGCTTACAAGATATTGCGAAAGGATTGGAAGCGGCAATCGGTGCGATTGTCGATTATCAAGGAAAAGAAGACATCAAAGCAATCGGGGGCGCCATTCATTAAGCGGCACGAACAGATTGTCAATTAAAACGAATTGATTTAACGATAGATAGATCAGACAACTAGGAATATAACTTGTAAGAGGATAGGTTGCTTGCGAGAATAGGCCGATGTTGTCTGGTCTTATTTATTTCAAGTAACGAGCAAGTATGAAGCGCGGAAAGTCATTTATTCGTCTTTTTATCGATTTATTGATAGAATTCATCTAGTGGAACACGCGAAATGCGAAGGGGGCAAATCATGATCATTACTGAATTTGATAGAGAGAATTATATTTTACGTGATCAGCTGATCGACTTAGCCGTTCTAATTTATCCGTCTACCTATCAAAAAGAGCAGCGGACAGCAGAAGAATTACTGCAGCCGAATAAAGTTGTCATTGCAGCTATTGAAGGTGAGCAATTGGTCGGCTTTGTGAGTGCCTTCCAAAAAAGCGACACTATCTGGCAGCAAGAGATCAGCTTAGTTGATCCCCGTCATCCAGATGAACAAATAGGTGAGCGTTTGACTGCCTTTTTGCGAGACGAAGTTGTTGCTGCTGGCGGAGAATCGCTAGTTTCTTAAGTCTTCTAGTTGAACATTGCTTGTCAAAACGGACACAGACAGTTATAGTGGCTAAGATGTTTCTTAAAACTAGTCAAGAGTTGGAACATAAGTTAAAACAAATGATATCCGAATGATCAAAAATGAAGGTCGCAAGAATCATCAAGATTAGCGACAAGACACGGCTGTAAAGTGAGTGTCTTTCATTGATTGTTCGGATATATGCTTGTTTTTTTAAACTTATGACACAACTCTTTTTGTTTTTTTTAAAAGAAAAAATGGTCTTTAAAATAAAAATGAGAAGAAGATGAAAGTAGCATATTTATTAGTTTTCTAGGAATATTTAGTAGAAATTCTTCAAAGTTATTGTCTTTTATCGTGTTTTTTAATGCTAAAAATTGCAAAAAAAGATTGCTTTTTTAATAATTATTAATTAAAATCTAATCTAACTTCAGAAAAGAGCGATTATTCTGAAAATTAAATCAATTAAGGAGTAGTTCAGGATGAAAAATAAATGGGCATATGGATTGGTTGCTGTGTGCGGCTTAGTTTTAGCAGGCTGTACCACAGGTGGTTCAAATAATTCAAGCAGCGGATCAGCTGCCAGCAGCGAAAGCAATGCGGAACAGGTATTCAATGTTGTGGTTCAACAAGAAATGCCAAGTGCCGATTTGTCCCTTGCGACAGATACAATCAGTTTCAGTGCGCTAAATAATGTATATGAGGGGTTGTACCGCTTAGACGCTGACAGCAAACCGCAGCCAGCTGGAGCAGCAGAAGAAGCAGAAGTCAGTGAAGATGGATTGACTTATAAGATCAAATTGCGTGATGACGCAAAATGGTCAAATGGCGAACCTGTAACAGCAGCTGATTATGTCTATGGTTGGCAACGAACAGTCAAGCCTGAGACGGCTTCAGAGTATGCCTACTTGTACGCACCAGTAAAAAATGCGGAAGCTATCACAGCCGGAGAGAAAGATCCGTCTGAATTAGGAATCAAAGCAGTTGGCGATCATGAGTTAGAGATCACATTAGAAAAGGCCACTCCTTACTTTGACTACTTGCTGGCATTCCCATCTTTCTTCCCACAAAGTCAAGCGGTTGTTGAAGAACACGGGGATCAATATGCGGCAACGAGCGACAATGCCGTTTATAATGGACCTTTTGTTCTTACCGGATTTGATGGACCAGGAACCGATACCGAATGGGCATACGAAAAGAATGATCAGTATTGGGATAAAGATACAGTGAAATTAGAAACCATCAATGTGAGTGTTGTTAAAGAATCAGCGACTGCATTGAACTTGTTCCAAGATGGTCAAGCTGATGATGTCATTCTTACAGGGGAACTTGCACAGCAAATGGCCAATGATGAAGCGTTTGTCTCTCAACCAGAAGCAACGACCTATTATTTTGAAGTCAATCAACGCGATGAAAAATCACCATTCCGCAATGAAAATTTACGTAAAGCAATTTCGTATGCCATTGATCGTGACGCTTTAGTGACATCGATTTTAGGGGACGGCTCAATTGCTTCGACAGGTCTAGTACCAGAAGGCATGACCTTTAGCCCATCCGACAATACTGATTTTACTAAATCAGCAGGCAGTGTTTTAGAATATGATGAGGCCAAAGCCAAAGAGCATTGGGAAAAAGCTAAAGAAGAATTGGGAATCGATTCTCTTGAATTTGATATCTTAGCCTCTGATACAGATTCTACGAAGAAAATCATTGAATATGTACAAGATACATTGCAAAAAACATTGGATGGTTTGACAGTAACGTTAAGCCCCGTACCATTCTCTGTTCGTTTGGATCGTTCCAACGCTGGAGACTTTGATATGTTGATGGGTGGTTGGGGAGCTGACTATGCAGATGCTAGCAGTTTTACAGACTTATTCACGACTGGCAACTCATATAACCGTGGTCAATGGAGCAATGAAGAGTATGATGCCTTGATTAAATCGGCAAGTACGACTAACGTCAATGACCCAGAAAAGCGTTGGGAAGATTTAGTCAATGCGGAAAAACTAATCATGAGTGAACAAGGAGTAATCCCAGTTTACCAAAAAGCAGAAGCTCATTTACGTGCACCAAATGTAAAAGGTGTCGTTGCTCATGCAGCAGGCGCACAATACGATTACAAGTGGACATCGATTGAATAACCACTTGAATGCCTAGCGGCTGGGACAGTAACTGGATACAAGATGACGATTATCGATGAATAGCTGGAATAACAGGCATAACAAAAATGGAGAAGCTGCTGCTTCTCCAAAATGCCAAGTGCTTCACTATTTGTCACGTATGGAAATCTTCTCTTGAATACAGTCTCAGCCGGCTTTTTTTTCTAAAGCAGAAAGGCAGTCGACAAAAGACACGAAACGATAGGTTACTAAATTAAAGAGTATTGATTAATAAAAAGAGCAAAGAAAGTAGCAGTAAAAAAATTCCTGGCCATAGCCAAAAGCCGTAGCTTTGTTTACCAACATCGGAGAGTTTAAGGTAATCGGTTTTATTCTTGGAAAAAGCTTTTTTCATTGAATATTGGAAATGATCAAAGAAGCCAGAGGCAAAGACCCAAAGAAAACCGCCGATGATCAAGAAGAATAAAGCCCAAAGAAATAGTGCATCCGAGATAGTTGACAGGGTCAATTCCTTTTTGAAAAACAACCAGCTAATGGAAATAAGGGTACATATGAGGGCGATCAGCCCACTACTTTTTTTTATCCGCATAAGTTGACTCCTTTTTAATGATTCGTACTACTTAATTTACATAATTATTGATAAGAAGTCAAAATACCTAGGGGGAAGACGCGTGAACGGTTTTTTGAAATATTTATTGAAACGGATATTCTATATGGTATTGACCTTATGGTTGATTGCCACGATCACATTTTTCTTAATGCAATTTTTACCAGGAACACCTTATACCAATGCAGAAAAACTGAGTCCCGAACAGATTGCCTTATTGAATGAACAAGCAGGTTTAGATAAACCGATGATTACTCAATATGGGCTGTACTTGACGAATTTAGTTAAAGGCGACTTTGGGATTTCATTCCAATTCAAAAATCAACCGGTAGCGAATCTATTATCTGGTCGGATTGGTCCTTCTTTACAATTGGGGCTGCAGGCAATTATTTTTGGGACTTTTTTCGGTATCATTTTAGGGACGATCTCCGCTATGAAACAAAATACATGGATTGATACGACGTCAACGCTAGTAGCGATCTTGGGACGTTCGATTCCGAACTTTGTCTTTGCCGTTTTGCTGCAATACATTTTTGCCATCAAATTAGGTGTCTTGCCAATCGCCAAATGGGAAACTTTTGCAAGCACGATTTTGCCAACGATCGCATTAGCCATGTCGCCACTGGCAGACTCTGCCCGCTTTATTCGAACCGAGATGGTCGAGGTGCTCCACAGTGATTACGTTGAGTTGGCTCGTGCCAAAGGGCTGAGCCGCTGGGAGATCGCCTTCAAGCATGGTTTGCGGAACAGTTTGATCCCGCTGCTTACCTTGTTAGGACCTTTAGCCGTTGGATTGATGACGGGTTCATTAGTTGTTGAGAATATTTTTGCGATTCCGGGGATTGGCGAACAATTCGTAAAATCAATCATGACAAATGATTATCCAACAATCATGGCAGTCACGATTTTGTACTCTGCCATGTTAGTATTTGTGATTTTAGTGGTAGATATTTTGTATGGTATCGTTGATCCGCGTATCCGTGTGTCAGAAGGGAGCCGTGGCTAATGGAAGAGAAAACAATCAATCAAGTAGCTGCCATTGATGCAGCCAAATTTCAGCCGTTACAAAAAAATACCAAAGAAGAACGAGAAGCAATTGCTGCGCCATCGCTGACCTTTTTCCAAGATTCATGGCGCCGTTTGAAGAAAAACAAAGCAGCTGTATTTTCGATCGTACTATTGCTGATCATTATTGCAATCTCGATTATTACGATCTTTGTTTCTCCCCATGACCCTACTGCGCAAAACGTGAAGTTCACGAATCTGCCTCCCAAAATTCCCGGACTCAATCTCCCAGGATTAAATGGGTATGCAATGGTTGGTGGTGAATTGGTTGATAAATATGCTGCTGCCAATGTTCCAGAAGGCACTTACTATCTACTAGGAACCGACGGACTAGGACGGGATCTGTTGAGCCGTTTATTTGTCGGAACGAGAATCTCGCTATTGATTGCCTTTATTGCCGCTTTGCTAGATATCATCTTTGGCGTGACCTATGGATTGATTTCCGGTTTATTAGGGGGACGAGTGGATAATATCATGCAACGTTTCTTAGAGATCCTTTCTGGGATTCCGAATCTAGTGGTGATGATTTTGATGCTGGTCGTCTTCAAACCAGGAATCTTTTCGATCGTAGCTGCGATGGCTATCACCAACTGGATTCCAATGGCTCGGATCGTTCGCGCGCAAACAATGAAATTAAAAGATCAAGAGTTTGTGCTAGCTGCTACGACATTAGGTGAGAGCCGTATGAAGATTGCGATGAAGCATATCTTGCCGAATATTTCGAGTGTGATTATTGTCCAAATGATGTTCAGTATCCCATCAGCGATTTTCTTCGAGGCTTTTCTAAGCTTTATCGGTTTGGGCTTAAAGCCGCCTTCAGCATCGCTAGGGATGTTACTGAGCGACGGGTACAAGACCTTTTTATTCTTGCCTTACCAAATGTGGGTGCCGGCGGTTACGTTGTCGGTCATTATGATCGGATTCAACTTACTTGCTGACGGACTCCGTGATGCCTTTGATCCGAAAATGAAAGAGTGATTGCTATGGAAAAAGTGTTAGAAGTGAAAAATTTAGAGATCTCCTTTGATACCTTTGCAGGGAAAGTCCAAGCGATCCGCGATGTCAGTTTCGAACTATACAAAGGCGAAACACTAGCGATCGTTGGCGAATCCGGTAGTGGGAAATCAGTAACTACCCGCAGTATCATGGGATTATTAGCTAGTAACGCCAATATAGATAATGGAGAGATCCTATTCAATGGAACGGATATTCTCAAGAAATCTGAGAAAGAACTACAAAAGATTCGCGGAAAAGAAATTGCGATGATCTTCCAAGATCCCATGACTTCTCTGGACCCGACGATGCCCATCGGCAAACAAGTGGCCGAATCTTTGATGAAACATAACAAACTTAGTAAAAAAGAAGGACTCCGACAAGCCTTGGATCTTTTGAATCTGGTAGGGATTCCGAATGCTGAGAAGCGTTTGAAAAATTATCCGCATCAATTTTCAGGGGGACAACGGCAACGGATCGTCATTGCCATCGCATTAATCTGTTATCCACAGATCCTGATTGCTGATGAGCCGACTACGGCACTGGATGTAACGATTCAAGCCCAAATCCTTGAGTTGTTGAAAGATATCCAACAAAAAATCAATTCATCGATCATTTTTATTACCCATGATTTAGGAGTAGTAGCAAACGTGGCAGATCGGGTAGCCGTCATGTATGGCGGCAAAATCGTAGAGGTGGGAACAGCAGAAGAAATATTCTATAATCCACAGCATCCTTACACTTGGGGGCTGTTAGGTTCCATGCCTACCTTGGAGGGGACGGGGGATCGTCTTTATGCGATTCCTGGCTCACCACCAGATTTGTTGGATCCGCCGACTGGGGATGCTTTTTATCCTAGAAATGAGTTTGCTTTGCAGATCGATGCCGAACAGCAACCACCATTCTTTGATGTTTCACCGACCCATAAAGCAGCTACGTGGCTTTTAGCTCCGCAAGCTCCTAAGGTTACCCCTCCGGATGAAATCTTGATTCGTTGGAAAAAATTCCAAGAAAAAACTAGACAGGCATCTGTATAAAGGAGGAGAACCCATTGGAGAAAGTGTTGCTTGAAGTAAAGAACTTAAAACAATATTTTAATGTCGGCCGCAAAGACGAAGTCAAGGCTGTAGATGATATCTCCTTTCAGATCTATGAAGGAGAAACCTTTGGACTAGTAGGAGAATCCGGTAGTGGGAAGTCAACGACTGGTCGAACGGTCATTCGACTGAATCATCCCACGGCAGGAGAAATCTTGTTTGATGGACAAGATGTCATGAAAATCAAAGGCAAAAAAGATTTAGCTGATTTCCGTCGAGAAGTACAAATGGTTTTCCAAGATCCGTATGCATCATTGAATCCTCGAATGAAAGTTCGCGATATCATTGCTGAAGGGATCGATATCAACGGATTGGCAAAAAACGAAAAGGAACGCAACCAGCGCGTAGATGATTTGTTGAAAACTGTTGGTTTAAACCCAAGTCATGGAACTCGCTATCCCCACGAATTTTCCGGAGGACAGCGGCAACGGATTGGGATTGCCCGAGCACTAGCGGTAGATCCCAAGTTCATCATCTGTGATGAACCGATTTCGGCTCTGGATGTTTCGATTCAGGCCCAAATCGTCAATTTGCTGCAAGATTTACAGCAAGAACATAAGCTGACTTATCTATTCATTGCCCATGACCTATCAATGGTCAAACATATCAGCGATCGCATCGGTGTGATGCATAATGGTAAACTTTTGGAAGTAGGTTCTAGTGATGAAATCTATCATTATGGGGTCCATCCGTACACAGAGAGTCTCTTGTCGGCGATTCCACTGCCAGACCCAGATCATGAACGAGAACGGAAGCGCATCAAATACGTCAGCGAACCAACAGATGACAAGCCTCGTGCCATGGAAGAAATCGCAGAGGGGCATTTTATTTATGCTACGAAGGAAGAAGCGGCACAGTATCAGAAAAAATTGGCACAAAAAAAGGGGTAGACCTGTTTAGGAGGAGATGAAACTGAGTGTTTTAAAAGCATACAAATTTCGGATCTATCCTACAGAGGAACAAAAGCAGTTCTTTATCCAAACGTTTGGTTGCGTACGCTTCACCTATAATCAATTGCTAAAAGCAAAGATGGAAGAACTTACTACAAATGCAGAAAAAGAAAAACTAACACCTGCAAAATTAAAAAAAGAGTATCCTTTTTTAAAAGAGACCGACAGTTTGGCACTGGCCAACGCCCAGCGCAATTTGGAACGGGCTTTTCGCAACTATTTTCAAAAGCGAGCAGGCTTTCCTAAACTGAAGACGAAAAAGAATATTTGGCAATCGTATACGACAAACAATCAACAACATACGATCTACTTGGTCGATGATCAGTTGAAATTGCCTAAATTGAAATCATTCGTTGCAGTCAAGCGTCATCGGCCAATCAATGGTCAGATTAAATCGGCGACGATTTCTGCAAGAAACAATACTGAATTTTATATTTCGATTCTTTGCATCGAAGAAATTCAGCCCTTGCCGAAGAACCAACGAAAGATTGCCTTGGTTTATCATCCAGAAGTGTTGGTAGAGGCCAATGCACAGTTACCCTTTATCAGTACCAATGCCATCAAATCTCAACAAAGGCTGGCCCGTGCAGAACGAAAACTAAATGTGAAAGCAAAAGCTGTCAAACGAAAAAAAATGGTGCTTAGTCATGCTCGTAATTATCAAAAACAAAAAGGAAAAGTTTCTCAGCTATATCGAGCGCATCGTGATCAAAAAAAAGAATACATCGATCAAGTAACCTTTCATCTGGTCAAACAATACGATACGATTTTTTTGGAACGGCTGATCGATGAGACTTGTAGATCTACAGGGAATTTTTCAGTCAGCGACTGGCATCAGTTTATTCGTAAAATCACGTACAAAGCAGAGTGGTACGGCAAAGAAGTCCGATTTATTTCTTTGTCGGCCAAAGAGTGTCAAAAAATGACGCAAATGTTGCGTGTAATCGAAAGTGAAACGAACTGGGAGGAGCGCCAGGGATCGCCTAGGGGATAGAAAAAATCTTTGGATTTTTGTTTCTAGGAATTCTGCTCACTAATTATGATTAACCAGCGAAGAGGCTGTGACGTCAGGCAAAACAAAAAATACCCAAACGATACACAAACCCACAGACGCTGGCTTTATGCTCAGCTGAAAGTGATTCGTCTATCGTTTCGGTTCTTGTTTGCTTGTGTTGCAGCCTCTTTGCACGGCCTACATTTTGTCGCCAAGCACATCAGCATTCAATTCATAGATTTTCGAAGGTCGTCCAATACCGACGGGCTTTTCACCGATTTCCGTGAAATATTGAAGCATGGCTTTTTTGAAATTTGAATGGTCAATCAATTTAAAATCGATCCCCAAAAATTTAGCGAAGACTTTACGTGCTTCAGTGATCGTGAAGCTTTCGCCGAGAACCAGCAGTACTTGTGGTTCGTGTTCCATTTTGTTTGCCACTCGTTCAAATGCTTTCAAAATAATCGCGCTATGGTCAAAAGCCAATGTATCCTTACCGACAGATTGTCCCGAGACTAGGTCCAAGATAATCTCAACATCGCCACTAGATAAAAAGATTTGGTTCGCCTTTCTCTCTAATGAAAACCAGCGGACTTGATTGGCATCATCCCCAGCGCTCAAAGGTTCTTCGCCGATAAAAGCGAGATAACTGACCGTAATGACCCAGCCCCGCGGGTCTCGCCCTGGTGTGCTGAAGGTATGGAGTTGTTCGATGTTTTGCTTTGAGATGGTTACGCCGATCTCTTCTTGCGTCTCGCGAATGACACTTTGACCAGTTGACTCATTCGGATTGACGAAACCACCCGGTAAAGCCCAAGAATTTCGAAAGGGATGCCCTTTTCGCTGAATCAGTGCAATCTTCAGTTCTTCTTCTTCTTTGTTGTAACACATCAAGACCATATCGACTGTCACAGAAGGCTTCTCATATTTTGGCTGGTCCTGACTGCGATACCAAGTTAAAAATTCTGCTTCAGAAGCTTCTTTTTCATAATACTCTTTTTCTGCTGTTTTTGAGGTGAATTCTTTCATTCCTGTCTCCTACTCCTGATATGATGAAATAATAATGATGATGGATTAGTTAAAAAAATAGGGAAAAATCAAATTGATAAAAAAGAGTGCTAAATAGAAGAATGCCGCTTTTTGTGTGTGCTTCATGGCTAAATATCCCCACACAGCGATCCATAGCAGGAACCCATAACGAAGCAATGATGTGATGACCACAAAGAAGCTAGCTAGATTTTGCCCATTGAAATAGCCGTAAAAATACAAATAAAAACTAGAAAAAATCAAATGGATGATCGTTAAAACAGCTAAGATCATGAAGCGCTGTTGTTGTTTTTTCAAGCGAAAAACCCTCTCTTTCAAACGTTCATTCCTATTATAGCAAAAAAACAGCTCATAAACCAAAAGGAGCTGATAGTAAAATTATCTCATCAATTTGGGCAAAAGAAAAAAGGAAAAACTCACAGAAAATTATGGTATACTACCTTAGTATACACTTTACAGGTGAAAAGGAGGACGTACGCCCATGGCTGAAAAAGAAACATTTTATATTACGACGCCAATCTATTATCCAAGCGGCAAATTGCATATCGGAAATTCTTATACAACGATAGCTTGCGACGCAGTAGCACGTTATAAACGTCTAATGGGCTTTGATGTGTTTTATTTGACTGGTGTTGATGAACACGGGCAAAAAATCGAAAAAAAAGCGGAAGAACTAGGTGTTGATCCACAAGAATATGTAGATAAAATGGCTGCCGATGTCAAAAAATTGTGGAAAACATTGGACATCAGCTACGATAAATTTATCCGGACAACGGACGACTATCACAAAAAGGCAGTCCAAAAAATCTTTCAACAATTATTGGACCAAGGAGATATTTATCTTGGTGAGTATGAAGGCTGGTACTCTGTCTCTGATGAAGAATACTTCACAGAAACGCAATTGGCAGAAGTTTATCGTGATGAAGAAGGACATGTGATCGGTGGGAAAGCACCAAGCGGCCACGAAGTAGAATTAGTAAAAGAGTCTTCGTACTTCTTCCGCATGAGCAAGTATGCAGATCGTCTGGTGCAATATTATGATGAGCATCCAGAATTTATCCAACCTGAATCCCGTAAGAATGAAATGATCAATAATTTCATCAAGCCAGGTTTAGAAGATTTAGCTGTCTCCAGAACAACTTTCAAGTGGGGGATTCCAGTAACGGCGAGTCCTGAACATGTGGTCTATGTTTGGATCGATGCTTTATCAAACTATATTACAGCACTAGGCTATGGTTCCGATGACGATTCATTGTTCCAAAAATACTGGCCGGCAGATGTTCATATGGTTGGGAAAGAAATCGTTCGTTTCCATACGATCTATTGGCCAATCATGCTGATGGCATTAGATTTGCCATTGCCTAAAAAAATCTTCGGTCATGGTTGGCTGATGATGAAAGACGGCAAAATGTCGAAATCTAAAGGCAATGTCGTTTATCCAGAGATGCTTGTTGAGCGCTATAGCTTGGATGCTTTGCGCTACTACTTGCTGCGGGCAGTGCCTTTTGGCAGTGACGGCGTTTTTACACCAGAAGACTTTGTTTCCCGGGTAAACTATGATCTAGCCAATGACCTGGGTAATCTATTAAACCGCACTATCGCTATGATCAATAAGTATTGTGAAGGAATCGTTCCTAAATATGCCTCAAAAGTAACTCCTTACGATAGTGAGTTATCGACAACCGCAGCCAACGTCGTAGGTCGCTACCATGAAGCAATGGACAAGATGGAATTCAGTACTGCATTGTCGGAAGTATGGACGTTGATCTCTCGTGCCAACAAATACATCGATGAAACACAACCGTGGGTATTGGCCAAAGATCCTGAGAAAAAAGCAGAATTAGACAGTGTGATGGTCCATCTTGCAGAAAGCTTGCGAATCGTAGCAATCTTGCTGCAACCGATCATGACCGAAACACCGGCAAATATTTTCCATCAGTTAGGCTTAACTTCAGAAGCCATGGACTTGAAAGACTTGCGCTTCGGTGAATTTCCTAGTGATACCAAAGTAGTGGCTAAAGGAACGCCAATCTTCCCTCGTTTGGAATTAGAGACGGAAGTCGCTTATATCCAGAAGAAAATGGCGGAAGGAACGCAAAGCACTGCTGAAACAGTCAAATGGAACCCAGAAGAAACGGTTCTTGCTTCTGAAAAAACAGAGATCAAATACGATGATTTCGACAAGATCGAATTGAAAGTAGCTGAAGTGATCGACTGTCAAAAAGTCAAAGGAGCAGATAAACTGCTTCAATTTCGCTTAGCTGCGGGTGATGATCAAGATCGACAAATCTTGTCAGGAATCGCTGAGTTTTATCCAGAGCCGCAAGATTTGATTGGTAAGAAAGTCGTAATCGTAGCTAATCTGAAACCACGTAAGATGCGGGGGCAAATCAGTCAAGGGATGATCCTTTCCGCGGAAGATACCGAAGGACGATTAAAAATTGTTGAAGCTCCAAAGGGAATGCCTAATGGATCAATCATTGCCTAAGCGAGACAGTATTTAATCATTTCTGTTCTTTTTTCAGAAAATGAAATTGCAACCGAATGAAACATTTTGTATAATGGTCTTTATTGAGATGATCATGAGGGAGTAACTGGCAGCTTATCGCTGCGGCAACATCACCATCCTGAAAGAAATTTCTGGTGTTGCCTTAAATAGTGAGACTCGTGTATGTGTTTTAGTGCATACATGAGTCTATTTTTTTTCATTTCATGTACAATAAAGAAGGAAGAAGAATAAAGGAGGAAAAACATGTCTGAAGAGAATAAAAAAGAGCAACTCTCGCAAGCTTTTTATGCACAAGAAGCTGAGGCTGTTCTGAAAGAGCTGCAAACCGATGCCAACGGTTTGACAAATGACGAAGCCAAAAGTCGTCTGTCACAATATGGCGCCAATGAATTAGAAGAAGGTAAGAAAAAATCGATGGCTCAAAAATTCTTTGAACAATTCAAAGATTTGATGATCATCGTCTTGTTAGCCGCTGCGATCATTTCTGCTGTCGTGTCACATGAAATCGTCGATTCAATCATTATTTTAGCCGTTGTTATTATCAATGCGATCATGGGCGTGGTTCAAGAAGCGAAGGCCGAACAAGCCATCGAAGCGTTGCGGGAAATGTCGACGCCCAATGCCAATGTGTTACGAAATGGGCATACGGTGACGATCAAAAGCGATGAACTGGTTCCCGGAGATATCGTTCTTTTAGAAGCCGGCGATGTGGTACCAGCTGATTTACGCTTATTAGAAGCTAGTTCTCTGAAAATCGAAGAAGCGGCATTAACTGGTGAATCGGTACCCGTAGAAAAAGAATTGACTGTGATCGATGCAACAGATGTTGGGATCGGTGATCGTGTCAATATGGCTTACTCCAACAGTAATGTGACTTATGGACGGGGAAAAGGGGTCGTTGTCAATACAGGGATGGCGACAGAAGTCGGTAAGATCGCTGGTATGTTAGCAAGAGCCGAAGAAACGGAAACGCCGTTGAAACGTAACTTGAATGAACTTGGTAAATTCTTGACGATCGCCATCATCGTGATCGCCGTAATTATGTTCTTTGTTGGTACGATCTTCAATAATACTTCTTGGGTCGACATGTTGCTGACATCAATCTCTCTTGCGGTTGCTGCGATTCCAGAAGGATTGCCAGCGATCGTAACGATCATCTTAGCACTAGGCACGCAAGTCATGGCCAAACGAAACGCTGTTATTCGTAAATTACCGGCAGTAGAAACATTGGGTGCGACAGACATCATCGCATCAGATAAAACAGGTACATTGACACTAAACCAAATGACAGTTGAAAAACTTTATGTCAATGACAAGCAACATGCTGCTTCTGAAGACATTCCATTGGATACAATGGCTCTGAAAGTCATGAACTTCGCGAATGATACTAAGTTCGGTGAGGAAGGCAACTTGATTGGTGATCCTACTGAAACAGCACTTGTTCAATTCGGGATGGATCAAGGCTTCCACGTGAAAGATCAAGTGAGTGCAGAACCTCGTGTAGCGGATCTGCCATTTGATTCGGATCGTAAATTGATGAGTACGATCCATGAACAAGAAGATGGTCGTTACTTAGTTGCAGTGAAAGGCGCGCCTGATGTCTTATTGGGACGTGCGTCAAAAGTCTTGTTGAACGGACAAGAAGTACCAATGACTGAAGAAGAAAAACAAAAAATCTTGTTCAACAATACAGATATGGCCAAACAAGCGCTTCGTGTCTTGGGAATGGCATACAAGTATGTAGATGCAGTACCAGAAAACTTGGAATCAGAAATCGTAGAAAATGATCTAGTCTTTGCTGGTCTTGTAGGGATGATCGACCCTGAACGGGCTGAAGCAGCCGATGCTGTGCGAGTAGCTAAAGAAGCTGGTATTCGTCCAATCATGATCACAGGAGACCACCGAGACACAGCAGAAGCAATCGCTGGACGTCTAGGAATCATCAAGCCTGGTGATGACGCAGCTGTATTGACGGGTGCTGAATTGAACAAAATGAGTGATGAAGAGTTTGCACAAAAAGTGACTCATTACTCGGTTTATGCACGGGTTTCACCTGAACATAAAGTTCGGATCGTGAAAGCATGGCAACATGAAGGCAAAGTCGTCGCTATGACAGGTGATGGTGTCAATGATGCGCCAGCACTGAAACAAGCTGATATCGGTGTTGGTATGGGAATCACTGGGACTGAAGTATCTAAGGGTGCTTCGGATATGGTTCTGGCTGATGACAACTTCGCAACAATCGTTGTGGCTGTTGAAGAAGGACGAAAAGTTTTCTCAAACATCCAAAAAGCGATCCAATATTTGTTAGCGGCTAACTTAGGTGAAGTTTTGACATTGTTCTTAGCTACCTTATGGGGCTGGGATACACTGTTGCCGATCCATCTGTTGTGGATCAACCTTGTAACAGATACTTTCCCTGCAATCGCATTGGGAATGGAGCCAGCTGAGAAAGATTTGATGAAGCATGCCCCTCGTGGCCGGAATTCGAACTTCTTCTCTGGTGGAGTCATGAGCAGTATCATCTATCAAGGGATCTTGGAAGCTGCAACGGTCTTGTTCGTCTACTGGTCAGCAATTCAATGGCCGGTACACGATACCTATGATGCAATCCATGCGGATGCATTGACAATGGCGTTTGCTACACTAGGATTGATGCAACTGTTCCATGCCTTTAACGTTAAGTCTGTTTACCAATCATTATTCAAAGTGGGACCTTTCCGCAACAAAACCTTTAACTGGGCAATCTTGCTTTCCTTTGCATTGATGATGGTCATCATTGTTGTTCCTGGATTAAATGACATCTTCCGAGTGGCTCATTTAGATCTCTATCAATGGGGAATCGTTCTAGGTGCATCCTTCGCGATCATCCCGATCGTTGAGATCGTTAAAGCTGTCCAACGTGCAATGGGCAAAAAATAAGCAGTCTCTAAATTTATTCCGCAGGCAGAGTATTCTGACTGCGGTTTTTGTTCACACCAATCGTCGTAAATGAATAATAGGGGCGAATGAACAATCTGCTTTTGCCGACCTTTTCATTTTTGGCAATAAACGGTAAAATAAAAGATAGCTAAGAAGAAAGTAGGGGAATGAATCGTGCGACCGAATTTAGGTTTTTATGTACAAACAATCAATGATCTAGTGAAGGAGACAGAGAAAATCGGGGAAACCATGAATCCGAATTATGAAGAGATTCGTCAGGCTCTCGATAAAAAAAAGGAATCTGAACTATCACCAGAGCGTCTGGAAACAATCGAAGCGTCCTTTAAAAAAGGAACGGACAAATATCGTTTGATGCTGGAACAGATCTCTAAATTACGCCCGCCTGCAACGGTCATGGGGATTCACAAAAAATTTGAACGAGCATATACGAAGTATGTTGCTGGCTGTGAAGAAATGATTCTAAGTATTGCTGATGGGGTCGATCGGGAAGCTTTCGATGCGTCAGAGAAAAAACAAGACGAAGCCACTGATGAAATCTCTTTTGCAATTCAGCGGATGACAGCTCTCTTGTTAAAAAAATGATAAAGTTCGTTTCTTAAACGAGAGTTATTTAATTTAAATGTTATGTTATTCTTATGTAAAATGATGATGGTGGATGTATAATGAATTCACAACCAACAACCTTTTTATTTTTCATTTTACTCCTTTTGCCATCAGGACTAACCAACCTGATGGTTTTTTTATTTTTATAAATGTTTTTTTACTCAAAATAATAAAATGACTGCAAAAGACATTGTGAATAAATTTACCTAACAGTTTGTTAGTATCGTTTCACTGCTAATCTAAAAACAAGTATCGCCAATTGCGGTTTTTCGCGGTAGATGCTATACTGAAAACAACTTATAAACGAAATGAGGGATCCTCCATTGAAAAACTAACCAATTTGTTGGAAGCTGCATAGAATCATGTTCTCTAGGGAGCAGTGTGCAGATTTTCAGGATTGGTGTGTTTTTCTGGAGGGTCTTTTTGTGTACTTTTCTGGAACCTGACCTGAAAATAGGCGCGGTTTTTGTCTAGAGATAGACAGGAGGTACAAAAATGTCAAATATAAAAATAGAACAATTAAGTTTTGGCTTCGATACTCAGAATCATCTGCTGTTCGATCAAGCTGATTTGGTGATCGATACCCAGTGGAAATTAGGTTTGATCGGTCGAAATGGTCGGGGGAAAACTACTTTACTCAAATTACTGCAAGACCAATTGCCTTATAGCGGGACTATCACCCATCAGCAAGCATTCGTTTACTTTCCTCAACCAGTGGCAGATCCGCAACAACTAACCTATGATACATTACAAGATCTGTGTGACTTTGAGCAATGGCAGATCGAGCGAGAGTTAAATTTGCTTCAGTTGGATCCAGATGTCCTCTGGCGTCCATTTGAGACAATGTCTGGTGGGGAACAAACCAAAGTTTTACTTGCACTACTGTTCATCGATGAGGAACACTTTCCGTTGATCGATGAACCCACCAATCATTTAGACATTACAGCTCGTGCTCATGTAGCTGCTTATCTAAAACGGAAAAAAGGCTTTATCGTCGTCAGCCATGATCGACACTTTGTTGACGAAGTGGTGGATCACATTTTATCGATTGAAAAAAGCCGACTAGTGATTTATCAGGGGAACTTTTCTGTTTACGAAGAACAAAAGCAACGGCAAGATCAGTTTGAACAGGAGCAAAATGTTAAACTGAAAAAAGAGATCGGCCGTTTAAAGCGAACGGCTGCCGAAAAAGCAGAATGGTCACGAGGACGGGAACGAGATAAACTGGGATCACCAGCAAAAAAAGGCAGTGGAGCAGTCTATGACACAGGGGCGATTGGTGCTCGGGCAGCCAGAACGATGAAACGATCCAAAGCAATCGTCAAGCGGATGGAAGATCAAGCACAAGTCAAAGAACAGTTGTTGAAAGACATCGAATATATCGATCCCCTTTCTATGAATGTTAAAGCCACGCATCACAAAGTTTTGCTGCGAGTGGAAAATTTGCAATTGACGTATGAGCAACCGTTGTTTGATCCGTTGAATTTTACCATCGAAGCTGGTGACCGGATTGGTATTTTGGGTGCAAATGGTTCTGGCAAATCGAGTTTAGTGGCTGGCCTATTAGGTCATTTTACTGGAACTGTCACCGGCTCTGTTTGGATGCCGCAACATTTGTCCATCAGTCGTGTTCGCCAAAATTACGAGGATAATCGAGGCACCTTGACTGAGTTTGCTGAATCCCACCGATTGGATTATCAAGAATTGTTGAATAATCTGAAGAAATTGGGCGTGGAGCGAAATGTCTTTCAGACCCGAATCGAAGATATGAGTATGGGGCAGCGTAAGCGTGTGGAATTGGCAAAATCGTTGGCAACCCCTGCTGAGCTGTTTATCTGGGATGAACCCTTGAATTATCTGGATGTCTTTAATCAGAATCAGTTAGCTGAAGTGATCCAACTTGTCCAACCGACGATGTTGATCATTGAACATGATCGCCATTTTCTGGATCAAGTGTCTACACAACAATTTTTGCTTGGACATACAGATCTAGCGCGTCCATAAATCGAACCGGGATAGGATTTTTTTAAATCTTATCCCGGTTTTGTTATTTTAAAGTGGTGGGTTTTTGAGAAAGCTACCCTATTTTGATCGTTAGTCTGTTTTTTTGATTTGAGTGGTCTAGATAAAAAATAATAAATGGGGTGCCTGTTTTTTCTTTTTTTATTTATTTTAGCTGGATTTTTTATTTATTTTGCAAGAAAAAAAGCCTTACAATGCAATATTCTGTCGTTCAACAATCTCATTTTTTTCTCATCGTTCTGCTAGTTAATTAAAATTTCTATCATAATTACCAAAGGGTTTTACAAAAGATTTACAATAACAGTACCGAATAAAAATATTCATTTGTTATCATAAAAATCGAATTTCTTTGAGCGTTTGACAACAGCCTGTAAGAATTCAGCTGTTTTTGTGTTCCTATCTTGCTGGTCGAACAAAAGCGGCAAAGAGAAAAATAATGGAGGTTCTTTTTTTGATAGAAGTAGTTGGGTTGAAGAAGGTCTTTGACAACAAGTTTGAAGCTTTGAAAGCGGTGGATTTTACGATCGAGAAGGGCGATCTTGTTTGTTTACTTGGGCCTAGTGGCTGTGGGAAGTCAACGATTTTGAATTTGATCGCTGGATTGTTGAGTCCGACAGATGGGGATATCCGCTTTAACGGAAATTCCGTGGTGAAAACGGAGCCAAAGGATCGCAATATCGGCTTTGTTTTTCAAAATTATGCCTTGTATCCTCATATGACCGTTTTAGAAAATGTCATGTTTCCACTGACTGTTGGTGATAAAAAAATCAAGAAAAACGAAGCGCAGCAAATTGCTGAAAAATATATGCAGCTGACCAATATTGAAGAATTGAAGGATAAAAAACCTGGTACATTGTCTGGTGGGCAGCAACAGCGGGTTGCCATCACTCGTGCGTTAGTCCAAAATCCTGAAGTACTATTGCTGGATGAACCATTGAGTAATTTAGATGCGCGTTTGCGTTTAAAGATTCGCGAGGAGATTCGTCGCTTAGTCAAAGAAGTTGGGATCACGACGATTTTTGTGACTCATGACCAAGAAGAAGCGTTGTCTATCAGTGACAAAATCATTTTGATGAATGAAGGCGTGATCCAGCAAAATGATGATCCGCAAAATCTTTATTTAGAACCCAATAATTTATTCGTTGCAAAGTTTATCGGAAACCCAATTATCAATATCTTGCCAGTAGAAGTGACAGATGGTGTCATGCATCATCCAGAATTCACGATCCCTACAGAGCGCTTCGTGGATATCCGCTTCAAGAAACCGTTGACAGATGGTCATTATACTTTAGGGATCCGTCCAGAAGATGTGTTAACGACGACCCAAACACCATTATTCAATACCGAGATAAAAAGTGTTGAACTAATTGGTCGTGAACGGATCTTGAACTTTGATCTGGCTGACATCCACGTTAAATCGATCGTTAGCATCGAAGAAATCATTGAAGAAGGAGCACACTTAGCTTTTGACTTCAATTACAAAAAAGCGTTCATCTTTGATGAAAAAGGGGAGCGAGTTTATTGATGTTCAAGAAAAATTATAATCCCGAAAATCAACCCAAAGCTTGGCTGTTCTTATTGCCCTCACTAGTCATTATTTTGCTCTTTAGTGTGTATCCATTATTTCGTTCATTGTTTATGAGTTTTCAAAAAGGATCATTGATCAATCAGCGATATGCCGGATTAGAAAACTACCAAAAAGTGCTGACGGATCCAGTGTTTTTCAAGGCGCTAAAGAATACAGCTTGGTTTGCATTCGCTGTGGTTCCTATTGCATTAGTGATTTCACTAGCGATCGCTTGGATCATCTTTGAAAAGGTGAAACATAAGAGCTTTTTTGAGACGATCTTCTTTATGCCGTATGTCACCAGTACCATCGCCATTGGGATCGTGTTTCGCTATTTCTTTAATGGGTCTTATGGGATCATCAACTACTTGCTGGGCTTAGTGGGGATTCCCGCCGTCAATTGGCTGGATAATGTCAATATGAGTATGCCGACACTGATCATTTTTGGGATTTGGAGCAGTTTGGCCTTCAATATTATTATTCTCTTAGCAGGGATGCGTAACATTGACAAAGAACATTATAAGATCGCAAAAATGTTTGGCGCCAATAACTGGGAGATTTTTCGCAAGATTACTTTTCCGCAGTTGATTCCGACATTTGCCTTCTTGTTGACCGTTAATATCATCAGTGCCTTTAAAGTCTATACACAAGTCTATGCCTTGTTTGGTGGTCAACCCGGTATCGCCAAAAGCGCAACCACAGCTGTCTATTATATTTATGACAAATTCCATATTGCGGGCCGTCCTGGGATCGCAATGGCTGCGACTGTGATTCTCTTTGTTATTATTTTGGCGGTGACCTTTATCCAAAATAAAATTTTAAAGAAAGTAGGGGAATAAGATGAAAAAAGTCGTAACCCTCATCTCTCTGATTTTTTTGGCGCTCTTAGCGATCATCACGATTTTTCCGTTTATTTATATGATTCTCGCGGGACTGATGACTTATAGTGAGGCCACCAGTATTCCGCCTACGATTTTGCCGGAGTCCTTTCAATGGAGCAACTATGCCGAAGTCTTTACCAAAGCACCATTTCTTCGTTACTTTCTGAATACAGTCTTTGTTTCAGCAGTCACGACTATCGCCACATTGATTACTGCTATTCTGGCAGCTTTTGCATTGACTAGTTTGGAATTCAAATTCAAAGGGCTTGTGATTGCTCTAATGATTTCCTTATTGATGGTTCCTTATGAATCAATCATCTTTACCAACTACAACACGATTGCTCAAATGGGGTTGTTGAATACTTACAGTGCGTTGATTATTCCTTTTCTGACGAGTATCTTTTATATTTATTACCTGAATGGCTATTTGAAAAGCATTTCGAATACCTTTTATAAAGCAGCAAAAATCGATGGTGCAAGCGATATGGCTTACATACGGCGGATATTGATCCCAATGTCTAAACCGGCACTAGTGACTGTTGGCATCTTGACCTTTATCTCGAGCTGGAATTCTTTCTTGTGGCCATTGTTAGTCACGAATGAAAAAAAATATCGGTTGTTGAATAATGGGCTAGCGGCCTTCACATCAGAAAGCGGTAGCGATGTTCATTTGCAGATGGCAGCTGCGACATTGACTGTCATTCCGATTTTGATCATTTATTTGATTTTTAGAAAAGAGATTATTAAAGGAGTGGCAAAAGATGGCATCAAAGGCTAAAACAACAGTTACATTTCACAGTGGTATTCTCACGATCGGCGGCACCGTCATCGAAGTGGCATACAAAGATGCCCATATTTTCTTCGATTTTGGTTCGGAGTATCACCCAGAGCAGCCATTACCCGACGAAGCATTACAGACCTTAGTGGATCATCGCTGGGTCCCGCAATTGCGCAATGTCTATGATCCTCGTCTGTCTTATACGTATCATGGATCAGAACAAAAGGACTATCAAGAAACAGCTGTTTTTCTATCTCATGCCCATCTTGATCATTCAAAGATGGTCAATTATTTGGACCCTGCAATCCCTTTGTATACCTTGAAAGAAACCAAAGCGATCCTAAAAGCATTGAATCGCACCGGTGATTTTTTGATTCCTACTCCTCATGAAGCCCCTGCCTTTGTGCGGGAAATGATTGGCTTGGAACCCCACGATGTGATCAAAGTTGGTGAGATCGAAGTAGAGATCGTTCCTGTGGACCACGACGCCTATGGTGCCGCGGCATTGCTGATTCGAACACCGGATCACTTTATTGCCTATACGGGCGATTTGCGGTTGCATGGCTATCATCCAGAGCGGACAAAAGAATTTTGTCAGTTAGCCAAACACACGGATCTATTGATGATGGAAGGAGTCAGTATCAGTTTTCCTGAAAGAGAAAGCGATCCAGATACTATCGAAGTAGCCAGTGAGAAAGAATTGGTAGCGGCTTTTGTCGAGTTGGTCGAAAAAAATCCACAACGGCAAATCACTTTCAACGGCTATCCTGCCAATGTAGAGCGCTTTTTAGCTTTGGTGGATGCTTGTCCTCGAACGATCGTCCTTGAAGCACACCAAGCAGCATTACTGAAAGAAATCTTTGACAGAGAAGTTCCCTATTACACGGTTGAAGGCGGAGCTTCCTTAGCAGAGTTAGATCCTGCGCTAGAAATTGATTATCGTTCTTTATGTGTCGACACTGGCCAGTATGTCTGGCAAGCAGTTGACCATTTTGAAAATTTACAACCAGGCAGTCTGTATATCCATAGCGATGCACAACCGTTGGGGGCTTTTGATCCTGCCTATGAAGAGTTTCTCGCTTTGTTAGCAAAGCTGGAAATTGAGTTTGTACGGCTGCCGGTTTCGGGACACGCAGTTCCTGAGGATCTTGATCAGATTATTGCGTGGATCGAACCAAAAAGATTGGTTCCAATCCATACCTTGAAACCAGAGAAACTGGTGAATCCGTATGGCGAAAGAATATTGCCAGAACGTGGCGAGAAAATAGAACTATAAAAGGATAGAGGAGAGTAAAGAATGAAATCAAAAAAACTAGCATTTGCAGCAGTGGCTGCGGCAACTTTAGTGTTAGGGGCATGCGGC
The DNA here is from genome assembly GCF_051714805.1 of Enterococcus sp. AZ091. Lineage (NCBI taxonomy): Bacteria > Bacillati > Bacillota > Bacilli > Lactobacillales > Enterococcaceae > Enterococcus > Enterococcus sp. AZ091. The sequence goes on along the minus strand of NZ_JBIOSO010000001.1, from coordinate 172,756 downwards.
AACAATGGCTCAAATGACAGTGCAAAAGGCAGCGATGAGATCGTTACAGAGGTTCCTAAAGATACTACTGTCACATTCTGGCATGCAATGAATGGTGCACAAGAAGAAGCACTGACGAAACTGACAGATGAGTTTATGGAAGCAAACCCAAATGTGAAAGTAGAACTGCAAAATCAATCTCAGTACTCCGATCTGCAGGCGAAAATCAATTCGACACTACCTTCACCAAAAGATTTGCCAACCATCACACAAGCGTATCCAGGTTGGCTTTGGAATGCAGCTCAAGATGAAATGCTTGTTGATTTAGGCGAGTATATCGATAATGATACGATTGGTTGGGGTGACCAAGAAGAAATTCGCTCTTCATTATTAGAAGGTGCACAAATTGATGGTGTCCAATATGGTATTCCTTTCAACAAATCAACGGAAATGTTATTCTACAATGCAGATCTTTTAAAAGAATATGGTGTAGAAGTACCGACAACATTAGATGAGTTAAAAGAAGCTTCAAAAACAATTTACGAAAAATCAAATGGCAGCGTTGTTGGTGCTGGCTTTGATTCATTGAATAACTACTATGCTATTGGCATGAAAAACAAAGGTGTTGATTTTAACAAGGATTTACAGCTAGACAGCGATGAATCGAAAGAAGTCATCAATTATTATGCGGAAGGTGTGAAAGACGGCTACTTCCGTATTGCTGGATCCGATCAATATCTTTCAGGACCATTCGCAAACGAACAAGTTGCGATGTTCATCGGCTCGATTGCTGGAGAAGGATATGTCAAAAAAGACACCGAAGGCAAATTTGAATATGGTGTCTCTGCCCGCCCAGAAAAAATCAATCTACAACAAGGAACAGACTTATATATGTTCACAAGTGCATCTCCAGAGGAACGTACCGCTGCTTTTGAATACATGAAGTTTTTGACTTCTCCTGAGTCACAATTAGAATGGGCAGTTTCAACAGGATACATGCCAGTTGTTCAATCTGTTTTAGATAGTGATGAATACAAGAACAATCCAGATACGAAAGTTGCTTCTGAGTTAAGTGAAGCAACAAAAGAACTTTTCTCGATCCCAGTAATTGAAAATGCAGACTCAGCTTACAATGAAGTTCGTTCAATCATGGAGAATATTTTGTCGAATACTGACAAAGATACCGATAAATTGATTAAAGATTCCATTCCACAACTTGAGGATGTTTGGAATCAATAGTTCTGCTCGTAAAAGGGCCAGACAATGACCCTATCAACCCGAAAGAGACCGTCAGATATCCCTGCGGTCTCTTTTACATAAATGTTAGAGGAGTAATGAGAAAATGCAAATCACCTTTCTTGAAACCAGCGACATGCACGGCTATGTCTACCCAACTAATTTCGCCGACGACCACGATCTGGCTATTGGGGCAGCGAAAGTCGCAACGAAACTAAAGCAGTTAAAAGCCGAAGCCGATGGTCCTGTTGTAATGATCGAAAATGGCGATTTTATCCAAGGATCCCCACTGAGTTATTATATTGCCAAAAGCCAGCATCCGGTAGCAGAATTGACCAAAGTGATCAATCACATGGCATACGATGTCCATGTTTTAGGAAACCATGAATTTAATTATGGATTAACGTATCTTCAAGAGGCAATCGCTAGTTATCAGTCCCCTGTTTTAGCAGCGAACATCTTAAATGAAGAGGGACAGCCCTATTTCGGCAAAGCCTATACGATCCTTGAAAAAGATGGGATTAAGATTGCGGTGTTGGGATTGGTGACCCAGTATATTCCTCATTGGGAACAACCAGCTACCATCAAGGGGATGCGGTTCGAAAGCATTATCCAAACGGCAAAAAAATATGTGCCAGAGCTAAGAAAACAAGCAGATCTTGTCATCGTCAGCTATCATGGCGGTTTTGAGAAAGATTTGGTAACCGGTGAAGCCACCGAATTGTTGACCGGAGAGAATGAAGGCTATGAGTTACTGCAAGAGGTGCCGGGGATTGACGCTTTCTTTACTGGACACCAACATCGGGAAATCGCCGCCATTGTCAATGGGGTCCCTGTGGTCCAGCCAGGTTATCGGGGCAGCCAAATCGGCCGAATCCAATTAACAATAGAGAAAAAAGAGGGTCAAACAGTGATTACGGATCAACAAGCGACATTGCATTCAGTGGCAGAAGTTTCAGCCGATGAAGCAATTTTGGCAATGATCGAACCAATTGAGACGGAATTGGAAAGCTGGTTGGATCAGCCGCTAGGGAAAGTGAACGGGGATATGCGAATTACTGATCCGATGCAGGCACGGATCGTGGAACATCCATACGTGGAATTTATCAATCGCGTTCAGATGGCTGCCAGCGGAGCGGAAATATCTGGGACAGCGCTCTTCAATAATGAAGGGAAAGGCTTCGGTACAACGATCACGATGCGGGATGTCATCACGAATTATATTTATCCTAATACATTGGCTGTCGTAAAAGTGACCGGAGCAGAGTTGCGTCTTGCGTTGGAACAGACAGCGAATTACTTAGCCGTCGAAGCAGGAAAAATCGTCTTTAATCCAGCCTTTATCGAGCCGAAACCGCAATACTACAATTATGATATGTACGAAGGAATCGACTATACGATTGATATGAACCAGCCAGTTGGCAAACGAATCACACGCTTGTTGTTCCATAATGAGCCTATCACGCCGGAACAGGAGCTGGAAGTTGTCGTAAATCAATACCGAGCGGTAGGCGGTGGGAATTACGCGATGTTTACAGCCGACAAAATTGTACGGGAGATCCAAGTGGATATGACTGAATTGATTGCTGATTATTTGAAACAACACCCAGTACTAGAAGCTGAGACGAATCAGAATTTCAAAATCGTGTACTAAAAAGCCAAAAAGGGCTGTGACATAAGTCATGCAACAAACGAACGATTCCGAGGAGAATGAGACTGTGCTTGCGCTTCAGCAAGTTTCCATCACCAATGTACGATGGATGACACCCAGTTATCCTCGGATCGTCTTGTCTAGTTGCTACTTATGACACAGACCCTTTCTATGTTCTTGTAAAAGAAAATCAGATTAGTTTTCTACATTGCGGACATATTCATCGAAGTAGCGAATCAAATCGGCTTTTACCTGCTGATAGTCTTCTTCGCTATAGTTTTTTTCCTCTAATTTTGCTTGGAAAAAAGGAAGTTCTAACTCTTCTTTTAAGCGCTCAAGCACTTCTTCTTGGTTCATGAGATCACCTTTTCGTCTATTTGGTACCATCATAACAAATTGAATGCGGCTGTCAATGCTTCATACATTTCTTTCATTTTTTCCAAACGACTTTTAAGAGAAACAAAGTCATCGTCATCATGGAAAAGGACTTGTTTCAATTCAAAATAGTAAATCTCAAAAGCATCAAAGAAGCCAGTAACTTCGGATGTTTGCAATTCTTTAAAGGTATCACAACGAATATAGGCTTTTTCTGCAATGGCATAGGTTTCAGCCGTAGTCAATAAGACGAGGGCTTCATTGTAACGACGGCTAGTGACCAATTCATAAGTTGACTGGCACTTATTATAAATATTTGAAAAATCTTTCAGTAAAAGCTCGATGGGTGTTTTATCAAACATGGGGGAGTCCTCCTGATCGTTTTATTTTTCAAATAAGACACAAACACATTCAGGCGCGTAAACGTCTTTTTGAATAGTAGTGAGTTCACCAGTTTCGGCGTTGCGACGGTACAAAGTCAAGTTGTCGGAATTTTGATTGGCACAAACTAAGAATTTGTTGGTTGGGTCCAAGTCAAAGTCTCGCGGGAAGTCACCTTCCGTTGATAGACGTTGAATGAAATTCAAGCCAGCGCCATCTTCAATTACTTCAAAGACAACGAGAGAGTTGTGTCCACGATTGGATGAATAAACGAAACGTCCATCTTTTGATACTCGGACAGCAGCCCCACTATTAAAGTCGGTGAAATCTTCTGGTAAAGTCGGTACTTTTTGGATTTCTTCAAAGCTGCCATCAGCTTCATTGTAGCGTAAAACAGTCAAAGAGCTGTCCAGTTCTCCTACCAGATAAGCATATTGGTGGTTAGGATGGAACACTAAATGACGAGGGCCTGTTCCGGCAGCTGCAACATAAACAGCCGCTTCTGTTAATTTTCCTTCAGCAGAAACGTCATACGTATACACACGGTCTGTTCCAAGATCACATACAGCTAAGCGTTGATCCGGCGTTAAGTCTGTGTAGTGTACATGAGGGTTGTCTTGATTTTCGTGAGGACCAACAGGTTCATCATGATAGATGTGATCAGTGGCTTCAATACTGCCGTCCGCCAATATTTTGTAGACGTTTACTTCACCTTTATGATAATTAGCACCATAAACAAGTTGACGAGGTTCATCTACTGCTACATAGCACAATGGTGCGCCTTCTTCGGTCACAGTATTCAACAACTCAAATGCAGGCGTATAAGCACCACAACCGCCTGCGCCATCAACTTCGGTCACAGTATAAACTCTTTCTTTTTTACTGCGGGCAAGATACGTTGGGCTCTTTTCTTCCGCACGCAAGGTCAAGTCGACCAATTGTTCTTTTTCTGTATCTAAAGTGATCGAATAGATCCCTTTACTTTCGCGACGCGTATAAGTGCCTAGGTAGATCGTTTGCAACATAAAAAAAGCCTCCTAATAGTTTGATTTCTTATTAATTCTACCATAGAATGCGGAAATGGGCGGATAGAAAAACTTCTTATGTTATAATAAAAAAAGAACATAAAGGGGAGGTTGTTGTATGAAACAAGGAACAATCAAAGCGATTGGGCCACAAGCGATCGATCAAAAAGAAAAAATGCTGATTTTTTTCGGCGACCAAGCAACAGAAATCTTAAGGGAGTATTCAGTGATCCAATCGATTCCAGATTCTCAAGATTTGGTCGTAGAAAACGGCGATACACTTATTTTTGGGGATCAGTCGTACACCGTGACACATGTCGGTCCTATCGCAAATCAAATTTTGCAAACGATCCAGCATGTGACATTTATCTTCGATGAAGTACCCGAAGAGCAACTGACCAGCGCTATCTATTTAGAACCTTTCAATTTGCCGACCCTTGAAGTTGGTATGAAAGTTATCTACAAGTAGGAGGCGGGGAAATGAAGGAAACAGAGAAGCGCCCTTTGTCCTGGTTTTGGAAGTGGTTTTTAAATAATCAAGCAGTCACGAGTCTATTAGTGGTTCTACTCGTCTTATTAATCTTGTTTATGTTTACGAAAGTATCCTATCTATTTGAGCCAATTTGGCAATTTCTGGCGATTGTTGGATTGCCAATCATTTTGGCGGGGATTTTGTATTACTTGATGAATCCTGCGGTTGATTATCTGGAACGAAAGGGAATCAAACGCATCTATAGTATTTTCGGTCTTTTTATTTTGGTCATCGGATTGATCGTCTGGGGCGTTGTGGTGATTGTGCCGAAGATCCAAGAACAGTCCATGAGTTTCGTTGAGAATTTGCCCGGATATTTGGATATCATTGAAAATAAAGTCAATGAGATTTTGTCCGATCCGATTTTCTCACAAGTTCAAGATCAATTGGAAGCATCCAATGAGAAGTTGATTGCATCAATGACCGACATCATTCAAAACTTATCACGGAGCACGATTCAAAATATCGGCAGCTTTTTTGGGGCCGTTGCAACGGTGGTATTGGCTGTCATAACGATGCCGTTTATTCTCTTTTATCTTTTAAAAGATGGACGACAGTTAGCACCTTATTTCGTGAAATTTTTGCCGACAAAAATGCGTAAACCATCATTGACGGTTTTAAAAGAGATGAATGATCAAGTTTCTTCTTATATTCGCGGGCAACTAACAGTCGCATTTGCAGTAGCCATCATGTTTATGGTCGGTTTTAGTTTGATCGGCCTAGATTATGCCATCACATTAGGGATCGCAGCTGGCTTTTTGAACTTGATTCCATACCTAGGCTCTTTTCTAGCGATGGTTCCGGCGGTCTTTTTGGGTATCGTCGGTGGTCCTGTCCTGTTGGTGAAAGTTCTGGTCGTCTTTGTGATCGAACAGACTATTGAAGGGCGATTGATCTCACCACTCGTTTTAGGAAACGAGTTGTCGATCCATCCCGTGACGATTTTATTAGTATTGCTGACTTCGGGTAAACTCTTCGGACTTGTCGGCGTGATTCTGGGGATCCCGGTATATGCTGCGGCAAAAGTGATCATTACCCATATTTTTGAATGGTATACGACCGTATCGAGTTTGTATGAAGAAGAAACGGAAAGCGATGTTCAGCAAGAATAGTTCGAAGAAAATTTTTTGACGAAAGATCTTTGTGAAAATCACACTGACTCACACATTTTTCTAGTTTTTTATCGGAGTATAAAAAAGCTGAATTTAGAAGGCTGGAGCGAATTGCTTCAGCCTTTTTGTTATGTGCGATTTTTGACACATAGTTGCAAGAAAAACATATAGCTTCTGTTTCTAGAGAATGCTTATACTGAAAGCACATACAAGCAAAGGAGCGTTGGAATGAAGATTCTTGCAGTAGATATCGGAGGGACAATGATCAAGACGGGGTTGTTGAATAGTCACGGAGAAAGAATACAATTAGGAAGCTTTCCGATGAATAAAGACTATTCAACTGTGATCGACCGATTGATTTCACATATTGATAATGACTATCCAAAAGACTTTTCCGGAATTGCTATTAGTACGACAGGATTAGTCGATCCAGTGACACAACAGATTGGGATGGATTCACCGCTTTATGAGGGATTTGGTAATCGCATGGTTTCTTTCTTAACGGACTATTATCAAAAACCCGTCATCGCGGAGAATGATGGCAATTGCGCGCTTTTAGCAGAAAAATGGCTGGGAAGAGGAAGAGGCGCTAGCAGTTTTGCTGTCATTGTTTTAGGTACCTCTGTGGGAGGCGGATTGATGGTCGATAACCAGTTGATTCGTGGCAAACACTTTTTAGCTGGCGAGTTTGGTTATATGCTGTTTCCTGAAGTCGAAAAGAAAGATTGGGAAATTTGGAGTATTGCCGGTGCAACAAGAACATTGGTAGAACAAGTTGCAGCCGAAAAAAAAGACCCCTCGATTGATGGGTATAAAGTTGTTGCTTACTACCAGCAAAACGATCCGGCAGTGACGATTTGGGTGGATCGCTTTATTGAAAAGCTAGCCGTGGCCTGCTACAACCTACAATACATTCTTGATCCAGAAATTGTTTTGATTGGAGGCGGAATCAGTGAAAGCGACTTTTTACTTCCGCTATTAGAAAAGAAGATTCAGCAGATTGCAGCGCAGATTCCTAGTACAGTTCGATTGCCAAATGTTGCCTGTTGCCAGTTTGGGAATGAGTCCAATTTAATTGGTGCTTGCTACAATTGGTTACTGCAAACTTTTGAAATGAAAACTAGCTAAAACAGTTGCAATTCTAAGATAAAAATGTAATAAAAAAATAGTCTCTATTTTTTTATTATGTAAGCGTTTAAATTGCAGCGAATGAAACAAGGGTCAGGTGATAAAAGTGAAAAAGTTTTACGATCAAAACGGGCAAAACACGTTCAGAGGGATCGCGCGCTCAATCAGTTCCTACTTGCTGGTATTCCTGATCCCCTTTTTAACGGTCTCGTGGATTTGGTATGCGACTTCTGTCAAAAGTATCAATGAACAGGTTGCATTAACGGCAAAGAATCAGTTGATTCAATTGAAATACTCCTTAGAGAACAACTTCCTTCAATTGAACTACCTGACCCAGAAAATGATGGATGACCATCAACTCTCATTAAATTTTTTGACCCATCCCTATTATTCAAAGGAAGGCAAAGCAAGCCTGCAAACCTACAAGATCACGAATGAGTTTGTCGAAGAAGTTTATTTATACTATAAAGAAGAACCGGAGAACTTTTTTTCTTCGATTGGCAAATTATCCGTCGAAGGTTTCTTAGAAAAAGTAATCCCAGATAATGATATGCAGCAAGGACAGCTGATCGATCAGCTAGAGAAAGCTTATCCAACGTTGCTGACTATCGAAGGGGCATCATTGGCACGGCATCATTCCCGATTCTTCTACATTGTGCCGTTACAAAATGATGAACTGACTGTCTATGGAGCAGCTATTTATGAGATCAAAGAAGCCAGCTTAGCAAAAATGCTGGACTTGACCAATAGTGATGGTGCGAGTACGAATTATTTGATCAATGATGAGTTTCAGATTTTAGCTAGCACAAATCATAACGATTTGACAGTTTTTTTGAATGATCCCCAAGAAATGGCTCAGATCACCACTCAGGACACCTTTCAGTTTAATCAGCAAAAGTACCTCGTTCAATCAATTCCCAATGAGGAACTGCATATCTCAGTGGTATCGGTAACCAATCCATCACAAGCATTATCGCTGGTCAATCGCGTTCAAGAACATTTCATTCTTATTTTTATGTGTATTCTATTCGTGGGGATCATTGCTGTTACATTAATGGGGATCAGAAATTATCGACCGATCCGCAAAATCGAACATTTGGTTCGAGAATTCCATAAAGATATGGAGATGTCGGTCAATTCGATGGATGATGTTCATAATACATTGGCTGCTGTTTTAGAAGAACAGCAGGAACTGCATAAAGAAATCCAGATGCAGACGCCGCATGCTCGAGAACAAGTTCTTAGAAAGCTGATGAGCGGTCGTCTGCGTTCGGAACAAGAAGTTGCAAGGCTGATCGAAGCCGTTCATATTCATTTTCCTGCGGACAATTATTTTGTCATCACGATCGATACCAAAACCGTGGCTTCAAAATATAAAGCCGGCGAGAGCTGTTTTCTGATTGACTATATTGAAGAAATCAGCAGCCAAGGGTACACAGCCTACGCCACCGAGATCCTTTCCACTGAAGTGATCGCATTGACTGTGGGATTTGATCACAGATACCAACAGGAAGAGATCGTTCAAGAAGTCGCGGCAAAAATAGCAGCTGCGATTGGACTGCTTCCAGCAATTGGGGTGGGAACCATCGTCAATGAATTGACGGCTATCAATGAATCTTATATTGAAGGATTAGCTGCATTGGATTATCATGTCAGTAACAACCAGCAAATCATTTATTACCTTGAAATTTCCGCAGAAGAACAACGCTCGGCGATCCAGTATCCCGACAGTCAAAAATTAAAACTGATCCAAGCATTGAATCAAGGAAATAGCGATATCGCAATTGAAACGGTGCATTGGTTAATCAAAGACGGGTTAAGTAAACAACGATCTCAGCCGGTCCAAAAGATGTATGGCTATTATTTATTGAATACGGTTGCACAAACGGGAGGCGAATTAGTGGGAGAGGAGATTTTGCTATTTGCAGCCGAACATGCAGATTTTACTAATCTGATGCAACTAGGAACGGTGTTGCAACAATTGGTCCAGCATATTTGCGAAAAAGTGAGGGATCGACCACAAAATCAAGAATCGGAGTTGAATGAAACGATTTTTGCTTATATCAAAGCAAATTTTCAGTCTTCTCAGCTGTCATTGGAATCTATTGCGGAAGAATTTAAAGTATCTGTCTCTTATATTAGCCGATTTGTGAAAAAAGAAAGTGGCAAAACATTTTCTAAGTATATCCAAGAACTGCGGTTAGAAAAAATCAAACAAGAATTAGTCGAAACCGATCTACCGATCAAAGAAATCATTCGGGACAACGGTTATTATGATGTCTCGAACTATACGCGTAAGTTTCGAACGATCGTTGGTGTAACACCAGGACAATATCGCAAAATCAACCAAAAACGCTGAAAATGCGAAAAATGAAGGGAAATGTGACAATGAAAGAAATGACTCAAAAAGCGAGAGAACTTTATACTTCTATTGGTGTCTCATTAGAAGAGGAACCAAAAATTAAGATCGAACCTGCACTAACGGCAGATTTTATTCTTGATGAGGAACAAAAAACGATTACTGCGAAAGATCCCCAGCAATTATTTTATGGTCTGACAACCTACTATTTGAATCAAGTGACGAAGAAACAACAAAAAAACAGCTACACCGCCCAAATCAAGGAGCGCTGCCTAATGATCGATATTGGCCGCAAATATTTTTCCTTAAAAGAACTAAAAGCACTCGTTCACAGTATGGCTTTTTTTCAGTTCACGCATTTGCAAGTCCATTTTTCAGAAAATGAAGGATTTCGAATCGAGTCTGAACGTTTTCCGGAGATTGTATCAACCGAACATTTAACAAAAACAGAGATCCGAGAACTAATCACATATGCCAAAGGTTACGGTATCGAGATCATTCCTGATTTTGACTCCCCAGGACATCTCAAGCAAGTCTTAGCCACCCATCCCAAATGGTGTTTACCTAACGCGACTGGTGGGGTCGATGCTAGGGCATTGAACATTCTTGACCAAGAAGCTGTTGCTTTCATCCGAGAGATCTACAAAGAATACGCAGAGCTATTTGTAGACAGCCATTATTTCCATATTGGTGCAGATGAATTTGTTGATTTTGACCGTCTAGAAGAGTTTCCGACTTTAGTTGAAGCTGCCAAAGAAGCATATGGACCAGAAGCAAGTGGGATTGAAGTATTCATTGCGTATGTGAATGATTTGGTGGACTATGTGACTGACTTAGGTTTTGTTGTTCGTGTATGGAATGATGGGTTTTATCGTTTGAATCGAAAGGAAAAGCTTTCCTTAACGAAAAACTGTGAGATTTCCTATTGGACACGCTGGAATCAAAATATGGCACCAGTCGCTCTTTATTTTGACAAAGGCTATTCTGTGATCAATCACAATGACAATTTCTTTTATTATGTAGTAGGTGAAGCTGCAGGGTATACGTATCCGACCTATGAAAAAATAAGCGATGAGTTTACATTAACGACTTTTGCCAACGGACAGCAAGTGACCCAAGAACAACTAGCACAAACCCCAGCGATCGCATTAGCGATTTGGGCAGATATCCCAGATGCAAAAGAAGGTGCGGCAGTGATCACAGAAGCTTTTTGGCTGCAAGCTATCATTAGCCTAAAAGTTTATGAAGAAACAGATCCAGGGAAAGAAACCTTTAGCCAACTATTTCAGAAATGGCAGTCGTTGTTGACTAAGCAGTAAAGCGAAACGTTCTCTAGGAAAACGTGACTTGTTTTAAAGTGGACGATAAGAAGAGATTCCTAAGAAGAATACATGGAGAGAATACCTCAAGCAAGTATCTAAAGCGAGTATTTAAAGCAAGTACTTAAATAGTAGACGGCAGTCTAGTGAATCTTCGTCGTGGGTTTGCGAGGAAGATTTACTGTCTGCCGTCTATTTGCTAGAGATATTGTCTAGCGCTTTACGGTATTCTTTGTTCTACTCTTTTCACTTCAATGTAATCTCAAGGACTGGAATGAGAACATTAGGTGGCACTACCGGCAGCGTGACGACTAGATCATTAGGAGCAATGACAGCTTCCGTAGAAGTGATGACTTCATTAGGATCAAAGCCACGATAAAAAATTTCAGAGCCATCATGCAAGAAGCGGATAAAGCGAACTTGATCAGCAATTTCCGGCAAATGAATATGTTTGAAGGGATAACTATATACATGCAAATAGAGTTTCTTGCCATTTTGAGTATAACGACAATCTTTAGGTACCGGGTATTTACTAGGACCACAATCGATGATAGCTTCTTTATGCAGCCGTATCCATGCACCAATCGCCTGCATTCGTTTGACTGCCCGCGGGTCGATCTCTCCTCGGGGATTAGGACCAATGTTCAATAAAAAATTACCCCCTTTTGAAACCGTATCGATCAACATTTTCACCAACATATCACTTGATTTCCATTCCAACGCATCGCGATCATAGCCCCAAGTCCCGTACATTGTCTGACAGGCTTCCCAAAGAACAGGTAAACCGTCTTTTTCCAGTGGTTTTTCTGGTTGAAATTGTTCAGGGGTGGTAATTCCCCGACCAAGTTCCAAGCGATCATTGATCAGCATATCCGGTTGGAGTGTCCGACAGATTTTTTCCAGTCGCGAACTGTCCCAGTCTTCTGCTCCTTTTCCTTTAGACCAGCCCCAATCACGATGACTGTAAGGAAAGTCGAACCACATATAATCGATCCTGCCATACTGAGTCAATAGTTCGGTCACTTGACCAGCAATGAAATCTTGATAAATAAGCATATCCCGTTGAGAATTGGACTCTCGAGCGGCTAAGTCACTTCTTTGAGGATGCAATCCATCAATCGTAAAATGAGGGTGGTACCAGTCAATCAGCGAATGATAGAGTCCGATTTTGATTCCCACATCACGAAACGCAGGCAATAATTCTGCGAGTAAATCTCGCTTAAAGGGTGTATTGGTGACTTTATAATCGGTCCATTCACTATCCCATAGGGCGAACCCTTCATGATGTTTCGTAGTAAAGACTATATATTGAACACCGCAATCTTTAGCTGTTTGGGCCCAAACAGCAGCATCAAATAAATTGGGATTAAATTGGTCGAAATAAGTTTCTCGATAAGTTTCGGGGGCAATTTCTTCGGTGGTCATAAACCATTCGTGGCGTGCACCAATACTAAATAAGCCAAAATGAATGAACAACCCAAACCGATCATGAATAAACCAGCTAGGATCGGGGTAATGATCAGGCCAATTCTGAAATGTTTTCATAGAGATACTCCTTAATCAATGAATTCGGTGTTTGTCATAACCGTTTCTTTAATCTTCCACTGCCCATTCTCGAGCACAAAGGTATGATGGGCTTGGGTAATATGGTCGCGATAGTCATTCTGTCCTTGGTTCACTGTTTTTTGCTGTGCAGCTACCAGCATGGAGTCTGCTTCTTGTTTGACAACTTCAAAAGACAAGAGTTCATGAGTCAAATCATATTTCGCAAAAAAAGCGTGCATTTCCTTTGCCGTAGATTCTCTTGCAGAAGTAACAAGGGTCGCTGTGTAGCCCTCAACGTCTTTCTGGGTGGCTGCCTGCAGGTTTTGCTTTAGTACGGTCAGACACGCTTGTGCTGCAGAAGAATCTGTAACGGCTCCTGTAACTTGCAAACGCGCTACAGTGGTTTCTGCTGAACGAGAAGTTGTCTGTTGATAAAAAAATAGACCGCAAATGAAAAGTAAACCAACGAAAAATAAGGGATAACTCTTTTTTTTCATGCAAATCCTCCTTGTTTTCTGCACTATTTTTTGTACTTTTTTTGTACTTTTTTTGTACTTATACATCAGATATCTTGCTGGCACTATAAATGCCATGGAAAAGATTTCTTCCCAAACTGCCGACACTTGAGGGATCATCTACTGGCAACAGTGGCATCTCTAGTTCTGGTAATCTAGTGATGTGACCATCCAAATAGTTCTGCAAACGCCATTGTGCCATCTCGGCACGTTTAGATAGAGCGCCGTAGCGAAGATCGATCACTTCAAACCCAAAGGGGCGGTTCCATTCAAACCACAGATCTCGATGAGATTGATGCAAGTGTTGTAATTCCTGCTGATAGTGCTGAATCATCTCAAGGGCTTTTTGAAGGTTCTCACGTTTTTTTTCATGATAGGCTTCTGAGATCCAGGGACTCAAAGAAGCTTTCAAAGCTAGTACCACCGCTAATTGGTGATAAAAGCGGAACATCCGTTGTGTGTCCTGTGTCCCCGTGACTGCGGCCAATCGTTGGGCCAGTTCCTCATAATGTTGGGTCAATGGCACCTCTCTGAATGTCTTTTCATAAAGGCCATAAAGAATATCTTGATAAAGCAATAATTTACTTGGATTTGATCCAGAAGGATTTTCGGCAGCAACACCGGGAGTTTGGTCAAAAAGATCCAGCAAAAGAAAATCTTCTGCTTGTGATCCATGAAATAGTTTCAAGTGATCTGTGACTATCTCCCGCGATGGCGTGGCATAAAACTGGGCCTCGCTAAATAATTGTAGACCTAACAAGCTGGCAATCATCGGGGTCTCTGCGCCGTCATCTCCCCATAAGGTAGCATAGACTTCAGTGATGCCATTTGCTTTGGCACTTCTTAATGCTTGCTCCATTGTAGCGATGGTTTTGCCATAATTGGGTGCCAGTCCATTCCATGTCCAAATACCGCCAGCAAATACTGTGGGTTGGTTTAGCTTTTTATGTTCAGCAAACAGTCGTTGATACGTTTGAAAATCATGATGATAATAATCCCAGTACACCATGTTGACTGCTGGAATTTGCTGAATGACTTCTGGAGGAATGACGACTGCTGGATCATAGTAATCGCCTGTTGGAGAACCAATCCGAAAGAACATGTCACTCCACATCATGGGTTCTAATTGTAGCTGTTCACAGAGAGTGATGACGTGTTTTAAATGTTTAATCATGATGGCAAAGCGATCTTCTAAACCATTGTGTTCGAGGTAACGGCCTTTTCCTAATTGGTGTGCTTCATCCATACCAATATGGATTTTATTTGTTTTGAAGCAGCTGCGAATGGAACGAAGAGCGGCTTCAAGAAAAATGTAAGTTTTGGGCTCACCAACTAGCAGAATGTCTTCCGTGTCACGTATCTCTTTGGCAAAATGCCACTTTAATGGATTTGTCAAATGAGCGAGTGTTTGGATCGCAGGAACTAATGTAACGCCTAATTGGTCAGCGTAATGGTCCAATTCCCGCAAGTCAGATTGACTGTATCTCCCTCGCAAATGACCAAAATAAGGATATTCAGGAATTTCGTAAGTATCTTCCATATATAGCATGAGACTGTTGAGCCCCATTTTGCTGCTCAACAAAATGAAACGTTTCAACTGAGGTACTGTCAGTACTGCATTTCGAGATAAATCGATCATAGGACCGATTTGGTCAAATTGCGGAGTCTCTTCGTGGACAAAATCGGTATCTGCTTGCATCCATAGAAGGAGCCCTCGAAATAAATGGGCTTTTTCCTGATAGTAAATCGTGGCTTTTTCTGTATTGGAAATGATTTTCAATGATCCTTTTCGGCGGATCAATTCAAGCGGTTTGCCGGTTTCTGATAGTGACAAGCCAAGTTCAGGAGCAACGATTTGAAAAAAAGCGGCGACGTTTTCGTTGGTGACAATCTTTATCTCCATGATTCACTCTCCTTTAGTAAAAAATCGTCAGTGTTCATTTGTTAGCAACTCTGTTTTTTGGATCGCTTGATAGGCGAACCAACTGATTGGCCAGAGAAGCAAAGGGATGAAGGCAATGAATAACAAAATCGGCAAAAAGGTAGCGGCGAATGTAACCAAAAACACACCTAAGATCATGGCAATCGTTTGTGGCACACTAACGATCATTAAAAGAAACGCATTCCTGAAATAGACCCAAAAAGGAAGATGGTAGCGGACAAAGACCGGCAGCAAATAAAAGCTGATGAGCAAACCGCTGATAAAGAGTACCGTCAATCCGAAATGGAGAAAGGCATTTTGCAAGAATGTACTGGAGATCCGCAGCTCGATCCATAGCAGCAGCAAGATCGCCATTTGCAGCAAACCTAGTTGATTACTACGCCAAAAATTTTTGGCTGTTTGTTGTTTGAACCAACTATAAAGTTCGGCAGGCAGTGGTTTTTTTGCAAATAATTCAAAGAAATAGCGAATAACAGTAGCCGTCGCTGGAAAGAAGCCAAAAATGATTCCGCCCCGTAGGACAAAAAAGAACCACAAAAAATGCAATCGAATCACCATCAGCAAATAATCACCCAAACGGTAAGATAGATCAAATAACCCTCGTGATTGTTTCATGGACACACCTCTTTTAACTAATTGATAAAAAGTAGAACACTACTAGCCAAATAGTAGCAAGAAATGGACCTTTTAGAAAGCGTATTCAAAAAATTACATAGCCGAACTAGCTAATACATACACCCTCCTAAAGCTATCTTTTGAAAACATTCGATTGCGACGAGGAGCGCCAGCCCGCAGGAGCAAGTTTTCTAGATAAAGAGAAAAGTACAACGAGGAGCGCTAGCCCGCAGTTTTCTTACAAATGAGAAAGGCGAAATTGCTAGAGTGAACATGGCGTCTGATACCGTAAGCTAAAACTTCAATTGAAGTGGTATGTTTCTTAAAAGAGTGCTCTTTTGTTACAAAAAAATAAAGTTTGACATAGCTGCTGAAACTACATATTGATAGCGCTTTATTTTCTCGTTAGATTAGTGGCGAAAGGGGTTGGATAAATTGACAACAATTCGTGGGGACATTGAGTCTGCGAAAAACAGTAAGCAGGATGATCGTTGGTACCCTGAGTCAGAGATGCTGGCGAAGCGTTTGGAATGGTTCCAAGATTTAAAATTTGGGGTAATTTTCCATTATGGCTTATACGCACAAGCGGGTATCGTTGAATCATGGCAACTATCAGAAAAAGATGAATGGGCAAGGGAAAATAAAGCTTATCGAGAAGATATCAACACATTGCGTCTTGATTATTGGCAACTGATCAAAGCGTTTGCACCGATAGAATTAGATACTGATCAGTGGGCTGAAACGTGTAAAAAAGCTGGCTTCAAGTATTGTTTGTTCACAACGAAACACCATGACGGCTTTAATCTCTTCAATACGCTGGAGTCAGAATTCAAAATTGGCGGTAAATTGAGTCCTTTTAAACGAGATATCCTAAAAGAAGTTTTTGCCTCGTTCCAGCAAGCGGGTATTGCTACTGGGGCTTATTATTCTAAGGCGGACTGGTACTCACCGTTTTATTGGCTGGATGATGAAACGATCAAAGGGCGTCACGCAAGTTATGATCCATTAGAACAGCCAGAAATCTGGTCGCGGTATGTGGATTTTGTTCATCGACAAATTCATGAAATCACTGGCAACTATGGAAAAGTGGATTTGCTATGGCTAGATGCCGGCTGGTGTGGGCAGGGGAAAGAAGATTTGCAGATGGATCGCTTAGCGGAGATTGCCCGGCGAAACCAGCCAGAATTGATCATTGTTGATCGCATGATGGGCGGCAGACATGAGAATTATGTGACGCCAGAACGCAAGATTCCTTCTTTAGAAGAAATCCCAACAAAAGTTTGGGAGAGTAATATACCTATAGGCAATGACTGGGGCTATGTTCCCCATGACATCTTTAAAAGCAGCCAAGAGTTAGTCGATACATTAATCGATGTCGTCAGTAAAGGCGGAAACTTAATTTTAGGAGTGGGTCCAACACCAGAAGGAACTTTCACGAAAGAAGAGACCCAGCGTCTGCTTGAAGTGGGTGATTGGTTGGAACAATATGGGGAAGGCATTTACGAGACCCGAGCTAGACCAGAAGCGTGGACGGAGAATTGGCATCTTACCTATAGCAAAGATCAAAAAACACATTATGCCTTTCGCAGTATCACAACAAATTTGCAGCCGCGAATTTTTCTGAAGGAGATCCATGCAGATGAAAAATCCGTGATCACAGATTTAGCAACCAATCAATCACTGACGATTCATGGAACGGGTGAAAACGCCTATATTGCTTCATCAGAAGTGCATCAGCCCGAACTTGGAGCAGTTGGCATTCGCATTTCTACACATTGAAGAAAAAATACACATTTCTTTGAAAGCGAATTCATTTCATATTTAGTATACAAACCAAAAACACAAGGAGGAGTATGAATGGAAACAACAACGATCAGAGAGCCTGTGTCAGCATCAAAAAGTAAAATCAAAGAAATGAAGACTAAATTAAAAAAGAGTCGACAGTTATATTTGTTTGTCCTGCCTGCTTTTTTGATTATTCTGATTTTTTCTTATGGGCCGATGTATGGTGTGATCATCGCCTTTAAAGACTATATGCCTTCTTTGGGAATATTCGAAAGTCCTTGGGTAGGGTTCAAACATTTTCAACGCTTTTTTGATTCTTATTACTTCTGGGATCTAATGAAAAATACATTAGGTATCAGTTTGTACTCTTTGATCGTCGGATTTCCGCTACCGATCATCCTTGCACTGGCTTTGAATGAAATCAAGGATGGTCCATTCAAAAAAATTACCCAGACAGTCACGTATGCCCCAAACTTTATCGCAGTAGTGGTAATGGTCGGAATGGTTATTGCATTTCTGTCTCCTTCCACTGGGATCATCAATCACTTTCTAGATTTTATCGGCGTGGGAAGAATCAATTTTATGACTGAACCGCGGTGGTTCAAAACAATCTATGTATTATCAGGCGTCTGGCAAGGCACAGGCTGGGGATCGGTTATTTACTTGGCAGCATTGTCTGGAGTGGATACTCAGCTGCATGAAGCTGCCACCATCGATGGTGCTTCTCGGCTCCAAAGAGTTTGGTATATCAATATTCCAACGATAATGCCGACCATGGTGATTTTACTGATCATGAGTTTTGGTAGTTTGATGTCGGTGGGATTCGAAAAAATCATTTTGATGCAAAACCCATTGAATATGGAATCATCGAATGTCATTGCAACCTTCGTTTATCAGCAAGGGCTTTTAGATGCACAATATAGTTTTGCAGCAGCTGTTGGGTTATTCAACTCGTTAATCAATTCAATTCTCTTGATTTTAGTCAACGGGATTGCGAAACGGCTGAGCGATTCGAGTCTCTTATAGAAAGGTGGTATAGGAATGAAAACAACTTCATTAGTGAAAGATACACGTGCAGATAAAATCTTTTTGGTTTTTGTTTATTTCTTTTTAGCCATAGCATTACTAATCGTTCTCTATCCATTGATCTATATCGTTAGTGCGTCGATTTCAAATCCTCATTTAGTCAACTCGGGGGAAATGTGGTTATTGCCAAAAGGGGTCACCTTTGAAGGCTATCGAACTCTCTTAGGCAATAGCAGCATCTGGCGTGGCTACTTAAATACGATCTATTACACTGTTTTAGGAACATCCATCAATTTGTTGGTGACACTGCCTTGTGCTTATGCACTCTCCAGAGATGATTTCTATGGCAGAAGAGCTTTTACCAATTTCATGCTAGTGACAATGTTTCTTTCTGGGGGCTTAATCCCTAGCTATTTACTGATCCGCAGCTTAGGGATGTTGAATACGGTTTGGGCTTTGGTTATCCCAGGAGCTGTCTCTGTCTATAATGTGGTCGTTACGCGGACCTTTTTTCAAACGACGATCCCAAGAGAGATGGAAGAAGCGGCAATCGTGGATGGCTGCTCGGATTTTCGCTTATTCATGCAGATCGTACTGCCTTTATCTACGCCAATCATTGCAGTTATGGCACTTTTTTACGGGGTAGGACACTGGAACAGTTTCTTCAGCGCATTGATCTATCTGTCAGATAAATCAATGTATCCATTACAAATGATTTTACGGGAAATTTTGATTTTACAAGATATGTCATCAAATACTGTCAGCAATGTGACTTCCGAAATGGCCAGTATGTTATACAGCAAGCAACAGTTAGCAGAGGTCATCAAATACGGTGTCATGATCGTTTCATCATTACCGGTCATTATTGTCTATCCATTTTTGCAGAAATATTTTGTCAAAGGCATGATGGTAGGATCAATTAAAGGATAAAACATAGAGGAGGAAGAAGATGGGAATGAAAAAAATTTTAGGAGTAACAGGGGTGTTTTTGTGCAGTGCGCTTTTACTCAGTGGGTGCGGGAACACAAAAAAGGAAACAACAGGAGAAAATGAAGGGGTAGCCATCAATCATGACAGCCAATTTCCAATCATTAAAGAAGGCGAAGAACTGACGCTGAACATTATGGCGCCAGGAGTAGGTATGGCAGAATGGGAAGATATGCCGACGCTGCAGGATTATCAAGAAAAAACAGGAATCAAACTGACTTATACAACACCCCCTTCTGCTGACTTTAGTACCAAGTTGAACTTAGCATTTGCTTCAGGGGATCTGCCGGATATCGTTTATGGCGCAGGATCGAATTCGCTCACTTCTTCAATGGAGATCGATTATGGTTCCCAAGGAATTCTGCTGCCGTTAGAAGAATATATCACGCCGGAAATTATGCCTAATCTTTATGCATTGACCCAAGAAGATCCGTCCATCTTAAAATCGATCACCACACCAGATGGCCATATTTATTCATTGCCGATGATTTCGAGAAATGCGACATCTATTTGGTGGCAAGGTCCGATGTGGTACAACGGAACGTGGCTAGATAAGTTGGATGTCAAGGAACTGCCAAAGACAACGGATGAATTGTATGATTTGCTGACACGATTCAAGAACGAAGATCCCAATGGTAATGGCAAAGCCGATGAGATTCCTTTGACCGATGTCGATATGAATTCAACAAGGGTATGGCTGATGGCAGCTTTTGGGTTACGGACACGAGGCGTTCAAGTAGATGATGATGTGGTTTCTTATACACCAATCTCGGAAAACTATAAAGCATTCCTTGAGTATATGAACAAATTGTATAGTGAAGGTTTGTTGGATGCGGAAGTTTATGGCCAATCTGATGAACAGAAAAAAGCAAAAGGACAAAATGATCAGTTGGGCTTGTTCGCCGATTACTTCAGCTTCTTTACGACAGGCCGCAGCGAGATTGAAGCGATGAACGATGCCATGTTCCAACCATTGACTTCAAAATGGTCGCCAGAAGCAGTGATTCCAGGAAGTCCACGAATTTCTCGAGGCACCTTTGCCATCACAAATGTCAATCCATCGCCGGAAGCTTCGATGCGCTGGGTGGATTACTTCTATTCTGAAGAAGGTACGAAATATATCGAACAAGGACCTGAAGGCGTTCTTTGGGAGTACAAAGAAAATGCTGACGGCCAAAAAGTACGAGTTTATGCAGAAGGCATTGATACAGAAAATACAGAAGATGAACGTGGCAAGATCACACCAGCATACGGGTTGACAACACCGAACATTGTTATCGATACGACAGGTGAATATCAAATCTTGAAATCCGCGGATGAACAACCTGATACTCGTTTCAGTGACTGGGTGGCCAAAGAAACAGCAGATAAGATGGATGACATTGCGGAAGTACCATTTCCATTACTTTATCTGACTGTAGAAGAAAATGATAAAGTGGCTGCTACGGCTACTGACTTGACAACGTATGTCGAACAAATGGAAGCCAAATTCATTACGGGTGTCGAGCCAATCAGTAATTGGGATAAATATGTTTCGACGATCGAGTCCATGGGGATCGATGACTACATTTCCGTTTACCAAACAGCATATGATCGTTGGAAAGAGAACTAGAGTCACGGCAATAGGAGAAGCGGGCTTGGACAATTTCTTGTCTACCCGCTTTTTTCCTCCTCAGAAACCGAGTAAAGGAGAGAATACAGCGTGCAGTTATTTGAATTTGAACGTATCCGTAAGATTTTATTTCAATTAAAGAATTACCGGATTCGCTATCAGGTGCCTGTTAATGACTTGCAGTTAAAGCAAGAAAACTGGGCACCCTATGTGCAAGGAACTTTTTTTGGAGAAAAGAATTGTTATTACACAATGAAAGGAACTTTTGAACTACCGGAAGACTGGAAAGAGATGTCGGTTGCTTTGCAAGTCTATTCTTCGCTCTCTGAATGGGACAATACGACAAATCCGCAAATGAAAGTGTTCTTGAATGGGAATTACATTCAGGCAATTGATGTCAACCATCGAGAAGTGCGGTTGGATCCCTCGGAGCTAACAGGAACAATAGCCTTACAGATCGATATTTTTTCGGGACGAGAAGAGAAGAAGTTTCCGCTTTACGTGAATCTATTGGCGATCGATCCTATCGTTGAGCAAGTCTGGTTTGATTTCTCGACGATTTTTGACAGTTGGCGTGCCATTAGGAAATTTGGCGGAGAAGAACAAATCTATCAAAGCTGTCTGTCACAAGCTGCCAATGCATTAGATTTTCGAGCCCCCTATACGCCGCGATTCTATGAAGGCCTCACAAACGCGCAAGAATGTCTGCAAGCGTGTTACAGCCAAGAGATTCGTCAAAAAGTGACCGCAGTCGGGCATACCCACATCGATCTGGCATGGCTTTGGACGGCACAGCAAGCGGTTGAAAAAGGAGAACGCAGTTTTCAGACCGTATTAAAATTGATGGATGAATACCCTGAATATACGTTTCTCCAAAGCCAACCCCAGTTATATCAAGCGATCAAAGAACAATATCCTGAGTTATATCAGGCAATCAAAGAGAAGATTAAATCTGGACGCTGGGAAGTAGAAGGTGCTATGTGGGTAGAAGCAGATTGCAACTTGACCTCCGGTGAATCATTGGTAAGGCAGATTTTATACGGCAAACGCTTTATCAAAGAAGAGTTTGATCATGAGAGTCAGATTTTGTGGCTGCCTGATGTTTTTGGCTATTCCGCCGCATTGCCACAGATCTTGCAAAAGACCAATACACCTTATTTCATGACAACTAAATTGTCTTGGAATCAATTCAATCAGATTCCTTATGATTCGTTTTACTGGCAAGGAATCGATGGCAGCAGAGTTTTGACTCACTTTATTACAACGATCAGTGAAGGCTACAGTCCAAGACCCTACTACACCACTTACAATGGGCTTTTAGACCCTTATACAGTCAAAGGCAGCTTTGAACGGTACCAACAAAAAGATCAGCATGATGAGATCTTGATTGCATATGGCTATGGAGACGGCGGCGGCGGACCCACTAGAGAGATGCTGGAGACAAAACAGCGGTTATCAAAACCACTCCCTCAGATGCCAGTGATCACTGGCGATCATGCGGGCAAATTTTTTGACCGATTAGCCGCAGCTTTTGCTCATTCAGAAGCCCCGGTCTGGTTTGGCGAACTCTATTTTGAGTACCATCGTGGGACACTGACCTCCATCGGTAAAAATAAGAAAGCCAATCGCAAAGGCGAATTTTTATTGCAAACTATTGAGAAGCTTTACAGTGCCTATCGAAGCGAAGCGTATCCGCAAGAGCTCCTCGAAAGGCTCTGGAAAAAATTGTTGTTCAATCAATTTCACGATATTTTGCCAGGAAGTTCGATTGGCGAAGTGTACCAGCAGACAGAAGAAGAGTATGCTGCTCTTTTTGAAGAAGGCGAGCAATTGATCCAGTCCCTCGTGGCAGGAGGAACCGCCAGTGATGCAAATCATCAGGTGGTCTATAATCCATTAGGCTTTACTCGTGATGCCGTAATCAAAGTTGATAGTCCGGCGATTCAAGAAGATTATCTGACACAGCGAACCGAAGATGGTTGTTTGCTGGTCAAAGTTCCGCAAGTCCCTAGCTTAGGTCTGCGGCCCCTAACGTTGAGGGAGACTATCTCAGAACCAGTAGAACAAGAGTGTGTTCCGCTGACTCGTCAACTGGAAACGACCGACTTTGTCGTAACATTTAACGCGGCATATGAAATGACTGCTCTTTTTGACAAAAGACACCAGCGAGAGGTCTTGCCAGCAGGAGAAGTGATGAATCAATTGATTGCCTATGAAGACTTACCGATGGATTATGATGCGTGGGATATAGACATCTACTACGATCGTAAAGCTTATCCAGTAGAGGATGTGACTGACGCATCAATCGTCGAGCAAGGCGAGATTCGTGACACGATCCGTATCAAACGGACGTTTGAGCAATCAACGATCATTCAGCTGATCCATTTCTATCATGGAACCGGCAGGATCGACTTTGAGACAACGGTCGATTGGCATCAGCATCATCTTTTATTGAAGGCGCAGTTGCCAATTGCCGTCAATACGCTAGATGCCACTTTCGATATCCAATTTGGGAATGTCAAACGCGCCATCCACAAAAATACCACTTGGGATTTGGCACGTTTTGAGAGTTGTGGGCAAAAATGGGTCGACTTGTCTGAAGATGGTTATGGCGTCAGTGTGTTGACGGATTGTAAATACGGATTCAGCACAGCTTACCAAAAAATTGGTCTCTCTCTTATCAAGTCGGCGACTGATCCCTATCCAGAAGCAGATCAAGGACTTCATTCGTTTACCTATTCTCTCTATGTTCATGAAGGTGACTGGAAGAAAGGACAAACGATGGAAGAAGCGTTGGCACTCAATGTACCAGCATATGTATTGGCAGATTTTGATCAGCAGCAAGAGCAATCTTTTTTACAAGTGGATCACAATAATGTGCTGATCGATTCGGTCAAAAAGGCTGAAGCAGATGAAGCCATCGTGGTACGTTTGTATGAATACCACAATCGCAAAACGACATGCCGCTTGACCGCAGCTAAAAAAATCAAACGAGCAGTGCTAACGAATTTATTGGAAGAGGAACAGCAGGGGTTAGTGGTCACGGGCGTGTGCCACCAAGTGGTGATTCCTTTCAACCCTTATGAAATTCAAACGGTCAAGGTCTATTTTGACTAATCGGCATTTTTGATGATAGGAGTTTAAAATGATCGAAGAAATTGTAAAGAAGATGTCCCTAAAAGAAAAAATCGGCCAGTTGAATCAGCGATTGTATGGCTGGCAAGTTTATCAGAAAAAGGAAGGAAAACTTTATTTGACAGACTACTTCAAGTCGGAAGTTGCTCGCTTTGGCTCGATTGGCTGGATCTACGGCGTTTTCCGAGCAGATCCTTGGTCGGGCAAGGACGCAACAACGGGTCTCTCGGTGGAAGAATCACGGGAAGTCAGCCGGATGATTCAGGACTATTTAAAAGAACATACTCGTCTTGGAATCCCAGCTTTTTTGACAGAAGAATGTCCTCATGGTCATCAAGGATTAGCAGCAACAACACTGCCGGTCAATTTCAGTACAGGGGCTAGTTGGAATCCTGATCTTTATCAGAGCGTGCAGACGTTCGTGGCACAAGAGTTACGAGCTAAAGGGGCACAAGTTGGGCTGATCTCTACCTTGGATATCGTACGAGATCCTAGGTGGGGACGAACCGAGGAATGTTTCAGTGAAGATCCCTACTTAGCCAGTTGTTTTACGCAAGCTGCGGTCAAGGGAATGCAAGGGGAAATACTTGGTCATGAACCGACAACCCATGTACTGGCCGTGTTAAAACATTTTGCAGCTCAAGGTTCAAGTATGGGCGGGCACAATGCAGGACCAGTCAATATTGGGGAGCAAGAATTGCGAGAGATTCATTTACCCGCTATGCTGGCGGGAATTCAGGCAGGGGCACTAGGGTGCATGGCTGCTTATAATGATTGGGATGGTGTCCCTTGTCACGCGAACCCTCGCTTACTTCAAGAGATTTTGCGAGAGGAAGCCAGCTTTGCAGGAATTGTGATGGCAGATGGTTGTGCGTTGGACCGTTTAGCGGATTGGCTAGGAAACAAACCAGAAGCGGCAGCCCGGGCCATGAACAGCGGCGTAGACATCAGTTTATGGGACAATGTTTTCCCTCAGTTGGAAGCTGCTGTTGATCATGGGTTGATTAAGCAAGAAACCATTGATCAATCCGTGATGCGCGTTCTGAAACTGAAAGAGCAGTTAGGACTTTTTGACGAACCGGTGCCTACGGTGTCCGTTCCGGATCAAAAGCAGTTTCAAGAAAGTGCAACTCGTTTAGCAGAAGAAGCCATCGTTTTGTTGAAAAATGAGCAGGTCTTACCGTTAAAGAAACAAAGACAAACAATTGCTGTTATTGGTCCTCATAGCAAAAACAGCTATCATCAGCTAGGGGACTATACTCCTTTCAAAGAACTGTCTGAGTGCCGCAATCTGTGGGAGGGGTTGCTGGAAATCAAGGGGACCGAAACCACTTTTATTCAAGCAGATGGCTGCGGCATCACAGAAGGAACCAAAGAGCAACTGACTGCCGCATGCCAAGCGGCAGCAACAGCGGATCAAATCATTTTAACGATTGGCGGCTCTAGTATTCGTGACTTTTCGACGGATTTTGATAAGAATGGAGCTGCCTTGCAAGGATCTGCGGAGATGACCAGTGGGGAAAATATCGATCTGGCGTCTTTGGCATTGCCAGAATGTCAAAAACGATTGATTACTGAATTGAAAAAATTTCAGAAACCTCTGATCGGTATTGTCATTGCTGGCCGTCCTCATCTGTTAAGTGAGGTCAGTACCGCTTTTGATGCGTTGCTTTTTGCAGGTTATCCAGGGCAATTTGGCGGAAGTGCGCTAGCTCGGATTCTTTTTGGCGAAACGAATCCCAGTGGGAAACTAGCTGTTTCTATTCCAGATGAAAATGGGCAGCTGCCAGTTTATTACAACTACCGTGAGGCTGCTTTCCAGAGAGATTACACAGATTGTTCAGGAACCCCTCGTTATGGGTTTGGTTATGGTCTAAGCTATGCAGAATTTATGCTTAAGGGAATCCATGCGCAGTATGCTCCGCAAGCAATCCAAATTAATGGAACAATCGAGAATCTTTCGGCGATAGCAGGAGCTGAAGTGGTACAAGTGTACCTTCGCAATTACTCACAGCAGGTCTTACCGCGTGTCAAAGTGTTATGCGGTTTTCAAAAAGTCTTTTTGCCAGCCAAAAGCACCGTCGACTTTTCTCTAACAGTTTCTTATGAAACGTTGAAACGGTTGAACATTTCACCAAATGAATTGCCAGCTGATTTTATCATCCAAGTCGAAGCAGCCAATCAGAAACAAGTATTCACGAAGCCATTGAAACAAGAAGAAAATGGAAAAGGAGAGAAATCATGTTAAAATTCCCGGAAGGATTTTTATGGGGAGCAGCTGCTTCTGCTCCTCAAACGGAAGGCGCTGCGGCGATTGATGGCAAAAGCCCTTCAACTTGGGATAAATGGTTCGAATTGGAGCCAGACAAGTTCTATGATCACGTAGGACCTAGTGATACTTCGAATACCTACCGACACTTTCGAGAAGATGTGGCGCTGATGAAAGCCATGAATCTGAACTCTTATCGGACGTCAATTGCTTGGACACGACTAGTACCTGATGGAAAGACGGTCAACCCTCAAGCAGTCACCTTCTATCGTGCCTATTTTCAAGAAATGGTCGATCAAGGAATCGAACCTATCATCAATTTGTTCCATTTTGATATGCCGTGGTGGTTAATGGAAAGAGGTGGTTGGGAAGCCAGAGAATCGGTAGATTACTTTGCCGCTTACGCTCGTATCGCCTTTGAGCAATTTGGCGACATTGTCAAAAAATGGGCCACATTCAACGAACCTTTAGTTCATATTGAATGCGGATATATGGGGGATGCCCATTGGCCTAAAGTTCATAATTTTAAACGAGCGATCCAAGTAGGTTATCATACACTGTTAGCTCACGCAAAAGCAGTAGCTGCTTTTCGCGAACTTGCGATTCCTAACGGAGAGATAGCGATTATCTTAAATTTATCGCCCGTCTATCCGAAAAGTCCGCAGTCTGCTGATCTTGAAGCTGCTGAATGGGCAGACTTACTCTATATTCGCAGTTTTTTAGACTGTACAGTCCTCGGACGATTTCCAGAAAAATTAGTCGCGATGCTGAAAAAGTCAGGTCTTGCTCCTGTAACAGAGGAGGGGGACCGAGAACTTTTTGCCTTAAATACGGTGGACTTTATTGGTTGCAATTACTACCAGCCATTACGAGTTCAAGCCCCGATTGCGCCGAACGATCCAATCACAGGGCCGAGGGATCTTTTTCGAGGCTATGATTGGCCGGACAAAAAAATCAACCCTCATCGCGGTTGGGAAATCTTTCCGCAAGGTATTTATGACATTGCCATGCGTCTAAAGAATAGCTATGGCACGATTCCTTGGTATATTTCTGAAAATGGTATGGGGGTTTCTCAAGAAGAACGCTTCGCAACGCAAGAGGGGGAGATTAATGACACCTATCGCATCGAATTTGTAACAGATCATCTCAAAGAACTGCAGCGGGCGATCGAAGCAGGAGCCCCTTGCTTCGGTTATCATATGTGGACATTTATCGATTGTTGGAGCTGGCTGAATGCGTATAAAAATCGTTATGGGTATTATCGAGTAGATTTGACAGATGATACCCGAACACCAAAAGCGTCGAGCTTTTGGATGGCGCAAGTAGCAAAGGACAATGGGATCGATTCAGGGAATGGACCTGATTAGCCAGCAAATAAAGCATGCTTCAGAGGGACGATTGGACCTCTGGAGCATGCTTTGAGTGTTTCAACTGATTTTATTTTATGCTTAAGTTTCGACCACTGAATTTAGCAGGCGCATTTGACGATCAGAGATATTTGTGACGATAGTCAGCAATGGCCTGTCTTGATTCGTAGATATTTTGAGCCAGCTGTTCATTTTTACTCAAAAAGACATAGAACAGCACATCAACTGCCAAAAGATGAGCAATAATCGAGTTGGTTGCTGCACTGCGCATATTGGCTTCTTTCGGTCGGGAAACTTGCAGCGGAACATCTGCTAATTTCGAAAGGGAATTACTGCCAAAGCGAGTCAAAGATAGAACTGGAATCCCCATCTCCTTCGTAAACTCCGCAAGGTGTAGGATTTCAGGTGTTTGACCACTGTTTGAGACAGCCCAGAGCAAACATTCTTTTTCGTGTTTGATCAATTGAGGCAACAGCGAATTATAGTCGGTTTCGAAAATAACCACTTTGCCTAAGCGAGTCCATTTTTGTTGGATATCTTGAGCAATCAAAGAGGAAGCACCGATACCACATACGAAGATCCGATTGCGGGTTTTCAGTAGGTCCGCTGCTGCCAGCATTACTTGTTCTTCTAAAAGGTCCGCAGTCTCATGCATAGTCACTTGGGCATTATGGCTCAATTTCGCAGTAATATCATGAAAAGATTCGTTCAATGCAACATCTGCATAGCCAATGATCTCCTCATGGGTTTGTCGGGAGCCAGATTCCGCAGAAAGCTGAATCTTAAGATCAGTTAGGCTGGAAAAGCCTGTTTTCTTTGCAAAACGAACAACTGTAGGGGCGCTGATCCCGGTAGCTTGAGCCAACTGACTCGCAGTCATCGAAGGAACTTTTTCAGAATTTTTTTTGATGTAATCAAAAAGTTTTTTTTCGGAATTGGATAATTCGCTCTGGATACTTTCAATGCGAGAAAGGACGCTCATAAGGTCACCTGCTTTAAGAAATTTCTAGATTTAGTATACCATAAGTTGGAGTGTTGCTTTCATTTTAAAATGAAAAGATTCAGCGAAGAAACTTGCATTTTTAGGTAGAATAAAGTAAAGTAATTACGTGTGAATACACGCTACCTGTTACTTGGTTCAACGAGTCACCAACGTTTTACTCAGTCGCAGGTGAAAAAAGAAAAAAGAGGTGAAAAACATGGCAATTACGAAAGAACGCAAAAACGAAATCATCAACAAATTTGCTCGTCATGAAGGAGATACTGGTTCTCCAGAAGTTCAAATCGCTGTTCTTACAGAAGAAATCAACCATTTGAACGAACATGCACGTATGCACAAAAAAGACCACCATTCATACCGTGGCCTAATGAAAAAAGTTGGTCACCGTCGTAACTTATTAGCATACCTACGTCAAAAAGACGTACAACGTTACCGCGAATTGATCCAAGCTTTAGGATTACGTCGTTAATCAAACAAAGAAAAGTGAGGTTCAACCCGAATCTCACTTTTTTGCTATGAATCACTGCGACTGGGCGGCACAAGCCACACAGAGCAGATGATGAATAGTACTAGGCGACTAATCAGGAGCGTAGTCACCCGAGCGGAATCACTGCGACTGTCTTGCTATAGCAAGACATGCAAGTTCTTCTTAGCAATACTTATAAGAACTGTGAGCGAAGCGAAAGCGGAGACGAGCAGATGATATACTAGGCGACTAATAATAGTGGCCCCATCTTTTTAACAAACTCAATTAGCGGGACTTGACTGGTGAATCAAACCCGCAACTAAAAAAGAATCTCTGAGACACGGCGAGCAGCTTCCTACTAACCAAATGAAAGCAGCGGAAGCACCGATCCGCTTTTTTCATTTGTTTAGTAGTGACTTGCTTGGCTCAGAAAAAAAGGAGCAGATTATGACAGAAAAACAAGTATTCAAAACGACTTGGGGCGGGCGTCCGCTACAAGTTGAAGTTGGCCAATTAGCCAAACAAGCAAATGGCGCAGTACTCGTCCGCTATGGCGATACAGTAGTTCTTAGTGCAGCCGTTGCTTCAAAAGAAGCAAAAGATACAGACTTCTTCCCTTTAACGATCAATTATGAAGAAAAAATGTACGCAGTCGGGAAAGTTCCTGGTGGTTTCATCAAACGTGAAGGTCGTCCAAGTACCGAAGCAACATTGACTGCTCGTTTGATCGACCGTCCAATCCGTCCAATGTTTGCGGATGGTTTCCGAAATGAAGTCCAAGTGACAAATATTGTCATGAGTGTGGAACAAGATTGCTCACCAGCAATGGCTGCAATGCTAGGCTCTTCTTTAGCGTTGTCTATTTCCGATGTGCCTTTTGACGGACCAATCGCTGGTGTTGAAGTTGGCCGTGTCAATGGGGAATATGTGTTGAATCCAACCGTTGAACAAGCAGAGCAAACAGATATCGAATTGACGGTTGCTGGTACGAAAAAAGCCATCAACATGGTAGAATCAGGAGCGAAAGAAGTTTCTGAAGATGATATGTTAGGCGCTTTGCTGTTCGGTTTTGAAGCAATCAAAGAATTAGTTGCTTTCCAAGAAGAAATCGTTGCAGCAGTCGGTAAACCAAAAATGGAAGTGACTTTGCTTCAAGTAGATGCTGACTTGAAAAAAGAAATTTTCGATGGCTACTATCAAACAATGAAAACGGCTGTTATGACCGAAGAAAAATTGGCTCGTGAAGACGAGATCGACAACGTCAAAGAAACAGTTAAAGAAGTTTATGCAGAAAAATTTGCGGGTCATGAGGATGAAGCGCAGCTTCTAAAAGAAGTGAAACAAATCGCAGAAGACCTTGAAAAAGATGTTGTCCGTGAATTGATCACGATCGACAAAATTCGTCCGGATGGCCGGAAATTGGATGAAATTCGTCCATTAGCCTCAGAAGTCGGTCTGTTGCCTCGTGTTCATGGTTCAGGACTATTCACTCGTGGGCAAACGCAAGCATTATCTGCTTGTACATTGGCACCATTGGGTGAACATCAAATCATTGATGGTTTAGGGGTAGAAGAATCAAAACGGTTCATCCACCACTATAATTTCCCGCAGTTTTCAGTTGGTTCAACAGGACGTGCCGGTTCTCCAGGCCGTCGTGAGATCGGACATGGCGCTTTAGGTGAACGTGCCTTGGCGCAAGTAATCCCAAGTGAAGAGGATTTCCCTTACACAATCCGTTTAGTGGCAGAAGTATTAGAATCCAATGGTTCATCCTCACAAGCAAGTATTTGTGCGGGTACATTGGCATTGATGGATGCTGGTGTTCCAATCAAAGCCCCTGTTGCTGGTATCGCGATGGGACTTGTCTCTGATGGCGAAAACTATACAATCTTGACCGACATCCAAGGATTGGAAGATCATTTAGGCGATATGGACTTTAAAGTTGCCGGAACAAAAGATGGAATCACAGCCTTACAAATGGATATCAAGATCCAAGGAATCACCGAGCAAATCTTAACTGAAGCTCTATCGCAAGCGAAAAAAGCACGGATGGAAATCTTAAATGAATTGACTTCAACTATTGCTGCACCACGGGAAGAATTGAGTCCATACGCACCGAAGATCGAGATGATCCAAATCGACCCAGCCAAAATCAAAGATGTGATTGGTAAAGGTGGCGACACGATCAATGGCATCATTGATGAAACAGGCGTGAAGATCGACATCGATCAAGACGGAAAAGTATCAATTGCTTCTTCTGATGCGGAAATGATCAAGAAAGCTATTAAGATCATTGAAGATCTAACAAAAGAAGTCAAAGTTGGCGAAGTTTATTTAGGGAAAGTTGTTCGTGTTGAAAAATTCGGCGCTTTTGTCAACTTGATCAAAGGCAAAGATGGGTTAGTTCACATTTCTCAACTTGCAAATGAACGGGTCAACAAAGTAGAAGATGTTGTCAAAGAAGGCGATGAAGTTCTTGTGAAAGTCACAGAGATCGACAAACAAGGTCGGATCAATTTGTCTCGCAAAGCATTATTGACTGACGATAAAGCAGAGAAAAAATAATTTTCTTAACTAGTTATCCGCAAGAGAAGATTTTGCAAACGTAAATCAACGTCCAACCCCCCAGTAATCGATTCGATTACTGGGGGGTTTTTACGACATAAGGCACAGACATTTCGCTGATAATAAGGTAAACTGACTCAAAGAGGTCGGGCAATCAAAAATTCAAAAAACGTATAGAAGGTGAAAAAATGAAAGCCACACAGGGAAGTGTTTTTCGACGACGAGAGGCCTTGATCACCTACTTAGATAAGTATGATTATGGGACTGTTTCAGAATTAGCGGATCGATTTCAAGTATCAGAAGTGACGATTCGCAGGGATTTGTTGTTTCTGGAAAAAAAGCAGTTGATTGAACGTTATTATGGCGGCGTGAAACGGATCAAGAAATCAGAAAAAAGAGAATCCCAGCAACTTGGATCGGTAGAAGAATTTCCTTGGCAGCGACTGCTTCCACCGTTACACCTTTTGCTGCAAGAAAAGAAATTGATTTTTGTGGGGGCTGGACGCTGGTCGAAAGAATTGATCCACGCAGTTGCTGATTTTGATTTAACGATTGTGACCAATGACCATTCCGCATTGATTGATCTAAAACCAGGACGGGCGATTGTTTGTCTGTGTGGAGGAGAAGTGGAAAGCAACTCCACTGCGTTAGTCGGAGATATAGCGACACTGGCTTTCAGCAAATATACGGCTGATTTGTGTTTGATTGAAGCCTCAGGAATCGATTCCCATGAAATCACAACAACGACACTAAGTGAATCCTTTGTGTATCGGACGATGCTTCAGCATACTCAAGGAGAGAAAATCATCTATACGGAAGGAGAAAATATTGGCCATGTCCGAGGATTTATGATTGATCGTACGTTTATGGCGAATCGCTTGTTTAGCAATAGGCAACTTTCAGAGATCGAGACGGCGCAATTTTCTTCTCAAGGTCTGCAGTTTTCACTGCTATGATTTTAATTTAGCATTGAAGTTTTTCTCAGACAATCAATTAAGGAGAAACGTTCATAAATATTCTTTCATGAACAGTTCTTGTCCGGCTATTGCTTTTGATCAAGGAGACGATTATCCTAAATACCAGAAAGCGCTTTACTAAAAAAGACAGGAGAACATCATGACATCAAAATTTCCAACAGATTTTTTATGGGGAGCATCCATTTCCGCACATCAAACAGAAGGAGCTTATTTAGCGGATGGTAAAGGACTAAGTGTTCAAGATACTCGTCCCCGAGACAATAACGAGATCGCCGATTTTACAGTAGCGGTGGATCATTATCATCGGTACAAGGAAGATATCGCCTTGTTAGCAGAACTAGGAATCAAAGTTTTTCGCTTTTCAATTGCATGGTCACGGATCTACCCTGAGGGGCGGGGAAGTGTTAACCAGAAAGGATTGGACCATTATAGTGCTGTCATCGACGAACTGTTGAAGCAGGGAATCCAACCATTTATTACATTAAATCATTTTGATTTACCACAAGCATTGGAAGATCAAGGAGGCTGGACAAATCGCAGTACAGTTGAAGCTTTTGAAACCTATGCTAAGACATTGTTCAACGCTTATGGTGATCGGGTGACCCATTGGTTGACGATCAATGAGCCGAATATCATGCTCTTAGTCGATCGCAAGATTCTAGGCAAGACGATTCCTCTACCAGAGAAGTACCAGCAATTCCATCATCTGATGATTGCTGAAAAGCTTGCCTTCAAACATTGCCATGAACTCGTTCCAAATGGAAAAATTGGACCAGTCCCTAATATCTCGCTTGTTTATGCAGCAACCAGCAAGCCGGAAGACAATCAGGCGGCCCTTTATTTCAATAGCGTTCGGAATTGGGCGTATTTAGATTTTGCCTGCTTAGGACGCTACAATACAGTCTTTCAAGATTACTTGAATCAAAATGGGGTGAAGATCACTATCCACCCAGAGGATCAGGCTTTGATGACCAGTGCCTTCCCAGACTTTGTAGCTATGAATTTCTATACAACGGTCACAGTTGAACAGCCAACGATGGAAGGAGACATGACGAATGGGATCAGTGATCAACAAAGTGAAGACATCATGGAACGAGGGTTTTATAAAGGATTTACGAATCCCTATTTGAAGAAAAATGCGTTTAACTGGACCATTGATCCTCTGGGCTTAAAAACGACTTTGCAAACACTCTATGATCGCTACCATCTACCAATCCTCATCACAGAAAACGGTTTGGGAGCAGAAGATCATCTGGAAGAAAACGGCGCAGTCCATGATCCTTACCGTATCGACTATTTGCAGCAGCACATCCAGCAATGTCTAGCAGCTATCGAGTCAGGAGTGGAATTGATTGGCTATAGTCCTTGGTCTGCGATCGATTTGATCAGTGTCCATGAAGGCATCAAAAAGCGCTATGGTTTTATTTATGTGGATCGGAATGATGCCGATGAAAAAGAGCAAAAGCGTGTGAAAAAAGATAGTTTTTACTGGTATCAAAAGTTGATCGAAAACGGACATTGGGAGGGATAAGCAATGAATCATGTCTTTACTTTTTTAGAGCAGCGATTGATGCCGCCATTAAATAAAGTCGCTAACTTGCGTTTTATCCGAGCAATCATGCAAGCGGGAGTCATCACGGTTCCTTTCACGATCGTTGGCTCGACTTTTTTGATCATCAATAACCTGCCTCAAATTATTCCGCCGCTGGCCAGCTTTTTTGAACAGACGATTTTGAAATTTTCCCCGCTTTATAGTGTCGCGGCAACTATGTCTATCGGCTCGATCGCACTCTTTTATTGTTTAGCCACTGCGTATTATTTAACGGACATCTATCGCAAAGAAGAAAAACTCCAATTGAGCAGCTTTGTTGGCGCAATTCTTGGGTTGTTTGCATTTTTGATGACGATCATTCAAGTCGATATTTCAGATAGTGGGGCACAATTGCTTCAAACAACTGGAGAGACAGCTATCATCTATAATGGTGTAGCACTTGGCTCTTGGGTGACACGGTTTAGTGGGGTCGGTATTTTTATCGGTATCCTTACGGCGGTGCTGGCAACCCAAGTCTATCGTTTTTGTGTTAAAAAGAAAATCACGATCCAAATGCCAGCGGGAGTACCAGATGGGGTCAGTAAAGCATTTGCTTCCCTGATTCCAGCGATTATTATTGCTTTTTTGATGATTCTGATCAATGGCTGTTTAGCCGTTTTTCATACCGACTTGCATGGTTTGTTGTCAAAACCATTTGAATTTGTAAAAGATTTGACAGGTTCTTGGCTAGGGATCATTGTAATCATGTTGTTGATCCATTTGTTGTGGGCCGTTGGTGTTCACGGAACAGCCGTCATCAAAAACAGTTTTATCAATCCTATTTTATTAGTTGCTTTAACCGAAAACATCGATGGAGCAACCAACATTTTTGCCGGTGATTTTGTCAATATGTACATTTTTATTGGCGGTGCTGGCAGTACGTTAGGGTTGGTCTTGTTGATGCTGTTTCGAGCTAAATCCCAACAGTTGAAAGTATTGGGCAAAGCGGCGATCCTTCCAGGATTGTTCAATATCAACGAACCAGTGATCTTTGGTGCGCCAATCGTCTATAATCCTTATTTGATTATTCCTTTTATTGTGACACCGCTGATCAATGTGACGATTGCTTATTTTGCTACATCCTTTGGCTTTGTAGCTAAAGTGATCACCGGGATTCCTTGGATCTCACCTGTTGGGATTGGAGCATTTCTTGGAACTGGCGGTGATTTTCGCGGAATCTTGATCGCTATCCTTAATTTATTGATTTCGGTTGTCTGCTATTATCCATTTTTCCGAATGTACGATAGTAAACTTTTTGCGGAGCAGCAAGCAAACGAAGCAGAAGCGACTCTCCATGATCAGTAGACAAAAAGAGCGTGGGACAAAAGTAAAAAACACTTTTGTCCCACGCTCTAAACACGTCTAAATGGCGGAAGCAGAAGCAACTCCGAGAAATTAATCGAACTACCCCAAAATTTGAAAAGCAATTTCCGTGTATTCTTCCTTATTTTGCGGAGTTTAACATTTCTGTCCCAGCCTCTTTTTTAGCGAAAACTATAATCCGACAACGAAATATGCCGGGCATGACACCAGTCTTTGACAGAACCGGAGAAAATTAGCGGTACATTGGTCAAATCCTGTGTCCGGGTTTGTCCGACCATGGTGTAGAGCAGCTGAAGCTGTTCTTTCCAAGACTGGATGGTGGCAATCGTTTCTTCAGGTCCTTTATCTAAGAGCATGGTCAAAATCGTAGCAGAGATTCCGACACTTTTGGCACCAAGACATAAAGCTTTGAAAATATCAAAGGCATCTCGAATCCCTCCTGAAGCGATTGTCGTGAAGGAGTGTTGCACTTCGTTGGCTTCTAGTAAAGAAATAACCGTCGATTGGCCGAAGTGATTCAAGTAAGCCATTTCTCGTTTTTTTCTGCGGGCATTTTCAATTTGGGTAAAACTCGTTCCGCCGCTACCAGCAACATCGATCGTTTGTACGCCTACCGAAATCAATTGCTGAATAGTCTCTCGGGTCATACCAAAACCGACTTCTTTTACGACAACTGGTACTGGAGCCGCCTTTACGATTTGTTCCAGCAGACTTAGCCAATTGCTGAATTCACGGTCCCCTTCTGGCATCACCAATTCTTGAGGGGCATTCAGATGGATCTGTAAGGCATCGGCTTCAAATAAGTCGATCGCACGCAAGGCATTTTCAACGGAACTACCAGCACCGACATTTGCTAAAAGAAAGCCCTCTGGATTGACTTGGCGAACGACTTGGAACGTGTCGGACAGCGCTGGGTCTTTTAATGCAGCTGAGACAGAACCAGTCGCCATCATCAGGTCACAAGCTTTCGCAACTTCAGCCAAGTCTTGGTTGATTTTTTTGCTTTTCTCACTTCCGCCTGTCATGGCGTTGATGAAAAAAGGGGTAGCGAAAGAGCGGCCAAAGAGTTCCGTTTCCAAAGTGACTTGTGCGCTATCGATCTCGGGAAAGGACTGGTGAATAATTTGAACCGCATCAAAATCATTCAACCGTGGCTTGTGAAAGGCTTTTGCCAATGAGACGTGTTCATCTTTTCGATTCATTAGATCTCCTCCCGATAATGATAGACATGCAGCGGCAATGGAATAATGTCGGCTTTTTCCCAAGCGCTCATCAATGGTAAGATCCCGGTTTTTTGATCGACGATCACAATGCCGCAATCCCCGCCGCCAGCGCCTGAAGACTTGGCGGCCCCGCGATAGGTTTCTGCTAAGTCACATAGTTTCTTTAAAGCGGGTGTTTCAATGGTTACACCAGTCAGACTAGATAATCCTACAAGTAATTTTCGATTTTCGGTAATCATTTTTTTGATTGTTCGGCTGTCTTCATTTAAAAAGCCATCAATCAAACGATTGACACAGTCTTTGCTGTCTGCCAAAAATTTGGCATAGCCCTTTTCTTTGGCTTCTTTTGATTGATAGACTTGGTCAACTAAATCAGAAGTGGAAGCAGGACTACCTGTCCACCCAATCAACAGGCGCAATGTTTTTGGTACAGTCAATGGACGGATCGAAAGCTCTGGCCAATCACTGGTCAATAGCTGAGTCAATGTCCATTCCTGCTGTTTTCGTAAGACCCAC
Organism: Enterococcus sp. AZ091; assembly: GCF_051714805.1. Taxonomy (NCBI): domain Bacteria; kingdom Bacillati; phylum Bacillota; class Bacilli; order Lactobacillales; family Enterococcaceae; genus Enterococcus; species Enterococcus sp. AZ091. The sequence goes on along the minus strand of NZ_JBIOSO010000001.1, from coordinate 135,200 downwards.
TCATGATCAAATGTGGAAAAAGCTAGCCAGCCACCATAGCAAGAAGCAGCAATGTCACCACACGAGCCATTCCCTTGCACGGCCAAATGGGCCAATGCGGCGATCTTGAATTGCGTCAAGCGATCCATTTTTAGATCATAGTAGAGGTTGAGTGCTTTGACGGTAGCAACGGTCACTGCACCGCTAGAACCAAGTCCATATTTTCGACCGTTGGAATTATCTAACTCACTCGTTACTTTTAAGTCATAAAAAGAGAGCAGGGTTCCTTTTTCTTGAGCGTATTTTTCTGTTAGACGAATAGCAGCTAGAATGTAATGAAAAGGATTTTCTCGGTGGTCCAGTACTAGTTCGCCATTGCGGCGAGTCCAGCGGATCGGCAAGTCACTGTACTGGGCAGATTGGATACTGCCGTTTTTGCGGGCGCCTTCGATCGTCACATTGATGAATTGATCCACCGCAACGATGATCGCTGGATGTCCAGGTTCAACGACCGCATACTCACCTGCAATAAATAATTTGCCGGGGACTGAGATTTCTATCATTTCGACACTCCTTCATTTGTCATAGACGGATCGGTCACTGTCATTGGTAAATCAACCAACCCTTGTCCTGCGTGAGCAACGATTAATTGTTCAGGATGAAAATCTTTTTTCAGCTGGGTTAATATAGCTTCTTCGTCTTTTCTTTGACAAAGCACTTTGACATTTGGTCCGGCATCCATCGTAAAGTAGCAGGCCAGCCCTTTTTGACGCAAGGAACGGACGCAATCCATTGCTCGCAAGGATTCAGGAGACCAGTAGGTGAACGGTGGAGTCGCCGCCATAGTAGTGGCATGCATTTTTAGGGCATTGGCTTCTGTCGTTTCACCTAATAACTGAAAGTCTTTTTCGCGGATGGCTTGCTTTAACTTTTTCAAATCGTGTGGTGTGCTTTCTAGCCAACCAGAATAATAGCTGGAAGTCTCTACAGTCCGACGCATCCCGTCACGACTGGAAACATCTTTTTCTTTGTCGTTGATCAAAATGAAAAGCATACTTAGCTCTTTTTCCCAGCCTTCCGAAGCAATCGGTGTTGCGTAAGACGTGTCATCATCACCAGTATGCCATTCGACAAAGCCGCCAAAAATACTGCGACAAGCAGAGCCAGATCCCCGCCGAGCGAGACGGGATAGTTCTGTTTGTGATAATTGTAAGTCAAGTGCTGCGTTACAGGCTCCGGCTAAAGCAGCTAGTCCACTAGCAGATGAAGCAAGACCAGCAGCTGTTGGAACGAAATTGCGGCTGTTGACTTGCGCGAAAAAAGGACAATTGGCTTTTGCGCGTACAAGATCCAAAAAAGCGGAGATTTTCTTCGTTGCAGCCTCACTCTGCTGTTTGTCATCCAGGAAAAAACGGTCTTGAGTATATTCCTCTGAAAAGGTAACAGAGGTTTCTGTATAGAAAGCATCTAACGTCAAAGATAAGCTGTTATTCATTGGCAAGATCAGTGTTTCGTTCTCCTTGCCCCAATATTTGATCAAAGCAATATTCGTGTAGGCTCGCGCCTTTCCTTTATACATGTTCGTAAGCTCCTAATCCTTGAATCCAAGTGGCATGGGCGCCATTGGACAATAAAATACGGCTGATCACTTCAGCCTGTGTTTTTGTTTGAGTCAAAGCGATCATACAGCCACCGCGGCCACCGCCCGTCAGCTTTGCGCCAAAAGCGCCGTTGGCTAATGCCAGTGACACGAGATCGTCCAGGTTTTGATTGCTGACACCTAGTTGCCGGAGGGTCTCATGTGCGTGGGTCATTGCCTGACCTAGCTGCGTCAGCTGATTATGTAAGATAGCTTCTTTAGCGGTCTTTGCTAAAGAACCTAAGCGGCTGATAGCCTGACTCGTTTGGTGTTTTTGCGTTTCAAACAGATGCGCGACGCTTTTGACAGCTGTGCGGGTCTGACCTTTGATCCCTGTATCGGCGACTAACAAAAAGCCATCGATCATCAATGGAAAAGAAGTAATCGGCTGCCCTTTGGTAAAGTAGATCGCCTCGTTGCCGCTTGTTGCTGCAGCATCAATACCGCTAGGATTTCCATGGGCGATTTTCTCAGAAAAATCGACATAATCCAATAGCCGTTCTTTTTTTAACTCTTTGTGCTGCCAATCAAAAAAGGCCCGAGTCAACGCAACTGCAACTGCCGCACTTGAACCCATTCCTCGTTCTGAAGGGATTGTACTAACGATCGAAACAGAAAAGGGACCGGTTTGATGGTCTTGCTGCAAGCGATGAAGAAGTTCTTTCACATTTTTTAAATGCGAAGGAGCTTCTTCTAGTGGGCCATGGTAATAATTGGAGGTTAAATCATTCGTTAGGCTGGCAGTGATCGTCACGTGGACCTTTGCGCCAGCAAATGGAAAAGCGATGGCGGGTTCACCATAGACGACCGAATGTTCACCCATTAATATGATTTTCCCTGTAGCTATGCCAGTACCGAGTGACATTCATTATCCTCATTTCTCTTAGAACTGCAGCAGAAGTCAAAAGAATGTCTCAGAGGAAGCAGCAGGCAAAAAAATAAAGGTTCCCCTTTGATCCTGTGAGTCATTCTTTTAAACTAAGCTGCAATCTACTTAATAATTACTAGTGATTTCATCATAGATCCTTGTTTTCCGTTAGAACAGAAAAGTTCGCAGAAAAACGAATAAAAGATTCTTTCTTATTTTACTAGAAGAAGGCTGTTTCGTTAAGCATTCCGAAAAAGAAATCGTAAAAAACTGAAAATATTTAAACTTTTATTGAAAATTTTTTGTTTTTGTGCTTCAAAAGCGCTGGGTTGACGATACAATATCTAGTAGTGTATAGTTGATTACGCAAATGAAACATACAATATTTAGTGATGAGTGAGTTGGGGGATATGAGCGTGATCGTATTAGCAGGAACTATCGGCGCAGGAAAATCAAGTTTAACTGCATTGTTAGCTGATCATTTAGGCAGTCAAGCATTTTATGAGTCAATCGATGATAATGAAGTGCTGCCGTTGTTTTATGCCGATCCAAATAAATATGCTTTTTTATTGCAGATTTATTTTTTGAATAAACGTTTTGATAGTATCAAAAAAGCATTGAATGATGATAATAATGTATTGGATCGATCCATTTATGAAGATTCACTGCTTTTCCATTTGAATGCTGATTTAGGACGAGCAACGGATACAGAAGTTCGGGTTTATGATGATTTATTGGCCAACATGTTGGAAGAATTGCCTTATGCAGCTCATAAAAAACATCCAGATTTATTGGTCCATATTCGGGTTTCTTTTGAAACTATGTTAGAACGGATCAATAAACGGGGACGGGAATATGAACAGTTATCCTTTGATCCTACCTTGTATGACTATTATCAAGAATTGAATCTGCGGTATGATCAATGGTATGAAGAATACCAAGAAAGTCCAAAAATCCAAATCGACGGCGATCAATTCAACTTTGTTGAAGATCCAGAAGCAGCCCAAAAGGTATTAGCGATGGTCGACGAAGCACTGGCAAAAGTGCGCAAATAAAGCAACAGCTGGAGTCCAGCCCATAAAAGTGGGGATTCCAGCTGTTTTCTTTTATAATAGAAGAAAGCGAACATGTAACGTGTGGAGGGAAACCAGTGGAAAAAAAACGATTTTACAATGGCCGTTATGAATGGATTCAAGTGGATCAACAAGACAGTAGCAGTATTGCGCGTTTACAAAGACAGCACCAGTTGACTGATGAGATGTTAACTTACTCATTAGACAAGAATGAACGTGCCCGTGTGGAGTTCGATACTGATGACCAAGCATTGTTGTTGGTGTTCAACGTACCTCAACAAGAAAAGAAAGACAATCATTTTGAAACAAGTCCGATGACGTTTATCTTAAAAAAAGATCGGCTGTTTACTTTTTCTTCGAGAAATACCCAATATGTGATTCCGATGATGGAACGGATACTCGTGCAAAATCCTTTGCAAACACCGATTCATTTTCTTTTTAATAGTCTTTTTTTGATCTCAGGAACTTTTTTTCCTTTAGTCGAAGAAGTCAATAGCGATCGCGTGCATCTCAATCAACGGCTGCGGGAAAAGACCACCAATAAAAATTTGTTGGAAATGTCTGACTTGGAGATCGGACTAGTTTATCTGGTTTCGGCAACGAAACAAAACGCCGTTTTATTAGAACAGATCAAAGCTTTGTCATTCTTTCGTTTAATGGACGACAATGAAAAAGAGCAGTTGGATGATGCACTGATCGAAGCGAAACAAGCCGTTGAAATGACTCAGTTAGCGTTTCAAATTCTGGAACAATTGTCAGGTACGTACAATAATTTGTTGAACAACAACTTGAACGACACGATGAAATTCCTGACTGTTTGGTCGTTGTTGCTGACGGTACCATCGATCGTTACCAGCTTCTTTGGCATGAACGTTCCATTGCCCTTCACGAATACCGTGTTTGGCTGGGGAATCGCTCTGCTGATCAGTTTAGTCTTGTCAGGATGGATGTTGATTGCACTCTGGCGCAGAATCAAGTGATGCTTCAGTCAATCACTAGACCTAACCCCGCTGCAATCACTAATGCTTGTTCTTGGTCAACGATCAATCCCCGCAACAATTCTTGCGAAAGAGCGATTTTCTGGAAAGGATTGGTCCGCAGATCCAGCTGATAGAGTTTGGTTCGGAACCAATTACTGTTTGTCAGCTGATTGTGTTGCAACTGGAGATTTTTCCATTGGACTTCGTAAAATTCTGTGTCATTTAGCTGGCACTCTGCAAAGCGGATCGTTTTGAGATTGGTGTTGCTGAAGGAAGCAAAATTGCCGACGCAAGATTCAAATGTACAGTCACGAAAATAACTTTCTGCAAAATTTGTACCGGTCAGCTTGCAGTTTTTGAAGTGTACTTGATGAAAGCTAGCGCCCAAACATTCCATGTTGGAAAAGTCGCAGTTTTCAAAGAAAACATTTTGGCATTCCCAATGCTCTAGTCTTGTCTTTTGCATGGTGACCTTTTTCAAGTGGCACTGTTTTAAAATGAGACCCGTACAAGCGTCATAACTGGCATCAGTTTCTGTAAAAAAAGCTTGTTCAAAAATTTCTTCATCTTCAAGATAAAAATCTTTTGTTTCTGAGTATTCAATAATCGGTAAAAGAGGCTCCGGCTGCTTTTTTTTCATTTTGCACCTCAAAATTTTGTTTTTTTAATAGTATACCATGTTTTTAGCGATGCCTTTAGCAGTGCAAAGATGTTTGATGGATAGATTGTGAATTTAATTCAATAGGCTAACTTTAGCTGCTGAAATAGCAAGGTTTTATGAAAAATAAATACGCTTATATTCACAAGGTTATGAATTGTTTTAAGAAAAATCTTCATTTCAGAAGCATAATTCAAGGATAATTCGGCAATAACCAGTAAAAACTGTCATTTTTTTAACGGTTTGCGAAAATCTTGATAGTTTTTAAATTCACAATGTAGCTATAATGAAACCATAAACAAAAGGGGGAAATTTTTCCATGACAAAAACAGTGATTATTGGTGCGAACCACGCAGGGATTGCCGCAGCAAATACCTTATTAGACAATTACCAAGATCAAGAAGTGGTAATGATCGATCGGAATACAAACCTCAGTTACCTTGGTTGTGGGACTGCGTTATGGGTTGGACGTCAAATCGATTCGTATGAAGGCTTATTCTATACAAAACGGGAAGATTTTGAGGCAAAGGGAGCAAAAATCTATATGGAAACAACTGTTGACCATATTGATTTTGAGAAAAAAACGGTTCATGCAGTAACAAAAGATGGTGAAGAAGTGGTAGAAACATATGACAAACTTGTTTTGGCAACAGGTTCAGTACCAATTTCGCCAAAAGTACCTGGTCGTGATTTAGCCAATATTCATTTCTTGAAGAGATTCCAAGATGGCCAATCTGTGGATAAAGAACTAGCAGCTGAAGAAGTAAAAAATGTTGCTGTCATCGGGGCCGGCTATATTGGAGTGGAAATTGCAGAAGCTGCAAAACGTCGTGGTAAAAACGTTCTTTTATTTGATGCCGCTAACCGTGCATTACCAAACTACTATGACAAATGGTTCACGGATGACATGGATCAAAACTTAGCAGAGCATGGGATCGAATTGCACTTTGGTGAATTAGCTCGAGAATACAAAGGAACCGACAAAGTAGAAGCAGTGGTAACGGATAATGGAGAATATCCAGTGGATCTTGTGATCAATGCGATCGGCTTCTTGCCAAACAATACATTAGGCAAAGAGCACTTGGAACTATTTACGAATGGTGCCTACTTGGTAGACCGTCACCAACAAACAAGTGACCCAGATGTTTTTGCGGTTGGAGACTGTGCAACGGTTTATTCGAATGCATTGCAACAAACGACCTACATCGCTTTAGCAACAAATGCCGTTCGCTCAGGGATCGTAGCTGGCCATAACATTGGCGGTACATCATTGGAATCAACTGGGGTCCAAGGATCAAACGGAATCTCAATCTTTGGTTACAACATGGTTTCTACCGGTCTTTCCGTAGAAGCAGCAGAACGTAACGGTGTGAAAGTGAAGTATTCAGATTATGAAGATACGCAAAAACCTGGATTCATGAAAGAAAACGATACCGTGAAAATCCGGATCGTTTACGAAGAAGAATCACGTCGGGTGATTGGTGCCCAAATGGCATCACGTACTTCAGAAATCGCTATGGGAATCCACATGTTCTCATTAGCAATTGAAGAAGGTGTAACCATCGACAAGATGAAATTACTTGATATCTTCTTCTTACCACACTTCAATCAACCATACAACTACATCACAATGGCTGCATTGAAAGCTGAATAATAAATAGCTGAGGGAGCTGTGACAAAAATCTTGTCGCAGCTTCTTTTTTCAAATAAACGATTAGAAGTAGCTTCTTTGGAACCAAGCCGAAACTTCAGGTGGCTGTTCACTTTTGTTAAGCGCTCTTTTTTGAAATAATCATGAAAATCATTGACAAGAACTAAAAAAAGCAGTATACTATAAAAGTTGAGAAATTAAAGCAGAAGCACCCGCTTCTCGCCTGAGTGACTGTATCGCTGGGCAGAATAGGATTCCTACATTTTGTGTATGGAGTACGTGCGGGTTCGTGAAGAACTCGTTTTTTTTTATTGTCTGATTTCGAATCGACAAGCTTTTCTTTCTCTCAAAAAACTCGGAGGTGAATGACCATAGCAAAGGATATGATGGTAAACGACGGCATTCGTGCACGTGAATTGCGTTTGATTGATCAAAACGGCGAACAACTTGGTGTAAAGAGTAAAGCTGAAGCATTGCAAATTGCAGAACGAGCAAACCTTGATGTGGTATTGGTGGCACCAAATGCGAAACCACCGGTAGCAAGAATTATGGATTACGGAAAATATCGTTTTGAGCAACAGAAGAAAGACCGTGAAGCTCGTAAAAAACAAAAAGTAATCAACATTAAAGAGGTTCGTTTAAGTCCAACGATCGACGTCAATGATTTCAACACAAAGTTGCGTAATGCACGTAAATTCCTTGAAAAAGGGGACAAAGTAAAAGCTTCGATCCGTTTCAAAGGCCGTGCCATTACCCATAAAGAGATTGGTCAGAAAGTGTTGGATCGTTTGGCTGAAGAAACAGCTGATTTAGCATCCGTTGAACAAAAACCAAAAATGGATGGACGCAGCATGTTCTTAGTATTATCGCCAAAAAATGATAAATAATGACTCACTGAGTTTCAGTTTAAAGTCAGATAACGAAAGATTTTGAGGAGGAAATTAGTTATGCCAAAACAAAAAACACACCGCGGATTAGCAAAACGCGTAAAACGTACTGGCGGCGGCGGATTGAAACGCTTCCGTGCATTTACTAGCCACCGTTTCCACGGTAAAACAAAAAAACAACGTCGTCAATTGCGTAAAGCTTCTATGGTTTCAGCTGGCGATTACAAACGTATCCGTCAACAATTAGCACGCATGAAATAATTGCGTCCCAGGCTTTACAAATTCAAACAACTATCGATTTTCATATTAGGAGGAATTATACATGGCACGTGTTAAAGGTGGAACAGTAACTCGTAAACGTCGTAAAAAAGTGCTAAAATTAGCAAAAGGTTACTACGGTTCTAAACACACTTTATTTAAAACAGCAAAAGAACAAGTAATGAATTCATACAACTACGCATACCGCGATCGTCGTCAAAAGAAACGCGACTTCCGCAAATTGTGGATTGCTCGTATCAACGCAGCGGCTCGTATGAATGGCTTAAGCTACTCAAAATTGATGCACGGTTTGAAATTAGCTGAAATCGACATCAACCGCAAAATGTTAGCTGACTTGGCTGTAAACGATGCAACAGCATTTACTGCATTGGCTGACCAAGCAAAAGACGCTTTAAACAAATAAACTCACGTTGTTCTACAACGATTGAACCCGCTCAATGAGCGGGTTTTTTGTTGTGCGCCAGGCATGGTGACTAACTATATGGTGAAAGTCCATTGCGGATGATGACTTAACGAATCATTATGGCAGGTTGGAACGACGAAATTCATTAGCATAAAATATTAGTAGGCGCAAAGCGCGCCTATCTTCAGAATGTCTGAAATTCAACGAGAACTAAACTGCGCTTGTTTGGTCAATTAGGAGACACCATGAATGGCTTGCCCTGAAGGAGCGTTTTGAGACATTAGGATGTACCCGTAGGGAAATTTTCCTTGGTGAACCCTTTGTTCTGTTGTCGTGTTTTACGCCCTCAGGTCTTAGGTGAGAGCGAGATTGCGCCAACCGTTACTGGGCTACAACAAATCTACCATACCCATACAGCACCAAAATTATCGATGTAGTATGAGTGTGTAGTTACGGCTATAGGGCGACCATCCGCTACACTAAGAAATAGTTGGCTCCAATTTGGAAGAGATGTTTAGGAACAACTGTAGTTACAACTACACCTGTGAATGATGAGAGGGTGAGCATTAGTATCAGTGTAGGCGTAAAAGTGAATGACCATTCTGCGTTAAATGTGAATATAGAGATTTGAGAAATTTATCGCTTTGATGAGCTTTTTTGGTATAATGATAAATAAAAGGAGTCGGTTAAGGTAGAATTTGTAGACTTAATAAATAAGGTCAAAGGGTGTTTCGTAAAATTGTACATTTTGTATATAAAGCCTAATTTACCGCTAATTATTTTGTTTGTCGTACTGATTATTATAGCAATAGCACTTATGATTTTCATTGACTGGAAATGTAGAGGAAAGTACAAAATTAAGATCGTGACACGCACATTCGATAATGACCTCGGTGGTGGGCAAGAAGAATATCAGAAATATTGGTTATGGCAAATACAAAAAAAGAAAATGATAGTTGCCTATTTTTATAATAAAAACAAAGTGCCATATTCAAGACATGCCAGGAAGCGAAGAAGATACACAAAAACAAAAGTTCCATTTAGAAAAGAAGTATATTGTATTCTTTAATACGCATGTAAAAAACTGCCTATAAAATGGACGGTTGCTCCACATTAGATGGGAAATTCAAAAGTATGTACTTGCGTTGGTGGTTTGTGATACAATTAAAAAATCACTAAAATTAGCAAACTTTGTAGCTGTTTTCTTAACTTTCCTAGGCATCACATGAGAATAAATTTCCAGAGTGATTTTCATATCTTTATATTCTGGTCGTTCACTCATTTCTTTTATAGGCACGCCAGCTTGTAAAAGTAACGATACATGACTATACTAAAATGGCTCGAGCGAGGAGAACGGGGTTATCACTTGCTACTAGAAACTATGCTGGAAATATTGCAGCCGAGGATATAAATGCGATGATGGAATATGTTCAATAATAGAATGTAAAAAATTAAACTATCTTGCTTATAGAGGACGAAGGAGATTATCCCCTCGTTCTTGTTTGCATGTTACAAGACAGAACGAAGCGTTTGATCCATGAGGGTATATTGCTTAATAATCTACATTTAGACTGAGTGAATACAGAATAGTTCGTTAATATAATTTAAAATAAATCTTCTAGTTTTTGATATACTATTCGAAAAGATAATTTATATTTATCTAAAATTTTAAGATGTCAGGGTGATATATTATGAAACTAACTGATCTAGATATAAGAAATGTTCTCATAGATAAATTGGTTAGGGAAAATCAAGAAAAAGAATATAGAATTCTTGAAGAATTAGTTATTTGTGACGGTAAAGCAAGAGTGGATGTTGCAATTGCGAATGGCTTATTTAAGGGCTATGAAATAAAGAGTGATGTTGACACACTAGATAGATTAAGTAATCAGGTTGAGATGTATGATGCAACATTTGATAAATGTATTATTGTAGTAGGAAAGAAGTTTGAGGATAAAATTGAACTGTATGTTCCAGAGCATTGGGGAATAATCAGTGCTTATGAAAATAAATTTGGAAAAATCTCTTTAAAGAATATAAGATCAGCGTCCTTCAATAAAAGAATAACCTATAGAGGTTTGACTGACTTATTATGGAATAGTGAGTTAAGATTGCTCATGAAGAATAATAAAGTGAGAGGTTATTCAAATAAGACCAAACCTGAATTAGTTGAAATGGTTGGAAATAGTATCGAGTTTACTAGTTTAAAACAATATACTCGAGAAACGCTTAAGCATCGAAAAGATTGGAGAGTTGTTTAACAATATATTCTATGTGATGATTAGTACCAATTGCTCTCCATGTAGTTAAATTCCCGCCCGAACCTTTGGTTCCGTCAGAAATTTCTTGTATTACAGAATCGCCCCATGAAAACGACTTTTTCAAAAAATGTTGAGAATTGACTAAGTCAATACAACATTTTTTGACATTGTCAAGCTTCAGACCGCCTTTTTTCAATGTTTTACCTTTGTATACAAGATAGTTACTTTCTAGAGTATATCTTATATTGAACGAAGGCTGCATACCAGGAATGAATTCAAAACTTGTCCAATGGTTTATACCATAATCACCAAAGACTAGGTTTAAATCTGTAAAGCTATTTTTGATTAATTTATAAAAATCTATTTCATGTCTTCCGATTGTTAAAAAAGTTTCTTTTTCAATGTCCAGTGTCGTAGGAAAGGAACCAGAAACAACTATTATAGAGTTGTAATCATGTATATCTGGGATATCAATCAAGCAAGATTTCACTGATGCTGCTTGTTTTTTATAATTGGAAGCGTTAATGTCTTGGGAATCGATGATTAAATCAACATTTTGTAATTCAAGCTTTGTTGATATTTTGTTGAATTCCTCAAGGAATTCTTCTTCAAAAAAATCGTCAATAGTAAACCGTATGGCAACACCATCGCTAAATTTATTAATAACCTTAGCAATGGTTTCATCATCATAAGATAAGTGGATGACAGGAATCATGTACTCAGAATTATTATTGATTATCCAATTTTTGAAAACGCTATTATCTATCCCTTCAGAAATGTTTTCATAAGGGAAATCTAAATAATAACGCCTATCCCTCCAATAATTTTCTAAAGTACTTGGAACAGAACCTTGAAAGTGCTCAGGAGCTACTTCTAGCAATGGGCAAATTGCGTTCTTAGAACTTTCGCTTAATTGCATTAATGCATCTTTTTCACCTTGTTTTTCTTTTAAAATTGGGACGTACAAATAAAAACCTCCTTTGTGTATCCATTCGAATAGCCTCTCTGTTATTGTATCATTAAGATAGCACCATTTCATCATTTTTATAATCAATTAACAATATGGTCAGTTAATTTTTTTGTGTTTGCATGCCACGCTTGATGAAGAAATTTGCCTCAGATTTGCCCAGAATAAATTTAAACTGAGTTAAATTCTGTTAAATGATTATATTCGAAAAGTTAATATTATCGGATTGTTTTAAATGCTAGCAAATCCTATTAAAACTATTTTCTGGCTGACCAAGCAAAAGACGCTTTAAACAAATAAACTCACGTTGTTCTACAACGATTGAACCCGCTCAATGAGCGGGTTTTTTGTTTCTTCCGCTAAGCAAAATACCAAATTCGCTTGACTAATGGTATAGTAGTCTACAATGAAATCGGATTCCTGTTGAGGCTGGGAGGATATCAAATGAAACTAGTAACGAGGAATGAAGTATTGGAAGAATCAAAGGCAGTCCTAAAAATCATCGCGGGTAATAGTTTGTTGGGATTTGCTTATGCGAAATGGATGAAACCTAATGGGATCATCAATGGTGGTGTCACTAGTATGGCGATGATTTTAGAAAAGGTGACCAATGTACCGATCGTTTATTTGACATCTGGTATTACGACCCTTCTGCTGGTTTTTTGTTGGCTATTTTTAGGAAAAGCCAATTTTTTCAAGTCCATTATCAGCAGTGTTTTTTATAATTTATTTTTTGCTCTTTTTTATTATATGAAGATTGATTTTCAAGTAAACCTAATGCTTGATTTCTTATTTGCGAGCTTGTTCATAGCGGTAGGGTACTATTGCTGCATCACGGCTAACGCTTCAACTGTTGGGATGGATGTGATTGCCATGGCTATCAACAAAAAGCGGCCTGATTTTAGTATTGCTCGGGGTATCCGCTATATCAACTTTATGGTATTAATATTAGGATTTTTGACTTATGGCTTCAAATCAGTAGTAATTGGATTACTATTTAGTTTTGTCAATTCTTATCTATTAGATTTTTTGTTGAAAAGAAGCAGTCGGTGATCTATTTGGTGATTCTTGCTTCCTTTCATCCGCAATAAAAACGACAAACTAACAGTAGTGATCCAATTCAAATTGGGGTTATTTCATTAATTGACTCGCCTCATAAATCTCTTGTTTATACGGAGATTTATGAGGTGTTTTTTGTTTTTTGTCTATCAACGAATAGAGAGAAACCGTTAAAAATGCGCAATATGACAAAATAAGTTGATTTATTTTGAATTTTGTCTTTTTCATAAACAGGTCAATAAGTGAAAGAGATTTCTCAATCCCAAATCATGTGATTTTTAACACATATTTCAGAAAAAAACGAAGTAAAATGTCCTTATTTATTAAAAAAATGCTCAAGTCTGAGATAAAAATCGCTTTTATCCATTCATTTCCAGGCGCAAAATGATAAGAATTACTCCTTTTTTAAAAAGATTACTAAGTAAGAATGAGACTCAAATACTTATTTTTTGAAAGGATTTTGTCAGTTCCTAATAGCGAAAATATCCGATAATCTGTTTAGATAATCTTTGCACTTTTTTAGGAGTGATCTTTATGTAAAACGAAAATGTTGGATTGGTTGTTTAGGCATGTGTAGGTTAGGAAAGATTTAAAAAAATATGAAAGAAGGTACAGAAATGAAACGAAAGAAAAAATTAGTTACAAAGTTCGTTGTTGCAACAACTCTTTTCACAGCAGGTAGTTTGGTGGTTCCAGCTGCTGGCACTTTATCTGCCTATGCAGCGACTACAGGTCCTGTTGCAGATAATACTAGCCCTCGTTCTATTACACTTTGGAAATATGAAGTGAAAGATCTATCTGAACTGGGTGATCGTGGCGATGGGGAGATGGATGATACGGTTACAAAGACGCCGTTAGCAGGGATCAAATTCCGCATTCAACGGGTAACGGCAATCGGTGATGCTGCTTTAACGAATCCATTAGATCAAAAAGAAGGAACCGATTATACGATTGACAACACATTTACTGCTCAAACAGTAACGACAGGAGCAGATGGGTCTGTCAAAGCGAATTTGGGTAGCGGCAATGCGGCAGATGGCATTTATTTAGTTACCGAATTAGAAGATGACCGTGGTGTCTCTCCTGCCGTTGCAAAACCAGCAGATCCATTCTTTGTGCAAGTACCTCAAACGGACCGTGATGATCTAGGCTCATTAATCTATGATGTAGTCGTTCAACCGAAGAACATTATGGAATCTTTGCTTGAACCAGATAAGACCGTTGAAGAAGGAAAAGGTTTCTCCAATAAAGCAGGAAATCATTTCACTTGGGAAGCCAATGCCACTCTTCCAAGCGGACTCTACCAAATTGCAGCGAAAGACATGGTTATTACACCAGTTTATGACAAAGATGGTAATCAAGTTGCGGATATTCCAGTCTCTGCAGGCGACGAAATTTACGCTGACTACTATACGATTCGCGATACATTGAACGAAAAGATTTTGTTGGATGGGTTAACTGTTAATACGAAGACAGATTCCAGTGACTGGGTAGCACTTGAATTTGGCACAGATTATACCGTTACACTGAATGGTGCTAATGTGGCAACAGAACCAGTCACTGACCAATCTGAGAATGCAAAAGCTGTTGCTGTTAGTTTGACTGAAGCTGGAATGAAGAAAGTTGCCACTAATGGCGATACGAAGATCCAAGTTGTTTTTGAAACCCATACAGACAAAGACTTCAATGGAACCATTGTCAACCACATGGATGTAGATTATTTAAGTCCAGGATTAAAACCGGTTGAAGTACCATCTCCACCTGAAGAAGACCCAGAATACTACACAGGCGGATTTGACATCAAGAAGACAGCAGAAGACGAAGCTAAATTGTTAGCAGGGGCAGAATTCCATCTTGCAACAAGTGAAGAAGATGCGAAAGCCAATAAATTCTTAGCTTCTGATGGTAAGTCTTATACATTGAATAACGATGGCTCAGTTACTGACATGCCAAATGGCGTCACTCTTTTAAAAGCTACCTCTGACGATCAAGGATTGGCAGAATTTAATGGTCTTGAGTTGAACTGGTATACCGATACAGACGGTGACGGACAACAAGATATTGGTACCGAGCCAACATTTGATGCCGATCAAATCAAACGTGACTATTGGGTAGTAGAAACAAAAGCACCAGAAGGCTATGAATTATTGAAAGCACCACAACAAATCACAGTCAATTTAGCAAGTGAATCTAATGACATCATTGAAGCAACGATCGTCAATGAAACGAAGACCGATCTACCATTTACTGGGGGAGCTGGAACAACATTATTGATCGCAATTGAATTGGCGCCATCACAATTGGTACAGCTGCTGTAGTGATTGATAAAAAACGTCAAACAAACTAAGAGGAGTTCAGAAGGAAAGAATGAGGTGACTTAAGGAATGAATAAATTTAAATTGAATACACTTGTCGCCGTTCTGTTTCCGGTTGTACTCGCTTTGCTGATTATCTGGGCTATTCCATCTGCCTCTACGTTAAAGGCAGATGATAGTGGTTCTTCTTCGGTTAATGAGGATTCAAATGCGGAGGTGATCGTTGTTCCAACAACTGTGACGGATAAGAGTTTGCAAGAGTTGACAAATAAGGAATACACACCCAAAGATTCCTTAAACAAACCTGTCTACTTTAGTGAAGCAACGTCAGAGGAAATCGGAACTACTGCTAGTTCTCCTATTCAAATGGGAGAAGGCAAAATTAGTTTGAAAACAGGAACAGCAACATTTGATACAAATGATAATCCTGGGTATGACTCGAATGAGACGAATACCATTGTTCGCTCTCATGATCAAGTGATTTATCTTGTTTCATTTACGATTCAAAATAGTACGAAAGATCAAGATTACACCAATATTCGTTATCGATTGAAAGCGACCCTCCCTAATGCAATTACCAAAGATAGTAATGGCGTTCCTCAAGTCAATGGAGAAATTGCAAACGGGACTTATGTTGATACGGGAGCAGGTGATGGTACCCAGTATTCGGAAGGTATCATGGAATCGACGATTAGTGATACAGGGCAAATCTTTGTGCCAATCGTAGTGAATGTGTTCGATGCAAAGCATGGGACGGTGATGCAACCGACTTTTGAGTTAACCATAGTAGATGCTGAAAATTTGGAAAGTGGTGTAACCGAACCCATTAACAGTGTGTATGATTCTGAATTTGCGGTTCCACAGACAACGGTTTCTGCTAAACCATCGGTAGAGATTCAATTGGTTTCAGGGGATCGAAAAAAAGGAACAGATGTATTTGGTGGAAGCAATGCCAATCTAGATGCATATGATATCGGGGCAGTTACTGTATTGCGTCCATTGGAAGGAAGAGCTACAGGTGATTATCGAGGCGCCTCCTTCCCTACTGGACCAATCACTTACACGATCAAGCAAAAAGGAACCTATCAAGTCAATGGAAGCTCCACTACGAATAATTTAGCGACTTCACAATACGCGAATTATTCGATAGGCGCTTATGCACCAGCAACTTATCAGCGGACGCAACCATTTATGAAAAACGTGGGCACGGTAAATACCAATGTATTTACCGCACCATTAGCGATTCCCAATGCCAATACTGGTGAGATTTATTCTACACAGCCTAAAGGATTGCTGGAAGAGATCGGTGTCTATGAATCAGGTAACTTTAACGTTACCACTAATGGCGATGTCACCAACTCCGATTATGCAGGAGTGGTCAATCCATATACGTACCTCATGACTGGGAATAGAACTACTAGTGGTTCATCTAAAGCATTTTCAAGTTTAGAGCTCATTATGTCTTGGGACCGTACTCAAACAGAAGCGATTGCTCGAACAAGCAACTGGAGTCGATACGATATGAGCTTTTATGTGGATTCTGTTTCCTATGATGGGGTGACAACTTCCAATAATTCAAGTATTTCATATCCTAATATTGTCACAGCATCTGGGGCGTATGTTTGTGGACCAGTACTAGCAAAAGCAAGCAGCTCAGATATGCATAGTTGGTTGACTAATTTAGCACTAAATCAACCTAGTGTTTCAACTAATACAGGAAATGCGCGGTTATCTTCCGGTGACTCGATTGTTGCTTTTGATTTCATCGGAACAACCAATGATGAAGTCTTTGAAGAAGATACCATACTAATGTGGGATCCCAGTGCATTCGCATATGATACTTCGAGACCGTCTGTAATTGAGCCTGTATCCGATAAACCAAAATTTATGTATGGTGTTGCGAAGAATTTTGCAAATACTGCTCCAGTAACAATGCAAGTTCAATCGTTCGGTGTGACAGAACAGCTATATAACTGGTATGCCACACCAGAAGAGGCAATAGCAAGCGGTGGACAAATATCTGCCGTTGCTGCTTATGTAAAAACATCTGTTCCAACGGGATGGAAAGGTATGCCGAGAATCCCGTTGAAGGTTATTCAAAAACAACCCGGCAACGTGACTCCTGCAGGAAATCCTTTAGTATTACTGAGCACACATCAATTTAAAGATAACAATGGAAATATTCTCTATGATCCTTTGGCAGGCACGACTGGAACATACTTACCAACTCAGTATAATGCTAGCGGAGAAGCAACCTCTATTCCAATGACCTATTATTGTATTTTTGGTGAATCAGCCTATGTGAATCCCTTCAGTATTGTAACGAAGACAGAAATCGAAAAAGAACTCTACGATACTTCTGAAACAATTTCTATAAAAGTAAGTGGAGCGTTGACAGGAACGAGCACCGTTGATTATGACGGGGCATTGACGACAACATTGCCAAAAGGAATCCACTATCAAGCCAATTCCAGCAAGGATGCTATAGGAGAGTCATTACCCGAACCAACTATTACAACGAATGCTAACGGAACAAACACTCTTCGTTGGGCCTTCTCAGATATGCCATTGACAACTGGTGTAGAAGTGAATTTCAAAGCAACATCTGATTTTCCAGAATTGAGTTTTGATTCTAGTGGATTTACTGACAATTTAACAGTCTCTACTGTAGGGGAAATGTGGCGAGCAGATGATACATCAGTAAAAGACGAAACGGATGCAGCAATTCGATCTTCATCAGACACATTCAAAGAAAAACTGATCCAACAAGTAATCGTCAGCAAAACAGGAGACAAGAAACTCATTGAAGTGGGAGATGATACACCGGTTGGGGTGACCGATGCTATCAAGTACACAATGATTACAAAGAATGAGTCAGCACAACCTATCCAAGACGTGAGAATCAGCGATGTGCTTCCTTACGATGGGGATTCCAGAGGGACAATCTTACACGGTAGTTACAATGTAACAGATGTCAGTGTGGATGATCCTGATGCAGAAATCTATTTTACCACGGAGAAAGCCAATGAAGAGACAGATCCGAATGATATTGATGATTGGACACTCTATAATGCAGGAACGTCTGACATCTCTAAAGCCAAAGGATTTCTAGTGAAAACAGACTCATTGCCTGTTGGCGAGACACTTACTTTGACAATTACGATTGATCCAAGTGGTCAGAAACCAGAAGATGTCTTGGTCAATAATATTCGCTTCAACTCTCATTTAGACATGGTGGTTCGCTCACAAAACTTTGAAACTACTGTCTATGGTCGTGACCTTTCCGGGCTTGCATGGTATGACGATAACCTTGATGGGTTGATTGGTAATTTGGCAAACGGAAATGCAGAACAACCTGCCAAAGACATTCCAGTGAAACTTTACCGCACAAGTTATGTAGATGACACCTATCAAAATGAATTAGTCAAAGAAAGCTTGACTGGGGAAAAATTTGTTGATGATGCGGGCAATTCTTTGATCAAAACAAATGCAGAAGGGAAATATCTCTTTGCAAACGTTCCAGAAGGAGAATACATCGCGGAATTTGTGGTTGGTGATCAAGTGGTGCAGAAGAAATTTTCTGTAACAAAACCACTCGTTGGGGATGATCCAACACGAAACTCCAAAGCGGATCCAGACACATTCAAGACTGCAGCGTATACAATGCCAGAATTAACGGATTTGGCAGCCGATGAAAATCTGAAGGATAATCTTCACCATATAACAGATGTCAACATTGGTTTGATTCGTGCTTCTACTATCCGGTTATTTAAATACGAAACAGGAACTGCAGTCGATGCCAATGGTGACGGACAGCTGAGCGATGTAGAAAAAACAACTGGTAAACCTTTAGCAGGTGCGACGTTTGATTTATACAAAGGAAATAATCAGACCGAAAAAGTCGCAACAGCAACCACAGATACGAACGGTTATCTGAACATTACAGGTGTAGCACCTGGAGCATACAATCTTGTAGAGACAAAAGCACCTGTCGGTTACGAATTGATCAAAGAACCGCTTAAAGTCACGATTAC
The DNA here is from genome assembly GCF_051714805.1 of Enterococcus sp. AZ091. Taxonomy (NCBI): domain Bacteria; kingdom Bacillati; phylum Bacillota; class Bacilli; order Lactobacillales; family Enterococcaceae; genus Enterococcus; species Enterococcus sp. AZ091. The sequence goes on along the minus strand of NZ_JBIOSO010000001.1, from coordinate 116,147 downwards.
TGAAGGGAATCAAACAATTCTCGTTTATCAAGAAGATGATCCTGCGACAGAATTACCGCAAGCGGGGGCCAATGGGCCAATGGTTTGGCTTTTAGGTATCGCAAGTGCGTTTGGTTTGGCAGGAATCTGGGCGCTGTTTTATTACTACCGTCAGCTTGGAAAGAAAGGAGCGTAATCAAATGAAAAAAAATATCGTTTTCTTTCTCTCATTCCTATTTCTGATAGGACTAGGGTTAGCTCCGCTTCATGTACAGGCTGATGAAGCTAGTAATGAGTCTTATGCGATTTCGATACAGAAATATAAGCTGAGTGATTCAGCCCTTCTGTCCACAGATCTACCTATGGATGGGACAAAACTAGATAAAGTGACAGATGGAAATGGAAATGCACTCGCACCTTTAGCCGGAATTTCCTATGAAATTACCCGGGTGACTCCGGTACAAGGTCAATCAACGTTTGAGCCTATCGTTGGAGTGGATGCATTTTCGATCACTGTCACTACCGATCAAAACGGATTAGCCCGTGTTGCTGGTTTAGCCAGCGGAACCTATCAAGTGGTGGAAAAAGACAATAATTTGTTGCAGTCAGTGATGGAGCCGGTCATCGTGGAATTGCCTTTGCCGCAGCGGGAGGGAGCAGCGCTAAATGAAGTCTTCTTATATCCAAAGTCTAGTGTGGTCGACTCTCCAGGAACGACACCACCTAGTCCCGACGGCGGAGACAATCAGCGCTTGCCTCAAACTAGCGGCAGTATCGGCAATGCACAGCCTCTGTATTTTATCCTAGTTTTCATCCTTGTGATGGGTGGGATCGGCATCAAAGTTCTGAAAACCAAGCATCATAAGTTTTAGTGGATTGTTGTGTGGGGTAGTCCTAAAAAAACTGCCCCCATTTTATAGAAAAGGACGAACAGGCAAATGGCTGTCACATTTGTTTTAAAATCATAGCAATTATTTTATTCCCGTACATACGTTTTGACCGAAGAGAGAAGAATCGGTCGCAAAAAAATAAAGGAGGATCACATGAGGAAACGTCAATCACGAAGAAAATACTCTTTCTTAATGCTTTTTGCCATAACGATGATCACAGCTGGTTTCCTTGTGCTCCTTTATCCAATCGTAGGCAATTATTTATCGAATCGCGAACGTAGCCAAGCAGAGTTGGCTTACGATCAGACAATGGAAGAAACAAGTGAAAAAGAAAAAAAAGAGCAATACCAATTGGCTCAGAAATACAACCAATACATTTATGAAAAGCAGCAAGGGAAGAATCCAGAACCAATCGTTTACAAAAGTGTTTTAAAGAATCGCTCCGGTGTGATGGGAACGATTGACATTCCAGCAATCGATATCAAGAAGATGCCATTCTACCATGGAACTTCCTATCAAACATTGGATAAAGGACTAGGGCATTTCGAACCAACTTCGATTCCTATCGGTGGCGAGAATACACGTTCAGTTATTACAGGACATAGTGGAGTCAAGAATCAGGTTCTTTTTACAGATATTCGGAATCTTGTGGAAGGTGATTTGTTCTTTATCAATATTTTAGGAGAACGTTTGGCGTATCAAATCACTTCTTTTGAAGAGATTTTGCCTAGTGAAGTAGATAAAGTAAAGATCAATGCCGGAAAAGATGAAGTAACCCTGCTGACCTGTACACCTCCAGGAATCAATACCTATCGCCTGCTGGTGACGGGAAAAAGAGTTCCCTATTCTTATGCAGTAGAGAAAGCAGTAACGAAACGGAACTTGTGGAGTTATCAAAACATCGTTTTAGGAACGATAGGCATCAATTTGATCTTATTCTTGATTTTGATGTTGAATTACCGCTATTGGTTAAGATATTTTCGTTCGGATGATCCGCAACGTTCGCAACGAGGACGAAAGAATTTGAAACGTTTGTTGTTTGTGACTAAAGCGTACTTTGCCCTTATTTTCGTCACGATGCTGACGATTTTAGGAATTGCGTTTTATGGCTACATGCAGATGCAGCAAGATACACAAGTCTCAGCAACAGACATTGGTAGTGAACAAACGTTAAGTGATTATAATTTGAACAAAATCCAGCGGGCAAATTATGAAGAACGTCAAATTGCTAGTGTAAATGTTGCTGATTATGCTTTAGCAAAAAGTTCCCTCCAACTTTCTACCAATAATTGGGGGATCGGCAAATTGGTAATACCTGATCAATCGATCAATTTACCGATTCTAGCAGGATTGGAGAATCAAAATTTATTGACCGGAGCAGCGACCTTTCGGCAAGAACAGCAACTAGGGAAAGACAACTATGTGTTGCTTGCTCACAATATTTACGAGCAAGATGTCTTGCTCCATCGAATCAAGTTTTTGAAGAATGGCGATAAAATCTATACTACTGATTTTAAAGATGTGTACGTCTACACAGTTTCTTTAAATAAAGTAGTGGAGGAAACCGAAGTCTCGTATATTGCCAAAAATAAACCGGGTGCTGCTCCAAAGATTACTTTGTTACGATGCGAGGGCAATATCGGTACCCAATACCGCCGAGTCGTACAAGGGGAACTGCAAGCGGTCGAACCGATTCAAGGAATGGATCAACAAGAGATGGTCTCATTAGGATTAAGACAGACGACCGCAAAATCAGATGGAACGATCGTAGAGAAGAATCCAGTCTCTCAAGTTCAAAGCTTTGCGATGGTTGTTGCGGCACGCTTCGTTAGAGAACCATTACAGACAATTTTACCCATGTTTTTATTCTTTATGCTGCCAATCTTATTCTTTAGTTTGCTTCGCTGATTCTTGCTTCCAATGAGCAAACGCGAAACTTTGGCAGCTGATTGAATGTCAGAAAATCGATACAGTGAATAGAAAGAAGAAGGTGTGATCATGAAAAAAAGTATGCTAGGTGTTTGCGTAGTTGTGCTGGGACTACTGCTTACTCAGAATGCCTTAGGCCAACCATTACATGCGGAAGATCAATCAGCGATCGAATCAACAGTACCAAGCACTGTTCCGACCAGTGATGAGACAGTGCCCTCTGCGACAGAAAATATAGAAGAACCCGTTACAGCACCAAGTACAGTTCCTAGTGAAGAGATAGAGAATACAATGGAAAATACTGTAGAATCAACAAATACAACTGCTTCCAGTTCGGAGATGACACAACCAGATACTTCTGATTCTGAAACGATTTCTGATAGTCAATCAACAGAATCAAGTAGTGTCAGTAGTGAAAGTACGGCGGATACAGCAATGGATACTTCAGAGTCAAGTTCTTCAAAGCCAAGTACTTCAAAACCAGTGGGGACAGAATCAACAACTCAATCAACGACCTCAACTTCTAATTCTAGTCAGGAGAAACAGTCAACAAGTACAAGCAAAGAAGAGCCAACGGATTCTAAGCCGCAGCCGGTTACTAATACGAATGAAACAAAAAATTCGACCAAACCAGTCTCATCAACCGACTCAACGAAGATTGCTTCCTCTGTGAATCAACCAGTAATAACCAATAATCGATTGCTGGAATCACAGGTTTCTGAGATTTTATCAAGTGTCAACGGGGCATCTTTGGATCAATCTTTTAAGGTAAGTGAAGTGGCAGAATCTGATTTGAAAGGGTTCGAGTTGCCCTTATTGAACAGCTTTGAAGATAAAACCAAAGGAATTTTGGTCTATGAAGGGATCAAATCGATTGGACAATACAAACTTGATGTCGAAAGAAAAGAAGAGTCACAAACAGCCTTACAAACAACAGAGGACTTGATCAATACATTAGTGGACAATCTATTTGGTAAACCATTGAAGAAAATTCAAAAACAGCTGGTGCAAATTGATGAAAAGCAAGCAGGGGACCTGCTTTACAAGAACGATCAATTACTTGGGCTGTATCTAGGCGCAGATTACTACTTAAAAGTAGCTGAGCCGACAGCCAAGCAAATCGAAGAAAAGCCTGAACTAGCTAAACATAAGGTTAGCACCATCGAACGTTTCCAAGAAGATGACACATTCGCAAAAACAGTGAAAGTCCAACGATTAAAGGACTGTAAGTTGACAGAGTATGGACAAAAAGTTGAAGCCTCTTATCCTGCTTCAATGGACTTTTCTCAAAATACGCAAACACAAACCTTTATCCAATCGATCGCTCAATCTGCTCAAAAGCTAGGGTTAGAGTATGACGTTTTTGCCTCGGTCATGATCGCTCAAGCAATTTTAGAAAGCGGCTCGGGTACAAGTCTGCTGTCTACCGCACCAAATTATAATTTGTTTGGTGTGAAGGGGAGTTATCAAGGGGCATCCGTCAGCTTTGCCACGCAAGAGGACCGTGGAAATGGTGAGCTTTACACGATTCAAGCGGCTTTTCGCAAATACCCGAGTTATACAGAATCCCTTGGCGACTACATCTCGCTAATCAGAGGCGGGATTCAAGGCAATAAGACCTATTATCAATCTGTGTGGCGCTCACAAGCCAAAAACTATTTGCGAGCTGCTGATTCCTTGACTGGCACCTATGCCACAGACACGACCTATAATCGGAAGATCAGCTCATTGATTGCTGCTTATCATTTAACGCAATATGATGTTCCAGAATCAAAAGAAAGACCTGGTTCAACGAGTGCAGTGTTACAAGGAAAAGAAGATATCCCTGAACAGTATCAAAAAGCAATGACTTTCCCAGATTATGATGGCAAAAACTATAATTCATCCGGTTCTTATCCAATTGGGCAATGTACGTGGTATGCCTACAACCGTGTTGCACAACTAGGGAAACACGTGGATGATTTCATGGGAAATGGCGGAGAATGGGGAGATACCGCCAAACGATTAGGCTATCGAACAAGCCAAGAACCTCAGGCGGGGTGGTTGATTTCTTTTAGTCCTGGAACAGCAGGTTCCAGTCCAGTGTATGGTCATGTGGCATTTGTAGAAGCAGTGACCAGCGATGGAATATTGATTTCTGAAGGAAACGTACTTGGCGGAACAATCATCTCCTATCGAGTCATCACGAATAGCTTGGCTCGTTCGGAGCTAGTGACTTATGTGGAGCCAAAATAATCATCCTTCAGTCGATCAAGCGTCTAGACGAAAAAGAACGATAGGTTTCATACTTGCATTCGGAGTTGTTTTTAGCCTCTTTTTCGTCTTACATACCCGCTATACGATCCATCCGGTCTCTGGCAGCTCGATGGAGCCGACGATTCAAGATGGGCAATACGTATTGATCGAAAGAAATCAGAAATTCCAACGGTATGCCACCATTGCTTTCTCAGCCACCGAGGAAGAGGGCATGTTTATCAAGCGCATCATCGGTGTCCCGGGTGATAAAATGACCATCCGGGGAAACATATTGATTCTTAGTTTGGAGACGAAGTCCAAATTTGATTCAACCGTGCAGGTGAAATTAAGTGATCAAGTGGCAGAGCAATTAAAAGAGAAAAATGAAATTCCAGCAGGCTATTATTTTACATTAGGGGATCATATGGACGTGTCGAATGATAGCAGAAATTTTGGATTGATAAAAAAAACGCAAGTAGAAGGAGTTCTAAAAGGGATCCTTCCACAAAGTATAAAAGGAGGTCGTCCTATGTTTGTGCTGAATGTTCTGGCAGTTGCGCTAGTTGTCATCAGTTTTGTCATTTTGATGATTCGATTGATTGCGCATTATCGTCTTGAACAAGTGAAGAATCTTGAACAATATCCCGCTGATTTTCGTCGGAAACTAAGCATCTTGAAACAGGAAGAGACGCGAAAAAATACCTTCTTTCTTTTGATTATTAGCGGATTGCTGGGACTTGCGTTGTGCTTGATGATGGTTTCCGTATTTCAAACGGGCAATCAGTTAGACCTTGCTCAGCACCAAGCAGCTCAAGTCGAAAAAGAAGTACAAAAACTCAAGAGTCAGCAAAATGAATTACTCTCAAAAGTAACGGTTCGTTCTTATCCTGATGAGGGGATCGGACTGAAAGAAACAGACTGGACAAAGTTAGTGGACAAAGAAAAACAAAAAGAAGCACAACCGAAGATTGAAACAGCGTTGACACAAAAATTAGCTCCGTACTTCGGCTTAGTACAAGCAATGATTTCTGTGGATGTTCCCTCACAAACGTTGACACTTTCATTATTAGGCGATACAGAAAATGAAGAAAACAAAGAAAAAATCAAAGAAAACGTAGAAGTATTTATAGCAGAAGCGAAGGATATTCCTAAACTGACACAAATAACCATTGAAATCGTTATGACAGTCAATCAGAAGCAGGAGACGATTTATGAAGGGACCTTTTTGAGAGAAAAAGACCAAGAGGATTTTTCTCTCTTAGAAACGAGTAAAGAGAAAGGATAAGGAGAATTATGGCTAAAAATAAAGATGGATGGTTTTTCAAAAAGAAGCTAATTGATGAAATCAATAGTGTACCAGATGAGATGATCTATGGAGATGAATCGGTCAAAGCTAAGGAAAAAGATTCTTTTGTTTTAGAAGCTAACAAGAATCCTGAGAAACCCAACGAATCGCAAAGTACGGAACCTGTAAAAGAAATGATGGAAGAAGTTGACAAACAGACGCTAGAAGGAGAAAAAAGAACGGAGGAAATGAAAGAAGTAAAAGAGGAGGGCTTGAAAGAAAGCGTGGAAGCTACAGATATAAGTACAAAGGATAATTTGGGCCAAGTTGATTCATTGCTTAGCACGAATCAAAAACTAGAAAGGCAAGTCACCGAGTTGATGCTAGCGGTCCAACGATCAGAGAAAGAGAAACAAACACTACGAGAAGAAAAAGAAGCAATTATCCTTAAACTGCAAGAAGTAGAGAATGCCTACGAACAGCAAGTGAAAAAGAATGATACATTGTTGAAACAACCACTAGAAAAGATTACAGAGCTCACGGAGCAAAATGAGCAATTGAAAAAAGATGTGCAGTACGCACAACAAGAAATCGGGGAAGTGTTGCTGACGGCCAAAAAACAAGCAAGCCGCATTCTAGAAGAAGCACAAATGGAAGCTGATCATTTGATCCGGACAGCTAATCTTGAATTGGAAAGTATCAGCAATAAAGCACACAAGATCTCAATTGAAGTAGAGGAATCGAAGGATACTGTTACCTCTTTGTACATGGAGCTGCAAAACAAAGTAAGACAGCTACAGCAAGAAATCGGACGTTAGAAGGGCTTTGAGGCTAAATCTTATCAGGATCGATCAGAAGATCCACTATAGGAAAAACAGAGGAAAGTCGAAGCAAAGACTGTCTTTTGTATAAAGTTTTAGGAAACAAGACACGATCAATCACCGGAAACGATAACATACAGCAAGAGCAACAAAATATAACAGGGGACGAGAAATAGAGTCAACCATGACTTTGTTTCGGGAACAGGCAAATAGGGAACGTCTCCCCTCAAATTAATGGAGGAAATGAAATGCTGCGTCAAACATTTAAGATTAATACGATGGAGGATTACCTTGCGTATTTCGTCAATAAAGTCAATGAGCCAATATTTTCCACTAGTTTGCCGATCGTCAAAGAACGTATCTTGGAAATCTGCAGAGAACTAGAAGAAGAAATTGACGGTATCAACAAAGAAAATTTTTTTCAGCGCTGGGCGACCATCAATAGCCTGGAATCTCAAATATGGATTTTGCTAGAATTGAGCGAAGTGACAGCCAAGAAAGGAAAGACTGTCTTTACGGAAGAAGAAGTCGTCATTACAGCTAAAGAGGATTGTCGAAGCTATTTCAAAGAAAAATGTGGGATGACACTTTTAGATGAGACGCCTCATTCATTGCATTTCTCTATTGATTGATAAGAAGTGCAAAGGAAGTCAGCTGCTTGAGAAGCATCGCTTGAACACGTGAAGTGACCGTAACGATTATTCGGCCGATTAAGAAAAGATCACAATATAGTAAGCTCTGTTTGGATGGAAGCATCGAAACAGGTAGGAAGTCGTCATTCAACTTAACAACAGGTCAAAAAATTCGTTTGTCTTGTGAGAAATCAGCAGACTTAGAATTTTTTGCAGCCTTTATATTATGGTGTATGAGCGGTTTTAGTGAACTTCAAAAAAGCAGTACAAAACTTTTGTCCCCCAACAAGAAAAGTTTTTGCTGTTTTTTTATTTTAAAAAGCAAAGCATATAAATTGTATTGCATAAAACAAGATGATATATTGTTTAACTTATCAATAATAAGGAGGCTTTATTGTGCTAGATTCTTTTTTTAGAGGACAGGATCGGTTAGTGCAAAATTTTTTCGTATTCTATTATCGTTCGTATCAGGACACTTACACATATAAAGAGTTGGTTGATGAATTGAATATTTCTTACCCTGTCTTGAATAATGTTTTGGAACAGGTGGAAGATATTCAAAGGGAATATCCGGAATTTATGATCAAGCGGGACAACAAAGAAATCCAAGTAGTTTTTTCGGAAAGGTTTCTGCTAAATAAAATTCGGGTCAACTTAACCAAAGCTACGTTACTTTATACTATTTGGGATGCGATTTTTTATCAAAAATTCAAGTCACTAGAAGCCTTTAGTCAGAGTCAGTATGTCAGTGGTCGTACCGTGCAACGTCAGATTGGTACTTTTGCCCCGATTCTAGATCAGTATAAGTTGGAACTTAATCTAAAAAAGAGTGAATATCTTGTGGGTGAAGAATATCGAATTCGCTATTTCTTCCATAGTTTTTACTGGCATGTGTATGATGAGATCGAAAGCAACCGCCCCCCGATTGTTGAAAAAAGCGTCACTGAAGTCTATCAAAAGTTAACCAACTATTTCCCATTTCTGAGACATGCAGCGAAAGAACGTTTTATTAATCTTTTAGCTGTTTGTGTGACTAGAATCAAGCAAGGCTATGAGATACAAGAAATACCGGAAAGTGTCAGAAAATTTTATAATCCCTTTATGGACAAGGGGACCTTTGACAATGAGATTCTACTTCCTTTTTTTGAAATGAATTTGATCTTTCCAAAAGACTTGCCAGATGAAGAACTGATCTACCTCTATTACATGTTCACAGTTGGCCAAAGCTATTCGCAAGAATCATTGCAGCGGCTACGCCTACAATCACCGATGTATATGAATGATTATCGGAAATTGATTAAAGATTGGATTTCATTGATCGAACAACAAATCCACTTTTCCTTTGGCCAGAATGAACGTAAGCTGCTTTTTATCAATGCTACTTATATTTTTTCTTTCTTATTAACGTTTGGTTTGGGAAATAAAATCGATTCGTTTGGAGATTACATTACGTTGTCAGAAATCGAAAGACAGTATCATTATTGGTTTACGGTATTGGAAAAAATTTCTTGCGACTTAGAGTCAGAAAATAAAGTCTGGTACGAAACGTTAAATTCTAATTCCTTCAAATACTATGCTTCTCAGATTCTGTATTACATTCTCTCCGATTACGATGCACCTGTCAGAGTGGCTGTTGAGTCAAAAAGCCGTGGGATAGAAGAAGAAATCCAAAAACAAAAGTTGGTACGGATGAGTCCACGACCAATCAATATCGTAGGCATCAGAGAAAATCCGGATGTGATCATTTCTGATTACGCTATTGATCTGTCCAAGTATTTTGTAAAAGAGATCCCGTATCTTTTTCAGTGGGGAGAAAAACAGTACTTGCCGGATTGGATTCGCGTGATCACATTTATCGATAAGATCAGAGATGAAAAGTATTATCGTTTATTAGAAGAGAACTAGCTTATTGCTGCACTACAAAAATTCGTAGAATAGCGTTAGCTAGCAGAAAACAAGGTGATCAAATTATAGTACAAGGAAAGATTCATTTTTGAGAAACTGCAGCAAAGATAGAACGATCAAGTCATCCGAGCCGGAATCGTGGACAGAGTCTAAAATATCGGTTACAGGCTTACTGAGTGGCTCGCGCTATCAACAAAAGTGGATCTTTCTTTTTTATTTTCAACCTTAGACTAGATAAGCATCATTTCCATTGTTTCGCGCGGGAATGTGCTATACTAGATGCTTGTAATCGCACCAAGAACCGGTGCTTGAAAGAAGGAGCATAAGAAATGAAAAATTTAAAAGTTCAAGACCTGATTGCTGTCGGGATATATACAGCTATTTATTTTTTATTGATGAGTTTTTGTCTGCTGATTTTACGGTTTGTTATTCCAGGATTTCATAATTTATTCATTCCAGCCGTTACAGCACTTTTTTCTGGGGTCATTTATCTATTGATGTTGAATAAAGTACCAAAGTTTGGCGCGATCACCATCATGGGCAGTGTGGTAGGTCTCTTTTTTTTGATTTCAGGTCACTTTCCGTTAGCCTTTATGCCGAATATTTTATGTGCAGTACTGGCAGATACGATTCAGTATAAAAGCAAGTGGAAAGGAAGTCTCAAGACAACTATTAGTTATACCGTATTTAGCTTTGGTTTAATGGGTCCCATCTTACCATTGTGGTTCATGAAAAATGCGTATATTGATTCGCTAGTTGCTCGTGGAAAAGACCAAAGCTATATTGCAGGGGTCTTTGCTCATACTTCCACAGCGATGCTGGTGATTTGCGGGCTCGCTGTACTGGTTGCTTCGATTGTCGGGATAGGCCTCGGTGCTCGACTATATCAAAAACATTTCCAACCAACGTTGCATCAAACAAACGGGTGATCGATGTGACTAGGCTCTCACTTGACCCCAGATGCAAATTATTTGTGACATTCTTTGCAAGTGTCACATTGATGATTTCATTGACGTGGACAAAAGAGTTGATTGTGATCAGCTTTTTGTTTATCTTGTTTCTACTTAGCGGTTTCTGGCGAAAGGGATTGTTGTTTTTCGGGCTGTTTCTATTATTGTCTTTGGTAGAAGGTTTTTTTGCAGGGCAAAACAATTCAATAGTAACCACCCTGCTGGATTTCTTTTCCGTAGGGTATCGCCGATTGTTACCGACGATCATGGCAGCCGTATTTGCGATGAGTGGGACGAAAATCAGTGAATGGTTAGCTGCTTTGCAAAAAATCCGCATTCCCTCGTTTTTGCTGGTACCGCTGGCCGTACTGTTTCGATTTTTTCCAACATTGTTGCAAGATGTCAAAAGTATTCGCCAAGCGATGCGCTTTCGCGGAATTGCTTTGAACGGCTGGTCCTATGTAAGACATCCTCTACAGACGGTGGAGTATTTTTTGATTCCTTTATTGATGTCTGCAGAAAATACTGCCACAGAATTGTCAGCGACCGCGTTAGTAAGAGGCCTGTCGGCTAAAAATCCTCATACCTCGGTTTATACACTGCGGTTGAAACTTGCTGATTATGTAGTGTTTGGTACTGTGTTACTACTTATTTTTTTGTTTGTAAGGATGTGAAGGAATGATCACCATCGAAAAACTATCTCTTAAACGGAGCACTCAGCAGGTATTGAAAGATGTCTCTTGTCAGATTTTTGCTGGTGAAGTCGTCGTGTTATGCGGCCAAAGCGGTAGCGGTAAGTCAACCTTGTTGAATGTTCTCAATGGTTTGATTCCTGAACTATATCCAGCAGAAATGACGGGGGTTGTTCAAGTGGCAGGGGATTCTTTGCCGACGGAAGACTTTCCCGCCTACGCCAGAAAAATCGGTGTTGTTTTTCAAAATCCCAAAACACAATTTTTTACAACAGATGTTTATTCTGAACTGGCGTTTACAATGGAAAATGCAGGGGTAGAGCCAGTAGAAATACGAAAACGGATCAAAGAAGTGGCAGAACAATTTTCTTTGTCAGAATTGTTGGATGCAAGTGTTTTCGAACTATCTGGTGGCGAGAAGCAGCGAGTAGCAATCGCTTGTGCAACGATGCTTTCTCATGATCTCTTTTTGTTCGATGAACCTTCCAGTAATCTTGATGAAGAAGCACTACAAAAAATTGCCGCAGCGATCCGTCTTTTGAAAGAGCAAGGGAAGACGATCGTCATTGCAGAGCACCGATTGTCCTACTTGACGGGGATTGCGGATCGTTACTTATTACTAGCAGAAGGGCGCTTGGTCACAGAGTATACCAGTGAAGCATTGCTTTCTCATACCCCGCAACAGATTCACAATCTCGGATTAAGGCGGATCAACGAGCCGCAGTTCGAGTTGGCAATCAACGAAACAGAGGGAGCGAGTTTCTCAGCTGATCTGATTGCGACGAATCTCCAAGTCACTTATCGACGCCAACAGCAACCAGCTCTTGATATTGCGAAACTTGTTGTGCCTACGCGACAAGTCGTGGGTTTGATTGGCCCGAACGGTGCTGGCAAGTCGACATTGTTTCAAGTGTTCGCTGGCTTAAAAAAATGTTCAGCAGCTCAATTTTGGCTGCATGGTCAACCAATCAATCAAAAGCAGTTATTGCGAGAAAGTTTTCTGGTTATGCAAGATGTGAACCTGCAGCTTTTTTTTGAATCTGTCGAAAAAGAATTGTTGGCAAAAGCTGCCAGACCGGAACGTTTTGAACAAGTCGTGACTTTGTTGGAACTAGAGCATTTACTGCGCAGACATCCACAATCTTTGTCCGGTGGCGAAAAGCAGCGAGTCGCGATCGGCAGTGCATTGCTTTCAGGTAAACGCTTGTTGTTTTTCGATGAACCGACTAGCGGATTAGACCTGAAACAAATGGAAGAGGTCGGAAATCTGCTGCAGGAAGTTGCCAAAGAAGTCGATCTGTTAGCCGTGATCAGTCATGATAAAGAGTTTTTGGATGAAACCTGCCCTTACGTGATCCAACTCGAACAGGGAAAGTTAGTTGATACCTATCAGTTAGCGACAAATGGGGGATAAAAGAAAAGCGGAGTGAGCATTGGTTCACTCCGTTTTTGTCTGAACATGAAAAAATCTTCATGATTTTTTTCTTTCAATCCGTTAGGAAGTTTTTACAAAATCCGTTATGATAGAAGCAAAAATAGGAGGAGAGCAGATGGCCTTGAGAATCTTGATAGTGGAAGACGAAGAAAGTTTAGCCAGTTTTATCCAGACTGAGTTGACTTTTGAGGGGTACGACACGGTATGGGCCAAAGATGGCCAAGAGGCATTGACCTTGTTCAATCAGCAAACTGATCTGTTTGATCTGATTTTGTTGGATTGGATGCTGCCAATCTATGATGGCATCACGGTGGCGCGGCGAATTCGCAAAGAAAGCGATATTCCGATTTTGATGATGACAGCCAGAAATCAAACTGCCGATATCGTGACTGGTCTTGACGTTGGCCTAGATGATTATTTAACGAAGCCCTTTGAAATCGAAGAACTGTTTGCCCGGATTCGCGTGATTGAGCGACGGTTGCAGCGGGAAGCCCAACAGCAAAAGAACCAACAAAATCAGTTGGTGGCAGGCGAGTTGATGATGGACATCGCCAAACACTTGGTCCAGGTTGCCGGAGAGACCATTGAATTGACTCCTAAAGAGTTTGGAATCTTATATGAGTTGATGAAAGAACCAGAAGTAGTCAAAACCAGAGATGAGCTATTGAATGAGATTTGGGGGTATGAATACGATGGTCAAACAAATGTGGTAGATGTTTATATTCGCACCCTTCGCAACAAGCTGGATGTCTGCGGTAAAGGGAAAATGATCGCAACTGTTCGGGGATTAGGCTATGTGTTGAGGACCGCCCATGAAGAATAAGTTCGCCAACCCACGCAGAAAAACTGCCCAGTTTCAATTAACGAGCCGCTTTTCTTTGATTCTATTTGGTCTGTTGATTCTCTTCAATGTATTGTTTATCTTGTTATCCGTAGGGTATTTGTTTGAACATATCGAAAATCGTGCGAGCAATATTCTTGAGGCTATCGAAAACGGGGAGGCTTCAGGGGATGACTGGAATGATCTAGTCAATGCCTATGTTTCGGCAGATGAAGAAGATGCCTTGCAAGTGATCTTAGCTGATGGCAGTGTCATTTTATCGGAAGATGCAGCAGAGATTTTTGCCGAGATCAATCAAGGACGGATCATCCCATTTTTGGAGGGCATCGTCTTTACAGATGATGGTATCTATTATACGAAAACCCAAGAAATCGATAGGGATCAGGTGAAGATCGCCATCAATGGTGAGGACAGTGTGGAATTAGCCTATGGTCTCTTTATGATCAGCAGTTTCTTGAACCTGATCGCTGTAGTCGTTGGCAGTATATTGATTTATTGGAGCGTTGGGAAATGGAGCCGGAAATTAACAGGGATGGCGCAAGAAATTGCTGAAATCGAACAAAGCCAAAAAGGCGAATTGACGATTGTTGAAGAACCAATCGAGATTCGTTCTGTGGCGTTGGCTTTCAATAAACTACTGAAAGAACAGCGTGAGACGATCGCGCGAGAAAAACGGTTTGTTGCCGATGCTTCTCATGAGCTGCGGACACCTTTAGCCGCGATTCGCGGACATGTCCAATTGATCCAGCGGCGTGGAACCAAACACCCAGAAGTCATTCCTTCTTCACTGGCCTTTATCGATAAAGAATCGAAGCGTTTGGAAACATTGAGTAATCAACTGCTGGATTTGGAAAAAAACCAAACCCAAGAAATAAGCCTCGTTGATGTCTCGCAGATCGTGCGAGAAGAATGTGAAAAACAAGCAACGATCGTTCCGCAATCGATTGAATATTTTGTGGAAAACCAGTGTAGGAAGCAAGGGCACAAACGTGACTTCCAACAGATCATCCAAAATCTTTTAGAAAATGCAGCGAAGTATTCACCAGCAGATCAGCCCATTCATGTGAGACTGACACAAGATCAAACGCACTTGTCTCTAACCGTTGCCGACTTTGGTATTGGGATCCCCAATGATAAGAAAGCGTTGATTTTTGAGCGTTTCTATCGAGTGGAAGATTCTCGTTCCAGTCAAATTTCCGGTTCAGGAATCGGATTATCACTGGTAAAGCAGCTGGCCAACAAGTATCATGCTGAAATTACCGTCACGGATAATCAGCCGCAAGGTAGTGTCTTTAAAATTGATTTCCCAAGTGAAAGAGAAAGATGAAGATTTTTTTAGATTTTCTTCAAGCATTTTTGATTCTTTTTTCTGAAGGACTTGTTATTCTAAATATATAGAAAAAAGGAATAGACAATTAATTGGAGGAATGAAACATGAAAAAAACAACAATTTTGTTCGGAATCGCTGCCCTAGGATTATTGGCAGGATGTACACAAAATAACACTGGAAATTCTGAACCTGCACAAAACAGCAGTTCAAGCTCAGCAGTCGCATCATCAAGTGAAACAACTTCTTCGCAAGCTGTGGACAGATCTTCAAGCAGTGCAGCCATCGCAAATGGCGGTTTGCCCACAGTGACAGTAGAAGAAGCCGTCCAAGTGTTCCAAAACAAATATCCAGATGCAGCAATCACATCGCTTGACTTGGATACTTCTTTTGGTAAGTACTTCTATCAAGTTGAAGGCGTAGACGACACGAATGAATTTGAACTAAAGATCGATGCAGAAACAAAAGAAACTTCTGAAGAAAGAACCGAAAAACTAGATGCGGACGAACAAAACGGCGTCAAAAAAGAAGCCGATCAATTGGATCTGACCAACTTGCTTTCATTGAAAGAGATTTCCGATAGTGCTGTGAAAGAAGCTGGCGGTGGACAAGCAACAGATTGGGATCTTGATAAAGAAATGAATGTGACTTATTGGGAAGTCAAAGTTGAAGACGGCAACAAAAAAACAAATGTTAAAATCAATGCGCAAACAGGAGAAATTTTAGAAACTGAACAAGACGACTAGCAAAAGCGATAAGCAATAAAAAAAGCAAGGCAGCGAATAATGAAACTTACGCCAGTAAGCGTTCTTTCGCTGTCTTGCTTTTTATTGATTTGGCTTTACTTCTGTGAGCGGTTTGACTCGTCCGCCTATTTTTGCTGCAAAGGCTTCCGACTGCTTCCGATCTTCAAAAATCCACAACTTGTCCGGTATTTTTTCACGAGTGCGACGACCATCTTTGCCAATGTAACCATGCAAGACTTTAACAACATACATTGTCATCATCCTCCCATAAAAATTACCTTTGATTATACAAAAAAGTGCTCTAAATGCAATTAATCTGTCTCGAGATTAATTTTTCGAGGCAGCCGATAATGTCGCATAATCTGAAAATACTTGATGGATCTCAGGAAAGCTGCGCTTCAAATGGACTAGGCGATAGGTCTCTTTACTCAAAAAACAATGTTTGGAAGCGCCAGTTGTGACTAACTGATTGTTGTCAGTTCTATAAATCTCATAACGAAAATCAAGTCGAGTACCGGTGTAATGATCGACGAGCACATCGATGCGTACTTGATCCTCATAACGGATCATTTCCTTGTATTGTGCATTGACTTCAAGAACGGGAACAATCAAACCCGCTTCTTCGATTTTATGGTATGGCAATTGTAAAAAGGCGAGCATATCTACTCGTGCTTCTTCGAACCAACGGATGTAATTTGCATGGTGAATGATTGCCATCTGATCAGTTTCATAGTAATGAGGTTGGCGGATATAGCCGGAATATAAGGACATCAGGGTTGCTCCTTTTCATAACTGTTTTCATCAGCATAATACAAAACAAGAGAAATGCAAAGTGCCTTCTCTTGTTTCGGGACTATTTAAATTCAGCAAACAGGTGATCAATCGCTTGATAATCGGTTGCGGATAAATGGATATCCAATGCCTGCGCGTTGTCAGCAACTTGATTGGCTTGTTTTGCACCTGGAATAACTGCTGCAACTGCAGGATTTTTCATGTACCAAGCCAACACAAGTTGGGGGATCGTTGCATCATAAGAGGCAGCGATTGGTCGCAATTGGTCGACAGCCGACACGATTTTTTTAAAGCGATCACCTTGAAAGTCCGGCTTTTTACTACGGATATCGTCGTTTGAAAAGGTCGTTTCTTGTGTGTACTTTCCAGTCAACAACCCGGATGCTAGTGGAAAGTACGGAACAAAACTGATTGAATGTTCAGCTAAATAAGGGAAAAGTTCTGATTCAGCTTGGCGATGGATCAAACTGTACTCATCTTCCACAACATCGACGTATCCTTCGGCATTGGCTTCTTTTAATTGTTCAAGTGTGAAGTTGGAGACACCGATCGCACGGATTTTGCCAGCTTCTTTCAGTTGATGCAATGCGCGTATCGCTTCTTCTTTAGGGGTGGTTTCATCTGGAAAATGAATATAAAATATGTCCAGATAGTTGGTTTTTAAGCGTGTTAAAGCTTCTTCAACGGCTTGGGTCAGGAATTCCGGCGAATTATCTTTTTTGTTTGGTTCTTCTGGTCGATGAGCTGCTTTAGTGGCAATGATGACTTGATTGCGATCGAACGCTTCTTCTTGTAAGACATCACCGATCAGTTCTTCTGATCGACCTTCACCGTAAATATAGGCAGTATCAATCAAATTGATCCCATTGCGCAGCGCCGTCCGCACAATTTCCTTGCCTTCTTCTTCATCTAAATTTGGAAATAAATTGTGGCCGCCGATGGCATTTGCACCTAGGCCAAGGGAGCGTACATAGACTTGTGATTTGCCGATTTGAACATCTGTCATAAAGCAATTCCTCCTTCTAATCTCTTCTTTTAGTGTAAAGGAAAAACTTGAAAAACGATATTCATAAGTATTGAAAAAGCCTATGAAACAGCTTGACATTTCCAAAGGATTCTTGTAGTTTATAGATAATATCAAAAATCTGTGAAAGATCGAGTACGTCATTTTGGACCTTCAAAGAGAAAACTGCCATGGCTGCAAGCAGTTTAGGACAAATGCCGGAAAGACAATCTGGAGATGAACAGAAGAAAAGCTGTTCCGTGAACGAGCGTTAATCGAAAGGAGAATGAAAGTTCTCGAATTTTAGGTGGTACCGCGTGTAATAACTCGCCCTTGTGTAGAAAACAAGGGCGAGTTTTTTGCTGTGAATCACTGCGACTGACCTGCGAAGCAGGGCAGAGCAGATGATGAACAGTAGTAGGCGACCGGAGGGAGAGTAGTCACCGCTTTTCGAATCATTGCGATTGACCTGCGAAGCAGGGCAGAGCAGATGATGAACAGTAGTAGGCGACCGAAGGGAGAGTAGTCACCGCTTTTCGAATCACTGCGACTGGTCGAAGACCATGCAAGTCCTTCTTAGCGACAGCTTAGAAGCGACTGTAGGGTAACGCAGAGTAGACGAGCAGATGATGAACAGAAAATCGTTTCCCACAATGGATCAAATCAGTACAGTTGTAATGAATACATACGATCGTTTTTGATTGATCGAAGATACCCACAATAGGAGGATGAAAACAGATGAGTTATCAACGTCCAAAAGGCACCAATGATATTTTACCAGGAGAATCCGAAAAATGGCAGTTTGTTGAAGAAACAGCCCGTTTGGTTTTTCGTGATTATCAGTACAATGAAATCCGCACACCGATTTTTGAACATTTTGAAGTGATTGCTAGAAGCGTTGGTGATACAACCGACATCGTTTCAAAAGAAATGTACGATTTCTATGACAAAGGAGAGCGCCATGTGACATTGCGTCCGGAAGGCACAGCGCCGATTGCTCGTTCTTATGTTGAAAATAAACTTTTCGGACCTGAATACAACAAGCCTTACAAAGTCTTTTATATTGGACCGATGTTCCGCTATGAACGGCCGCAAAAAGGTCGCTTACGTCAATTCCATCAAATCGGTGTAGAAGCATTTGGTTCCGCAAATCCTGCGACAGATGTTGAAACGATGGCGATGGCGATGGATTTCTTTAAACAATTAGGGCTAAGTCAACTTCGATTAGTGATTAACTCTTTAGGGGATAAAGAAACGCGTAAGAACTATCGTCAAGCACTGATTGATTATTTATCGCCTCATGAAGCAGAATTAAGTGAAGATTCAAAACGTCGTCTGCATGAGAATCCACTGCGGGTTTTAGATAGTAAAGACAAACGAGATCAACAGTTCGTTGCGGATGCTCCTTCGATCTTGGACTATTTAAGTCCGGAAGCTAAAGCCCATTTTGAAACAGTCATCACGATGTTGGATGCTTTGGACATTCCTTATGAGATTGATTCAAATATGGTCCGGGGACTGGATTATTATACCCATACTATTTTTGAGATTATGAGTGAAGCGCCAAAAATGGGGGCGCAAGCTACGATCTGTGCGGGTGGACGCTATGACCATCTGGTCGAAGAATTAGGCGGCCCACAAACGCCAGGTTTCGGTTTTGCGATGGGCTTAGAACGTCTATTGATCACAATGGAAGCAGAAGAAGTCGTTATTCCAGCATTGAACGAATTAGATGCTTATGTTGTTGGTCTAGGAGAAGCAACCAATTTGGAAGCATTGAAAGTCGTTCAGGCGATCCGTAATTTTGGCTTTTCGGCAGATCGTGATTTTATGAATCGGAAAGCAAAAGCGCAGTTCAAATCGGCAGATAAGCAAGGGGCGCGTTTGGTGCTGACCCTAGGTGAAAATGAATTAGCTGAACAAGTGATCAACATCAAATCGATGGCAAGCCGGATCGAGAAACAATTTAAGTTAGCCGATCTGTATGATCATTTTGATGAAATCTATGATGAAATGACTACAATCTTAATCAAGCAAGGAGAAGAAGAATGAGCAAACGTACAGTATATTGTGGGCGCGTCTCAGAAGCCCATTTAGATCAAACCGTTACTTTAAAAGGCTGGGTCCAAAAACGTCGTGACTTAGGCGGAGTGATTTTCATTGATTTGCGGGACAGAGAAGGAATCGTGCAAGTTGTCTTTAATCCGGAAGTATCCAAAGAAGCATGGGCGATTGCAGATACTTGCCGCAGCGAGTATGTGCTAGAAGTGACAGGTCAAGTCATCAATCGGGCACCGGAAGCAATCAATCCTAAGATGAAAACCGGGCACTATGAAGTGATGGTCAGCGAGATCACTATTTTGAATACAGCCAAAACACCTGCATTTTCGATCGAAGATGATCAAATCGTAGGAGACGAAACGCGGTTGAAATATCGTTATTTGGATTTACGCCGTCCCAAAATGACTAAGAATATCATGATGCGGGCAAAAGCGACACAAGTGATTCGTCATTTCTTGGATACCAATGACTTTCTAGATATCGAAACCCCTTATTTAGCGAAATCAACACCAGAAGGCGCCAGAGATTATCTCGTTCCTTCCCGGGTTTACCCTGGTCATTTTTATGCATTGCCACAATCGCCACAAATTTTCAAACAATTATTGATGGGTGCTGGATTCGATCGTTACTATCAAATCGTCCGTTGCTTCCGGGATGAAGACTTGCGGGGAGACCGTCAGCCTGAATTTACCCAAGTCGATATTGAAACAACCTTTTTGACGGCGGAAGAGATTCAAGCTTACACGGAGGAACTGTTAGTCAATGTCATGCGTGAAGTCAAAGGGCTAGAAGTAACTACGCCGTTTCCGCGAATGACTTACGATGATGCCATGGCACGTTATGGCAGCGACAAGCCAGATACTCGGTTTGACATGGAATTGATTGATTTGTCCGAAACCGTTAAAGATGTTGATTTCAAAGTTTTCCAAATGGCGCTTGAAAATGGCGGTGTGGTGAAAGCATTGAATGCGAAAGGTGCTGCGGATAAATATTCCCGAAAAGATATGGATAATTTGGGACATTACGCAGGACAGTTTGGTGCGAAAGGGTTAGCATGGGTCAAAGTAGAAGAAGATGGCTTAAAAGGACCAATCGCAAAATTCTTGACTGACGCTGCAGCATCGATCATTGCTGCTACGAATGCAGAAGTGGGCGATATCCTAATGTTTGGTGCGGATAAGTTTGAGATCGTTTCGGCGGCTTTAGGAGCAATCCGCAGCAAGTTAGGAAAAGAATTAGGCTTGATCGATGAAAGCAAGTTCAATTTCTTATGGGTAACAGATTGGCCACAATTTGAATACGATGCAGAAGCTGGCCGCTATGTCTCTGCTCACCATCCATTTACGATGCCTAAAGAAAAAGATGTACCATTGTTGGCAACTGATCCTGCAAAAGTGTATGCGGAAGCTTATGATATCGTCTTGAACGGTTACGAGCTTGGCGGTGGGTCTCTCCGGATCCATCAGCGGGATGTTCAAGAACAAATGTTTGAAACCCTTGGTTTTTCTCGCCGTGAAATGGAAGAACAATTTGGTTTCTTGCTGACGGCATTAGACTATGGGTTCCCACCACATGGCGGAATCGCACTAGGCTTGGATCGTTTAGTGATGTTGCTGGCTGGTGAAGAAAACATCCGTGAAGTGATCGCATTCCCTAAAAACGGGAAAGCCGCCGATCCAATGTCACAAGCGCCAAGTAAAGTGGCGCCGCTGCAATTGTTCGAATTGAATATTGATGTCACGACAGTTGAAGAAGACTAAGTAAAAAGAAATGAACAAGTAAAGAACAAACGAGCGAATGATGAATGAAAATAGACGATTAAGAAAATTCCATGAGAATTTGTCTATTTCTTTCATTGTTCGTTTCTTTTTTTACTATCTGAAGTATAATAAGAGCAAATCAACAAAGCGAGGCTCTTGAATGAAATGAATACCCTCTTTAAATGGCTGCCACACCCTGATTATGCCAACAAATTATCGTTTTCGATCGTCTACGCCATTTTATCGGCGATCGCAGTCAATTTTTTTTATCAACCCGGCAAAATCTATTCTAGCGGGATCACAGGGATAGCTCAAATTTTGACCACCGTTTCCACGGATTGGCTTGGATTCTATATCCCCGTCTCAGTCGCCCTATTGTTGCTGAATATTCCGCTTTTCTTTCTCGGCTGGTTCAAGATTGGTCATAAATTTACGATTTTCACAGGAATTACTGTAGTCCTAACATCTTTGTTCGTACAGATTCTTCCAGAAGAAACACTGACGACAGATCCGATGATTTGCGGGATTTTTGGGGGAGCCATCAACGGAGCCGGTATTGGTTATGCGCTAAAAAGCGGACTTTCCTCTGGCGGCCTCGATTTTGTAAGTATCGCGATCCGGAAACGTACGGGGAAAACCATCGGGTCCATCTCGATTTTTTTCAATATTGCCATCATGTTTGCTGCGGGTATCCTGTTCGGCTGGCAGTATGCGCTATATAGTGCCATTGCGATTTTTGTCAGTGGTAAAGTGACCGATGCTGTTTTTACCAAGCAAAAGAAAATGCAGGTAACGATTATTACGAGAAGTCCTGAAGAAGTCATCCATACGATCCAGAAAAGTCTGCGCCGAGGAATTACGATCATCAATGAAGCAGAAGGAGCCTACAAGCATGATAAACAGACAGTATTATTGACTGTCGTTACACGCTTCGAGTTGCCGATGTTACGTTCTGCCATGAAAGAAGCAGATCCCAAGGCATTTGTCAGTATTGCTGAAAATGTACAAATATTGGGTCGTTTTTATGAAGAAGAATTATAGGAGAGCTTGGATCAAAGCGTTTCGTGATGAGATGCTTTTTTCTTTTTGTAAAAATTAATTTTTTTAGAAAATAGAGTATTCTTGCTAGCTTTCTTGTTGCTTTATCTGGTAAATTATGAAGAAATGGGTCATTATTTTTTAATGGTTCCACATTGACTGTTTCTTACGAAAAACAGTTGATCAAAAAAAAGAAAAGTGGTTGGAGAATGAACAAACGGTTAAAAACAAGCCGCTATATCACTGGTTTCGACGGTATCCGTACATTAGCCGTGATCGGCGTTATCTTATATCATTTATTACCTACTCAAATGCGAGGCGGGTATTTAGGAGTTCCTGTTTTTTTTGTAGTTTCTGGTTATTTGATCACCGATTTGCTTCGACAGGAGTGGGACCAGAACGGTCGTATTGCTGTCAAAGATTTTTATGTCCGCCGGATGAAACGACTGTATCCTGGCATGGTGGTGATGCTGCTTCTGTCTGCTGCCTACATTACATTGTTCCAGCGGAATTTACTGAATAATCTGCGGGGAGTCGTCGTCAGCAGTCTCTTGTATGTCAACAACTGGTGGCAGATCAATCACGGTCTTTCTTATTTTGACCGATTCGGCAATGAATCTCCCTTTACGCATCTATGGTCTTTGGCTGTTGAAGGGCAGAATTATTTGATTTGGCCGTTACTCTTTATTTTATTGATGAAGTTAGTCAAAAATCGTGGGACGATTTTTAAAATCGTGATCGGCTGCTCGTTACTTTCGGCTCTTTTATTAGCGATCTGGTATTCACCAGGGGCAGACCCTACTCGAGTTTATTATGGTACCGACACGCGTTTGTTTTCGATTTGGATGGGAAGTGCGCTGGCTTTCATTTGGCCCAGCACCCATTTAAAAAAAGAAATTCCGAAGAAAGCGAAGCGGGTATTGAACCTAGCTGGTGGTCTTTCTTTTATTGGTTTAGTGATAACATTTTTTGTGCTAGATGATCATCTTTCCTTTGTTTATTACGGAGGAATGCTGATAGTCAGCTTGCTTTGTACGATCTTGGTGGCGGTCACTGCCCATCCTGGAGCTAGTCTGAACCGTTGGCTGACAAATCCGTTATTCAGTTACATCGGCAAGCGGAGTTATGGGATTTATTTGTATCAGTTCCCTGTGATGATTTTTTATGAAGCAAAGATTGGGAATGTCGGCGAGAATGTTCTCCTGCATACATTGATTGAGATTGTATTGATTCTCTTGATCAGTGAATTGTCCTATCGGTTTATCGAAAATCCGTTGCGGAAATTCCACTACAAAGATACTTTCCGCACGGTGCGCAATTGGTTCAGTAAGCCGGTGATTAGTCGACAAAAACCTTGGCTGCTTCCAGGACTGCTTGTTTCCTTAGTTGCTCTTTATGGAATAGCTACCGCTCCGGTGAATTATGTAGATGCGCAACAGCAGCAGTTAAAAGAAAATATTGCTGCCAATAAAAAAGCGGCAGAACAGACACAAAAAAATGCGAATGGCTCGGATACAGAAAGTACAGGAGAAAATTCTTCAAAGGCAACGGAAGCCGAACAATCAGTAATGGAAAAATATGGGTTGACAGAAGCCCAGGTGAAGAAGGCCGAAGAGCTGGAAATTACCGCTTTTGGTGATTCTGTTATGCTGGATGCCACTGCCGACTTGCAAGAAATTTTTCCCAAAGCTGTCGTTGATGGGGATGTGGGACGACAATTGTATGAGAGTCCGGAACTGATCAAAGCGTTGAAAGAAAAAGATTTGTTACGAGATACGGTATTGATCGGTCTAGGAACGAATGGGTCCTTTACAGAAACCCAATTCGATAATTTGATGAAAGAAATTGGCGATCGCAAAGTCTATTGGATCAATGTGCGGGTACCTACGCAAAGATGGCAAAATGAGGTCAACAGCATGCTGGAGAAAATGACTGCTAAATACGACAATATGACATTGATCGATTGGTATGATTTAAGTAATGAACATGAAGAGTGGTTCTATGAAGATCGAGTTCATCCAAATCCTGATGGTATGTTGCAATATTGTACACTAGTTTCTCAAGCTATTTTGCAATAATGGCGTTGACTATTTCTTAGAAAAATAAACTAACCGAGAGGTCTCAAGCACAGATTCTTGTTTATCTTCAAGAATCGCAAGAGATCTCTCGGTTTTTTGTATCGCCTTTCCTAAGTGGAATGAGGATCTTTATCCAATCGTTGCAACAAGCGTTTCAAACAACAATGCACTGGAAGCGGCACCTGGATCGATATGTCCGATTGCCCGCTCGCCTAAATAAGAAGCACGGCCTTTTTTGGCGACTAGGTCTTTTGTATGTTCTTTGGCTTCCTCGATTTGTTCTTTAGTCAGACTGCCGTTTTTTAACGCTGCGGCAACAGGTTGCCAGACATCGACCATCGTTTTGTCTTCGAATTCTGCTTTGCCTCGAGCTTTGATCCCATTAAGCCCTTCTTCGATGATGCTTCCTAATTGTTTATACGAATCAATTGTTTCTAGTTCTTTTGTAGCTTTGGTCATGTTCATGAATGCTGAGCCATAAAGTGGACCTGAAGCACCACCAACTTTAGAGATCAATGCCATCGAGAGTACTTTGAATGTGTCTGTGATTGTTTTAGGCTGTTGTTTTGCGAATGCTTCTTGATAGGCTGCGACGCCGCGAGCCATATTGTTGCCGTGATCGCCGTCACCAATAGGGGTATCTAGATCACTTAAATAGCCTTTATTTTCCTCAATGGCTTTTGTAAATGCATTTAACCATTGTTGGGTCATCTCTGTTGTCATTTGCATTGAAAATTCCTCCTTTACCAAGCAATCGTTTCAACAGGTTCGTTGAGCGCATCCGTCGCATCGTTGTTACTGAAATCGATCATGGTCAATGATAGACCTTGCATATCGATAGAGGTCATATAGTTGCCGACTTTATGGAATGTGACAGAAATGTCTTTGTCTGCGAGCAATTTCTGTACATCGTTGGCAAAGACGAATTGTTCCATCAGCGGTGTACCGCCCATGCCGTTGATCAAGACACCAACTTTTTTCGGTGTTTGTTCATAATCAGCTAAAATTTTGTCCACCAATTCCTTGGCTAGCTCTTTCGATGGTTTCAATTTTTCCCGGCGATAACCAGGTTCTCCATGGATTCCCACGCCATACTCGATTTCATCATCTGCTAATTCAAAACCAGGTTTACCCACTTCTGGAACGGTTGCTGCTTTTAAGGCAACACCAATGGTTTTGATGGTCGGAACTAATGCTTCACCTAATTCTTTTAATTCAGTTAATGAACGTCCTTGACGAGCAGCAGCACCCAAAATCTTATGAACGAGAATGGTTCCAGCCACGCCTCGTTTTCCAGCAGTATAGGTACTGTTCTCGACGGCAATATCATCATCTACGACGACGATTTCAGCAGTGATGTCTTCCATCTCAGCCATATCTTTGGCCATTTCAAAGTTTAGGATATCTCCCGTATAGTTTTTAACGATCAAAAGCACGCCTTGCCCTTGATCGGCTTCTTTGATCCCAGTCAGGATCTGATCTGGTGTTGGAGAAGTGAAGACGTCTCCCAAGACGGCGGCACTCAACATACCATCACCAACAAACCCAGCGTGTGCCGGTTCGTGTCCGCTGCCTCCGCCTGAGACTAAGCCAACTTGTTCGTGGGTGGCGTTTTTTGCTACGACTCGGGAGTCTTCGACTTGATGAACCAGTTGCGGATAGCTGGCAACCAGACCAGCTAGCATTTCTTCGACGATCGCTGAAGGATCATTGATTATTTTTTTCATTATTGATTCCATCCTTTCTCAGCTGCTTTTTGGGCTTCTGCTGTGATCTGGGATAGGTCATCACTGAATCCAGCGGTGATTGCTGCGGCAAAAGCACCTTCTACAAGCGGTGCATCAATCAAGTGATAGCGGGTTTGCTGTTCCGGTTCCAACATATCATAGGCTAGCTCTGCGTTTAGTACGGCACTACCCAAATCAGCAAAAACGAGAATCTGTTCGGCATCCGGAGACTGATTGACCGCTTCAACGATTTTTGTCGGATCAGACCCTAATTCGCCTTCAGCTGTTCCACCCAATGAAAAAAGAGTGACTGTTTCGCTGTCCGACATGTCTTCGATCATGGCTTTCAGTCCGTCTGTCAGTTGTTGACTGTGAGAAACAAGTAAAATACTTTTCTTCATTTCGATTCACCAACGCTTTCTTAAATAGATTCAGCGGCAGTAGACGAAACCGCCTTCACTAAAAGTATAACAAATTTCGCAAAACTTGCATGGATGACGATTGCTCCACTATATAAATAGAAAATAATTGAAGAACAGATAAAAAAAACGAGCAACTACAAATAAATATCCTTAATTAGGAGAATTTATCATAGTTGTCCGGAATCATTTTTTTCCATTGATCAAGCCGTAGCGTTTTGCTCTAGCCGGCGGGTGATCTGTGTTGCAAGGGCAGATAGCCCCCACTGCAATAAGCAGTTGATCGCCATCAATCCAACAAAGATTGGCAAGGTGATGCTAGTCAAAAAGCCTACTTCTAAAATGTGATGGAAGAGCATTGCGGCGATGTATGTTCCGCTAATCGTGGTTACGATCAAAAATAAGCGCAATGGATTTAGCGGCAAACAGCTGCGGATCACAGCTAAACAACTGATGCCGATCAGCAGATAATAGAACAATGTAGTTGCGGTCATTGGTTCCCAGCCATAGTCAGTTTGCAGGAACTGTACAGCGAAATAATTCAAAAGCACCAAGAGTGCGCTCGGCAACGCCCGCAGCAATGCGGTAGGCAAGTAACGGCCGGTGATTCGCTTTTTGTCTTCTTCAAAGGAAAGGAAGAAGGAAGGATATCCTTCAATTGCCAGGTCCAATAATGTGATTTGGATCGGAATGAAAGGAAATGCCGTAGAAGTGGCAACACATAGTAAGGACAATAGGAAACTGTAGATCGTTTTGATAAAAAAGATCCCAGATACTTTCGTCACATTATTAACGACACGGCGACCTTCAAAGAGTGCTGCTGGCAGTGTCGTGAAATCGGAATCTAATAAAACCAGATTCGCGATTTGACGAGCCGCACTGTCCCCAGCAGCCATAGCGATACTGACATCGGCTTCACGCAGTGCCAACACGTCATTGACGCCGTCTCCAGTCATGGCGACCGTATTGCCTAGTGCCTTCAACTCAGAAACTAGCAGTTTCTTTTGCTGAGGCGTCACTCGCCCAAAAACGGTATAGGTTTGGGCAGCTTGACGAACGTCTGCTTCTTCTGTTAGTTGGGAAAGATCGATATAGTTCTCGGAATTAGGCAATCCGGCGCGTTTGGCGATGGCTGCAACAGTGATCGGATTGTCACCCGAGATCACTTTCAAGTCCACTCCTTCTGCAGACAGGTAGGCCAATGTGCTTTCTGCATTTTCCCGAATCACATCAGCAAGAACAAGAACTGCCAGCGGGGCAGCCTTTTCTGGATCAAAGGGCTGATTGGCGTCGTTATAATGAGGATCAAGAGTCAAGACGAGGACTCTTAAACCAGCCGATTGCGCTTCTTGAATTTGCGGCAGCTGTTGGTTGGCGATCGTCTTTTCAGGTGCTCCTAGGTAGACTGCCCCTAATTCGTGAAATGCGATAGCACCCCATTTTCGATCAGAAGAAAACGGCATTGCTGCAAAGGACTGGTAATGCTCAGATCCGGTGATGGTTTGGCGCAACGCTTGCATCGTCACATTGTTGTCGGTACTGGCAGCCAAATAACTGCCTAAGATTGCCGTTATATCTTGGGTGTCATCGATTGGCTGGATCGATTCGACGGATAATCGACCTTCCGTTAATGTGCCGGTTTTGTCTAAACAGAGGGTATCGACATGGGCCAGTGTCTCGATCGCGTACATATCTTGGACTAAGATCCTTTTTTTGGCTAGTTTGATGACACCCGTGGTCAAAGCAATGCTGATCAATAGGACGAGTCCTTTAGGCAGCATTCCTAATAAAGCAGCAGACGAAACGATCACTGCTTCTTTTAAGTCACTGCCACGAAATAAATAAGCTTGTAGAAATAGGATCACCCCTAATGGAACAATCACTAGACTGGTGAATTTTGTGACTTTGCGAATCGAAGAAACTAGCTCTGAACGCAGCGGTTTATGTGTTTTGGCTTCATTGCTTAATTTTGCCGCATAATTCTCTGCTCCTACGCGGATCACTTTTGCAGTGACCTCTCCACTGGCGACAAAACTGCCAGATAAGAGAGTCGCGTCGTTTTCTTTGACGACGAGATCGGCTTCGCCTGTCAGCATTGATTCATTGACATCGGCTTGTCCAGATAAAACCACCATGTCGGCTGGAATCTGTTCTCCTGCACCAATGACAACAAGATCATCAAGGACCAGGGATTTGGCATCCACCGACTGTGTAACGCCATCTCGTATCACACGTATTTCTTGTTGGGCGATGATCGAGAGTTTTTTGACTAGATTTCGAGCATGGATCTCTTGACTGATCCCTACAGTGATATTGATCAAAATGATTACCAGATAAAATAAATTGGAATAGGCGCCAACTGCTAGAAGACAGACACCAATCAACAAGTTCAGCAAATTGAACAATGTGAGGATATTGTCCTTAAAAATTGCTGTCGTAGACTTCGATGTTTTTGTTTCATAATCGTTGTGTTGGCCTTGTTCGGTTCGTTGTGTGACTTCTTCTGAGGTAAGTCCCGTATCTATTTGCTTCATATAATTCTCCATTTCTATCAGATTCCTTGTTTAGTCTAGCATGCCAAGAAGTCATTGCAAGAAATGATGAAAAAATAATTGAAATCTTAAAAAACAGTAGCGGTTTGTTCGAAAGAAGGGGCTTTTCATTGACTTGTTCCCAGAAACTTGATATAGTCATAATGCTCAAATAGTAATGATTTCGATTTGTTGTTTTTGAATCGAAAATGGAGGACTCTGCTAGCTGATTTCTTTTCTTTTTAGAATGATGGATAGAAAAAACAAAGGAGAAAATAATGGCCAAAAAATCAAAACAAGCAAAAGCAAAAAAACAAGCCGCAATGATCGAGCAATACGCAGAGATCCGTTACCAATTGAAACAAGCAAAAGATTACCAAGCTTTAGCAAAATTGCCTAAAGATTCTAATCCGAATCGCTTGAAGAATCGGGATATGACTGATGGTCGTCCACGGGGCTATATGCGTAAATTTGGTCTTTCACGGATCACTTTTCGACAATTGGCACATGAAGGCAAATTGCCAGGTGTAAAAAAAGCTAGTTGGTAAACATTTAATAGGTGTAACAAAAATAATACAATCAAACGATTTCCCTTCTAGATAGCTCAGAAATGCGCTGTATGGAGGGGTATTCAAGGAAAACTATCTGAATGCTGAGGCAGCTGATCTCCTAAAAAGACTGGGAGATAGACGCCGAGCGTTTAGGTAGTTTTTTGTTTGAATTTTTTGAGGGCAGCGATTCGACTAATCGGAAGTGGTCTCGTATAATAGAAAAAGCAAAGACGAAGGTCTGATGAACACATGTTGGATAGGAGTATATCATGTCTTTAAAAGAGAAAATCATCGCAGAAAGCAAGCGTTTAGGTATTGATAAAATCGGCTTTGCTTCTGCTGAACCGTTTTATGAATTAGAGTCCTCGTTGAGGGAGCAGCGCGCGAAAGGCCATACATCTGGTTTCGAACATCAAGTGATCGAAGAGCGGATATATCCAGAAAGAACCTTTGAAAATCCGCAAACAATCATTGCGATCGCTCTGGCATATCCGACAAAAATCAAAGAGAAAGTGCCGCGAGATGAGAAACGGGGGATGTTTGCCCGCGCCTCTTGGGGGATCGATTACCATGATATTTTACGTGATCGCTTAGAAAAATTGATCCAGTTTATCAAAGCGCAAGCAGAGAATCTGGAAGAAGCAGAAAGCTGGCGGTTTGCCCCGCAAGTGGATACCGGTGAGCTGGTGGATGTGGCAGTTGCACAGCGTGCTGGTTTGGGGTTCATTGGCCGCAATGGCTTATTGATCACGGAAGAATTTGGTTCTTTTGTTTATTTAGGCGAGATCGTCACCAATATTTCCTTCGAAACAGATGAAGCGGTACCCTTTGGCTGTGGGGATTGTATGCGCTGTGTTACTGCCTGTCCTACAAAAGCGCTCTTAGGGGATGGGCGAATGAACGCACAGCGCTGCCTTTCCTATCAGACACAAACAAAAGGCATGATGCCTGAGGAATATCGTAAAAAGATGCATAATGTCATCTATGGCTGTGATATTTGTCAGTTGGTCTGTCCCTACAATCGAGGCAAGGATTTCCATTTTCATCAGGAAATGGAACCGGAAGTAGAAACCGTTTATCCTAAGTTGCAGCCAATGCTTTCTTTATCAAATAAAGCTTTTAAGAATCAGTTTGGGCATTTATCTGGTTCTTGGCGCGGGAAGAAACCATTGCAGCGTAATGCGATCATTGCCTTAGCAAATCTGGGAGATCGCACCGCATTGCCAGCCATCTGGCGGTGTGCGACAGAAGACGTCCGACCTGTCATCCGTGGAACAGCCTATTGGGCCATTGGACAATTAGGCATCAAAGAACCCGAACAATGGCTAGAACGCTTACAGCAATGCGAAGAACTAGAACCAGAAGAAGAAGCACGCGTTGAACTACAAGCGGCGATCGAACGCTTAAAAACGATCGTGGCATCCTCCGGTGCAGATCGGAAAAACAAGTCAGTTGATTGATTGCGTGCTAGGCGGAACTCCATAAGCACGTGAGCAATCGTACAAAAAATTAAAGCACGCGATTTTTGATAATAAAGAGCCGAGCAATGTTTAGAATACGTCAACTATGCCGCAAATGCGACATGACCTGAAAGGTCTGGAAGTATTCCGACATTGCTCGGCTATTGGTCGAATGGATGCTATTTTTAGGGGAAGATTTTTCACAGTAGTCTATTTTTTCAGCTTAATCCAGCACATCATCGCTTTCAACGATTTCTTCTGAGTCTAATTCAAAGTCTGGTGCTGGATGGACACGTTCCGGTAATTCCATCTCTAGTTCAGCTGTTTGTTGGTATTCGTTGTCGCTATCAGCAACGTCAATCAATATATCCGTTGGCAGTTCTTGATCGATTCGATAGCCTTGTGCATGGCGCGCATCGAGTAGTTCTAAGAGGTGCTGCCATTCATCTTTGGCAATCACCACGACATCGATTCCTTCTTGATTTTGAATTTCGACAACAGAAGATAGATCAGTCCCAACAGTCTGAATGATTTCTTCTAATGACCATTTTACGTTTTCTAATGAAATTTTTTGTGCCATTTGGATACCCCTTTCTTGTCAATTGACTCTCATTTCATTGTAGCGGGAATTTGGTTGATTGCAAAATAGTATGATCGCAGGTCTATGAAAGGGGTTAAAAAAATGAGAAGAAGAATTGAAGTCTTTTGTGAACAAAGGTAATATGGTATTAAAAGAAATGAGGGAGTAAAGATGAAAGAAAAACAAACGTTTCATGTTAACGGTTACTTAGCACTGATCGTCTTGATCGCCTTAATGATCGGCGGCGGCTATCTCTTTTATGATGGGATTGTCCGCAATGCGGTTTGGGAGTTAGTCATCAGTGTCGTGTTGTGGATCATCGCTATCTTGTTCATTAGTTCATTGACGATTGTGCAGCCGAATCAAGCGAAAGCGATTCTTTTCTTTGGTCAATATTTAGGTACCATTAAAGACAATGGACTCTTTGTGACTGTGCCGCTAACACAGAAAATCAATGTATCACTGAAAGTCCGTAACTTCAATAGCTCTTTATTGAAGGTCAATGATTCTGATGGCAATCCGATCGAAATCTCAGCAGTCGTCGTCTTTCGAGTCGTAGATACGGCCAAAGCATTGTTCGATGTCGATTACTACCAAGATTTTGTTGAGATCCAAAGTGAAACAGCGATTCGCCATATCGCTACCCAGTATCCTTATGACACTTTTAATGATGATGATTTGACTTTGCGAGGCAATACCAATGAAGTTTCTGAAGAACTGGCACAAGAACTGCAAGAGCGTTTAGCGGTAGCCGGTGTCGAGGTGATCGAGACGCGGTTGAATCACTTGGCGTATGCCACTGAGATCGCTAGTGCCATGTTGCAGCGTCAGCAAGCCAAAGCAATTTTATCGGCACGACAAATCATTGTTGAAGGAGCGGTCTCCATGACACAAATGGCCTTGGAACAGATCGAAGATGGCCAGGATATTAACTTTACTGACGATCGAAAAGTCCAATTGATCAACAATTTACTCGTATCGATCATTACTGACAAAGGCACTCAACCTGTGATCAATACAGGCGATGTGAAAGAAAAGGCGGTGTAATCAAATGAAAAAACTTTACATCAAGCAAAAAGTCTTCAGTATCGGTGAAAAATTTACTGTCATGGATGAGCAGCAAAAGCCGCGCTATTTTGTCGAAGGGAGTTTCATGAAGATTCCTAAAAGCTTTGCGATTTATGATGAACGACAACAGCAAATCGGTGAAGTCACAAAGAAAGTGTTTAGTCTATTGCCCAAGTTTTTTGTTGAGGTACATGGAGAAGAAGCAATTGTTCTAGAAAAAGAATTCACGCTTTTCAAAGCGCGTTATTCCATCCATGCCCAAGGAATTGAAATTCAGGGGAATTGGTGGGACATGGACTTTGTCGTCAATCGACAGGGACGTCAAATTGCTGAGATTCATAAACGCTGGATCTCATGGGGGGATACCTATGAAGTAACGGTTTATGAGGAAGATCTGGAGGACTTGATTATTTGTCTCGTCATTGCCATCGATCGCGTAAAAGCCGATGATGGTGCAGCTGCGAGTTCTGCCAGTACTTAAACAGAAAATGAAAGCAACGATGGAAAAGGAGACGGAAAGATGTACGGATCGATAGAAGCAGGCGGTACAAAATTTGTTTGTGCGATTGGTGATGAAGAAATGGCCATTAAAGAACGGATCAGTTTTCCCACCACCACACCAGAAGAAACAATGGCATTAGTGATCGATTTTTTCAAAAAGTATGAAGACCAGTTAGTAGGGATCGGTATTGGTTCCTTTGGTCCAATCGATATCCATCGAGATTCCGCAACGTATGGCTACATTACCTCCACACCCAAATTAGCTTGGCAGAATTTTGATTTTGTAGGTACGATGAAACAAGCCTTTCCCATCCCCATTGCTTGGACTACAGATGTCAATGCTGCAGCTTATGGGGAATATGTTTTCGGTAAAGGAAAAGGACTATCCAGTGTAGTTTATTATACGATCGGCACCGGTGTTGGCGGCGGTGCATTACAAGATGGCCGCTTTGTTGAGGGATTCAGTCATCCGGAGATGGGACATATGCTGGTAGTGCCTCATCCTGATGATTCATTCAAAGGCAGCTGTCCATTTCATGGCAACTGTCTCGAAGGGATGGCCGCAGGTCCAGCGATTGAAAAACGCTTAGGAAAGAAAGGACAGGAATTGTCTGAAGATGAGCCTTTCTGGAGCATCGAAGCTGAATATATCGCGCAATGCGCCTACAACACTACATTGATGCTTTCACCGGATGTCATTATTTTTGGTGGTGGCGTAATGAAGCAGCGTCACATGGTGGAAAAGGTTCATCAAGCTTTTGAACGATTGGTCAACGGCTATGTCAAAACACCAGCAGTTGCAGACTACATCGTGACACCTGAATTAGAAGACAATGCAGGAACATTAGGCTGTCTGGCACTAGCACGAGAAGCTGTGTTACATTCCTGATACATGTGATCACACCAAAACATTGGTGTGATTTTTTTGTGATTGAAGGGATTATTTGGCAGGTAAGAGCAGAATGCGTATACTTAAGCAGAGGTGGAAAGAGATGAAAATTGCAGTTCGTAAAAGAAAAATCGGGAATATCCCAGTATTGGAAGTCGTTCCAGAACATTTGATCTATGAACCGTTGCCGTTGATCATTTATTATCATGGTTGGCAAACGAGTAAAGAATTGGTACTGACGCAAGGTCGAAAACTAGCACGGGAAAACTTTCGTGTGATTTTACCTGATGCCGCCAATCATGGGGAGCGAAAGACCCAACTATCCGAGATTCCTTCATTGATTTTCTGGCAAAGCATTCATACCAACTTATTTGAGTTTTCTTATTTGGTGGATTTCTTTGAAAATCTAGGTTTGGTAAATGGGCAAATCGCTGTAGGAGGCGTTTCAATGGGAGGGATGACGACTTGCGGCTTGCTATGCCAACATCCGGAGATCACCGCTGCTGCGTGTGTGATGGGCTCGCCATCGATGATCGGTTACCGTGAACGGATCCAGAAACATGCGGGTGCTGCAGGTTTCTTTGTCCCAGATGACTATCAGTTGCTGCTAGGATGGATCGAAGCTTATGATCTCCAGACGCAACCAGAAAAACTAGCTGGACGTCCATTGTTGTTCTGGCATGGGACGGAAGATGAGAAAATCCCTTACGACGATGTAGAAACCTTTGTGCAAGGGCATCCAGAAGCGAATCTGACATTTATCTCTCGCGAAGAACGACATTTAGTTCGTGGAGAGACCATGGATCAGGTAACGGCCTTTTTTGTTGAACAATTAGGAAAAAGCACTGATTCACTCTGACAACAAAAAACGACAGGTATCTAGGTAAGCAAAGGGATTGTGTGGTTATGTACAAGCATAAAATTCGTGTTCTTCATTTTTCTTTTTTATACTGTAGGGTGGAAAAAAGGAGGAATGACTGTGAACTATCGCGTTTTATTATTTTATAAATACACGACCATCGAAGATCCAGAAAGTTTTGCGAAAGAGCATTTAGCTTTTGGGAAAGAGATCGGTATCAAAGGTCGAATTCTTGTTGCGAAAGAAGGAATCAACGGAACGCTTTCTGGAACGATTGAAGCAACGGATGCCTATATGGAAAAAATGGAAGCGGACCCCCGTTTCAAAGGAATCTACTACAAAATCGATGAGGTGGAAGAACACGCCTTTAAAAAATTGTTTGTTCGGCCGCGAAAAGAATTGGTGTCATTGAACTTAGAAGATGATATCGATCCTTTAGAACTAACCGGAAAGTATCTAGAACCGAAAGATTTCAAAGAAGCGTTGTTGGATGAAAATACCGTAGTGATCGATGCGCGGAATGATTATGAATACGATCTTGGTCATTTTCGAGGTGCGGTCCGTCCCGATATCCGCAGTTTCCGTGAATTGCCTCAATGGATCATTGAGAACAAAGAGAAATTCATGGATAAAAAAGTGGTCACTTACTGCACAGGTGGGATTCGCTGCGAGAAATTCTCGGGCTGGTTGTTGCGAGAAGGATTCCAAGACGTAGCACAACTTCACGGGGGAATTTTTGCTTATGGCAATGATCCAGAAGTTCAAGGAGAGTTGTGGGACGGTAAGATGTATGTCTTTGATGAACGTATCAGTGTTGAGATCAATCATGTCGACAAGACCGTGATCGGTCGCGATTGGTTCGATGGCACACCATGTGAGCGTTACGTCAATTGTGCAAATCCAGAGTGCAATCGTCAGTTCCTCACTTCGGAAGAGAATCAAGCGGCACACTTAGGCGGCTGCTGCTATGAATGTGCCGCCAATGAAAACAATCGTTACGTCATTGAGCACAATATCTCTCAAGAAGAACAAGCAGCAGTTTTAGCACAACTAGCGTCTGAAGTGACGGTTTAAAAAGATCCTGAAAAGGATCTTTTTTTGTTCTTTAATTATCTGAAAAATCAAACGATTCCAATTGATTTTTTTAACAAATTTCACTTTAAAAAAGGCAAGCCCCTCGCATATTTGTTTGATTTGGAGTAAACTATACCTAATTGTCAGATAGGAAAGAGGAATAGAGATGAAAATTGTTATTGCTGGTGCTGGTGCCATGGGCAGCCGATTTGCCATTAAATTAAAAAGAGGCGGCAACGATGTAACGTTGATCGATGGTTGGCCAGCGCATATCGAAGCGATCCGTACCAATGGACTACAAGCAAATTTGGATGGAGAAGAAATCACAGAATCTTTCCCCATTTATCCACAGTCCGAAGTAACGGCGGATACGCCAGCGGATCTGATCATTGTTTTTACAAAAGCGATGCAATTAGACCAAATGATGCAAGACATTGCTTCACTAATCGGTGATCAAACAAGAGTACTTTGCTTACTTAATGGCATTGGACATGAAGATACAATTGAAAAATATGTCGCTACCGATAAAATTTTCTTAGGAAATACCCTATGGACAGCAGATTTGATTGGACCTGGGCAAGTTCGATTGTTTGGGGAAGGATCGGTTGAACTGCAAAACATTGGTGAAGGCAAAGAAGCAGCGGCCAAAGAACTGGCTGAGGTACTGACTGCTTCTGGATTGAATGCGTCATACTCTGAAAATATTCGCTATTCAATCTATCGTAAAGCCTGTG
This sequence comes from Enterococcus sp. AZ091, assembly GCF_051714805.1. NCBI lineage: Bacteria > Bacillati > Bacillota > Bacilli > Lactobacillales > Enterococcaceae > Enterococcus > Enterococcus sp. AZ091. The sequence continues at coordinate 79,355 of NZ_JBIOSO010000001.1, read as the reverse complement.
TCAATGGTACATTGAATGGTTTATGTTCAATTTTGGATGTCAACATTGCACAGTTTGGAAATACAGCCACTGCACGACAAATGGTGCAAACCATTGTTGGAGAATTCGCAGCTGTTGCTGCTCATGAATCGGTAGAACTAGATGTTCCAGAAGTCGTTGCCCATATTGAAAAAACCTATGATCCTGCAGGTATTGGCTTGCACTATCCTTCCATGTATCAAGATTTGATCAATAATCATCGTAAAACGGAGATCGATTACATCAACGGGGCTATTTCGCGTAAAGGTCGAAAATACAATGTTCCCACGCCTTATTGCGACTTCTTGACCCAATTGATCCATGCCAAAGAAGATGTGCTTGAAGCGAAGTAGTAGAAGCTATATGTTTTGGGTGTTTAAGGGTAACGGTATCCATAATAACTCATTGAATGAATCGAGACTTTTCTTTAATTTATAAATACTGGTGTATCTTTTTATAAGATTAGTTTGAGCTTGCTGAACAGATTGTTTGGCAAGCTTTTTTTGATCGCAAAACTATTCTCTTTAAAAAAAAGACCACGGTCTCCATACATTCTAATTCTCATATACAAGTTATGTCATTTAGGAGCTATAGTACAATTATATTAAGCTTTGATTGTCCATAGATAAGGACATAGATTGAAATGTAACCGCCTACTTTGATGATAAATTATAGATGTGAGGTGAGTGAGATGGTTTTTAGTTCGAGTGAAAATGAGTTGATTCATTCGTTGAATTACGAGAAGTTCATCGCAGCAAAAGAACTCTCAGAGAAGCTGTTTGTGTCTAATAAAACAGTTTATCGGCGCGTGAAGAGGATCAATGATATCTCAGAAAAAGAATTTGGCGAATCATTCATTATTGCTGAGACAGGAAAGGGATACAGGCTGAATAAGCGCATGATGAATATTTCTATTCATCCTATTATCGATTATCAAGAAGAGAATATTCTGAACACTCTTATGCTGACACTATTGTTTAAACATCCCAAGAAAATTGATCGCGATCATTTTAAACTGGCGTATGTCAGTGAAAGTACCACTGAACGATTTATAAAAAAGATAGCTCACACGTTCAAACAGTATGACCTTCTCTTTCATATCAATCAGGATTTTGCTTGGCTCACTGGATCAGAAAATAGTATCCGTAAAGCAATCAATCAGCTGATAATTGATTTAAACAAAGTAAATGCTCTGGGAGAAATAGGGATCAAAGTGAACGAAATAGATAAGTTTTTTATCGATAAACAATTAATGATCTTAGAAGGAGCGATTGGGGAGACAATCAATTATCCCTATGATATTACTTTTTTTACTCATCTTTATATGGTTCTTAAACGGTATCGTGAAGGAAATGTTTCTTATTTGGATGATCAAGAACCACTTGAATTAGGTGAGCAACAATTGATGGATGCAAATAAGGTATTAAAAAATGTCTCGAAAGAGATAAAAAAGAACTTAGAATGCTATTTAAATATTGGTTTAAGTGAGATCGAACAGTATTTTATTTTTGAAAATATTTATTCTATTCGAATTCAAGCACGTGAAAGCAGTAATCTTGATAAAACACTGGGCAGCTTGATCACACAACAATTGATCACGCAATTTTTTAATTTAAGCGATGTTCGTCTACTACCTTCCTGCCGTACGCTACACGAAAATTTATTGCAACATATCTTGCCTATGTTGAGTCGTTTAAGAAGCGGTATCATTATCGAGAATAGTCTCCTTAATGAAGAAAAAATTGAGTATAAAGAAACTTTTGACAAACTCATGAAAATCGTTGAACGAATAAACAATGATTTGATGTTCGACACAAAAATAAATGAAGAAGAGGTTGGATACCTAACTTTATATTTTGAAAAATACAAGTTAAACAAGGAACACCAACGAAATATCCTTCTAGTTTGTTCTTCGGGAGTGGGGACATCGGAATTATTAAAAGCACGATTGAAAAATTACTTTCCTAATCTAAATGTTGTTGCAACTATGAGTCAACGACAAGTCCAACAGAATAAAGACTTTCTAAACGAAAATATTGATTTGATCCTATCAACTTTGAAAAAGCCGATTGAAAAAGTCGATATACCTGTGTTAACGATAAGTCCTTTATTGACTGAGCATCAAATTCAAAAATTAAAATACATGCTAAAGGAGATGTAGCGAGTGGATAAAACAATAGCATTGGAAAAAATTATAAGAAAGGAACTTATCAAAATTAATTCCTTAGCAACTAATAAAAACGATCTGCTAAAAGAGATGGTCGATATCCTTTACAATAATGATTTTATTATCAGCAAGGAGGAGTTTTTATCCGATGTATATCTCAGAGAAGAAGAAGGGGAGACTGGGATTGGACAAGGTATTGCCATCCCTCATGGGAAATCCAAAGGCGTAAAAACGACAACACTTGCAGTAGCAACACTCAAGAAGCCAATTGAGTGGGAATCTCTCGACGATGAAAAGGTTAAAGTTGTCATTATGTTCGCAGTTAAAGATTCCGATGTAAATACAACCCATATTTTGTTGCTACAACAAGTCGCCATCATGCTTGCTGATGATCAATTTTTAGACAACCTAAAACATGCGTCATCACCAGAAGAAATTTATCAGTTAATCACTGAAAAATAATAAAAAGAAAGTAGGAATGAAGATATGTTAGTATCTGGAAAAGAAATTTTAGGAGTGGCAAAAGAAAAGGGGTTTGCAGTACCAGCCTTTAATGCTGGCTCAGGGCAATTGCTAAATGCTGTAATGGAAGCATGTGAAGAAACACAATCTCCTGTAATGATTGCTATTCATCCTGACGAGTTGAGCTTTTTGACAGATAGTTTTGTCAGCCAGGTGAAGTTTTTGGCAAATCATAGTCAACTGCCGGTTTGTATTCATCTAGACCATGGCGGCAGTTATGAGCAAGTGATTCATGCGATCCAATTAGGGTTTACTTCGGTAATGATTGATGCCTCACATTTACCATATGAAGAAAACGTTGCGATTTCTAAGAAAGTTGCAGAAACGGCACATGCAGTCGGCGTTTCTGTGGAAGCGGAACTTGGTACGATAGGCGATACAGGAAATACTGTTGAAGGCGGCGTCAGTGAAGTGATTTACACAGACCCTAAAGTTGCTCAAGACTTCATTGACAAGACTGGAGTTGATAGTTTAGCAGTAGCTATTGGAACGGCTCATGGAATCTACCCTAAAGATGTGGAACCTAAATTAAGATTGGATATTCTTGAAGAGATTGAGCGGATAACAGATATTCCTTTGGTGCTACATGGGGGATCCTCGAATCCTGACGAAGAAATCAGTAAAGCTGTAACAATGGGGGTAAACAAAATAAATATCTCTTCCGATATCAAAATTGTTTTCGCAAATAAATTAAGAGAAGTATTAAATGCCGGAAATACAGAGATCAGGGAACCTAATGTGTTATTTCCGTCTTGTATGGCAGAAACGAAGAAAGTAGCGATTGCAAAAATAAAACTTTTTAACTCTGAGAATAAGGCACAATACTATGGACTAAAAGGAAGAAATTAGTAATTTTCTATTCGATACTAAAGGAGGAACCAAAATGAAAATCGTTGGTATTGCAGCCTGTACAGCAGGTATCGCCCATACTTATATTGCAAAAGAGAAGTTGATGAAAGCTGCTACTGCACGGGGACATGAAATCAGTATCGAAACGCAAGGATTAGCTGGAACCCAAGATGTCTTAACGAAGGAAAGTATTGAAGAGGCGGATATCGTTGTTATCGCAGCAGATATCAAAGTAAATGGCAGGGAGCGTTTCAAAGGGAAAAAAGTAGTTGATGTTCCAACAGGATTGGTCGTGAAGTCACCATCAAAATTAGTCGAAAAATTTGAAGAAATACAAGTAAAAGTATAGCCATCAACAGTTTGTGACAGAGTTTAGTAAGGAAAACTACTTTCAAACATTTTCTATGCATATTTACTAGATTCTGTCACGGTTACTAAAATTAGGAGGATGCGAAAAATGACACTGATAAAAGAAGTTGGATTCAAAAAACATTTGATGACCGCCATTTCGTTTTTTTTACCAATTGTTGTTGCTGCAGGTTTTCTTTTGGCTATAGGGAATATGATGGGCGGAGCGACCATCGAAGATTTTAAAGGAACGTGGACATTTGCTGATGCTATGACAACTATGGGAGGATATGGCCTAGGGCTACTTCCGATGATCGTTTCAACCGCTATTGCGTATTCTATTGCAGATAAGCCAGGGATTGCTCCTGGATTGATTATTGGGATGGTTGCTAATGGTACGGGTACGGGGTTCTTGGGAGGAATTGTTTCTGGCTACTTTTCGGGAGTAATCGTATTACTAATGATTCATTATATTCACGTTCCTGCATGGATGCAGGGCCTGATGCCAACTTTGGTTATCCCTTTTGTTAGTTCATTTATTGCCGGAGTGATTATGTACTATATAGTAGGGACACCTATTATATGGGTAACAGAATCATTGACCAATTATTTGAGAGGATTAGACACAAACTCTTTGTTTCTTTATGGGGCAATCATAGGTATCTTAGCTTCGATTGATTATGGAGGCGCTATCAACAAAGTTGTTTTTGCGTTTGTTTTTGCACTTTTTTCTGAAGGGATCTATGAACCAATCACAGTACTTATTCTTGCTTCTATGGTAACTCCATTTGGGTTGACGATGGCCTTTTTTATTGGGAAAGTCATTAGAAAAAATATTTTCACGAATCAAGAAAAAGAAGCGCTAAAAACGGCGTTCCCCATGGGAATCTGTCAAATTACAGAAGGATGTTTTCCAATTGTTTTAAATGATTTAGTAAAAAATGTTATTGCAACAGGGATCGGTGGAGCAATCGGTGGCGGATTGAGCATGCTTTGGGGAGCCGATAGCCATATTCCAGCTTCAGGTATGTTTGCTATTCCTACTATGACTCGTCCGTGGGCATTTATCGGTGCTTTGTTTATCGGTTCTTTAGCCACTGCGCTTACTATTATAGTCTTGAAAAAAGCTGTTGATCCCAATGCAGAAATAGTTATTGAAGAAAAAGAAGAAGACATCTCTTGGGACGAGCTAAAAATCAGTTAAAGGTGGGATTGAAGGGGATGGATTATAAAAAGAAAGTAAAAAGTTTTTTCGAAAATATACCTATTGCTTTTACCAAAGAAGAATTAGAACAAATCGAGTATGCCGATTTTGGTTTAAACAATATTGCAGAAGAAGGATTGAATTTGATTGTCTATATTAATAATGAGAGATATTGTGCTAAAGAGATGGTTCTGCTACCTTTTCAAACTTGTCCAGAACATCTTCATCCTTCGATCGGAAGCAAGAAAGGGAAACAAGAAACATTTCGATGTCGAAGTGGGAAAGTCTATCTATATGTAGAAGGAACTGGAGAAAAAGGAAAGATAAGCAGTCAGATTCCTCGAAAGACGGAAAATTTTTATACAGTTTTTAATGAAATCGAGTTGCTACCAGGCCAACAATATACGATTGATCCCGACACGAAACATTGGTTTCAAGCTTCAAGTGAAGGTGCAGTTATTTCAGAATTTTCTTCCCCTAGTGACGATGCTAGCGATATTTTTACAAATCCACATATCCAACGTTTACCAACAAATTTCTGACGAGAACTAGTGAGAAAGAAACAAACGATTCAAATAATCGTTAATAAAAACGATAAGTTTGTCATATTTGAATGCTGATATGTGGTCTAAGCTTTTATGAAGATGAACAATGTTTTTGGGAGGGGGATATGAAACGTTATACGTTAGAAAATCATGAAATACAAATTGAATTCTTAGCTATGGGAGGCTGTATTACTAAGATTATAAACAAAAAGACTAAAACAAATTATGTCCTCTCCTATGATGATTTATGGCATTATTGCACTAATCCATATTTTTTTGGTGCAATCATTGGAAGGAATGCAGGAAGAACATTTCCTGCTTATTATCTATCTCATAAGAAAGATTCAATTCTTTTAGACAAAAATGAAAAAGGTAATCATTTACATGGAGGAGCCGCTGGATTTCATCTTAGAGAGTTTCGAATTTTCAAGAAGAATCGTACGACCTATGAACTTAGATTAGATAACGATTCCGGACCCTATGAGAGAATGGCGATAAAAATCAGTTATCGTATAGAAAAAAATGTTTTCACCATAGAAATTGAAGGAGAAGCAGAAGTTCCAACAGTATGTAATTTGACTAATCATGCTTACTTTAACCTAGATAGAGAAAAGAGAACAATAGAGGATCACTTACTGAAGATGGCGGATGCAAAACTCCAACTTATCGATGAACAGTTCATTCCTACAGGAGAATATATTGATTTTCAAAGTTGTACGCGCTATCAAAAATTTGATTTTACAACTGAGAAGAGGATTGGGGAAGCTTTTGATTCAGAAGAGGATTTATCCAAGATTTGTAGTGGGGGCATAGATCTAGGGTATTGTTTCAAAAAAAGAAATCAGCACCCATTGATTTCTCTGACGAATCGTGCCCGAACTAACTGGTTGCATATTCGTTCAAATCAAGAATGTGCTGTGATTTATACACTAAATAAAATAGCTGAGCAGAATTTGGTTTCTGGATCACCAGTACAAAAACATCAAGGCATTACATTCGAGATGCAAAGAAGGCCTAATTATGTTCATGAACTGGCGGACTATTTAGACAAAAATTATTATTCGATTACGGAGTACATCATTGAGTAGAACGAGTTTTTCCAGTGAAGAGCAGTTTTTATGTTAGGATAAAAGCAAACTAAAAAGACAATCCACATTGCCGTTTTGCGAAATTTTTCAAGAGCGGTAATGTGGATTGTTTGTATATAGTAGATAGTTTTACTTGTTTCTTTCATATCCGTTTTTTCTGATAAGCTTGCTATATCCTCCCTCAACCTTCAGGCAAATCTGTCATGTATCTTTCGGTTCCTTGAAAGACGGCCAATTGTTCTACACCAAAGGAGCGCAGCATCTGGCTCATTTCGGCAAATAACAAGCGATAATCACTGGACTTATGAGCATCTGAACCTAGTGTAAAGAGTTTTCCCCCCACACTTTGATAGAGTGGGATCGCATATTCGTAAAGTGATGCATTTTGATAAGAACCAAAGCTTTTGGCATTGACTTCAAAAGCTAGCTCGCGAGCGACGACTTTCTTGAAAATAACTGTCAGTTCTTTTTCGAAATGCTGTGCAAGTTCTTCTGCTGTAAAGTCGAAGCGCCGCAACCCGTAGTCAAAATGGGTCAGGATATGTCCGTCAGAAAAAGTATCTAAAACTGTGGCCATCTGATCAAAATAAGACTTGACGACGGTAAGTTTGTCTTTCTCCAATACGGCATCATCCATATAGTCAAAGGAACCGTTTTGATGGATGCTCACTAACTTCAGGTCATAAGGATGCTGATCCAGATAGTCGCGTATTTGTGTTTCTTGCCCAGGAACGACACCGATTTCGATCCCTTTCAAAAGTTTCGTTGCTGTTTGTTCCTGTAAAGTCTGATGGCATTGTTGAAGCTGTTCATAATCGGGAATATCATCGCGATAATTTGAATAAGGGTTCTTGAGATCAAAGTGGTCAGTCGCCACAAAAAATTCCGGTTGAAAAGCTAAATAATTTTCGACGCGTTCTTCTGAATCAAAAGATAAAAAAGTATGCAAATGCTGATCGTAGTAATTCATAATAACCTCCTTTTTGTACAAGATACCATAAAAAGCGAGCAGCGACTATTTTTTCATAAAAAATCAGAAAAGCATTTCGTACAAAAACTCTTTGTTCTATAATGGATGAGAATGGAAGCAAAGGAGTAAATAGCAGTATGAGTATGTATCTTGAGATTCCAGAATTTGAAAGCGATTTTCGCTTTCGGACATTCCTTAATGATGGGCTGACGATCGTTTATCCCCATGTACATAAAGAAATCGAGCTGATTTATGCGAAACGAGGAAAAGTCAATATTGGGGTAGCTGATGAGATCATTGAGTTGGAAGAAGGCGAGCTGTACATTTTTGCCAGCGGTCAGCCGCACTATTTTTTGGCTTCTCCAGAGAGTGAGCGGTATGTGTATCAGTTTGATTTCGCACTGTTTGATGAAACCATTTTGCGAGAAAAAGAACTTTCTTTAAAGACGCTTTTTGATGAGGGGGAACCCCACAGCAAGCATTGGCCAGTCAGTTTTACCGAAAAAATCACAGGATTGTTGATCGAACTCTACCAGTTAGAGGAAGAGCAAGTAGCTGGTAAACGCTATTTGACGATGGGATTTTTGTATCAGTTGATCGGCGAATGTTATCAAGGTTTGCCGCCACGTGCCAAAAAGATCGCTCCTTTGAAACGTTCTGCAGCTCAATACAAAGAAACGCTGCAACGTCTGGATGAAGTGTTTGAATATATTGAATCCCATTACCAAGATGTCTTAACGATGGAAGAAACAGCGAAGCATGTTGGCTTCAGTCCCCATTACTTTACCCGCTTTTTTAAGACGAATACTGGAAAAACATTCATGCAGTTTCTGACGGAATACCGGATTAATCAAGCCAAATTCATTTTGGCAAACGAGAAACTTCCAATGGCAGAAGTAGCGGAAAAAGCCGGATTTGCCAGTGTCAAAACGTTCCATCACGTGTTCAAAGAGACCGTAGGACAATCCCCATTGCAGTATCAGAAACAATTAAATAATTGAATACTTGATGAAAGCTAGATCAACGACCCAATCTTGTCAATCACTCGAACCCTTGAACAAGCGCAATTTTTAAGCGGTTGTTCACTGTTTGTTTGGGTGTTTTTATTTGGTGTGAAGGAGTCTTTGATTCGTTTTAGTGAGAGTTCCATAAGATAAATTTCGGGAATTTTTTAAGAGGAAATTGGGAAGAACCTGTCAAATCCTTTCGCTATAATGAATGAGTAGAAAATAATAAGCGTTTTCAGGAGGAAAGAGATGACAGTAAGAATTGGAATCATTGGTTGCGGTGGGATTGCGAATGGCAAACACATGCCGGCATTATCACAAGTAAAAGAAGCGGAAATGGTCGCATTTTGTGATTTGATCGTCGAACGAGCAGTGGAAGCTAAAACAGCTTTCGGTACAGAAGATGCCCAGGTATTCAGCGACTACAAAGAAATGTTAGCAGAAGCTGAATTAGATGTTGTGCATGTTTGTACACCAAATGCTTCTCACGCGGAATTGTCCATCGCAGCATTAGAAGCAGATTGCCATGTAATGTGCGAAAAACCAATGGCAAAAACGACAGAAGAAGCAAAAGCAATGATCGATGCCGCTAATCGAACAGGCAAAAAATTAACGATCGGTTATCAAAACCGTTTTAGAAAAGATTCCCGCTACTTGCACGAGGTTTGTGCGGAAGGACAATTAGGCAATATCTATTTTGGGAAAGCCCATGCCATCCGTCGTCGTGCCGTACCAACTTGGGGCGTCTTTCTAGACGAAGAAGCTCAAGGCGGCGGACCATTGATCGACATCGGTACGCATGCTCTTGATTTAACATTGTGGATGATGAATAACTACCAACCTAAATTTGTTGTCGGAAAAGCTTACCATGAATTATCTCAGACAAAGAATGCAGCGAACGCTTGGGGGTCATGGGATCCAGAGAAGTTTTCGGTAGAAGACTCTGCTTTTGGATTTGTCGTGATGGAAAATGGTGCAACGATTTTCTTGGAAGCTAGCTGGGCGTTGAACAGTTTAGATGTCAAAGAAGCAAAAACAACATTGATGGGCAGCAAAGCTGGCGCGGATATGAATAATGGCTTAACAATCAATGGTGAAGACCATAGTTTGTTGTATGAAAAAAATATTGAGTTGGAAACTGGTGGTGTCGACTTCTATGAAGGGGACGGCGAAACGCCTGAAATCTTGGAAGCACAATCTTGGATCAACGCCATCATCAATGACACAGAACCTGTGGTCAAGCCGGAAGAGGCAATGGTAGTTACTGAGATTTTAGAAGCGATCTACAAATCTTCAGCAACTGGCGAACCGGTCTACTTGTAAAAGCAGTCGCTAAAAAGGAGCAAAGCATGAAACCAAAAATCGGACTACAGTTATGGAGCATCCAAGAAGCGTGTAAAGAAGACTTGTTCCAAGCACTTGAAAGTGTCAAAAAAAGCGGGTATGACGGAGTCGAATTCGCGGGTTACTACGGTTATTCCGCAACAGAGGTCGCAAACGCGCTAAAAGAATACGACTTGGAAGTTGCTGCTTCTCATCTACCCTTTGAAACATTGCGGGATCATTTTGAAGCAACACTGGCCTATGAAAAAGCGATCGGGAATCACCGACTCGTGGTTCCATATGCTTCATTTGAGACATTCGCAGAATGGCAACAGTTTGCCCGAGAGTTTGCAGAAGTTGCTAAGAAAGCAGCTGCTCAGGGCTTTGAATGCTACTATCACAATCATGCCCATGAATTTACCGAGATTCCTAATAAATCAATGATGGGAGAATTGTTAGCTGAAAATCCAGCACTTAAATTAGAAGCAGATCTTTATTGGATCGCTTATTCCGGCACTGATGTTTTCACTTGGTTGAAAGAACATCAAGAGTCCGTTGGTCTTTTGCATATCAAAGATATGCAGGAAGAACCAAAAGAAAGCACAGAAATCAATAATGGCATTTTACCTATCAAGGACTATGTCACAGTTGCGCAACAATTCCAATTGCCTTGGTTGATCGTGGAACAAGAAGCGTTCCAAAAATACGCACCTTTAGAAGCGACGGCCATCGATTATTTGCAATTAAAAGCTATCGTTGAGGAGGTTTACCAATGATCCATGTCACTGTTTGGAATGAATTTAGACACGAAAAAACAGATGAAACCGTTCAGGCAATGTATCCCGAAGGAATCCACGGACAAATCGCTGCCTTTTTGCAAGCAGATGATTTTCAAGTTCGCACAGCAACCTTGGATGAACCAGAACACGGATTAACAAACGAAGTATTAGCTGATACCGATGTGCTCGTTTGGTGGGGGCATATGGCCCATGATGAAGTACAAGACGAAATCGTTCAGCGCGTTCAACAACGGGTGTTAGAAGGAATGGGTCTGATTGTCCTCCATTCTGGTCACTTCTCAAAAGTCTTCAAGAAATTGATGGGCACTTCCTGTGACTTGAAATGGCGCGTGGATGATCAGCATTGTCGAATTTGGAATATCAACCCGAGTCATCCAATCGTAGAAGGTGTCGGCGAATTTATTGAACTTGAGAAAGAAGAAATGTATGGGGAACACTTTGACATCCCAACTCCAGACGAATTGATCTTTGTTAGCTGGTTCCCAGGAGGCGAAGTCTTCCGCAGCGGCTGCACCTTCCGTCGTGGCAATGGCAAGATCTTTTATTTCCAACCTGGGCATGAGACGTTTCCGAGTTATTACAACGAAAAAGTACAAAAAGTTATCAAAAACGCGGCACGTTGGTGCGCACCAACAGAAAATACGTACCCAACGTACGGCCATTATCAAGCCAATGAGGAGGTAGGCAAATGAAATTAGGAGTATTTACGCCATTATTCAATCATTTAACGTTTGAAGAAATGATCACAGAAGTTGCAGAAAAAGGATTGCAGACAGTTGAGATCGGTACAGGAGGTTCTCCAGGCAATGCCCACTTGGATATCGATAAGTTGCTTGCTAGTGAAGCAGACCGGAAAGAATATTTAGCTAAATTAGCCGACAAAGGACTAGAAATCTCGGCGTTAAGCTGTCACAACAATCCCATTTCGCCTTTAAAAAATGAAGCGCAGGAAGCAGATGAATTATTACGCAAAACGATCAAGCTGGCCAGTTTGATGAATGTCCCTGTCGTCAATGGATTCTCTGGTGTTTCGGGAGGAAATGCAACAGACACGCAAGTCAACTGGCCTGTTCTGCCATGGCCAACGGAATACGATGATAATTACAACTATCAATGGGAGCAAAAGCTGATCCCTTATTGGAAAGAAATCAATACCGAGGCAGAAGCTGCTGGTGTAAAAATCGGTATTGAGCTGCATGGCGGATTCTTGGCTCATACGCCTTATACGATGTTAAAACTTCGCGACGCTGCAGGTAAAGCAATTGGTTGTAACCTTGATCCAAGCCATTTGTGGTGGCAAGGGATCGATCCAGTGGCAGCAGTCAAGATTTTAGGTGAAGCAGATGCGATTCATCATTTTCATGCCAAAGATACGTATCTTGATCAAGATAATATCAACATGCATGGGTTGACAGACATGCAGCCATACAGCAATGTCAAAACAAGAGCTTGGACTTTCCGCTCTGTTGGCTGCGGGCACAGCTTGCAAGTTTGGTCGGACATCATTTCCGCATTGCGGATCTATGGGTATGATTATGTCTTGAGTATCGAGCATGAAGATCCAATCATGTCTGTTGATGAAGGATTGAACCGAGCAATCACTAATTTGAAATCGATTATGATCAAAGAAGAACCATCCGCAATGTGGTGGGTGTAACGAGGAGTATAGAAAATGAGTGCAATCAATTTTGTTGTCATCGGTTATGGCGGTATGGGTGCTTACCATGTGCACAACATCCTGCCGAATGAAAATGAACGGATCCATATTGTGGGAACCTATGATATTTCGGAAGAAAGACAAGCTATTTCACAAGAAAAAGGGCATAAAATCTATAAAAGTTATGAAGAAGTCTTAGCAGATGAAACCATTGAAGCAGTGCTGATCGCAACGCCGAATGATTTGCATAAGGATTTGTCGATCGCAGCCCTCAGAGCGGGTAAGCATGTTGTATGTGAGAAACCTGTTGCTTTAAACACTGCTGAACTAGACGAAATCGTTGCTGTGGCCAAAGAAACAGGCAATACATTTATGGTCCATCAAAACCGTCGCTGGGATCCAGACTTTCTGATCGTTCGCGATTTATATCGTAATAGGCAGATCGGTGATCTTTTCCAAATCGAATCACGGGTCCAAGGTGCAAATGGCATCCCAGGTGATTGGCGCCATGTGAAAAAACAAGGAGGCGGCATGGTATTAGACTGGGGCGTTCACTTGTTGGATCAAATACTTTGGTTAGTGGACAGTCCAGTGAAAGATGTGAAAGCTGACTTAAGCTATATTCTGGGAGAAGAAGTCGACGATGGATTCTTTGCTTTGATCACATTTGAAAATGGTGTCAAAGCAATCGTGGAAGTTGGGACCTCCAATTACACCCAATTGCCTCGCTGGTACATTAAGGGAATTGAAGGAACTGCTACGATCCAAGATTGGGCATTGAATGGTGAGATGGTTCGGGCAACTGGCCGCGAAGATGTTGCCGCACCTAAACCTGTCCAAGCAGGTGTTGGATTAACGAAAACAATGGCACCGCCATCTGAATTGGCTGCAGAATCAATCCCATTCCCAGAAGCGAAAGCCGATTTTGATCCTTTCTACAAGAATTTTTATCATGTAGTCCGTCACGGTGCTGAACCAATTGTTAAAAATGAAGAAGTTCGCAACGTCATGGAATTGATCGAACGAATCTTTGCCGTAGCCAGCGCAAAATAAGAGCAATCAAGACACAGAAAAACGAATCCCGCCATAGCAAATGATCCCTGTTAAATCTTGCAGTCAAAGGAGAGTTAACAGAGATCATCAAGTGATGCAGGTGATTGTTTGCCTGTGTCTTTTTTTATTCCGAAATATAAAAATTGAAAAGCAGATCCTGCGGGTAATTGCCCCAACGATCGCCAAAAATAGTTAGACCGCCTGCGTTTTCTGCGGTTGCCGGTGCTGCAATTTTGAATGTAAAGAAATCACTGTGATCCAAATCGATCTCGCTTAAGTTATGGTCGGTCAGTTTTTCTCCGTCGATCGAAGTATCAAAACGGTTGATCCGCAGATGTTTCAACAAGCCGTATTGACTGAACTCATCGATCCACCATTGAGGGGTCAATGCCCCCCGTACATCTGAAAAGTTTCCTGGAACAGTATAGGTTCCTAAACAGACATCGTTGATATAGAAAGAAATATCACTCGGCCAATAATTATTGGAAATAGGGAATTCAGAAGCAATCTCCATGCTGATTTCCAGCATTTCGATTTTTTCCCCATTTTTTAGCGGTTTCGGAATTTTGTACTCTAAGAATCCATTGTTTAACCAGATAATACTGGCATCTACTCGTTCTTGTGCCAAAAAGGATTTAGGATCATCCAATGCGCCGATCAGGCGATCTTTTGTAGCCATTCCACAAGAAGCCTCGGCTCTAAAATCAGTGAAGTGACCAATTTTCACAGGTAATGAAGTCAAATTCATTTCTGGAAATACTTTTTCGGGGAAGTTGATGTTGATGAAATCAGTCTTTAAAGCTAGAAACTTCTTTTTCCAATCTTTTCCCGTTCCTTTTTCTAATCTGATCAATTGTGCCTGCTCTAATTTTTTGATGTGCTTGGTCATGAGTGCGTTGCTGATTGCCAGTTTTTCCCCAATCTCACTGATGCTTTTTCTTTCCCCGCCTAACTCTCTCAAAATTGCCAAACGCGTCTCATTGGCTAAAGCTTCATAAACCGGTAAAGAAGTTTTCTCTAAATTTAATTCCATTCTATTCACCTCGTTATACTTTTTAGTTAATCGATTGCGCAGGTTTATTATAACATAACTTGATGATTTTACACTATAGTTAAACGATATAAATATTTTATTTTAGTTGTTAAATAGCTGTTGACAGCGCTTTATTTTGATGTTAATTTAACGGTGTAAACAGTTTGGTTTTTATTGTTGTTGAAAAAAGTAAAGTGAGTCGGAATATCGTTTTACAAATAAGTTAAATAATAGGAGCGTGGAAAAATGAAATTTAGTAAAGCAGCTATGGTAGTAGGGGCGACGTTGCTGTGTGGCATCGTATTGTCAGCATGTGGAAGTGGCGGCGGCAACTCAAGCAAGAGTTCTGAAATTTTGTTATGGTCATCCACAACTGGACCAGATGGGGAGAAAATCAAAAAGACGATTGACGAATACAATGCGACGGATCCGGATTTCAAAGTGAAATTAGTGAGTATGCAAGGGGATACCTTCACCTCAAAACTAACTACAGCAGGTAAATCGGGGAAAGGTGTACCAGATTTGGCTTTAGTCGCTTCAGAAGCACTTCCCACCTATAAGAACCAAGAGATGCTGGATTCTTGGGATGACATGATCAAAGGTACAGAGCTAGATCGCAGCAATTATGTTGAAGCAGCTTGGGATACCGGTACTCTTGAGGACAGCCAGTATGGGATCCCAGCCACCATGGGGTCGTGGGTCATGTATTACAACAAAGATCTGGTAGACAAATACATTCCTGGAGCATTAGATGATGGCATCGTGACTTATGAAGAAATTAATCAGGCAGGTGAAAAAGCAAAAGCAGATGGCGTTTATAGCTTTGGTTATACCTGGGGGATGCAGAATTATTCCAATCTATATCAGCAAATGGGCGGACAATGGCAAGATCAAGATGGCAAGATCAATATCGATAATGAGTATTCGTATAACACGGTACAGGAATTCAAAAATTTGTATGATGCGGGCTATATGGTGCCAGACGGGGAAGATGCCAATAAACTTTTTGCGAATCAACAGCTGATCTTCTTGCCAGAAGGAACGTGGATGTTGAGCAATATGGAAGAAATCAGTGACTTTGAGTGGGGAGAAACCTTTACACCGCAATGGGATGCGGAAAATATCGTTCAAGGATCGGGAGTTGATCAGTTTGCGATGTTTAAGACAAAAGAAGAACGGTCTGATGAAAAGAAAGAGGGAATGGTGGATTTCTTGACTTGGTTGCAGGCAAACCAGTTAGAATGGGTGAAATCTGGCGCCAATCCAACTTCACTAGCGATGCTTGACAATGAGGAATATGTCAAGATGCCGCAATCTTTCTTGTTGAAAACAGAAAAAGGACAGGCGGCGATCTCTGTGAATGCAGTCGATGGATTGTCTTACATTTTTGATGAATACGATAATCGTTCTTGGGACATGATCACTGGAAAAGCCGATATTAAAGATACCTTTGGTGAAATCCAAAAAGTCGTGGAAGAGAAAATGAAATAATCGCAGGGTCTGTGACAAAAGCTGAAGGCAAAGAAGATAGTGCTCAGACATGTCGAGAAGGCACATACCAAAAGAGGACTCATATAAGATTTCTCAAAGAGTGGCCTTTTGATCTGGTTAGCTTGGCAACTTACACGAAAGAGCATCTTCCATGCAGAAGCGGTTTTTGTCACAGTCTTTTTCTAGTCGATTTTATCAAGACATGAAAGGATGCGTAATGTATGAGTAGCAAAAAAAAGCTCAGTGGTTGGCCCGTTTTGTTTATCGGTCCCCACATGATTCTTTTTATTTTATTCTTTTTGGTTCCTGCTGTAATTGGTGTTTATGTTTCCTTTACCGAATGGGATCTTTTTAGTTCACCGATTTTTATTGGTTTAGACAATTTTAAGACGATTCTATTTGATCAAGACTCGCTGTATCATACGCAATTTTTCAATGGGATGAAAAACACGCTATTCTTTGCAGTGATATCAGTACCTCTGTGTATCGCGATTCCATTGCTATTAGCTGTGGCATTGTCCGCAAAGCCAAAGATGATGCGCTTTTTTCAATCGGTTCTTTACTTGCCGACATTGTTTGCCATCTCTGCTGTAATGATCATTTGGGGGTTTCTGTTAAGTAAATCCTTTGGCCCCATCAAAGAAGTTTTTGGGATAGATATCAATTTTGTCGGGACACAACCATGGGCCTGGATCGCGATTTTGATCGTAACGATTTGGTGGACATTAGGAGGAAATTTGATCATTTATGTAGCTGCGTTGAACGGTGTGCCCAGGGAACAAATGGAGGCAGCCGAGCTTGACGGAGCCAGCAGTGTAGTGAAGTTTTTCCGGATTTCGTTGCCGAGTATTCGGAATCAGCTGATTTTTACAACAGTCATGACGACTATTGCTCAATTCAATATTTATGGACAGCCATTGATGCTGACCGGGGGTGGTCCGAACAATTCGACGAGAGTACTCATGATGTATATTCAAGAGAATGCTTTTGGCAGTAGTACGTCCGTTGCTGGTATGTCATCGGCGATGGCGATTTTACTAGGGATCGTTATCATGATCGTTTCGGTCTTTCAATTTATCATGATCAAAAAATTAGAGAGGTAAGGGGACAGCCATGCGAGAAAATAAAGTAGGAAAAAGAGTCGCATTTATCGTATTAGCTATTGTTTGTATTGTCTGGATTTTTCCTCTGATATGGGCTATTTTTACCTCTTTCAAATCAGATGCTGAGATCCAAAAAGTTGGCTTTAGCCTGATTCCTAAAGAGTGGACCTTCGCAAACTTTTTAGGGTTGTTGCAGGGGAATCATTCATCGCCAGTCTTTCGCTGGTTTTTGAATTCGATGATCATTTCAACAGCCCACACATTGTTGGTGATGGTGATCGTTTCTTTTGCGGCTTATGGCTATACACGGCTGACGTTTAAAGGTCGAGACTTGATTTTTGCATTATTGCTGGGAACGATGATGTTTCCTGGTGTCGTCAATTTGATCCCCAATTTCAAAATCGTGGATACATTAGGCTGGACCAACACGTTTCTAGCCGTGATCGTTCCTGGCGCAGCAGGTGTCTATAACATTTTTCTAGTTCGTCAGTTTATCTTAGGGATTCCTAAAGAATTGGATGAGTCGGCTGTAATCGATGGGGCCAATGAATTTCAGATTTTTTATCATATTATTCTTCCGCTGATCAAGCCGGTTTTAACCGTCGTTGCGTTATTTAGTTTTACTGGTTCGTGGAACGACTTCTTGTGGCCTTCTATCGTTATGAGCGATATTGATAAACTGCCTATCACGCCGGGACTTCAGTTGCTGCAAGGGCAATATATGACGTATCCGGGAGTAGGAGCTGCAGGAGCTCTTTTAGCATTGATCCCGACATTCCTTTTATATTTAGTGGCGCAAAAGAGTTTCATGGAATCAATGTCATTGCAAAGTGGTATAAAATAAATTGTTTTTTGGAGGAACTATGAGCAGAAATGAATACCCTAGACCCCAGTTTCAACGAGAGAACTGGCTGAATTTAAATGGAGAATGGCGCTTCGCCTTTGATGATAAAAATGTAGGACTAAAAGAGAAATGGTATCAAGAGGAGGAAGCCTATCCGCATAGAATCAAGGTGCCCTTCGTCTATCAAAGCGAATTGAGCGGGATCAACCAACGAGAACCTCACGATATTGTCTGGTATTACCGGACATTCACAGTGCAGGCAATGGACAGTCAACGTGTAGTCTTGCATTTTGGTGCGGTGGATTACGAGGCGGATGTCTTTGTCAATGGTTGTCATGTAACGAATCATCAAGGCGGTCATACCTCTTTTGAAGTTGATATTACCGATTATTTGGTCGACGGTCAGCAAGCGGTAAGTGTGCGTGCATTTGATCCTCATGCAGATGAAAGTATTCCTCGAGGAAAACAATTCTGGGAGACAGAATCTGCTGGTATCTGGTATACGAATTCTACCGGGATTTGGCAGCCAGTATGGCTGGAAGTCGTTTCAGAGACTTATTTGAAAGAAATCAATCTGACTCCAAATTTTGATGAGGGGACCGTGACTGTTGAAACGATCTTGAATCAGTTCCAGCCGCAGTGTGAACTGGACTATCGGATCTCTTTTAAAGAACAGCTAATCGCAGCGGGGAGACTGTCTGCAGATTCGGCAAAAATGAAGTTCAATGCCGATCTTTTTCAGGAACATATTTTCAGAAGCAATTTCCATCATGACGGTTGGTCGTGGACACCGGAAAATCCCCAGTTATTTGATATTAAACTTTCTTTAATCAACGATGGAGAAACAATTGACTACCTGAAAAGTTATTTCGGTATGCGTAAAATCCATACGGAAAACGGCATGGTCTATTTGAACAACAAACCTTACTATCAAAAGTTGATTTTGGATCAAGGGTACTGGCCTAGTGGCCTCTTGACTGCACCGTCAGATGAAGACTTTAAAAAAGACATCTTACTAGCAAAAGAAATGGGCTTCAATGGTTGCCGCAAACATCAAAAAACAGAAGATCCGCGCTTTTTGTACTGGGCGGATCAGTTAGGTTTTCTGGTTTGGGGAGAATGTGCGGCTCCGGCGATTTACAATGAAGATTCTGTTGAACGACTGATGCGGGAATGGACCGAGATCATTGCCAGAGACTTTAGCCATCCCTCCATTGTGACTTGGGTGCCGATCAATGAAAGCTGGGGCGTGCCAAAGATTTCCTTTGACCGAACACAGCAACATTTCTCTCAAGCAATGTATCATTTCTTGCACGCATTGGATAAAACACGATTAGTGATCTCAAATGATGGTTGGGCAATGACAGAAACAGATATTTGCGCCATTCACAACTATGCCCATGGCCAAAAAGAAGAAACTGAGAAATATGATTACTTTAAAGAAACCCTCCGAACTCGCGAAAATCTGATTAAGCGGCTTTCTACTCCGTGGCCGATTTTTGCCAACGGCTTTTCTTATCAGGAGCAACCAATCTTGTTAACGGAATTTGGTGGCATCGGCTTTGATGTATCGGGACAACCAGGTTGGGGGTATACGTCAGTCGACAATGAAGTTGAATTCTTAAAGGACTACCAACGGGTGCTGTCGGCTGTCTATGCTTCAGTAGGGCTCTGGGGATATTGCTATACGCAATTGACCGATGTCGAACAGGAGATCAATGGGTTATTGACTTATGACCGTCAGCCTAAAGTGGACTTGGCAGCAATCAAAGCTATCAATGATCAATTTCATGTTTCTCAAGTTGAATGATATTCAGACGGTAACATTGGAAAGGAGAGACAATGAGAAAAAAAGGCATTATTTGTGCATTGATTTTGGCGACTCCTTTCGTAGGAGGTTGCGGTACTTCTCATGAAACGCTGGTTGACGATTTCACAGCGATCATCGACAACGATGGTGCAGACCCGTGGATTTTTCAAGATGAGGAATATTATTATTATACGAAAACTACTGGTAACAACTTAACCCTTTGGCGTTCGGAAAATCTGACTGAAGTAGCAGCGGGGGAGAAAAAAGTCATCTGGGAAATGCCTGCGGAGTTTGAAAGTATCTGGGCACCGGAACTTCATCAGCTGGATGGTACGTGGGTCGTTTATTTTGCGGCCAATCATCCCTCAGAAACCCACCGGATGTATGCACTAGTCAACGAAAACCAGGATCCTTACAGTGATGATTGGCAGTTGGAAGAAATCAAAGGACTGGATGACAAGTTTGCTATTGATGGAACTGTCCTCGAATTAGACGAGCAACGGTATTTCCTTTGGTCAGGTTGGGAAGGATATGAAAATATTGCCCAAAATATTTATATTGCTGAAATGATCTCGCCTACAGAAGTCATTGGTGAAAAGCAGCTGATTTCGACTCCGGAATACGAATGGGAAATGCGGCAAACGCCGTTGATTAACGAAGCACCTCAAGTGATCATCAAAGAAGATACGGTGAATGTGGTCTATTCGGCTAGTGGAAGTTGGGACAATGATTATGCACTGGGACTTTTGACAATGGATCGCCAAGATGATCCATTAGATACCCGAAGTTGGACGAAAGAATCCGAACCGATTTTTCAGCAGACAGAAACTGTTTTTGGTCCCGGGCACAATGGGTTTGCCAAGTCGAAAGACGGCACCGAAGACTGGTTGATATTTCACGCTGCTCGTTGGGATCATTCTGGCTGGCAACGCTCGATTCGTTTGCAGCCGATCAAATGGGAAGAAAACAAGCTGAAATTAGAAGTTCCTTTAGCGGATAATGAAACACAGAAGCTTCCCAGTGGTGAAGCAAAAAGGATCCGAATGACCGCCAGTGATGCGCTTCTTGAAGGTGATTTAGTAACAGTGACAGACGAGGAAGCATTGATGAAAAAAGTGGTTCAAGGGTTTGAATCGACCGAAGATCGTTTGGTTTTTCAACCAACAATGGGACAGGCTAGTGAAGCGACGGTCATCGTTTATCTTAAAACTCAAGATTATTTGTCATTGAATGAGCCCGTGTATGTTCAACTGAAAACAGATGATGACAGCCAACGTTTGGCGGTCTATCCGTCACAATACTATCAGCCTATCCAAACTACTATGAATTTGAAAGCAGGCACTATCAAAATCGAAGTGTCTTCAGAAATTGGGGTCGACACACTGAGTGTCGATCGGATGGAGATCATACCAAAAGAGGGAGAATAGTTTCTAGAGCTGCTTTCAGTGGTTTAGATATCATAACACTGAAAGCAATGGCGTGGCTCAAATGGCCATGCTGTGATCTGTCTTGTTCAATTTAGGGCTGTTCTTCGATCCGAATGAAGCAAACTAACATCCTAAAGCAGTGTCATGGACAGACGTGCCATGATACTGTTTTTTTTTTGAGTAATTAGGATGAGCCGCTGATAGAGCTCTAGGCCAAGATAGGCAGTTTTCCTTCTTCCATGTATAATAAAGACAAATGGAACGGAGCAAATCGGTTTACAAAGTAGACGTAAAAATAGATGTAAATGAGGTGAATGGATGAAAACCAGGCAAGAAATGATTCGATCTTCAAACGGCAAAGATCAACTTTATGTGAAAATTTGGCAGCCGGAGGGACAGTCCAAAGGGATGCTTCAGCTGATCCATGGCATGATTGAACACATTGAACGGTACGATCCGTTTGCTCAATATCTCGTTTCAAAAGGATTCACAGTGATCGGTCATGATCACTTGGGACACGGGAAAACAGTAGCTGAGCAAAACGAGTATGGGACATTTGGAGAAACAAACGGTGCGGATTATCTTGTAGCAGATGTAGGATTGGTTCAGCGTTTTGCGTTGGAGCAGTTTCCAGCTCAACCTTATTATCTTTTAGGTCATAGTATGGGCTCTTTGGTTTTGCGCAATTTTTTGTATCAGAAAAATACAAAATTGGCAGGTGCAATCATTATGGGGACGACACTGGAAGCGCCGGCTAAAATGACCAGTGCCGCTTTATTGACGAAGTCGTTGATGCCTTTTCGACAGCAAGCATGGCCCTATCGCGTGATGGAAAATCTGGTTTTTGGTCAACATAATCGGCGGTTTCAGCCCAACCGAACGGCGAAAGATTGGTTGTCCAGTGATCCCCAACAAGTAGATGCTTATTTAGCAGATCCGCATACGCAATTTCATTTTTCATTAAGTGCCTATCGAGATTTGTTTTTATTGACAAAAAAAGCGAGTGCCCCCCGCCTGTTGCAGAAAATCGATCGCGAATTGCCGTTACTGCTGATTTCAGGAAAAGAAGATCCTGTGGGCCATTATGGCAAGAGTGTCCGTAAGCTAGCAAACTATTTGAACCAGCAAGGGCAGCGGCATCTGACAGTTTATTTGCTGGAAGGCGGTCGTCACGAGATCTTAAATGAAACCAATAAACAAGTCGTATTTCATGAAATCTGGCAATGGTTAGAAAGCAATGGATGAACGTCATCAATTGCTTTCATCTTTTTTTCAGAAAATTGAGAATTTTAATTATTTTTAACCTTTTTTCATATTCCTCCTTCTGCTATAATGGGTGTCACATCTAACAACAAAGGAGAGATTTTTGTATGACTGTTTATAACTTTTCAGCTGGTCCCGCCGTCTTGCCCCGCCCCGTATTGGAAAGAGCTCAATCCGAGCTTTTGGATTATCGTGGCAGTGGGATGTCCGTTATGGAGCTGAGTCATCGGTCCTCCTTGTTTGAAGAGATCATTCAAGACGCAGAAGCCCTCTTGCGGGAATTGATGGCGATCCCGGATAACTATCGGGTGCTGTTTTTGCAAGGTGGAGCAAGTCTGCAATTTAGTATGGTGCCATTAAATTTAGCGAAAAACAAAAAGGCCCTTTATATCAACACGGGCTCTTGGTCAAAAAAAGCAATTCAAGCGGCTGAAGCAGTTGCTACGGTTGAGGTGATCGCATCAAGTGAAGATAAGCATTTTACTTATATTCCAGAAATCACAGTAGATAACATCGACCAAACAGCGGCTTATCTGCATATTACTACGAATAATACGATTGAAGGAACAGCTTTTCAGACGATTCCGGATGCTGGCAAAGTCCCGATCATTGCTGACATGTCATCAAATATCTTGGCCAATGAGTATCGTGTAGAAGATTTCGGTATGATCTATGCAGGTGCCCAAAAGAACATTGGACCAGCAGGATTGACGGTGGTTATTATTCGAGAAGATTTATTAAATGAAGAAGCGGTCTTTGCTCCAATGTTGGACTATCGTCTTCAATCTGACAACGGTTCCCTTTACAATACGCCGCCTACTTACAGCATTTATATCGCAAAACTGGTTTTTGAGTGGTTGAAAGAATTAGGCGGTGTAGCAGCGATTACTGCGCAAGACCGTCAAAAAGCTGCACTGCTCTATCAAGCGATCGAAGCATCGAACTTGTTTAGCAGTCCCGTAGACAAAAATAGCCGCTCCCTAACGAACATTCCTTTTATCACTGGCGATAAGGAGCTGGATCGACAATTTAATGAAGCTGCAGAAGCAGCCGGCTTTAAAAACTTAAAAGGACACCGTTCGGTAGGCGGTATGCGAGCAAGTTTGTACAATGCGTTCCCTATCGAAGGCGTTCAGGCACTTGTCGATTTCATGAAATCATTCGAAGCGGAGGTCAAATAAATGTATCAGATCAAGACATTCAATGCGATTGCACCAGAAGGGCTTCAAAGGCTAAACAAAGAAAAATATGCCATCAATGAAAGTGATGAGCCAGAAGGAATCTTGCTGCGAAGCCAAAAGCTGCATGACTATCCTTTTCCAAAAAGTGTATTAGGGATTGCGCGAGCTGGAGCTGGTACGAACAATATTCCGGTCAAAGAATGTACAGAACAAGGCATCGTCGTCTTCAATACCCCAGGAGCTAATGCAAATGCAGTCAAAGAGTTGGTTATTGCAAGCTTGTTATTAAGTGTTCGCCCGATTCTCCAAGGTGCTCAATGGGTCCAAACACTGAACGGATCAGATGTAGAGGAACAGGCAGAAGCCAACAAAAAGCAATTCGCCGGTACGGAACTAGAAGGCAAAAAGCTTGGTGTGGTTGGGTTAGGCTCGATTGGTGCCATGGTCGCTAACGATGCCTACCGCTTAGGGATGGAAGTTGTGGGCTATGATCCTTATGTTTCGGTGGACACAGCGTGGACCATCTCCCGCAGAGTCAAACGGGCCAATGATTTAGCAGAAATTTTCACAACCTGTGATTTCATTACTCTTCACGTGCCATTGATGGAAAACACCCGCCATTTAGTGGGCAAGAATGAATTGGCCAAAATGAAGCCAACGGCTAAACTGTTTAACTTTTCTCGTAGTGAGATCGTTGATACAGCTGCAGCTCTTGCTGCGTTAGATAATAATGAGATTGCTGGTTATACAACTGATTTTGCAGATGAACGCTTACTGGGCCATGACAACGTGCTAGTTCTACCGCATTTAGGAGCATCGACAGAAGAGGCTGAGATCAATTGTGCCAAAATGGCTGCCCGCACATTGAAGAAATTTTTGGAGTTTGGGACGATCAAACGCTCAGTGAATTTTCCAACCGTAGAAATGGCGTTCCATTCGCCGTATCGTTTAACAGTGATTAACCGCAACGTGCCAAATATGCTAGGACAAATTTCCTCGATCATCGCTGAATCTGGAATCAACATCGATAATATGTTGAATCGCGGACGTGACGACTATGCCTACACATTGGTGGATGTCGGAGCAACAGATGCTGCATTGCTTGAAGCGGTGGCAGATAAATTACGAGCTAAAGAAGATATTATTCGCGTGCGAGTGATCAAGAATCAGGAGGTAGGCTATTAATGGTTCAAGTTTTTCCTTTTAAAGCAATCCGCCCACAAACTGACTTAGCAGAGAAAATTGCGGAGTTGCCCTATGATGTAGTCAACACGCAAGAAGCAGCGGCATATGCTGCCGGCAACCCGTACAGCTATTTTCATATCGATCGCTCAGAAATCGATCTTCCAAATATTGCTCCTTATGATCCGCAAGTGTATGCGAAAGCAGCAGAAAATTTGGCTGCTTTTCGAGAAAAAAACTGGCTGATCCAAGACAATGCACCGTCCTATTATTTATATGAGCTGACAATGGCGGGGCGGAGTCAAGCTGGGCTTGTTGTTTGCACATCGATTGAGGATTATGTAGCTGGTAAAATCAAAAAACATGAGTTTACTCGACCAGAAAAAGAAGTTGACCGCATCAATCACATCCAAGCTTGTGATGCAAACACGAGTCCAATCTTTCTAAGTTACCGTCAGCCTGAGTCCTTAAAAAAAACGATCCAGGATTGGCAGAGTCACCATCAACCGATCTATGATTTCACGAGTTATCACGAGGTCCATCATCGGGTTTGGCTGATCGATGATTCTGCGGTGATTGCTGCTTTATCACAAGAATTCTCAGCGATTGATGCGTTGTATATCGCTGACGGCCATCATCGTACCGAGTCGGCAGTGAAAGTCGGCTTGCAAAAGCGCAAGGAAAAAAACAATAGTGAGGAAAGCGAGCGCTTCTTAGCGATTTTGTTTCCGGAAAATGAATTGGCGATCTGGGAATACAACCGAGTGGTCAATGTACCGATTCCAGATCATTTCTTCGATCATCTAGCAGAGAAATTTCACATTGAGAAGCCAACTAGCAGCAAGCCTTCTCAAAAGGGAACCTTCTATTTGTATTTGGGCCACGAATGGTTCTCTTTAACCATCAAAGAAGCAGGGAATGACGCAGTCGAAAGTCTGGATGTTTCTCTTTTGCAAAAAAATATCTTAGCGCCATTACTCGGTATTGAAGATGTCCGCACAGATAAGCGCATCGATTTTGTAGGAGGAATTCGTGGTCCAGAAGAATTGGAACGGATGGTGGATTCCGGAGAATGGACAATGGCCTTTTTGATGTATCCAACGCAGATGAAAGATTTATTGGCTGTTGCCGATGCGAATGAGATCATGCCGCCTAAATCTACATGGTTTGAACCCAAATTGTTAAGTGGTCTGTTTTTACATGATTTAGAAACCAAAAGCTAGAAAGCTAAAAAGAAAAAAAGCCGCACGATCTGCAGAGAAAACTGCGATCGTGCGGCTTTTTTTCTTTTTTTAAAAAATACCAGACATTGTTTCGATGATCAAGCGAATGTTGAGGACTGTTAATGCGATGGCGCAAATCCAGCCCAGAGAAGTGACCCACAGAGGGTTCTTGAACTTTTCGCCCATGATTTTTTTGGAACTAGTAAAGTAAACCAATGGAATCATTGAGACTGGTAATGCAATACTCAAAAAGACCTGTGAATAGATTAAAAGATTATCTAGTGCCTGTTCATTACCGCCAAAGTAGAGGGTACATAGTAAAACAGGTACGACAGAAAGGCCACGAGTGATCAATCGTCTTGCCCATGTTGGAATCTTCATATGGATGAAGCCTTCCATGACGACTTGTCCTGTCAGTGTTCCAGTGATAGTTGAGTTTTGTCCGGAAGCCAGTAATGCTACGGCAAAAAGAACACTAAGGGCTGGACTAGCCACCGCTCCCGCGATCGCTGAATTTTGTAAGGCATCATACAGCGCTGAAAAAGTACCGACTTCTTCGCTGTGACCGAAGAACAATGCGCTCCCTAAAATCAGCAACAGACAATTAACGACAAAAGCAGCCGAAAGCTGAATATTTGAATCCCATGTGGCAAAGCGAACAGCTGTAGCGACTTCTTGCGGATTCGTCCGATCAATCTTTCTTGATTGTGAAATCGACGAATGCAAATACAAATTATGGGGCATGACGGTCGCGCCAACGATCCCTAATGCCATGGTCAGCTGTCCAGGGTTCAATACTTGTTTTTGGGGAATGAAGCCTTGAACAAGTGCCGGAAGATCAGGTTGGGCAATAATCACTTCGTAAACAAAAACAAGCAGAATCACCAATATTAAGGTCATCACGATGGCTTCGATTTTTCGAAATCCTAATTTCATCAAGAAAAGCAGTAAAAAGACATCGAAAATCGTCAAAAAGACCCCTACAACTAATGGTAGACCGAATAATAGATTCAAAGCAATTGCTCCACCGATTACTTCGGCGATATCTGTTGCCATGATCGCCAACTCGGTAATAATCCAAAGGAAAAAGCCCAGCTTTTTACTGGTGTGTTTACGGGTTGCTTGTGCGAGGTCCATATGGGTGACAATCCCTAGTTTAGCTGCCATGTATTGGAGCAACATCGCAATTAGACTTGAAATCAAGATGACGGATAGCAGGAGATAACCATATTCGGCACCACCCCCGATTGAAGTGATCCAGTTACCAGGATCCATATACCCAACCGCGACTAACGCTCCGGGACCAGAAAAAGCTAAAAGATTACGCCAAAAATTCCCATCCTTGGGAATAGCTACGGTATTGTTTATTTCTTCCAAGCTAGGTCCGTTTGCTGCCTGGATCAATTTTTTTTCTTCATTCATTCTGTCACATCCTATCTTTTTAGGTGTACCTAAAAACAATCTTATTGTATTCCTTGTTTATGAATTTTTCAAGAGAAAAACTTCTGAAAGTTTGCATTAACTAAAAAAACAGATATTAGAAAAGGACAGATTTCGTTTGCCAAGGTGATTGGTGATTGTTGGATTGATCAATTTTAATCTAAAATAGGGAATGTTGCTCTACATAGAATTGATGAATGAGGGAAATCTATTTGATCCCACTTATTTAGAAAGACCGAAAATTTTCTTAAGAAACATAAAAAAACAAGAAGCACTCAAAATTGATGATTTTGAGTGCTTCTTGACGCTGGATTGTATGTGGAGGATGAATGAACTTTTATCAGGATCTTTTTTATATTCTTATTATGTCAAAAGAACAAGAAGAGCAGCCTTTAGAATGTTAATAACCAAGTTTATTAATCAAAGAACAGCCAAGAGGCTGCCCACTATTGTGCGACGTGGATGGCTATCAATAATAAAAAGTATCATTGTTTTGTGTTGTTGCTGATAAAACACTGTGTCAGCGTGTCTACAAATTCATCGAAGGTGGTTATGGCACTTAATTTATGAATGTTTTGTTCATCTGTACAAATCATGGCCAGATCATCAAAAATTTCCCGAAACACATGACGGTTATGGTAATTGATGGAAATCAAAAAAACCAATGTGACACGATTATTTCCCCACTGGATCCCCTTTGGATTGACGGCAATCGCAACCCCCGTACGATTGGCATTCATTGTCAGTGAATGTGGAATAGCCACTGAACCAAAGGCAGTAGAAGAAAGTTGCTCCCTCTCAATTACTTGTGGATAAAAGGTCTCGTCCACGATTCCTTCTTCTTTCATTTGACCACATAATTGTTTGAGCAATTCTGCGGAGTTTTGATTTTCAGTTGTATATGAGAATCGCTTTTTATCAACAAGCGATAGAAAGGTTTTCACAAATTGTTCTTTTCGTTTTTTTTCTTTGATATCAAAGATCTTGGCGGTAATTTGTTGCCGATCTTCAAGGGTAAAAAAAGGATTAATGATCACGTATGGGGTAGCGATCACTTGCTTCAGTTTAACAGCAGACACAATCAGTTCTGTATCTACATACTGCAACTCTTTTTCACTAGTAAGAATATTCTGGATCTCAAGGTCATCAGAGAAATTTTTCTGAAGCTTTTCCATCACCTGAATATTCATGTTGTAGTAATGAGGCACTAGAATCGTGCAGTTTATTTTATTCGTACGCTGTTTTTGAATTTCTAACGCATAGCCTAAATGAAAAGCTATGTAGGCAATTTCGTCTTCACTAATCGTATAACCGATTTCTTTTTGAATGACATGAGAAACCTGGACGGCACAATCATAGATGAGCGGACATTCTTTTTTTAGTGTTTCTGTCATTGGGTTTCTACAAGAGTAGCCGTTATTGATCCGATACAGTAAATTTTTTATGTGGAGGGCAAATCGAATGAAGAACTCAGGTTCATTGCCATCAATAAAGTATAATTCATCCACTTTTGCTAGAATTTTTCTTACTAAGTCAAGGCAGTTTTTGTCCGTGACCTTCTCTAACTCATCAGGTGAAATTTGAGTGAAATTCACGCTAGTTCCATTCGCTGAAATTAGGATAGCTAAATCACGAATTTCTTCTTTGGGAAAACGAATACCGTACCGTTCCGCTACTTTTTCCGCGATTTTTTCGGAAATTTTTAGTACTGTCGGATGGATTGAGTGAGGCGGTTGAGCTTTTGCTTCAGGAGACTGAAAATTTCCTTTCATACGGTCTACGGCAATTGCTAGATGAATAACTATATTTGTTAACGCATAATCATTCGTGAAAAAATCATAGTCTGAAAAAAGTTCGGCAATAATTTCCTTGATATAATCAAGGTCAAAATCTATAAAACTTTCTTGTAGCTTAGTCATATCAACGAAATGATTATCCAATTCGGATAGCAATGTCTGATGGATTAATTGTCTTTTCGCTTTTTCTGTCCCAATCAACTGTAGTGTATCTTTGGTCAGTCTGACTTCGATAGCCAGTTCAGAACATTTTTTTTTAAGTTTTTTTGCATCACTCAATAATGTGGACTCGCTGATAAATAGTTCTTCTGCTAGATCATAAACAGACAGAGCTTCCTCGGTTGAAATCAGTCGCAAAAGGAGATAAGCAGTTCGTTCAGTAGGTGTTTCAGGGACACTTGTTTCTGTGTTATTGAAAAAAGTGACCAGATTACTTGCTATCACTCGATAGCCTTTGTTTGAAGAAAGGATCAAATCAGATTCATTGTCTTGAATATCTGCGATATACGATTTTATCGTCCGTTTGGATAACCCAAATTTTTCCGCTAATTGAGTGGAGGAAACCCAATTGTCTTGCTCATTTAGATAGTGAAGAAGTTTTATATACTTTGCTTTCATTAGCTGACACCCTCTCTTTCACCACTGCAGTGCAAAAGAATATTTGTTTCACCGCTGTAGATTGACTATAGTATAACTGTAATTGATAGCGCTATCAATGAAAATTGAATTGGGGGAGAAAAATCATGAAAAAATTGAATGTTTTACTTGTGTGTGGATCTGGAGCCAGCTCAGGTTTTATGGCTGCTAATATTCGTAAAGCTGCTGCTGAAAAAGGATTGGACATAAAAATTACTGCTCGCGGTGAAAGTGAGATTGAAAACTACATTGACGACATTGATGCGTTAATGGTTGGTCCCCATCTAGCGTATATTTTGGATGAAGTAGAAGAATTTGTTGGTGATGCACCAGTGAAAGTGATTTTGATGAAGCCTGAATACTATGCCACATTAAACGGAAAACAAGCTTTGGACCACTTGTTGGAAGAGGTACAGTAGCTTTCAGAATGGAGGGAATAAAATGCAATCCTTAATTAACTGGCTGGAAAACAGCTTTACGCCCAAAATGAATAAAATCAATCATAACGTTTGGATCGTGACTCTTAAAGACTCAATCATGCAGGCTTTGCCATTAATTTTCTTAGGATCGGTCTTTTGTATGCTGGCAATTTTAAATGATTATTTTCCAAGTTTACCCAATTTCTGGACGCCATACGGATGGACGATGGGGATGATCTCACTTGTCATATCTTTTCTGATTCCTTTCAACTTGATGGAGAAAAAAAGACTGCGTAAGCAAAGAATCAATGCTGGAATGTCTGGAATCATCTTATTTTTGATTATTATTTCTCCACAAGTCATTTCTGACGGAGAACCTGGTTTTAGTCATAGTGCGCTTGGTGCAGGGGGAATGTTTATTGCAATTGTTGCAGGACTATTCGCTGGTATGGTGTTGAATTTATTTGGAAAGTTTTCTTTTTTCAGTGAGGAATCGGTGATTCCCGATTTTGTCCGCTCTTGGTTTGATGCTATGCTGCCAATCGGTATTGTTGTCCTTACCGGATGGATCTTCGTTGATCTTCTTGGCTTTGATGTCTACAATGCTGTTCTAGCCATCTTTATGCCATTACAAAGTGTGATTGAGACGCCATGGGGCTTTTCATTGATGATGTTGATTGTTTGTTTCCTCTATTCGTTGGGAATTTCAACATGGGTATTAACGCCTGTTTTAAACCCGGTTTTATTGACTGCTATTCAAGCAAATATTGACGGAAAGGCAATGAATTTAGTAACTGATCCAACTATTTATTCTGCTTATCTATGGATTGGCGGTATCGGCTGTACAATGCCTCTTGTTTTTATGTTGATGCGCTCCAAATCAAAAAAATTAAAAGCCTTGGGTACGGCTTCGGTTGCTCCGACGATTTTTAATATCAATGAACCGATTGTTTTTGGCTGTATTGCTTGGAATCCACTATTGATGGTCCCGATGTGGTTACAAGGGTTGATATTGCCATTAATTGTCTGGTTATTTACGAAAGTCATCGCTTTTGCACCTATTCCAACAGTCATGTTTCAAATGTGGTACTGTCCATTTCCGATTGCCACTTGGCTAACTACCGGAACAATTTCAGGCATTCTGCTAATGCTGATTGTTTTTGTCGTGGCGGCAGCGATTTGGTATCCATTTTTTAAAGCCTATGAAAAACAAGAATGCGAAAGAGAAGCTGCTGAAGCAACTGAAAGAGTATAGAAAGATAATTGTGAAAGAAGGTCTTAGAATGGTGAAAGAACAAATCGTTCAACATGCCATGCAGATAATTCTACATGCTGGAGATGCCAGAAAGCATTGTATGGATGCCTTGAAAGCGATTGAATCATATGATTTTGCACTGGCTGAAGTGGAAATAAAGCAAGCAAATGAGGAGATTGTACAGGCACACCGCATACAGACAGATGCAATTACGGCTGAAACATCTGGTGAAGATGGAGAGTATTCTGTGTTGTTCGCACATGCACAGGATACATTGATGACTATTTACAGTGAGATAAATATTGCTAAACGCATGCTGGCAATTTTTAAAGCCTATGATCGGCGCATTGAGCAATTGGAGAGTAGACTGGAAAGAGAGGAAGAAAATGACTAAAATACCTGAAGGTTTTCCAAAAGATTTTTTATGGGGCGGTGCTATTGCAGCCAATCAAGCTGAAGGTGCGTGGGATGTAGACGGAAAAGGCTGGTGTGTGGCAGATATTAATGAGTTTCTTCCAGATGTTGACTTAGAAAAGAAATCTAATATGGAAATAACGACAGCTTATATCAAAGAAGCAATGAACAGTACAGAGCGAATTTTTCCAAAACGGTGGGGAATTGATTTCTATCACACGTATAAAGATGACTTGAAATTGCTTGCTGAATTAGGGCTAAAAACATTTCGGACTTCTATCAACTGGGCAAGAATTTTTCCAAACGGAGATGAGTTGGAGCCGAATGAAGCGGGTTTGCAGTTTTATGACGATTTATTTGATGAAATAATAAAAAATGGTATGGAACCAATGATCACAATGTCTCACTATGAAATGCCACTTCATTTGACAACTTCGTATAAAGGCTGGTATTCAAGAGAAGTTATTGATTTCTTTGTCCGTTATGGTCAAGTTCTGCTAGATCGCTATCATGACAAAGTAAAGAAGTGGATAGTGGTTAATCAAATCAATTTAATTGTCCATGAATCGTTCAATCATCTTGGAATTCCTGAGGATGCAGTAGAGGATTTGCTTTCTGCTAAATATCAAGGAGTACACAATGAAATGGTTGCTAGTGCATTGATTACAAAATATGCGCATGCACATTATCCAGATAATGAGATCGGCATGATGCTTTGTGGCGGTCCCTCTTATGCGGCATCTAGCAAGGCTGAAGATGTTCTAGCTGCATTAAAATTAAATCAAATGGAGTATTTCTTTGCAGACGTCTTACTTCGCGGCCGCTATCCTGGTTATGCTTTCCGTTACTTTGATGATAAAGGCATTCATGTAACTTTTGGAGAAGATGACGAAGAAGCACTGAAGCATACGGCAGACTTTATGTCTTTTTCTTACTACTATACACAAATATGCGATCAAGACTCTTACGATAAGGATTTAGGACCACACAGAAATAAGGAACTACCAGCAAATCCTTGGGGGTGGACAATTGATCCCATTGGCTTGAGAATTCTTTTAAATGAGTTTTATGATCGCTATCAGTGTCCAATTTATATCACTGAAAATGGGATTGGCTATTTTGATAAATTGGAAAATGGGAGCATTCATGATTCCTATCGTATAGAGTATTATCGAGATCATATTCGAGCCATGAAAGAAGCAATCAAAGATGGTGTGGATCTGCGCGGTTACTATGCTTGGGGACCCATTGATATAGTCAGCTGTTCGTCTAGTGAAATGAGCAAACGCTATGGATTTATTTATGTAGATAGTGATGATTATGGAAAAGGCAGTGGCGAAAGAATCAAAAAAGATAGCTTTGCTTGGTATCAAAAAGTTATCCGCAGTAATGGAGAAATCATTGACTAAGATTAAAGAGAGTTAAAGAGAATAGAAGATAAGTGCTGGCTGCTCTAGCTGAATGCTTTCTTTTAGTGGAAGCAGACCATCCACAAACTCAAAGGAGCAGTCCTCTATAACCCGGATTTTCAGGTTACAAAAGAGCTTATCGCAGGCATAAAACAAAAAGTACTCGAAAAGTCATTTTCGAGTACTTTTTGTTTTGTTGAGAGCACCATTAACTGACAGCTGCAATGCTCTCTTTAGCTGTGACTAGTTAGAAAGAATTAATCTGCCCGCAAAGCGATCGCAGCATCTTTTTTCGCTGCCATCCGTGCTGGGATATGGCCGCCGATCATGGTTAGGATCGTGCTGACCAGAATTAAGATCAATCCATGGACTGGATTCAGTTGTGCAACATTTTCCAGATCAGTCATATTGTATAAGACCGCGTTGATTGGGAAAGTAGCTAACCAAGCAATCAAGACACCTAATGCACCAGAAGCAATCCCAAGGATACATGTTTCAGCATCGAAGACACGAGTGATATCTTTTTTACGCGCACCTAAAGCTTTTAGGACGCCGATTTCTTTCGTACGTTCCAAAACTGAAGTATAGGTGATGATACCGATCATAATCATGCTCGTCACTAATGAGATAGCGGCAAAAGCAATCAGAACATAAGTGATGGCATCCATCAAGCCGCCGGTCAATTGCGTCATGGTTCCAGCTAAATCAGAATAAACGATTTGATCTTTACGATCTTTGCCTTTGTTGTAAGCATCAAGATAGTCCAAGATTTTTTCTTTGGAACTAAAATCATTTGGATAGATCATAATACTGTTTGGCAAGTCGCTGCCACCTAAGTAATCGATTAGAGAATCGCGCGTGCTAGCATCGATTTTTTCGTTGGTCATAACATTGATATCATTGTCTTTTTGGGCTTTGACGATTGCCGAGTTTTTGTTTTCTTTGATAACTTCTTGGGCTAATGCATCGCTATAAGCGATCCCGGTAGAAAGCAAATTCATCGTAGATTTTTCTTTGATACGTAAAATCCCGCTGATTTTTAATTCTTTATTTGCACTGTTGTCATAAACAGCTGTTAAATCTTGATTTGGGATAAAGTTCCCAGTTGGCAATTCAGTATAAAAGGCATCGTTAAGTGCCAACTTGACTGTTGTTCCTACGATATCATCGAAAGACACTTTATCGCCGTCTTTGATATCAAATCCTAAGTTGATCAATGCGTTGACGTTCGTCACGTTGTTCTCGTCAACGATCAGTACAACGTCATTTGCTGATGCAGGATATTCTCCCTGCAGCAAATCATAGTTGTCTTTCAGGAAGTTGCCGTTTTCCTCAGATAGTTGTTCTGGGAAGGTTGAAACGCCGATTCCCGTCGAAGCACTCATTGCGGACATCATGGCATTTGTCTGCTCGTTATCAGCTGAAGCATTTGAAAAGCTGACTTGTTCTACTTTATCATCGACCTTACGCAGTAAGTTCAACGAAGTCGAACGAGTGTAGCCAATGTTGTTGCTTAACTCAGGATCAATTTTATTGAGATAGTCAAGAAAGTCCTGATCAATATTATTGATATGGGTTGCCCGGTCAGCGTCACTCAGTTTTGCGGTCACTTCTTTAGTGGACGGGAAATTCTCTTCTTTAGTACGAGTACTGATTGCAGAAGGGTCTTGTTCCGTCGTTACTTTAGAGATCGTGATCGGGAAACGGGCCAATGTTTCAGACTGTGTATTATCGATTTGCTTTTGGAATCCGGTCGATAAAGACAAGACGATGGCGATTCCGATGATTCCAATACTTGAGGCAAACGCTGTTAAGAAAGTTCTGCCTTTTTTGGTACGAATATTATTGAAAGAAAGGCGCAATGCAGTGAGAAAACTCATTTTTGTGTGCTTTAATTCAAATTGATCTTTCTTTTGACCTTCGATATGCGGGTTAGAATCTTTTAAGATCCGACCATCCTTGAACTCGATGATACGATCCGCATACAGATTGGCTAGTTCCGGGTTATGAGTAACCATAATTACTAGCTTTTCATTGGAAAGCTCTTGGATCAACTTCATGATTTGGACGCTAGTCTCTGAATCCAACGCGCCAGTTGGTTCATCACAAAGAAGAATATCTGGGTCGTTGGCTAATGCTCGAGCAATCGCTACCCGCTGCATTTGTCCACCAGAAAGTTGATTTGGTTTTTTGTGCATATGATCCGCAAGGCCAACCCGTGTCAGAGCATCTTCTGCTTTCGCCCGTTTGACTTCTTTTGATACACCACTTAAGGTCATCCCTAATTCGACGTTATCAATGATCCCTAAATGACTGATCAAATTGTAGCTTTGGAATACAAAACCGATCGAATTGTTCCGATAGGCATCCCAATCACGATCCTTGAATGATTTGGTCGATTTCCCGTTGATGACCATGTCTCCAGAGTCGTAGTTGTCTAATCCACCGATTACGTTTAGCATGGTGGTTTTTCCGGAGCCGCTTGGTCCCAAGATGGCTACAAATTCTTGTTTTCGGAAAGCTACCGAAACACCATCTAATGCTTTGGTGGTACTTGATCCAACCGTATAATACTTCTTGATATCTTTTAATTCTAGCATGCTGTCACTCTTTTCCTGCCATTTTCATGTTTTTTTCATCCTGTTTAAAAGCTATCATAACAGTTAACAAAAATCAACAATCGTTATTGTTTTGCAGAAGTTCTTATACTAAACTATAGAGAAAGAAAAGAGGGAGAAAATGCCAAAAGCAGTAGAAAAGTTTGATATTTCAGTATTTGCAGAAGTTTTCTCGCTATTAGGGAACCTTTTGTTTGAAGAAGTTGGGTTAGAAGATTTAAAATTGACAAAAATGGAGATTCTGGAACTTGTGTTGATTTCAACGAATGAAGGAATTACGATGTCTGAATTAGCAAGACAAATCGGCACATCGAAGGTACAGATTAGTCGATCAATTGCTGGATTGGAAAAAGCTGGGTTTGTCATGCGTAAAACCAATGAAACCAATCGCCGCAGAGTCAATGTCTTCATGTGTGATGCGGGGAGAGAATTATTCAGTCGCAAAAAACAACAAATTGAGGATCGCTTGAATGAGAAGGTTTCAGTGATGCGCCCATCAGATTTTACAGAGCTTTATCAAGCCTTGACTTTGGTGATTGGCTTGTTGCGAAAGTATGACATTTTAAAAGAACATAACTGCTCGAACCATCCTGCGATCAAGTAACGGATTCGCTTTCTCTACCAATGCAAACGATTGCTGTGTTTTTGTTATTTGATGTTGAGTTTATATTTTTAACCTTTTATAAAAAGAATACAAGAAAGCAATCGATTGCATGTTTTTCTTGTATTCTCTTCTTGTGTGTGGGAAAATAGAGACAACAAATAATTAAAGGAGTCTGCTATGAATACTACTGCTATCTATCATCGTCCAGAAAGTGAATTTGCTTATTTATTTGAAAAAGACAAAATGCACATTCGGCTGCGCACAGCTCGTCAAGATGTTCGTCACGTGCAATTATTATGCGGGGATCCGTATACGCTATACAAAGAAGCCTGGTATCAACGAAGAATCGAAATGGATAAAATTCTCTCTACTGACTTGCACGATTATTGGCAAGTGACCGTGAGTGCAGAATTTCGCCGATTGTCTTACGGCTTCTCTATTGAAAGTTTTGACGGTCTCCATGTTTTCTATGGTGATCATGGGGTCTATCCGTTTGAAGAGCAATATTTAGAAATGAACAACAATTATTTTCGGATGCCTTACTTTCAAGAGGCGGATCGGTTCAAAGTACCGGAATGGGTCAAAGAAACAGTCTGGTATCAAATTTTTCCGGAGCGCTTTGCGAATGGTGATCCATCCAATGATTCTGAAGGCACATTGCCTTGGGGGTCCAAAAATCCCGATCGGCAAGATTTTTTTGGTGGAGATTTACAAGGCGTGATCGATCATCTGGATTATCTCGTTTCGCTAGGGATCAATGGGATTTATTTCTGTCCGATTTTTGAAGCCTACTCCAACCACAAATATGATACGATCGACTACTTAGCGATTGATCCAGCTTTTGGGGATAATGAGACCTTCAAACGTTTGGTGGAAGAATGCCACAAACGAGGAATCAAGGTCATGCTTGACGCAGTTTTCAATCATATGGGGGATACTTCCCACCAATGGCTCGATGTCATTAAGAATGGTGCAGATTCTCCCTTTGCCGATTGGTTCCATATCAATGAATTCCCTGTCAATTATAAAGAAGGCGAAGATTTTGAAGATGCTTATGATATCACGTATGATGTGTTTGCATTTACCCCGCATATGCCGAAGCTGAATACAGAGAATCCGGATGTTCAAGACTATCTCCTGAAAATTGCTCGTTACTGGATCGAAGAATTTGATATCGATGCTTGGCGCTTGGATGTAGCCAATGAGGTGAGCCATAATTTCTGGAAGAAATTTCGTCAGGTCTGTGATGAAGCCAAAGACGATTTTTATATTTTAGGAGAGATATGGCATTCTTCTCAAAGATGGCTCCAAGGGGACGAATTCCATGCAGTCATGAACTATGCTTTTACAGATGCAATCATTGAATACTTCGTCAAAGACGAAATATCAATGACAAAGATGGTCTCGGAACTAAATAATCAATTGATGCTTTATCGGGACCAGACAAATCAAGTCCAATTCAATATTTTGGATTCTCACGATACGCCGCGTCTATTGACATTGGCACGGGGCGATAAGGACCTGATGCGGCAGGTGATGGCCTTTACCTACTTGCAGCAAGGGGTTCCCTGCCTGTATTATGGCGATGAAATCGGCTTGACCGGGGATATGGATCCGGATTGCCGGAAATGTATGGTTTGGGAAGAGGAAAAGCAAGACCGCGATTTGTTGCGCTTCACAACTGATTTGATTCATTTGCGCAAGAGTCATCAAAAAATCCTTTCAGAGGGCTCTTTGAATTGGAACGTGATTTCTGAAGAAGAAGGATTGATCATTTTTGAGCGGGAATTAGGTGCGCAACGAATCATTGGAATCTTTAATACTGGGGAAGATCAACTCACATTGTCTTGCCCAGAGGAAATTTTATTAGATCAGTTTATGCAGATCGAAGATGAGACAATGATCATTGATAATAAAGGATTTGTCATTGCAAAAATCAACAATGAAATCAGCAATAATTAAAAAATAAAATGAGGCAAGATCTGTTAAAACAGGTCTTGCCTCATTTAGGCTGATTGGGTTTTATTTCCCCATGCACGTTGGAAAGAATCTTCCCCAAAATTCTTTCTACTAATATTATAGCCTATAACCCGTAGATGTGACAAATAATAACAGTCGAAAAACAACCCTTTTTTGAAAGAAAGCGAAAGAAGAGGGAATTTTCAGATTTTTTCTTTTTCTTTCTGAGAATGCTTATGTAAGGTCTTTTCTTTTTGCTTAAATATGATAAACTAGTAAAAATGTATTTTTATTCGAGGAGTGATCAAATGGATAGAGGGTACCGGGTAGCTGTTGTTGGTGCGACTGGCGCAGTTGGAACAAAAATGATTGAGATGTTAGAAAAGACTACATTGCCGATCAAGGAATTGATTCTATTGGCTTCAAAGCGATCAGCTGGGAAAACCTGTGTCTTCAAAGGAGCCACTTTGGTCATTCAAGAATTAACTACGACCTCATTTATTGGAGTAGATTTGGCTTTATTTAGTGCTGGCGGCAGTATCTCCAAGCAATTTGCCCCAGAAGCGGTTAAAAGCGGTGCGGTCGTAATC
Source organism: Enterococcus sp. AZ091 (assembly GCF_051714805.1). Taxonomy (NCBI): domain Bacteria; kingdom Bacillati; phylum Bacillota; class Bacilli; order Lactobacillales; family Enterococcaceae; genus Enterococcus; species Enterococcus sp. AZ091. The sequence goes on along the minus strand of NZ_JBIOSO010000001.1, from coordinate 40,107 downwards.
GACAATACGAGCTACTTCCGAATGGATCCGAATGTCCCTTTAGTGGTTCCCGAAGTAAATGCTCATGCTTTAGCAAAACACCAAGGGATTATCGCAAACCCAAATTGTTCAACGATTCAGATGATGGTGGCATTAGAACCGATTCGGCAACACGCAGGTTTATCGCGGATCATTGTTTCGACGTATCAAGCTGTTTCAGGTGCCGGTGCTAAGGCAATGGCAGAATTGACACGGGAATCTCAAGCTTACTTGTCAGGAACACCAGCTGATCAGTTGGCACCAGAGATCATGCCAGCGGGAGGTGACAAGAAACACTATCCCATCGCATTCAATGCCTTGCCGCAGATCGATGTTTTTGCGGAAGATGATTACACCTATGAAGAGTGGAAAATGATCAATGAAACCAAAAAGATCATGGAAGACTCAGCGATCCAAGTAGCGGCTACTTGTGTTCGGATCCCAGTCTTTAGCGGGCACTCAGAATCTATTTATATCGAAACAAAACAACCTGCGGAATTGACTGCAGTCAAAGAGTGGATCAAAGCAGCTCCCGGAGCAGTTCTGCAAGACGATCCAAGTCAGCAGATTTATCCACAAGCACTGACGAGTGTCGGTAAGACAGAGACCTTTGTCGGCCGGATTCGAAAAGATTTAGATGTAGCGAATGGTCTGCATCTTTGGGTGGTAGCGGACAATTTGCTGAAAGGTGCTGCCTGGAACTCTATCCAAATCGCAGAATCGCTGCATGAACAGTCTCTAGTTCGAGTGTAAATCATAAGTTTTTCAGAAAAGTGTAGCGAATGCCACGCTTTTCTTTTTTTTGTTGTATAATGAAAGAGACGGCTTAGGCTAGGGAAATAAATAGTGTAAAAAAATCAAGAGGTGAATAGATTGGAAACTATCAAAATCATTCCTCTCGGTGGTGTACGTGAAAACGGAAAAAATATGTACATTGCTGAAGTTGGAGAGGATATATTTGTTCTGGATTGCGGTGTCCGTTATCCAGAAAACGAGTTATTGGGAATCGATACGGTCATTCCTGATTTCACGTATCTAGAAGAAAACGCAGATCGCGTAGCGGGGGTCTTTTTGACTCATGGACATGCCGACGCCATTGGGGCGCTGCCCTATTTCTTGGAGAATGTCCCAGTTCCGGTGTTTGGAACAGAGCTAACGATCGAGTTGGCAAAATTGACCGTAGCAAAAAACGAAGCAACAAAGAAATTCAAAGATTTCCATATCATTGATGAACATTCAGAAATCGATTTTGGTCATGCAACCATCAGCTTTTTCCGGACAACGCATTCGATTCCTGATTCTGTCGGAATCAGCGTCAAAACCAGCGCTGGAAATATCGTCTATACAGGGGATTTCAAATTTGATCAAACAGCTATCCCAATGTATCAAACGGATTTCGGACGTTTGGCAGAGATCGGTAAAGAAGGCGTTCTGGCATTGCTGAGCACCTCAACAAATGCAGAAAACCCAGCACCGATTGCTTCTGAATTGACGATTCAAGATGAAGTGTTTGACAACATTCGCTATTGGGAAGGTCGGATCATTGTCGCAAGTGTAGCCAGCAATCTACAGAGGGTTCAACAAGTGCTGGATGCAGCATATCGTTCCGGACGAAAAGTAGTTTTGACTGGTCAGGACTTTGGACGGATCATCCGCACTGCGATGAAGTTAGGTAAACTAAAATTACCAGCAGAGGATTTGCTGATCACCCAAAAAGAAATGAAAAAGTATGCCAATGAGCAATTGCTTATTCTAGAGACTGGCCGTATGGGTGAACCGATCAAAGCATTGCAGAAAATGGCGAACGGAACACATCGTACATTACGGATTCAAGAAGGGGATCTCGTTTATATTACGACGACGCCTACGACAGCTATGGAAACGGTCGTTGCCAAAACGGAAGATATCATTTACCGAGCGGGTGGAACCGTGAAGCAAATTTCAGATAATTTTCGTGTTTCCGGTCATGCGAATCCGAATGATCTGCAATTGATGCTGAATTTAATGAAGCCAACGTATTTCCTACCAATCCAAGGAGAATATCGTCAGTTGGCAGCACATGTGGACTTGGCTCATGAAGTGGGCATTCCGTTGAAGAATATTTTCATTACCGCACGCGGGGATGTTTTAGAATACAAAAAAGGCGAAATGCATTCAGCTGGTGCTGTACCAGCTGAGAATGTCATGATCGATGGGATCGGTGTCGGTGATATCGGCAATATTGTTTTACGCGATCGTAAAGTCTTATCTGAAGACGGTATTTTCGTCGCAGTCGTAACGATCAACCGTCGCGAAAAGAAAATCATTGCAGCACCGCAAATCACTTCCCGCGGCTTTGTTTATGTCAAAGCAAGTCGTGATTTGATTCGGGAAAGTGGTGAGATCGTTGCAGAGATCGTTGAAAAACATTTGCATGATGAAGAGTTTGAATGGAGCAAATTGAAACAAGACATTCGAGATCGCTTAAGCCGCTTCTTGTTTGAACAGACAAAACGCCGACCAGTGATCTTGCCTGTGATCATGGAATCCAGTCAAAGAAATCGATCACGCAAATAAAACATCCAGAAAACTAGGACGCCAGCTACAAACGTCCTAGTTTTTGCTTTGATTTTTGTGGTGTCTCTTTAGATACATAGCGCAGAAATACGAGAACATTGTCCGATCGATAATATCTAGGTCTTCATTGACAGGGTGTTGTCTAAAGCAAGTGTTCCAATAACCAAACATTGAAATTGCTCCTGTTTTCTGGTGCGGATTGGTGGAGTCTCTCAAGGCGTGTCAGTTATTTTTGTTAGTCTGGCTAATTTGACTTGTCCGGATGCTGGAGTGATGTCTGGATAAAAAACAATTCCACGAAGAAACTCGTGTTGAAAGAAAATTGATTGGATCGAAAGGATGGTTTTGAGTGAAAAGTTATCAAGAAGATACGCTTGTCCAGCAGAGAAAATGGTGGATCTTGATTGCTGTTGCGATGTTCACGTTTATGTCTACATTAGACGGCAGCATCGTGAATATTGCGTTGCCGACGATATCGGCAAATATGTCCGTACCCATGAACCAAGCGGAATGGGTCGTGTCGGTTTATTTGATGGTGGTTTGTGCTTGTTTGTTGCTATTTGGTAAGATTGGCGATAGTTGGGGGAAAATCAAGGTCTTTCGTCTCGGCATGTTGATTTTTACCATCGGTTCTTTATTGTGCGGGTTCAACCATTCGTTGGCTTTTTTGCTCTTTGCACGAGTCGTCCAAGCGATCGGTGCAAGTATGACGATGGCAACAAATACTGGAATCATTACGGAAGTATTTCCTATTAGTGAGCGAGGACGAGCACTGGGGATGATCGGCGCTTTCGTGTCGCTAGGATCAATTGCTGGTCCAGGACTAGGCGGGATCATATTGTCTCATTTTTCATGGCCTTATATTTTTTGGATCAATGTTCCTGTCGGGATTCTGACTATGATTGCCGGGGAGAAAATTTTACCCAAAGATATCACCATGAGCCGCAACTCCATCGATAAAAGTGGATTTGGTCTATTCTCTGTGGCGATCTTGACCTTTTTCGGTGGAATTTTCATCGGTCAGGAGCAAGGCTTCTTGACATGGTTGCCATTAGTATTGATGTTCGTTGCAATCATTGCTTTTATTGCTTTTATTCAAGTAGAAAAACGGGTGGCGATGCCGCTGATTACTTTCAGCATTTTCCGAAATAAAATTTTTACGTTAAGTTTGTTTACGGCACTTCTGATCTTTTCTGCTAATTTTTTTGTTAATGTCGTGATTCCATTTTATCTGCAAAATGCCCGTGGGTTGACTCCAAGTGTAGCCGGGATGTTGATGATGGTCTTTCCTTTGATGATGGTCATCGGATCGCCTATCAGCGGTTATTTGACAGACCAAGTCGGTCCAGAAATCTTGGTGTTGATTGGCTTGGCCTTACTATCGATTACCCAACTGATGTACATGTTTATGAACCAGCATACACCTATTTGGTATTATGTGGTGGCTACAGCAATCATGGGATTAGGAAATTCCTTGTTCCAATCGCCGAATAATACCATGGTCATGAGCAGCGTGACCAAAGAAAATTTGGGAGTGGCCGGTAGCTTGAACTCTTTTGCTCGTAATCTAGGCATGGTGCTAGGGATTGCAATGTCCACAACGATTCTATATTCTGCGATGAGCAGTGCCTATGGTCAGCATGTGACGACGTATATCAATGGACGACCAGATATCTTCAATTATGGAATGAAAGTTACTTTCTTCGGTGCGTTTCTTTTATGTGCTGTGGCCCTATTGATGACTATGTGGCGTATCAAAAAACAAGGTGGCTTCCAGAAACACTCTCTGTAAGCTGCGAACCTAAAAAAACTGTTCTAGTTCTTTTTTCTGAAGACTAGAACAGTTTTTTTGTGATTTCTTGACTAAGAGAAGAATAACGTCATGAATGAAATGGATACACCGAATTGATTGTTTGGAATTTTGTATTAGTCTGTTATAATAGAAAATATTAGTCTGTATTACTTATGAATAGGAAAGGGGTAATTGTTGTGAAGATTACTTTTCATGGACACGCGGTTCTTTCGATCGAGTTGGAAGACGGACAAAAGTTGTTGTTTGACCCTTTTATAAATGGAAACGCTATGACTGATCTGGATGCAGAAACAGTTGATCCAGACTGGCTGCTGATCACTCATGGGCACAGCGACCATGTAGGAGATATGGTGGCGATTGCCAAACGTACAGAAGCACCTATTATCAGTGTAGTGGAAGTTTGTCAGTATGCAACAAGTAAGGGAGTAACGAAGACTCACGGTATGAATATCGGCGGCTCATATACTTTTTCCTTTGGCAAGGTACGGTTCGTTCAAGCTCAGCACAGTTCCGGTCTGGAAGAAGACGGCAAGATGATCTATATGGGAAACCCAGCGGGAATCATTTTAGAAGCGGAAGGCAAAACAATATATCACGCGGGGGATACAGCCCTCTTTGGTGATATGGCACTGATTGGCGAACAATTTGCGATCGATGTGGCTTTCTTGCCGATTGGTGATAACTTCACTATGGGACCTAAAGATGCGGCCGCAGCTGCCCACTTATTGAAAGCAAAAAAAGTTGTACCAGTTCACTACAACACATTCCCACTGATCAAACAAGATCCCGCCGCTTTTATCGACTTGCTGCCTGAGGGAGTAGGCACCGTTTTGGCTGTGGGAGAATCGATTGATTGTTGACCGTCTGATTGACGGATTTTATTAACTAGGAGAAAATTATGGCGACGAAACATGACTTGATTTTAGCGCATATCGAAAGTTTGCCGGTAGGAGACCGTATTTCAGTACGGGGAATCGCAAAGGATTTAGGTGTCAGTGAAGGAACCGCCTATCGGGCAATCAAAGATGCAGAAAATATCGGTCTGGTCTCTACCATTCAACGGGTAGGAACCATTAGGATCGAGCGTAAGTTAAAAAAACATATTGAAAAATTGACCTTTGGAGAAGTCGTACAAATTATTGAAGGAGAGGTTCTAGGAGGCGCAGCCGGTCTAGATAAGGACTTGAATAAGTTTGTTATCGGTGCGATGAAAGAATCAGCAATGGAACGATATATCACCCCGGGATCGCTCGTGATCGTAGGGAATCGAAATGAAGTTCACCAATTAGCATTAGAAGATGGTGCTGCTGTCTTGATCACTGGTGGGTTTGAAACATCAGAAGAAAACTGTCGTTTGGCCGATAAGCTGGAACTGCCAATATTGCAGACGACTTATGATACGTTTACCGTTGCAACGATGATCAACCGGGCATTGAGTGACCAGCTGATCAAAAAAGATATTATGCTCGTTAGCGATATCTATATGCCGCTGGAAAAAACAAAGTATCTGCATACGTTTGACACTGTCAAAGACTATAAACGTCTTTCAGAAGAAACCAATCATTCTCGCTATCCGGTAGTTAACAAGAACATGCGCGTGGTTGGGATCATTACGGCAAAAGATGTTTTGGAAAAACCCGATACGCAAATCATTGAACGAATCATGACTCGTGAACCGCGAGTCGTGAAAAAAGAGATGAGTGTTGCTTCTGCCAGTCATCAAATGATTTGGGATGGCTTGGAAGTGATGCCAGTAGTAGCAGATGACTTATCTTTGATCGGGATCGTGACTCGGCAAGACATTATGAAGGCGATGCAACTAGTCCAAAGACAGACCCAGATTTCCGATACGATCTCTGATCAGATTTCTGGTCAGATCCAAATCATTGAACAAGATTTTGAAGGCAATAAATTGGCACAGCCAAACTTTCGTTTTGCTGTAACTCCACAAATGGTCAATGAAGTAGGAACGATTTCTTTTGGTGTGCTCAGTGAAGTGATCGCCAATGCTGCCAAACGAACGATGCAAGTCAATCAGCGGCGAAACAGCTGGATCGAACAAGTGAATCTACACTATTTCCGCTTGATCCAATTAGAAAGTGAGATCATTATTCAGCCCAAAATTTTGGAGCTGGGGCGCCGATCCGCTAAGATCGATATTGAAGTCTATATCGAAAATTCCATGGTAGCTAAAGCAATTGTCGTCTGCCAAGTAATGGAGCGCCCTTAATTCGAACAGCAGTCATCAGATAAATGCTTAGAAAATGGAGATATGCAATGAACGTACAAGAGGAAATATTGACAGCAATTAAGGAATATCAGACAATTATTATTCACCGCCATCAGCGACCTGATCCGGATGCACTAGGGTCACAAGTTGGGTTGGCAGAAATTTTACGAGCTAGTTTTCCTGAAAAAGCGATCTATCAAGTGGGAGGGCCTGTTGAAGGGCTAGACTACTTAGCAGAAATGCAGGAGATTTCGGATGAAGTCTACCAAAATGCCTTAGTGATCGTGACCGATACCGCCAATTCACCAAGAGTCAGTGATCAGCGCTATGCCAATGGTGCAAAATTGATCAAAATCGATCACCATCCTAATGACGAACCTTATGGAGATTTGGTCTGGGTGGATACTACTGCTAGCAGCTGCAGTGAAATGATTACGGCATTCTGGAAAATGTTCGCTGAAGAACTTACTATGTCGCAAGAAGCTGCGCGCTTGCTTTATGCCGGAATCGTAGGGGATACGGGTCGTTTCCTGTACCCAGCAACGACCTCCGCGACATTGCGTTACGCAGCTGATTTGTTGGATTATGGTTTTGATGCACCAAAAATCAATCGTGAGATCGATCAGGTTTCCAGAGCAGTGGCTCGTCTTTCCGGCTATGTCTTTGAAAATTTAGAAGTTGATTCACTAGGAGCTGGCAAAGTGATTCTGACAAATGAGATTCAGCAGCGTTTTGGCGTTGTTGATTCAGAAACATCTGCTATCGTGTCCTTACCAGGGAAGATTGAAGATGTCTTAGCATGGGCAATTTTTGTTGAGCAGCCAGAAGGCTATTATCGGGTCCGGATGCGTTCGAAAGGACCTGTGATCAATGAGATCGCCAAACGTCATCATGGTGGCGGACATCCGCTTGCCAGCGGAGCGAATGCAGCGGATCTGGAAGAAGTGGCAGCCATCTATCAAGAAATCCAGACCGCAGTTTCAGCTTTTCGAGAACAAGCATAGACTTTATTCGTCGTGATCAGTGTTCTTTTGCAGAAGAAAAAACCAATAGCGAGGAATCTTAGGACTTGCTATGGGAATGATCGGTGAGTTTTTGATTGTAGTAAATAACTGTAGTAAAAAATTACGCAAATAAAAAAAGCGTATGACTCGCGGGTCATACGCTTTTTTGCAAGTTGCAACAGGCGAGATCAGCCCCGCAAATCGTCAAGAAACTCGGTTTTACTAGCCGTCTTTTCATCTTTCATCTTGATGACTTTAGCCGGGGAACCAGCAACTACAGCCCCTGCCGGTACATCTTCTGTGACTACAGATCCAGCAGCAACCACAGCACCTTCACCGACACGAACACCTTCAAGGACTACGGCATTGGCGCCGATCAACACATGATCTTCGATAATCACTGGGCTAGCTGAAGGTGGCTCTAAGACACCAGCTAAAACAGCCCCAGCTCCGATATGGGCTTTTTTACCGACAGTAGCCCGGGCGCCTAAAATCGCCCCCATATCGATCATTGTTTCTTCGCCGACAACGGCACCAATATTGATGACCGCTCCCATCATGATGACCGCATTCTTCTCAATGATTGCTTGATCACGAATGAAAGCCCCTGGTTCGATCCGAGCATCGACTGTTGTTAAGTCCAACAGAGGGATCGCAGAATTCCGACGGTCATTTTCTAAATAGAAATCAGTGATTTTCTCTTGATTGGCCGTTAGAAAATCAGCGACTTCTTGACTGTCTCCAACAATAAAGTAAAAGGAGCCAGCTCCAAAAATTTTCAGTGTCTCGGAAGAACAGGCAGATAGATCACCATTCAAATAGACTTTGACTGGGGTCTGCTTATTGGCTTCTTTGATGTATTTGGCTAATTGATAAGGATCAGAAAATTGTAATTCAGTCATACGTTACCACCTTTACTTGTCAAGTAGATTTTCCATGTCATATAGTCCAGCAGGTTGTTGTGCAAGATATTCGGCAGCCTTCAACGCACCATTGGCAAAAATATCCCGTGATAATGCGGTATGTTTCAGCTCAATGATCTCGTCTGCACCTGCATAGATCACCGTGTGTTCGCCCGAGATCGTGCCACCACGAACCGCGTGAATACCTAATTGTTTTCGATCATTGGTCAGATCGTTGCCAGAACGGCCATAAAGATATTCTTTTGGTTCTTGACAACTTTCATTGATGCTGTCTGCCAGTAACAATGCAGTTCCGCTTGGCGCATCGATTTTTTGATTGTGATGTTTTTCAATGATTTCAATATCGAAATCTGCTTCCAAAGGTGGGGTGATCGCTTTTAGGGCTTTGATCAATACATTGATCCCCACGGACATATTCGCAGAATAAAAAACAGGAATTTTTTGAGCAGCGGCGACCATTTTTTCTTGGGTTGCTTGACTTAAACCAGTCGTAGCCACAACGATGGGCAGTTGGTTGGCAACACAGAAGTCAAGGAGGCCTGCTACATTGCTATGATGTGAAAAATCGATCACCAAATCAACAGGTTCTTTGACTGCTTCTGGTGCAGAATAGATTGGAAAGTCGCCAGTTGCTTCCGTGTGACGGTCTAATCCAGCACTGATCACAAATTCAGCATGTCCAGCAATCATGTGCTGCAAAACTTTTCCCATTCGACCATTGGCACCGCTCAATAAAATATGTCTCACTTGATTGCCTCCTTATAAAAGCCCATAAGCGGACATTTCTTTTTTTAGACGGTTGATTGTTTCTTTCTCAGGCGGTCCTAATGGCAACCGATAGTGCAAGTCAGACTTTCCTAATAAGGAAACCGCCGCTTTGATGGGCACTGGATTGACTTCACTAAAAATCGCATCGATCAAAGGTTTTTGTCGTAACTGCTCCTGAATCGCTGCTTGAATATTTCCAGAAAGAAAATCTGCCACCAAAGTCGCTGTTTGTTTAGGGGCAATATTACCGATCGTCGAAATCACACCAGAACCGCCTAATGCTAAGATTGGTGTGACTTGATCATCATTGCCGGAATAGAGAGCAAATTCATCATCCACTAGTTGCGCGATAGACGCAATTTGTGAGATATCTCCACTGGCCTCTTTGATTCCTTTGACATTCGGAATCTCTTTTAATTCAGCAACCATGTCGTAAGTCAAGTTCATTCCTGTTCTTGATGCGACCGAATATAAGATGACAGGCAGTTCAACGCTTTGACAAATTGCCTTGTAATGAGTAACCAAACTCTTTTTTGTTGCTTTATTGTAATAAGGGGTTACAACCAATAATGCGTCGGCACCGACACGCTCTGCTTCTTGGGAAAGATGGATCCCATGTTGCGTATTGTTTGAACCAGTGCCACCGATCACAGGAATGCGGCCCGCAGCCTGCTTGACAACCGCCTCGATAACAGCAATATGTTCTTCATCGTTCAATGTTGAGGCTTCACCGGTCGTTCCACAAGCGATCAATGCATCGCTGCCTTGCTGGATATGCCACTCAACCAGTGACTTCAACTTGTCGAAATCCACCGAACCATCATGAAACATCGGGGTGATCAATGCAACGCCAGAACCTTTAAAAATCGTCAAACTACTCCACATCCTTTCAACCTTTTTACTCTTTCTCTAATTGTACTAAAAATCAAAAAATTTTGATTATTTATACTATAGATTATTCGAATTATATACTATAATATTATCCAATATCAATGGAAATGTGGATATCCATACATTTTCAGCCGATATTGCTGATCAAATGAAAGAAAGGTGCCCACGAATGCAATTATCTCAAGCAGTAATGAAATTAACCGAAGACGTGGTTCGTTTTCGACGGGAACTACATAAGATTCCCGAGTTAGGATTAGAAGAATTCAAAACGAAGGAATATTTGCTTAAACAGTTGCAGTCTTTCGGGATCAAAGAAATTTATCCGGTTCTGGATACCGGATTGATCGCTGTTTTTCGCAGTGAAAAACCAGGGAAGACGTTAGCATTCCGCACGGATATCGATGCATTGCCTATCAAGGAAGAAACGAATGCTCCTTTTGCCTCGCAACATCTCGGCAAAATGCATGCTTGTGGACATGATGGACATATGGCGACGCTTTTAGGTTTTGCAAAGTACTTATCCGATTACCCGGAAGCTGTTCGCGGGACCATTGTGTTGATTTTTCAGCCAGCAGAAGAAGGCCCTGGTGGTGCGCAGCTAATGATTGATGAAGGAATCTTAACCGATTTTGCGATTGATCAGATTATCGGTCTGCATGTTTTTCCAGACTATCCTGAAGGTGTGATTGCTTGCCGCAAGGGACCAATGATGGCTCGAAATGGCGAGATCACGATTCGAGTCCTGGGAGAAAGTGCTCACGGGGCCCAACCTCATCAAGGCAGCGATGCGATCTTAGCGGCAGCTGCGGTCATTCAAGGTCTCCATGCAATCGTTTCTCGCAACATTAGTCCATTGTCTTCGGCCGTCATTACATTCGGCAAGATTCGCGGAGGAGATGCAGAAAATATTATTCCCGGAGAAGTCGTGTTGAACGGAACGATGCGGGCTTTTGAAGATGGGGTCTATGAAACATTGACGCAACGAGTAAAATTGGCGGCTGAAGAGATTGCTAAAGGGTATGGCTGTTCAGCAGAAGTTTCTTTCGAACACTTGTATCGGGTGGTAGACAATGATCCAGACATGGTAGATGCTGTTCGGGATGTTGCTGGCGACAGTTATATCGAGACACCGCCGTACATGTTAGCGGAAGATTTCTCCATGTACCAAAAAGAGATCCCTGGTGTCTTTTTCTTTGTCGGGACTCGGGATGAAGAAAAAGGGTATACCTATCCGCTGCACAGCAGCAAGATGAATTTTGATGAGAAAGTCTTATTAGGAGGCATTGAGTGCTACCTGCGATTGATTGAAAGATTGAATCAGAGTCAGGTACTAAGAGAGGAGCGCAGTAATGATCAAAGAGATTAAAGATAATCACCTGTTTTGGGATGGATGCGATACAGTGGCATTAGCAAAAGAATTTGGCACACCCTTGTACGTTTTTTCGGTGACCGAGATTCGCACTCAATGTCGTGCTATTCGCGAGGAATTTCTGTCTCGCTATGAAAACACCCGAGCTGCCTATGCTTCGAAAGCCTTCAATACACTAGCCATGCTGCGGTTGATCGATGAGGAAGGCCTGTCTTTGGATGTTGTTAGTGGCGGTGAACTATACACAGCCATCCAAGCAGGATTTCCAGCGGAACAAATCGAATTCAATGGCAACAATAAATCTATTGATGAATTGGCATTAGCGATCGATTATGGTGTAGGTCGGATCATTGTCGATGGCAGTCAGGAGATCGGTTTGATTCGAGCGCTATGTCAAGAGAAACAGCGGAAAGCAAAAGTGATGTTCCGAATCACACCAGAAGTGAATGTCCAGACCCATGCGTTTATTTCAACTGGACAGAAAGATTCAAAATTTGGGATCCCATTGGATGAAGAGATTTTATTTCCTTTGATTGAAGAAGTGATTGACGCACCGGAAATCGATTTTTATGGGTTGCATTTCCACATCGGAAGTCAATTGTCTGACAATCATTCCCATATTGCTGCGACAGAGGCTGCGCTAGCATTAGTTCTAGAAATCCATCATCGATTTGACTATACTGTTAAAGAGTTGAATGTTGGCGGCGGATTTGGTGTCCGCTATACGGAAAAGGATATTCGTCAACCCTATTCTTACTTTTTGGACCCGGTGATGGCGACGATTGAAACGTTCTGCCAAGCGCATCAGCTCCAACGTCCGACTGTGGTGATCGAGCCTGGGCGTAGTATTGTAGCGGAAGCAGGTATCAGTCTGCATACTATTGGTACGATCAAGACATTGCCACAGATTCGAACCTATGCCAGTATTGATGGCGGCATGACAGATAACATTCGTCCCGGTCTTTATCAAGCTGAATATACGGGGATTCTAGCCAATCGGGCAGCAGAAGCTGCCACAGAGACAGTTACGATTTCTGGCAAGGCTTGTGAAAGCACGGATATCTTAGTCAAAGATCTGCAATTACCCAAAGTAGAGACGGGAGATCTTTTTGCGACTTTTGCGACGGGAGCGTATGGTTATTCAATGGCTAGCAATTACAATAAACTTGCGATTCCAGCGGTAGTTTTTGTTGAAAAGGGACACGCGGAATTGGTGGTTGAACGTCAGACTTTCCAGCAGTTGATTCAAAATGAACGTATCCCTTCGTTTTTGATGAAAGAATAAAAAAAAGCAGGTGAAATCATGGAAATCGTTTATACCAAGATGCAAGGTGCTGGTAATGATTTTATTGTGATCGACAATCGTCGCTATAATTTTTCTTCGAAACAGTTGGCTAAGTTAGCAGCCCAAGTTTGTCAGCGGAAATTTTCAATCGGTGCAGACGCGTTGATGGCTGTCGATCATCCCGAAGGAACGGGAGATTTCCGCATGCGTTTTTATAATGCGGATGGCACGGAAGCGGAAATGTGTGGCAATGGTGCACGCTGTATCGCTCGCTATGCTTATGAAAATAAGGTTGCTTCAGAAGCAATGGTGATCGAGACCGTTGCAGGACCTGTTCCTGCTTGGCGATTGGATCGGCAGCAGTACAAAGTGACGTTAAATCCCCCCACCGTTGCGAAGTTTGACCAACCTTTCGCTGACAGAGAGGTTCCTGTCGTTGATTATATCGAGTTAGGTGATCCAGGAATCCCTCATGCGGTGGTGAAGTATCCCGGTCTGCAAGAAACATCCCTCGATGCATTAACAGATTTAGCACAACGGATTCGCTATTGGTCAGCATTTCCTAAAGGCGCCAATGTGAATTTCTACGATGCCGATTCAGCAGGGGAACTTGTTGTCCGCACCTATGAACGGGGAGTCGAGGGCTTTACGTATGCTTGTGGGACCGGCTCTGGGGCAACTGCTTATGCGGTGGCGCGACGCCGGGAACAAACGCAAGCCAATCTTGTGCTGCATGTTTTAGGCGGAGAGCTGCAAGTCGAAGTTGCATCAGAGGAGCTCCAACTGATTGGGGATGCGATTTTTGTTTCTGAAGGCCGTATTTTAGACGAAAATCTATTTTTAGACTGAGGATGGTCTTGCGACGGAATTATTCTGTTCATAGAATCATTTAGGCGACAGTTCTTATGGAAGCCTTATTCTTAGAAGCCATCTTTAGCTAGAACTGAGAAGATCATCAAATGCAATCGATAGAACTTAGTTTGTTCTATCGATTGCATTTTTTTGTGCAGGATATTGCAGGATAGTCAGAAATTTTGTATGCTACAGTTATGTTTATTTTTTCACGATCGTGCTAGATCGTTGAATAAACACAGAATACATCACTACGAGGAGTAAGAATATGTCTCAAATTCCAAATTGTCCAGTTTGTCAATCCGCCTATGCCTATGAGGATCGCGGCTTGTTTGTCTGCCCTGAATGTGGCAATGAATGGCAGGAAACAGAAGAAACTGCTGCTGTCGTCAAAGATGCCAACGGAAATGTTCTTCAGGATGGCGATGCCGTGACGGTCATCAAAGATTTGAAAGTCAAAGGTGCTTCTGGTGCCATCAAACAAGGAACCAAAGTCAAAAACATTCGTCTGGTAGAAGGGGATCACAATATCGATTGTAAAGTCGATGGTTTCGGTGCCATGAAATTGAAGTCAGAATTTGTAAAAAAACTTTAAAAACAGAATCTTCCATACCTCTTCATAATATTTTCATCCATTTAATGGTAAAATAAGGTCAAAGACGAAAGGGAGGGATTTCATCGTGTATGGAATCGGTGGATACGGTTTTGGTTGGTTTTATGATCCAACATTCATTTTAGTCATTATCGGGATGGTGATCTCGATGGCGGCTTCAGCATACGTTAAAAGCACGTTTAGCAAATACGATAAAATAAGCAGTAGAAACAATATCACCGGGACCAAGGCGGCTCAGTATATTTTGGAAAGCCAAGGCATCAACAATGTCGGCGTCCAAGCCATCGCAGGAGATTTGACTGATAATTATAATTCCGGCAACAAGATGCTAAGTCTATCTCAAGCAACTGCACAATCAACTTCTGTGGCAGCAATCGGAGTGGCAGCCCATGAATGCGGGCATGCTGTGCAAGATGCTAAAGGGTATCTCCCATTGCGTATCCGGCATGCGATCGTCCCAGTAGCTAATATTGGTTCCGCGGTGTCGATCCCGTTGATTTTGATCGGGGTTCTTTTGAGAGGGTCCTTCCTAATCAATCTGGGGATATTAGCATTCTCGTTAGCATTTATTTTCCAATTGGTGACGTTGCCAGTCGAATTTGATGCTTCAAGACGAGCGTTACGGATTTTAGCCGATGGCGGTCTCTTAACGGAAGAAGAAGTACCGCAGGCCCGTAAAGTATTGTTTGCTGCAGCCTTGACTTATGTGGCAGCTGCAGTTGCGACATTGCTGCAATTACTACGTTTGATTATTTTATTCGGCAATAACAATCGCCGCGACTAATGAAAAGAAGGAGACTTGAGAATGCTCAAGTTTCCTTTTTTTTGAAATTGTCGTTATAATAAAAAGAAAAAGGTGGGGAATAAATGAAAAAAGAAACATGGCTGCGGTCGCTTTTTGCGTTGATCGGGGTAGCTATCATCGGTTTTGGCGCCTCCTTGCTTCGCGTAGGTGGCGTCGGGCTGGATCCGTATACAGCTGCCAATATTGGAACAGGTGAACGGTTAGATCTTTCATTAGGCGTCTATCAATTGATGATCAATCTCGTTTTGTTGATCTTGATTTTCTTTTTTGATCGTCGGCATATTGGGATCGGCACAGTGATCAATATGGTCTTGACGGGCTTTTTTATTGATTTTTATACGAAAATCTTTGAACTTTTCGCAGTTTCTCCGGAAGGTTGGCTGCAAAAAGGGCTCTTTTTAGTGATCGGTATTCTGTTCTTTACCTTTGGTGCTTCCTTCTATATGTCAGCAAAAGTGGGAAGTGCGCCTTATGATGCGATCGCACCGACGATCGTTGATCGAACGAAAGCGAATTATCGGGTCGTCAGAGTGATCCAAGATGTGGCTTTTGCGACACTCGGCTGGATCACAGGTGGACCGATCGGGATTGGGACATTTATCAGTGCCTTTCTAGTTGGTCCGCTGATCAAGTTCTGGGATGATTACGCCTCAGTGCCGTTCATCGAAAAGACCATCAAGAAATCTTTATTTAAATGAGCGCGGACCTATCGAAACAACAATGATAAGTAGCAGATGATAGATACCAGCAGTACAAAAAAACACTGTAGATATGCTATTGATCGATTTCAACGATACCTACAGCAATAACGAAAGACTGTGACAAAATCAGCAGTGAATGGGCAATGGATAGCGTAAATCGTTTTCGAACGAACGATCCTTTGCTGACCTATTTTAGGTTTGATTTCCTTCTGTTGATTTTTGTCACATTTTTTTTCAAAATTGCCTGACGCTACTTGCACAATCGCTGAGCACTCGCTATGATAAGAGAGCTTAGGAGGGATCATCTTGAAATTACCAGCAGCATTCATTACCAAATATCAGCAGTTACTAGGAGCCGAAGCGGCGGCCTTTTTTACTGCTTTAGAAACAGGGCATCCAGTAAAAGGATTTCGCTTGAATCCGTTGAAGCCACAAGCCGTCTCGATGCTGGAAATGTTTGGACCGGATAAAAGTCCAGCACCATACGCAATGAACGCCTATATTGGAGAAGTCAAAGGGAAATCACTGCTTCATCAAGCGGGGTATGTCTACAGTCAGGAACCAAGCGCGATGATCGTTGCGACGATCGCAGATGCACAACCAGGAGAAAAAGTGCTCGATCTTTGTGCAGCGCCTGGAGGGAAAACCACGCAATTAGCAAGTCAGATGCAAGGCAAAGGTTTATTGGTTTCCAATGAGATTTTTACTAAACGCGCAAAAATCTTATCGGAAAACGTTGAACGATGGGGGATCAGTAATGTGGTGGTGACGAACCATGCGCCGCAAGAACTGACGCCGCATTTTCCACAATTTTTTGACAAAATCGTGGTGGATGCTCCTTGCTCAGGAGAAGGAATGTTCCGCAAAGATCCTGTGGCCATCGCGGAATGGCAAGCTGATTCGCCACTGCAGTGCGCTCAGCGCCAGAAGGAGATTTTGGCTGAAGCGGTTGCGATGTTAAAGCCTGGCGGACAGTTGATCTACTCTACTTGCACGTTTGCACCTGAAGAAAATGAAGCCATCATTGAATGGCTGGTCTCAGCATATCCTTTTTCCATTGAACCGATTGAATTGGAAAATGTGTCTCATGGACGCCACGATTGGGCACCGATGAACGGCATTGAAAAGACGATTCGGTTATGGCCTCACAAAAATCAAGGGGAAGGTCATTTTGCCGCAAAGCTGACCTATCTTGGATCGGAGAACATAGCCAAACCAAAGAAAACCAAAAAAACCAAAAAAGCTTCTGGGATTGATTCTGTCACGCGATCACTTTGGCAATCTTTCCAAGAAAACTATCCATTTTTAAAAGAGACTGCTGCCGATATCCAGCTTTTTGGGGATCATCTGTGGTTAGTACCTAGTGAATTACCATCACTAAAAGGGGTTCGCGTATTACGTCCAGGGCTTCACGTAGGGACTGTGAAAAAGAATCGTATCGAACCGAGTTTTGCATTGGCAATGGCGATCAAAGAAAATGATGAAGCACCTTTCTTGTCAATTGAGTTAGCTCAGTGGCAGAAGTACGTGGCTGGTGAAACGATTACGGTACCTGGAAATGAAGGCTGGGTCGTCTTGAAGGTGGCTGAGGTCCCGATTGGCTTCGGCAAACAAGTGCAAGGTGTGGTGAAAAACTTCTTCCCGAAAGGATTGCGGTTCACTCTGGAATAAACGAAATAGTATTTTTATTTGATCGGTCGTGCTATCATAGAAGTAGCAAATAAAGGGAGCTGATCGATATGAAAACATCAACAAAAGTAACGATTGGATTAAGTATTGCGGCAATTGCTGGCATCTCAACAGCAGTCGTTGTCTCAGACAAAGTCGTGAACAAAGTACGCTTCGCTTGCAACCGTCACAAAGTGAAAAAGTTTGTTGACGACAAATTTAATGGCAACGAAAAATTATTAGGTGTCGTCGATGATTTGACGGATAAAGATTTAGATGCATTGCTCGGCGTCATGAAGAAAGTCAAAGACAGCCGTCATAAAGTCTCGGTTTATGGAGATAACGTCAAAGATGCAACAGAGAATGTCAAAGACAAGTTGACTAGCTTTATTGATGCAGTCTTTTAAGCTAATATCTCCTTGGAGAAAATGCTGTTAGAAGCGGCCAGAAGATCGTTGAAAGAACCTGCCAGTGGTTGTCCTGCCATAGCAGTTGTTTGACTAGGCTTCATTTGGCGCTTCTTTTTTTGTTCAGAGAAAAGGAAAATAGGAATTGGGAGCCATAGCAACTGGAACAGGTACGGCTACTGAATGACTGCGTTAAGAAATTGCCAGAGCTTTTCTATAGAGTCAGTGTCAGTTTTCCATGTTTATCCCAATTGAGAATTGAAAGGAATCATTTTGAAGAAAGAAAGTACCCTCACACAAAGTGAAAAAGAATATTTTATGCGTGAAGCACTGAAAGAAGCGCAAAAAGCGGAAGCAATCGCCGAAGTCCCCATCGGGGCAGTTGTCGTCTTAGAGGGGCAAATTATTGGCCGAGGACACAACTTGCGGGAAAAACAGCAAGAGGCAACAGCTCATGCCGAAATGTTTGCCATCCAACAAGCCTGCCAAGCCATCGAAAGCTGGCGCTTAGAACAAGCGCAGCTATTTGTTACATTGGAGCCTTGTCCTATGTGTAGTGGTGCAATGATGCTGGCTCGTGTCGAAGAAGTTTACTTTGGCGCCTACGATCCAAAAGGCGGTGCTGCCGGTTCTTTGCTGAATCTGTTGGAAGATGAGCGTTTCAACCATTGGTCCTACGTAGAAGGCGGGATCTTGGAAGAAGCGTGCGGGCAAGTGCTAAAAGATTTTTTTCGGGCATTGCGCCAAAAGAAAAAACAAAAAAAGTCTGGTAATCTATAGAAAAATACGTTATACTAAATTTTGTCGAAAGGCTAGGACAATGGAGGTCTTGTGAAGCGTGTCAGATCCGGAAGGAAGCAGCACTAAGCAGGAGTCTCCATGTGTCTGATTTTTTTATAATTAACTATTAGCTGATGAAAATCAGCTTTTTTTGTTGTCAAAAAGCGAAACTGCAACCTCTCTAAGTGAGTTCTTCTGAGGGGGTAGACAAACGCCCTTTTTTTATATCCTTCATTCAATAATAAATAAAAAAAGGGGCTGTGCCATAAGTCTCCTACAAGTGAAATCCGAACATGATATAGTATTGCTCTTGCGGTGCAGGGGTTCCTCGTCGCAAAAGTCAGAGGAATCTATCGCAATAGAATATGATACGGTTTCACTTGTTGGATGATGACTTATGGCATAACCTCTTGCTAAAAAGTAACTACTGGAATAGTTATCTGTCTAATCTCATATAAATTAGTGGATATGGATTGCCTTGTTCATCAAACGCTGTTTTTTTATAAACTTCAAATCCCATGTGTTCATAAAAATCTTTTGCAAGCGGGTTTTGTTCATTCACTGCTAAATCATTAACCAAATATTTTTCTATGCCGTATGTAAGCAATTCTTTGCCTAACCCTTTTCCTCTTTCTTCGTTAGCAATAAAGAGCATTTCAAGATGTTGCTCCACGATCCCCATAAAGCCAACAGGTACTTGATTTTCGTTTTCTATGAGAATTAAATAGGGGATTTCTTTTAATGCTTGTGGTACATACTTCTTGATTTCTTCTATTTCATGATCTGATAGAAAGAGATGCGTTGCTCTTACAGCACTTTCCCAAATGGTTAATAGCTGTTCTATCAATGGTGCCCTTCTTTCTTTTACCTCTATAATTTTCAAGTTCTTGACCTCCGAAACCTCCGATTTTTTTAATTATATCAAAGAAAAAAGATAAAAACGAAGTGCTGTATATCCAACAGATATACAGCACTTCATGACACGAATGAAGTTAGTTGCAGTCTGAGAGCCACTACACCTATAAGCGAGGGGTTCTATTATTGTTTGTAGCAGATCGAATTAGATATAGTCTTCATGCCGAGGGCCATTCCTGCGGATCTCTTCTTGTTCTTCAGCGGATAATTCAGTGAAGATATCATTACCGTCTAAAAACGTGTTCCAATCTGTCCCCATCATCTCATGAAGTGTCTCTGGATCCTCGTCGGATAAACGATGGGAGGTCTCTCCATCCACCGTTTGTTGTTTCTCAGAGGAAGAAGTGTACTTATGGCCAAAAAGTTTTTCCCACTCTGCTCGTAACTGTTCTAACATCGAAATCCCTCCTTTTTTTTATTGTAGCACAAGGTCTTTAGAAAGGCGGTCCAAACGCTGGAAACAAAACCTGAATCGAAAAGCATCCCTCTGGTACCTCGCAAAAATTGTGCTATTCTAGTAGTAGTTGGAACATTAAGCTGAAGACTTATCAAATAGCCGACAGCAAATGGGTGAGAAGAGGGATAAGATGGAAAAAATCACGCTAGTACACACGAATGATTTGCATTCACATCTGGAGCATTGGCCTAAGATCCGCCGTTATCTTAATCAACGGAAGCAAGAAGCAGATTCGAGTCAAGAAACAGTGATTTCTTTGGATCTAGGAGATTTTGTGGATCGGTGGCATCCATTGACTGAAGCAACGAACGGACAAGCCAATATTGAGCTGATGAACCAAGGACACTATGATGCAGTGACTATTGGCAACAATGAAGGTGTGGGAAATTCCAAAGAAGAGCTTCAGCATCTTTATGATCAAGCGGAGTTTCCTATCTTATTGGCGAACCTTTTCGATAAGAATGATTTGAAACCACCAAAATGGCGGCAGGATTACCAGATCATCGAAACGAATCAAGGGACGAAAGTCGGGCTGATTGCTTTTACGGCACCCTTTCCTTTGACCTATTCACCAAACGGCTGGGATATTCGTGAACCCTTGGAATTGCTGCCTTTATTGATCAATCATTTGCAGCCCCAAGTCGATATTTTAGTCTTGATGAGTCATTTGGGAATCAATGCAGATCGAGCGATCGCGGCTGAGTTTCCTCAGTTGGATGTGATTTTAGGCTCTCATACGCATCACTTATTCGAGATCGGCGAAATCGTCAATGGCGTACAATTGGCAGCAGCGGGGAAATTTGGCTTTTATATTGGTAAAGTAACGATTACGTTAGATGATCAGGGGCAAACTATCGAGCGTTCTGCCCGAGTGATCCCTACAGAGCAGCTTTTAGCTTTTCCGCAAGATGAAGAAGAGATTGCTGGTTATCTTTCTATTGGTCATCGTTTGCTGAAAACGAAACAAGTCGCACAACTTCCGTGGGCGCTTCGTTGTGAAGGGAACGAAGATTCGATTATCCAAGAAGCATTGGCGGCGCTTTGTGTTAGAGGACAAACGGAAGCTGCTGTGTTGAATAGCGGTTTGTTTTTAGGTGATTTACCGGCAGGGCGCATCGACCAGGATCAACTGCATACCATCTTGCCTCATCCGATGCACTTGATTCGAGTGACATTGAAGGGAGCAGATGTGATCCGTTTTGTTTTAGAAATGGAAAAAAATCGGCGCTTTTTACGGAACTATCCAATTGTTGGGATGGGATTTCGTGGGAAAATATTTGGTGAACTGGTTTATAAGGGGATCTCTTATGATGCCATCAATCACCAAGTATTGTGGCAAAACAAAGTAATCAATCCAGTGGAAGAATACCAGATCACATTAGTGGATCATTATTTGTTTATTCCTTTTTTCCCCACGATCGAGATAGCCGGACGCTGTGAATTTTTATTTCCAGAATTTATTCGTACGGTCTTTGGCAGCTACTTAGCACATAAATATCCGATCCAGTAATGAAAAAGTCGGAGGGGAATCTGATACAAGCACGACTATCATTACGTATTAAAACAAGGTATAATAGACAACAGGTGGTGAAAAGATGACCGAAAAACAAACAATTACAGACGAGATCACTTCGGTACTCGAGGAGATCATCGAAGAACCAGAGAAACAGCCGCAAAAAGGCGAACTGGTTACGCTTGTTAATGATGATGAATTATTGATCGGTACACGCCAATACAAATTGGTGGTAGATTATCGCGAAGGATTTGATCCCCAAAAATTGGGCGAACGGTACAGTGAAGTATTGGCTCGCTACGATTACATCGTAGGGGATTGGGGTTATGAACAGTTGCGTCTAAAAGGTTTTTTTGACAAAGACAATCGCAAAGCATTACCGGATCAGCGGATCGACATGCTAGAGGATTATTTATATGAATACTGTAATTTCGGTTGCGCTTATTTTGTGATTCAACGAGTTGGCGGCAAGAAAGAAAAGAGTACGACCCGACGCCGTAAAAAGAAACCAGCAGCTCAAAGCAATCAAACACGTCCGGCACACATCGATGAGAAACAAGAAGTTGTTTCTCAAAAACAGGTGAAGCCAACGATTAAAAATCGAAAACCAAAAGAAAAAAAGGCGCGATCGACAGAAACGACAGTGAAAAAAACAAATAAAAAAGAATTCACGATCCGTCAACGGGAAGAGTAATTTATGAAATATAAGGGATATTTGATTGATTTAGATGGCACGATCTATTTAGGGAAAGAGCCGATACCAGCAGGCAAACGCTTCGTTGAAGCTTTGCAGAAAAAGGAATTGCCTTTCCTTTTTGTCACAAATAATACGACCCGCAGTCCAGAAACAGTCGCACAACGATTAGCGGATGAATTCGCCATTCATGTGGCGCCTGCAACAATTTATACGGCAAGTTTGGCGACGATCGACTTTATGAAAGACCACGGTCGCGGCAATAAAGTCTTTGTGATCGGCGAAGCAGGGTTGATCGACTTGATTTTAGCGGCCGGTTTTGAATGGGATGACCAAAATCCGGATTATGTCGTCGTTGGTTTAGACAATGATGTCACCTACGAAAAGTTTGTCTTAGCCACATTAGCGATTCAAAAAGGGGCTACCTTTATCGGCACCAATCCAGATAAAAATATCCCTACCGAACGGGGATTGTTACCTGGAGCCGGTTCTTTGATCGCAATGGTGGAGACTGCGACACAGACACCGCCGATTTTCATCGGTAAACCGGAAGCAATTATTATGGACAAAGCCGTGGCACACCTTGGTTTACCAAAAGAGGAAGTCATTATGGTGGGAGATAACTATGAGACGGATATTTGCTCGGGGATTCGGAATGGCATTGATTCCCTATTGGTACTATCCGGTTTTACACCGAAATCTGCTGTGCCTCATTTACCGGAACCCCCAACTTATGTCATTGATTCCTTAGATGAATGGGATTTTGACCAATGAGAAAACAAGTATGGATCGAGCGGCTAGGGATGCTGTGTTTGTTTTTATTTCTGATCAGCTTAGCAATTACGGTAACGATCAATTTTCGCTGGCTATATCATTTTGATATTCAACAGTTGAATATTTTAGATTATACCGACATTTCAAAAGAAGAATTGATAAAAAATTATGGGTTGTTGCTGGATTTCTTGAACAATCCATTGAATACGACATTAGCTTTGCCAGATTTTCCGATGTCAGCGGCAGGAGCTGGACATTTCTATGATGTGAAGAAACTATTTTTATTAAACTATGGTGTACTGCTCGTAACGTTGATCCCCAGTTTCATGCTTCTTAGATCTTTTTGGAAAAATGACCAGCGCTGGCGGTTGTTGCGACCATTGCAGTGGGGGATGCTGCTGCCGATTTTCTTTGGTTTCTTGATGGCAATCGGGTTTGATCGATTTTTTGTGACGTTTCATGAGATTTTCTTCAATAATGACGATTGGCTTTTTGATCCAGTAACGGATCCCATTATCAATGTTCTGCCGGAGACGTTCTTCATGCACTGTTTTATTTTATTTTTTGTACTGATTGAACTGTTTTTCTTTGTGATTTACTGGTGGGCAAAACAAAGTCAAAAAAAGACTATTTCATAAGTGAGAAAAGACCTAGAGGATAGCGGGAACGTCAGTCATACTGGCGTTCCTTGCTAGTATCGCGTAACGATTTACACGGTAGTCCCTTCAGGTGTTTCAGACTTGTGGGATAGTCTTTTTTCGATAGTAGCTGATTTTTACAAGTTTATTGAGTGATGTAATGAGACTTGCTTGGATGCTGGTGCGCCAAACGACTAGCTGCCGAAGCTGCGATTGCACCTACAATATCATCTAAGAATGTATGGACCCGGGGGCCTTCATGACTGTTTAATTCTTTTAAAATACCTGGCTTCACTTTATCGATGTAGCCATAGTTGGTGAAACCGATCGAACCGTAGACATTGACAATGGAAAGTGCCAAAATCTCATCGATACCATACAACCCTTCATCATCTTTGACGATTTCCTGCAATGGATGCAAAAGGCTGTTTTCTTCTGCCAATATATCTAACTGGATACCAGTCAAAATCGTGTTGTGAACCTCACGTTTACTGAGGACTGCGTTCACACTTTCAATGCACATATCTAATGTGATACCTTCGATATAATCTTTTTGTAAAAATAAAACAAGTTCGCCGATATCCTGAAGTGATACGCCGCGCTCTGAAAGTAGTTCCCTTGCCTTATCTTCAAGTGTTTTATTCTCTAATACCATGTGATTCCCTCCAATTCTTTTTTCTTACTTCTATCCTATCTTATCTTGCCCGTGGAATCAAAAAATACCGACGAACAGCAACGTAGTCGTTTCTGAACTGTATGAAAAAAAGTCGCAGAGAAATCCTGCGACCGGTTCTTTTTATAGCTTTTTTCCTTTTTTATACTAGCTCTTTTTTAAGCTGTTTTTTAATATAGTAGTTTTTGCTTTTTTGGTAAGTAGCTTTTTTAAAAAGCTTTTTTAAAGTAGCTTTTTTAAAGTAGCTTTTTTTGCAATTGTTGTTTTGCGGCAACTGCCCAAGGGTGGGCCACTAGCAAATCACCAGTAAACAGCCAGTCAAGATAACATAATGCTGCCGCTCCTAAAGAGTTATCAAGTGCAGCCACTAGCTCATCTAAAAAAGGTGCCGCATCTGCGCGATCCCATTCGATTTTATCTGCTAGGAAAACAATGAGATCCAGCTTTGAAAAATTTTCCTTAAGTGTAGTGTGGCAGGTAATGGCAGACAAAATCTCAGGGTCAGTGATCCCAAAGAGCTCTTTTGCCAAAGTAGCCGATTGTTTTTGATGCAGCAATAATGGTACTTTTCTTTCTTCCGGCACTATCTCCAAACCGTAATATTCTTGAAATGCGAGACGTTCATCATTGGGAATGACCACGCTGATATCATGAAACAATCCAGCAATCGTTGCTTTCTGGCAGTCGCCACCGAAACGTTTGGCAAGTTGCTCAGCGGCATTGGCTACTTCGAGATGATGTTGGACAGTCGATACTTGGTCAAAGGCTTCTAAGTAAACACGCATTTGGTTTGCAAGGGACGCATCAGGTAAATCAATTTTATACCGACTCAGCATGGTCTACTCCTTGAACAAACTAGTGCTGTGGGCAGGTTGTGTCCGGTTTTTAGGATCAATGTAATGAAGCGCATTGTTGACGGCAGTGGGGGCTTCCCCGAAACCAGTAGCAATCAAATCTACTTTGCCATCATATAAGACCACATCCCCGCAAGCGTAGATTCCTGGAATGGATGTCCGCATATCTGATGTAACGAATACGCCTTGTCGAGTGCTTTTTAGTCCCCACTCTTTAATGTTCAAAGTCGAAGAAAAACCGTAATTAACGATCAAAGAGTCCACTTGCAAGGAAACAGATTCATCTCCTTTGACTTGCTGCAAAGCAATTTCAGTTAGACGTTTTTCTCCACTGATATCCTGGATAACATAAGGAGTTAGAATGTTGACAGAAGAAGCGCGCAGTTTGTTGACACTATGTTCATGCGCTCGAAATTCTGGGCGACGATGGATCAAATAAACTTCACTAGCGATTGGTTCAAGCATGAGCGCCCAGTCAATCGCTGAATCGCCACCCCCAGCGATAGCAACTTTGCGGCCCGCATACTTCATCAAGTCAGTTACGAAATAGTCGAGTCCATTGCCTTCAAAACGTTCACTGTCGGGTATAGACAGTTTTCTTGGCTGGAAGGAACCATTGCCTAAGGCTAAAATCACTGCTTTGGAATAGTGATTGCCTTTATCTGTGATCAGTTCTAGGTAGTCTTCGTGCTTTTCGATCTGTAAGACGGTTTCCTCCAAACAGTATTGATGATTGAAGGTAGTCAGTTGCTTTTCAAGATTTTGAACCAATTCACCGGCTTTGATCTTTGGATAACCCGGAATATCATATATATATTTCTCAGGATAGAGCGTGGCCAATTGGCCGCCTAGCTGAGGCAGACTGTCGATCAGTTTGGTTTTTGCGTTGCGCATACCGGCGTAGAAGGCAGAGAACATACCGCTCGGCCCAGCACCAACGATGGTAATATCATATATCTCCATAGTGCATCTCCCTCTGTTGATTGATTATTCTACAGTATCACCTGGACGAATAGCTTCATTATAGCAAAAATTGTCTTAACTAGCATTTTTTCATTTTTCTGCTATCATTGTTTTAGTATTTAGTATAAACAAGGAGGCGTTAAGTGTGTCTGAATTTCCACAGCTACATTTAAAAGAAACAGGTCATAAAGCAGTTATCAAAACGAATCGGGGAGATATCACAGTAGTGCTCTTTCCAGAATTGGCCCCAAAAACCGTGAAAAACTTCGTCGAACTTGCCCAAAAAGGATATTACGACGGTATCATTTTCCACCGTGTTATTCCTGATTTTATGATTCAAGGCGGCGATCCTACCGGTACTGGTATGGGTGGCGAAAGTATTTACGGGGGCAGCTTTGAAGATGAGTTTTCAAAAGAGCTCTTCAATCTTCGCGGAGCATTATCAATGGCTAATGCTGGCCCAAATACAAACGGCAGCCAATTCTTTATTGTCAACAATCAAAACGTACCAGCGAATATGCTTGGTCAATTAGAGGGAGCAGGTTATCCTTCCGAAGTGATCGAAGCATATCAACAAGGTGGAACGCCATGGTTAGACTTCCGTCACACTGTTTTTGGTCATGTTGTAGATGGCATGGATGTAGTGGACGAAATCGCAAATGTTCAACGAGGACCGCAAGACCGTCCTGTTCATGATGTTGTGATCGAAACAATTGAAATCAGTGCATAAAAAAGAACCCCGCGGGGTTCTTTTTTATTGTTTCAGTTCTGTGAATGCAGCAGCAATTTGCAGGAGACCTTTTTGCAGCGTTTCTCGAGGACAAGCCAAGTTGATCCGCATATGTTGCGTTCCGGATGGGCCAAAGTTGATACCTGGATTCAAGACCACTTTTGCTTCTTTGATCAATTTGCGTTGTAACTCTCGGTCAGAAAGACCGTAGGCAGAGAAGTCTAGCCACATAAGATAGGTGCCTTCTGGCTTTTGAAACTTGATTTCAGGTAATTTTTCTACCAAAAACTCACAGGTCCATTCGATATTGGCTGAAAGATAGCTAAGCAATTCATCCAGCCATGCTTCTGACTCTCGATAGGCTGCTTCTGTTGCTACAATACCGAATGTATTGATTTCACTTTGAACATTTTTTTCTTGAACAGTTATGAATTGTTTTTTCAAATCCGGATTTTTGATAAAGATCATTGAATTTTTGATGCCAGCCAAGTTGAATGTTTTGGTTGCTGAAGTTAAAACAATGGAGAAATCAGCAAAAGCAGGATCAACTGTCTGAAATGAAACAAATGTATTCGGAGCAAAAACGATGTCTTGATGAATTTCATCGCTGATCACGAGAACATGATGTTTTTGACAGATCGACCCAATTGTTTGCAGCTCCTCTTTTGTCCACACACGACCACCAGGATTGTGTGGATTACACAAAATCATCAGTTTGACATGGTTATCTACAATAGCAGATTCCATTGCAACGGAATCGATTTCGAAATGCCCGTTTTTTTCGATCAACGGGTTGCGCACAAGTTGACGCTGATTTTTTTCAACAACGTCAGCAAATGGTGGGTACACTGGATCATGAATCATTACACTGTCGCCTTCATTGGTATAGCTCTGCACAGCTAATGCGAGACTAGGGACAACACCACTGTTGAACAAAATCTCCTCTTTTTGTAGCGAGTAGTTGTGTTTTCGTTCTTGCCAAGAAATGATTGCTTCGTACAAACTTTCAGGGAAAACAGTATAGCCGTAAATTCCTTGATCAATCACTTGCTGCAGGGCATTCTTGACCGGCTTAGGTGCCAAAAAATCCATGTCGGCTACCCATAACGGCAGTAAACCTTCTTCCTTATAGGTCGTAGCAATACTGTCCCACTTTACACTATTGGTATTTAACCGTGAATGGACATTGTCAAAATTCGTCATATGTACCCCTCCTAGATCGTTTTTTTCTACTACTTCAAATCTAACACTAGTTCAAGTATAATAAAAGATGAAAAGAGAGGAAATCATATGGACTATCAAATCGGAACTATTATTGACGGAACGGTCACAGGTATACAACCATACGGCGCCTTTGTGTCGCTCGATAAAGAAACACAAGGCTTGATCCATGTTTCTGAGATCCAGTCTGGATACACGAAGAATATTCATGATGTTTTGCAAGTGGGCCAGGAGGTGCGCGTACAGATTATCGATATCGATGAATATAGCCAAAAAATCAGTCTGTCCCGCAGAACATTAGAACAAAAATTTGTTCAGCTTCCTTATAAGCGCAAAAGGTATTTTACGAATAAAAACAAACGAATCGGTTTTCGCACGATTGCTGAAGCATTACCGAAATGGACAGCGGAAGCCAAAGAGATGCTGGAAAAAGAAAACGGAAAGAGATAATCGTGCATATTTTCTGAAAATGTGCTAAAATTGATTTACAATCAGTTGAATAACCGAGGTGGGTATTTTGGGATCCAAAAAAGTGGCAGGAACAGTTATGATGCACTTGGCAAATGGCTCGAAAAAGTTTTTGATGCAGACGCACGAAGGTACCGCAGAACTGGCATCTACAGACTTCTCTGAAGATAAGACCGGTCTAGCAAATATTTTACAATTGTTTAAAGACAGTATTCATTTAGACGTGACAGCGATCGATCTTGTTGAATTAACCAATGGTTCGATTGATGCTGAGAATATTCCACTTTTTGTTTTTGAAACCCAAGAATCAGGACAAGACAAACAACTACCTGATGGTTATGCGTGGGAAGAACCGAATGTTTTCAGACAAATTATTGAAGATTACAAAATAGAAGGTATGCCATTCTTCTAATCAAATGGATAGAAGACAACTACATAAAAAAGCCGTTGATACGGCTTTTTTTCTTTTTAGAAAATTTATTGGAGAAAAACAGAAAATATGCTTGACCCTCAGATAGAATAATGGTAAATTTATCAACGTTGGCAAAACACGCCGACAGTCAAAACCTTTCAAAAAAACTTTTTGAAAAAAGGGCTTGACCAAAACGGAAACAGATGATATTATAACGAAGTCGAAAATTTAAAAAATCAATTTGATGCTGATGCAGCAACAAAAAAGATTGAAAAAAGTTGTTGACAAATAACAATTCATTTGTTATTCTAATGAAGTCGCTGATGACGCACAGGAAGTTGTTGAATAAACACTTTCGAAAAAAACTTTTAAAAAAGAGTTGACATTCACTTGTTGATCTGATATGATTTAAAAGTTGCTAACGCAGCGCAGTAGACCTTTGAAAACTGAACAAAGCAAGCAAACGAACCAATGTGTAGGGCGCTTCATTTATGAAGCAAAATACATGCAAGCAATAGCTAGCAAAGTTAATTTTATTTGAGCTTAACGATCCTATGGATCGTTCAAACAAATCATTATGAGAGTTTGATCCTGGCTCAGGACGAACGCTGGCGGCGTGCCTAATACATGCAAGTCGAACGCTTTTTCTTTTACCGGAGCTTGCTCCACCGAAAGAAAAAGAGTGGCGAACGGGTGAGTAACACGTGGGTAACCTGCCCATCAGAAGGGGATAACACTTGGAAACAGGTGCTAATACCGTATAACACTATTTTCCGCATGGAAGAAAGTTGAAAGGCGCTTTTGCGTCACTGATGGATGGACCCGCGGTGCATTAGCTAGTTGGTGAGGTAACGGCTCACCAAGGCCACGATGCATAGCCGACCTGAGAGGGTGATCGGCCACACTGGGACTGAGACACGGCCCAGACTCCTACGGGAGGCAGCAGTAGGGAATCTTCGGCAATGGACGAAAGTCTGACCGAGCAACGCCGCGTGAGTGAAGAAGGTTTTCGGATCGTAAAACTCTGTTGTTAGAGAAGAACAAGGATGAGAGTAGAACGTTCATCCCTTGACGGTATCTAACCAGAAAGCCACGGCTAACTACGTGCCAGCAGCCGCGGTAATACGTAGGTGGCAAGCGTTGTCCGGATTTATTGGGCGTAAAGCGAGCGCAGGCGGTTTCTTAAGTCTGATGTGAAAGCCCCCGGCTCAACCGGGGAGGGTCATTGGAAACTGGGAGACTTGAGTGCAGAAGAGGAGAGTGGAATTCCATGTGTAGCGGTGAAATGCGTAGATATATGGAGGAACACCAGTGGCGAAGGCGGCTCTCTGGTCTGTAACTGACGCTGAGGCTCGAAAGCGTGGGGAGCGAACAGGATTAGATACCCTGGTAGTCCACGCCGTAAACGATGAGTGCTAAGTGTTGGAGGGTTTCCGCCCTTCAGTGCTGCAGCAAACGCATTAAGCACTCCGCCTGGGGAGTACGACCGCAAGGTTGAAACTCAAAGGAATTGACGGGGGCCCGCACAAGCGGTGGAGCATGTGGTTTAATTCGAAGCAACGCGAAGAACCTTACCAGGTCTTGACATCCTTTGACCACTCTAGAGATAGAGCTTCCCCTTCGGGGGCAAAGTGACAGGTGGTGCATGGTTGTCGTCAGCTCGTGTCGTGAGATGTTGGGTTAAGTCCCGCAACGAGCG
Source organism: Enterococcus sp. AZ091 (assembly GCF_051714805.1). Lineage (NCBI taxonomy): Bacteria > Bacillati > Bacillota > Bacilli > Lactobacillales > Enterococcaceae > Enterococcus > Enterococcus sp. AZ091. The sequence goes on along the minus strand of NZ_JBIOSO010000001.1, from coordinate 9,413 downwards.
CAACCCTTATTGTTAGTTGCCATCATTTAGTTGGGCACTCTAGCGAGACTGCCGGTGACAAACCGGAGGAAGGTGGGGATGACGTCAAATCATCATGCCCCTTATGACCTGGGCTACACACGTGCTACAATGGGAAGTACAACGAGTTGCGAAGTCGCGAGGCTAAGCTAATCTCTTAAAGCTTCTCTCAGTTCGGATTGTAGGCTGCAACTCGCCTACATGAAGCCGGAATCGCTAGTAATCGCGGATCAGCACGCCGCGGTGAATACGTTCCCGGGCCTTGTACACACCGCCCGTCACACCACGAGAGTTTGTAACACCCGAAGTCGGTGAGGTAACCTTTTTGGAGCCAGCCGCCTAAGGTGGGATAGATGATTGGGGTGAAGTCGTAACAAGGTAGCCGTATCGGAAGGTGCGGCTGGATCACCTCCTTTCTAAGGAATAATACGGAAGACTACACATCGTTTGCCTTTGTTCAGTTTTGAGAGGTTTACTCTCAAAATAGTTTGTTCATTGAAAACTGGATATCGAAGAAAATCAAAACAAGTAACACACACCGAGTTGACAAGTTAAAGAGTTTTTTAATAAGTTCAACGCTTATTTTCTTGAGCAACCTTCTATCGCTAGAAGAAGTACTCACCGACCGTAAGGTCAAAGGTTAAGTGAATAAGGGCGCACGGTGGATGCCTTGGCACTAGGAGCCGATGAAGGACGGGACTAACACCGATATGCTTTGGGGAGCTGTAAGTAAGCTATGATCCAGAGATTTCCGAATGGGGGAACCCAGCATCTTTTATAGGATGTTACACAGTTGTGAATACATAGCAGCTGTGAGGTAGACGCAGAGAACTGAAACATCTAAGTACCTGCAGGAAGAGAAAGAAAATTCGATTCCCTGAGTAGCGGCGAGCGAAACGGGAAAAGCCCAAACCAACAAGCTTGCTTGTTGGGGTTGTAGGACTCCGATATGGTAGTTGAAACAGATAGTCGAAATACTTGGAAAAGTATGTCAAAGAGGGTAAAAACCCCGTAGATGAAATCTGGCTCACACCTAGGAGGATCCTGAGTACGGCGGAACACGAGGAATTCCGTCGGAATCCGGGAGGACCATCTCCCAAGGCTAAATACTCCCTAGTGACCGATAGTGAACCAGTACCGTGAGGGAAAGGTGAAAAGCACCCCGGAAGGGGAGTGAAATAGATCCTGAAACCGTGTGCCTACAACAAGTTAGAGCCCGTTAATGGGTGATAGCGTGCCTTTTGTAGAATGAACCGGCGAGTTACGATAGCATGCGAGGTTAAGTTGAAGAGACGGAGCCGCAGCGAAAGCGAGTCTGAATAGGGCGAATGAGTATGTTGTCGTAGACCCGAAACCATGTGATCTACCCATGTCCAGGTTGAAGGTGCGGTAAAACGCACTGGAGGACCGAACCCACGTACGTTGAAAAGTGCGGGGATGAGGTGTGGGTAGCGGAGAAATTCCAAACGAACTTGGAGATAGCTGGTTCTCTCCGAAATAGCTTTAGGGCTAGCCTCGGAATTGAGAATGATGGAGGTAGAGCACTGTTTGGACTAGGGGCCCATCTCGGGTTACCGAATTCAGATAAACTCCGAATGCCATTCATTCATATCCGGGAGTCAGACTGTGAGTGATAAGATCCATAGTCGAAAGGGAAACAGCCCAGACCACCAGCTAAGGTCCCCAAATAACTATTAAGTGGAAAAGGATGTGGGGTTGCACAGACAACTAGGATGTTGGCTTAGAAGCAGCCACCATTTAAAGAGTGCGTAATAGCTCACTAGTCGAGTGACCCTGCGCCGAAAATGTACCGGGGCTAAATAGTTTACCGAAGCTGTGGAGTGCACCATAAGGTGCATTGGTAGGAGAGCGTTCTAAGGGCGTTGAAGGTAGATCGTGAGGACTACTGGAGCGCTTAGAAGTGAGAATGCCGGTATGAGTAGCGAAAGACAGGTGAGAATCCTGTCCACCGTATGACTAAGGTTTCCTGGGGAAGGCTCGTCCGCCCAGGGTTAGTCGGGACCTAAGCCGAGGCCGACAGGCGTAGGCGATGGACAACAGGTTGATATTCCTGTACCCGTTGTTTTTGTTTGAGCAATGGAGGGACGCAGGAGGCTAAGAAGTGCAGACTGATGGATATGTCTGTTCAAGCAGTGAGTCTTAGTGGGAGTCAAATGCTTCTACTTTCAAGGACAAGCTGTGATGAGGAGGGAAATAATAGTACCGAAGCTTCTGATGTCACACTGCCAAGAAAAGCTTCTAGTGAGAAAACAATGGCCCGTACCGCAAACCGACACAGGTAGTCGAGGAGAGCATCCTAAGGTGAGCGAGAGAACTCTCGTTAAGGAACTCGGCAAAATGACCCCGTAACTTCGGGAGAAGGGGTGCTGCTCTAACGAGCAGCCGCAGTGAATAGGCCCAAGCGACTGTTTATCAAAAACACAGGTCTCTGCAAAATCGAAAGATGACGTATAGGGGCTGACGCCTGCCCGGTGCTGGAAGGTTAAGAGGAGTGCTTAGCGTAAGCGAAGGTACGAATTGAAGCCCCAGTAAACGGCGGCCGTAACTATAACGGTCCTAAGGTAGCGAAATTCCTTGTCGGGTAAGTTCCGACCCGCACGAAAGGCGTAACGATTTGGGCACTGTCTCAACGAGAGACTCGGTGAAATTTTAGTACCTGTGAAGATGCAGGTTACCCGCGACAGGACGGAAAGACCCCATGGAGCTTTACTGTAGTTTGATATTGAGTGTCTGTACCGCATGTACAGGATAGGTAGGAGCCGTAGAGATCGGGACGCCAGTTTCGATGGAGGCAATGGTGGGATACTACCCTTGCGTTATGGCCACTCTAACCCGCAGCCCTTAACGGGCTGGGAGACAGTGTCAGATGGGCAGTTTGACTGGGGCGGTCGCCTCCTAAAAGGTAACGGAGGCGCCCAAAGGTTCCCTCAGAATGGTTGGAAATCATTCGAAGAGTGTAAAGGCAGAAGGGAGCTTGACTGCGAGAGCTACAACTCGAGCAGGGACGAAAGTCGGGCTTAGTGATCCGGTGGTTCCGCATGGAAGGGCCATCGCTCAACGGATAAAAGCTACCCTGGGGATAACAGGCTTATCTCCCCCAAGAGTCCACATCGACGGGGAGGTTTGGCACCTCGATGTCGGCTCGTCGCATCCTGGGGCTGTAGTCGGTCCCAAGGGTTGGGCTGTTCGCCCATTAAAGCGGCACGCGAGCTGGGTTCAGAACGTCGTGAGACAGTTCGGTCCCTATCCGTCGCGGGCGTTGGAAATTTGAGAGGAGCTGTCCTTAGTACGAGAGGACCGGGATGGACTTACCGCTGGTGTACCAGTTGTCTCGCCAGAGGCATCGCTGGGTAGCTATGTAGGGAAGGGATAAACGCTGAAAGCATCTAAGTGTGAAGCCCACCTCAAGATGAGATTTCCCATTTCTTTAAGAAAGTAAGATCCCTGAGAGATGATCAGGTAGATAGGTCAGAAGTGGAAGGCCAGTGATGGTTGGAGCGGACTGATACTAATCGATCGAGGACTTAACCACGATTGAAAAAAGCAAGGAAACTCGGAAGAGTTTTGATTCTTCGATCCAGTTTTGAGTGAGCAACACTTACTCAATTGAATAGTGTGGTGGCGATAGCGAGAAGGATACACCTGTAACCATGCCGAACACAGAAGTTAAGCTTCTTAGCGCCGATTGTAGTGAAGGGTTTCCCTTTGTGAGAGTAGGACGTCGCCACGCTGTTTCATTCCGGCATAGCTCAGTTGGTAGTAGCGCATGACTGTTAATCATGATGTCGTAGGTTCGAGTCCTACTGCCGGAGTTATCGATAGCTGTGAAGCTATCTTTTTTTTGCCATTTTGGAGCGGTCTTTCTACTAGCGGAAAGATCGCTCTTTTTTTGCAGATAAAAGTTAAAACTATTTTGAGGAATCCAAAGATCAGTCGATTTGTCGAATGTTTCAAAAAAGAAGCGTTTGCGGGAGAGTCCTTTTTTTCCTATAATAAGGAAAAGGGGAGATGACATGAAACAACAATTATTTTTTGATTTAGATGGTACGATCATTGATTCTAGCGAAGGAATCTATTCTTCGATTCGCTATGCACTGGAAAAATTGGGACATGAACCTCTCTCAACCGATGGATTGAGAGCTTTTATTGGTCCACCACTGATTAATTCTTTTCGTGAGCTGGGCTTTACAGAAGAGACTGCGCAGCGTGCTGTGAATTATTATCGGGAGAATTATCGAGAAAAAGGGATGTTTCAGATTACGCCTTACGAAAAAATCGAAACCACTTTGGCTGAACTTTCGGAAACACATGATGTCTTCATTGCTACATCAAAACCAGAGATATTCGCAAAAGAAATTTTAAGTTACTTAGATTTTACAGATTACTTCAAAGGAATTTACGGAGCTGATCTTGAAAATAAGCGGGGAGAAAAAGCGGCAGTCCTTGCATATGCACTAGAGAAGGCGGATGGCAATACAAGTGCCTTAATGATTGGTGATCGAAGCCATGACATTCTAGGAGCAAAAGCCAATGGGTTATCCGCGATCGGTGTTCTTTATGGATTTGGTAGCGAGGAAGAACTACTTTCTGCAGGAGCAGTCGCTTTGGCAGAAAAACCCCTAGATTTGCTGGAATTGATCAGAATGGATCATGCTGGAAAATAAATGCAAAAAAGAGCTTAGAACAGAGGAAGAAAGGTGATTATCCCCGCGATGTTTGATTAGTAGCGGGACTTACTTCGACTCTTTTTTAAGCTCATGAATGTTATTTGATGGTAGTAGTTTTTAGGACTAAGACGTTATTATCCAGATAGCCACTCTCATTTTTCAAAACGAGGGTGCCGGAAGTCGGATGCACCATTAACTCGAGGTGACCAGTTAAAAACATTGTGTCGTACTCAGAAGTATAGAAAGTAAACAAATTGCTAGTGATCTCTAATGTAAAAGGAACAATGATTTCTTCAATAGGTGCGATCAAGAAACGCTCGCCAATCATACAGCAGCCTTCAGCAGAGGAAAACTGGTTGGAACCATCATTGGCTGTCAAGATAAATTGAGTTGTACCTTGTGGAAGACGTTGTGCTGCTTCTGTGGTAATCGTTAGCTCCATTTCTAGTACCTTCTTTCTATAAAAGCAATTGCTATTTTTCTTTGTTGGCTGATTGACTTGAACATAAAAAACTTATAAACAGATAACGAAAAGCATTGGACCAGATAGTTAGCTTGTGGAAGACGACTAAAAGGGCACAATGCTTCTTTTGTTATTTTAACATGGAAATGCTAAGATGCAAAGACTCAGGTGTTATTTCGTTCCTATCGTAGTAAGAAGTAGGCTATCAATCCGAGAATCACGAAAAAAAGACCAATATACAGAATAAAAGTTAACAGGGCTTGAAAGAATTGACGCATTGTCTTCACCTCAAATCAGTTGTTCACTATGATTCTAGCATGAAAGAGCCTGTTTGAATGAAATTCTAGAAATCTTTGTAGATGTTTAAGGTTTATTCATGGGAAATGAAGTAAAAAAACATATATTGCATGCAATTGGAACAGAAAAAATAAAAATAACAAAGCAGTTCATTCGTGAATCTTTCAGCTGTCACTTGAATGTGGTAAACTAAAGAGGAGGGGATAAAAATGTTGCGTACATGTCAAAATGTTCTCGTTGCGTTAGATGGTTCTGAGCAATCAGAAAAGGCCTTTTGGGAAGCTGTCGATATTTGCAAACGAAACAAAGCCAAACTGTATGTCCTTTCAATCATTAACAATGCAGAGCTTTCAACGAGTGCTTATTCTTTTTCAAAGCTATTTGAACAGGAAAAGACGAGGGTTGAAACCGAGATGCTAAAGAAAATCTATGATGCAAATAACCATGGTGTCGAAGACGTTGCGGTGATCGTAGAGGTAGGAGACCCTAAGCGATTTATCATCCATGCAGCAACAGAAACTTATCCAATTGATCTAATCGTGATTGGTGCGACGGGTAAAGGAACTCTCACAAGAGCTGTGGTGGGATCGACAACTGACTATGTCGTCAACCATGCAAAATGTTCGGTATTTGTTGTGAAATAAACTATTGATTTGTTTGATCAAAAAAGGGAAATCAGGTAACTGCTGATTTCCCTTTTTTATTTGATGAAAGTTATATTGGGATTATTCAAACCCACTAGTGGAGATATTTTTGTGAATCATAAGAATTTATCTTCGTATAATTTAAATGAATATTACGATCATATTTTCTATCTCTCACAAGATGCTCCTATTTTTCAGGGAACATTAAAAGAAACTATTGTTTTTGACAAAAATATACCAGATATTCAAGTAATAGAGGCACTAGAGAAATGTCAATTAGGACATTTTTATCATTCACTTGAAGAAGGATTAGATACACGAATTGGTGAAAAAGGTTCTAATATTTCTGGTGGAGAGAAGCAGCGTATTGCGTTTGCGAGAATGTTCTTTTCTACTGCAGAGATAATAGTGATAGATGAGGCCACTTCGGCATTGGATGAATCAACCGAAGAAAAGTTGCTCAAAGAAGTAATGAAAATATTTAAGAATAGGATCGTCCTTATGATTACCCATCGTCCGAAAAACCTGGAAATTGTTGATGAAGTAATCGTACTTAGTAATGGTTATAAAATCAGATAAGTGATTTCACCGTATACGGAGTAAATAGACTAACTACGACTAACTGGAGAGCAGCAAGGTCTGAATACGAAATAAGCTGGGAATGTTTATGCTAGTTTATTTTTTCTGCAATAACTCTCCATTTTCCTGTTTTCCGTAACTATTTAATTTCCCACTTCCAACTAATTTCCCACACGTACTATTTAAATAGTTTGTAGTTGCTTTATTCAAGGCAGGTGTTCGTATATTTTCTAATTGAAGTGTCGTTTTGTTTTTTCGTATTTTTTCCTAATTTAAGGAAAATAATTGACATTTATAAATGATAAAGAGTACAATTATGAAAAATAAAACGAAAAAGAGGAAAAAATATGAAAAATGTTCTAAAAGAAAATAAGCAATTTGTATTAATAACCAGTCTATTAGTTGTTATTGGCTCTTTAACATCAATGATTACTCCTCTATTCATACAATATTTTAATGAAAATAAGATCAAACTAACCTATGAGATAATGCTCTTTATATTTATAGTTATGTTGTTTTCTTTCTTATTGCAGACTTTCATGCTCGTGTATAGAGAAAATTTTGCAGCAAAGTTTAATTCGAATTATTTGTTCAAACTGATAAGTAAGCTGACTAAAATTTCTTATGATGGTTTTATTGAAAAAGAACCCACGTATTTAATTAATCGTATATTTACTTCAGTGGATTCTTTATATTTATTTTTGATTAATAGTGTATCGACTATAGTAAAGTCATGTTTTGTAATTTTGTTATCTCTAGGAATTGTTGGATTTATATCATGGAAAATTTTTTTGCTCTTATTGATATTACTTCCTTTAAATTTAGTTGGCTTTAAGCATATTAACAAGCAATTATCTATTAGAATGGAAAAAATGCAAAAAGATGCTGCAAGTGCAAATAAAGATTTAATTGTGACATTATCAAATGTGGATAATATAAAATCCCAAGCTAATGTATCTGCATTAGAACATCTGCTTAAACCAAAGATGATTGCAATGTATGATTCATTAGCAAATAATAATAAATATGCACAAGTTACTAGTAATGCTATTGTCTTTATTAATCAATTGGTTCAAAATATGACTTATATTTGGGCGAGTATATTAATTGTTCAAAATGAATTTCCTGTGGGAAATTTAATTATTCTAAGTATTGTTATTCCAATGTATTATTCCGCTTTAAGTGATTTATCTAAGGCAAATGTAGATTATAAATCTTTAACTATTTCTAATGAGTTCATTAAGAATAATCTTGACTTATTACGTGAAGAAAATGGGGAAATAGAAATACAAAATATAAACAATATTGAGTTTAATTTCCCATCATTTTTAATAAATAAACAAATTTTTAATTATAATTTAAAAGAAGTAGTGAATAAAGAGGATATAGTTTATATAGAAGGAGATTCTGGTAGTGGAAAAACTTCTCTATTGAGACTGATGTTGAAATTTAGAAAATCTAAAGGAATAAAGATCAATGGATTAGAAATTAACAGCTTGGAAAATTCAAGTTTAAGGAATAAAATTGCTTATATTTCACAAGATCCAACGATTTTGTCTACGTCATTAGAAAACAATATAGGAATGGGAAGAAAACTAACCAGAGATGAAAAATATTTGATTGAAACATCTGGTATTTTAAGTCCGATATTTAAAGAAAAGCATTGGGATAGTGTATTATTAGAAAATGGTGCGAATTTATCTGGAGGAGAAAAACAAAGAATTGCAGTATGTAGATTAATTATATCTGATGCAGAATTATATATTTTAGATGAAAGCATTAGTAATATAGATAAAGAATCTGCAAATGCAATATTGAATTTCATTACAATCAAATCACAAGAGAAAATTATTTTATATACAACCCATGATAAATCATTCAAGAAATACGCGAACAAAATTATTAATGTAAGGAGATAAACTATGAATCACGATTTGCTAAGTGTATCTGAAGTTGCGGATGCATTGGGAGTAACTACAAGAACTATTAGAAACTACTTGTCTGATGGTAAATTAAAAGGGCAAAAGATTGGTGGACAATGGAAATTTTTGAAATCCGAAGTGTATCGTTTTATAGGTCAGTCAGTTGAGAACCCTGTTACTAACTTTTTTGAAAACGAGAATAATTTTAAAACGGGTTCAATACTCGTCATTAATATTCCAATCTCTAGTATGAGGTTAGTTGAAAATTTAAAAAATGATTTGTTGAATCAATATAACAATGTATACGATGGAGAAAACCGACAGTTCTTTTACCAGGCAATTTCTAAAGAACAAGCCAGAGTAATAATACAAGGCCCTATAGAATACGTAGCTAGTTTTGGTGACTGGATAAATAATAGGCTAAGAAGTTATTCTTGAGAATCATTGATATTTATGATTGTTCAAATGAACATAATGAACAGTGTGAAATAGTGATGCAATGCAGGGACCGTTTATCATTTTCGTTGTTGAAATAAGGAGCAACTGAAAATAATCGGTGCTAACTGCAAACAAAAAAACAACGTCCCAAGAACGTTGTTTTGAGAAAGCCACTTGACGGGCTTGAACCGTCGACCTCATCCTTACCATGGATGCGCTCTACCAACTGAGCTAAAGCGGCTTGTTATTTAACACAAGATATAGAATACCTGAAAGCCTGCTGTTTGTCAATTCCATTTTTTCAAGAGTACTGGGATTTTTTGTCAAAAAAGGTGAACAACAAGACAAAGAAGCAAAAATTTCT